>NZ_VEGH01000019.1 GCF_007679345.1 Cellulosimicrobium cellulans
GGCGGCGATGGTGAGGTTGACCTCGGCGCCGGGGCGCCCCGCGCAGCGGGTGCAGCTGCGACGCGCGGCGGCGGTCGTGGGGTCGGTCGCGGGCACGCCCGGAACCGGCACGGCCGGTGCGGGCTCGGTCGGCGTGGTGCTGGGCGTGGGTGCGGTGCTGGCAGGGGGTGGGGTCGGCGCGGTGTTCGCAGGAGGAACGGCCGACGCGCTGCTCGGCACCGCAGTGGTGGCGGTCTTGGTTGCGGACGACGTGCTGCTGGGTGCGGGCGTGGTGCTGGGGGTGGCCGCGGTCGGCGTGGACCCGGTGGGCGCTGTCTCGCTCGGCCTTGCCTCGCTCGGCGTGGGTGCGGTCGGCTTGGGTTCGGTCGGTGCCGTGCTGGCCTCGGGATGGCCCACCGGGGTGAGGGTGGCGGTGGGGATCGGCTCGGCAGGCCGGACGGGTGCGCCACGGGTGGTGGTCTCCGGCCACCGGCGCGCCCCGCTGCGCTGGGTGGGGACCGGCGCGGGTGGGTCGAGGTGGACCTCGAACGCCGGCCCGTCCGATTCGGGCACGTCTCCCACGACGAGGTCGCGCAGGCCGTCGGCGCGGAGCTGGTCCAGGGTGCGGGGGTCGCCCAGGGCCTTGGCGGTGCGGGCGGTGTGGTGCAGGACCCCGTCGACGCGGGTGGCGTCCTCGGCGGCCAGGACCACCCACATCGCGGCCATCCCGTGCGGGCGGCGCCGCGGTCGGGTGACCCGCCGACCGCGGCGGGCAAGCGTGTGGCGTCTGGCCTCGCCCTGGGGGTCGGCGATCCGGACCTCCCGGGCCACGCGCTGCTCGAGCTGCCGGCGGGAGCACTGGGCGGCGTCGGGCAGCACCGCGTCCTCCACGGCGTGCGCGGCCTGGTAGGGCAGGTCGATCAGCGCGCTGGCCAGGACCTCGGCCTTTCCGGCGTCGATGTGCCCGACCTCCAGCGCCTCCCGGGTGGCGGCGAGCATCCCGTCCAGGACCAGTGCCCGGTGCACGGCCTTGTTCGCGGTCATCAGCGACCAGCCCAACCGCATCGCGAGTTCGTCCCCGGCCACGCAGCCCTGCGTCGGTGGGGCGCCCGCGAGGGGTGACCACTGCGGGTGCATCTCGGGGCGACGGGCGAGCTCGGCGACGGCGTCGAGCATCGCGGCGTGCTGGTGGGCCTCCATCCGCGCCCGCGCCGCCACGACCTCCACGAGGATCGCGGGGGCGAGAACCGTGAGGTCGAGCCCGCGCAGCCAGGCGTCCAGTACCGGCCCCGGCGGGCACGCGGCGATGGCCTCGACCTGCCGCTGCTCACCCGTGCGCGCCGCCCCGCCGAACGCCACCACCGGGTCCGGGCCGTAGTCGGTCAGGCATACCCCGTCGGCCGCGTAGACCGGCAGCACCGGGTCGGCGACCGTGTCGCCCCGGGGGTGTTCCTGCAGGTCAGCCATGCAAGAACGCTACCGGCGACCACCGACACCACCCCCGGCCCGACCGCGCGCCCTGGGGACCACGCACGCCCCGCGCCCTGTGGAGGACTCGCCGCCCGCCTGCCGAGCGGCCACCCCGTCCGGTGCCGTCGTCCGCGTCGCCCCAGCGCGCCCGGCCGACCCGCCCCGCGCTCAGTCCGGGGCGGTGAGGAAGACGTCGGCCAGCTCCGGGTGGTGCGCGTGCACGAGGACGCCGAACACGACGAGGTCGAACAGCAGGTGCACGGCGACGACGTATGACAGGGAGGTGCTGCGCGCGAAGATCCAGCCCTGCACGAGGGCGAAGGGCGCGGTCAGCAGCGGCCCCCACTCGCGGTAGCCGAGCTCCCACAGGAACGACACGAAGACCACGGACTGCAGGACGTTCGCGGTCCACAGCCCGAGGTGCTGCCGCAGGAGTGCGAAGACGGTGCAGATGAAGAACAACTCGTCCCAGATGCCCACCGCGTTGACCCCGACGAACAGGCGCGCGATGTCCTGGCCGCCGTCGAGGTCGGGCCAGTTCCGGTACGCGCCGGAGCCGATGAAGTAGAAGGGCAGGACCAGGTAGCCGATCACGACGACGGCGCCGAGGTAGATCCACTGCCAGCGTGCCCAGCGCCGCCCCGTGGCGACGGGGAACCGGATGGTCCGCTGCCGGAACAGGTACCGCGAGAGCGCCCACGGGACGAGGACCGCGAGGGACAGGACGACGGTGAACCGCGTCATGCCCGCGTCGGACAGGTCGGCCTCCAACGAGATCGCGGAGACGATAGCCATGCCGGTGCCGATCAGGGCGAGGTCGCGTCCGAACGCGCGGTCGACGACGAGGCCGAGCGCGACGCCCGCGAGGAGGGGGACGTAGCCGAGGGGCCGGACGTGCACGGCGAAGATCAGGACGGCGGCACCGCAGACGAGCGCGGCGGCCAGCAGACGCGCCGGCGAGCCGATGTCCCACGGCCTCCGTCCGGTGGCCGCGGCAGCACCGTGCGTGGCGGCGGGCGGTGTCGCGGGTGTGGCCGCGGCGGAGGGGGTCACGTCGGCACCCTGTCACGGGCGGCCGGTCCCGGCCACGTGAGCGGTCCGGTCAGCGCACGCGGACGGGCTCGCCGAGCTCGGCGGTGAGGACGGCGCGCAGCGCCCGGGCGTCGTCGGGTTCGGCGGCGCGTCGGGGGAGCGGGAGGACGGACGTGCGCCGGCCCCGCGGCAGGGTGAGGAGGTACAGGCGATCGGTCTCGAGCACGCCGGAGAACGCGGACCACCGGAACGTCGAGGTGACGTCACCGATGGTCAGGGTGACGCCGGAGCCCGGCGCGACCTGGGCGGTGTGCTCGTCGTGCTGGCGGGGATCCCGCCGCCAGACCAGGCACGCCGCGAGCCGGTGCATCGGGAGCAGCACGAGCGCCGCCGCGACGGCGACGACCGGCAGCCACGAGAGGACCGGCTGCCCCAGTGCCCAGGCCCCGGCGGCCACACCCAGGCCGCCGACGAGGAGGGCGGCGGTCCGCCGTCCGCGGCGCAGCCGCATCAGCGCCCGGAGCGCCTCGGCGAGCTCGGTCCGCTCGGGGCGCCACTCCAGCGTCAGGGTCGGCGGGGCGGCGGCTCCGGTCACGGGTCTTCCTCCTGCTCGGCGGCGGTCGCCGCTCCCGCGCGAGTGTGCCCGTGGCCGGCGGCGCGGCGTGGTCGGACGATCCCGGATCACCCGGACGGCCGCGCCCGGACGGGCCGGGAGGACAGCGGCCGCGCCGGGCAGCCGTCAGGCCGCGACCGGCTCCACCGCCGGCCGCGAGGCCCGGAACCGCGCGACGGTCAGGCAGAACGCCACGGGGATCGCCGCGCACAGCAGCAGCGCGGGCCGCAGCCCGGTCCCGCCGTCGCCGGGCAGGGCCGCGGCGAGCGGCGCCAGCCACCCGTCGGCGGCCCCGGCGGCGGCGCCCGCGGCCCACGGCCCGAGGGTGCCGCCGGCGTCACCGGCGAGCGCGAGCAGGGCGAACATGGCCGCGCCGCCCATCGGGAACCGCGCAGCGGTGAGGGAGAAGGTGCCGGGCCACAGCAGGGCGACGCACAGGCCGCACAGCGCGCAGGCGAGCAGGCTGACGGCGGGGACGGCGACGGTCGCGGCCACGACGTAGCAGATGCCGGCGCCGGCCGACGACACGACGAGGAGCAGCCGGAGGGACACGCGCTGCCCCCAGATGCCGTAGGCGAACCGCCCGGCGCCCATGAGCAGCGCGAACAGGCCGGGACCGAGCAGGTCGCCGACCTGCTTGCTCACGCCGGTGCCCTGCTCGGCGAAGAACGACGACCACTGGGCCATGGTCAGCTCGGCGGCGCCGCCGGTCATCATGAGCGCGAGGGCGGCGAGGAACAGCGGCGTGCCGAGCAGGGACCGCAGCGGCGTCCGGTCCTCGTCGGCGACGGTGTCGGGCAGGGGCACGCGGAGGAACGCGACGAGGTTGACCAGCGGGACGACCGCCCACAGCACGGGCAGCACGGGCCAGAGGCCCTCGCCGAGGACGGCGAGCAGGGCGGTGGTGCCGACGACGACGGCGAGCTGCCCCCAGCAGTAGAACGAGTGCAGCAGGGCCATGCCGGCGGCCTTGGACTCGGGCGGGGTGGGCAGGTGCTCGACGACCGGGCTGACGAGGACCTCGAGCAGCCCGCCGCCGACGGCGTACACGACGACGGCCGCGCACAGCCCGACGAACGGGTCCGGGGTGACGAACGGCAGGACGGCGAGCAGGACGAGGCCGAGCGCGGCCAGGACGTGCGCGAGCACCAGCGGGACGCGGTACCCCACCCGGTCGACGACCCGCATCACGGCGAGGTCGGTGAGCAGCTGGACGCCGAAGTTGAGCGCCGCGAGGGCACCGAGCTGGGCCACCGGGATGTCGAGCCGCGTGTGGAACACGATGAACAGCAGCGGTGCCAGGTTGTTGACGACGGCCTGGACGACGTAGGCGGCGTAGCTGGCGCGCTTCGTCGCGGCGTAGGCGGGGGGCACGGTGCGGGTCCTCCGGGAGCGGTGCGGTCGGCGACCGGTGCGGCGCCGCCCCCGCAGCCTACGGGCGCGCGGCTCGGCGGCACGGCCACGTCGGGGCGCGGGCGGGCCGCCGACCCGACCACGGCGGCCGGTCAGGCCGGCGCCGAAGTCCTCACAACTGCCCTGGTGGCGGCCGATCGTACGAACGGTCGGCATGCGCTTCCCCTGCGCGCCCGCCGACATCGCTCCCGGAAGGACCCCCTGTGCTGCGACCGACCCGGATCCTGCTGCGCGACGGCGCCAGCCGCGCCCTGCTGCGCGCGGTCGACCTGCGCGGCCACACGGTCCGCATCGAGGGCACCGGGGGGAGCCTGCGCGTCGAAGACGCGACCACGGAGACGCTGCTGGTCGACGCGCCGATGGCCCGTCTGGAGCTCATCGACGGCGAGTCGATCCACTACGAGGGGGCCGGCCGCGTGCTCGACCAGCGCGAGCTGCGCCACCTGCGGATCACCCTGGAGTTCAGCGAGCCGGCGACCCGCTCGCTCCCGCGCGCCCCGCGCTGACCCGGGCGGAGGTCCGGACGGCCTTCGCGGCCGGGGGATGATCTCCGGGTGATGCGTCTCGGGGTCGTCGGTGCGGGTGCCATGGTGGCGGAGTTCCTGGAGCGCGCGGCACCGCGCGTGCCGGGGCTGGAGGTGGCGGGCGTGCTCGCCCGCCCGCGGTCGCTGGACCGGGCCCGGGAGCTCGCCGACCGCACGGGGGTGCCGCTCGTGACGGACCGCCTCGACGAGCTCTGCGCCGCCGGGATCGACACGCTGTACGTCGCGGTGCCGAACGCCGCACACGTCGCCTACGCCCGCGAGGGCCTGGAGCGCGGGCTGCACGTGGTGGTCGAGAAGCCCATGACGAGCACCGTCGACGAGGCGCTGGGCCTCCGCCGGCTGGCCGAGGAGCGCGGGCTCTTCCTGTTCGAGGCGATCACGACGATCCACCTGGCCGCCTTCGCCCAGGTGCGGGCGTGGCTGCCGCGGATCGGCGACGTGAAGCTGGTGCAGAGCCAGTACAGCCAGTACTCGCGGCGGTACGACGCGTTCCGGGCGGGGGAGGTCCCGCCGGCGTTCGACCCGGAGCAGTCCGGCGGTGCGCTGATGGACCTCGGGCTCTACAACCTGCACTTCGTGCTGGGCCTGTTCGGCGAGCCGGAGCGCGCGACCTACACCGCGAACGTCGAGCGCGGGATCGACACGAGCGGCGTGCTGGTCCTGCGCTACCCGGGGTTCGTCGCGACGTGCACGCAGGCCAAGGACTCGGCCGGGCCGCAGGGCGGGCTGATCCAGGGCACCGCGGGCCGGATCACGACGTCGACCTCGCCGAACCTGGTCGGGGCGGTGACCCTCGAGCTGGCCGACGGGACGGTGGAGACGGTCGACGACGGTCTCGCGGGGGACCGGCTGGCGACGGAGTTCCGGGCGTTCGTCCGGGCCGTCGAGGAGGACGACCGAGCCGCCGCGTCGGCGTGGCTGGACCGCAGCGTGGCGGTCATCCGGGTGCAGACGGCGGCGCGGCTGGGCGCCGGGATCCGGTTCCCAGCGGACGGCTGACGGGACGCCCGGCGCGGGGACGACGAAGGCCCGGTCCCTCGACGGGGCCGGGCCTGCGTGCTGGTGCCCTCGATAGGATTCGAACCTAGGCGACGCCATATGAACCACGATGCACAGTTCACCCGCAGGATGCATCTGAGCAGGGTTGGCGCTGTCCTATCGCGTGACGTACCGTGAATCCAGATCAACAACGTGTCACTACGAGGTGACACGGTAGTGACACGAGGGGCAGGGCATGGCTGGTCGACGGGGCTTCGGGCAGGTGCGCAAGCTGCCCTCCGGGCGATGGCAGGCCCGGTACACCGCACCCGGCGCGGAACAGCAGTGGGTCAACGCCCCCGCCACGTTCGACACGAAGCGCGCCGGCGAGACCTGGCTCGCGAAGCAGCAGACCCTCATCGCCGAGGGCAAGATCAACCCCACCGCCACCCGCACCACGTTCGGCGAGTATGCAGACGCCTGGCTCGCCGGTCGCACGCTCAAGACGTCGACGCGCGCCCTGTACCGCGGCCAGCTTGACCGCGCCCTCCTCCCACAGTGGGGCGACGTGCGCCTCCCCGACATCACCCCAGGCGCCGTGCGCGAGTGGCACTCGACGCTGCTGCCCGACCGCCCCACCGAGCGCGCGCACGTGTACGCGCTCCTGCGCACCATCCTGAACACCGCGGTCCGGGACGACCTGATCCCGACGAACCCGTGCCGTGTCGAGGGAGCCGGATCCGTGCGCCGCGCGAAGACCATCCGGCCGGCGTCGATCCCCGAGCTCGAGGTCATCGTCGCGAACGTCGAAGAGAGGCTGCGACCGATGGTCCTCCTCGCCGCCTGGTGCGCCCTGCGGTTCGGGGAGGTGTCCGAGCTGCGAACTGGTGACGTCAGCCTGGCTGACCGCGTCCTGCGGATCCGCAGAGCCGCCAACTGGCAGACCGGACGCGCGCTGATCGACACCCCCAAGACCGAAGCCGGGAGCCGTGACGTCGCGATCCCGCCTCACCTGGTGCCGCTGCTTGAGCAGCACCTCAAGGGTCTCCGCTCACCGGAGTCCGTCCGTCCGCCGGACCCACTGCTGTTCCCAGCCGAGCCCGGGACCGACGAGCACCTCTCACCGCACCGCTTCCGCGGCCCGTTCAAGCGCGCCTGCCGCGCCGCCGGCCGCCCGGACCTGACGTTCCACGGACTGCGCCACACCGGCGCCGTGCTCGCGGCCGCGTCCGGCGCGACCATCGCCGAGCTCATGGCCCGGCTCGGGCACACGACCCCCGCGATGGCGATGCGCTACCAGCACGCCGCCGCGGACCGTGACCGCGTCATCGCCGACGCGCTCTCGCGACTCGCCACAGGAGGTGATGGGTAGCGACGCGGAGGGTACTCGCTAAGCGCGTACCCTCCAACGACAGCGGCCTCGCCCGGTGTTGGAGCACCGAACGAGGCCTAGGTGACAACCTGTTGGAGCAGGTCATCCCCATGAACGACATCATCGCACGCACCACCGACACGACCCAGCACCCCGCCTGGTGCACCGACCACGCCGTGTGGTCTCCCGGCGCGGAGGAGCACCGACACTCGCTTCTCGTGAAGGCGGTCTGGCACGAGGCTCTCAACCGGATCGACGACTCCGACCGGATCTGGATCCGCCACGAGATCGGTCCGAAGGTGAACCCACTCTCGCCGTGGGCGACGGTCAACATCAGCTACAACATGCAGGCCGCGACGCCCTCTGAGGCTCGTCTCGTCGCCCGCATGATCCTGCAGGCTGCCGACATCGTCGACCCCGCAGGCGCTGCGGACACGGGCGAACTCGGCCCGAGCAAGTCGACTCTGACTACTCCGTTCGGGTGAACGTACCCGCCGGGGGTCTGGTAGGCGCGCGGGCCTCGATGTGTAGACAACGCGGTGTCCACTTGTCACGTGCACCCCCGCAAGGCGCGAGGTCAGCGCTCGGTTCCTCGGTGTCCAGTTGTCAGGCCTTGTGTAGACGCCAGCACGCCAGGGTGATAGGCGCCTAGCGCTCTGACCAGCACCGTCGCGTCAACCGTCGGTACCGAGACACCCCATGCGGACTTATGGTTCATGCAAGCGGAATCGCTACCCGCCACCACAACGAAAGCGGCCCCCTCGCATTCCGTCAGCGCCAACTGACGGGAGGGGGCCGCAACCTCCGGCTAGAGAGGCACGCCCATGCTTGCACACCCCCGCCCCGCTGACGACGGCCCCGAGTTCGTCACCGTCGCCGCCGTCGCCCGCACCCTCAGCGTCACCGAGCGCTTCGTCCGCGAGCGCATCGCCTGCGGCGACCTCCCCGCCGTCAAGGTCGGCGCCAAGGCCATCCGGATCCGCCGCACCGACGTCGACGCGCTGCTGCACCCGGTCGCCGCAGCCTGAGCGGGTGGGAGCCACCAACGTCCTGAGGGCGTTCGTGGCCGCCGAGCAGGCAACCCTTCCCGCTCCCGCGCGACTCATCCTCGTCAGGATGGCGGTCACCGCCAAGGACGACGATGACCCACCGCGGTACTTCGCCGGCTGGGAACTGCTCGCACAGGCCATCGGATACCCCCTCGCGGACGTCTCAGAGGGCATGCCCAGGCGCGAGAGCGCACGGCGGCATGTTCGGCGTCTCGTGAAGGAGCTCGAGATGTCCGGCCTCCTCACCAGAGACGGTCGCGCCTTCTCCGGTCGAAACGCCGAGTACCACCTCCATCTCGCCGGCCGACTGGGGGACACCTCAGACCCCTCACGCCGACCGGCCAGGACCGCAGTGGGGGTCACCTCAGACCCCTCGGAGGGGGTCATCTCAGACCCCGCTAGAGGGGGGTCTAGGAGGTCCGGACTGGGGGACACCTCAGACCCCTCCAAGGAGGAGGAGGAACCAGGTACAGGAGACAGGACAGGAAGATCAGCGCCTTCTCCCACACCTCACCAGGGCACGAAGCACTCGCAAGGCGATGACGACTATGCCGCCGCGAGAGAAGCACTGAACCGTGCAGGGGCTCTTGCGGGAGACCTGATCGCCGCGGCGCGACGCGAGCAGCCCGACGCAACCACTCGCGAGGCGATCCTCCTCGCGGCTTCCCGACTCAGCACACGAGGTGCCGCATGACTGAGCTCCACCACGACGAGACCGTGCTCGACATCCTCGAGCCCGCATTCCACGCCCGCGGCGCCGCTTGCATCGGGCGCGGAGCAGACCTGGAGGCAGCCGCCCGAGTCGTGGTGGCCGGCCGATGAACCGCGCACCTCAGCTCGACGCTCACGGATTCGAGCACCGCCATGGCTGCACGATGCCCGGCTGGACCTCTCGGCCCGCCAGCATCCGCGGCTTCTATGTCCTGACGTGCCCCACCTGCGGGGCCGTCCGCCTCACCCGGCACAGGGACAACTGACAGACCCACACCGCCCGTTCCCTCGACACCCACGCGGAGGCGTGATGAGCACCGAGATGTTCGAAGACTTCGGCACCTTCTGGAAGGACTACGACCCCCGCACGGGGATCGGGGACCCCTCGACTCCACTGGCCGCCACAACACTCAACGCGCGGGAGGCCAAGTACCGCGAGCTTCGAGACCAGGTGGCCGTGTACACCGATGAGGCGAGGCAGGCCGCCGAGGACGCCCAGGCCCCGACCGACGCGCAGGTCGCCACGCTGGTCGGGACGTCCTCGGCGACGCGCACCGCGCTCGACGGCCGGTACGCGACCGCGGTCGACGGCTCCGGGCGCGGCGTGGTCCGCGCCGGCGCGCTGTTCCTGAACGTCCGCGACTTCGGCGCCGTCGGGAACGGGTCGACGAACGACCGCGCCGCGATCCAGGCCGCGATCGACGCCGCCTCGACCGCCGGCGGCGGCCTCGTGTACCTCCCGCGCGGCAGCTACCTGATCGACGCCGGCCTCACGATCGCCAGCGCCAACGTGTCCCTCATCGGAACCGGGATGGGCGCCACGGAGATCGTCCACTCCGGGACAACCGGCAACACGATCGAGATCGCCCTCACTGCTACGCGCACGACGGTGGCAGTGATGACGGTCAGGCGGCCGTCCGTCGCGACCTCCGGGGCCGCAATCTACGTGTTCTCGAACACCGGGGCCGCGAACCACATGACCATCCGGGACGTGTTCCTCTACCAGCACTTCCGTGCGCTCTATCTCGGCCCTGCGACCTGGGCCGAGGTCCGCAACGTGATCGTCGACGTGTGCAACTCCGACGGCGTCTTCATCACGAACAACAACGACAACGGCGCGTGCCAGTGGCAGCTGACGAATATCCTCGTCCAGCGCGCCGCTGGAGCCGGGTTCCGCGTCTACTCCCAGACCACGGGCGCCCCGCAGATCACGCTCGGGCAGTGGACGAACGTCGCGACGTTCGCGTGCACCGGATCCGGACTCTCGTTCGAGGGTCGCGCCGGCCGACCGATCAACGACATTCGTGTTGCCAACGCGTTCATCGGCGAGGACGGGTGCGCCAACGGCGGGGAGATCGCCCTGGACACCTACGGCGGCAACCACATCATCATCGCGCCGTTCATCGAGCTGTCGGGGTCCCGGACGACGGGCCCGGCCTTCGGAACGCCCGCATCCGGTGTCGGACACGGCATCGTCATCAGCGCGAACAACACCGACGTCGGCATCAGCGGGGGATTCATCGTCGCGAACGCCGACTGCGGTATCTACACCGCCGCTGGCCGAACGAACGTCTCGGGCGTCCTGTTCAAGAGCAACGGCCAGAACGCGGTGGCCGGCGCGGACCACAACGCGGCCGTCTACAACGGCGCCGGCCGGCTCACTATGACGGGGTGCACCGCATGGGGTCAGCAGTGGGGTGAGTACACGACGGTCGACAGTGTGCTCGTCGTCGGGAACGACCTCGGCGGGTGGAGCTCGGGCGGCGCGGCGACCGGCGCGGGTGTCGCCCTCACTGCCTCCGTGGTCGCCAACAACCGCACGAGTTGAGGGTGCGCGATGGATGACACCTACGCCCCGAAGCTCCACCCGCACGGCGTCGCGACCTCGGCTGTCGCCGCCTCCGGAACGACGACCCGGGCCGGGCAGACCGGTGCGCTGCGCGCCTCGCGGCAGGCCGCACGCCAACGCGTGGAGCTGCGCCGTGCTCGCGAGATCATCGCCGAGCAGAACCGCGTCATCGTCACCGTTCTCCTCCAGGAGCAACTGACCGACGTCGACGACTTCCACGCCTTCATCGGCATGGACGCCATCACGAGCCCCGACGGCTCTCTCAACGTCCGCGAGTTCACCCTTCGAATCGGTGACCTACGACGCCGCAAACCACATCTCTTCAGGGTAAACTCGAAGGCGCCGGACTCGACCGCACCCGTGGTGCCCGAGTCCGAGCCCTCACCTCCAGCGGAGGACACGCCCCAGGCCAGCGGCCCGCGTGCACCTACACCGCTCATGGAGGAACCATGACCCGCAGCACCCTCACCCTCGCCGAGCGCGCTGCGCGCGCACGCGCGGCCGCCGTCGACAACCCCACCACGTTGAACGTAGCGATCGCCGCGTCACTCACGGAGAAGGCCGAACGCGCCGAAGCGGAACCCTCGGCGCATCCCGCGACGACCGCGGGGCGCACCACTCCTTCCCGAGCCGCGAGCTCCGAGGACGCGATCTACCGGGCGATCTACGGCGAGCCCGCCGCGAGGCGGCCCACGTGCTCCGTGGCCCTCACCACGCAGACCGAGGACCAGCTCTACACCGCTATCTACGGCACCAAGGTCGCCTGAGCCATGGGACTGCCCACCACGACTCATCAGGCTCAGCCCTACGCCATCGCTCCCCGAACCCGCTACCAGGTCGTTGGCAGCATGGTCATCGTCGACCTCATCGGCGGCGGGAGGGCCTACCTCGAGCGCGGCGCGCTCATCCCCACCAACACCCGTCCGGACTGCCTCGAGCACCTCCGGGCAGTCGACCTGGTCCAGGAGATTCCCGCATGAACGGATGGCTCGAGTCCGACTACCGTCCCGAGTTCCACGTCGGACGCATCAGCACTCTCCGCGCTGCCATCGAACAGTTCGGAGCGACCGTTCCCGACTCGATCGCTCGCGCCGAGCAACTTCTGCTGGCTGGCCAGGCCTTCGTCGACCAGGAGGCCGGCAGCGTCCTGAGCCTCACCGACGATCATGTCGCCGAGAACATCATCCAGCGCTCGTGGCGCGCGCACGTCTCCCACGCTCCTCTGCAGATGTCACCGCCTGTCGGTGCGGAGGCAGGCTTCGAGACGTTCAAGCGGGCGCTTGTGGTCGAGCTGCTCGCCGACGTCCGAGGCCGCGTGCCCGACCTGATCGCCGAGGTCCGCGGCGACTTCGACATGGCCGCCGACGTGATGGTCACGGCCGTCCAGGAGTTCGGGTTCACCTACAACACGACCGCCAACGACGTCATCGACATGGACAACCCCGACGCCGTTCGTGCGCTCCGCGAGACCCGGCCTGCATGGCGTGCACTCGTCCGCATCGAGCGCGGCCTGCGCGACCTGCTCGCTGCCCTTGACATCGCGACACCGCTTGACCCGCGCAACCGCGCCATCGGCGACCCGCCCGACCTCTCGGCCTACTTCGCAGCTGGCGAGATCTGGTCCGACAACGGCGGCTACCACATCGAGCAGCGCACCCAGGGGGGCATCGACTGGTTCGCCCTCGCCGCCGGCGGGCTGCGGCTCAATACCCCCAGCGAGGTCGAGGCCAAGATCTCGGGGCGGGCGGCCTGAACGTGGCGCCCGGTTCGGTTGGGAGCCGGGCGCCGCACATGCCCGAGAGCGAGCTTCGGACGAGCACCACGCACTCGGGCGCAACGGCGAGGACGTGCTGGCGGTATGTTGCTGCCGGCACGTCCTCGCCCCCAAAAAAGCCGGTCAGGCCCGTGGGGGGCCGACTGCCGGGGGGAGCCGTCCTCTCTCCCCGGGGTTGCTGAGGGGGGTCGCGCGCACGCGCGCGCGAGAGGGAGAGACAGTCTCACAGATCGGTGGTCGTCCACGCCGAGAAGAAGACCCGGTGCCTGGGCCCCGACGAGAGGTACGCGTTCAGTGCGTACCCCTGGAGGGACGCACGCGGTCACCGTCATCACCGAGCCGTGCCTGTACGGAGCGGGTCCTCGGGTGCGCAGCCAGGACGGCGCCGGCGATGCCACCCCAGAGGCGGGGAGTAGCGACACCCGCACACGACAGCGCCCCCGTCCTCCTCCGGGAGGGCGGGGGCGCTGTCGCGAAGGGGTATACGGCAGTGAGGGCGGCTACGCGGGGACCAGCGCGCGCGACTTGATCTCCAGCGCCTCGAAGACCGCGAACTCCACGCGCGCTTCGGAGGCGGTGGTCGCAACGGGCTGTGCCGTGGCGGCGAACGCGTGCCGGATGACTAGCCAAGCGGGCCACAAGATGAGCCAGAACCTGCCGCAGAACACAGTGGCTCGGAACGTCTCCCGAACGAGCTCCCTCTCGAGGTTCTCGATTGCGGTTCGGTTGGGACAGTCGTCGCTCGCTTCGAACGCCGCCCACACCGGATCCAGTTCATCCACGTGCGAACCACGTCGGTGCTGACGCCGATACACCGCGGCGCCGGCAACCACGAAGCTCGCGGGCGGAGCCCCGATCTGGATGAGACGCCGGCCCCGGTCACCGAGGTTGGTAAGCGCGCCGCGCTCGACCCGCGTGAGCCTCAGGTCTTCGAGCTCGGCAATCGCATCGAGTACCGCCGCACCTCGGAGGGTGAGGCGGTTCCTGGCGATCTCCGGGACGACCACGAACACAAGAGTCCCCGCGAAGACCACGCTGAAGAGGATCGCGAACAGGGACCACAGTTGTCCGACATCCATCTACCACACCCCCGGAGTGTCTGATCGGTTCGACTCTACGGCTACTTCTTGGGCCGAGCGCGCTGATTTCGCTGTGAACTGATGCGCTTCTGCGACTTACGCTGCTGTAGTTCGCCCCGCAACTTCGTGTTGTCCGAGCGGAGCTTCATGATCGCCGCCAGGCCTGCAACGTTCAGGCCGACGCTGATCGTCGTCGACAGACTCACGCTGACGAGCGTCTCCCGGCCGGCCACCAGTTCGACCAGGGGACGGAGCTCGTGAATCACGAGCCACGCCGCACCGGCAAGGATCAGCCATCCTGCCACCCTAGTGATCGACAGGACGACCAGGAGGAACCGATTGTCGTCAGCCATGCGGTACCTGCGCCCCCTTGCTCGTCATGCCCTAGATCGGGAGCAGCATCGCTGAATCCGAGTCGGCGCTGACGATCTCACTCTCGTGCGCACCAGCGCACCAGCCGTTCGGGTGACGTCTGGGCCCTACGGCACCGCCGTACCTTGGGTGAGCCGCTGCGTGGTCTCGCAAAACCACCACTCGTCGTCGTTCGGCAGCACGAGGACGAACATCGCGTCCTCCCGCTGGTTGTGCAGGTGGCACAGTCCGGGTCGGCGGTTGACGATGCCAGCTGCGGCGAGCTCGATCCCAAGGCGCGCGACGTCCGAGCGGCTACCGGCGCCGGCGACCGCGTTCGCGTCGAGGCGCGCGACGGTGTCGGGCAGAATCTTGGCGCCGACGAGCTCGCGGCGCGGGCCGGGGCGCGGCATCAGCCGGCCCTCCGCGCGGCGTTGGTGACCGCGGCCGCCGTGGTCGCGGCCCAGACGGCCCAGAGCGCGATCCAGGCGCCGGGGTACCGGTCGGCGAACACGATGGTGAGGACGGCGAGCGTGACGGCGGCGGCGGCCGACGGCTGCACGCCGCCGTGCTGCAGGGCTCTAGGCGTCGGGGAGCTCGTCGAGGTACTTCTCGAGCGCTTTGGCCGGGATGACGATCCGGCGGCCAAGCTGCTTGGCCTGCAGCTGCCCGGAGTGGATCGCCTTGTCGATGCGGTCCTTGGAGGTGCGAAGCGCCTGAGCCGCCTCCTCGCGGGTGTAGACGAGCTGCTGCGGGGTGAGTCGTGGCATACGCCTGGCGTACCCCATCGGGGACCGACTCCTGGCCGACAACACGCAGGTGCGAATGTTGAGCAGGTCACTGCGCGACCGGTTCCACGTGGGTAGGGTGTCGGGTAAGCGCTGATCCGAGCCTCTGCTCGGGGTAGGTGCTTCCCGGCCCCCCGCGACGCCAGAGAGTGCGTCCGGGGGGCTTTAGCGTGTCCGGAGGACCACTCCGGGGACGGAGCCGTTCGGCTTGAGGTAGTTCACGACGCGGTGGTTGGCAGCCCCGAGCTCGTCCCACATGTCGTGCGGCACCACCGCCGCGACGCCTCGACCCGGACGCTGATACGTGCGCCATCCGGCGTAGGCGACGAGGTCAGCCATCTGGATGAAGTACGACGCGGCCGAGTCCCGAGGGGTCGGATCGTCGATGAACCGGTCTGCGGCGAACTGGAAGCCTCCGCCGCCGGCGGCTCGGCCTGCGGTGAGGAAGCGGCGAGCCTTCCGGAAGTACTTCCGGATCTCGTCGTTCTCGCCCGCGTCGTGGACGACCATGATCGCGACGCCCTCGGACGTGGAGAGTCGCTCGAGGCGCTGCAGCAGCGTCTGCCATGCCATCTCGAGGCATTCGCGGCCCGAGATGCCGGCCTGCTCCTTGTCGATCACGATCGAGAAGGCGCGCATGCTGAGGTCATGCAGTGAGCGCAGGTGTGCTCGGTAGATGAGGTGGCGCTCCCTCGGGGACAGCCCCAGGGGCCGAATAGGTCCTCCGCCGCGGATGAGGTAGTTCGCCTTCACCTCCGCGCGGACGGGCAACCGGTAGGCGTGGCGGAGTGCCTGGCGCAGTTCAGTGAGCCCGTTGAACGCGGCGGGCCAGTGATCCACGGGGACCAGTACGCAACCCAAGCCGTAGCACTTGGTGGCGCCCTTGGTCTCCGTCACTGATCCTGTATCGCCGGTCTCATCAACGTAGGCCAGCATCACACCAGGCACCGGAGCACCCCCGCGCTGGCCGGCAGCTGGCTGGCGGAGCGCACGGTGTGCGGTCCCGCCTCTTCATGAGACGCGACGACCCTGCCCACCTGCACTGAGCCCCCTCCATGCGGCACCGCCTGATAGAACGCAAACGCCCCCGTGACACGTGTGTGACACGGGGGCGCAGACCCGCAGGTCAGATGGTGCCCTCGATAGGATTCGAACCTACGACCTTCTGCTCCGGAGGCAGACGCTCTATCCACTGAGCTACGAGGGCGGGGTACCGCCGCACGCCGACCGGCGAACCAGCGGCGCGGTGCACGAGACTACCAGGCTCTCAGTCCTCCCCGAGCAGCCCCGAGAGGTAGACGCTGGTCTCCGCCACCGCGCGCGCGTCGTCCCCGGCCGCGATCGCCTCGACGAGCCCGTCGTGGTTGTCGCCGTCCTGCAGGATCTGCGCGAAGTTGAACCGGATGTTGTCGGTGATCGCGTCGATCAGGTTCTCGTAGAGCGACAGGAGCACCGGGTTCCGTGCCGCCCGGGCGATCGCGCGGTGCAGCGCCAGGTCGGCCGCGACCATCCGGTCGAGCGCGCCCGACCGGTACGCCTCGGCGCGCTGGTCGCGCAGGCGCGTGATGGTCGCGACGTCGGCGGTGGTGCGGCGGCGGGCGGCGAGCCGGGCGGCCTCGACCTCCAGGCTGCGCCGGACCTCGATCACGTCCCGCTGCCGGGCGTCCGCGATCTGCCGGCCCATGCTGACGGCGAGCTCGGACGTGGACAGCACGTAGGTGCCCGAGCCCTGCCGCCGCTCGACGAGCCCGGCGTGCACGAGCGACTGGACCGCCTCGCGGACGGTGTTGCGGCCGACCCCGAGCAGCTCGACCAGCGCGGGCTCCGGCGGGATGCGGGTGCCGACCGGCCAGTCGCCCGAGGTGATGCGCGCTCGGAGCTGCGCCACCGTCGCGTCGATGAGTCCGGTGCGTCGCGTCATGCGGGGTAGTCTCCCTGGTCAGTTGTGCCGCGATTCAACACGACCGGGGCACCCGTCCGCCAGCGCCCGCCGACGCGCGCAGTCTCCCGTGCAGAACCGAGGCCGCATGTCGTCCACCGCCCCGTCCGCCGGATCCGCCGCACCCTGGCGCGGCCGCCGCGTCGTGCTCCTCGGGGTGGTGCTGGTCGCGCTGAACCTGCGGATCGCGGTGGCGTCGGTGTCGCCGATCCTCGACCTGGTGCGCGCCGACGTGGCGCTGTCGCCGACCGAGGCGGGCCTGCTCGGCACGATCCCGGTGGCGTCGTTCGCGGCGTTCGGCTCGCTCACCCCGGTGCTCGCGCGCCGGGTCGGGCTGGAGCCGCTGCTGGTCGCGGCGATGCTGCTGTCGGTCACCGGCGAGGTCGTGCGGTCCGCGTCGACGTCGGCGACGGGGTTCCTCGGCTGGTCGGTCATCGCGCTGGCCGGCATGGGCATGGGCAACGTGCTGCTCCCGCCGGTGGTGAAGCGGTACTTCCCGGACCGGATCGGCGTGGTCACCTCGATCTACTCGGTGACGATGTCGTTCAGCACGGCGCTCCCCGCGCTGCTGGCGCTGCCGGTGGCGGAGCGCCTGGGCTGGCGGACGGCGCTGTCGGTGTGGGCGGTGGTCGGCGTGCTGGCGGCGGTGCCGTGGGTCGTGGTGATCGTCCGGTCCACGGCCGCGCGGGCGCACCTGTCCGGCCTGCTGCGCCGGGCGCCGGCGACGACGCCCGCGCTGACGTCACGGCACCGGTCGGGCGGCCGGGTGTGGCGCAGCCCGCTCGCGTGGGGCATGGCGATCACGTTCGCGATGAACTCGCTCGACTCGTACGTGATGTTCGCCTGGCTGCCGCAGATCCTGGTCGACGGCGGGACGTCGGCGCACGCCGCCGGGGTGTGGCTGTCGGTGTTCGCGATCCTCGGCCTGCCGCCCGCGCTGATCGCGCCGATCGCCGCCGCCCGGATGCGGAACCCCATCGGGCTGGTCGTGGTGTTCGTGACCTGCTGGGCGGTGTCGTACGTCGGCCTGCTGGTGTCCCCGGGCGGGCCGGTGTGGCTGTGGGTGCTGCTCGGCGGGATCGGGCCGGGCGCGTTCCCGGTGCTGCTGGCGCTGATCAACCTGCGCACGCGGACGTCGGCGGGCGCGGCCTCGCTGTCCGGGTTCACGCAGGGGGTCGGGTACGCGATCGCCGGGACCGGGCCGCTGCTGGTCGGCGCGCTGTACGACGCGACCGGGACGTGGACGGCGGCGCTGCTGTTCCTGCTGGGGACGCTGGTGGTGCTGCTCGGCGCCGCGACGGTGGCGTGCCGGCCGGTGATGCTGGAGGACACCTGGGGGCCGCGGCGGCCGGCCGGCGGACAGGCGGGTACCGCAGACGCAGCCTGAGCCGGGGGCGCTGTCGCGGTCGGGGGAACGCCCCTGTGTCTATACGCTTGTCCGGTGACCCCCGCTGAGCTCTCCGAGTCCCTGCGCGCCGCCCTCGCGGGCGCCGTCGCCGACGGGACCTTCGCCCTGGACGCCGCCGACCTGCCCGCCACCGTGCACGTGGAGCGACCCCGGCAGCGCGAGCACGGCGACTGGGCGACCAACGTCGCGCTGCAGCTCGCGAAGAAGGCCGGGACCAACCCGCGCGCCTTCGCCGAGGAGCTCGCCCGCCGGCTGGCGGACGCGCCGGGCGTCGCGAAGGTCGACGTGGCCGGGCCCGGCTTCCTCAACATCACGCTCGACGCCGCCGCGGCGGGCGGGCTCGCGCGCTCGGTGGTCGAGGCCGGTCCGGCATACGGCCGCAACGAGACGCTGGCCGGCGAGTCGATCAACCTCGAGTTCGTCTCCGCGAACCCGACCGGCCCGATCCACATCGGCGGCGTGCGCTGGGCCGCGGTGGGCGACAGCCTGGCGCGGGTGCTGGAGGCGTCCGGTGCGCGCGTCGGCCGGGAGTACTACTTCAACGACCACGGCGCGCAGATCGACCGGTTCGCCCGCTCGCTGCTCGCCCGCGCGCGGGGCGAGGAGGCGCCGGAGGACGGCTACGGCGGCCAGTACATCGCCGACATCGCCGACGCCGTGATCGCCCAGGCCGCCGCGGCCGGCGAGCCCGACCCGCGCACGCTGCCCGACCCCGAGGCGCAGGAGGCGTTCCGTGCGCGGGGCGTCGACCTCATGTTCGGCGAGATCAAGCAGGCGCTGCACGACTTCGGCGTCGACTTCGACGTGTACTTCCACGAGGACACGCTGCACGAGACCGGCGCCGTCGACCGCGCCGTCGCCCGGCTGCGCGAGAACGGCCACATCTTCGAGGCGGACGGTGCCACCTGGCTGCGCACCACCGACTTCGGCGACGACAAGGACCGGGTCATCATCAAGTCCGACGGGGACGCCGCGTACATCGCGGGCGACCTGGCGTACTACCTGGACAAGCGCGAGCGGGGCTTCGACCGCGTCATCATCATGCTCGGCGCGGACCACCACGGGTACATCGGCCGGATGATGGCCATGTGCGCCGCGTTCGGCGACACCCCGGGCGTCAACCTGGAGATCCTCATCGGGCAGATGGTCAACCTGCTCAAGGACGGCCAGCCGATGCGCATGAGCAAGCGCGCGGGCACCGTCGTCACGCTGGAGGACCTGGTGGACGCCGTCGGCGTCGACGCCGCCCGCTACTCGCTCGCCCGGTCGTCCGCGGACTCGTCGATCGACCTCGACCTCGACCTGCTCGCGAGCGCGAAGAACGAGAACCCGGTGTTCTACGTGCAGTACGCGCACGCCCGCACCTGCGCGGTCGGCCGCAACGCCGCCGACGCCGGGGTGCGCCGCGAGGACGGCTTCGACGCGTCGCTGCTCGACCACCCGACGGAGTCGGCGCTCCTGGGCAAGATCGCCGAGCTGCCGCGGATCGTCGCCCAGGCGGCCGAGCTGCGCGAGCCGCACCGCGTCGCCCGGTACCTGGAGGAGCTCGCCGGGGCGTACCACAAGTGGTACGACCAGCGCCGCGTCCTGCCGTTCGGCGACGAGGAGGTGTCCGACGTGCACCGCACCCGGCTGTGGCTCAACGACGCGACCCGCCAGGTGCTCGCGAACGGGCTGGCGCTGCTCGGCGTGAGCGCCCCGGAGCGCATGTGACCGGCGGCCCGACCGCCGCGCCGGCCCCGCTCGGCCTGCCCTGGCCCGCCTCCGCTGGCCGCGGCGCCGACGGGGCCGTGCGCGTCGCGGGGGTGGACCTGCGCGACCTCGCGGCGGAGCAGGGCACGCCGGCGTACGTGCTGGACGAGGCCGACTTCCGGGCGCGCGCCCGGGCGCTGCGGACCGCGTTCGAGGCCGCGTTCACGGAGGTCGGCGCCGGCGTCGACGTCTACTACGCGGGCAAGGCGTTCCTGTCCGTCGCCGTCGCGCGGTGGGCGCACGAGGAGGGCCTGCGGGTCGACACCTCGACGGGCGGCGAGCTCGCCGTCGCGCTGCGGGCCGGCGTGCCGGGCGCGGACCTCGGCCTGCACGGCAACAACAAGTCGGACGCGGAGATCGCCCGGGCGATCGACGCCGGGGTGGGGCGGATCATCGTCGACTCGCTCGGCGAGGTCGAGCGCGTCGCCGCCGCCGTCCGGGCGCGCGGCGCCGGCGCCGAGCCGGCTCCTGTGATGGTCCGGGTCACGACCGGCGTGCACGCGGGCGGCCACGAGTACATCTCGACCGCGCACGAGGACCAGAAGTTCGGCCTGTCCGTCGCGACGCCCGCCGACGGCGGCGACAGCCCGGCGCTCACCGCGCTGCAGCTGGTGCTGCGGCACCCCGAGCTGCGGCTGCTCGGCATCCACTCGCACATCGGCTCGCAGATCCTCGACCCCGCGGGGTTCGCGGTCGCCGCGCAGTCGGTGCTCGGGCTGCGCGCCGACCTGGCCGCGCGGACCGGGTACCTGGTGCCGGAGGTCGACCTCGGCGGCGGGTTCGGCATCGCCTACCTGCCCGGCGAGGTGCCGCTCGACGTCGACCGGATCGCGAAGGAGATCGCCGCGGCGGTCGACGCGACCTGCGCCGCGCTCGGCACGCCGCTGCCGCGGTTGTCGTTCGAGCCGGGGCGCGCGATCGTCGGTCCCACGACGCTCACGCTGTACACGGTCGGCACCGTGAAGCCGGTGTCGCTCGACGACGGCCGGTCCCGGCTGTACGTCTCCGTCGACGGCGGGATGAGCGACAACATCCGCCCGGCGCTGTACGGCGCGCACTACCACGCGGCGATCGTGTCCCGGGAGGGTGTCGCCGAGACGGTGCTCGCGCGGGTGGTCGGCAAGCACTGCGAGAGCGGCGACATCGTCGTGCACGAGGTGCAGCTGCCCGCCGACGTGGCCGCCGGGGACCTGCTCGCGGTCGCCGCGACCGGGGCGTACGGGCGGTCGATGGCGTCCAACTACAACCACGTGCCGCGGCCGCCGGTGGTCGCCGTGCGGGACGGGGCGACGCGGGTGCTCGTGCGGCGCGAGACCGAGGACGACCTGCTGGCGCTCGACCTGGGCTGACCGCCGCGCTCGCGCTCGGGGACGCTTCGCACCGCGCGGCAGGCACGGCGTTGCGTGGGTGACCGGGTCCGGGCTGGGTGCTCTGCGCTCGTGGCTCGACCGGAGCCGGAGACCTGACGGGCATCTGCCCGCCGGACCGCCACGCCCACGGTGTGGATACCGGGCGGCCCGCCGATGCGGCGCCCCTATCCTGTGGTCCGGTCGGGCGCCCCTGCGCCGGACCCCACCCCAGCAGGCCCGGATCCGACCGGGCGTGATCGGAAGGTGCACGCGGTGACCGCACGCGACGAGTCCGTCAGCCCCACCTCGCCCGCCCCGGGCGCGACCGCCCGCCCCGCGGTGCGCGTCGCGCTGCTCGGCTGCGGCGTCGTCGGCACGGAGGTCGTCCGGCTGCTCACGACGCAGGCGTCCGACCTCGCCGCGCGGGTCGGGGCGCCGCTGGAGGTCGTCGGGGTGGCCGTGCGCGACGTCGAGGCGCCGCGCGACCCGGTCGTGGACCGCGCGCTGCTCACGGCCGACGCCGAGGGGCTGGTCGCGAAGGCGGACGTCGTGGTCGAGGTCGTCGGCGGAATCGAGCCGGCCCGCGGGCTGCTGCTCCGCGCGATCGAGCACGGTGCCGCGGTCGTCACCGCGAACAAGGCGCTGCTCGCCGAGGACGGCCCGACGCTCTACCAGGCCGCGGACGCCGCCGGCGTGGACCTGTACTTCGAGGCCGCCGTGGCCGGCGCGATCCCGCTGGTGCGCCCCGTGCGGGAGTCGCTGACCGGCGACCGCGTGCACCGCGTGCTCGGCATCGTGAACGGCACGACCAACTACGTGCTGGACCGGATGGCGACGGAGGGGCTCGACCTCGCCGACGCCGTGGCCGAGGCGCAGGCGCTCGGCTACGCGGAGGCCGACCCGACGGCCGACGTCGAGGGCTTCGACGCCGCCGCGAAGGCCGCCATCCTCGCCTCGCTCGCGTTCCACACCCGGGTCTCGATCGACGACGTCGACCGCCAGGGGATCATGCAGGTGACGGCGGACGACGTGGCGTGGGCGGCGCGCACCGGCCACGTGATCAAGCTGCTGGCCATCGCGGACCGTCGCGCGACCGCGGACGGCGCCGAGGGCGTGCAGGTGCGGGTGCACCCCGCGCTGGTGCCGCTGAGCCACCCCCTCGCGGGCGTGCGCGGTGCGTTCAACGCGGTGTTCGTCGAGGCGGAGGCCGCAGGCGAGCTCATGTTCTACGGCCGCGGCGCGGGCGGCGTCCCGACGGCGAGCGCGGTGCTCGGCGACGTCGTGTCGGCCGCGCGGCACCGGGTGCACGGCGGACGCGGCCCGGCGGAGTCCTGGTACGCGGCGCTGCCCGTGCTGCCGGCCGAGTCGGCGCGCACCCGCTACCAGGTGCGGCTCGACGTGGACGACAAGCCCGGCGTGCTCGCGCACGTGTCGGCGGTGCTCGCCGAGCACGGCGTGTCGATCGAGGCCGTCCGGCAGTCGCCCGCCGACGCCGCGCCCGCCGACGCGACCGGCGCCGACGGCGACGCCCCCGGCGTGGCCCGCCTGGTCATCACCACGCACGAGGCGCCGGAGGCCGCGCTCGCGGCGACGGTCGCCGCGATCCGCGACCTCGGCTCCGTCCGCGAGGTCGTCTCCGTCCTGCGAGTCGAGGGAGCCTGATGGCACACCAGTGGCGCGGCGTGATCCGCGAGTACGCCGACCGCCTGCCCGCGCACGTCCAGCAGCGCGTGGTCACCCTCGGCGAGGGCGGCACGCCGCTGGTCGAGGCGCCCGCGCTGTCGCGGCTGACCGGGGCCGAGGTGTTCGTCAAGGTCGAGGGGATGAACCCGACCGGGTCGTTCAAGGACCGCGGCATGACGACGGCGATGTCCGCCGCCGCCGGCCGCGGCGCGAAGGCCGTCGTCTGCGCGTCCACCGGCAACACCTCCGCCTCGGCCGCCGCGTACGCGACCGCCGCGGGCATGGTGTGCGCCGTGCTGGTGCCGGACGGCAAGATCGCGATGGGCAAGCTCAGCCAGGCGGTCGCGCACGGGGCGACGCTGCTGCAGGTCGACGGCAACTTCGACGACTGCCTGGTCGCCGCGCGCAAGCTCGCGGAGGCGTACCCGGTCGAGCTCGTGAACTCCGTCAACCCGGACCGCATCGAGGGCCAGAAGACCGGCGCGTTCGAGATCGTCGACGCCCTGGGCGACGCCCCCGACATCCACGCGCTGCCCGTCGGCAACGCCGGCAACATCACCGCGTACTGGAAGGGCTTCCGCGAGTACGCGGGCCTGGACGCGGGGGCGGACCTCGACCCGGTCGCGACGCACACGCCGGCGATGTGGGGCTTCCAGGCGGCCGGGGCCGCGCCGATCGTGCACGGCTACCCGATCATGGAGCCCGAGACGATCGCGACCGCGATCCGGATCGGCAACCCCGCGTCCTGGACGCAGGCCGAGGCCGCGCGCGACCTGTCCGGCGGCCTCATCGAGGCCGTCACGGACGACGAGATCCTGCACGCGCACCGCGTGCTGTCCTCGCAGGTCGGCGTGTTCGTCGAGCCGGCGTCGGCCGCTGGCGTCGCCGGGATCCTGCGGCTCGCGCAGGAGGGCCGCGTGCCCGCGGGCGCGCGCATCGTCGTGACCGTCACCGGGCACGGCCTCAAGGACCCGCAGTGGGCGCTGCGCACGGCGGACGGCACCGAGGTCGAGACCACCCGGGTGCGCCCGGACGTGGTGGAGATCGCCACCGCGCTCGGCCTCGGCTGAGGCTCGCCGTGCGACTGGGAGCCGACCGGGCGCGGGTGCGCGTCCCGGCGACGAGCGCGAACCTCGGCCCGGGCTTCGACGCGCTGGGCCTCGCTCTGGCGCTGCACGACGAGGTCGAGGTGCGCGCGCTCGGCTCGGCGGACGTCGTGGTCGACGTCGTGGGGGAGGGCGCCGACGAGGTGCCCTCGGGCGACGACCACCTCGTCGTCCGCGCGATGCGGCACGCCCTCGACCACGTCGGCGCACCGCAGACCGGACTGCACCTGACGTGCCGGAACCGGATCCCGCACGGGCGGGGCCTCGGGTCGTCGGCCGGCGCCGTGGTCGCGGGCCTGCTCGCCGCGCGGGCGCTGGTCGCGGAGCCCGAGTCGCTGGACGACGACGTCGTGCTCCGGCTGGCGACCGAGCTCGAGGGTCACCCCGACAACGCCGCGCCCGCGCTGCTCGGCGGCGCGACGGTGGCCTGGTCGGAGGGCGACGACGCGGTGCGCGCGGCACGGCTGGCCGTGCACCCGGACGTCGCGCCCGTCGCGGTGGTGCCGTCGACCCGGCTGTCGACCTCGCACGCCCGGGGCGTGCTGCCCGCGCAGGTGCCGCACGGCGACGCCGCGTTCCAGGCGGGCCGCGCGGCGCTGCTGGTCGAGGCGCTCGGCCGCCGCCCGGACCTGCTGCTCCCGGCGACCGAGGACCGGCTGCACCAGGGCTACCGCCGCCCGGTCATGGCCGAGAGCCTGGCGCTCGTGGACGCGCTGCGCGCCCGGGGCGTGGCGGCGGTCGTCTCGGGGGCGGGTCCGACGGTGCTCGTGCTGGCCCGCGCGGCCGGGGAGCCCGGTGCGGACGGCGGCCGGCCGACCGACGCGGACGCCGCGTTGCAGCAGGTGTTCGGCGGGGTGATGGGCGGCTGGCGCATCGTCCCGCTCGCGATCGACACCACCGGCGCGGAGGCCCGGAGACTGCCGTGATCGAGGCGGCCCGGTGGTATGCTGGGCGCCGTTCCCCGGGCCTCGTCCTGACATCCGCTCAGCCTCTTTCCGGTGCAGCGTCGCTCAGGAGATCCGAGCCCGGGAGCGATCCAGCCCACGCGAGTCGACGCGATCGGCGCGACCCGTGCGGCTTCACCGACGCGACGGCCCCGAGACGGGGCCGGACGCGGACCGCGCGCCCCGACCGTGGGCGGCGGTCCCCGACGAGGGGGAAGGGTCCTTCGTGACAGACACCATCGAGCCGGCCGTGAGCAGCGCCTCCGGCGGCTCCGCCCGTGGTGGCGCCGTGTCCGCCATGCGCATGCCGGAGCTCCAGGCCCTGGCGGCCGAGCTCGGCGTGACCGGGACGTCCCGGATGCGCAAGAGCGACCTGGTCGACGCCATCCAGGCCAAGCGCGCCGGCGGCGGCGAGCGCCCCGCGGGCCGCACCCGCCGTGCCGCGACGCGCGACGCGGGCCGCGCCGACTCCGCGCCGGCCGCCGAGACCACCGCGCCGGCCGCGAGCACCACCCCGGCCGGGAGCACCGCGCCGTCCGAGCGCACCGCGCCGGCCGCGAGCGCCCCGGCCGACGACGCCGCGCCCCGCGGGCAGCGCCGCCGCTCCGGGCGCGCCGAGGCCGCCGCGCCCGAGGCGTCCGCCCCGGCCGCCGACGGGTCCGCCGAGGGGCGCGGGCGCGTCGTCGACGTGCTGGCCGGCCTCGAGGCCGTCGAGCGCTCGCTCGACTCCCGGCACCAGGCGGACGACCGCGCCGCGCGCGCGGCCGACGCGGTCGGCACCGTCACCGGCGAGCGCCGCTCCCGTCGCGCGGGCCGCGGCGCGGGGGCGCCCACGGTCGACGTGACGCTGCCCGAGGGCCCCACCTCCGGGGGCGAGCGCGGCGACCGCCCGGAGCGTGGCGAGCGGCGCGAGCAGCAGCCCGACGGCCAGCGCCAGCGCCCGCAGCAGGACCAGCAGCGTCCGGCCGGCCAGGCGTCCGAGCAGGACGCCGGCCAGGACGACGACGAGCGCGGCGGTCGCCGCCGGCGCTCGCGCGACCGGTACCGCGACCGCGACGGCCGCAAGCGCGGGCGCGGTCAGCGCGGCGGCGTGGGCGACCTGCCGTACGAGGAGGTGGAGATCGCGGAGGACGACGTCCTCGTCCCGGTCGCCGGCATCCTCGACGTGCTGGACTCCTACGCCTTCGTCCGCACCAGCGGCTACCTGCCCGGCCCGAACGACGTGTACCTGCCGCTCGCGCAGGTCCGCAAGGCCGGCCTGCGTCGCGGCGACGCGATCACCGGTGCCGTGCGCGCTCCCCGCGAGGGCGAGCCGCAGGGCCAGGGCGGCGCCGGCCGGCCGAACAAGGCGAACGCGCTCGTGCGGCTCGACACCGTCAACGGGATGGCGCCCGAGCAGGCGCGCACCCGCCCCGAGTTCACCAAGCTGACGCCCCTGTACCCGCAGGACCGGCTCCGCCTCGAGAACGAGTCGAACCACCTGACGCCCCGGGTCATCGACATCGTCGCCCCGATCGGCAAGGGCCAGCGCGGCCTCATCGTCGCGCCCCCGAAGGCCGGCAAGACGATCATCATGCAGCAGATCGCCAACGCGATCACCGCGAACAACCCCGAGGTCCACCTCATGGTCGTGCTCGTCGACGAGCGCCCCGAGGAGGTCACGGACATGGAGCGGACCGTGAAGGGCGAGGTCATCGCCTCGACCTTCGACCGCCCCGCCTCGGACCACACCATGGTTGCCGAGCTGGCGATCGAGCGCGCCAAGCGCCTGGTCGAGCTCGGCCAGGACGTCGTGGTGCTGCTCGACTCGCTGACCCGGCTGTCCCGCGCGTACAACCTGGCGGCCCCGGCCTCCGGGCGCATCCTGTCCGGCGGCGTGGACGCCTCGGCGCTCTACCCGCCGAAGCGGTTCTTCGGCGCCGCGCGCAACATCGAGCACGGCGGCTCGCTGACGATCCTCGCCTCGGCGCTGGTGGAGACCGGCTCCAAGATGGACGAGGTCATCTTCGAGGAGTTCAAGGGCACCGGGAACATGGAGCTCCGGCTCTCCCGGTCGCTCGCGGACAAGCGGATCTTCCCGGCGGTGGACGTCAACGCGTCCGGCACCCGCCGCGAGGAGATCCTCATCGCCCCGGACGAGCTCAAGATCATCTGGAAGCTCCGCCGCGTCATGGGGGCGCTCGACCAGCAGCAGGCGATCGAGCTGCTGCTCGGCAAGCTCCGCGAGACCAAGAGCAACGTCGAGTTCCTGCTCCAGGTCCAGAAGACGACCCCGGCGCAGAACGGCCACGGTCACCACGACGAGGCCCAGACCCGCGCGATCGTCTGACCACGCACCTCACGGGGCGGCACCCTCCGGGGGTGCCGCCCCGTCGCGCGTCCCCCGGCGCCCCCGGCGGCCCGGACGCCGAGTCTCCGTTTGTCGCCTGTGCCGGGACTGTCGGACACAGGCGAGAAGTGGAGACTCGGCGAGATGCGTGCGGGGAGGGCGCGGGGTGCGCGCGCGGAGGGCGCGGGGAGGGCGCCAGGCGCGCAGGAGGGCGCGGGGTGCGGCGGGCGTGCGGGCGTGCGCGTCAGCGCGGGGCGCGGGCGCCGGAGCGGCGGGCGGCGATCGCCGCCTCGTACCAGGCCAGCGTCCGGGCGGTGATCTCGCCGGCCTCGAACCGCTGCGCCGCGACGCGCTGGGGCGCGCGGGCCGCCGCCCGTGCCCCGGGGTCGTCGACCCAGCGCGCCAGGGTCCGGGCGAACGTCGCGGTGTCCCGGGGGTCGACGAGCTGGTCCTCCAGGCCCGCCATCGGGGTGCGGTAGCCGGGGTTGTCGCCGGCGAGCACGACACCGCCGGCGTCGGCCAGGGCCTCGACGACCGACATGCCGAAGCTCTCGCCGCCGGTCGACGGCAGGGCGACGACGTCCGCGCCGGCGAGCAGGCCGGCCTTGTCCTCCTCGGCGACGAAGCCCGGGAAGTCGACCCGGTCGGCGATCCCCGCGGCGCGGGCGCGCTCGCGCAGGTCCTCCAGGAGGGGGCCGCGGCCGGCGAGGGTGAGCGTCCACGGGCGGGTGGCCGGCATCGCGGCGACGGCGGCGAGCAGCTCGCGCGGCCCCTTGCGCTCGACCAGCCGACCGAGGAACACGATCCGCACGGGGCGGTCCCCGGGGCCGCCCGGGTCCCCGGGCTCGCCCGGCTCCACGGTGCCGCCCGGCGTGCCCGGCCCGACCCGCCCACCGGGCCCGCCCAGCTCCACCGGACCGCCGATGATCGGCGCGTCGTCCCGCCCGTAGCCCTCCCGCACGGACTCCCGCGCCGCCTCGGACAGCGCGCTGATCGCGTCGAACCGCCGCAGCCGCCGCCGCTCCAGGAGGCCGAGGGCCCGGATGCCCCACCGGGTCGCCCGGTCCTGCGGGTAGATCACGAACTGCCCGACGACGGCGGTGCGCGGCGACGCCGCGGAGACCACCCGTCCGGCGAGGAGCGGGCTGTACGGCATGGTGACGTGCAGGACGTCGAACGGGACCTCGGCGAGCAGCCGGCGGACGTCGCCGCGGCGGGCGGGCAGCGGGCTGCGCAGCCGGTTGCCGTTGAACCGCACGGAGACGGTGCGCCCCAGCACGTGCAGGTGCGGCAGGTCCGTGCGCTCGGTGGTGGAGGTGAGGTAGTGCACCTCGTGGCCGAGGGCGGCGAGCCGCCGACCGAGCGTGAGCACGATCTGCTGCACCCCGTCCGGCTTGTCGAGGCCGTCGTCGATCACCAGGCCGATGCGGAGCATGCGCGCCATCGTAGGGGTGCCGCCCCGGGCCCGGCCCCGGCGTCGACGCCGGGCGACCCGCGCCGCCTCAGGCGGGCTCGTGCACCCCGTCGGCGGCCAGCGTGCGGTCGCCGCAGGTGATCGCCCGGGCCGACGCCCGCGCGGCGTCGGTGCCGGCGGACACCTGGTCCGACGCCCCGGCCGACGCCACGGTCCCGTCGACCCGGATCCGGGTGCGCGTCACGGTGTCGTCCACCAGGTTCAGGCCGACGAGGTCGAGGGTGCCGTCGCCGTCGAGGTCGACGCAGCCGACGCCGGTGCCCTGGCCGGCGAAGCCCTGGTCGAACTGCCACGGCTCGCCGCGGGTGTCGGTGGCGTCGACCAGCGCGCAGTCCTGCACGACGAGGAGGTCGGCGACCCGGTTGTCGGAGACCAGGACCATCGCGGGCCCGGCAGGGTCGGGGCGCAGCGCGAACGCGGTGGCGCCGGCGGGGCCGGCGAGGTCGATCGGGTGGCTGAGCGTCGCCCCTCCCGCCGTGGTGACGCCGACGGTGCGGGCGCCCGCGTCGTCCGCGATCCACAGCTCGTCGCCCGCGCCGTCTCCGTCGAGGTCGATCGTCCCGACGGTGGCCGCGGTGGCGGGAGCCACGCCGCCGGTCCCGGTGCAGCCGGTCGCGGGGGCGCTCGGCTGCGGCGTGCCGCCGGGGGAGCCGGGGGAGGGTGCCGCGGGCGTGGTGGCCGGTGCGGTGACCGTCGGGGTGCCGGACGCCAGGTCGTCCTCGCCGCCGCAGCCGGCGAGGAGCAGGGCCGTGGCGGCCAGGGCGGACAGGGTCAGCGGGGCGCGTCGCGTGCTCATCGCCGTCGACGCTAGGTCGGCGCGGTGGCGTCCGCGAGCCGGGAAGATTTCCGCCCCGCCCGCTGTTCTGGCAGACTGTTCCGTCGGTCTGCGGTTCACGTGCGCGGCTCGCGCGCACGACCCGGAGGCCCAACCCGAGGAGAACACCTGTGAAGACTGACATCCACCCCGAGTACGTGGTGACCCAGGTGACCTGCACCTGTGGCAACACGTTCACCACGCGCTCCACCGAGACCTCCGGCGAGATCCGCGCCGACGTCTGCAGCGCCTGCCACCCGTTCTACACGGGCAAGCAGAAGATCCTCGACACCGGCGGCCGCGTGGCCCGGTTCGAGGCGCGCTACGGCAAGCGCTCGGCGAACTAGCCGTCCTGACGCCGGTGCGCGGCGGTCCCCCGAGGACCGCCGGGCACCGGCGTCTTCGCGTGTCCGGGGCCGGGTCCGCCGTCCCCGCAGGCCGCCGGGCGACCGGCGACGCCCCGCGCCGCGGCGCCCGCCCCCCAGGAGATCCCCGCGATGACCGACCCGTTCGCGGCCGCCCGCCCGCTGCTCGACGAGCACGCGCGGATCGAGCAGCAGCTCGCCGACCCGGCGGTGCACGCCGACCAGGCGCTGGCCCGCACCCTCGGCCGGCGGTACGCCGAGCTCGGCCGGGTCGCGCAGGCGCACGGCGCGTGGCGGGCGGCGGCGGAGGACCTGGCGGACGCGCGCGAGCTCGCGCAGGACGACGCCGCGTTCGCCGCCGAGCTGCCGGCGCTGGCGGAGGCCGAGGAGCAGGCGGCGGAGAAGCTGCGCCGGGTGCTGGTGCCGCGCGACCCCGACGACGCCCGCGACGTGATCCTGGAGATCAAGGCCGGCGAGGGCGGCGAGGAGTCCGCCCTGTTCGCCGGCGACCTGCTGCGGATGTACCTGCGGTACGCCGAGCGCCGGGGCTGGAGGGCCGAGACGCTCGAGTCGACGGAGTCCGACCTGGGCGGCTACAAGGACGTGCAGGTCGCGATCAAGGCCCGCGGCGCGGTCACCGACCCGGCCGAGGGCGTCTGGGCGAGCCTGAAGTACGAGGGCGGCGTGCACCGCGTGCAGCGGGTGCCCGTCACCGAGTCGCAGGGCCGCATCCACACGTCGGCGGCCGGTGTGCTGGTCTTCCCCGAGGTGGAGGACGAGGGCGAGGTCGAGATCGACCCGAACGAGCTGCGGATCGACGTGTACCGGTCCTCGGGCCCCGGCGGGCAGTCGGTGAACACGACCGACTCGGCGGTGCGGATCACCCACCTGCCGACGGGCATCGTGGTGTCGATGCAGAACGAGAAGTCGCAGCTGCAGAACCGCGAGCAGGCCATGCGCGTGCTGCGCGCCCGGCTGCTGGCCGCCCGCCAGGAGGAGGCCGCCGCCGCGGCCAGCGAGGCCCGGCGGTCGCAGGTGCGCACGGTGGACCGCTCCGAGCGCATCCGCACGTACAACTTCCCGGAGAACCGGATCGCCGACCACCGCACCGGCTACAAGGCGTACAACCTGGACGCGGTGCTCGACGGCGATCTCGGCCCGGTCGTGCAGTCGGCGGTCGACGCCGACGAGGCCGCCCGGCTGGCCGCCGCGGGGGAGCGGTGACGGCCCCGGGCCCGGCGCCCGCCGCGGGCTCCGGCGCGCCGACCATGCGCGTGCTCGTGGACGCCGCCACCCGGGTGCTCACCGAGGCGGGGGTCGGCTCGCCGCGGCACGACGCCACCGAGCTGGCCGCGCACGCGCTCGGGCTGCCGCGCCTGGACCTGGTGCTGGCGCCGCCCGTGCCGGAGGGGTTCACGGAGGAGTACGCGGGCCTGGTCGACCGGCGCCGCCGGCGCGAGCCGCTGCAGCACATCGTCGGGTCGACGGTGTTCCGCTACCTCACGCTGCGCGTCGAGCCCGGCGTGTTCGTGCCGCGGCCCGAGACCGAGACGGTCGCGCAGGTCGGGATCGACGAGGCCGCCCGCCTCGCCACCGAGGGCCGGTCCCCGGTCGTCGTCGACCTGTGCTGCGGCGCGGGCGGCATCGCGCTGTCCCTGGCGACCGAGGTCCCGGAGGCGCGGGTGGCCGCGGTCGACGCGTCCCCGGCCGCCGTGGCGCTCACGCGGGCCAACGGCGAGCGGGTGGGCGCCGCCGGGGTCCGGGTGGAGCTCGGCGACGTCCGCGACGCCGCCCTGCTGGCGGACCTGGACGGCACGGTCGACGTGGTGGTGTCCAACCCGCCGTACATCCCGCCGGACGCGGTGCCCGTCGATCCCGAGGTCCGCGACCACGACCCCGACCTGGCGCTGTACGGGGGCGGGGCGGACGGGCTGGAGGTGCCGCGCGCGGTGCTGGCCGCCGCCGCGCGCCTGCTGGTGCCCGGCGGGCTCCTCGTGATGGAGCACGCCGAGGTCCAGGACGCCGCGGCGCGCGCCGCCGCGGAGGCGACCGGCGCGTTCGAGGCGGTCGCGTCCCGCCCGGACCTGACCGGCCGGCCCCGGATGCTCGTCGCCCGGCGGCGTGCCGCCGAGGTCACCGCCAGCGAGCCGCGTCCGGACGCCCAGCCGGGCGTGGGAGACTCGCAGCCGTGACTGCCGACGCCGTGCTGGACGCCACCGACCCCGCGACCTGGGGCCCCGCCCTCGACGCCGCCGTGCACACCGTCTCCCGCGGCGGTCTCGTCGTGCTGCCGACCGACACGGTGTACGGGATCGGCGCCGACGCCTTCACGCCGGCGGCGGTGAACGCGCTGCTCGCCGCGAAGGGTCGCGGCCGCCAGATGCCGCCGCCGGTGCTGATGCCGGACGCGCGCACGATGGACGGCCTGGCCATGGGCGTGCCCCCCGCGGCGCGCGACCTCGCGGAGGCGTTCTGGCCGGGCGGCCTGACGATCATCCTGGTCGCGCAGCCGTCGCTGGCCTGGGACCTGGGCGAGACGCACGGCACGGTCGCCCTGCGGGTGCCGGACCACCCGGTCGCGCTCGCGCTCCTCGGTCGCACCGGCCCCATGGCGGTGTCCAGCGCGAACCGCACGGGCCAGCCGTCGGCGCTGGAGGTGGGCGAGGCCTACGAGCAGCTCGGCGACCGCGTGCAGACGTACCTGGACGGCGGCCGCACCCCGGGGCAGGTCGCCTCGACGATCGTGGACGCCACCGGCGACGAGCTGCGCGTGGTCCGGCAGGGCGCCATCTCCCTGGAGCGCCTCCGCGAGGTCGCCCCCGTCCGGGAGGGTGACGCCGGCCGGTGAGGGCGTACCTCCTGCTCCTGCTGATCGCCGCGGCGGCGACCTACGTGCTGACGCCGCTGGCGCGGTGGTGCGCGCTCCGCTGGGGCGCGATCACGGCCGTGCGGAGCAGGGACGTGCACTCCATCCCGACGCCCCGCCTCGGCGGGCTGGCGATGTGGGCCGGGATCATGGTCGGCCTGCTGATGGCGAGCCAGCTGCCGTTCCTCGGCGACGTCTTCGACCGCCCGGAGCCGATCATCGGCATCGCGGCCGCCGCCACCATCGTGTGCGCCCTGGGCGTCGCCGACGACATCTGGGACCTGGACTGGATGACGAAGCTGGTGGGCCAGGTGCTCGCCGCGTTCGTGATGGCGTCGATGGGCGTGCAGCTCTACCAGCTGCCGATCGACGGGGTGGTCCTCGGCTCGGACCGGATCTGGCTCGGGCTGACGGTGCTGGTGGTCGTCGTCGCGATGAACGCCGTCAACTTCGTCGACGGGCTGGACGGGCTGGCGGCCGGGCTGATCGCGATCGGCGGCGCCGGCTTCTTCCTGTACTCGTACCAGCTGACCCGCGAGGCGAGCCCGGGCGACTACTCGAACCTCGCCACCCTCGTCGTCGCGCTGCTGGTCGGGGCGTGCCTGGGCTTCCTGCCGCACAACTTCAACCCGGCGCGCATCTTCATGGGCGACTCCGGCTCGATGCTGATCGGCCTGGTCATCGCCGCTGCGGGCATCCAGGTGACGGGGCAGATCGACCCGGCGGTCGCCTCGACCCGGCAGTCGTTCCCCGCGTTCCTGCCGATCCTGCTGCCGCTGGCGGTGCTGCTGCTGCCGCTGCTGGACATGGGGCTCGCGGTGATCCGCCGGGTCGGCTCGGGCAAGTCGCCGTTCCACCCGGACCGGATGCACCTGCACCACCGGATGCTGGCGCTGGGCCACTCGCACCGGCGCGCCGTGATCATCCTGTACGTGTGGACGTTCGTGTTCGCCGGTGCCGCCACCGCGCTCGTCTGGTTCTCCACGACCGCGGTCCTCATCGGCCTCGCCGTCGGCGTGCTGGCCGCGCTGGCGCTGACCCTCGGCCCGCTGCGCGGCCGCAGCACCGCAGGCGGCGGCACCCCCGGCGGCGGACCCGGCCTCCGCCCGCCGGCCGGACCCGAGCCGACGCCCCCGGCCGGACCGGCACCCGGGCCCCACCCCGCGGTCGAGCACCGCGCCGCCGCGGCCCGGCACGCCGCGGACGCGCGCCGCCACGCCTGGCACGCCCCGTCCGCCGGGCCCGCCGTCGCCGGCGGTCACGCCCTCCCCGGCGGCCGCGCCGCCGCCGGACCCGCCGCCGCGCACCCCCTGACCCGCCTGACCGACGCCCTGCACGACGCCGACCCGAGGACGGACCGATGACCGACCCCACCGCCGAGCCGACCCCCCGCCGCGGGGACAGCCCCGAGGTGGCCGCCGTGTTCCGCCGCGCGCTGCGCGACATGATCTGGCTCGTCGCCGGCGTGACCGTCCTCGGCGTCGCGGTGGGCTGGCTGGTCGCCGGCCTGCCCGGCGTCTGGGGCGCCCTGATCGGCGCGGCCATCGCGCTGGTGTTCTCCGGGACGACGACGCTGTCGATGCTGAAGACGGACGCGTCGGCCCCGGGCCGGATGATGGCCGTCATCATGGGCACCTGGCTGGGCAAGCTCGTGGTCGTGATCGTGGTGCTCGCGGTGCTGCGCGGCATGGACTTCTACGACCGGTACGTGCTCGCCGTGGTCGTGGCGGTCGCCGTCATCGGCTCCGCGCTGCTCGACTACCGGGCGGTCGCGCGGGGCAGGGTCCCCTATGTGTCGCCCACTGGTGCTGGGTCGAAGGTCCCGAATGGGGACGAGCCGGACGGGTCGACCCGTTCCGTAGGCTAGGCTTCCAGCCGAACCACCCACGACGGCCGGGTCCCGGCGCGGTGACCCGCACCTCGAGGCACCCGACGCCGCGAGCCTTCGACCTACAGGAGACTGCTCTGTCCAGCCTTGCGACGATCCTGCCGCTCGCTGCCGAAGGCGAGTCCGGGTTCCACAAGCCGTCGATCGCCGAGTTCTTCCCTCCCGCCATCTGGTTCGAGGGCACGATCTTCGAGATCAACCGCATCCAGGTCGTGCGCTTCGTCGCGGTCGCGGTGCTGCTGACCGTCATGGTCATCGCCGCGCGCCGGGCGCGCCTGGTCCCGCGCCGCGGCCAGAACATGGCCGAGATGCTGCTCGACTTCGTCCGGATCAACGTCGCCCAGGACATCCTCGGCAAGGAGAAGGCGCCGAAGTACGTCGCGCTCCTGACGACGATCTTCTTCGCGATCTTCGCCTTCAACATCACGGGCGTGATCCCGTTCCTCAACATCGCGGGCACCTCGCTGATCGGCCTGCCGGTCATGCTGGCCCTCTGGGTCTACGTGATGTACCTGGGCGCCGGCGTCAAGGCGCACGGCGTGGGCGGCTTCCTCAAGACCAGCCTGTTCCCCCCGGGCGTGCCGTGGCCGCTGTACATCCTGCTGGCGCCGGTGGAGTTCCTGCAGGTGTTCGTCCTGCGGCCCGTCACGCTGGCGATCCGGCTCATGGCCAACATGGTCGCCGGGCACCTGATGCTGGTGCTCTGCTTCTCGGCCACCCAGTTCCTGCTGTTCGAGGCGAGCGGCGGCCTGAAGCCCTTCGGCGCGCTGACCCTCGCGGGCGGCTTCGCGATCACCCTGTTCGAGGTGTTCGTCGCCGCGCTGCAGGCCTACATCTTCGTCGTCCTGACGGCCGTGTACCTGAGCCAGTCCATCGAGGACGAGCACTGACCTGATCTGACCAGCACCACCCCCACGGGGGCCTCGACGGGCCCTCGTCACCAGACGACCGCCGGCCGACCGGTCGGCGGCCAAACGGAAGGAACGAGCACAGCGTGTCTCTTCTCGCGGACCCCAGCGTCATCCTTGCGGCCGAGAACGCCATCTCGGGCAACATCGCGACCGTGGGCTACGGCCTCGCGGTTCTCGGCCCGGGCATCGGCCTCGGCATCCTGATCGGCAAGACCGTCGAGGGCATGGCGCGCCAGCCCGAGGTCGCCGGCCAGCTCCGGACCACCATGTTCATCGGTATCGGCTTCGTCGAGGTCCTCGGCCTCCTCGGCCTGATCACCGGCTTCCTCTTCTCGTGATCACCGCCGCGCTCCCCGCGGCGAGCATCCTGGCCGCGGAGACCGAAGAGGTCGAGGGCTGGCGCCTGCTCATCCCCGCGGGCTACGACATCCTGTGGTCGTCGGTCGTCCTGATCGTGATCGGCGTCGTCTTCTACAAGCTTGTGCTGCCGAAGTTCCAGGCGGTGCTCGACGAGCGGACCGAGAAGATCGAGGGCGGTCTCGCGAAGGCCGCCAGCGCGCAGGAGGAGGCTGCCGCCGCGAAGGCGGAGTACGAGCAGCAGCTCCAGGACGCCCGCGCCGAGGCGGCGCGCATCCGCGAGGACGCGCGCTCCGAGGCCGGCCAGATCGTCGCCGAGGCGCGCGAGAAGGCCACCGCCGAGGCGGCGCGGATCGCCGAGACGGCCCAGCGCCAGATCGAGGCCGAGCGCCAGCAGGCCGCCGTGCAGCTGCGTGCGGACGTCGGCTCCCTGGCCACCGAGCTCGCGTCGAAGATCGTCGGCGAGTCGCTGGAGGACGAGGCGCGTCGCTCGCGCGTCGTCGAGCGGTTCCTCGACGACCTGGACGCGCAGACCACCGCCACCGCGGGTAAGGGGAACTGATGCGAGGGACGAGCCGGGCGTCGCTGGCCGCCGCGGAGGGCCGGTTCGAGCCGGTGCTGCGCACGGCCGGCGCCGAGGGGCTGCTGCTCGGAGAGCAGCTGTTCGCGCTGGTCGACGCGCTGGACTCGTCCGGCTCGCTGCGGCGCACCCTCACCGACCCGTCGGCCGCGGGCGAGGCCAAGGCCGCGCTCGTGACCCGGCTGCTGGCCGGCGCCGACCCCCGCGCGGCCGAGGCCGCGCAGGGGCTCGTGCGGGCGCGGTGGTCGGAGGAGGGCGACCTCGCCGACGCCGCCGAGCAGCTGGCCTTCTCGGCCGTGCTCGCCTCGGCGGAGGCGGACGGCACGATCGGGCAGGTCCAGGAGGAGCTGTTCCGGATCGGCCGCGCGCTCGCCGGGCAGCGCGAGGTGCGCCGCCGGCTGTACGACGACACGCTGCACGCCGAGGCGCGCGGCCAGCTCGTCGACCGCCTGCTGAACGGCACGGGCGCCCGCGTGACGCAGGTGCTCGCGCGCCGGGCGGCCGTGGCGCCGCGCGGCCGCCGGTACGTCGCGACCCTCGGGCACCTCGGCGACCTGATCGCCGAGCGCCGGAGCCGCACGGTCGCCACGGTCACCACCGCGGCCGACCTGGGCCCCGCCCAGCGGGCGCGGCTCGCCGAGATCCTCGGTCGCGCCTACGGGCGCGAGATCCAGGTGCAGGTCCTCGTGGACCCGCACGTCCTGGGCGGCCTGCGCGTGCAGGTCGGCCCCGAGGTGATCGACGCGACCGTGCTCGCACGGCTGGCGGACGCACGCCGACGACTTGCCAGCTGACGGGCCCGACGGCCCGCCGTCAACGACCAGTTCACCCACGTGGTACCGCATGCCGCGGGCGTGCTGCACGACAGGAGAGATGCCATGAGCGAGCTGCAGATCCGGCCGGAGGACATCCGCGCCGCGCTGGACAGCTTCGTCACGACGTACGAGCCCACCGGCGCCGCCGCCGAGGAGGTCGGACGGGTCACCCTGGCCGGCGACGGGATCGCCCGGGTCGAGGGCCTGCCGGGCGCGATGGCCAACGAGCTGCTCCGCTTCGAGGACGGCACGCTGGGCCTCGCGCTCAACCTCGACGTCCGCGAGATCGGCGTCATCGTCCTCGGCGAGTTCACCGGCATCGAGGAGGGTCAGGAGGTCCGCCGCACGGGCGAGGTCCTGTCCGTCCCGGTCGGCGACGCCTTCCTCGGCCGCGTGGTCGACCCGCTGGGTCAGCCGATCGACGGCCTGGGCGCGATCGAGCCGGAGGCGCGCCGCGCCCTCGAGCTGCAGGCGCCGGGCGTCATGGCCCGCAAGTCGGTGCACGAGCCGCTGCAGACCGGCATCAAGGCGATCGACTCGATGATCCCGATCGGCCGCGGCCAGCGGCAGCTCGTCATCGGCGACCGCCAGACCGGCAAGACCGCGATCGCGATCGACACGATCCTCAACCAGAAGGCCAACTGGGAGACGGGCGACCCGCAGCAGCAGGTCCGCTGCATCTACGTCGCCATCGGCCAGAAGGGCTCCACGATCGCGGCCGTGCGCGGCGCGCTCGAGGAGGCCGGTGCCCTGGAGTACACGACGATCGTCGCGGCCCCGGCGTCCGACCCGGCCGGCTTCAAGTACCTCGCCCCCTACACCGGCTCGGCCATCGGCCAGCACTGGATGTACGGCGGCAAGCACGTCCTCATCGTGTTCGACGACCTGTCGAAGCAGGCCGAGGCGTACCGCGCCGTGTCGCTGCTGCTGCGCCGCCCGCCGGGCCGCGAGGCGTACCCGGGCGACGTGTTCTACCTGCACTCCCGCCTGCTGGAGCGTTGCGCGAAGCTGTCCGACGAGCTCGGTGGCGGCTCGATGACCGGCCTGCCGTTCATCGAGACCAAGGCCAACGACGTCTCGGCGTACATCCCGACCAACGTCATCTCCATCACCGACGGCCAGATCTTCCTGCAGTCCGACCTGTTCAACGCGGACCAGCGCCCCGCCGTCGACGTCGGCATCTCGGTGTCCCGCGTCGGTGGTGCCGCGCAGGTCAAGGCGATGAAGCAGGTCTCCGGCACGCTGAAGCTCGACCTGGCGCAGTACCGGTCGCTCGAGGCGTTCGCGATGTTCGCGTCCGACCTGGACGCCGCGTCCCGCGCGCAGCTGACCCGGGGCGCCCGCCTGATGGAGCTGCTCAAGCAGCCCCAGTACTCGCCGTTCCCGGTCGAGGAGCAGGTGGCGTCGATCTGGGCCGGCACCAAGGGCAAGCTGGACGACGTGCCGGTGGAGGACGTCCGCCGGTTCGAGTCGGAGCTGCTGGACCACCTGCGCCGCAACACGGACGTGCTCAGCACGATCGCGGAGACGGGCAAGCTCGGCGACGACCTGGAGGACAAGCTGTCCGCCGCCGTCGACGAGTTCCGTCACGGCTTCCTCAAGGGTGACGGCACGGCGCTGGTCGGCGCCGAGCAGCCCGAGGACGAGACGCCGGTCGAGCAGGAGCAGATCGTCCGGCAGAAGAAGGCCTGACGCGTGGCCGGACAGCAGCGGGTCTACCGGCAGCGGATCAGGTCGACCCAGTCGCTGAAGAAGATGTTCCGCGCGCAGGAGCTGATCGCGGCGTCCCGCATCGGGCGCGCCCGCGACCGGATGGCCGCCGCGTCGCCGTACGCCCGCGCGATCACGCGGGCGGTCTCGGCGGTCGCGACGCACTCGGACGTCTCGCACCCGCTGCTGGCGGAGCGCGACGACACCAACCGCGTCGCCGTGCTGCTCATCGCCTCGGACCGCGGCATGGCGGGCGCCTACTCGGCGTCCGTCATCCGCGAGACCGAGCGGCTGATCGAGCGGCTCGAGGGGGAGGGCAAGGAGGTCGCACTGTACGTCAGCGGCCGCCGCGCCGAGTCCTACTACCGGTTCCGCCAGCGCGAGCTCGCGGCCGTGTGGACCGGCCAGTCCGACGCCCCGACGTCCGATCTGGCGGAGGAGATCGCGAGCACGCTGCTCGAGGCCTTCGACGCCGCGCCGGCGGACGGCGGCGTGGGGGAGCTGCACATCGTGTCGACGCAGTTCGTCAACATGGTGAGCCAGCGCCCGCAGGTCATCCGGATGCTGCCGCTCGAGGTCGTCGAGGGCGTCGCGCCCGCCGGCGAGCACGAGGCGCTCCCGCTGTACGACTTCGAGCCGGACCCGGCCGAGGTGCTGGACGCGCTGCTCCCGCGGTACGTGCGCACGCGGATCTTCGCGTGCCTGCTGCAGGCCGCGGCCTCGGAGCTCGCCGCGAGGCAGCGTGCGATGCACACCGCGACGGAGAACGCCGAGGACCTCATCCGCACGTACACGCGGCTGGCGAACCAGGCCCGCCAGGCCGAGATCACCCAGGAGATCAGCGAGATCGTGTCGGGCGCCGACGCGCTCGCCTCCTGAACCGCCCGACGCACGACCCGAACCAGCCCGCCGGACACCGGCGGACGACCGAAGGCAGGCAGACATGACCGCGACCACCGTCGACGCGAAGGACTCCACGGCCACGCCGGGCGTGGGCCGCGTCGCCCGTGTGATCGGGCCCGTCGTGGACATCGAGTTCCCCGCGGACCAGATCCCCGACATCTACAACGCGCTGACCGTCCACATCGACCTGTCGTCGCAGGGCGAGGGCGAGGAGTCCGGCGGGTTCGACATGACGCTCGAGGTCGCGCAGCACCTCGGCGACTCGCTGGTGCGCGCGATCGCGCTGAAGCCCACCGACGGCCTCGTGCGCGGCGCCCAGGTCACCGACACCGGCGCGCCGATCTCGGTGCCGGTCGGCGACGTCACCAAGGGCCGCGTCTTCAACGTGACCGGTGAGGTGCTGAACCTCGCCGAGGGCGAGACGTTCGAGGTCACCGAGCGCTGGCCGATCCACCGCAAGGCGCCGGCGTTCGACCAGCTCGAGTCGAAGACCCAGATGTTCGAGACCGGCATCAAGGTCATCGACCTGCTGACGCCGTACGTGCTCGGCGGGAAGATCGGCCTGTTCGGCGGTGCGGGCGTCGGCAAGACCGTCCTCATCCAGGAGATGATCCAGCGCGTCGCGCAGGACCACGGCGGCGTGTCCGTGTTCGCCGGCGTCGGCGAGCGCACCCGCGAGGGCAACGACCTCATCGTCGAGATGGAGGAGGCGGGCGTCTTCGACAAGACCGCCCTCGTCTTCGGCCAGATGGACGAGCCGCCGGGCACGCGTCTGCGCGTCGCCCTGTCGGCCCTGACGATGGCGGAGTACTTCCGCGACGTCGCCAAGCAGGACGTGCTGCTGTTCATCGACAACATCTTCCGGTTCACGCAGGCCGGCTCCGAGGTCTCCACGCTGCTCGGCCGCATGCCGTCCGCGGTGGGCTACCAGCCGAACCTCGCCGACGAGATGGGCCTCCTGCAGGAGCGCATCACCTCGACCCGCGGCCACTCGATCACCTCGCTGCAGGCGATCTACGTGCCGGCCGACGACTACACCGACCCGGCCCCGGCCACGACGTTCGCGCACCTCGACGCGACGACGGAGCTCTCCCGCGAGATCGCGTCCCGCGGTCTGTACCCCGCGGTGGACCCGCTGGCGTCGACCTCGCGCATCCTCGACCCGCGGTACGTGGGCCAGGAGCACTACGACGTCGCCACCCGCGTGAAGTCGATCCTGCAGCGCAACAAGGAGCTCCAGGACATCATCGCGATCCTCGGTGTCGACGAGCTGTCGGAGGAGGACAAGACGGTCGTCGCGCGCGCCCGCCGCATCCAGCAGTTCCTCTCGCAGAACACCTACATGGCGGAGAAGTTCACCGGCGTCGTGGGCTCCACGGTCCCGGTGTCCGAGACCGTCGAGGCGTTCGCGAAGATCGCCGACGGCGAGTTCGACCACATCGCGGAGCAGGCCTTCTTCAACATCGGCGGCCTCGAGGACCTCGAGCGCAACTGGGCCCGCATCCAGAAGGAGTACGGCGTCTGACACGGACGCCCGTCGCTCCACCCCGCACGACCCCGATCCACCCCCTTCCAGGAGGTTCTCGTCCCATGGCCCAGCTCGAGGTCGACCTCGTCGACACCGACGGCACCATCTGGTCCGGCGACGCGCGTCAGGTGAGCGCGCCCGCCTCGGACGGCGAGATCGGCATCCTGGCCGGGCACACCCCGGTCCTCTCCGTGCTCCGGCGCGGGGAGGTCCGGGTGATCGAGGCCGGCGGGTCCGTCCACCGGTGGACCGTCGAGGGGGGCTTCCTCTCCGTCGACGGCGACCAGGTGACCGTCGTCGTCGACGCGGCCGAGGCGGTGGCCTCCGGCACGTCCGGCCGCTGACGTCGGCGGGCAGGCCGTGACCGGGCACCAGATCGCGTTCCTCGCGCTGCTGCTCGTCGTGGCCGCGCTCGTGGTCGTGGGCCTCGGGCTGTCCCGGTGGAGCAGCCTGACCCGGCGGGTCGGGTCGTTCCGGTGCGCCCTGCGGGTGCGCGGCCGCTGGTCGCGTGGCATCGCGCACTACGGCGCCCGGCACCTGTACTGGTGGCGGCTCCGGTCGCTCGCGCCGCGCCCCGAGCAGGTCTGGTCCCGGGGCGGCATGGAGGTCCTGGAGCGCACCGCGATGGACGCTACGGTGGTCGGCGGGCCGTACCTCGTGCGGTGCCGCGTGGGCGGACCGCGCGGCGCCGAGGAGGTCGAGCTCGTCATGACGCCCGAGGCGTACGCCGGGCTCACGTCCTGGCTGGAGGCCGCCCCGCCGGTCGCGCACCACGTCATCTGACCGCGGAGGTCCCACCCCATGCGCCTGCTCGTCGCGCGCTGCTCGGCCCGGTACAGCGGCCGGCTCAACGCCCACCTGCCCCTGGCCACCCGCCTCGTCGTGGTCAAGGCGGACGGCTCGGTGCTGCTGCACTCCGACGGCGGCTCGTACAAGCCGCTGAACTGGATGAGCCCGCCGTGCACGCTCCGCACGGAGGAGGCCGCCGGCGAGGCGCTCGAGCGGGGCGTGGCCCAGGTGTGGACCGTCCAGCACACCAAGAGCGACGACCGCCTGGTCATCGAGGTGCACGAGGTGCTGCACGACTCCGACCACGACCTGGGCGTCGACCCGGGGCTGATCAAGGACGGCGTCGAGGCGCACCTGCAGGAGCTCATGGCCGCGCAGATCGACGTGCTCGGCGCGGGCCACACGCTGGTGCGCCGGGAGTTCCCGACCGCGATCGGCCCGGTCGACATCCTCGCGAAGGACGCGGCCGGCGCGACGGTGGCGGTCGAGATCAAGCGACGCGGCGACATCGACGGCGTCGAGCAGCTGACCCGCTACCTGGAGCTGCTCAACCGCGACCCGCTGCTCGCGCCGGTGCGGGGCGTGTTCGCGGCGCAGGAGATCAAGCCGCAGGCGCGCGTCCTCGCGACGGACCGCGGCATCGCGTGCCTGGTGCTGGACTACGACGCCATGCGCGGCGTCGACGACGTGGACTCCCGGCTGTTCTGACGGGGTTCCCGCTGGTGCGGAGCGTTCGGCCGGACACGCCGGGGCGTGTCGGGCGAGACACTCCACCCGTCGCCACTCCAGGTGGCCCCGCGGGGCGCGGGACGTGCGCCATGATGGGGCCGTGACCACCGCCGACACCGCCACCGCCGCCGTCGTCCTGCGCGGGGAGGTGGTGACGCCGACCGAGGTCGTGCCCGACGGGGCCGTCGTGCTCGCCGAGGGCCGCATCGCCTGGGTCGGACCCGCGGCGCAGGTCCCCGGGCGCTGGGCCGACGAGGTCCCGCCCGCCCCGGCACCCGGGACGACCCTGCTCCCCGGCCTCGTCGACCTGCACGACCACGGCGGCGGCGGGTCGAGCTTCCCCGACGCGACGACCCGCGACGAGGCGCTGGTCGCCGTGCGCGAGCACCTGCGGCACGGCACGACGAGCCTGGTCGCCTCGCTGGTCACGGCGCCCCGGGACGTGCTGCTGGCCCGCGCCGCCCTGCTCGCCGACCTGGTCGAGTCCGGCGACCTGGTCGGCATCCACGCGGAGGGGCCGTTCCTGTCCGCCGACCGGTGCGGGGCGCAGAACCCGGCGGACATGCTGCCGGGCGACCCGGCGCTGGTGGCCGACCTGGTCGCGGCGGCGCGGGGGCACCTGGTGACGATGACGGTGGCGCCGGAGGTCCCGGGCGTCGCGGACGGCGCCGGTGCCGGGAGCGGGGACGTGCTCGCGGCCCTGGTCGCCGGTGGCGCGGTGCCGTCGGTCGGGCACACCGACGCGGCCGCCGAGCAGGTGGACGTCGCGGTGCACCGGGCGCGGGCCCTGCTGACCGGGCGCCTGGGCGCGCCGGGCCGGTCGCCGCGCCCCACCGCCACGCACCTGTTCAACGGCATGCGCCCGCTGCACCACCGCGACCCCGGCCCGATCGCCGCCTGCCTGGCCGCCGCCGCGCGCGGGGACCTGGTGGTCGAGCTGGTCGCGGACGGCACCCACCTGGCCGACGGCACCGTGCGGGCCGTCTTCGACCTGGTCGGCCCGGGCTCGATCGCGCTGGTCACCGACGCGATGGCCGCGGCGGGCATGGCGGACGGCGACTACCGGCTCGGCCCGATGGCGGTCCGGGTGGGCGGCGGGGTCGCGCGCATCCTGGCCGAGGACGGCTCGGCGGGCGCGATCGCGGGCGGCACGGCGCACCTGCTGGACGTCGTGCGGACGGTGGTCGGTGCCGGGATCGGGCTGGTGGCCGCGGTGCGCGCCGCGGCGACGACGCCCGCGGAGGTCCTCGGCCGGCCGGACCTCGGGGCGCTGGCGGTCGGTCGCCGGGCGGACGTGGTCGTGACGGACGAGGACCTGGCGCCGGTCGCGGTGTACCGCGCGGGGCGGCTGGTCACGGCCTGACGTGGTGGCCCCGGGGGGGAGAGGGCGGTTCGTCCTCGCCCAGGGGAGTGGGTGGGGGACCGGGACCCGCCGTCAGCGGCCGTCCTCCCACGGGTCGGCGGCAGGCTGGGCGGGAGCCCGCCGAGCTGCCCCCGCGCCGGCGACCGTGCCCGGCGCAGCGCCCGAGAGGGTCTCGTCCTCGCGCCGCCGCAGGGCCTCCCAGTTCCGGCGGTCGCGCCGCGCGCTCCACGCGGCCAGCACCACGGGCACCAGGTACGGCAGGGCCAGGAGCACGGACTGCTGCCACGACGTGTGCTCCACCAGCGCCGGGGCGGCGTACAGCGAGTCGAGCTCCGCCACGAGCTCGGGGTCGGCGAGGTAGCCGAGCCCGTCGGGCCGCAGGTGGACGCCCGCGATGACGGACGACGTGAGCCACCACCCGGCGGCCCCGATCGTCGCCGTGCCGAGCAGCGCGCCGACGAGGCCCCGGCGGGACGCCGACCGGCTGCGTGCCCAGCCGTGCAGGATGAGGAAGGCGGCCAGCGCGGTGAACCCGGCCGTCAGCAGGTAGACGGTGCCGCCGAGGTCTGCCGGCCGGAACCCGGCCGCCCGCGGCATGGCGAGGACGTGGACGGCCAGGGTCACGAGCGCGACGAGCACGACGAGGACCCGGGTACGGACGCGCGCCACCGGCCTTCCCAACCGTGTCCGGGGCCCCCGGTTCGCGTGCGCCCGGGCCTCGGCCGCCCACCGGGCGAGATCGGCGTTCTCGGCGCTGGACTTCCCGGAGCCCGGCGGGCGCGCCGGATCGCCCCCCGCCAGGCGGACGTCGTCCTCGAGCCGCTCGAGTCGCAGGCGATCCCGGCGGGTCAGCACGGCGCCGATCCCTGTCAGGAGAAGCGGGAGGACGACGAGCAGCAGCACGACGAGCGCGGGGCGCAGAGCGGCCACCGTCTCAGGGCCGACCGCGGGGGGATGCCTGGGCGGCGAAGGGCCGAACCAGCGCTCGATGCGCTGCCGGCCGTCGTCCGGGTCCAAGGCGATCAGCACGAGCGTGCACGCGCCCGTGCAGGCGGCCGACGCCGCCAGCACGGCGAGAGCGAACCCGGCGACGACGTGTGACCGAGCACGGGACCACCAGTCCAAGAGCCCGCCCGCGATGAGGTGGACGACGGCGACGGCGACGGCGAACATCGCCCACTCAGCGGACGCGCCGCCGGTCCGGAGCGAGATGCCGCGAGGCAGGAAGAGCTGGGCGAACGAGATCGACAGGACACTGCACAGCAGGAGCGCGGCGCCGAGGCGCACGCGCGCGCGGCGCAGGCTCCGCAGCCGTTCCGACTCCAGCACGAGCAGTACCCGGCCCTCCTCGCACGTGCGATCCCGCGGGGAGGGCCGGGCCGGGCGAGCAGCGACCACCCGTTGCGTCAGTCCATCCCGATGGAACGGAAGTAGCGCAGGGTGACGCGGCTGCTGGCGGTGGCGAGCAGGCCGGCCAGCATGGCCTGGTCGACGACGTCCTTCATCCTCGCGAGGCTCACGGTCAGCGACGTGGTGACTAGCGCGGCCACGAGCCCGACGGGCGCGCCGGCCACTGTCGCGGCCGCCGCCAGCATGAGACCGGTCATCTCCTTCGTGCCGATCGCAGTTCCGTACTGGCTCTTCAGCCCTTCCTCGACCATGCGGATGGCCGCCTCGGGATCGTCGGTGGCGTTCCACGCGTCGGTGAGGACTGCTTTCACCTCCTGTCCCGAGACGCCGTCGATTCCGGCGTTCCATCCGACGGAGGTCAGGCCGAGGATCTTGGCGCCCCACCTGTGGGCGTTCTGCCACGCGTGTCTTGCCGCGCCCTGCACGCCCGTCAGACCGCGCAGCGCCTCGCCGAGCTGGGTGACCTGGTACGCCATCTCGACGTGCCGGTCGTAGCGCAGGTACTGGTCGAACACCCGGCGGTCGTCGGGGGTGATCCAGGCGGCGTACCGGTTCGCGTTGGAGTTGTGGTCGACGGGGTACTGGGTCGGGTCCTGGGGCAGGTCGACGTAGTGCGAGAGGTACATGTAGACCGTCTCGGTGCCGATGTCGCGCGCATCGCGGTCGCGGGCGGAGTTGACCTCGGCCATCGTGTACGCGTGGGCGAGCCACTGGGCGATCATCTCGGCCCGAGCGGCGTCCGACCCGCTCGCGGTCGTGGCAGGTTCCGCTGCCAGAGCGGAGAGGCAGGGCATCGGTATCCACTCGCCGTCGACCGTGTAGAAGTCGCAGGTGCGGTCGGGCTCAGCGGGCGGGGGGGCCTGCTCAGAGGGCGTGGTGATCGGGCAGGGCACTTGCTCCAACCTGCCGTCCCGATACCACCGGTAGCACAGAGGGAGGGCGTCGAACCGAAGGGCCTCGTCGGGCTCCGGCTCCGGCTCGGGTGCCGGTTCCGGCTCCCAGTCGTCGAGCAGCCGCTCGAGCTCGGCGAGGAACTCCGGGCTCTTCTCCTCGACGCCGGCGAAGTCCAGCAGCGAGAGTCCGGCTTCGCCCAGCAGGGACTCGGTGCGGGTGATCTCGGTCAGCAGCCCGGTCGTGGCGTCGGCGGCCTGCCGGGCCTCACGGGCGGATGTGTCGGTCGCCTGGGCGGTGCCCGCTGTGGTCACTGCCATGACCACAGCGGTGGTCAGGCCGACGGCGGTCCTGGTGGTGCGTCGCATGCGCGAACCCTCCGGGGGCGGAGTCGGTGTGCGGCGCGGCTGATCGTCACCGGGCGGTGGCGACGGTGACGAGGCTAGGGGACCCGCACGGGCCCGTGTCAACGCCAGTTCCGGGCGTTCGGGCAGGTCAGCCGCGGGGCGCCGCCACGCTGCCGTGGTCGGCATAGGCGGGGGAGACCAGGCGGGTCTCCGCCAGGTCCTCGCCGGACAGGCGGGCCATCACCATCTCGACCGCGATCCGCCCGATCCGCTCGCCGGGCACCTCGATGAGCGACACCGGCACGGGCAGCCCCGCGGCCATCTCGGCCGGGCTGACCGCGACGACGGACAGGTCCTCGGGCACGCGGAGCCCGCGCTCGGCCGCCCGGGCGAGCAGCCCGCCGAGCGCCGCCTCGTTGTGCACGACGAGCCCGGTCGTCCCCGGGTGCTCGGCGAGCACGGCGTCCAGCGCGGCGGCGCCGCCGGAGAAGGTCGGCTCGGCGGGCACGACCGCGGCCTCGACACCGGCTGCGGCGGCCTGCTCCAGCACGCCCTGCCGCATCCGCACGGCGTAGTTGGCGCGGTGGTCGAGCCGGTCCTGCGACGCGCCCACCAGGACGAGCCGGCGATGGCCGTGGGCGGCGAGCTCGCGGACCGCCAGCCGACCCGCCCCGGCGAAGTCGAGATCCACGCAGCTCAGGCCCGTGGTGTCGTCGGGGACGCCGATGAGGATGCTCGGCAGGGCGAGCGCGCGCAGGGCGGGGAGCCGGGCGTCCTCGGACTCGATGTCCATCACGATCAGGGCGTCGGCCGTCGAGCTCGCCGCGACCCGGTCGATGCCCTGGGCGTCGTCCTGGGTGAGCACGAGGACGTCGTGGTCGTGCTCGCGCGCGGTGGTCACGACGCCGCCGACGAACTGCATGATGATCTGCACGTTGATCCCCGGCCGGAACGGCACCATCAGGGCGATCACGTTGCTCCGGCTCGACGCCAGGGCCCGGGCGCCGGCGTGGGGGCGGTACCCGAGCTCGGCGATCGCGCGCTGCACCCGGTCGCGGGTGGGGCCGGAGATGGTGCGCTTGCCGCTCAGCACGTAGCTGACGGTCGACACGGACACCCCCGCCGCGCGGGCCACGTCCCCGATGGTCGCCATCCGCCCAGGGTAGTGGGGGTGCGGGGTGTCGGTGCGCAGGTGGGCGGGGCCGTGGGCGGCACCGGTCGCGGCTGCCACACGGCGGGCCCGGAGCGAAGCGCTTCGCACTGTGCAAGCGATTCGACATGGTAATCACGCTGGTCAGGTCCGGTGTCGGCGCTCGATGCGAGCATCCGCGCGATCACGGGCCTTGACGTGCCACGATGCGCCGCACATAGTATCGAAGCGATTCGACACGCACCGTGATCGATTCGAGACATCAGGCACTGGACGCGTCCGCTAGGACGGGCCTACAGTGACGACCGCGCGAAGCGCTTCGACACCTCACGGACGAGGTGCCGCCGGACACTCGAGGGAGAGGGCCGCACGACGATGGTGACGATGCAGGACGTGGCACGCCGGGCCGGCGTCGCGCTGTCCACCGTGTCGGCCACCCTCACCGGCGCCCGCCCCGTGTCCGCCGCGACCCGCGCCCGGGTCGAGTCCGTGATGGACGAGCTCGGCTACCGCCCCAACGCCCTGGCCCGCGGCCTGGCCACGCGCCGCAGCCGGGTGCTCGCGCTCACCTACCCCGTCGCGGACTCGGGCCTCAGCCGGACGTCCGCCGAGTTCGTGCTCAGCGCGGCCACGGTCGCCCAGGAGCGCGGGTACCAGCTCGTGCTCTGGCCGTTCGCGGCCGAGGACGCCGACGGCGTGCTCGACGTCGCGCGGCGCGGGCTGGCCGACGGCGTGCTGGTCATGGAGGTGCACGCCTGGGACGCCCGGGTCGCCGCCCTCCGCGGTGCCGGCGTCCCGGTGACGCTCATCGGCCGGACCGCGGACGAGGCGGACCCCGAGGTGCCGACCGTGGACGTCGACTTCGCCGCCACGCTCGCCGACGCCGTCGCGCACCTCGCGGGGCTCGGCCACACCCGGATCGCGTTCGTGAACCACGCGGAGCACCGGCTCGCCGAGGGCCACGGCCCGACCGTGCGCGCCGCCGCGGCCTACACGGCCGAGATGCTGGCCCGCGGCCTCGACCCCGTGCAGGTGTACGCCGAGGAGTCGGTGGCGGGCGGCCGGGCCGCGCTGGCGGGTCTGCTCGACGCGACCCCGGCGCCCACGGCGGTCATCACCATGAACGAGGACGCGACGTTCGGCGTGGCCGCCGAGCTCGCCGTCCGCCGCGTGGCCGTGCCCGCGGAGCTGTCCGTGCTCGCGGTGGTGTCGTCCCCGGCGGTCGCCGGGCAGACGGTGCCGCCGCTCACGACGCTGCACGCCCCCGGCGCGCAGCTCGGGCGGGCGGGCGTCGACGCCCTGCTCGCCCTCCTCGGCACCGGCGAGGTGCCGGCGCCCGTCCTGGAGCCGTGCCGGCTCGTGGACCTCGGCAGCACCGGACCCGCGCCCCGCGGAGCCGACGCGCTCGCCGGGGCCGGGACCCCCTAGACCGATCGACGACGGGGCGCCGGCGACCGCCGGGCCCCGAGCAGCACAGCAGGAACTCGACGAGGAGGACGTGTGATGGCATCTCAGCGGAAGCGGTACGTGGCCGGCGCCCTGGCGCTCGCCCTGCCGCTCGCCCTGGCGGCGTGCGGCGGAGACAGCAGCGGCGGGGGCGGTGGCTCGGAGGGCGACACGCTGACCGTCTGGCACTACGAGAACGACGACTCGGCGATGGGCCAGGCGTGGGCCAAGGCCATCGAGATCTTCGAGGACGAGAACCCGGACGTCACGGTGAACGTCGAGAACCAGACGTTCGAGCAGATCCAGAAGAACGCGAAGATCTTCCTCACCGGCGACGACGTGCCGGACGTCATGGAGTACAACAAGGGCAACGCGACCGCGGGCCAGCTCGCCTCGCAGGGCCTGATCACCCCGCTGACGGAGGAGGCCGACTCGCGCGGCTGGGCGGACACCCTGCCCGACTCGATCCAGACGACCGCGATGTACGACGAGCAGGGCCTCATGGGCTCCGGCGACTGGTACGGGGTGCCGAACTACGGCGAGTTCGTCGGCGTCTACTACAACCAGGACATGCTGGACGCGCAGGGCATCGCGCAGCCGACGACCTTCGAGGAGTTCGAGGCCGCGCTCGCCACGTTCAAGGCCGCCGGCATCACCCCGCTCGCCGAGGCCGGCGCGGAGTACCCGCTCGGCCAGCTCTGGTACGAGCTGGTGCTCCACTACGGCGACCGCGACCTGATCGACGACTACCAGCTGTTCGCCGACGACGTCGACTTCCAGAACGAGGCGTTCACGCAGGCGACCGAGAAGCTCGACGAGTGGATCAAGGCCGGCTACATCGCGTCCGACTCGGCCGCGCTGACCGCCGAGGACATGGGCGTGTCGTTCATCAACGGCACCTACCCGATCATGGTCTCCGGCTCCTGGTGGTTCGGCCGCCTGGTCGAGGAGATCCCGTTCACCTGGACCCAGGCGCTGTTCCCGGACAACACCATGCACCCGGGCTCCTCCGGCAACCTGTGGGTCGTCCCGGAGAACGCCGCCAACAAGGATCTGGCGTACGAGTTCATCGACATCACGCTGCGCCCCGAGGTGCAGGAGATCCTCGGCCAGAAGGGCGGCCTGCCGGTCGCCGGCGACTCCTCGTCGATCACCGACGAGAAGACCAAGGAGATGACCGAGAACTTCGAGTCGATCCTCGACGAGGACGGCCTGGCGTTCTACCCCGACTGGCCGGTCCCGGGCTACTACGACGTGATCGTCAGCGAGCTGCAGTCGCTGGTCAACCAGTCGAAGTCCCCGTCCGAGGTGCTGGATGGCCTGTCCGCCGCCTACCAGGACGGCAAGACGGACCTGCTCGAGGGCTGAGCCCCCACCCCCTGCCCGGGCCGGCGGTGCACGCCGCCGGCCCGGGCGCCCCACCTCGCGAGGAGCCGCTTTGACCACCGTCGACCGCGCCGCGCCGCCGCAGGAGCCGCGCACCCGCGGCAGCCGCCGCGGCCGCCGTTCGCGCGACTGGGTCGGGTACCTGCCCTACCTGCTGCCCGGCCTGATCGCCTTCACCGTCGTCATCCTGATCCCGTTCGGGATGAACATCTGGTACAGCCTGCACAAGTGGAAGGGCGGCAACGCCCCGCTGCGCTGGTACGGGCTCGGCAACTACACCGACCTGCTCGCGGACGAGCAGTTCTGGACGTCGTTCCGGAACTCGATCGCGATGATCCTCGCGATGGTGGTGGTGCCGACGCTGATCGGCCTGCTGCTCGCGACGACCCTGTTCGACGTGCTCGGCAAGCGGTTCGGCCCGCGCGTGGCCTCGGTGCTGCGCGCCACCTACTACCTGCCGCAGATCCTGCCGGTCGCCGTCGCCGGCGTGCTGTGGAACTGGATCCTCAACTCCCAGACCGGCGCGGTGAACGTGATCCTGAGGGAGATCGGCGTCGCGAACCCGCCCAACTGGCTGGGCTCGACCGACACCGCGCTGCCGACCGTCATGCTCGTGCTGATCTGGATCCAGATCGGCTACCCGGTCGTCATCTTCATGTCCGCGCTGCAGCGGGTCGACCCCGAGCTGTACGAGGCCGCCGAGCTCGACGGCGCCGGCTGGTGGCACCGGTTCCGCGCCATCACGATCCCGCAGATCAAGCCCGAGACGTTCGTCATCACGCTGACCTGCACCGTGGCCGCGCTCAAGGTGTTCGGCCCGATCTACGTGCTGACCCGCGGCGGCCCCGAGTCGTCGACCCTCGTGCCGTCGTACTACTCGTACCTGAACTTCTTCGACAAGTCGAAGGTCGGCTACGGCGCCGCGATCGCGAACGTCCTGACGGTCCTCATCATCCTGATCGCCGTCGTCATCATGGTGCTGCAGGCCCGCAGCGCCCGCCGTGAGGAGGAGGGTCGCTGATGGCCGCCCCGATCGAGACGCTGCCGACGCCCGTCGCCGCGGGACGCCCGCCGCGCCCGCCGCGCGCGAAGGCCACCGACACCGACCGTCGGCACCGCCGCGGCACCGCGCGCTGGTTCGTGCTCGCCGCCGCCGTGCTGGTCGCCGTGGTGATGCTGGTGCCGTTCGTCATCATGGTGCTGAACGCGTTCAAGGCCCCGGCGGACTACTCGCAGAACGGCCCGCTGTCCTGGCCGGCGGAGTTCTACACCGAGGGCCTGCGGAACTTCTGGACCCGGGTCAACTTCCCCGAGAAGCTGGTCAACTCCGTCTGGATCTCCGGCGCGGTCGCGGTCTTCGCCGTCGTGCTGTCGCTGTTCAGCGCGTACGCGCTGGGCGTCGGCCGGGTGAAGGGGCGGATGTCGATCGTCACGCTGTTCCTGCTCGCGAACATGCTGCCGCAGGAGGTGCTGGTCTACCCGCTGTTCCAGATGGCGCAGGAGGTGGGGCTGTCCAACAACCAGTGGTCGGTCATCATCATCTTCACGGTCATCCAGGCGGCGTTCGGCACGTACCTGCTGTCCTCGGTGCTCGGCACGTTCCCGAAGGCGCTGCTCGAGGCGGCGTCCCTCGACGGCGCGGGCCGATGGCGGACCCTGTGGGGCGTCGTGTTCCCGGTGGTCCGGCCGACGCTCAGCGTCCTGCTGATCTTCTTCTTCATCTGGACGTGGAACGAGTTCTTCATCCCGCTGGTCATGCTCACGACCAACGCCACCCAGACGATCCCGGTGGCCCTCGCCTCGCTGCAGGGCGACCGCATGATGGACGCCCCCACGACCAACGCGGGCGCGCTCGTCTCGATGATCCCGGCGATCGTCTTCTTCCTCATCTTCCAGCGCACGCTGACCCGCGGGATCACCGCGGGTGCGGTCAAGTAAGGCAAGGGCAGCATCCATGAAGTTCACCGACGGCTACTGGCAGACCCTCCCCGGGGTGACGGTGCAGCGCCCGCGCGCGGTCGACGAGGTCGTGCTGGGCGAGCGGTCGCTCACCGCCTACGCCGGCACCGGCCGCCTCGCCACGCGCGGCGACACCCTCAACCACCCGCTCATCACGATCACCCTCGACTCGCCCGCCGAGGGGGTGCTCGGCGTGACGATCGAGCACCACCAGGGCGGCGTCGACCACGGGCCCGCGTTCGGGCTCGCCGACGCGGCGCCGCACGTCGTGGTCGCCGGGCCGACCGACGACGACCCCCGCGCCTCGCTGACCACGGGCAACCTCACCGCCCGCGTGTCGACGACGGGCGAGTGGGCGCTCGACGTCGAGGTCGACGGCCGGGTCGTCACCGGCGCCACCTCCCGCGGCGTCGGCGTCGTCACGGACGCGGAGGGCCGGCCGTTCGTCCGCGAGCAGCTCGGCCTCGGCGTGGGCGACCACGTCTACGGCCTCGGCGAGCGGTTCACCCCGTTCGTGAAGAACGGGCAGACCGTCGACATCTGGAACGCGGACGGCGGCACGTCCTCGGAGCAGTCGTACAAGAACGTGCCGTTCTACCTGACCGACGCGGGCTACGGCGTGTTCGTCGACCACCCCGGGCACGTCTCGTTCGAGATCGGCTCCGAGGTCGTGTCCCGCACGCAGTTCAGCGTCGCCGGGCAGCGGCTGCGGTACTACGTCATCGCCGGGCCGGACCCGAAGGACGTGCTGCGCCGGTACACCGCGCTCACGGGCCGCCCGGCCGCGGTGCCGGACTGGTCCTACGGCCTGTGGCTGTCGACCTCGTTCACCACGGACTACGACGAGGCCACCGTCATGTCGTTCATCGACGGCATGGCCGAGCGCGGTCTGCCGCTGTCGGTGTTCCACTTCGACTGCTTCTGGATGCGCCGGTTCCACTGGTGCGACTTCGTGTGGGACCCGGCGACGTTCCCGGACCCCGAGGGCCTGCTGCGGCGGCTGCACGACCGCGACCTGCAGGTGTGCGTGTGGATCAACCCGTACATCGCGCAGCGCTCGCACCTGTTCGCCGAGGGCGCCGAGCTCGGCTACCTCGTGAAGCGCGCCGACGGCTCGGTGTGGCAGTGGGACATGTGGCAGGCGGGCATGGGCCTGGTCGACTTCACCAACCCGGACGCGACGGCCTGGTTCAAGGAGAAGCTGCGGGCCCTGCTCGACATGGGCGTCGACTGCTTCAAGACCGACTTCGGCGAGCGCATCCCGACGGACGTCGTCTGGCACGACGGCTCGGACCCCGAGCGGATGCACAACTACTACACGCACCTGTACAACAAGGCGGTCTTCGAGCTGCTGGAGGAGGTCAAGGGCGAGGGCGAGGCCGTGCTGTTCGCGCGGTCGGCCACCGCCGGCGGCCAGCAGTTCCCGGTGCACTGGGGCGGCGACTGCGAGTCGACGTTCGTGTCCATGGCGGAGTCGCTGCGCGGCGGGCTGTCGCTGGCGTCGTCCGGCTTCGGCTACTGGTCGCACGACATCGGCGGCTTCGAGGGCACCCCGGACGCCGCGGTGTTCAAGCGCTGGCTCGCGTTCGGCCTGCTGTCCTCGCACTCCCGGCTGCACGGCTCGTCGTCGTACCGCGTGCCGTGGGCGTTCGACGAGGAGTCAGTCAAGGTCACGCAGCGGTTCACCGAGCTCAAGCTGTCGCTGATGCCCTACCTGTCGGCGGTGGGCCGGGAGGCGCACACGGACGGGCTGCCGGTCATGCGGCCGCTGTTCCTCGAGTTCCCGGACGACCCGGGCGCCGCGACGGTCGACACCCAGTACGCGCTGGGCCCGTCGCTGCTGGTCGCGCCCGTGTTCACCGCGGAGGGCGACGTGGACGTCTACGTGCCCGAGGGCGAGTGGACGTCGCTGCTCGACGGCTCGACGGTGTCCGGCCCGCGGTGGCACCGGCAGCGGCACGGGTTCGACTCGCTGCCCGTGCTGGTCCGGCCCGGCACCCTGCTGCCCGTCGGCGCGCGCACCGACCGCCCGGACTACGACCACGCCGACGGCGTCACGCTGCGGGTGTTCGGCCTGGCGGACGGCGCCGAGGCGCGGACCACGGTCCGCGGCACGGCGGGGGACGTGGAGTTCGTGGCCCGCCGCTCGGGCGCGACGGTCACCGTCGAGGCGACGGGCGCCGTCCCGGCCGAGTGGCAGGTCGCGGCGGCCCTGGGCACGCCGCGGGCGGCCGTGGGCGACCGCGCGGAGCTCACCCTCCCCGCCGCCTGACCCGCGCGCGCTCGCGCGCTCCGCCCGCCCACGCCCGCTCCGCCCGCCCTCGCCCGCCAGTCGTCGCCGAGTCTCCGTCTCGCGTCTGTGTCCATGCCGTGCGACACAGTTCCGTACCGGAGACTCGGCGACGGCGACGGCGACGGTGTCGGCGGCGGCGACGCCGGCGGTGTCGGCGACGCCGGCGGTGTCGGCGGAGCGGAGCGGGCGGCCGTGGGCGAGGGGGCGCGGGAGCGCTCCCACGTTCGTGTATCGTATCGATTCGACATCGCCGTCCCGCGGCTCACCCTGAACCGAGGAAGCTCCTGATGACCACATCCCGCCCCTCCGGGCGCACGTTCCCCGCCGACTTCCTGTGGGGATCGGCCACCGCGGCCTACCAGATCGAAGGGGCCGCCACCGAGGGCGGCCGCGCGCCGTCCATCTGGGACACGTTCTCCGCGCGCCCGGGCGCCGTGCTCAACGGCGACACCGGCGCCGTCGCCGCCGACCACTACCACCGGGTCCCCGAGGACGTCGCGCTGATGCAGTCCCTCGGTCTGCAGGCCTACCGCCTGTCCATCGCCTGGCCGCGGGTGCAGCCCACCGGGTCGGGGGAGTGGAACGCCGAGGGCCTCGCGTTCTACACCGACCTGGTCGACCGACTCATCGCCGCCGGCATCAAGCCCGTCGTCACGCTCTACCACTGGGACCTGCCGCAGGCCCTCGAGGACGAGGGCGGCTGGACGAACCGCGAGACGGCCTACCGGTTCGCCGACTACGCCCGCAAGCTGGCCGAGGTGCTCGGCGACAAGGTCACCGTCTGGACCACGCTCAACGAGCCGTGGTGCTCCGCGTACCTGGGCTACGCCTCCGGCGTGCACGCCCCGGGCCGCACCGAGCAGGGCGCCTCGCTCGCCGCCGTGCACCACCTCAACCTCGCGCACGGGCTCGCCGCCCTCGCGATCCGGGAGGTGCTGGGCGACGCCGCGCAGGTGTCGATCACGCTCAACCTGCACGTGACCCGCGCCGCGTCCGACGCGCCCGAGGACGTCGAGGCCAAGCGCCAGGTGGACACCGTCGCCAACGAGGTGTTCCTGCAGCCGCTGCTCGAGGGCCGGTACCCCGAGAACGTGTTCGCGCAGACCGCCGCGGTGTCCGACTGGTCGTTCGTGCAGGACGGCGACCTGGAGCTCATCCGGCAGCCGATCGACCTGCTCGGCAGCAACTACTACTCGACGGGCCGGGTGCAGCGGCTGCACGGCGAGCCGGTCGTCGGCGACGGCAGCCCCGGCGTCGACGGGCACAAGTCGTCGGTGGTCAGCCCGTGGGTGGGCTGCGACGACGTCGAGTGGCTGCCGCAGCCGGGCCCGCACACCGCGATGGGCTGGAACATCGAGCCGCAGGGCCTGACCGACCTCCTGCTCGAGATGCACGAGCGGTACCCGTCGATCCCGCTGGCCGTCACCGAGAACGGCGCGGCGTTCGCCGACGAGGTGTCCGCCGACGGCCGGGTGCACGACCTCGACCGGGTCGAGTACCTGCACGACCACATCGACGCCGTGGGCGCCGCGATGGACGCCGGCGCGGACGTGCGCGGCTACTTCGTGTGGTCGCTGATGGACAACTTCGAGTGGGCGTACGGCTACGACCGCCGGTTCGGCATCGTGCGGGTCGACTACGACACGCTCGAGCGGACCCTGAAGGACTCGGCGCTCTGGTACCGGGACCTCGTCGCGACGCGGACGATCGCGCCCGCGGAGTCGGCGGCCGGGCTGTCCTGACGCCGGGCCCGGCGCCGTCGGGCGCACGGACCGCACGCACGCCCGAGGGCGGCCGCCGCACGGTGGCCGCCCTCAGGCGCGCCGGGGGACAATCAGGGGCGTGCCGTCCTCCCGCCGCTCCGGCAAGCGCCCCTACGCCGCCGAGCACGTCCCGCTCGACCTGGACCGGGTGCGCGGCGGCCGCACGTCCGAGGAGGCCGCCGACGGCGCGTGGACCGTGCAGCGCGTCGGCGGGTCCGACCGTACGTTCCGCTGCCCGGGCTGCGACCAGGAGATCGCGCCGGGCACGCCGCACGTCGTCGCCTGGCGGTCGGACGGGCTCTTCGGTCCGGACTCCGCGCTCGCCGACCGGCGGCACTGGCACTCCGCCTGCTGGTCGGCGCGGCACCGGCGGGGACCGACGCGGCGCTGACGCCCGGACTACGCTCGACCGCGATGACCACCGCAGCCGCCCCCACGCCCATCCGGTCGCTGACCGTCCTGCCCGCGCACCGGGAGGAGGTCGAGCTGCACACCGCCGACGGCCTCACCCTGGTCGGCGAGCTGGCGCTCCCGGTCGACGCCGACGGCACCCCGCGGACCCCCGCGGCCACGCTCGTGACGCTGCACCCGCTGCCGACGCACGGCGGCTACATGGACTCGCACGTGCTGCGGAAGGCCGCCTGGCGGCTGCCGGCGCTCGCCGACGTCGCGGTCCTGCGGTTCAACACCCGCGGGACGTCCAGCCCGCGGGGCACCAGCGACGGCGCGTTCGACGGGGGCGTGTCCGAGAAGTTCGACGTGCACGCCGCGATCGAGCTCGCCGAGTTCCGCGACCTCCCGCACCCGTGGCTCGTCGGCTGGTCCTTCGGCACCGAGCTCGCGCTGATGCACGGCCTGGACCCGGCGGTCGAGGGCGCCGTCCTGCTGTCCCCGCCGCTGCACCGCGCCACCGACGCCGACCTCGACGCCTGGGACGCCGACGGCAAGCCGCTGGTGGTGCTGGTCCCCGAGCACGACGACTACCTGCGCCCCGCCGAGGCCCGCGAGCGGTTCGCCCGGGTGCACCAGGCGGAGGTGATCGGCGTCGAGGGCGCCAAGCACCTGTGGGTGGGGGAGCCGTACGTCCGCCGGGTGCTCGACGAGATCGTCCGGCACGTGCGGCCCGACCTGCCGGTGCCGCTGCCGACGACCTGGGACGGGCCCAGCGAGCAGGCGGAGGCGCCGGCCGTCCCGCAGTCGCCCGACGGCGAGGCCTTCGCCGGATCCGACCAGGAGGACGCATGACCGCCACCGCCACGCTGCACCAGGTGCGTCCCGGGACCGGGCTGCCGCTGGTGCTGCTGCACGCCTTCCCGCTCGACTCCCGCATGTGGGCCGACGTGGCACCGCGGGTCGACGGGCCCGTCCTCGCGGTGGACCTGCCCGGGATGGGCGCCGCGCAGGGCGTCGCGCTGCCGGAACCCGCGCTGGAGGCGTCCGCCGACGCGGTGGCCGCGGTGCTGGCCGAGGCCGGGCACCACCGCGCGGTCGTCGCGGGGCTGTCCATGGGTGGGTACGTCGCGCTGGCGCTCGCGGAGCGGCACCCGTCCCTGGTCGCGGGGCTGGGGCTGCTCGACACCAAGGCGACCGCCGACACCGAGGATGCCCGCGCGAACCGGCTGCGGGTCGCCGAGGTGGTCGAGTCGGCGGGCACCGTGGACGAGGTGCTGCCCATGGCGACGGCGCTGCTCGGCGAGGCGGCCCGCGAGCGGCCCGAGCTCGTCGCGCGGCTGGAGGCGCTGATCGGCGCGCAGCCGCCGGCCGGGGTCGCCTGGTCGCAGCGTGCGATGGCCGCGCGGCCGGACCGCACCGCGGTGCTGACGGGCTACCGGGGGCCGGCGCTGGTGCTCGTCGGCGAGGAGGACCGACCGACGCCCGTGGCCGAGGCGCGGGGGATGGCGGCGGCGCTGGGGGTCGAGGCCGTGGTCGTGCCCGGCGCGGGGCACCTCACGGCGGTCGAGGCGCCCGGCCCGGTGGCCGCGGCGCTGGGCGACCTGCTCGGGCGGGCGCGGGGCTGAGCCGGCGGCGGGACGATCTGCCCGGAGGCCGCGGGGCCGAGCCGGCGACACGGGCGGGCGCGGGGCCGAGCCGGCGGGGCGGGCGGCGGGACCCGGCCCGTCGCGGTCAGGCCCCGTCGTCGCCCAGCGCCCGGGCGAGCGCGACCGGCAGGTCCAGCGACTCGCCGTCCTTGCCTCCCGCGCCGATGACCAGGGGCGGGTCCTGCGGCTCCGGTCGCACGCCGCGCAGCCGCGCTGCCAACGAGGGCGGCACGGTCAGCACGTAGAACCCGCCGTCGGTGCCGACCGCCACCGTGCGGTCCCGGCGCAGGTACCAGCCCTGCAGCGGCGTGCGGTACCGGCCGCGACCGCCGTAACCCTGGGCGTGCAGCGGCTCCGGCGCGACGCCACGGTCGCGGGCGTCCGCGACGAACCGGGCGATCAGCTCGCGCGCGCGGGCGGACTCGGCCTGGCGCCGGGCGCGCAGGGCGGCCTCGTGGGCGTCGGCCGCCTCGCGGCGGCGCGAGCGCCAGTCGGCGGCGCGGTCGGCGGGTGCGGGGTCGTCCTGCGGGGTCGTCCCGGGGACGTCGCCGTCCGCGCCCCCGCCGGTCGCGGCCGCGCCGTCGGGACCGACCGGTCCCGACGGCGTCCCGGGCTCGCTCACTTCTCGGCCGGCGCGGCCGTGGCCTCGTCCCCGGCGGTCTCGGTCCCGTCGGACGGTGCGGCGGCGGACTGCTGCGCGGCGGCGGCCCGGTCGTCGGCCGGCCGCCCGGCGTCCTGCGGGGACGCGCCGGCGGGCGCGCCGCCGGTGCTCGCGGCGGCGCCCGCCGTGGCGGTCGCGGGCTTCGCGTCCGCGGGCTTCGCTTCCGCCGGCTTCGCGTCCGCGGGGGACCCGGCGCCGTCGGCCTGCTTCGCCCCCTCGGCCTGCGTGTCGCCCTTCGGGCCGGCGGGTGCCGGGACCGCGGGCGTCGCGGCCGACACCGGGGCCGGCCGCGCCTTGCCGCGGGCCGGGCGGGCGGCCGGGCGGGCGCCCTGCTTGGCGTCGAACTGCGCCTGCGCGGCGTCGGCCTTCTCCAGCGTCTGCCGGTTCGGGACCGGGTCGTGGCCGAGCAGGTTGCGCAGCTCGTCGAGGTAGGAGGTGATCGACTCGCGCTGCCGGTTCAGGTCCTCGACCTGGCGCTGCGCGGTGGTGCGCTCGCGCTCCGACTCGGCCATCGCCTCGGACAGGGTCTTCTCGGCGTGCTCCCGGGCCTCGGCGACGACCCGGTCGGCGTTCGCCCGGGCGTTCGACAGCAGCTCCTTGGAGTGGTTCTGCGAGTCGACGCGGATCTTCTCGGCCTGCTCGAGCGCCTTGGCGACGCGCTGCTCGGCGTCGGCGGCGTGCGCCTCGGCGTCCGCGACGAGCTTCTCCGTCTCGGCGCGGGCGGTGGCGTGCCGCTCGGCGTCGGCGCGCTCGGCGGCCTCGCGCTGCGCGGCGATCTGCAGCTCGGCGTCGGCCAGCTGCTGGCGCGCCCGGGCGGTCAGCGCGTCGGCCTCGGCGCGGGCGGTGGACCGGACCTCGTCGGCCGCGCGGGTCGCCTCGGTGAGCTGGCGCTCGACGTCCAGGCGCGTGGCCTCGCGGAGCTCGGCGACCTCGCGGTCGGTGCGCTCGCGGAGCTCGGCGGCGTCGCGCTCGGTGCGCTCGCGCAGCTCGGTGGTCTCGCGCTCGGCCAGGGCACGCAGGGTGGCGGCCTCGTGCTCGGTGCGCTCGCGCAGCTCGGTGGTCTCGCGCTCGGCGGCCGCGCGCAGCTCGCTCGCGTACTGCTCGGACTCCGACCGCAGGGCGGCCAGCGCCTGCTCGGCCTCCTGCCGGGCGGCGGCGATCTCGTCGGCCACGGCGGCGCGCTGCTCCGCGGTCTCGCGGTCCGCGGTCGCCCGGACGAAGCCGGAGTACTGCTCGGCCTCCGCGCGCAGGGCGGTCGTCTCGGCAACCGCCCGCTGCTGCGTCTCGGCGGCGGCGCGCTCGGCGGCCGACCGGACCGCGTCGGCGTGCGCGGCGGCGTCGGCGCGCAGGGCGCGGGACTCCTCGCTCGCGGCCTGACGGGCCTCGGCGATCTCGGTCGCGGCGACCGATCGCTGCATCGCGGCCCAGCGCTCCGCCTCGGTGCGCAGCTCGGCGAGCTCCGCGGTGACCCGCTGCCGCAGCGCGGTCGTCTCGGCGTCGGCGGCCTGGCGCAGGTCCTGGTCGTAGCGCTCGGCCTCGGCGCGCATCGCCGTGGTCTCCGCCTCGGTGCGCGTGCGCAGCTCCTCGGCGGCCTGCTCGGTGCTGATCCGGAGCTCGGTCGTCTCGCGCTCGACCGTCGCCCGCAGCGTGCCGAGCTCGCGCTCCAGCGTCGCCCGGCGCTCGCTCTCCTCCGTCTGGATGGCGGTCTGGATCCGGGCGGCCTCGCGCTCCGCCGACCCGACCAGCTCCTCCGCGCGCCGCTGCGCGCCGGTCAGCGCGCTCTCGGCCTCGGTGTGCGCGGTCGACCGCTCCTCGGTCGCCTCGCGGCGCGCCGTCGCGAGCATCTCGGCGACCTCGTTCTCCGCGCGGGCGCGCAGCTGGCCGGCGGCGAGCCGCGCCCGGGCGAGCGCGTCGGACGCCTGCGCGTTCGCCTGCTGCACGACGTCGGACGACTGCTCCTCCGCCGAGCGCAGCAGCATCTCGATCCGCGATCCCAGGCCGGAGTAGGTGGGGCGCTCGGCCTCGCGGAGCTGGCGGTGCGCCTCGGACAGCTCGCCCGAGATCTGCAGCACCCGCTCGTCCATCGAGGCGACCTGGCTGCGGGCCTCCTGCAGCGCGCGCTCCAGCTCCGACAGCCGGGTGTCGACGGGTCCGCGGTCGTAGCCACGGAAGTTGACCACCGGGAAGGGCGTACGGTCGTCTGCCACGAAGTTCCTCCTGCGAGCGCGCGCGAGCGCTTGTGGGGACGGCCTCCGGGCGGGAGGCTCGGGGCGTCGGTCGGCCCGCGTCCGCCGTCCAGGGTATCGGCAGCGCCACGGCGCGGAACACCCGTCGCCGGGCCCCCGCGGGGCCCGATTTGCCCGGACCCCGAGGTGGTCCGCCTATCCTGGGTCGTCACGTTCGAGAGGAAGATGCGTGCTCCAACGACTGATCGCCGCCGTCCTCGGTGTGCTCGGGGTCGCGGCCATCGGGCTCGGCGTCGCCTCGGCCACCGTCTGGCGGGCGGACGACCCGCTGGTCGCGACCGCCGCGCCCGGGAGCGGGACCCGGACCCTCGTCACCGACCCGGGCGTGCTGGAGCTCGCGGGCGACCCCGTGACCGTCACCGTGCGCGCCGACGGCGCACCGGTGGTGCTCGCGGTCGGCCGCGACACCGACGTGACCGCCTGGGTGGGCGACGACCCCTACGAGCGGGTCACCGGTCTGTCCGACTGGCACACGCTGGCCACGACGGCGGGCCAGGAGGCGCAGCCGACGGCCGCCCCGACCGCCTCGCCGACCGAGGAGGCCGCCGCCGAGGCCGCCCCCTCGCCGACGGCGAGCGACGACGCGGGCGCCGCCGCCGCGACGGTCGCGGACCCGACCGGCAACGACATGTGGGTCGCCGAGGTGGCGGGCGACGGGTCCGCGACCCTCGAGTGGCCGGCCCAGGAGGGCCGCTGGTCGCTCCTCGCGGTGAGCCTGGGGGACGCCGCCCCGGTGCTCGACCTGTCCTGGCCGCAGACCGTGACCACGCCGTGGCTGTGGCCCGGCGTCGCGCTCGGCGTGCTGCTGCTGGCGGTCGCCGCGATCCTGCTGGTGCGGATCCTGCGCGAGCGGCGGGAGGGCCCGGACGCCGGGTGGACCGACGTCAGCACCGGGACGCTCGCGACCGTGGCGCCCCCCGGTGCGGCGGCCACCGGCGGGGCCGGCGCGGCCGGTGCGGGCACGCCGTCCGGGGCGATCCCCGTGGGTACCGTCACGCCGGGCGTACCGCTGACGCGTCGGCAGATCCGTGAGGCCGAGGCCGCCGCCGCCGCGGCGCGCAAGCGCGGCGGGCGCACCCCCACGGGCGCCGTGCCGGTCGTGACCGGGGCGACGCCGGCGGTGAGCGGGGCGACGCCGGCGGTGCCGGGGGCCACGGCCGCGGCACCGACGGCGGGCGGCGCCACGGCTTCGGCGACCGGCGCCACGGCTTCAGCGACCGGAGCCACGCCGTCGGCGTCGGAGGCGACGCCTGCGCCGGGCGAGAGCACCGGTGGTCCTGCGGGCGAGGCGACCCGCACCGAGGCGCCCGGCGTGACCCCCGGCCGTGGGGCGCGCGACGACGCGACCACGACCCTGCCGGTGACGCCCCCGGCACGGCAGGGCCCGGCAGCGGGCGCTCCGGCGCCGGGCGCTCCCGCACCCGGCGCACCCGGCTCCGCGGACGTGGCGCACCCGACGGCCTCCGGGGGGAGCGCCGCCGCTCCGGCGGACTCCGCGATCGCGGCCGAGGCGGTCCCGGGTACGCGGGGCACCGCGGGCGCTCGTCGGCTCGCCGACCGCCTGCCCTGGCGCCGCGGTCGCGCGTCGCACGACCGGCCGGGCTCGCCCGACGACGACGCCCCCGCCGGGCCGACGTCCACCGGTGCCGACCGAAGCACGCCCGCACCGACCTCCGGCTCGAGCGCCGGCGGGGCCGGCGCCTCGTCCCCGGCGTCCGCGTGGACCCCCGTGCCCGGCACCGCCCCGGCGGCACGCCCCGGCCCGGCACAGCCGCCGCCGTCGTCGCCCGCCGCCGCGTCGGCTGGCACTCACGCGTCCCCGTCCGGCGGGCCGGGCATCCCCGCCTCTCCGTCGGGCGGGCCGGTCACGACCGCCCGGCCGGGCGCAGCACCGCGCGGCCCCGCCGCGTCCTCGGAGGACGACGACGCCGCGACCCGCGCGCAGCGCGCGGACGCCTGGCGCCGCATGTGGGGGTTCCCCAGCACGGACGAGGGCGCACCCGCGCAGCAGGACGACGACCGCCGGACGGAGGAGGGCCGATGACCGCACGCACCACGGGGCACCGCCCCGGATCCTCGCGGCTGCGCCGCCGCCTCGCCGGCACGGCGGTCGCGCTCGTCGCGGCCCTGGGTCTGGCGGCCTGCGCCAACCCGGTCCCCGAGCCCACCCCCGACGCGGTGCCGGCGGTCCCGCCGCCCGCCCTCACGGTCGCCCAGTCGACGAACGTGCTCGACCAGGTCGGCACGGTCCTCGCGGCGGGGGACCAGGCGCTCGACCCCGCGGGCCTGGGCTCCCGGCTCCTGGGACCGGCGCTGGCCATCCGTTCGGCTGAGTACGTCCGGGCCACCGCCACCAACGGAGAGCGTCCGCCGGTCACGATCCCGACGACGGCGCAGACCCTGATCACCGCCGACACGACGAGCTGGCCGCGGACCCAGATGGTCGTGACCGAGCAGCCGGCGGACCTCCAGGCGCCGCTGCTGCTCGTCCTGGTGCAGAACGGGCCGCGGGAGCCCTACCGGTTGTGGGGCTGGGCGCGGCTCGGTCCGGCGGTGCAGATGCCGCTCACCGCGACGGCGGAGGAGGGGAGCGAGCCGGTCGCACCCGACGACGGCTCGTTGCTGCTCACGCCCACCGAGGCGCTGGCGCAGTACGCCGACGTCCTGACCAACGGCGACGCGTCCGCGGCCGCCGCGACCTTCCCGGCCGACTTCTTCCGCACCGCGATCACCGAGGCGCGGAACCAGACGACGGCCAGCCTGCAGGCGGTCGCCACCGTCTCGGAGACGGTCGCGCCGGTGGAGGGCGCCGTCATGGCGCTGCGCACGGCGGACGGCGGGGCGATCGTCGTCGGGGAGCTGTCGACGGTCACCACCGTCACCCTGTCCCAGGGCAGCATCACCCTCAACGACCCGTTCGACGCGGCGTTGGCCGGCAAGGGCAGCGTCTCGAAGAACCTGGTCCGCACCTGGACCGACGTGGTAGCGATGTACGTGCCGCCGACCGGCGGCGGCGAGCAGGTGACCGTGCTGGCGGCGGAGCACGCGCGCACGGCGGTCACCGGTGAGTGATGTTGTGAGAGCACGCGAGAGCAGGAGCACCTCGGCATGAGCCAGAACCCGGCCCACGACCCGCGCCTCAACGTGCGCGGGGCGGTCGACCTCTCCGGGCTGGGGCGCCCGGCGACCCCCGCGCCCGGCACCCCGGGCGGGCTGCCGGCGCCGGGCCCGTACACGGTCGACGTCGACACCGAGGGCTTCCCCGCCCTGGTGCAGTCCTCGACCCAGCACCCTGTCGTCGTGCTGCTGTGGGCGTCGTGGAGCGAGACCAGCATCAACCTCGCCCGCGACCTCGGGGCGCTCGCCGACCAGTACGGTGGGCGGCTCCTGCTCGCTCGGATCGACTCCGAGGCCAACCCGCAGGTGGCGGCCGCGTTCCAGACGCAGTCCGTCCCCGCCGTCGTCGCGGTGCTGGCCGGGCAGCCGCTGCCGCTCTTCCAGGGAGCGCCGCCGGCGGACCAGGTGCGCGGCGTGCTCGACCAGGTGCTCGAGGCAGCCGCCGCGAACGGCATCACCGGGACGGTCGACGCCCAGGAGGCGGAGCCGGCGCCGGCCGAGCCCGAGGAGCCGCCGCTGCCGCCGCTGCACCAGGAGGCGTACGACGCGATCGAGCGCGACGACCTGCCCGCCGCGGCTGCCGCGTACGAGCAGGCGCTCAAGGAGAACCCGCGCGACGACATGGCACGCGCCGGCCTCGCCCAGGTCGGGCTGCTCAGCCGGACCCGCGACGTCGACCTCGCCGCCGTGCGCAAGGCCGCCGCCGACGCGCCGACCGACGTGGACGCGCAGCTCGCCGTCGCCGACGTCGACGTCCTCGGCGGGCAGATCGAGGACGCGTTCGGGCGGCTGGTCGACACCATCCGGGTCACGTTCGGCCCGGACCGGGAGCGGCTCCGGGTGCGCCTCGTCGAGCTGTTCGACGTGGTGGGTGCGGACGACCCTCGGGTCGCCGCGGCGCGCCGGGCGCTCGCGAGCGCCCTGTACTGACGGCGCGCTCCGCGCTCTCCCCCGTGGGGAGCGCCGATCCAGGATCCCGGACGACGGGCCCGCCCGACCCCCGAGGTCGGGCGGGCCCGTGTCGTTCCGGGCGGCGCTGGCCCCCCGGGGACCGCCCGCGCACGTCCGGCAGCGACCGCCTCGCACGGATAGCCGCAGGTGAGCGCGGTGAGCGGGGTGACCGCCGTCACGGTGCCCCGAGTTGACGGTGTCTCGGGGTCGTGCGTAATGTTCTTCTTCGTCGCCCGGCAGGGAGGAACGGACACCGAGGATCAACCCGGTGGCTGGTCCCGCGGACGACCACCCCCTCGGAACGGCAGCAACGGGACGTATGAGCCCGGACGTCGCCGCGCCGCAGGACGATCCACACGATCGGGACGGTCCGCACGGACTTGACCGGCCGGGGCGGATCGGATAAGTTTGAACGGTTGCCTCCGGTCAGGCGCTCACACGAGCGGTTGAGGGATGCGCGTCTGTTCTTTGAGAACTCAACAGTGTGCCTAAGTAGTTGATGCCAAGATGGTTCATCGGCTCGGGTG
>NZ_VEGH01000001.1 GCF_007679345.1 Cellulosimicrobium cellulans
AGCGCTACATCGCCCGCGACCTGTTCCGACAGCTCGAACACAGCTGCCTACCGGCTTGACGAACCATAGGAGCGTCCCCGGGGCGGCGTGCCGGGGCCCCGGCCTCAGTCCGCGAGGTTGTCGCTGAGGATGTCGAGGACCTGGTCGTGCGTCGCCTGCGCGACCGACCCCGACCGCGCCGCCACGACCCCCACGAGCGACTCCACGAGCACCGCCAGGGCGATCCGGGAGGTGCGCTCCAGCTCGTGCTGGAAGGTCGTGGCGGCAGGTGCCACGACGAGCTCCACGTCGGCGAGCTCCCCGAGCGGCGACCCGCGGAACGACGTCACGGCGACGACGGCGGCGCCCCCCTGCCGCGCCGCCCTCGCCACCTTGAGCGTCGCCTCGCTGGCGCCGGAACCGCTGAGGACCACGCAGCCGTCCCCGGGCACGAGCCCGCGGGCGGCGATCTGCTGCCCGATGGAGTCGGCGACGAAGTCGGCGGGCCGGCCGACGGCGGTCAGCCGCATGGCCATGTCGGTGGCCAGCGGCGCGGACAGGCCGTTGGCGAGCACGAGCAGCCGCCGGGACGCGGTGAGCACGCCGACCGCCCGCTCGACGGTGTCCTCGTCGAGGACGGCCGTCACCTGCGGCAGGGCCGCCGCGAGCGCCGCGATGTCCGCGCGGAGCCGGCCGAGCGCGCTCGACCCGTAGTCGACCTCGTCGTCCCGGTGGGCGAGCTCGGCCGCGAGCGCCACCCGCAGCTGCGGGTAGCCCTTGTAGCCGATGGCCTGGCAGGCACGCACGACGGTCGACCGTCCGACGCCGACCCGGTCGGCGACCTCCTGGGCGGTGCTCTCCACGACCCGCTCGGGCTGGTGCAGCACCTCCTCGAGCACACGGCGCTCGCTGGCGAGCACGGTGGGCAGCGCGGTGGCGATCCGCACGGTGGGGTGCGCGACGACGTCAGGGCTGGACGGCACGGGAACGGGCTCCCTCCATGATCCGGCGGCGCAGGGCCCCGGACGCGGCGTCGACCGCCACGGTGACGACGACGACCACGATGAGCAGCACGCCGACCGTCGACCACTGCCGGTACTGCGTGTAGGAGGTGAGCATGTCACCGATGCCGCCGACGCCGATGAGGCCGAGCACGGCGGACGAGCGGACGTTGATCTCGAACCGGTAGAGCCAGAACGACCCGAACGCGGGCAGCACCTCGGGCCAGACGCCCCAGCGGAGCACGTGGGCGCCGGAGCCGCCGGCGGCGCGCACGGCCTCGACGGGGCCGCGGCCGATGCCCTCGATCGCCTCGTAGCCCCACTTGCCGAGGGTGCCGACGCCGTTGACCGCGAGCGCCAGGGCGCCGGTCAGCGGGGTCAGGCCGGTGACGGAGAGGATCACGATGGCGATGATGATCTCGGGCACGGCCCGGATCACGGCGAACACCAGGCGCAGCGCGCCGCGCACCGGCGCGGGCCCGTGGCCGCGCGCGGCGAGCAGGCTGAGCGGCGTGGCGACGAGGATGCCGAGCACGGTGCCGAGCCAGGCCATCGCGACGGATCGCCAGGTCTGCCGCAGCGCCTCGGGAAACGCGGACCAGTCGGGGGCGCTGAACATCAGCCACAGGTAGCGGACGACCTCCGACGGCAGGTCGGCGAGCCGACCCCAGGAGATGTCGACCGACCAGAAAGCGGCGACGACGACCACGACGACGGCCGCGGACAGCGCGCGGAGCGCGAGCCGGGACGGGCGCGGCGGCGGGACGACGGCGCCGACCAGCGGGGCGCCCCGGCCGGGGCGGGTGGTGGCGGGCGCGGCGGGGGCGGTCACGTCAGCCTCCGGCGGGCGGCGCTGCTGACGGCCTCGAGGACGAGCACCACGACGAGGATCTCCAGGATGATGAGCGAGAGCTGGTCGTACCGGTAGAACGACCGCACGGCGTCGATGAGCAGGCCCATGCCGCCCGCGCCGACCAGGCCGAGCACCGACGACGCGCGGACGTTGAGCTCCAGGACGTAGAGCAGCTGGTTCCAGAAGCCGGGCATCATGTCCGGCACCGCGACGGAGCGGTTCACCTGGAGCTGGGTGCCGCCCGCCGCGCGGGCCGCCTCGAGCGCGCCGGTGTCGGCGGCCTCCAGCTGCTCGGAGACGAGCTTGACGACGATGCCGACGTCGAACAGCACGAGCGCGAGGATGCCGGGCAGCGCGCCGACGCCGACCATCGCGACGAGCACGGACGCGTAGAGCAGGTCGGGCACGGCCCGCACGACGTTCAGCACGCCGCGGACGGCGCCGCGCAGGACCGGGTGCGGGTTGGTGGTGCGCGCGGCCCACAGGCTGAGCGGCAGGGCGACGACGCCGGCGACGGCCGTGGCGATCACCGCCATCTGCAGCGTCTCGAGCAGCGGCTCGACGGTGCGCGGGAAGAACGACCAGTCCGGCTGGAGCAGCGCGACGATCTTGTCGGCGCCGTTCCGCCAGTTCCGGGCGAGCGCGCCGAGGTCGACCTCGACGCCGATCCCGGGGGCGAGCGTGAGCGCGGTGACCGCGACCACGCCGGCCCAGCCGGCGGCGGCCTTCCACCGCCCCGCGGGGCGCCGCGGGGGCACCGGTGCGGGGCGCCCGGCGCGCCCCGGGCGGACGGGCGCGGCGACGTCGGCGGCGCTCACGAGCCCAGCACGTCGTCGGGGCGGATCGACCGGCCGTAGATGTCCTCGAACACCCGGTCGCTGGCGTCGGCCGCGGGGCCGTCGTAGACGACCTGACCGGCCCGCAGCCCGATCAGCCGCGTCCCGTACTCCCGGGCGAGGTCGAGCAGGTGCAGGTTCACGACGACGGTGATGCCGAGCTCGCGGTTGACCCGGCGCAGGTCCGACATGACGCCGTGCGCGGTGGGCGGGTCGAGGCTGGCGACGGGCTCGTCGGCCAGCACGGCGCGCGGCTGCTGGGCCAGCGCCCGGGCGATCGCGACGCGCTGCTGCTGCCCGCCGGACAGGTGGGCGGCGCGGTGCCAGGCCCGGTCGAGCATGCCGACCCGGTCCAGCGCCTCGTACGCCACGGCCCTGTCCTGCGCGGTGTGCGCGCCGAGCAGCGTGCGCCAGGTCGGCGCGTGCGCGACCCGGCCGACGAGGACGTTCTGCAGCACGGTGGCGCGGCCGGCCAGGTTGAAGCTCTGGAAGATCATCCCGACCTCGCCGCGCAGCGCGCGCAGCGCGCGGCCGTGGGCCGCGGTCACGTCGTGGCCGCCGACCTCGACGGTGCCGGAGGTGACCGGCACCAGGCCGTTGAGCGTGCGGATCATCGACGACTTGCCGGAGCCGGACAGGCCGACGACGGCCACCATCTCGCCCGGCTCGAGGTCGAGCGAGACGCCGTCGAGGGCGGTCACGCCGTTCGGGTACCGCACGACGACGTCGCGCATCCGGACGGGCCACGGCGCGGGCAGCGCGGCCGCGGCGGAGTCCGCCGCGGCCGCGCCGCCCGAGGCGGCCCGGAGGCCGACGCTCACTGCAGGCCGAGCTTCTCCGCCGCGCGGGCGACGACGTCGAGCGACGCCGGGTCGGCCGGGGCGAGCTTGGAGATCGAGTAGATGTCGGTGAGCACCTGCGAGCCCTCCTCGGTGTTCGAGAAGTCCTCGAGCGCCGTGGTGATGCGGTCCTGGAGCTCGGGCGACAGGGAGGCCGCGAGCGCGACGCCGTCGTTCGGGATCTCCTCGGTCAGGGCGAAGACGACGACCTTCTGGCCGACGTCCGGGGTGTCGCTCGCGACGATGGTGCGGGCGTCCCAGAACGAGAAGCCGACCTCGGCGTCGCCGTTGTAGACGGCCAGCACCGAGGCGTCGTTCGCCGTCACCGGGAGCTGCTCGATGTCGGCGTCGGTGTCGAGGCCGGCCTCCTGCAGCGCGAGGACGGGGTAGATGTAGCCGGCCGGCGAGGCCGGGCCGAGGAGGGCGACCTTGGCGCCCTCGACCTTGGTGATCGAGTCCAGGCCTGCGGGGCCCTGCAGGGCGTCGGCGCCGTTGCAGAAGAGCATGCCGTCGCGCTCGACGGGCTCGTCCTCGCAGTACTTGTCCGGGTTGTTGGTCATGAACTGGGCCGGGTACGAGATGTTGCCGTTGCGCTCGGTCTGCAGGACGACGCTGGCGTCGTACATGTCCGACGCCTGCCACAGCTGGAGCGAGGGCAGGAAGCCGATCTGCGCCTGGTCGGCGCCCATCGCCTCGACGGCGGCCTGGTAGTCCTTCGACACCACACCGGTCACCTCGATGCCGAGCTCCTCGGTGAGGTGGTCGGTGAGCGGCTTCGCGGTGTCGACGAGACCGTCCTGGTCCTGCGACGGGACGAGCGCGAGGGTGAGCGACGTGGGGTCGGCGGCCGTCTCGGCGGCGGACGGCGAGGCCTCGGCGTCGCCGGAGCAGGCCGACAGGGCGAGCGCGGCGACGGCCAGCAGGGCGGCGCCGGGCAGGACGTGCTTCGACATGGTCATCCTTCGGTCGTGACCCGGGCGGGGACCCGGGCGGGCTGGGGCTGGGACTCGGACGGTGCGGTGCGCCCGCTCGCGCGGACCCAGTCCCGGAGCGCCGGGTACAGCGCCGGCAGGTCGGGGACGGTCCACGTGGGGCGGGCCTCCGGCGGCGGGCGCCGGGAGATGAGCGCGGTCGCGTGACCGCGGGCGGCGACGGGCGCCAGGTCGTTCGCCCAGACGTCGCCGATGCTGAGCGCGCGGACCGGGCCGGCCGGGGCGACGCCGAGCCGGTCGAGCACGGCCGCCATGCCCGCCGGCTTGCCGACCTCGGTCAGCACGCCGTCGAGGAGGCCGGCCAGTCCGAGCGCCGCGAGCGTCTCCCGGAGCCGGATGGCCGGGGCGTTGGTGGCGAGCACGACGGTGGCCTCGGTGCGGACCTCCGCGAGCACGGCGGTCAGGCCCGGCGGAGCCGCCACCGGGGCGTCGTCGGTGCCGAGGGCGTGCCGGCTCGCGAGGTAGGCGGCCGACAGCGCGAGCGGGCCGACGCCGTGCTGCTCCGCGAGGACGCGCACCAGGTCGTAGCCGTCGAGCGGCAGCAGGCCGTCGCCGGACCCGCCGCGGGCGCCGGCCCGACCCGCCCGCCGACCGGCCGGGTCCGGGTCGCCCAGCTGCTCGACCGCGGCGGTCGCCTCGGTGAGGAACGCGCGACGGGCGTCGGGAGCCAGGCTCGCCGCCGCGGCGCGGGCGTAGGCGTGCACCGGCCCGTGCCCGACGGCGACGGTGCCGTCGAAGTCGAGCAGGAGGAGGGTGTCGGTACGGCTCACGGATCGCCTGACGTGCGGGGGCGGGTCGCCCGGTGGATCACGCCCGTCTGGACGCACCGTCCACGCTAGGGGTCCGTTCTGGACGAGATGACCACGGGTGGGTGAACACCGGTGAACGGCGGGCGAACACTCGCCCCCGGGCGCACCGGGGTGGTCCGGGCGGCCCCTCGGCGCCGGGACGCGCGGCTAGCGTGCCGCCGTGCCCGACGACCTCCCCCGCACGCCCGCCGTGCCCGACGACCTCCCCCGCACGCCTGCCGCGCCCGCCCCGCGCACCGACCGCGTCGCCGCACCCGAGCGCGTCGCCGCGTCCGACGGCGTCGCCCCGTCCGACCCCCCGGACGCCGCCGCGCTGCGTGCCCTCGACGACGCCGCCCGCGCCGCGGCGTTCGACCCCGACCGCGTCCTGCGCCCCGACGGGGTCGTCGGGTGGCTCGCCACGCAGGTCGACGACGACCGCGAGCGCGGGACGTTCGGCCGGTGGGGCCGGTCGACGGTCGTGGACGAGCTGACCGGCGCCCCGGTGGTGCCGGAGCAGGTGCTCGGCTGGCTGCAGCGCCGCGCCGGGCTCCCGGTCGAGTTCCCCGGCACCGACGCCGGCCTGGCCCACGTGTACGGATACCTGCTGTCGACGGCCACGACGTCGTTCGGGCGCAAGCGCGACCGGTGGACCGGCGGCGCGCTGGCCGCCGCGCTGGGGCTCGACCCGCGGCACCTGCTCCCCTGGCACCGTCCGGACGGCCGGACGCTGCTGGAGCGGGTGACCGACGCCGTGCTCCCGGTGCTGGCGGACCCCGCGGGGGCGCTGCTGGTCCGGGACGACGCCGTCCCCGGCACGGCCGACGCCCTGCGCACGGTGGTGGTCCGTGCGCAGGGCGTCGGGGGCGGGGCGCTGGTCTACGGGTGGGTCGGGCCGGGCGGCGTGCGCCCGGTCACCGCGTTCCCCGTCGAGGCGTCCCCGCGGTGGCTCCGCGAGACCGGGTCCCTCCTCCCGGCCCCGCGGTACAACGTGCTGGTGGGCTGAGGGTCAGCGCGGGCCGCCCGCGGGGTCCTGCGGCGGCTGCGGGGCCGTGGGCGGCTGCGGGGCCGGCGGCTGCTCGGCCGCGCCGGCGGACGACTGCGCGTACGGGGACGACTGGGCGTAGGGGGGCTGCTGCGCGTACGGCGGCTGCTGCGGCGCCGGGTAGCCGGGCCGCGCGCCCGGGAACGCCTGCGCGTACGCGGACGGCCCGTGCACCCGGGCCACCCAGTCCTCACCCGGCATGAAGATCCACAGCAGCGGGTAGATCAGCAGCGGGCTGCCCGGCAGGACGATCATCACGATCAGGAGCAGCCAGCGCATCGGCCACGCGTCGATGCCGAACCGCCGCGCGAGGCCGGCGCAGACGCCGCCCAGGACCCGGCCGTCCAGCGGCCGGACCAGGCCGCTCCGCCACAGGGACTCGTAGATGCCGGTCATCGTCGTTCTCTCCCGTCGGGTGCCGCTGTGCGCCGCGGTGCTCCGCGACACCCCCTACGGTGCCGGTCCCGCTCGCGGCGCACATCCGGGACCGACCCTGGCCGGACCCTGAACCGCACCCTGACCGGCGGCGGGAACCGGTCCGGGCGCACCCCGGGCGCCCGGAGCCCGCGGGGCTCAGGCCGGCCGCACCCGCACGCCCGCCCCGGTGACCTCGAACCGCACGGCGGACAGGTCCGCCACGACCAGGTCGGCACCGCCGCCCGGACCCTCGGGCTCGGTCGTCCGGAGGGCGAGGACGGCCGCACCCGCCGCGCGCCCCGACAGCACGCCGGACTCGGCGTCCTCGACCACCAGGCAGCGCCGGACGTCCACGCCCAGCCGGGCGGCACCCGCGCGGTACGGCTCGGGGTCGGGCTTGCCCCGCTCGACGTCGTCGGCGGTGACCACGACCGGCGGCACCGGGAGGTCCACCGCGGCGACCCGGGCGGCGGCCAGGCGGGCCCCGCAGGAGGTGACGACGGCCGCGCGCCCTGCCGCGCCGAGCCGCAGCGCGTCGGCCGCCCCCGGCAGCACCTCGATGCCCTCGGTGTCGGACACCTCGAGGTCGACCACCCGGGCGAGGGCCGCGGCGCGCACCTCCGGGTCCCGGTCGGGCAGCAGCAGGTCGACGATGTCCCGACCGGGGACGCCGTGGAACCGGAACGGCGCGAGGTCCGCGGTCGGCGCGCCGAACTCCGCGGCGAACCGGAGCCAGCACCGCTCGACCGAGCGGGTCGACGAGATCAGCGTGCCGTCCATGTCGAACAGGACGGCGTCGTACACCTCGCCGAGCACGTCGCGCGCGGGGGCGGGGCGGGGGCCGGTGGTCGCGGTCATGCACCCGAGCCTCGCACGACCGGCACGACCGGCACGAACCGCACGACCGGCACGGTCGCCGGCGGTCGCCGGCACGGGCCCCGGCTGCCCGGCCGGTCACCTCAGGTGCTCCTCAGGGGCACCTCAGTCCGCACGGAGCCGCCTCAGGGCCGCCTCAGCCGGGTCGCACCGGCGAGCCGTGCCCCCGGACTGGTCGGTCGACCGATCCGGCGCCCCCGGCCTCAGCACCAGTGTGGTTCCTGCCGGGAGGGGCCCGGCACGCCACCGCCGGACCGGCGGGGCACGCACCACAGGGGAGACCGACATGGACACCATCTGGGGCCCGGCGCTCGACGCCGAGGTGGCCTACCGCCAGGAGGTCGTCCGCGCGGCCGTGCGCGGGTCCGACCTGGGCTGGCGCTGGCGGCGCGGACGCCGCTGATCCGCCGACGGCAGAAGGAGGGGACGCGTGTCGGTGGAGGCTGCGACCATCGACCCCATGAGCCGGTCGGTGGGACGCGCGCCCTTCGTCGCCCGCGACGAGGAGGTCGCGGCGCTGCTCGCGGCCGTCGAGCGCGCCGCGACCGGCGAGCCCGGCCTGGTGCTGCTGGGGGCGGACGCCGGGGTCGGCAAGACCCGGCTGCTGACGCACACGGCCCGGCTCGCCACCGAGCGCGGGGCCACCGTGGTGATCAGCCACTGCATCGACCTGGGCGAGATCGGCCTGCCCTACCTGCCCTTCGCCGACGCGCTGCACCAGATCGTCGACGCGGACTGCCCGGGCGTCGCCGAGGTGGTGGCCGCGCGGCCCGCGCTGCGCCGGCTGCTGCCGTCGGGCGCGGCGGGTTCGGCGGACCCGGCCCGCACCGGGGCCGACGAGCAGGCCGAGCGGCTGCAGCTGTTCGACGGCGTGGCGGCCGCGCTCGCCGCCGCCGGGACCCCGGAGCGCCCGCTGGTCCTGGTGCTGGAGGACCTGCACTGGGCCGACTCGTCCAGCCGTGACCTCCTCCGGTTCCTGGTCGCCCGGCTCCGCGCGGAGCCGGTGCTGCTGGTGGGGTCCTACCGCGCGGACGACCTGCACCGCCGGCACCCGCTGCGCCCCGTGCTGGCCGAGCTCGGCCGGCACCCGCGCGTCGAGCGCATCGACCTGCCGCCGTTCACGCCGGACGAGCTGCGCGCCTTCACCACCGGGCTGGCGGGGCAGCCGCTGCCCGAGTCCGCGCTGCGGCGGATCCAGCGCCGCTCCGAGGGCAACGCGTACTTCGCCGAGGAGCTGACGGAGGCCCGCGGCGCCGGCGCCGAGCTGCCCGGCACGCTCGCGGACGTACTCCGCGCCCGGCTGGAGGTGCTCGACCCCGAGGTCCAGCGGCTCGTGCGCGCCGCCTCGGCCGCCGGGCGCCGGGTCGCCGAGCCGCTGCTGCGCGCGGTCGTGGCGGGCACCACGGACGACCCGGCGCGGCAGGCGGCGTTCGATGCGGCGCTGCGGGACGCCGTCGCGCACCACGTGCTGGTGGGCGAGGACCGCCGGATCGCCTTCCGGCACGCGCTGCTGGCCGAGGCCGTGTACGCCGACCTGCTCCCGGGCGAGCAGGTCGCGCTGCACCGGGACTACCTGCTGGCCGCCGCGGCCGACCCGTCGCTCGCCACGCCCGCGGAGCGCGCGCACCACGCGCTGCTGTCGCACGACAACCGGCTGGCGCTGCTCGCCTCCCGGGACGCCGCCCGCGAGGCCGGCCGGGTGCTCGCGCCGGCGGAGGAGCTGCGCCACCTGGAGACGGTGCTCCGGCTCTGGCCCGGCGTCCCCACCGCCGCCGAGGACCTCGGCGAGGAGCGGGTGGACGTGCTGCTCGCCGCGGCCGCGGCCGGCGGTCGGGCCGGGCTCAGCGACCGGGCCGTCGCGATGGCGCGGGAGGCCGTCGCGGCGGTCGAGCCCCGGGGTGCGGCGGACGGCGCCGAGGCCCGCCGGGTCGCCGCGCTGCGCACCACCCTGGCCCGGCACCTGCTCGGCGCCGAGCGGGTGGACGAGGCGCTGCGCGAGACCGACCGCGCGCTCGAGGCGCTGGCGGACCTGGGCGGCACCCCGGACGCGGCGCGCGCCTGGGCGCTCGCCACGCACGCCCGGGCCGCGCTCAACTCCGACCTGGACGACCAGGCCGAGGTGTCCGCGGCCGCGGCCGTGGACGAGGCCCGCGCCGCGGGTGCGGTGGACGCCGAGGCCGACGCGCTCATCTCGCTCGCCGTGCTCGTGGTGGACGACCGGGACCGCGCCGCCGACCTGCTGACCGTGGCCCTGCACCGCGCGCGGGACGCCGGCGACACCACGACGGAGCTGCGCTGCACGTACAACCTCGCGGCCAACCGGTACTACGCGGGCCGGCTCGACGAGGCCGCCGCGACCACCGCCGTCGGCCTGGAGCTCGCGGCCCGGTCCGGGCTGACCTGGAGCGCCTACGGCGTCGAGCTGCGGCTGTTCGCGGAGATCGTCCGGTACACCCGGGGCGACCTCACCCCGCCCGCGCCGAGCGCCGACCCCGGCCCGCCGCGCGCCGCCTCCGCGGTCGACGGGGTGCAGATGTACGCGGCCGTCGCGCGCGGCGACGCGGACGCGGCCGAGCGCGGGCTCTCCCTGCTGCACGGCCAGCACGACGACACGATGATCACGCTCATCGCGGGCGGCTGCGCCGTCGACGCCCTCACCTGGGCCGGGCGGCTGGACGAGGCGGTCGCCCTCGCGCACGAGCTGATCGACGAGATCAGCCGCGTGTGGTCCGACTACTTCCTCGGCGGCATCTGGCTGTCCGCCCTGGGGATCGCCGCCCTCGCCGACCAGGCAGCCGCCGACCGGCTCGCGGGCCGGGACCCCGCCCCGCGGCTCGACCTGGGCGCGCGGCTGCTCAACCGTGCCGTGGTCACCGCCGACCGCGGCCGCCCGCGGGGCGGGCAGCTCGGGCCGGAGGGACGCGCCTGGCTGGCCCGCGCGCACGCCGAGCACGCCCGCCTGCTCGGCGTCGCCGACCCGGACGCGTGGGCGGTGGCCGTCGCGGAGTTCGACTACGGCTACCGGTACGAGCTCGCGCGCACCCGCTGGCGGCACGCCGAGGCGCTGCTCGGCGCGGGCGACCGGGCCGCCGCGGGCGAGGTGGCGGCGGCGGCCCTCGCCGAGGCACGGGCCGTCGGCGCCGCCCCCCTGGTCACCGCCGTCACCGACCTCGCGCGCCGCGGGCGGCTCGACGTCCCGGGCGTGGTGGCCGGCGGCACGGACGTGCTCACGGGCCGGGAGTCCGAGGTACTGGCGCTCGCCGCCGAGGGTCTGAGCAACCGGCAGATCGGCGAGCGGCTCTACATCAGCGGCAAGACGGTGTCGGTGCACATGTCCCGCGTGCTGGACAAGCTGGGCGCCGGCGGACGGGCCGAGGCGGTGGCCATCGCGCACCGCCGGGGGCTGCTCGGGGTCTGACCTGCTGGTGCGCCCGGCGGCGCGGCGGCTCACCCGGGTGAACCGCGGCGGTCTCAGGCGCGTCCCAGGTTGGCCGGTTACCGTGGAGGGAGATCCCGCGGCCCGGACCACCGCCGCGGCCCCCTCGCCCGGCCACGGACGGCCGCGCTCCCTCCCCCGGAACGGCGCATGTCCCTCCCCCAGCAGCAGCCGCACCCCATCGTGCTCGTGCACGGCACCCGCACCTCGTCGAAGATCTGGGACGACCAGGTCCGCGCCCTCACCGAGGGCGGGCACCCGACGATCGCGATCGACCTGCCCGGCCACGGCACCCGCGCCCACGAGCGCCTGACGTTCGAGGGCGGCCTCGCCGCGATCGACGCCGCCGTGCGCGCCTGCGCCGAGCCGCCGCTGCTCGTCGGCCTGTCGCTCGGCGGGTACATGTCGCTCGCGTACGCCGCGCGGCACGAGGACCGGCTGGCCGGCGTCGTGCTCGCGGGCTGCTCCACCGACCTCAAGGGCAAGCCGCTGAGCACCTACCGCCGCGCGTCGCGCCGGGTGGTGCAGGCGCTCGGCCTGGGCGGCGGCACCTGGCACGTGGTCACGGACATGCTGAGCGCGCTGCACGGCTACACCCCGGTGCAGGACCTCCGCCGGCTCGCGCTGCCGGTCTGGCTGGTGAACGGCTCCCGCGACCCGCTGCGGTTCGGCGCCCGCCGCTACCTCGGCGCGCACCCGGGCGCCCGGCAGTGGGTGGTGCCGAACGCCGGCCACGACGTGAACAGCCACGCGCCGGTGGCGTTCAACCGGATCCTGCTGCACGTCCTGCGGGACCTCGCGCAGCGGGTGCCGTTCGGCGCCCCGCGCCTGGGCTGACGCACCGCGGCGCGCCCACCGCCTCCGCCGCTGACTCCGCAGCAGGTGCGCGGTTCCAGGGTGCGAACCCCGCGTGCGCTGCAGGCTCGGCGCCGGTGCTGCCACGATGGCGGCATGACCTCGACCGACGACCGCCCCTGGATCGCGCAGTACCAGCCCGGCGTCCCCGCCGACATCGAGCTCCCCACCGAGTCCCTGGTGGCGATGCTCGACCGCTCCGTCGCCGAGGCGGGCGGCGCGCCGGCGCTGGAGTTCTTCGGCCGCCGCACCTCGTACGCCGAGCTCGGTGCGCAGGTCCAGCGCGCCGCCGAGGGGCTGCGCCGGCTGGGCGTGAAGCCCCGCGACCGGGTCGCGCTGCTGCTGCCGAACTGCCCGCAGCACGTCGTCGCGTTCTACGCGGTGCTCCGCCTGGGCGCGGTCGTCGTCGAGCACAACCCGCTGTACACCTCCCGCGAGCTGCGGCACCAGTTCGAGGACCACCAGGCCCGCGTCGTGATCGCCTGGGACAAGGCCGTCGAGCAGGTCCGCCAGTTCCCGGCCGACGTCGGCGTCGACCACGTCGTGTCGGTCAACCTGCTGCGCGCGTTCCCCGCGGTGAAGCGCGCGGCGCTGTCCCTGCCGGTGCCGAGCCTGCGCGCCACCCGCCGGTCGCTCACCGCGCCGGCCCCGGGGACGATCCCGTGGGAGGACCTGCTGTCCCACGGCCCGCTCGACCCCGCGCACCCGCGCCCCGCCGTGACCGACCTGGCGGCGATCCAGTACACGTCCGGCACGACCGGGCGCCCCAAGGGCGCGATGCTCACCCACCTGAACCTGTACGCGAACGCCCTGCAGGGCGAGGCGTGGATGCACGGGGCCGAGTACCGCAAGGAGGTGTTCTACGCGATCCTGCCGATGTTCCACGCGTTCGGCATGACGCTGTACCTCACCTACGGCGTGCGCAAGCAGGCGCTGCTCGTGCTGTTCCCGAAGTTCGACACGACGCTCGTCCTCGACGCGATGAAGAAGTCGCCCGCCACCGTCTACTGCGCGGTGCCGCCCATCTACGAGCGCACCGCGATGGCCGCCAAGGAGCGCGGCGTCTCCCTCGCGTCGTGCCGGTTCTGCATCTCCGGGGCGATGAACCTGCCCGACGCCACGGTCGAGCTGTGGGAGTCGATGTCCGGTGGCCTGCTCGTGGAGGGCTACGGCATGACGGAGTCGTCCCCGGTGGCGCTCGGCAACCCGTTCCACCCCACCCGGCGCACGGGCACCATCGGCATCCCGTTCCCGTCCACCCGGATGCGGGTCGTCGACCCCGAGGACCCGACGTCGGACGTCCCGCAGGGCGAGCCGGGCGAGCTGCTGCTGCACGGCCCGCAGGTGTTCGCCGGGTACTGGAACAACCCCGACGAGACGGCCGCGACGCTGCTGCCCGGCGGCTGGCTGCGCACCGGCGACGTCGTCACCGTCGACGCCGACGGGTTCACCACGATCGTGGACCGCGCCAAGGAGCTCATCATCACCGGCGGGTTCAACGTGTCCCCGTCCGAGGTCGAGGCCGTGCTGCGCGGCCACCCGTCGGTGGCCGACGCCGCCGTCATCGGCAAGCCGCTGGAGCGCGGCGGGGAGCAGGTGGTGGCCGCTGTCGAGCTCGAGCCCGGCGCCACCCTGGACGAGGCGGCGCTGCGCGCGTACTGCCGGGAGCACCTCGCGGCGTACAAGGTGCCGCAGCGCGTGGTCGCGATCGAGGACACCCCGCGGTCGATGCTCGGCAAGGTGCTGCGCAAGCAGGTGCGCGAGCAGGTGCTGCCCCGGCTGTGACCGGCGGCGGCCTGACCGACCCCGGCACCCACGCACGGCGGGGCCCGACCCCTGGACGGGCACCACCCGGGTCCGGGCGCGGTGCGACGATGGGCCCGCACGTCCGCCCCGAGCCGGGAGACCCGATGATCCGCAGCACCGACCACATCCTCACGAGCCAGGCCGGCAGCCTCCCGCGCACGCCGGAGCTGATCGCCGCCAACGCCGCCCGCGAGGCCGGCCAGGACGCCGGGGACCACGCCGCCCTGCTCCGGGACGCCGTCACGGACCTGGTGCGCCGTCAGGTCGACCTCGGCCTGGACGTGCCCGGCGACGGCGAGTTCGGCAAGGCGATGACCAGCGCGATCGACTACGGCGCCTGGTGGTCGTACTCGTTCCAGCGGCTCGGCGGCCTGGAGCTGCGCGACGGCGCCAGCTGGATCTTCAAGGACGTGCAGTCCGGCCCCGGGGACGTCCGGGTGACCGGCTTCGGCCGGCGCCGCGACCGGGCACGGTTCGAGGAGGCCTACGCCGACCCGACGAGCGGCGTGTTCCACGGCGGCGACCCCAAGCCGTTCCCGACCGCCGTGGCCCCGGTGACCTACACCGGCCAGGACGCGGTGGCCGCGGACGTCGCCAACCTGCGCGCGGCGCTCGACGCCACCGGCGCGCAGGAGGGCTTCATCACCTCGATCGCCCCGGCGTCCGCCGCCCGGATGGACAACGACTACTACGCGACGGACGAGGAGTACGTCTGGGCGCTGGCCGACGCGCTGCGCGAGGAGTTCGTCGCGATCATCGACGCCGGGCTGGTGCTGCAGATCGACGACCCGTCGATGGCCGAGAACTGGGACCAGATCACCCCCGAGCCGACCGTCGAGGACTACGTGCGGTTCACCGAGCTCCGGGTCGAGGCGCTCAACCACGCGCTGCGCGGGCTGCCCGAGGACCGGATCCGCTACCACCTGTGCTGGGGCTCCTGGCACGGCCCGCACACCACCGACCTGCCGATGAAGGACATCGTCCGGTCGATGCTCAAGGTCAACGCGGGGGCCTACTCGTTCGAGGCCGCCAACGTCCGGCACGAGCACGAGTGGCGGGTCTGGGAGGACGTGCAGCTCCCCGAGGGCAAGCTCATCCTCCCGGGCGTGGTGTCGCACGCGACGAACGTCGTCGAGCACCCCGAGCTGGTCGCCGACCGGATCGAGCGGTTCGCGCGCCTCGTCGGCCGGGAGAACGTCGTCGCGGCCACCGACTGCGGCCTCGGCGGGCGGATCCACCACCAGATCGCGTGGGCCAAGCTCGAGACCCTGGTCGAGGGTGCGCAGATCGCCACGAAGCGCCTCTGGGCCTGACGCCCCCGGAACGCCGACGGCCCGGCACCCCTCGCGGGGTACCGGGCCGTCGTGCGTCCGGGGCCGGTCCGGTCAGCCGGTGTTCTGCAGGCCGGCGGCCACGCCGTTGACGCTCAGCAGCAGCAGCCGCTTGTTCTCCTCGACCAGGTCCTCCGACTCGCCGGTGCGCAGCGCGCGCAGCGCCCGGATCTGCAGCAGCGACAGCGCGTCCACGTAGGGGCTGCGCAGCTGGACGGCCCGGCCGAGGATCCGGCGGCGGGACAGGATGCGGTCGGAGCCGGTGATCGCGAGCACCCAGTGCCGGGTCAGCGCCATCTCCTGCAGCACGAGCTGCGCCAGGTCGTCCCGGTCGCCCAGCGCGAGGTACCGCTCGGCCAGGCGCTCGTCCGTCTTGGCCAGCGACATCTCGACGTTGTCGATCATCGTGCTGAACAGCGGCCACTCGGCGTACGCGGCCTGCAGCTCGGCGAGGTCGCCCACGGAGTCCAGCGCGGTGCCGAGGCCGAACCAGCCGGCCAGGTTGGTCCGGGCCTGCGACCAGGAGAACACCCACGGGATCGCCCGCAGGTCGTCCAGCGACTCGACGGACAGGCCGCGGCGCGCCGGGCGGGAGCCGATCGGCAGCAGGCCGATCTCCTCCAGCGGGGTCACCTGCGCGAACCACTGCGGGAAGCCCTCGGCGCGCACCAGCTCGTAGAACCGGGTGCGGGACGACGCGTCCAGCGCGGACGCCAGGTCGGCGAACCGCTCGGTGGCGGCCGCGTTCCGCTGCTCGGTCGACGGGGCGCCGGCCAGCAGCGTCGCCGCGGCCACCTGCTCGATGTGCCGGGCGCCGATCGTCGGGTTCCCGTAGCGCGCGAAGATGACCTCGCCCTGCTCGGTGAGCTTGAACCGGCCGTCGACCGAGCCCGGGGGCTGGGCCAGCACGGCGCGGTTGGCCGGGCCGCCGCCGCGCCCGAGGGCGCCGCCGCGGCCGTGGAACAGCGTGAGGCTGATGTCGTGCTTCGCGGCCCAGGCGGCGATCCGGCTCTGCGCGACGTCGAGCGCCAGGGTCGCGGCCACCGGACCGACGTCCTTGGACGAGTCCGAGTAGCCCAGCATGACCTCGACGCGGCGGCCGTTCTCCGCGAGCCGCGCCTGCACGGCGGGCAGCGTGAGCATCGACTCCAGGATCTCGACGCTGGCCTCGAGGTCCGCGAAGGTCTCGAACAGCGGGATCGCGTCGATCACCGGCCGGGTCGCCGGGTCCGGGAACACCAGCTCGGCGAGCTGGTAGACCGCGGCCAGGTGCTCCGGCGCCTGGGTGAACGACACGATGTACCGGCGGGCGGCGGCGACGCCGTACCGGCGCTGCACGGCACCGATCGCGCGGTAGGTGTCGAGCACCTCGACGGTGCGCGGCTCCAGGTCGCCGTCGAGGCCCTTGGCCGCGATGTCCGCGAGCGCGGCGGCGTGCACCTGCGAGTGCTGGCGCACCTCGAGCTCGGCGAGGTGGAACCCGAAGGTCTGCACCTGCCAGATGAGCTTCTGCAGGTCGCCGAACGCGACACGGGTCGCGCCCGCGGCCTCCAGGGAGCGCTGCACGACGTCGAGGTCGGCCAGCACCTCCTCCGGGCCGGCGTAGGACAGGTCCGCGTCCCGGCGGCGGGTGGCGGCGAGCCGCTCCGCGACCATGCGCAGCGCGCGGCGGTGCGGCTGGTGCCTCACCTCGGCGGCGGCCTTGGTCGCGGCGTCCTCGGACAGGTCCCGCTGCCGGTGCCACAGCGCGGTGAGCTCCGCGCTGGCCGGGGTGCCGGTGTCGTCGAGCGTGAGCTTCGCGGAGACCTTCCGCGCCGACTCCTCCAGCGCAGTCAGCACGTGCTCGCTCGCGAGCGCGGCGGCCGCCCGGGTCACCTCGGCGGTGACGTTCGGGTTGCCGTCGCGGTCGCCGCCGATCCACGAACCGAGGCGCACGAACGGGCGGACCGCCGGCTGCTGCCGCCCCGCACCCTCGCCGGACAGCCAGTCGTCCAGGCGGCGGTACACGGTCGGGAACGTGTCGAACAGCGTGGTGTCGAAGATGTTCATCACGGTGCGGACCTCGTCCAGCACCGTGGGCTTCTGCGCCCGCAGCGGCGACGTGCGCCACAGCGTGTCGATCTCCTCGAGGATCCGGCGGTCGTTCTCCGCGCGGGAGGTGCCGCCGGCGGCGAGCGCGTCGCGCTCGGCCAGCAGGTCGGAGATGCGCCGGATCGCCCGGGACACCGAGCGGCGGCGGGCCTCCGTCGGGTGCGCGGTGAGCACCGGGCGGAACTCGAGCTCCTGCAGCCGGCGCACGGCCTCGTCGCGGCCGACCTCGTTCGCCAGCGCGTCGATCGCCGCGGGCAGGGAGTCGTCCTGCATGAGCTCGCCGGCCGGCAGCTCCGCCTCGCGGGCGCGCAGCACCCGGACGCGGTGGTGCTCCTCGGCGAGGTTCGCCAGGTGGAAGTAGCAGGTGAAGGCGCGGGCGACCTGCTGGGCGCGCTCGATGGAGAAGGAGCCGACGAGCTCCTCCGCCTCCGTGAGCGCGGACAGGTCCTGCTCGTCGTGCGCGCGGATGGTCAGCGCGCGGACGCGCTCCACGTCGTCGAACAGGTCGTCGCCGCCGGACTCGCGGATCACGCGGCCGAGGAACTCGCCGAGCATCCGGACGTCGTTGCGCAACGGGTCGGGGACCTCGTGGCGCGCGAGGCCGCGGCGGGCCTCGAGCGAGGGCTGGGGGTCGGTCACCGGTCAAGCGTAGGTCAACCGTCCGACGCACGAGACGCGTGTCCGCCTGTCGGCTATCTCACCCGGACGCCGCGGCCGTGGGCCCGATGTCCCGCGCCACCGCGCGGGAGTCTAGGCTCGGAGGCAGTGCCCGCGGCCGGTCCCCCGCGACCGGGCGAGCAGCAACCCCCGATGATCCGGGCCGCCGAGGTCCGGGCGGAAATGAGGTGCGGTGAACGCGAAGGCTCCTGTGGCCCAGCAGGTCGGTTGGACCGAGCTCGACGTCAAGGCCGTCGACACGGTGCGTGTCCTGGCCGCCGACGCGGTCGAGAAGGTCGGCAACGGCCACCCCGGCACGGCGATCAGCCTGGCCCCGGCCGCGTACCTGCTCTACCAGAACGTGCTGCGGCACGACCCGGCGGACCCGCACTGGCTGGGCCGCGACCGGTTCATCCTGTCGGCGGGCCACTCCTCGCTGACGCAGTACATCCAGCTCTACCTGGCCGGCTTCGGCCTGGAGCTCGAGGACATCGAGGCGCTGCGCACCTGGGGCTCCAAGACCCCGGGCCACCCCGAGTACAAGCACACCAAGGGCGTCGAGATCACCACCGGCCCGCTCGGCCAGGGCATCTCCTCGGCCGTCGGCTTCGCGATGGCGGCCCGCCGCGAGCGCGGCCTGCTCGACCCCGAGGCGGCGCCGGGCACCAGCCCGTTCGACCACTTCGTGTACACGATCTGCTCGGACGGCGACCTGCAGGAGGGCGTGTCCTCCGAGGCCTCGTCCATCGCCGGCACGCAGAAGCTCGGCAACCTCATCGCGATCTGGGACGACAACCACATCTCGATCGAGGGCGACACCGAGATCGCGTTCACCGAGGACGTCCTCAAGCGCTACGAGGCCTACGGCTGGCACGTCCAGTTCGTCGACTGGACCGAGGGCGGCGAGTACACGGAGAACGTGGACGCGCTGCACGCCGCGATCGAGGCCGCCAAGGCCGTCACCGACCGCCCGTCGTTCATCGGCCTGCGCACGATCATCGCCTGGCCGTCGCCGACCAAGCAGAACACCCACGGCTCGCACGGCTCCAAGCTGGGCACCGACGAGGTCCGCGGCCTCAAGGAGGTGCTCGGCTTCGACCCCGAGAAGTCCTTCGACGTCGACCCCGAGGTCATCGCGCACACCCGCAAGGCCCTCGAGCGCGGCGCCGCCGCCAAGGCCGAGTGGAGCAAGGGCTTCGACGCCTGGCGCGAGGCCAACCCGGAGCGCGCCGAGCTGCTCGAGCGCCTGCGCGCCGGCAAGCTGCCCGCCGGCTGGGCCGACGCGCTGCCGACGTTCCCCGCCGGCAAGGCCGTCGCCACCCGCGCCGCCTCCGGCGAGGTGCTGTCCGCCCTCGCGCCGGTGCTGCCCGAGCTGTGGGGCGGCTCCGCCGACCTCGCCGGCTCGAACAACACCACCATGAAGGGCGAACCGTCCTTCATCCCGGCCGAGCGGTCCACCCACGAGTTCGCGGGCGACGAGTACGGCCGCACGCTGCACTTCGGCATCCGCGAGCACGGCATGGGCGCGATCCTGTCGGGCATCGCCCTGCACGGCCTGACCCGGCCGTACGGCGGGACGTTCTTCACGTTCTCCGACTACATGCGCGGCGCCGTCCGCCTGGCCTCGCTCATGGGCGTGCCGGCGATCTACGTGTGGACGCACGACTCGATCGGCCTCGGCGAGGACGGCCCGACCCATCAGCCGGTCGAGCACCTCACCGCCGTCCGGGCCATCCCGGGCCTCGCGGTCGTCCGCCCCGCCGACGCCAACGAGACGGCGCAGGCGTGGAAGGCGATCCTCGAGCGCACCGACGGCCCCGCCGCGCTCATCCTCACCCGGCAGAACGTCCCGACGTTCCCGCGCGGCGAGGAGGGCTTCGCGTCCGCCGAGGGCGTGGCCCGCGGCGCGTACGTGCTGCTCGAGGCGTCCACCGGCACGCCGGAGGTCATCCTCATCGGCACCGGCTCCGAGGTGCAGCTGGCCGTCGCGGCCCGCGAGACCCTCGAGGCCGCCGGCGTCCCGACCCGCGTGGTCTCCGCGCCGTCGCTGGAGTGGTTCGCCGAGCAGGACGAGGCCTACCGCGAGTCGGTCCTCCCGTCCTCGGTGAAGGCCCGCGTCTCCGTCGAGGCCGGCATCGCGCTGTCCTGGTGGAAGATCCTCGGCGACGCCGGCCGCGCCGTGTCGCTCGAGCACTACGGCGCCTCGGCCGCGTACGAGACGCTCTACGAGGAGTTCGGCATCACGGCGGACGCCGTGGTCGCGGCGGCGCACGAGTCGATCGCGGCGGCCCGCGGCGGCAGCACCCCGGCGACGGACGCCAGCGCCCCGACGGAGAGCGGCACGGGCGACCAGCTCTGACCCGCTGACGCCCCGGACGGCCGGGCGCCCCTCCGGGGGCGCCCGGCCGTCCTGCGTCCCCAGCACCTCGCCGAGTCTCCATCTCCGGACTCTGAGCCGGCCGCCGCTCGCAGACGCGAAGTGGAGACTCGGCGACCGTGGGGCCGACGATGGGAGGCGGGACGTTGGTCCCCGGCGCCGCAGGCGCCGGGCGGGGAGGGTCGGAGGCGTGAGCGTGCGGCAGACCCCGGTGTACTACTACTCGTCGAGCTCCGGACTCGTGCGGTCGTTCGCGCTGCGGCTCGACCGGCCGGTGCTCGACCTGTCCCGGCGCGAGGTCCGCCTGTCGGAGGCCGACGGGGCCTGGGTGCTGCTCACGCCGTCGTACAAGACCGGCAACGAGGCCAACGACACCATCCCCGAGGCGGTGCGCCGGTTCCTGCGCTCGCCCGTCAACCGCCGCCGCATGGTCGGCGTCATGGGCAGCGGGAACCGGAACTTCGGCCGGTACTACCAGCACGCCGCGCGGGACATCGCGGCCCGCTCGGGCCGGCCGGTGCTGTTCGAGTTCGAGATCGCCGGCACCCCGTGGGACGTCGAGGAGTGCCGCCGCGTCCTCGCGGACCTGGACGCCGCGCTCGCCGCCGGCGGCGCGACCCCCGCCGCCTGACCCCTCCCCGCCCGGGCCGGGTGGGTGCGCGCGGGCCCCGTCGGCCCTAGCGTGACCCTCATGAGCCCGTCGAAGGTGCCCGCCGAGGAGATCGAGGTGCGCGGCCGCACCGTGCGGGTCTCCAACCCCGACAAGGTCTACTTCCCCGACCGCGGCCTGACCAAGCTCGACGTCGTCCGGTACTTCGTGAGCGTCGGCGACGGCATCCTCGGCGCCCTGCGCGACCGGCCGACGACGCTGGAGCGCTGGCCGCGCGGGTGTTTCGAGGGCGCGAAGCTGTCGACCCGGGTGGACAACAAGGGCGACGCGTTCTTCCAGAAGCGGGTCCCCCAGGGCGCGCCGGACTACGTCGAGTCGACGACGATCACGTTCCCGTCCGGGCGCACCGCCGACGAGGTCACCCCGACGGAGCTCGCCGTCGTGGCGTGGGCCGCGAACCTCGGCACGCTGACCTTCCACCCGTGGCCGGTGACCCGCGCCGACGTCGAGGCGCCGGACCAGCTCCGCATCGACCTCGACCCGCAGCCGGGCACGACGTTCGACGACGCCGCCCGGGTCGCGCCGCACGTCCGGGAGATCCTCGCCGAGCACGGGCTGACCGGCTTCCCCAAGACCTCCGGCGGCCGCGGCATCCACATCTTCGTGCCGATCGAACCGCGCTGGACGTTCACGCAGTGCCGCCGCGCGACGATCGCGCTGGGCCGCGAGCTCGAGCGCCGGCTGCCCGGCCAGGTCACGACCAAGTGGTGGAAGGAGGAGCGCGGCGAGGCGATCTTCGTCGACTACAACCAGATGGCCCGCGACCGCACGATCGCCTCCGCGTACTCCGTCCGCCCCAACCGCCGCGCCACCGTCTCCGCCCCGCTGCGCTGGGAGGAGGTCGCCGACGTGCACCCCGACGACTTCGACGTGACGTCGATGCCCGCCCGGTTCGCCGAGGTCGGCGACCTGTTCGCGCCGCTGGTCGCGCGCACCTCGCCCGCGCCCGGCACGGACGCCGTCGCGCCGGGGGCGCTCGACGGGCTGCTGGAGCTCGCCGCCAAGGACGAGCGGGACCACGACCTCGGGGACCTGCCGTACCCGCCGGAGTACCCGAAGATGCCGGGCGAGCCGAAGCGCGTGCAGCCGAGCAAGGACCGGGACCGGCCCAGGGCCGAGGGCTCGGAGGACTGAGCGGGGCCGCGCGCCCCGCGGGAACCCGCCGGGCGGCCCGGGCGTTCACCCCCTCCCGGACCGACGACCCCGAGGAGCGCCCGTGCCCGTCCCCGTCATCGCCCCCGACCCCGCCTGGCCGACCGTCGCCGCCGCCGACCGCGCGCCCGAGCCGTTCGACACCGCCGCCCCCGCGGCCGCCGAGCTGGACCGGCAGGTCCGCGCCCAGCTGGACCTCGGGCTCGCCGCGGTGCACGGCCTGTCCCCGGCCGACCTGGTCGCCGCGGTCGCCCCGCTGCGCGCCGCCCTCGCCGCCGGCGCCGCGTCGGCCCCGTCGTCCGTCGCCCCGGACGACCACGTGCCGTTCGTGCTGGTGCTCGACGGCGGGACGGCGAACGCGAACGCCGCCGTCCCGGCGCTGCGCCGCGGGTCCAGGGCCGGCGTGAGCGTGATCGGCGACGAGGAGATGGCCGGCTACCGGCCGCTGCCGGACCTGGACGTCCCCGCCCGCCCCTACCTGCTGCTCGACGTCGACACCGGGACCGAGTTCTGCGACGTGCGCCCGGAGGACGCCCTGGCGACCGTGCGCGGGCGCGGCAGGACCCCGCTGACGGTCGCCGAGGGGATCGCGCTGGTCGCGGTGCGCCCGGACATGCTGCGGCCGAACCGGTGCTTCTCGCTGATGGGCTCGCGGGCGCAGAACCAGCGGGTGCCGGCGGTGTGGATCAGCGAGCGTCGGCCCAAGCTCGGCTGGTGCTGGGACCGGAACCCGCACACTTGGCTCGGCGCGGCCTCGGCGGGCGGCCGCACGGCGGGCTGACGCCCGGGCGTCACTCCCCCACGGCGACCGGGCGGTCCGGGTCGCTGGACCACTGGGACCACGACCCCGGGTACAGCACCGGTGTCCGCCCGGCGAGGACCAGCGCGGCCGCCTGGTGCGCGGCCGTGACGCCGGAGCCGCAGTACACCGCGACCTCGCCGCCCTCGGGCACCCCGAGGGCGGCGAACCGCGCCGTGAGGTCGTCGACGGGGCGGAACCGGCCGTCGGCGTCGAGGTTGTCGGCGGTGGGCGCACTGACCGCGCCGGGGATGTGGCCCGCACGGGGGTCGACCGGCTCGACCTCGCCGCGGTACCGCTCGGCGGCGCGGGCGTCGAGCAGCACGCCCTCGTCGGCCCACCGGCCGGCGCCGTCGGCGTCGAGCACGGGCAGCTGCCCGCCCGTGAGCGTCACGTCGCCGGGCTCCGGTGCCGGCTCGGCCGTCTCGAGCGCCCCGCCGCCCGCGACCCACGCCGGCAGCCCGCCGTCGAGGATCCGCACGTCCGCGACGCCGGCCCACCGCAGCAGCCACCAGGCGCGCGCCGCCGACGTGGCCCCGGAGTCGTCGTAGACCACGACCGGCTCGCCGGCGCGCAGCCCCCAGCGCCGGGCCGCCGCCTGCAGGTCGGCGACGTCGGGCAGCGGGTGCCGGCCCTCCGCGGCGCTCGGCGGCGCGGCGAGCTCGGTGTCCAGGTCGACGAACACGGCACCCGGCAGGTGGCCCGCGCGGTAGGCGTCGACCCCGGGCGGGCCGCCGAGCGCCCAGCGCACGTCGAGCAGCCGCGGGGGCGTGGGGCCGTCGAGCTCCCGGGCGAGGTCGGCGGCGGTCACCAGCACGTCGGTCATGGACCTCAACCTAGGCGCCGCCGGGCCGCCCCACCAGGGACGGCGGCCGCCGGAGGGCCCCCGCCCGCCCGACGTGGTGCACGCCACCCGCGACGCCCGGAACCCGCGCGGCTCCGCGCTCGTTCCCCCCGTGGTGCCCCGCCCCGAGCGTCCGGTGGACCGCCCGCTGAGTCGCACCAGCGCCCCCGTGGCGCGCGTCGGGCCCGGTTGCCGCATGCTGGCTCCCTCGGTACCCGACGAGCCGCGGCTCGTCCCCTGCACGTCTGGAGCCCGTGTGTCCGGTAACGCCACCACCCGGTTCGGCAACGTCTCGCTGCTCTCCGTCGCGAGCCGGCTGCCCAGTCGCATCACCACGTCCGCCGAGATCTCGGAGCGGTTGGGGTCGGCCCTGCGGCGGCTGCGGCTGCCGCGGACCGTCCTCGAGCGCGTCGCGGGGGTCGAGGAGCGCCGCAACTGGGGGCCGGGCGAGGACGCCGACACCGCGACGATCGCGGCGGGCACCGAGGCCCTGCGCGAGGCGGGCGTGAACCCCGGCGACGTCGGGCTGCTGATCAACACGTCGGTGACCCGCAAGCACCTGGAGCCGTCGGTCGCGGTGCGGCTGCACCACGGGCTCGGGCTCGGCAGCCACGCGGTGAACTTCGACGTGGCGAACGCCTGCCTCGGGTTCATCAACGGCATGAGCCTGGCGGCGACGATGATCGAGTCCGGCCAGGTGCGGTACGCGGTCGTGGTGAACGGCGAGGACGCCGACGACATCCAGCGGACCACCGTCGAGCGCCTGCTCCGCCCGGAGGTCGGCCGCGAGGAGTTCATGGAGGAGTTCGCGACGCTGACGCTCGGCTCGGGCTCGGCGGCGGCCGTCCTCGGCCGGACGGACGAGAACCCCGGTGGACACCGGGTCCTCGGCGGGGTGACCCGCGCGGCCACCCGCTTCCACGACCTGTGCGTGGGCAGCGCCGACGCGATGCTGACCGACGCCCGGGCGCTGCTCGAGGGTGGGCTGGAGCTTGTGGTCGACGCGTGGCACGAGGCGCAGCGCGACTGGGACTGGTCGTCGATGGACCGGTACGTCACGCACCAGGTGTCCCGGGTGCACACCGACGCCATCGTCAAGGCGGTCGGCCTCAACCGGAAGCGCGTCCCGACGACCTTCCCTCACCTCGGCAACGTCGGCCCCGCGTCGATCCCGATCACGCTGGTCGAGGAGCAGCACTCCCTGCGGTCGGGCGACCGGGTCCTGCTCATGGGCGTCGGCTCGGGCATCAACACCGCGATGATGGAGCTCGCCTGGTGACCGCGGCGCTCCGCGTCCGTCCCGCCTCCGCCCCGCCCGCCGGGCTGCCCGGCCTGGACCCGCGGTTCAGCCGGCTGCTGCCGCTCCCCGAGGGCGCCCCCGACACCGGGCTAGGGGTCGGCGAGCCCGCCTGGCACCACCTCGACACCGGCCCCGAGCTGGCCGCGCGCGGGATCACCCCGGTCGGCACGGTCCTGGCGGTGCACGGCAACCCCACGTGGTCCTACCTGTGGCGGTCGCTGCTCCCCGCGACGCTCGACGCCGCGGCCGCGGGCGGCCCGGCGTGGCGCGTCGTGGCCGTCGACCAGCTCGACATGGGCTTCTCCGCCCGCACCGGCCGGCACCGCACGCTGCCCGAGCGAGTCCGGGACCTCGACGCGTTCACGACGGCGCTCGGCCTGACCGGCCCGGTCGTCGTCCTGGGGCACGACTGGGGCGGCGTCGTCGCGATGGGCTGGGCGGTCGACCACCCCGAGCTGCTCGCCGGGGTCGCGCTGCTCAACACCGCCATCGCGCACCCGGACGGCGAGCCGATCCCGGCGCCGCTGCGCGCCGCCACCGCCGGGCGGGTGCTGCGCCTGGCGACCGCGACCACGCCGGCGTTCCTCGAGACCACGCTCGCGCTCGCGCACCCGCGCCTGCCCCGGGAGGTCGCGGACGCCTACCGCGCCCCGTACCGGCACGCCGAGGACCGCGGCGGGATCGAGGGCTTCGTGGCCGACATCCCCGGCCACCGGGACCACCCCAGCGCCCCCGAGCTGCGCCGGATCGCCGCCGGGGTCGCCGCCCTGACGGTGCCCGCCCTGCTGCAGTGGGGCCCGCGCGACCCGGTGTTCCGCGACCGGTACCTGGACGACCTCGTCGACCGGCTGCCGCAGGCGCGGGTGCACCGGCACGAGGGCGCCGGCCACCTGGTGGCGGAGGACGTCGACTGGGCGACCCCGCTGCTCGGCTGGCTGGCGGACGAGGTGCCCGCGGGCGGCGGCAGCGGCCCCGCCGCGCCCGGCGGCCCCGCCGCACCCGGCGGCCCCGCGGCGGGCCTGCGCGCCGCCCCCGGCGCGCAGCCCGGGGACGACGCCCGGCCGACGACCCCGTGGACCCCGCTGTGGGACCGCCTCGACGCCCGCGCCGACGACCCCGGCCCGGCGGTGCTCGACATGGCCGCCGACGGCGGGCCGCGCACCGTCTCCTGGCGGCTGCTGGCGCGCCAGGTCCGGCGGATCGCCGCCGGCCTGCGCCGCGTCGGCGTCCAGCGCGGCGACCGGGTGTCGCTGCTCGTCCAGCCGGGCCCCACGCTCACCGCGCTGGTGTACGCCTGCCTGCGGATCGGCGCGGTCGTCGTCGTCGCCGACGCGGGGCTCGGTCCGCGAGGGCTGACCCGCGCGCAGCGCGGTGCCCAGCCGGACTGGCTGATCGGCCAGACCAAGGGCCTGGTCGCCGCCCGCGCGCTCGGTTGGCCCGGCGTGCGGATCGCGGCCGAGCCGCTCGGCCCGGCGGCCCGGCGCGCGCTCGACGTCGCGCACCTGCTCGTCGACGTCGCCGACCTGGGCCGGGACGAGGTCCTGCCGCCCGAGCCCGGCCCCGGCGACGAGGCGGCGATCCTGTTCACCTCCGGGTCGACGGGTCCGGCCAAGGGCGTCGTCTACGCGCACGCCCAGCTGTCGGCGCTCCGCGACGCCCTCGCGGCGCACTTCGACGTCGGCCCGGACACCGGGCTGGTGACCGGCTTCGCGCCGTTCGCCCTCCTCGGTCCCGCCCTGGGCACCCGGTCCGTCACCCCGGACATGGACGTGTCGGCGCCCCGGACGCTCACCGCCCGCGCCGTCGCGGACGCGGTGCGCGCGGCCGACGGGTCGATCGTGTTCCTGTCCCCCGCGGCGATCCTCAACGTGGTCGCCACCGCCGACGAGCTGGACGCCGACGACCGCGCGGCGCTCGCCCGCGTCCGGACGTTCCTGTCGACCGGGGCGCCGATCAGCGCCGACCTGCTGGGCTCCGCGGCGGAGCTGATGCCGGCCGCCGAGGCGCACACCCCGTACGGCATGACCGAGTGCCTCCTCGTCACCGACATCACGCTCGACGGCATCCGCGACGCCGCCGCGGCCCCGGACGCCGGGGTCTGCGTCGGCCGGCCCATCGCCCCGGGCCGGGTGCTCGTCAGCGCGCTCGACGCCGACGGGGCCGCGACCGGCACGCCGTCGGACAGCCCCGGCGTGCTGGGCGAGGTCCTGATCACCGCCCCGTACCTCAAGCAGCGCTACGACCGGCTGTGGCTCACCGACCGCGCCGCGGAGCGGGACGTCCCCGCCGGGCGCTGGCACCGCACCGGCGACGTCGGCCACCTCGACGCCCGGGGCCGGCTGTGGATCGAGGGCCGGCTCGCCCACGTCCTCGTGACCGCCGACGGGCCGCTGGCGCCGGTGGGGCCGGAGCAGCACGTCGAGCGGGTGGCCGGCGTCCGCCGCGCCGCCGTCGTCGGCGTCGGGCCCGCGGGCGTGCAGCAGGCCGTCGCCGTCGTCGAGCCGCCGGCCGACGAGGCGCCCCGGCGGGCGGGCCTGGCGCCGGCCGGGCTGGCGGCGGCCGTCCGGGCGGCGGCCCCGGTCTCGCTCGCGGCCGTCCTCGTCGCGCCGCGGATGCCGACCGACGTCCGGCACAACTCCAAGATCGACCGCACCCGGCTCGCGGCGTGGGCCTCGCGGGTGCTGTCCGGCGGCCCGGTGGGTGCGCCGTGACCGTCCTGGTGACCGGCGCGTCCGGCCTGCTCGGCGGCGCGGTGGCCCGCGTGCTCGCGGGGCGCGGGGACGACGTCTGCACGCTGCAGCGCCGCCCGTCCGGGGTGCCCGGCGTCCAGGACGTCGCGGGCTCCGTGACCGACCCCGCCGCCGTCGCCGCGGCGCTCGACGGCGTCGACGCGGTCGTGCACCTCGCGGCGCGGGTCTCGCTCGCCGGGCCGCGCGAGGAGTTCGACGCGGTCAACATCGGCGGCACCACCACCCTGCTCGACGCCGCCGAGCGCGCCGGGGTCCGGCAGTTCGTCCAGGTGTCGTCGCCGTCGGTCGCGCACGGCGGCTCGTCGCTCGTCGGCGTCGGCGCCGAACCCGCGGACCCCGCCCACGCCCGCGGCGACTACGCGCGCACGAAGGCGGCGGCCGAGCTGCTGGCGCTCGACCGCGACCGCGGCGGCGAGGGCGGGATGGCCGTCGTGGCCGTGCGCCCGCACCTCGTCTGGGGCCCGGGCGACACCCAGCTCGTCGAGCGGGTCCTCGACCGTGCGGCCCGCGGCCGGCTGCCGCTGCTCGACCAGGGCGCCGCGCTCATCGACACCACCTACGTCGACAACGCGGCCGACGGCATCGTCGCGGCGCTCGACCGGGCGGGCGCGCCCGAGGTCCACGGGAACGCCTACGTCCTCACCAACGGCGAGCCCCGGACCGTCGCCGACCTGCTCGCCGGCATCTGCCGCGCGGGCGGCGTCCGGCCGCCGACCTGGCGGGTCCCCGCGGGCCTCGCGCGGGCCGCGGGCGGCGTCGTGGAGGCCGCGTGGCGGCTGCGCCCCGGCACGGACGAGCCGCCGATGACGCGGTTCCTCGCCGAGCAGCTGTCGACGGCGCACTGGTTCGACCAGCGCGCGACCCGGGCCGACCTGCGGTGGACGCCGGCGGTGAGCCTGGACGAGGGGTTCGCGCGGCTGGCGGCGCACTACGGCGGCGCGCGGGGCTGACCCGCCACCCGCCGACCTCCCGCGGCCCCGCGCCGCGCGACCCCGCGACCCCGCGCCCCCGCGACCCCCCGACCCCACGGCCCCGCGACCCGCCGAGCCCGCAGGAGCTGCGGGGTTCCGGACGCTCGAACCCCGCGCCTGCTGCAGGGTCGGCGTCGTCCGGGGGTGGGGAGACGGCGGCGCGGGGTCCGTGGGTCAGCGCAGCGGGTCGACCGGGATCCAGCGGGGCCCGGAGCGTCGCGCGACGTCGACCCGCCGCACCTCCGCCAGCTCCCGCGCCCGGTGCGTCACGCGCCGCCCGATGCGCGCGGCGCCGTCGTCGTCCCCTGCGAGGTACCGCACGACCAGCCGCGCCTCCCCCGCGACGACCGCGACGTCCTGCGCCTCGACCTTCGTCAGCGCACGGGCGGCGTCCGCCGCGGCGGGCAGCAGGGCGGCGGGGTCGACGCCGGGGTGCAGCAGCCCGACGCCCAGGGTCACGCGGTACGACGGCACGGCCGCGAGCGTACCGGCGGACACCGCGACGCCGGACCACGCCTCCCGCCGGGCCGACGCACCGGACGCCCGACACCCGCGCCCGCCCGGGCGCCTCACATCGTGACCGACCCGTCCTCCCCGATCGGCCACTCCGGGTTGTGCGCGACCTCCCACACGTACCCCTCGGGGTCGGCGAACGCCCCGGAGGTCCCGCCCCACTCCGCGAGGGCCGCCGGCCGCACGACGGACCCGCCCGCCGCCGCGGCGGCGTCGAGCACCGGGGCGACCTCCTCCGGCGCCCGCACGTCGTACGCGAGCTCGAGCCCCGGCGCCCCGCGCCCCTCGACGCCGGTCCACAGCGCGAGCACCAGCCCGGCGGCCTGGAAGAACGCCACCTCCCGGTCGGGCCGGCGTGGCGCGGGCCACTCCACCGCCTCGTCGAACGCGCACGCCCGGTCGAGGTCGGTGACGCCGAGCGTCACCACGCTGATCCGCGGCTCCATGCCCCCTCGTCCACCGCGCCTCCCCGACATCCCCACGCGATCGGGGGGACAGCCCCCGGGTGCTCCCGCGCCGGGTCACGTAGCGTGGACGCATCCGAACGACGAGCGTCCGCGCTCACGCCCGCGGCTGGGAAGTCGACCACCCCCCACCTTCGGAGCGCGCTTCGTGACACCCGCCGCACCCGCCGCCGCACCGGCGGCCCCCGCCCGGCCGAACCAGACCGCGACGACCGGCTCCTACCAGGAGCTGTCCCGCCAGATCCGCGACGCGGGTCTGCTGAACCGCACGCCGGGCTTCTACGTCCTGCTGCTGATCGGCCTGGGCATCGCCCTGGCGGCGCTCGTCGCGGGCTCGGTGCTGCTGGGCCGGTCGTGGTTCCAGCTGCTGATCGCGGGCGGCCTCGGGATCGTGCTGACGCAGTTCGCGTTCGTCGCGCACGAGGCGTCGCACCGGCAGGTGCTGGCGTCGGGGCCGGCGAACGACCGGCTGGGACGGCTCCTGGCGAACGGCGTGGTCGGCATCAGCCACTCGTGGTGGATGACCAAGCACTCGCGGCACCACGCCAACCCGAACCACGTCGGCAAGGACCCGGACATCGCGCCGGACACGATCGTGTTCCTGCACTCCGACGCCGCGAAGCAGAGCCGGGTGATGGCCGCGCTCACCCGCGTGCAGGGCTGGGCGTTCTTCCCGCTGCTGACGCTGGAGGGCCTGAACCTGCACGTGACGGCGTTCCGCAGCCTGCTGGCGCAGGAGCGGTCCCGTGCCCGCACGCTGGAGCTGACCATGCTCGTCGTGCGGCTCAGCGTCTACACCGCCGCGGTGCTGTGGTTCCTGGGCCCGGCGATCGGGTTCGCCTTCCTCGGCGTGCAGCTCGCGGTCTTCGGGGTGTACATGGGCGCGTCGTTCGCCCCGAACCACAAGGGCATGGCGATGATCCCGGAGGGCAGCCGGCTGGACTTCCTGTCCAAGCAGGTGCTGACGTCCCGGAACATCACCGGCGGGCACGCGATGAGCACCCTGATGGGCGGGCTCAACTACCAGGTGGAGCACCACCTGTTCCCGAGCATGCCGCGCCCGCACCTGGCCCGGGCCCGCCTCCTGGTGCGGGAGCACTGCCTGCGCAACGGCGTGCCGTACACGGAGACCACGCTGCTGCGCTCGTACGCCATCGTGGTGCGGTACCTGAACGACGTGGGCCTCGCCGCCCGCAACCCGTTCGACTGCCCGATGGTGCAGCGCTTCCGCCAGGTCTGAGACAGCAGAACGCCGGCCGTCCCCCGAGGGGGGCGGCCGGCGTTCGCGCGTCAGCTCAGAGCGGGCGGATGTTCGCCGCCTGCGGGCCCTTCGGGCCCTCGGTGACGTCGAACTCGACCTGCTGGTTCTCCTCGAGGGAGCGGTAGCCGGAGGAGGCGATCGCGCTGTAGTGCGCGAACACGTCCGGGCCGCCCTCGGTGGGGGCGATGAAGCCGAAGCCCTTCTCGGCGTTGAACCACTTCACGGTGCCGGTGGTCATGATGTCTTCTCTCGTTCGAGGACCGGAACCGCGGACGCGGATCCTGGTGCCGCGCCACGACGGGCGCGGACGGTGGTGGGTGCGCACGCGGCAGGCGGGCGCGGCGGGACGGCGACGGGCCGCGGCGAGCGCGGCGACGGCCTGGTCCCAGGTCGGGGTCACGGCCACGGGACGCGACAGGTGGTCGCTCACGTGGTGGCCGTCGACGTCGCGGGCGATGAGCCCGGCGTACTCGCCGCCGGCGGTGGCGGCCCAGAGGTTCTCGTCCGCCTGGCGCCACTGGACGGGCGCGGTGTCGGCGGGGCTGGTGGTGGTGCGGGTACTGAGGGTGATGATCTGACGACTGCTCTCACTCCGCACGACGTCGGCGGAGGGTGGGGGCGACGACCCCCGAGGGAGCCGTCCGGACTGCTGCAAGAGACCCGGGATCCACGAGGAATCCCGGGCCTCCAGCGTGAGCCGCCTAAGAGAATCGAACTCTTGACCTTCTCATTACGAGTGAGACGCTCTGCCGACTGAGCTAAGGCGGCGCGCGCCCACCGATCCGGCGGACGAGCACGGACACTGTACCTGGCGGACGGCGGGTCCTCCAAAGCGAGCGCCGCGAGGGCTCAGCAGCGGGTCCCGTCGGCGGGCACCGTGCCGTCCACCAGGTAGGCGTCGACGGCGTCCGCGATGCAGGCGTTGGACCGGCCGTAGGCGGTGTGGCCCTCGCCCTCGTAGGTCAGCAGGTGGCCGGAGTCGAGGGTCTCGGCGAGGCTCTCCGCCCAGGCGTACGGGGTGGCCGGGTCGTTGGTGGTGCCGACGACGACGATCGGCGCCGCACCGGCGGCGGAGTAGTCGTCCAGGCCGCCGGCCTCGGGCACCGGCCACTGGTCGCAGATCACGCCGCCGTAGCCGAAGAAGTACCCGACGGTCGGCGCGACCTCCTCGATGGCGGCCGCCTGGGCGCGCATCTCGGCGACGTCGGTGGTGCCGCGGTCGTCGGCGCAGCCGATCGCCCAGAACGCGGCCGTGGAGTTGGACGAGTAGGTGCCGTCGGCGTTGCGGTCGTAGTACAGGTCCGCCAGCTGGAGCAGGATCGAGCCGTCGCCGGACAGCGCGGCGTCGAGGCCCATCGTCAGGTAGCTCCAGGACCCCTCGTCGTACAGGGGCAGCGCGATGCCGCTGAACGCGAGCGTGCCGGTGAGCGGCCGCGGGGTGCCGGTCGGCAGCGGGGACTTGCGTGCCCGGTCGAGCACCGACCGCACCTGCGCGAGCCCGTCGTCGACCGAGCCGGTCAGCGGGCAGTCGGCGCCCGCCTGGCAGTCCGCCACGTAGGCGCGCAGGGCGTTCTCGAAGCCCTCCGCCTGGCCCTCGGACAGCTCCTGGGAGGTCAGGGTGGGGTCGAGCGCCCCGTCGAGCACCAGGCGCCCCACCTGCTGCGGGAACAGCGCGGCGTAGGTCGCGCCGAGCTGGGTGCCGTAGGAGTAGCCGACGTACGTCAGGGTGTCGTCGCCGAGGACGGCCCGCAGGACGTCCATGTCCTTGGCGGCGGACACCGTGTCCACGTGACCGAGGAGCGGGCCGGTGTTCTGCAGGCAGGCCGCGCCGAACGCGCCGTACGCGTCCTCGGCCGCCTGGATGCCCTCGTCGGTGGTGAAGTCGAAGTCGGTGGAGACGATCTCGTCCATCTCCGGGCCGTCGACGCAGGTCACCGGGGTGGAGGCGGCGACGCCCCGGGGGTCGAAGCCGACGAGGTCGTAGCGGTCCACCACCTCGTCGCCGAACCGCGGGATCGCGATGGAGGACAGCGCGTCGATGCCGGAGGAGCCCGGGCCGCCCGGGTTCACCAGGAGCGAGCCGAGCCGGTCGCCCGCGGCCCGGTGCCGGCTGACCGCGATCTCGATGGTCTCGCCGTCCGGGTCGGCGTAGTCGAGCGGGACCACGAGGGTCGCGCACTCCAGGTCGCCGCACGCCTGCCAGTCGAGCTCCTGGGCGTAGATCGCGTCGAGGCCCCGGACGTCGGCGGCGGTCGGGGCGGTGGTCACCTCGGTCTGCTCGCGCGGCGCGGTGCAGCCCGCCAGGGCGAGCACGGCGACGGCGACCAGGGCGGCGGCGCGGGCGGGCCCGCGGCGGCGGGTCGCGGGCACAGGTCGGCTGAGGGCTCTCGGCGCGGGAGTCACCCGACAACGGTAACGGCCCGCCCGCGGCACCCGGTGCGGCGCGGCCTCAGGCCTGCGGGCGCAAGGCGATGAGCATCGCCTCGACCGCCAGCAGGGGCGCGACGTTCCCCTCCAGCCGGGTGCGCGCCTCCCCCACCGCGCCCATCCGGCGCACGGTCTGCTCGGGGGTCGAGGACTCGGCGACCGAGCGGGCGGCCTCCTCGTGCTCGGCGTTCACCAGGTCCACGCCCGCCCCGAGCTGGAGCACGAGGACGTCCCGGTAGAACGAGAGCAGGTCGACCATCGCGCGGTCGAGCACGTCGCGCTGCGCGCGGGTGGCGCGGCGCTTCTGCTCGTCCTCGAGCTGCTTGACCTGCCCGCGGAGCGCCGGCGGGACCACCGTGAGCCCCTCGGCGCCGAGCGCGTGCAGCAGCGCCTGCCGCTCGGCGGCGTCCCGCTCCTCCGTCGCCGCCCTCGCGTCGGCCTGCGCGGTCTCGACCAGCTCCGCCGCGGCGAGCACCGCGTCGCCGACGCCGCGCAGCCGGGGCGCGATCCGCAGCACCGCGGACCGGCGCGCGCGGGCCTCGGGGTCCCGGGCCAGCCGGCGGGCGACGCCGACGTGCGACTGCGCCGCGCGCGCGGCGACGAGGGCGACGCCGGGGTCGATCCCGTCCCGGCGCACGAGCAGGTCGGCCACGGCCTCGACCGGCGGCACCCGGAGCGCGACCGAGCGGCTCCGGGACCGCAGGGTGACGAGCACGTCCTGCGGGCTGGGCGCGCAGAGCAGCCACACGGTGCGCGGCGGCGGCTCCTCGATGGCCTTGAGCAGCACGTTGCCGGAGGTCTCGTTGAGCCGGTCCGCGTCCTCGACCACGATGACCCGCCACCGGCCCTGGGACGGGGCCCGCTGGGCGAGCTCGACGAGCGGCCGGACGGTGTCGACGCGGATGACCACGCCCTCGGTCGACACGAAGGTGACGTCGGGGTGGGTCCCGGCCAGGACGGTCGCGCAGCCCGGGCTCCGCGGGTCCCCGGAGGGGTCCTGGAGCGCCGCGGCGAACGCGCGCGCGGCGTTGGACCGGCCGGAGCCGGGCGGCCCGGTGATCAGCCAGGCGTGGGTCATCCTCGACGGGTCGGCGACCGCCTCGCGCAGCACGGCGACGGCCGGCTCCTGCCCGACGACGTCGTCCCAGACGGTGCTCATCGCGCGCCGCCCGCGTCCGGCACCGCACCGGGCTCGACACCCAGCAGCGCCGCCACCCGCGCGCGCACGTCGGCCGCGATCTCCGCCACCGGCCGGGCGGCGTCCAGCACGAGCCAGCGCCCCGGGTCCGCGGCCGCACGGGCCAGGAAGGCCTCCCGCGTGCGGCGGTGGAAGTCGTCGCCCGCGCTCTCCAGGCGGTCCGGCTGGTCCGGGCGCGCGCGCAGCCGGCCGAGGCCCGCCGCGGGGTCGAGGTCGAGCAGCACGGTGAGCGCGGGCAGCAGCCCGCCGGTGGCCCACAGGGACAGGTCCTCGACCTCCTGCGCGCCGAGGTCGCGGCCGGTGCCCTGGTACGCCACGGACGAGTCGAGGTACCGGTCGGTCACGACGACCGAGCCCGCCGCGAGCGCCGGGCGCACCAGCGAGGCGACGTGGTGCGCCCGGTCGGCGGCGTACAGCAGCGCCTCGGTGCGCGCGTCGACGTGCTCGCCGTGCAGCACCTCGCGGCGCAGCACCCGGCCCAGGTCGGTGCCGCCGGGCTCGCGGGTCAGCACGACGGTCAGGCCGAGCGCGACCAGCCACTCGCCGAGCAGGCGCGACTGGGTGGACTTCCCCGCGCCGTCCCCGCCCTCGAACGAGACGAACAGCCCGCCGGGCACGGTCGGGAGGGGCCGGGGCGCCGGCGGGTGGGGCTGCGTCACGCGCGCCAGGGTATCCACCCCCGCCGACACCCCGGCGCACCGGGCGCCGGGGGCACGGGCGGGCCGGGTCACTCGCCCGGGTAGACGACCCCGACCTGCGCCCGGACCTCGTCCATCGTCCGCAGCACGCCGAGCGTGTCCGCCCAGGTCATCCGCGGGCTCTCCGTCGCGCCCTCGGCGACCCGGCGCGCGACCTCGGCGGCCTCGTACTGCAGCCCGCGCTCGACCGGCTGGTCGAACGTCCAGGTCCGGCCGTCGCGCCGGGTCACCCGGAACGACGTGGGCGCGTAGAACGAGCCGTCGATCGTGATCGTGCCTTCGGTGCCGCTGATCGCCGCGGTGGTGGGCGTCTTCGCCCAGAGCGTCGTGGTGAGCGCCGCCTGCGTCCGGTCGCCGTAGCTGAGCACGATCGCGAGCTGGCCGTCGACGCCCGTCTCGGTGAGCGCCCCGACCGCCCGCACCTGGGTCGGCACGCCGAGGAAGTCCTGCGCGAACGCCACCGGGTACACGCCGAGGTCGAGCAGCGCCCCGCCCGCGAGCGCCGGGTCGTACAGCCGGTGGGACGGGTCGAACGGGAAGTACTGGCCGTGGTCGGCGTGCACGGCGACGATCTCGCCGATCTCGCCCGAGTCGATCACCTGGTGCACGGCGGCGACGTGCGGCAGGAACCGCGTCCACATCGCCTCCATGACGAACACCCCGGCGGCGCGCGCGGCCGCGAACACCTCCTCCGCCTCCGCGGCGTTGCGCGTGAACGCCTTCTCCACCAGCACGTGCTTGCCGGCGGCGATCGCGAGCAGCGCGTGCTCCCGGTGCTCGGAGTGCGGGGTGGCGACGTACACCGCGTCGACCTGCGGGTCCTCGACCAGGTCGCGGTAGCCGACGTGCGTCGTGGGGATGCCGTGGGCGGTGGCGAACCGCTCGGACCGGGTGCGGTCCCGGGAGCCGACGGCGACGAGCGGGGCGCGGGTGCTGCTCCGGACGGCGTCGGCGAAGGCGGCGGCGATGCCCCCCGCGCCGAGGATGCCCCAGCGGATCGACGGTGCGGTGCGCGGGTCCTCGGTGAGTGCCATGCCGCGACCCTACTGCGCGCCCCGGACCAGCGACCACGTGCCCTGGCGGGCCGGTGGGGCCGGTCCGTACGGTGGAGGGGTCGGCGGCCGACGAGGACCGTGACCGACGTCCCGGCGCCGACGCGAACCCCGCCAGGAGGAGCCGTGTCCGCGATCCAGGATCACCCGCCCGTCCGCACCCTCATCAGCCCGTCCCGCTACGCCCAGGGCCCCGGCGCGATCGAGCGCCTCGGCGAGCTGGTCGCCCCGATCGGCCGCACCCCGCTGGTGGTCGCCGACGACACGGTGTGGTCGTTCGTCGGCGACGCCGTCACCCGGTCGTTCGACGCGGCCGGGCTCCCGCTGACCCGCGACGGGTTCGGGGTGTACGCCACGGCCGCGGCGGTGGAGTCGATCGCCGCCCGCGTCACGGAGCTCGGCGCGGACGTCGTGGTGGGCGTCGGCGGCGGCTCGGTGATCGACGCGGTCAAGGCCGCCGGGCACCTCGCGGGCGCGCGGTGGGTCTCGGTGCCGACGGTCGCCTCGACCGACGCCCCGTGCTCGGCGCTGTCCGTGATCTACGACGACGAGGGCGGTTTCGAGGAGTACCGGTTCTTCCCGCACAACCCCGACCTGGTGCTCGTGGACACCCGGCTGGTGGCGAACGCGCCGGTGAAGTTCCTCGTCGCGGGGGTCGGCGACGCGCTCGCCACCTGGATCGAGGCCCGCGCCGTGGCCCGCGGCGACGGGACGACGATGGCCGGCGGGCTGCCGACCGCCACCGGCACGGCGCTGGCCCGGCTGTCCTGGGACATCCTCTGGGAGCACGCGCTCCCGGCGATCGACGCGGTGCGCGACCACCTGGTCACGCCGTCGGTGGAGAAGGTGGTCGAGGCCAACACGCTGCTCTCGGGTCTCGGGTTCGAGTCCGGCGGCCTCGCGGCCGCGCACGCGATCCACAACGGCCTCACCGCCGCGCCGCAGACGCACGGCCTGACCCACGGGCAGAAGGTGAACATCGGCTCGGTGACCCAGCTGGTGCTCGAGGGCGCACCGGTGGACGAGATCCGGGACTTCGTCGAGTTCACCACCCGGGTCGGCCTGCCGAACACGCTCACCGAGGTGGGGCTCACGCCGGGCGACGTCGACGACCTGACCCGGGTGGCCGAGGCGGCGACCGCGGAGGGCGAGACGATCCACGCCATGCCGTTCACCGTCCGGGTGCCGGAGCTGGTGGACGCGCTGCGGTCGATCGAGGGCTTCTCCCGCCGGGTCCGGGCGGACGCGGGGCTGCCGGAGCCGGTGCCGCACCGGGCGCACTGAGGGCCCGCGGCCGGCCCGGGGGCGACCCCGGGGCCGGCCGCGCCCGTCAGGCGGCCGCTCTCCGGCTCACGCCGCCAGGCACAGCGCGTAGGTGACCGCCGGGGTCAGCAGCGCCACGCCGTAGATCGCCGCCCGCACCACCTCAGGCGGGTGCAGGCCCAGGTCGCGCAGCGCGTGCCAGGTCCGGTGGCAGCAGTGCCACAGCACCAGGCCGAGCGCGACGCACACCGCGAGCGCCCCGACGGGGTGCGTCACGAAGCCGGCGACGCGCGCGTGCACGGCGGCCGGTTCCCCGAGCACCCCGAACGGCACCAGCAGGCCGAAGACGACCACCAGCACCGGCATGGTGAACACGGCGAGCATCCCGCCGCCGCCGAACAGGGCCCAGAACAGCGGTTCGTGGGTCCGCCCCTCCCAGCGACGCATCACGGCCTCCCGAGCCAGAGCACGACGACGACGCCGAACGCGGCGAGCAGCAGGTAGTGCGCCAGCACCACCCAGCGCCGGTGCAGGTGCCAGCGACCGCGACGCACCCGGATGATCGCCGGGGTGGCCCGGAACCAGGTCGTCGCGTGCACCACGGCCATCGCGAGGGCGACGACGGTCAGGACGACGACGGCCGGCGAGCGCTGCAGCCCGACCCACCGGGTGAAGGCGTCGGCGCCGCGGTGGGCGGACACCAGGCCGATCCCGAGGTTGAGCACGAACAGCCCGACGACGACGCTGGACACCTCGCGCAGCGCGTACGCCCGGTGCTCGCGGGTGGCGAGGAACCAGGTCCGGCGGACGGGCGGGCGGTGCGGTCGACGGGCCGGCTCCCCCGCGGTCACGACCGGCCCCCGCGCCGCGGCAGCAGGAACTCCGCCGCCCACGCCGCCGCCGTCGCCGCCTTCGCCTGCTGGATCGCCGCCGCGGGGTCGACGCCCTTGGGGCAGGCCGTCGAGCACGCGCCGACGAACGTGCAGGCCCACAGCCCGTCCTCGCGGTCCAGCGCCGGCAGCCGGTCGTCGTTCCCGTGGTCCCGGGAGTCCTTGTCGTACCGGACCGCCGCGGTGATCGCGGCCGGCCCCAGGAAGTCCGGTGCGAGCGCGACCTGCGGGCAGGCGGCGTAGCAGAGCAGGCAGTCGATGCACATCGCGAAGTCGTGGTAGGCCAGCAGCTGCTCGGGGGTCTGCCGGTTCCCGGTCTCGCCCGGCGGGTCGTCCGGGTCCGGCACGAGCCACGGGCGCACCCGCTCCAGCGACGCCATGAACGGCTCGAGGTCGACGACGAGGTCCCGCTCGACCGCGAGGTTCGCCAGCGGCTCCACGACCAGCGGACCCGGGGCGTAGTCGCGCACGAAGTGCTCGCAGCCCAGGCGGGGCGCGCCGTTCAGCATGAACCCGCAGGACCCGCAGATCGCCATCCGGCAGGACCAGCGGAACGCGAGCGTCGGGTCGAGGTGGTCCTTGATCCACGTCAGCGCGTCCAGCACCGAGGTGTCCTGGCCCCACGGCACCGCGTAGTCGACCAGGTGGGGCGCGGCGTCGACGTCGGGGCGGTAGCGCTGCACGCGCACCGTGATCGTGCCGAGCACCTCGCCGCTCACCGGCCCGCCTCCTCGGTCCCCGTCGCGCGCGTCCCGCCGGGCGCGCCCGCGCCGCCCTCCGCAGTGCCGCCCGTCCCCGCGCCGGCCGCCCCGTAGGCCCGGGCGGCCGGTGGCGAGGTCGTGATCGTCACCGGCGTGTGCTCCAGCCGCGGCCCGTCGGGGGTCCACCACGCGCGGGTGTGCGCGAGGAACCGCTCGTCGTCGCGCTCGCCGAACCCGTCGAGCCGCTGGTGCGACCCGCGGGACTCCTCGCGGGCGAGCGCCGAGGCGACCAGCCCCTCGGCGACGTCGAGCATGGCGCCGAGCTCCACCGCGGCGGCCCAGTCGGTGTTGTAGACCGGGCAGGTGTCGGCCACCCGGACGTCCGCGTACCGCTGCTTCAGGTCGCGCACGGCGGCGACGGTGCGCCGCATGCCCGCGCGGGTGCGGAAGATGCCGACGCCGTCGTCCATCGCCCGGCCGAGCTCCGCGCGGATCGCGACCTGCGGCTCGGAGCCCCGGCCCATGAGCGACAGGTGCCGGGCCGCGGCGTCGGCGGCGTCCCGGCGCACCCGGGGGTCGGCCGGGGCGGGTTCCGCGAGCGCGAACCCGGCGGCCCGTTCCCCGGCCACCCGGCCCAGGACGACCAGCTCCGCGAGAGAGTTGGAGCCGAGCCGGTTGGCGCCGTGCAGCCCGGAGGACGCGCACTCCCCCACCGCGAACAGCCCCGGCAGCGGCGTCGCGGTGGTCACGTCCGTCTCGATGCCGCCCATCGAGTAGTGCACGCTCGGGCAGACCGGGATCGGCGCGGTGGCCGGGTCGGCGCCGAGGTACTGCTCGGTGAGCTCGCAGATCAGCGGCAGCCGCTCGCGCAGGTACGCCCGGCCCAGGTGCCGCAGGTCGAGGTGCACGGCGTCGCCCCGCGGGGTCGCGACGGTGCGCCCCGCCTGCTGCTCGTGCCAGAAGGCCTGGGACAGCCGGTCCCGCGGGCCGAGCTCCATGTGCTTGTTCCTCGGCTCGCCGACCGGCGTCTCCGGGCCGAGGCCATAGTCCTGGAGGTACCGGCGGCCCTCGGCGTTGAGCAGGACGCCGCCCTCGCCCCGGCAGCCCTCGGTGATGAGGATGCCGGAGCCGGGCAGGCCGGTCGGGTGGTACTGCACGAACTCCAGGTCCCGCAGCGGGGCGCCGGCCCGGTAGGCCATCGCCATGCCGTCACCGGTGACGATCGCGCCGTTGGTGTTCTGCGCGTACAGCCGCCCGGCGCCGCCGGTGGCCAGGACGACCGCGGCCGCCTCGACGAGCACCGGGTACCCCTCGCGCTGGTCGTAGGCCAGCACGCCCGCGACCCGGCCGTCCCGGACCACGAGCTCGAGGGCCAGGCACTCGTCCATCCGCGCGATCGACGGGTGCTGCAGCGACGTCTGGAACAGCGTGTGCAGCACGTGGAACCCGGTCTTGTCCGCGGCGAACCAGGTGCGCGGCCGGCTCATCCCGCCGAACCGCCGCACCGCCACCGCGCCGTCGTCGGTCCGGCTCCACGGGCAGCCCCACCGCTCCAGGCGGTACATCTCGTGCGCGGCGTGCTCGACGAAGTACTGCACGACGTCCTGGTCGCAGAGCCAGTCCCCGCCGGACACCGTGTCCGCGAAGTGCTGCTCCAGGGAGTCGTCCGCGCCGACCACGCCCGCGGCCCCGCCCTCGGCGGCCACCGTGTGGGAGCGCATGGGGTACACCTTCGACAGCACGGTGACGTCGAGCTCGGGGTGCGCCTCGGCGACCGCGATCGCCGCGCGCAGCCCCGCTCCCCCGCCGCCGACGACCGCGACGTCCGTGCGGACCGTCTGCATCAGCGCTCCGCCGGCGCCGTCATCGCGAGCACGTCGAGCGCGGCGTCGAGCTGCTCGACCGTGACCCGGCCCTCGGCGACGTGGCCGAGGCCGAGCACCGCCTCGCGGATGGTGAGGTCGTGCGCCACCGCGTGCTTGACCACCGCCGCGGCCGCCTCGTAGCCGATCAGCCGGTTGAGCGGGGTGACGACGGACGGCGAGGACTCCGCGAGCTGCCGGCAGCGGTCCCGGTCGGCGACCAGGCCGGCCACGCACTTGTCCGCCAGGTGCGTCGCGGCGTTGGCGAGCAGGGCGACGGACTCCAGCAGGTTGCGCGCCATCACCGGCAGCATGACGTTGAGCTCGAACGAGCCGGTGGTCCCGGCGAACGCCACCGCGGCGTCGTTCCCGATGACCTGCGCGGCCACCATGAGCACCGCCTCCGGGATCACCGGGTTCACCTTGCCGGGCATGATCGACGACCCCGGCTGCAGGTCCGGCAGCGCGATCTCGGCCAGCCCGGTGCGCGGGCCCGAGCCCATCCACCGCAGGTCGTTGCAGATCTTCACCAGCGACACCGCGACCGTGCGCAGCGCGCCGGAGGTCTCGACCAGGGCGTCCTGCGCACCCTGGGCCTCGAAGTGGTTCCGGGCCTCGGTGAGCGGCAGGGCGGTGTGGTCCGCGACCAGCGCGATCACCCGTAGGGGGAAGCCCGGCGGGGTGTTGATGCCGGTGCCCACCGCGGTCCCGCCCAGCGGCAGCTCGGCCAGCCGGGGCAGCGCCGCCTCCACCCGCTCGATCCCGAGCCGGACCTGGGCGGCGTACCCGCCGAGCTCCTGGCCGAGCGTCACGGGCGTGGCGTCCATCAGGTGCGTGCGCCCGGCCTTCACCACGTCGGCGTGCTCGGCCGCGCGCGCCTCGAGCGTCACGGCCAGGTGGTCGAGCGCCGGGAGCAGGTCCGTCAGCACGCCCTGGGCCGCTGCGACGTGGATCGAGGCGGGGAACACGTCGTTCGACGACTGCGAGGCGTTCACGTGGTCGTTGGGGTGCACCGGCCGGCCGAGCCGCTGGGTGGCCAGGGTGGCGAGCACCTCGTTCACGTTCATGTTCGACGAGGTCCCGGAGCCGGTCTGGAACACGTCGACGGGGAACTGGTCGGCCCACCGGCCGGCCGCCACCTCCTCCGCCGCGCCGGCGACGGCGGCCGCGACGTCCTCGGGCAGCACGCCGAGCTCGGCGTTCGCGAGCGCCGCGGCCCGCTTGATCTCGGCGAGGGCCGCGACGTGCCGGGGGTGCAGACGGGTCCCGGAGATGGCGAAGTTCTGCACCGCCCGCTGGGTCTGCGCCCGGTAGCACGCGCCGGCGGGTACGAGGACGTCGCCCATCGTGTCGTGCTCGAGCCGGAAGCCGGCGGGGATCTCGGTCGGGGTCGTGCTCATCGCGGTCTCCTGGGTCCGGGGCGGGTGGGGCCGTGCGTCGGAGGGCGCCGGGGCGCGGGGCGTCACCACAGGCCGATCAGCCGCATCCAGAGCCCGCCGACGCCCATCCAGATCGCGATGTTCACGACCGCCACCAGGCCGCCCGTGCGCCACCAGCGGACGACCGGCACGTACCCGGAGCCGAACAGCACCGGGGCCGGGCCGCACGAGTAGTGGGTCAGCGACGCGAACAGGCTGGAGATGAAGCCGAGCACGAGAGCGGCGAGCACCGGCGGCGCGCCGGCCATGATCGCGGTGGCGAGGAAGGCGGCGTACATCGCGGAGACGTGGGCCGTGTTGGACGCGAACAGGTAGTGGCTGGCGAAGTACACGAGGGTGAGCAGCACGAACGCCTGCTGCCAGCCCATGTCCCCGACCAGCGCGGACATCTCGCCGCTGAGCCAGGGGATGAGGCCGAGCGCGTTCAGCTGGGTCGCCATCATGACCAGCACGGCGAACCAGACCAGCGTGTCCCAGGCCTGCGTCTCCGCCTTCACGTCGTCCCACGTCAGCACGCCGGTGAGCAGCAGGGCGACCAGGCCGATCAGCGCGGTCGTGGTGGCGGACACGTCGAGCAGCGCGTCGCCGAGCGTCCACAGCAGCAGCAGGCCGACGATCGTGCCGGTCACCACCTTCTCCCCGGAGGACGGCGGGCCGAGGTCGCGCAGCGCGGCGCGGGCCCGGTCGGCCGCCTCGGGGGTGCGGCGGACCTCGGGCGGGTCGACCGCGCGGACCACGACCGGCACCACGACCAGCGCGACGAGGCCCGGCACGAGCGCCGCGAGCGCCCAGGTGCCCCAGGAGATGTCGACGCCCTGGTCGCCCGCGAGCTGCGCGGCGAGCGGGTTGCCCGCCATGGCGGTGAGGAACATCGCCGAGGTCACCGCGTTGACGTGGAACGCGGTGCTCGTCAGGTAGGACCCGATCCGCCGGGAGGTCGGCCCGGGCTCGCTGCCGTAGGACGCGGAGATCGACCGGACGATCGGCTGGATGATGCCGCCGGCCCGCGCGGTGTTCGACGGCGTGGCAGGGGCGAGCAGCAGGTCGGTCGCGGCGAGGCCGTACGCCAGGCCCAGCGGGCTGCGTCCCAGGCGGGAGACGAAGAACAGCGCGAGCCGGGCGCCCAGCCCGGTCTTGATCACGCCGCGCGAGATGAAGAACGCGACGACGATCAGCCAGATCGTCGTGTTCGAGAAGCCGGACAGCGCCTCGCCCGGCTCCAGGACGCCGGTGACGATCGTGGCCACCATGCCGACGACCGTGACGGCGCCCATCGGCAGCGGGCGGGCGATGACGCCGACGATCGTCGCGACGAAGATCGCGAACATGTGCCACGCCGGCGCGTCCACCCCGGACGGCGGCGGCACCCACCACAGCACCGCGCCGACGGCGACCGGGATCGCGAGCCGCGCCACGGGGACCGGGCGCAGGCGGCCGGCCGGCGCGGCGGCGGGGGACGGCGGACCGCCGCCCGCGGCGCCGCCCGGGAGCGCGTCCGGCTCGGGGACGGCGGTGTCCTGGGCCATGCGCGGGCCTCCGGTGGCGAGACGGTCGCCCCGGTGCGGCGGGCCGGGGCCGTGACCCGAGCATGGGCGCCGACGCGGCCGCCGGCGGCGACAGACCGCCGCGATCCGGGCGTTGCGGTCGTTGTGTTCGGCGGGGCGCCGCGCGCCGTGCCGCGCCCCTCACCCGGGTGCCCCGGACCACTCAGCGCGGGTGGGTGGGTGGCGCGCGGCCCCGAGACTGGGCGCATGCCGGCCGCCGACCGCCCCTCCGCCCCGCGCCGCGGCGGGGGCGGGGCGAGGACGGCGTCGCCCGAGCCGCGCCCGCCCGGGGCCGCACCGGCGGCCGCGCGGGTGGCCGCGCCCGGTGCCGCGGCGCCCGGCGCACTGCGGGTGCTCGTCGCGCACGCGCGCCCGGCCACCGCCCAGCAGCACCGCGTGCTGGTCGACCGGGTGCCCGGCTTCCGGACCGTGGGGCTGGCCGCGGACGGCGACGCCGCGCTCGCCCGGGCCGTGCGCGGCGGGGTCGACCTGGTGCTCCTCGACCTCGCGCTGCCCGGCCGCCCGGGCCTCGACGTGTGCCGCGCCCTGCACCACGTGCACGGGGCCCCGGACGTGCTGGTCGCGACGGCCGTGCGGGACCGGGCGGCGGTGCGCGCGGCCGTGCGGTTCGGCGCCGTGCACTACCTGGTGACCCCCCTGCGGTACGCGGCGCTCCGGGAGCGGCTCGACGCGTACGCCGCCTACCGCGCGGCCGCCGCCGGCCACCGCGCGCTCGCCGACCAGGGCGAGGTGGACGCCCTGGTCGCGTCGCTCCGCCCGCCCTGCCGCGACCCGCTGCCGAAGGGGCTGGCCAGCGAGTCCCTCGACCTCGTGCGCGCGGCGGTCGGCGCCGCGCGGGACGGCGTCACGGCCGACGAGGCGGCCGCCGCGACCGGGCTGTCCCGGGTCACCGCGCGCCGGTACCTGGAGCACCTGGCGGACCGGGGCGTGTGCCGGCGGGCGCCGCGCTACGGGAGCGCGGGTCGGCCGCCGGTGCGGTACGTCGGCACCTGACGCCCCCGCGTGACAGGGCGCCCCCGACCTGCGAGGGTCGCAGGGACACCGCTGACGAGGGAGGACGCCGATGGCCCCGCCGTGGGTGCAGCACGCGATCTGGTGGCACGTGTACCCGCTGGGCTTCACCGGCGCCGAGCGCACCGCCCCCGGGCCCGGGGCCCCGGTCGCGCACCGGCTCGGGCACGTCGAGCGCTGGCTGGACTACCTGGTCGACCTCGGCCTCAACGGCCTCGCGCTCGGCCCGGTGTTCGCGTCGAGCACGCACGGCTACGACACCGTCGACCACGACCGGGTCGACCCGCGGCTCGGCGACCGCGCCGACCTGGACCGGCTGCTCGCCGCCGCGCACGACCGCGGGGTCCGGGTGCTGCTGGACGGGGTGTTCAACCACGTCGGCGACCAGCACCCGCTGTTCCGCGCTGCGCTGGCGGGCGGCCCCGGCTCCCCCGAGGCGGAGCTGTTCCGCATCCGCTGGACCGACGACGGGCCGGACTGGGACTGCTTCGAGGGCCACCGCTCGCTGGTCACCCTGAACCACGACTCGCCGCGCGTCGTCGACCTGGTCGCCGGCGTGATGACCCGCTGGCTGGACGCGGGCGCGGACGGCTGGCGGCTCGACGCGGCCTACGCGGTGCCGACGGCGTTCTGGGCGGAGGTGACCACCCGGGTCCGCGCCGCGCACCCGGACGCGTACCTCGTGGGCGAGGTGATCCACGGCGACTACCCGGCGTTCGTCGCGGCGTCGGGGGTCGACGCGGTCACCCAGTACGAGCTGTGGAAGGCCGTCTGGTCCTCGATCGCCGAGCGGAACCTGCACGAGCTGGTGTGGACGCTCGGCCGGCACGACGGCTTCCTCGACCACTTCGTCCCGTACACGTTCGTGGGGAACCACGACGTCACCCGGATCACCAGCCGGGTCGGCGACGCCGCGCTCGCGGGTCACGCCCTCGTGGTGCTGGCGACGGTCGGCGGCACCCCGGCGATCTACTACGGCGACGAGCAGGCGTACCGCGGCGTCAAGGAGGACCGGGCGGGCGGCGACGACGAGGTGCGGCCGCCGTACCCGCCGGCACCGGACGACCTCGCCGGGCCCGACGTCGCGCCGGACGGGTGGGCCACGCACGACCGGCACGCCGCGCTGCTCGGGCTGCGCCGGCGGCACCCGTGGCTGCACACCGCCCGGACCCGGGTGGTCGAGGTGACGAACACCCGGCTGGCGTACGAGGCGCGCGCGTCCGACGGGTCCGGCGCCGCGCTGCTCGTCGCGCTCAACCTGGACGAGACGCCGTGGCGGCTGACGGCGCCCGCGGGCGCGGCCGTGGCGGCGCACGCCGACCCGGCCGTCGTGCCGGGCACCCGACCGGGCCCCGGTTCGTCCGTGGACGTCCCGGGGCCCGGCTGGGTGGTGCTGGAGGTCTGAGGACCGCTACTTCTTGGCCGCGGCCTTCTTCCGGGGCGCGGCGGCCTTGCGGGCCGCGGGCTTCTTCTTCGGCGCCGACGCGCGCTTCTCCGCCAGCAGCTCCACCGCCTGCTCGGGGGTGATCGACTCGGGCGTGACGTCCCGCGGCAGGGTCCGGTTGGTCTCGCCGTCGGTCACGTACGCGCCGAACCGGCCGTCCTTCACCACGATCGGCCTGCCCGACGTCGGGTCGTCGCCGAGCTCGCGCAGCGGCGGCGTCGCGGTCGCCCCGCGGCCCCGCTTGGGCTGCGCGTAGATGGCCAGCGCCTCCTCCAGCGTGGTGGTGAAGATCGCCTCCTCCGACGGCAGCGTGCGCGAGTCCGTGCCCTTCTTGAGGTACGGGCCGTAGCGGCCGTTCTGCGCGGTGATCTCGGCGCCCGTCTCCGGGTCCGTGCCCACGACGCGCGGCAGGCTGAGCAGCTGCAGCGCGTCCTCGAGCGTGATCGTCTGCAGCGACTGCGACTTGAGCAGCGAGCCGGTGCGCGGCTTGGGCGCCGCCGCCAGGACGCGCTTCCTCGCCGCCGCCGACAGGCCCGGGTCGAGCTCGGGCTCCGGCAGCAGCTCCGTGACGTACGGGCCGTACCGGCCGTTCTTCGCGACGATCGTCGTGCCCGTCGTCGGGTCGGTGCCGAGCACGAGGTCGCCCTCGGGCTGGGTCTCCAGCAGCTCGCGGGCCTTCTCGGCCGTGAGCTCGTCCGGCGCCAGGTCGTCCGGCACCGACGCGCGGCGCGGGTTGCCGTCCGGGCCGGGCTCGCCGCCGGATTCCTCGATGTACGGGCCGTACCGGCCGACGCGCAGCGTGATGCCGTCGCCGATCTCGATCGAGTTCACCTCGCGGGCGTCGATCTCCCCGAGGTTGGCGACGAGCTCGCGCAGTCCGTCGCCGTCCGGCCCGTCGACGGCCTCGGAGCCGAAGTAGAACCGGGTCAGCCAGTCGACGCGGTCCTTCTGCCCCGCGGCGATCGCGTCGAGGTCCTCCTCCATCGAGGCGGTGAAGTCGTAGTCGACCAGCCGGTCGAAGTTCTCCTCCAGCAGCCGGGTCACGGCGAACGCGAGCCAGCTCGGCACCAGCGCCTGGCCGCGGCTGGTCACGTAGCCGCGGTCCTGGATCACCGAGATCGTGGCGGCGTAGGTGGACGGGCGGCCGATGCCGCGCTCCTCCAGCGCCTTGACCAGGCTCGCCTCGGTGTACCGCGGCGGCGGGGACGTGCGGTGGCCGTCGGCGGTGAGGTCGGACTCCGTGACCGGGTCGCCCTCGGCCATCTGCGGCAGCCGGGTCTCCTTGGCGCTCTCCGCGGCCTTGCCCTCGGCGTCGGAGGCGTACCGGTCGACGTCCCGCCCCTCCTCGTACGCGGCGAGGAAGCCGCGGAACGTGATGACGGTGCCGGACGCGGCGAACAGCGCGTCGGTCGCCGTGCCGGCCGCCGGGCCGTCGGCCGCGGTGCTGCCCGCGGGCAGCGCCGGGGCCGGGACGGTCGCGGCGATCCGGACCGAGGCGGTCGAGCCGCGCGCGTCGGCCATCTGCGACGCGACGGTCCGCTTCCAGATCAGCTCGTAGAGCCGGAACTGGTCGCCGGACAGCTCGCGCGCGACCTGCGCCGGGGTCCGGAAGTCGTCGCCGGCGGGCCGGATCGCCTCGTGCGCCTCCTGCGCGCCCTTGCTCTTGGACGCGTACACGCGCGGGGAGTCCGGCAGGTGGTCGGCGCCGTAGAGCTCGGCCGCCTGGCGGCGCGCCGCGTCGACCGCCTGCGCGCTCAGCGTGGGCGAGTCGGTCCGCATGTAGGTGATGTAGCCGTTCTCGTACAGCGTCTGCGCGGTGCGCATCGTCTGCCGGGAGGACATCCGCAGCTTGCGGCTCGCCTCCTGCTGCAGCGTCGAGGTCGTGAACGGCGCGGCCGGGCGGCGGGTGTACGGCTTGGTCTCCAGCGACCGCACCGTGTACCCCGCGCCGTCCAGCGCGGACACCCAGGCGTGCGCGGCGCCCTCGTCCAGGTGCACCGGGCGGGACGCGCCGGAGCCCTTGAGCACGCCGTCGTCGCCGAAGTCGCGGCCCGCGGCGACCCGCCGCTCGCCGAGCTGCACGAGCCGGGCGCCGAACGACGGCTCCCCGGCGTCCGCCACCGCGAACGTCGCGGTCAGGTCCCAGTAGTCCGCGGCGCGGAACGCCATGCGCTCGCGCTCGCGCTCCACCACCAGGCGGGTCGCCACGGACTGCACGCGGCCCGCGGACAGGCCCTGGCGGACCTTGCGCCACAGCACCGGGCTCACCTCGTAGCCGTACAGCCGGTCGAGGATGCGCCGGGTCTCCTGGGCGTCGACCAGGCGGTCGTCGAGCTCGCGGGTGTTCTCCAGCGCGCGGGTGATGGCCTCGCGGGTGATCTCGTGGAACACCATGCGCTTGACGGGGACCTTGGGCTTGAGCTCCTGCAGCAGGTGCCACGCGATGGCCTCGCCCTCGCGGTCCTCGTCGGTGGCGAGGTACAGCTCGTCGGCGTCCTTGAGCAGCCGCTTGAGCTCGGTGACCTTCTTCTTCTTGTCCGAGTCGACGACGTAGTAGGGCGCGAAGCCGTTGTCGACGTCGACCGCGAACTTGCCGAACGGTCCCTTCTTCATCTCCGCGGGCAGCTCGCTGGGCTGCGGGAGGTCACGGATGTGACCGACGCTGGCCTCGACGTCGAAGCCGTCGCCGAGGTACCCGGCGATCGTGCGCGCCTTGGCCGGCGACTCCACGATGACCAGCTTGCGACCTGCGGACATGCGCTCCTGCTTCCTCGAACTGCGGACCCGGGTGCCGGGCGTGCTGGGCGGCGACAGCATGTCACCGCCGGTGCGGGGGAACTCTACGACGTCGGTCCCACCCGGTCCGCCCCCGAGGTGGCGGACCGGCGCAGCACCAGCAGCGCGCCGGACGACGCGGCGGCGACCGCGACGATGCCCAGCGCCCCGCCACCGTACGACGTCAGGAGCGCCGCCGTGCTGCCGACCGGGTCGTCGGACAGCCAGGTGCGGCGCAGCGCGACCGCCGCCGCGGCCCCGGCCAGCGCCGTCACCGCGGCGAGCAACCAGACGGCCACGACGGTCCCGGGAGCCCGCCCGGCGCCGGCGCCGCGGCCGACCGTGCGCAGCGCCGCCGTCGGCGGTCGGCGGTCCCCCGCGGTGTCGACGCCGAGCGCCAGCACCGCGCAGGCCAGCGCGCCCCACGCCAGCACCACGAGCAGGCCCGCGACCACGTCCGACGGGCGGTGCCACTGGCCGATCAGCGTGCTCACGCCCGTGGCACCCGCGTAGGCACCGCCCAGCACCGCCACCCAGGGCCGCGTGCGGGGCGGGACCACGAGCAGCACCGCGGCCACGACCGAGGCCGCCGCCGTCGTGTGCCCGCTGGGCAGCGTGTTGAAGTCCGGCCCGTAGCCCAGGTCCGGCCGGTCGAGCACCCAGTACTTGAGCACCCGGGTGGTGACGTTCGCCCCGGCCAGCACGCCCGCCGCCACCAGCGCCAGGCCCCAGCGCCGCCGGGCGAACGCGATCACCGCGCACGCGACGACCGCCGCCGCGATGAACCCGACCGACACGACGTCCAGCACCGGTTCGGCGACCTCCCACAGCCGGTTCTGGCCGATGTGCGCGCCGTCGAGCGACGCCTGGTCGACCGCCTGGCCCTGCGCGGTGCCGACGAACACCCGCCAGGTCACGCCGACGCCCGCGGCCGCCACCAGCGCGACGACCAGCGCCGCCACCACCCGGCGGACGGTGGACGCCGGGGTGCGCCAGCGGGCCGGCGGCGCCACGCGGCGGGGGTCCCCGTCGGCGGCCTCGGGGGCGCGCCACGGAGTCGCCGGGGCGGAGGTCGGGCGGGGCATGGGCACCACGGTAGGCGAGCCGGTCGCCGCGCCCGGGGCCCCACGGGTCGCGCACACGAATCCTCCACCGGTTCGGCGGCGGCTCGACCCGCCCAGCACGCCCGGAGTCCGAGGACGACGGTTCGCGGACAACCGACCTTCGTCCCAGCCATCATCCCGCGAGTCACCTACGGTCTGACTCGGAGTTAAGCCGCCCATGGCTCCATGTCACACAGCGAGAGGCATGACCGAACATGAGCAGCAACGCAGCGCTCGCGGCGCTGGAGTCCACCGACACCGCCGTCGACCTGGCCGATCAGGACGACCTCTGGTACTTCATCAACAGCGGCAACGGGAAGTGGATCGCCGGAGCCTGAGGCGCGCGGCTGGCCGGGGCTGAACGGCTCTGGCCAGCCCGTCTCGGGAATGCGCCATGCCGTCCATCGCCATCACGATCGACTCCCGGTGCAACGCGCGCTGCGCCCACTGCTGCTTCTCCTGCTCACCCCGCTCCGAGGACCGCCTGTCCGACGACCGCATCCGCGCCCTGGTCGCGGAGGCCCTCGACAGCAAGGATGTCGACGAGGTCGGCCTGAGCGGTGGCGAGGCCCTGCTGCGACCGGATCTCGTGTTCGAGATCATCAGAGCAGTGAGCGGCGCGGGCAAACGCTCGACGCTCGTCACGAACGGGTTCTGGGGACAGACGCCCGCGAGCGCCCGCTCGCAGCTGGAACGGCTCCGTTCAGCGGGCCTGTCGTCGATGACCGTCAGCTACGACGACTTCCACGCCGCGTTCGTCCCGGTACGCCGCATCCGGAACATCTTGGACGCCAACAAGCACGTCGAGCTGCCGTGCATGCTCAACCTCGCCGTGACCAGGACTCACACGGCGGACGCCCTGCTCGCGGAGCTGGGCGAGTCGGTGCTCCGGACCCGCGTGACGAAGTTCCCGGTCCTCCCGGTCGGGGCCGCCCAGTCGCTCCACCCGGACGAGATCATCCGGGACTACGAGGTCGGCGACGAGCTGCGGTGCCCCGGCTTCGAACCTGTCTTCCACTTCGACGGGCAGGTCTACCCCTGCTGCTCTCCGGCGGTGTTCGGTTCGGCTCTCCGTCTCGGTGACGTCGACGAGGTCGACATCGCCGAGGCCCAGCGCAAGATCAGGCACAACCGCCTGCTCGCGGTCATCCGACGGTTCGGGTTCGAGCCGCTGCTGCGCGCCTGTCGCGAGCGAGGCATCGCGGTGCCCGAGCCGGGCGTCGCGCTCGTCGACGCCTGCGACCTGTGTCGTCGGCTCTTCCGGGACGAGGCGTCGCTCGGCGGCGTGGCCGAGCTGATCCCGGACCTCTACCGCGAGCTGAGCGGGTCCTCGACCCGCCCGTCCGACGAGGGCACGGTGCTGTGACGGCGCGCGCCGGCTACCGCTACTCCGACGACGAGCTGGAGATGTATCGGCTCGGCGCACGCACGGTCGTCCGCCGTCGCTCCTCGGGCCACGTGTTCGAGGTCGCGAGCGAGGCGTTGCCGCACAACCTGACGTGGGCCGTCGCGACCCCGCGCCTCCCGACCCCGCTGCTCCGCCTGCACGTGACGACCCTCCTCCTCGGTGTGTGCGGGAGCGTCGCGCTCGCAGGTCCGGCTGCTGCGACCGTGACCGCCCGGGGGATCCATCTCCGGGACTGGTGCGTGCTCGCGATCTACATCGTCGTCCAGACGGTCCTGCACGAGGGCGGTCACCTCGTCGCCCTGAGGGTCAACGGGCATCGCCCGGACAAGATCGGCGTCAAGCTCAACTTCGCCGTGTTCCCAGCGGTGTACGTCCGCATGAACGCTGTCCACCTGCTCCACCGCAACGACAAGGTGGCGGTGCACACGTCCGGGCTGCTGGTCAACGGGGTCGTCAACCTGGTCGTCCTGGGCATGTGCCTCCGTGGTGGCGCCCCGTCGCTGGCGTTCGCCGCCGTCGTCTACACACCGGGACTCCTGGCGAACTCGCTCCCGCTCCTCCGCTCCGACGGGCACAAGACGCTCCTGGCAGCCCTCGGGATCAACGAGCGGAAGCGCATGAAGGACAACGCGACCGTCGTCCGCGTGCTGCACCTCGCCAGCTGGGCGCTCGCCGTCGTCTCGACGGCCGTCATGCTCGCCCACCTGCTGCCATGACCGCACCACCAGGGAGAGACACGATGCACGAGGTCCCGCGCCACCTCACCGTCCGCGACCTGACCGTCAGGCTCGGCCGGCGCCCGGTCCTGCGCGGGGTGGACCTGGACGTCCCGACCACCGGGCAGGTGCTCGGTCTGTTCGGCCCCAACGGCGCGGGCAAGACCACGCTGATGCGCTGCCTGGTCGGGCTGCTGCAGCGGTACCGGGGCCGGATCGACCTCCCTCCGGGCGGCGTCTCGTTCATGCCGGACAAGCCCTACCTGTACCCGTTCCTGACCGTGGCGCAGTGCGAGGCGCTGTTCCGCTCCCGGTACCCCGACTTCAGCACCTCGATCGCGGACGAGCTGTTCGAGACGCTCGGGCTCGACCGTTCCCGTCGGGTCGGCGACCTCTCCAAGGGGATGTCCGAGCAGGCCCACGTCGCGCTCACGTTCTCGCGGCGGGTGCCTCTGTACGTGCTGGACGAGCCCCTCGCCGCGGTGGACCCCTACACGCGCGGCCTGCTCGTCGACCTCGTGCGCCGTCTTCGACCGCCCGACTCGCTCACCCTGATCAGCACCCACATCATCCAGGAGGTCGGGTCCCTCTTCGACGAGGTCGCGATGCTCCTCGACGGCCAGGTGGTCAGGCACGACCGCGTGGCGGATCTGCCCGGGGGCTCGGGGCTCGAGGATCTCTACAAGCAGGAGGTGGCGGCGCGATGGGCGACGACCTGATGATCCAGCTGCGCAGGTACCGGGGCGTGTACACCGGGCTCGCCGTGACGCTCCTGACCAGCGGCATCGTGATGGTGGTCTGGCACTCGCAGGAGACCGTCCTGATCGTCGGCTCCCTCCTGACGCTCGTGCTGTGGTGCTTCGCGGCGGCCCATGCCGCGTACGAGGTGTTCCGGGTCCTGCACGCGGCCGACGACTACCTGCTGCTGTCCACGCCGGGCGGTGCGCGGCAGGCGGTCCTTCTGCGCAGCCGGGCGCTGCTGATCTGGCTGAGCGTGCTCGGCGCCGTGGAGATCGGGTCCTGGGCACTGGCCGCGGGCGTGCACGGCTCCGGGGTCACCGTCGGCCAGGTCCTGTACGCCGCCGGCACGCGCCTGGTGTCGTTCGTCGCGTTCCTGGCCGTGGTCGCGCTGCTGGCCCTGGCCACGAAGGTCGTGCGGTCCCGGACACGGGCGCTGATCACGGGCATCGGCGTCGCGACGCTGGTGGTGATCGCGGTCGGGATGGCCCAGCTGGCGCTCGTCCGGCTCGCGCACCCCGACTACGTGTGGGGGCTGGGCATCGACACCGACTTCTCGGGGATCAGCCAGTACGCGACGATCCTGCCGCTGATCGTCAGGCCGCCGGACCTGACCGCGACCGCCCAGACGATGCTCCCGGTGACCGCCGGGCTGAATGTCGCCGTGGTGGCCGCGGCCGCACTGGCGTGGTGGGCGCTGCGACGGCAGCGGGTCGACCTGGCGTAGTCAGTTCTGAGGTTCCCCACGCCCCGGCTGATGACGCGTGGGGCAGCCCTCGCGGCTCGCCGGGTCTTCCCGCGGGCACCGTCCGGGGTGCACGCTGGGGGCACGGTCGGCACCGACGACGACGAGGGAGCCCGTCATGCTCGATCTCCGCGAGTCCTTCAGCGGCTACTCGGTGGCGGACGTGCCCGCCGCCCGGGCGTTCTACGCCGACGTGCTCGGCCTGGACGCCGAGGAGCGGGACGGGATGCTGTTCCTGCACCTCGCCGGCCGCGACGTGCTGCTCTACCCCAAGGGCGATGCGCACGTCCCCGCCTCGTTCACCGTGCTGAACTTCCCGGTCGAGGACGTGCCCGCCGCCGTGGCCGAGCTGCGCGGCCGGGGCGTGGCGTTCGAGCGGTACGAGGGCACGCCGACCCAGACCGACGAGGACGGGGTGTTCCGCGGAGGCGGCCCGCTGATCGCGTGGTTCACCGACCCGTCCGGGAACGTGCTCTCGGTGATCGAGCGGGACTGAGCGGCGGACCTGCCCGCACCTGCGCGACGCACAGGAAACCCACAGGACCGCGTCAGGGGCGCCCCAGGTCGCACGGCCATGCTCGGGCCATGACCACCTCCACGCTCCAGCGCGACGCCCTCACCCGCCCGGACGGCCAGCCGGTGCGGGCCCTCGTCGTCGACGACGAGGCCACCCTGGCCGAGCTGCTCTCCACCGCGCTGCGGTACGAGGGCTGGCAGGTCGAGCACGCCCTCACGGGCCAGGCCGCCATCAAGCAGGCCCGGACCCTCGAGCCGGACGTGATCCTGCTCGACGTCATGCTCCCCGACCTGTCCGGGCTCGAGGTGCTGCGCCGCATCCGCGCCACCCACCCGCACGTGCCGGTGCTGTTCCTCACCGCCAAGGACGCCGTCGAGGACCGGATCGCCGGCCTGACGGCGGGCGGCGACGACTACGTCACCAAGCCGTTCAGCCTGGAGGAGGTCGTCGCCCGCCTCCGCGCCCTGCTCCGCCGCGCCGGCGCGGTGTCGGAGCGCGAGGAGGCGGTGCTCGTGGTCGGCGACCTGCGGATGGACGAGGACTCGCACGAGGTGAGCCGCGGCGGCGAGGACATCCGGCTGACCGCGACCGAGTTCGAGCTGCTGCGCTACTTCATGCGCAACCCCCGGCGCGTGCTGTCGAAGGCGCAGATCCTCGACCGCGTCTGGCAGTACGACTTCGGCGGCCAGGCCAACATCGTCGAGCTCTACGTGTCCTACCTGCGCCGCAAGATCGACAAGGGGCGGGAGCCGATGCTGCACACCCTCCGCGGCGTCGGGTACGTGCTGAAGCCCGCCGCGTGACCGCCCGCCGCCCGCCGCGTGCCCGGTGGACGCTGCGCCGGCGGCTGGTGGTGGTCGTGGTGGCGCTGCTCGCGACCGTCGCGACAGTGATGGGACTGGTGTCGTCGCTCGCGCTGCGCAGCTCGCTGCTGACGCAGATCGACGACCGGCTGCGGGAGGCGAGCCAGCGGGCCGCGGCGGCACCCGACCGGCTCGACCGCGGCGCGGCGCCGGGCCCGGCGCCCTCGGGGGCGCCGACGTCGGGGGCCGGCGACGGCGCGCAGGACGGCACCGGCGACGGCGAGCAGCCCGGCGGCAGCATCCCGCCCGCGTTCGGCCTGCCCGGGCAGGACGTCGGCACCGTGAGCGTGTTCGAGACCGCCGACGGCACCCTCGTGGCGGGTTACCTGGACGAGTCGGGCGACGTGCAGGGCCTGACCGACACCCAGCTCGACGCGCTGCTCGCCGTGACGCCCGCCGGCGACCCGAGCACCGTCGACCTGCCCGACCTCGGCGCGTACCGCGTCATCGCGGTGGAGTCGGGCGACGGCAGCACCTCCGTGACCGCGATTCCGCTGGCCGGCGTGACCGCGACCGTCGACGAGTACCTCGTGGTCGAGGTCGTCGTCGCCGTGCTGGGCCTGCTCGTCGCCGCGGCACTCGCCACCGTGCTGGTGCGCCGCGAGCTGCGGCCGCTGGAACGGGTGGCCGCGACGGCCACCCGGGTGTCCGAGATGCCGCTCGCCCGTGGCGAGGTCGACATCCCCGAGCGCGTCCCGGACGAGGACACCGACCCGGCCACCGAGGTGGGGCAGGTGGGCTCCGCGCTCAACCGGATGCTCGGCCACGTCGAGTCGGCGCTCACCGCCCGGCACGAGTCGGAGACGCAGGTGCGCCGGTTCGTCGCGGACGCCTCCCACGAGCTCCGCACGCCCCTGGCGTCGATCCGCGGCTACGCGGAGCTCGTGCAGCGGCTGCCCGGGGACCTGCCCGACGACGTCGTCCGCGCGATGGGCCGCGTGGAGTCCGAGGCGCGCCGCATGACGTCGCTGGTGGAGGACATGCTGCTGCTCGCCCGGCTCGACGCGGGGCGCGACCTCGACCTGGAGGAGGTGGACGTCGCCGCGCTCGCCGTCGACGCCGTGGCCGACGCCCACGTGGCGGGACCGGACCACGCCTGGCGGCTCGACCTGCGCGCCCTGGAGGGCGCCGGTGACGAGGCGGACGACGACGGGCCGGCCGCAGCGCCGGTGGTCGGTGACGAGCACCGGCTCCGGCAGGTCCTGGTCAACCTGCTGTCGAACGCCCGGGTGCACACGCCGGCCGGCACGACCGTGGTGGTCGCCGTCGCGCGGGAGGGCGACCGGGTCGTCCTGCGGGTCCGCGACGACGGCCCCGGCATCGCCGAGCCGCTGCGCTCCCGGCTGTTCGAGCGGTTCGCCCGCGGGGACGCGTCGCGGAACCGGGGCTCGGGGTCGACGGGGCTCGGGCTGGCGATCGTGCACGCGGTGGTCACGGCCCACGGCGGCACGATCGAGGTCGACGGGACGCCCGGGTCGACGACGTTCACGGTCCGGCTGCCGGGCGCCGGGGCGCCGGACGCGCCGGCGGTCGGGGCCGCGGGGGCGCCGGCGGCGGGCTGACCCGCCCGCCGCCGGGCCCCCCGGGTCAGGCGGCGGCGTCCGACAGGGCGGTGACCTCGTCGTCCGCCAGGTCCAGGCGGGCACCCGCCAGCAGGTCGGGCAGCTGCTCGACGGAGCGGGCGCTGGCGATCGGCGCGACGACGCCGGGCTGCACGCGCAGCCACGCCAGGGCGACGGCGGTCACGCTGGTGCCGTGCGCGGCGGCGACCGCGTCCAGCGCGGCGAGCACCCGGCGGCCGCGGTCGTCCAGGTACCGCCCGGCCGACCCCGCGCGCGGGCTGTCCACGGCCGGCGAGCCGTCGCGGTACTTGCCCGTGAGGAAGCCGCTGGCCAGCGAGGAGTACGGCAGCACGCCGAGGTCCTCGCGCACGGCGAGCTCCTGGAGCGGGCCCTCGTACTCCCCGCGGTGCACCAGGTTGTAGTGCGGCTGGAGCGCGACGAACCGGGCGACGCCGAGCTCGTCCGCGATCCGCAGCGCCTCGGCCAGCCGCTCGGGCGTGAAGTTCGAGGCCGCGACGTACCGGGCCTTGCCGTCGGCCACGACCTCCCCGAGCGCCGCGACCGTCTCCTCGAGGGGGGTCTCGCGGTCGTCCTCGTGGGCGTAGTAGAGGTCGACGTAGTCCGTGCCGAGCCGCTTCAGCGAGTCGTCGATCGCCGCCCCGACCACGGCGCGGGAGGTGCCGCGGCGCGTGCTGAGCTTGCCGACCTTCGTCGCGACCACGACGTCCGCGCGGTTGCCCCGCGCGGCCATCCACCGCCCGATCGTCGCCTCGGACTCGCCGCCCTCGTGGCCGGGTCCCCACTCGGAGTAGACGTCCGCGGTGTCGACGAAGCTGCCCCCACCCTCGACGAACGCGTCCAGGACGGCGAACGAGGCCTGCTCGTCCGCGGTCCAGCCGAACACGTTGCCGCCCAGGTTCAGCGGCAGGACGTTCAGGTCGGTGGTGCCGATGCGTGCCATGGTCCTCCTCGGTCGGTCGGCGCCGGCCGGGGCACGGCGCCGCTGGGCGCGCGCCGCAGGGGGCGGCGGGCGCGGGGTGCGGGCGGTCGCGCCGTCGGGCCGCCGCGCACCGGTCTACCCCACGCGGCCCGGGCGCGCCCGCGCAGCGCCGCCCCGGGCACCGAACGAGCAGGCGACGCGTCGAGCGAGCAGTCGCCGACTACTCGCTCGACGCGTCGGGTACCCCCTCGGCGCGGGCGGACCCGCGCGGCGGCCACCTCACCGGCACGCGGGGCCGCCGCGGCGGGTCAGAGCGGGTACGCGGCGTACAGGTTGCGGATGTCGGACGCCGGGCCGCGCAGGACGAACACCGTGGTGCCGTTGCTCCACATCGCGACGCCGGTGCCGTCGCCCTGGTCGACCACGGTGACGGTCCCCACCGGGGCGCCGTCGACGAGGACCTCGTCCTGGAGCAGCACCATCGGGCCGCCGGCGGCCGCGTCCGCGGAGTCGTCGCCCTCCGCGTCGTCGGTCGCGGCGTCGGCGGCGCCCTCGGTCCCGGAGTCCGCCGCGGGCTCCGCCGTCGCGGGCGCACCGGTGACGGCAGCGAGCACCGCGGCGGCCTGCTCGGGGGTCTCCCACTGGCCGGCCTGCACCGAGACGGTGCCGTCGGCGCCGTCCGTGTAGGTCTCGGCGTACGCCTCGACGGCGTTCTGCGCGAGCAGGGCCTCGTCGTCGGCGGACGACGCGAGGGCGTACTGCAGCAGGGTCGTCGGCAGCGCGCCCGCGAACGCGGTGGTGGCCGGCCGGGCGACGGGCTCGACCGAGCTGGTCGGCGACGGCAGCACCACGTCCGGCGGGGCCGCGGCGCCGCCGCCGGAGTCCCGGGTGAGGAACCAGGCCGTGCCCCCGCCGGCGAGGACCAGCACGGCGGCGACCACCGCGCCGACCAGCACCCAGCGCCTCCGGCCGCGCGCGGGTCCGGCGTCGGCGGCGTCGTCCACCCGCGCGTCACCCGGGTCCGTGGCCGCGGCGCCGCCCGCGGCCTCCATGGCGGCGGCTGCCCGGGCGAGGGCGGCGGTCCGCGCCTGCTCCTCGCCGGCCTGCAGCGCGGCGTCCGCCCGGGCGAGGGCGGCCGTGCGCTCGGCGGGGTCGACGGGGGCGGCCGGGGCCGTCCCGTCGGCGGCGGCGAACCGGCGGCTTCGCCGGCTGGGCGGCTCGACGGGGTCCGAGGCGGCCGGGACGGGGGCGCCGGGTGCCGCGGGAGCGGGGACCGGGGCCGCGGGACCCGCGGGCGCGCCGGCGGGGGTCCAGCCCGCGGTGGGGACCGCGGGACCACCGGCGGCCGCCGGGCCCGCACCGCCGGCACCCGTCCCGCCCGCGTCGCCGTCACCGCCGCTCAGGCTCGGCCACGCCGGCCGGTCGCCGCCGAACCGGCCGACGCCCGTCGCCGGCGTGCCGGGGTCCCGGCGCGCGAAGCGCCCGTCGGTGTCACTCATGCACGCACTCCCTGCAAGCCTTCCGGTCGGGCCGGGTCGCGATGCCGCGGACCGGCCCGGAGGTCCCGCGGCAGCCTAGCGGCCGGGCACCGGGTCCCGGTGGACCGGCGCGGTCAGGCGAGCAGGTCGCGCCGCCGGAAGGCCAGCACGCCGCCGGCCACCAGCGCGGCCGCGAGCGCCGCGAGGACGCCCAGCGCCGGCCAGTCCACCGGGTCCGCGGGCATCGCCGGCGTGTACCGGAGCGGGGACGCGACGTCGCTGCCGTCGGGCAGGACCCCGGCGAGCATCGCGGTCAGGGCCACGTAGCCGAGGTAGGCCCAGGCGAGCCCGAAGGCGCGCGGGGCGACCCCGAGCGCCAGGACCGCCGCGCCGGTGACGGCCCACAGCGCCGGCACCTGCGCCAACGCCGCGCCGACGAGCCGGCCGACCAGCGACGGGTCGTCCAGCGTGCTCGCCGCCGTGAGCCCCATCACCAGCCCGCCGAGCAGCACCATCCCCGCCGCGGCGCCGAGGACGACCAGGAGCTGGGCGCCCAGCCACCGCACCCGGCCGACCGGGCCCGCGAGCACGTGCGCCGCGCGCCCGGCCGCCTCCTCCGCGCGGACCGCGCCCACGCCCTGCACGCCCGCCGCGGCGGCCAGCGCGACCGCCACCAGCAGGTACCGGGACAGCGCCGCCTCCCCCGCACCGCCGGGGCCCTCCGGGAAGAACGCCGCGAGCGCGGGCTCGTCCTCGATGAACTGCACGACCTCCCGGGCCAGCACGCCGACCAGGGCGCAGATCGCCACGACCCCCGCCGCCCACCCGGCGAGCGCCCCGCCCAGCCGGCGCAGGGTCACGGCCGCGATCCCCGTCAGGCGCGGCGAGGCGTGCGCGCGCCCGGTGCGCTCGGGCAGCAGGCCGTCGCCGAGGTCGCGGCGCTCCGCCAGCAGCGCGGCGAGACCGAACGCGGCGGCGGACGCGAGCACGGGCAGCGCGAGCGGCCACCACCGCTCGTCGACCCACGCCCGGGTGGCCTGCGACCAGCCGAACGGCGACAGCCAGCTCAGGACGCTGCCGCTCTCCGGGGCGCGGACGTCGCCGGCCGCGCGCAGCACGAACCCGACCCCGATCGCCGCGAGCCCGAGCATCGACGCCGTGCGGGCGTGCCGCACCAGCTGGGCGGCGACGGCCGCCGTCGCGCCGGACGTCAGCCCGACCAGGGCGCAGCCGAGCCCGAACGCGAGCGCCCCGGCTGCGGGCAGCCCCGTGCCGGCCAGCGCCGCCGCGAGCGCCAGCCCGATCGCCACGTCCGCGAGGGTCACGACGACGACCGCCGCGAGCACCGGGGCGTCCCGGCCGACGGGCGTCGAGCGGACCACCTCCAGGAGGCCCGACTCCTCCGCCCCGCGCAGGTGCCGGACGACCAGCTGCACCGACAGCACCGCGAGCGCCAGGGCGACCCAGGCGCCGAGCTCGTTCGCCACCATCGCGCCGATCGTGTAGTCGTCCAGCCCGTATCCCGGCCCGCCCAGCGCGACCGCCGCCGGCGACCGCATGAGCTCGGCGCGGGCCGCCCGGGACTCCGGCGTCGGGAACAGGTCGGCCTCCGAGGCGGCCGACACGGCGGTGAGCCCGGCGACGGCGACGAGCCACACCGGGAGCCGCACCCGCTCGACCCGCAGGGCGACCCGCACCAGCGCGCCGGTCCCGGCCCAGCGGTCGGTCGCGCGCCGCGCCACGGGTGCCGTGGGGCGGCCGGCCGGCGCGGCGACGGCGGTCACCGGGGGCTCCCGACGGCCTCGCCGTACTCGCGCAGGAACAGGTCCTCGAGCGTCGGCGGGTGCGCGGTCACGCCCCGGACGCCGAACCGGGGGAGCAGCGCCAGCAGGTCGTCCAGCGCCTCGGCGTCGACGTCGAGGCGCACGTGCCCGTCGGCGACCGCCGGCTCGTGGACCCCCGGCGCGTCGCGCAGCGCGGCGAGCGCGGCGTCCGGGTCCCGCAGGGAGACGACGACGGCGGTCCGGGTCAGCCCGCGGAGCTCGTCGAGGGTCCCGGACCGCACCGCACGACCCGCGCGGATGATCGTGACCCGCTCGCAGAGCGCCTCGACCTCCGCGAGGATGTGGCTCGACAGCAGCACCGTGCGCCCGGCCCCCGCGGCCTCGCGGATGCAGTGCTGGAACTCGGCCTCCATCAGGGGGTCCAGCCCGCTGGTCGGCTCGTCCAGCACGAGCAGCGGGACGTCGGCCGCGAGCGCGGCGACCAGCGCGACCTTCTGCCGGTTCCCCTTCGAGTACGCCCGGACCCGCACCGTCGGGTCCAGCTCGAACCGCTCGACGAGGTCCGCGCGCCGCCGCGCGTCGAGCCCGCCGCGCAGCCGGCCGAGCAGGTCGATCGCCTCGCCGCCGGTCAGGTTCGGCCACAGGTCGACCTCCCCCGGCACGTAGGCGAGGTGGTGGTGCAGAGCCACCGCGTCCCGCCACGGGTCGGCCCCGAGCACCCGGGCCTCGCCCGCGTCGGCGCGGAGCATGCCGAGCAGCACCCGGATCGTCGTCGACTTGCCCGCGCCGTTCGGGCCGAGGAAGCCGTGCACCTCGCCGGTGCGGACGGACAGGTCGAGGCCGTCGAGCGCCCGGCGGCGGCCGAACGTCTTCACCAGGCCGCGGACGGCGACGGCGTCGGTGGTGGTGGTCATGGTTCCTCCCGGGCGAGCTCGTCGATCGCCGCCGCCAGCAGCCCGTGGTCGGTGAGCAGCGGCTCGGTCAGCATCTCCATCGCCGGGACGACCGCCCAGCGGGACAGCGCGGTGAACGCCGCGACGGGGTCGAGGGTCGGCGAGGGCGCGCGGCCCGCCTCGGCGTCGATGAGCGCCAGCTGCAGCAGCCCGACGCTCTGCGCGACCAGGTACCGGGCCCGCCCGGCCGGGTCGACCGACGGGCTCACCGTGCCCGCCGCGACGCCGAGCGCCAGGTAGTCCTCCGTCGCCGCGACCATGTCGTCGACGAACCGGGACGCGAGCTCCCCGCCGGCGGCCAGGCTGCGGACCACGTAGCCGAACACCGGGCCGTACCGGGTGAGGTCGGACAGGTGCGCCATCGACTCCCGCGGGGTCTCGGTGGTCAGCGACGCCTCCTTCTGCGACCGGATGCGGTCCAGCACGTAGGTGTCGCAGGCGGCCCGCAGCCCGTCCTTGGACCCGAAGTGGTGGATGACCAGCGCGGGGCTGACCCCGGCGTCGGCGGCGACCGCGCGCAGCCCGGCGCCGAACCCGTCGCGGGCGAACCGCAGCAGGGCGGCGTCGCGGATCCGGGCGCGGGCGGTGAGGTCGTCGTCGGCCGTGGCTGAACGCATGTTCAGCAGACTAAACGCGCGTTCAGTCCGCCCGCAAGGGGGTCACGACGGCCGCCCCGGGGGCCGCGGCGGGCCGGCGGCGGGCGGCGGCGGGCCGGCGGTGTCAGCCCTCGGCGCGCGCCTGCACCCGCGCGGTGTCGGCGCGCGTGAGCCGCACCGCCTCGCCGAGGTCGGCGGCCTGCGCCACCCGCATCCCCTCGGGGGCCTGGCCCTTCTCGAGCGACCCCGCGGGCACCACCGCGTGCGTGAACCCGAGCCGCGCCGCCTCCGCCAGCCGGCGCGCGGTGCCGGTCACCGGGCGGATCTCCCCGGCCAGCCCGACCTCCCCGATCGCGACGAGCCGCGGCGGGAGCGCGACGTTCTCCCGGCTGCTGACGGTCGCCAGCGCGAGGGCGAGGTCCGCGGCGGGCTCGACGACGCGGGCGCCGCCGACGGTCGACACGTACACGTCCTGGTCGCCGACCTTCAGGCCCGCCCGCCGCTGCAGCACCGCGAGCACCATCGCGAGCCGGCTGCCGTCGACGCCGCTGGTGGTGCGGCGCGGGTTGCTGAGCATCGACGGCGCGACCAGCGCCTGCACCTCGGTCGCGAGCGGGCGGCGGCCCTCCAGGGTCACCGTGACGCAGGTGCCGGGCACGTGGTGCCGCTCGTGCGACACGAACAGCCCCGACGGGTCGGCCAGGCCGACGATGCCGGTCTCGGTCAGGTCGAAGCAGCCGACCTCGTCGGTCGGGCCGAACCGGTTCTTGGTCGCCCGCAGCAGCCGCAGGCGCGAGTGCCGGTCGCCCTCGAACTGGCACACCACGTCCACCAGGTGCTCCAGCGTGCGCGGTCCCGCGACCGACCCGTCCTTGGTGACGTGCCCGACGAGGAGCACGGGCAGCGCGCGCTCCTTGGCGGCCGAGATGAGCGCGGCAGCGACCTCGCGCACCTGGGCCACGCCGCCCGGCGAGCCCTCCACGGCCGACGACGCCACCGTCTGCACCGAGTCGAGCACGAGCAGGTCGGGCTCGGTCTGCGCGAGGTGGCCGAGGATCGTGCCGAGGTCGGTCTCGGCCGTGAGCAGCAGGGTGTCCGCGAGCGCCCCGATCCGCTCGGCGCGCAGCCGCACCTGGCCGGCCGACTCCTCCCCCGTCACGTAGAGGACCGTCCGCCCGCCGGTCGCGGCGCGGCTGGCGACGTCGAGCAGCAGCGTCGACTTGCCGACGCCGGGCTCGCCCGCGAGCAGCACCACCGCGCCGGGCACCAGCCCGCCGCCGAGGACGCGGTCGAGCTCGCCCACGCCGGTCGGCAGGGCGCGCGCCGCCTCGACGTCGATCTCCGCGATCGGCCGGGCCGCCCCGCGCAGGGGCACCATGACCGCGGTGCGCGGCGCCGCCCCGCCCGGGCCGGTGTCCTCGGACACCGAGCCCCAGGTCTGGCACTCGCCGCACCGGCCCACCCACTTGGACGTCGTCCAGCCGCACTCGGTGCAGCGGAACGCGGGCCGGGCGGTCCGGGAGGAGGTGGTGGTCGACACGGCCGTCACGCTAACGGCCGCCACCGACAGGCCCCGGCACCGCACCGTGACCGAATCGCGACGTCCGCGGGGCGCGCACCGCACGCGGCGCGTCGCCGGCGGCCCGTAGGATCGCGCCGTGCCCACCACCACGCCGCCCGACGACCTGCTGCGGCACACGCTCGCCGCGGTCGCGCCCGGCACCGAGCTGCGCGACGGCCTGGAGCGCATCCTGCGCGGCCGCACCGGCGCGCTCATCGTGCTCGGGCACGACGCCACGGTCGAGAGCATCTGCTCCGGCGGCTTCGAGCTCGACGTCGAGTTCTCCGCCACCCGGCTGCGGGAGCTCGCCAAGATGGACGGCGCGATCGTCATGGACCCCGGCTCCCGCCGGATCCTGCGCGCCGCCGTGCAGCTGCTCCCGGACCCGACCATCTCGACGTCCGAGTCGGGCACCCGGCACCGCACGGCCGAGCGGGTCGCGAAGCAGACCGGGCTGCCGGTGATCTCGGTGTCCGCCTCCATGCGGATCATCGCCCTGTACGTCGGCGAGCAGCGGCACGTGCTGGAGAACGCCGACGCGATCATGTCCCGCGCCAACCAGGCGCTCGCGACGCTGGAGCGGTACAAGGCCCGGCTCGACGAGGTCAGCGGCACGCTGTCGGCGCTCGAGATCGAGGACCTCGTCACCGTCCGCGACGTGTGCGTCGTCGTGCAGCGTCAGGAGATGGTGCGCCGCATCTCCGTGGAGATCGCCGGCTACGTCGTCGAGCTCGGCACCGACGGCCGCCTGCTCTCCCTCCAGCTCGACGAGCTCACGGGCGGCATCGGCTCGGACAGCGAGCTGGTCATCCGCGACTACCTCGACTCGTCCCGCCGCGACGGGGAGGCCATCGCCGCCTCGCTCGCCGCGCTCGACTCCACCGAGCTGCTGGACCTCGCGCTCATCGCCCGAGAGCTGGGCCTGCCGTCGGGCGTCGAGATGCTGGACGCCGCCACCGGCCCCCGCGGCTACCGGCTGCTGTCCAAGGTCCCGCGCCTGCCCGCCGCGATCGTCGACCGGCTGGTCGGCCACTTCAGCGGGCTGCAGAAGCTCCTGGCGGCGAACATCGACGACCTCATGGCGGTGGACGGCGTCGGCGAGCAGCGCGCCCGCGCGGTGCGCGAGGGGCTGTCGCGGCTCGCGGAGTCGAGCATCCTCGAGCGCTACGTCTGACCCGGGGCGTGGCCCCGCGGGTCACTCCAGGCCGAACACCACCGGCTCGGTGCTGACCCCGCCGAGCGCGAGCACGGCCTGGTAGGTCCCCGGCTGCGCGGCGGGCTGGTCCGGGGCGCAGCCCTCGACCGACCGGGTGCGGTCCCACTGGACCTGGCGCTCGTCGACCTGGCCGGGCGCGAGCAGCAGCTGCAGGGTCTCGCCCGTCGCGCAGTCGGTGCTCGCCCAGATCCGGTCGCTGCCCGAGGTGATGAGCACCTGGCGCTGGGCGTCGCCCGCGTCGAGCAGGCAGTCCACGTCGCCGGTGTTGGTGATCCGGATGGTGAAGGTCGGCAGCACGCCGGCGGCGTAGGTGGTCGCGTCCGCCGCCAGCTCGAGCCCCACGGCTCCGGGCTCGCAGGCGGGGGTTCCCTCGGTCGTCTCCTCGGACGTCGGCGCCTGCTCCGTCGAGCCCCCGGTCGGCGTGGCCGCGTCGTCGTCGCCCCCGCCGAGCAGCGCCCGCACGCCGAGGAACGCGAGCACCACGACCAGCACGAGGACCAGCACGACGACGGCGCGCCGGACCCAGTACACGCGCGCGGGCAGCGAGCCCTCCGGCCGCAGCACGCCCATGTCCCGGTCCCTCCGCTCGAACTGCCGCCCACGCTAACCCGGCGCCGCCCCACCCCGGGTGACCGCCTCGCGGACACGCGGGTGGAGGGGTGAGGATGTGCGGCGTGCCTCCCTCCTCCGTCGACGCTCCGGGCGTGGACCCGGCGACCGCGAGCGCGGCGGCCGTGGACCCCGCGCTCGCCGAGGGCGTGCGGGCCGACGTCCTCGCGTGGTTCGACGCGCACGCCCGGGACCTGCCGTGGCGGCACCCCGACCGGACGCCCTGGGGCGTGCTGGTCAGCGAGGTGATGCTCCAGCAGACCCCGGTCGTCCGGGTCGAGCCCGCCTGGCGCGCCTGGCTCGCGCGGTGGCCCGAGCCCGCCGACCTGGCCGCGGCCGGCCCCGCCGACGTGCTGCGCGCCTGGGACCGGCTGGGCTACCCGCGGCGGGCGCTGCGGCTGCAGGAGTGCGCGCGGGCCGTCGTCGAGCGGCACGGCGGCGTGGTGCCGTCGGACGCCGACGCGCTGCTCGCGCTGCCCGGCGTCGGGGAGTACACGGCCGCCGCGGTGCGGGCGTTCGCGTTCGGGCTGCGCTCGGTCGTGCTCGACACCAACGTGCGCCGGGTGCTGGCGCGGGTGGCGGAGGGCGCCGCGCTGCCGGCCCCCGCGCTGACGGTCGGCGAGCGCCGGCTCGCCCAGGCGTTCGTGCCGGCGGACGACGCCGGCGCCGCGCGGTGGGCGGCCGCGTCGATGGAGCTCGGCGCGCTGGTGTGCACGGCCCGGTCGCCGCGGTGCGCGGCGTGCCCGGTGGCGGACCGGTGCGCGTGGCGGCTGGCCGGCGCACCCGGCGACCTGCACGCGCACCGGCGCCGGACGCAGGCGTGGGCGGGGACGGACCGGCAGGTGCGCGGGCGGATCATGGCGCTGCTCCGCGAGGCGCTGGAGCCCGCGCCGGCCGAGGCGGTCGCGGCGGTGTGGCCGGACGACGCCCAGCGGGAGCGGTGCCTGGCGGGGCTGCTGGTCGACGGGCTGGTCGAGCGCGTCCCGGGCGAGGACCCGGAGCGCCCGCGCTACCGCCTCCCGGCGGGGGCCTAGAGCTCGACGAGCATCCGGGTGTTGCCCAGGGTGTTCGGCTTGACGCGCGCCAGGTCGAGGAACTCGGCCACCCCGTCGTCGTGCGACCGCAGCAGCTCGGCGTACACCTCGGGCGGCACCGCGGGCCCGGCGATCGTGCCCCAGCCGTGCGCCGCGAAGAAGTCGACCTCGAACGTCAGGCAGAACAGCCGGCTCAGGCCGAGGTCCTGGGCCCGCGCGGTCAGCCCCTCGAGCAGCGCGTGCCCGACGCCCCGCCCACGCCACTGCCGCGCGACGGCGAGCGTGCGGATCTCCGCGAGGTCCTGCCACATCACGTGCAGCGCCCCGCAGCCGATGAGGGTGCCGTCCTCGGCCTCGGCGACCTGGAACTCCTGGATCGCCTCGTAGTAGCCGACCAGCTCCTTGGCGAGCAGGATCCGCTCGTCGGCGTACGGCTGCACCAGGTCGCGGATGCCGCGGACGTCCGCCGGGAGCGCGGGTCGGACCCGGTAGGCGAGGGCGGGCGCGACGGGGGACGACGGTGCGGCGGGGTCGGTCACGCCCTCAACCTACGACGCGCACCAGCGGCGACGCCCGCCGGTCCACGCCGCGAGCGCGCGCGGCACCGTCACGCCACCAGCTCCGCGGCCGCCGTGCGCGCCCGGCCCAGCGCCGCGCCGTCCAGGCCGAGCACGCGCAGCGCGGCGTCGGCGACCAGCGGCGCGACCTGCTGCGCGGCGGCGTCCCCGCCGGAGCGCCGGGCCGTGATGACCGTCTCGACCAGCCCGAACACCAGCGTCGCCTCGGCGGGCCGCGCGGACTCCGGCCGCCCCAGCACCGCCGCGACCAGCGCGTCGTACCGGCCGCGCAGCCGCGCGCGTTCCGCGCGGAACTCCGCGAACGCCTCGCCCTCGACCTCCGGCAGCTGCATGAGCCCGCCGATGTTCACCGGTCCGTCCGCCAGCCAGCGGGCGTCGGCGTCGCACAGGGCCCACAGCCGCGCGGCCGGGTCGCCGGGCGCGTCCAGCAGCTCGTCGGCCAGGTCGAGCGACGGGCGGACGGTGTCCAGCAGCAGGGTCCGCAGCAGCACGTCCTTGCCGCGGAAGTGGTGGTAGATCGACGCCTGCCTGACGCCCGCGCGCTCGGCGATGGCGTACGTCGAGGTCGCCGTGTACCCGACGCTGCTGAACAGCGCCGCCGCCGCGGCGAGCACGTCCCCGCGGGTGTCCCGGCCGTCCGCGGCTCGGGGGCGCCCGGGCCGCGCCGCGGGGCGCCCGGCGTCGGGCGTGGGGGCCGTCATGCGCGCGGACGCTAGCAGCCGCGCATCACCGGGACGTTTCGCGGCCGCGCACCCCGGCGCCGCTGCGCGCGAGCTCCAGCAGCCGAGCCGCCGTCCGCTCGTCCACGACGAGGTCCGTCATGGTGCCGGCCCGCAGCGCGGCGAGCAGCGGCACCGCCTTGTTGTCCCCGGCGACCGCGCACAGCCGCCGCGGGATCCGCCGGAGCTGCTCGGGCGACGGCCCGGTCGCCCGCGCGTTCAGCGGCACGTCCTGCCAGGACCCGTCGGCGCGCAGGAACACGGTGCACACGTCGCCGACGACCGACTGCTCGTGCAGCAGCTCGACGTCGTCGTCGTCCAGGTACCCGGCGGAGTAGACGTGGCTCGGGACCGAGCCGGTGACCGAGCCGACGGAGAACAGCGCGATGTCCGCCCGTGCCTGCTCGTCGAGCACCCGGCGCACCGACCGCTCCCGCCACATGGCCTGCTTCGTCTCGGGGTAGTCGAAGAACGCCGGGACCGGGAAGTGGTGCACGGTCGCGCCGAACGCGCTGCCGAACGAGGCGATCAGGTCGCTGGCGTACTCGATGCCCGACGTGCGGGTGTTCGCCGCGCCGTTCAGCTGCACGACGACGCTGCCGTGCGTGGCCTTGGGCTGCAGCCGGCGCGAGACGGCGGCCAGCGTCGTGCCCCAGGCGACGCCGAGGATCATGTCGGAGTCGAACCACGAGGCGAGCAGGCGTGCGGTCGCCCGGGCCACCTGGTCGAGCGTGTCGGCGGGCTCCCCGGAGTCCGGGACGGGCACCACGTAGGTGTCGATGCCGAACGCCGCGGAGATCGAGCGGCCCAGGCTGGGCGCGCGCGTGCTGGACGGCCGGAGCGTGATCTCGACGAGCCCCGTCTCCCGGGCCCGCTTGAGCAGCCGGGAGACGGTCGACCGGGACGTGTGCAGGTGCCGCGCGATGACGTCCATCTTGACGTCCTGCAGGTAGTACATGGACGCGGCGCGCAGCACGTCCTGCTCGCGGTCGGTCATCGTCCGCGACCTCCTCGTCCGGCGGGATCCGGGACCTCGGTCCCTGCACATTCGTGCACTGCGGTTGCGCGTCTGTTCGCGACGTGACGACGATAGCGAACAGACAGGACCGAGGTCCCAGTCTGCGGGGCCACGAGCACCCGCGACCAGGGCACCGACGGCCGGGAGAGCACGACCGCGATGGAGCTGACATGAGGACCGCAGCACTGACCCCTCGCCTGCGTGACGACGCGCTGGCGGCCCTGCGAGCGACCACGGAGGGCGGGCCGGAGCTCGACGTCCTCGTCATCGGCGGCGGCGTGACCGGCGCGGGCATCGCCCTCGACGCGGTGACGCGCGGCCTGTCCACCGCCGTCATCGACGCGCAGGACTGGGCCTCGGGCACCTCCAGCCGGTCCAGCAAGCTCGTGCACGGCGGTCTGCGCTACCTGCAGATGCTCGACTTCCACCTGGTGCGCGAGGCCCTCACCGAGCGCGACCTGCTGATCAGCGACCTCGCGCCGCACCTGGTCAAGCCCGTGCCGTTCCTCTACCCGCTGGAGAACCGGGTCTGGGAGCGCGCCTACGTCGGCGCCGGCGTGGCCCTGTACGACACGCTCGCCAGCGTCAACGGCCGCAAGCGCGCCATGCCGCTGCACCAGCACCTGTCCCGCAAGGGCATGGAGCGCAAGTTCCCCGACCTGCGCCACGACGCCGCCGTCGGCGCCGTGCAGTACTGGGACGCCAGCGTCGACGACGCCCGGCTGGTCTCGACCCTGATCCGCACGGCGGTCTCCTACGGCGCGCACGCGGCCTCCCGCACCCAGGTCATCGGCCTGACCACCACGTCCGGCGGCGCGGTCACCGGCGCCGAGCTGGCCGACCTGGAGACCGGCGAGCGCTTCACGGTCCGCGCCCGGCACGTCATCAACGCCACCGGCGTCTGGACCGAGCAGACCGAGTCGCTCGCCGGCACCGAGGGCGGCCTGCGGGTTCTCGCGTCCAAGGGCATCCACATCGTCGTGCCGCGCGACCGGATCGCGGGCAACACGGGCCTGATCCTGCAGACCGAGAAGTCGGTCCTGTTCATCATCCCCTGGTCCCGCTACTGGGTGATCGGCACCACGGACACCCCCTGGGAGCAGGACCTCACCCACCCGGTCGCCACCAGCGCCGACATCGACTACGTCATCGAGCACGCCAACGCGGTGCTGTCGCGGCCGATCACGCGCGACGACGTCATCGGCACCTGGGCGGGCCTGCGGCCGCTGCTGCAGCCCGGCACCAAGGAGGGGACGTCGTCGGCCAAGGTGTCCCGCGAGCACACCGTCGCCTCCCCGACCCCCGGCCTGACGGTCATCGCCGGCGGCAAGCTCACCACGTACCGCGTCATGGCGAAGGACGCCGTGGACTTCGCGATCGGCTCGCGCGCCACCACGCTGCCGTCGATCACGCACAAGGTCCCGCTGGTCGGCGCCGAGGGCCTCGAGGTGCTGCAGCGCCAGGCCCGCGACATCGGCAGCCGCTACGGCTGGGACCGCGGGCGGATGGACCACCTGCTGCACCGGTACGGCTCCCTGCTGGGCGAGCTGCTCGAGATCGTCGACGAGGAGCCGTCGCTCGGCCAGCCGCTCGCCGAGGCCCCCGCGTACATCGGCGCGGAGATCGCCTACGCCGTCACGCACGAGGGCGCCCTGCACCTGGACGACGTGCTGATGCACCGCACCCGCCTCAACTACGAGGTCGCGGACAAGGGCCTCGCCGCGCTCGACGAGATCGCCGCCCTCGTCGCGCCGCGGCTGGGCTGGGACGACGCCACCCGCGCCCGCGAGGTCGACGCCTACCGCCAGCGCGCGCAGGCCGAGTTCGCCGCCGCCGAGCAGCCCGACGACGCCGCCGCCCAGGCCGCGCGCGACGTCGCGGAGGACCTCGCGCCGCTGCTGCCGCTCGACGCGGACCCGGTCCGGCCCGGCACCAAGCCGGGTTCGTCGCCGAGCACCCCTGCCACCGCCGGTCCGGCAGGGACATGATCAGTACCACCTAGCGGTCCCCCGGCCGCGCCCCGCCCGGTCGGTCCTCGACCGGGCGGGACCCTGCGAGACAACGACGTCCGTCAGAAAGAGGTCGACTGTGGAGTCCATCTCGATCGGAGATGCCATCCTCTCCGAGTTCCTCGGCACCACCGTGCTGCTCCTCCTCGGTGCAGGCGTGGTCGCCAACGTGATCCTGCCGAAGACGAAGGGGTTCGGCGGCGGCTGGCTGCTGATCAACTTCGGGTGGGGCCTCGCCGTGTTCACCGGCGTGTACGTGGCGTTCCAGTCCGGCGCGCACCTGAACCCGGCCGTGACGCTGGGCATCTGGGCCGCGGGCAAGGACGAGTTCGCCCCCGGCATCGAGGTGAACGCCGTCAACGGGTTCCTGTACATCGCGGCGCAGTTCGCCGGCGCCGCGGTCGGCTCGACGCTCGCGTACCTGACCTACAAGAAGCACTTCGACCAGGACGCGGACCCCGCGATCAAGCTCGCGGTGTTCTCCACCGGACCGGAGCTCCGCTCCTACGGCTGGAACTTCCTCACCGAGGTCGTCGGCACGTTCGTCCTGGTGTTCTGGGTGGTCATCAGCGGCAACACGCCCGCCCAGATCGGCCCGCTCGGCGTCGCCCTGGTCGTGGTCGCGATCGGCGCCAGCCTCGGTGGCCCCACGGGGTACGCCATCAACCCGGCCCGTGACCTCGGCCCGCGCATCGCGCACGCCCTGCTGCCGATCCGCGGCAAGGGCTCGTCCGACTGGTCGTACGCCTGGGTGCCGGTGCTCGGCCCGGCCGTCGGCGGCATCCTCGGCGGCCTGCTGGCCATGACCATCGGCTGGGTGGCCTGACCCCCGCGCCCTGACCGGGGCGCCCGCCCTCACCCCTGCGGGGGCGGGCGCCCCGGCAGCACCCCCGCGACGCACCCCGTCGCACGCACGTCGCGGCCCGCCGGCCGCACCGTTCCCGGCAGCGCCGCCCCCGCGGTGCCGCCACCCGCCCCCGGGCGGGGCAGACCGACGCGAAGGAAGTCTCATGTCCGAGCAGCTCGTCATGGCGATCGACCAGGGCACCACCTCCACCCGGGCGATCCTCTTCAACCACAGCGGCCAGATCGTCTCCGTCGGCCAGACCGAGCACCAGCAGATCTTCCCGCGCGCCGGCTGGGTCGAGCACGACCCCAACGAGATCTGGACGAACACCCGCGAGGTCGTCGGCCTGGCGCTGTCCCGCGCCAACAAGACCTACTCGGACGTCGCCGCGATCGGCATCACCAACCAGCGCGAGACCGCCGTGGTGTGGGACCGCACCACCGGCCAGCCGGTCTACAACGCGATCGTCTGGCAGGACACCCGCACCCAGAAGATCTGCGACGACCTCGCGGCCCTCGGCGGCGGTGCCGAGCGCTACAAGGACCGCGTCGGCCTCCCGCTGGCGACGTACTTCTCCGGCCCGAAGATCCGGTGGATCCTCGACAACGTCGAGGGCGCCCGCGAGAAGGCGGAGCGCGGCGAGCTCGCGTTCGGCAACACCGACTCCTGGGTGCTGTGGAACATGACCGGCGGCGTCGACGGCGGCATCCACGTCACCGACGTCACCAACGCCTCGCGCACCATGCTCATGAACGTCGACTCGCTCACCTGGAACGAGGAGATCGCGGCCGAGATGGGCATCCCGCTGTCGATGCTCCCGGAGATCCGCTCCTCCTCCGAGGTCTACGGGCACGGCCGCCAGGGCGGCCTCGTCCCGGGCGTGCCGATCGCCGGCATCCTCGGCGACCAGCAGGCCGCGACGTTCGGCCAGGCGTGCTTCGAGGTCGGCACGGCCAAGAACACGTACGGCACCGGCAACTTCATGCTGCTGAACACGGGCACCGAGCCAGTCCCGTCGAAGAACGGCCTGCTCACCACCGTGGCGTACAAGATCGGCGACAAGCCGCAGGTGTACGCGCTCGAGGGCTCGATCGCCGTCACCGGCTCCCTCGTGCAGTGGCTGCGCGACAACCTGGGCATGTTCGCGGACGCCCCGGACATCGAGTACCTGGCCTCCAAGGTCGAGGACAACGGCGGCGCGTACTTCGTCCCCGCGTTCTCCGGCCTGTTCGCCCCGTACTGGCGGTCCGACGCCCGCGGGGCGCTGGTCGGCCTGACCCGGTACGTCAACCGCAACCACATCGCCCGCGCGGCGCTGGAGGCCACCGCCTTCCAGACCCGCGAGGTGCTGGACGCGATGAACGCGGACTCCGGCGTGGCGCTGACCGAGCTCAAGGTCGACGGCGGCATGACCGCCAACAACCTGCTCATGCAGTTCCAGGCGGACATCCTCGACGTGCCGGTCGTCCGGCCGCAGGTCGCGGAGACCACCGCGCTCGGCGCGGCGTACGCCGCGGGCATCGCCGTCGGCTACTGGGAGGGCGAGCAGGACGTCATCGACAACTGGGCCGAGGGCGCCCGGTGGACCCCGAACCTGGAGTCCGCCGAGCGCGACCGGCAGTACCGGCTGTGGAAGAAGGCCGTCACGAAGACGTTCGACTGGGTCGACGACGACGTGCGCTGACGCGTGACGCCCCGGGGCCGGCCGTGGGCCACCCCCGGGGCCCGCCGCGCGGCGACCCCGCGGGCACCCCGGCAGGACCGACGGCCCCGTCCCCCTCGTCACGAGGAGGGACGGGGCCGTCGTCGTGCGGCGACCGTCAGCGGTCGACCCGGGCCGAGCCGCCGCCGGCGAGCTTGAGCACCTCGGCCTCGGACGCCATCGTCGTGTCGCCCGGGGTGGTCATGGCGAGCGCCCCGTGCGCCGCGCCGTACTCGACGGCGGTGGCGAGCGACCGTCCGCCGAGCAGGCCGTAGACCAGGCCCGAGGCGAACGAGTCCCCACCACCGACCCGGTCCAGGATCTCCAGGCCGGGCCGGTGCGTGGCGCGGACCAGGCCCTCCTCGCGGGACCACGCGATGGCCCCCCAGTCGTTGACGGTCGCGCTGCGGACGGTGCGCAGCGTGGTGGCGATGACCTGGAAGTGCGGGAACTCCGCCGCCACCCGGTCGATCATCGCGGCGAACGAGTCGACCTCGATCGCGGACAGGTGCTCGTCGACCCCCTCCACCTCGAAGCCGAGCGCCGCGGTGAAGTCCTCCTCGTTGCCGATCATCACGTCGACGTACCGCGCGATCTCCCGGTTCACCTCCTGCGCCCGGGCCGTGCCGCCGGTCGACCGCCACAGGCTGGGCCGGTAGTTGAGGTCGTAGGAGACGACGGTGCCGTGCCGCTTCGCGGCGGTGACGGCGGCGACCACGGTCTCGGCCGCGGTCTCGGACAGGGCGGCGTAGATGCCGCCGGTGTGCAGCCAGCGGGCGCCGAGCTCGCCGAACAGGTGGTCCCAGTCGACGTCGGCGGGCGCGAGCTGCGACGCCGCGGTGTGCCCGCGGTCGCTGACGCCCACGGCGCCCCGGACGCCGAAGCCGCGCTCGGTGAAGTTCAGGCCGTTGCGGACCTCCCGGCCGATGCCGTCGTACGGCAGCCACCGCAGGAACGACGTGTCGACGCCGCCCTGCAGGATCAGGTCCTCCACCAGCCGGCCCACCTCGTTGTCCGCGAGCGCGGTCACGATCGCCGTGCGCAGGCCGAACGCGCGGCGCAGCCCGCGGGCGACGTTGTACTCGCCCCCGCCCTCCCACGCGCGGAACTGGCGGGCGGTGCGGATGCGGCCCTCCCCCGGGTCGAGGCGGAGCATCACCTCACCGAGGGAGACGGCGTCGTAGCGGACCTCGGCGGCGGGGCGGGTGGTCAGGGGCACGGGACGCTCCTTCGCGGCGTTCGTGGTGGGTGTCGGGTGCGCGCGGTGCGCGCGTCAGGGGCGCAGGCGGGTCGCCAGCGCGACGGCGTCGGCGACGAGCGTCCGCACCCCCGCGAGGTCGCCGTCGTGCACCCGGTCGCGCGGGACCATCCACGAGCCGCCGACCGCGGCGACGCACGGCAGCGCGAGGTACTGGTCGAGGTTGCCGGGGCCGACTCCCCCGGTCGGCACGAACCGCACCCCGCCGAACGGGGCGGCCAGCGCGGCGATCGCGGCGCTGCCGCCCGAGGTGCCGGCGGGGAAGAACTTCACGGTGTCCAGGCCCAGCTCCAGCGCGGCCTGGACCTCGGTCGCGGTGACCGCGCCGGGCAGCACCGGGACGCCGTGCTCGCGCGCGCGCTCGACGACGGCGCGGGACGTGCCCGGGGACACCAGGTACTCCGCGCCGGCGGCGACCGCGGCGTCGACCTGGGCGGGGGTGACCACCGTGCCCGCGCCGACGAGGACGTCGCCGCCCCGGTCCGCGATCGCCCGGATCGCGTCGGCAGCGGCGGCCGTGCGGAAGGTGACCTCGGCGACGGGCAGACCGCCGCCGACGAGCGCGTCCGCGAGCGGGCCGGCGTCGCGGGCCTCGTCGAGGACGACGACCGGCACCAGCCGGTGCGCCGCGAGCCGGTCGAGCACGTCCGCCATGTCGAACTCCTTCGTTCCGCTGTGCGCAACGCTCGCTGCGCTGTGCGCACCGATCGTGGCACACGCCGAGCCGCAGGGGCAACGGCTCCTCGCGCGGCCGGACGCCGCGCCCGGGGTGATCCGCGCCGGGGGTGATCCGCGCCGGGGGTGATCCGCGGCGAGATCGGTGGTCCGCGTCGAGATCGGTGCTCAGGAGGACCGGTCTCGGCGCGAAGCACCGATCTCGCGACCGGCGGGTGCGGTCGGCGGGGCCGTCAGGCCGGCGGCAGGGCCAGGCCCGGCGGGAGGAGCGGCGGCACGACGGCACGCACGCGGGCGTGCACCTCGTCCCGGCGCTCCGCGGTCAGCCGGTCGGCCGGGGCCGTCACGCTGAGCGCGGCGACGGGGCGCGACCCGCGCAGCAGCGGCACGCCGAGGCAGGCGATGCCGGGCTCGTTCTCCTCGACCTCGACGGCGTAGCCGCGGCGGCGCGCGGCGGCGAGCTCGTCCGCCACGTGCGCGGCGTCCACGCGGCCGGCCGGCTGGACGGCGCCCACGTACCCGTCGAGCGCCGCCGCGGGGGTGTCGCCGAACGCGAGCATCGCCCGGCCGAGCGCGGTCGTCGCCGCCCAGTTCCGTCGGCCGACCGCGGACCAGACCCGCACCGGGCGCTCCGGCTCGACCTTGTCCAGGTACACGACCTGCGCGCCGCTGAGCACGCCGAGGTGCACGAGCTCGTCGGTGGCGGCGCACAGCGCCACGAGCGCGCCGTGCAGCCGCGCGGGCAGGTCGTCCTCGGCGAAGTACCGGTCGGCCAGCCCGACGGCCGCCGGGCCGAGGCCGTACCGCCCGGACGCCGGGTCCTGGGCGACGTAGTCCCGGTGCCGAAGCGCGGCGAGCGAGCGGTGCACCGTCGTCTTGTGCACGCCCAGCGCGGCCGACAGGTCGGCGAGGCTCGCACCCGCCGGGCCGGCGCCGGCGACCGCCTCGAGCGTCCGCAGCGCCCGGTCGACGCTCTCGACCGGCGAGGGCGCCGGGGCCGGGTCGGCCGCACCGCCCGCGCCGGCGACCGCGCCGCCCGTCTCCTCCGCCACGGCGCCCACCCTACGGGCGCCCGCGCCCCGGACCGCCCCGGGTCACCCCCCGAGCGCCGAGATGAACCACCGCGCGACCGTGAAGTAGATGACCAGCCCGGTGCCGTCGACGAGGGTCGTGATGAGCGGCCCCGACCCGACGGCGGGGTCCAGCCCGACCTTGCGCAGCAGCAGGGGCAGCAGGGACGCGATGACCGACGCCCACAGGATGATCGCCCCGGCGGCGACCGCGACGGTCAGCGCGACCTCGCCCCCGACGCCGAGCGTCCACGCCCGCACCCAGCCGACGACGGCGATCGTCACCGCCGCGAGGAACCCGGCCGTGACCTCCTTGCGGACGACCCGCCCGGCGTCGCGCAGCCGGACGCTGCCGGTCGCCATCGCCCGGATGACGGTCGCGGTGATCTGCGTGCCGGCGTTCCCGCCCGCGCCGATGAGCAGCGGCACGAACAGCGTCAGCGCGATGACCGTCTCCAGCTCGTCCTCGTAGAGCCGCAGGACGCTGCTGGTGATCGTCGCGGTCACGAACAGCACGAGCAGCCAGACGATCCGCTTGCGCCACAGCAGCACCGGCGACGCCCGCAGGTAGGGCACGTCCATCGGCGCCGCGCCGCCCTGGCGCACGGCGTCCTCGGTCGCCTCCTCCTCGACGATGTCCGCGACGTCGTCGCCGGTGAGGACGCCGAGCAGCTGGCCGTCGGCCACGACCGGCAGCACGGCGAGGTGGTGGTCCTGGAGCAGCCGGGCGGCGCGCTCCTGGTCGGCGGTGGGCTCGACGGTGACGACGTCCTCGCGCATGAGGTCGGCGATCAGCAGCTCGGGGGCCGCCAGCACCAGGTCGCGGAACGACACGACGCCGAGCAGCGCAGCACCGCTCTCGGCGGCGGGGCCGCTGGTGACCCAGACCTCGGCGCTGTCCGCGGTGGCCTCGGGCTGCGCGCGCAGCGCGTCGACCGCCTCGCGGACGGTCATGGTCGGCCGGACGGTCGCCACCTCCGGGTTCATCCGGGCGGCGGCCGAGTCGTCGGGCCAGGCCAGCAGGCCGCGCACGACCGCCGAGCGCGCGACGCGCATCGCGCCGAGCACCGCCGCGCGCTCGCCGTCGGGCAGGGCGCGGAGCAGCTCGGCCGCCTCGTCCGGGTCGAGGCTGTCGACCAGGCCCGCGGCGACGGGCGCCGGGACCACGTGCAGCACCTCGGCGGCGGCGTGCGGGTCGAGAGTGCCGAGCAGGTCGTCGGCGGTCGCCGGGTCGAGCAGCCCGACCAGCGCGCGGACCTGCGCGTCGGACAGGTCGGCGAGCTGGTCCGCCCGCACCCGGGGGTCGGACGTCTGCTCCAGCCACACCTCGACGGCGCGGCGGGTGCCGACGGCGACGACGTCGTGCAGGTCGAGCGGCGCCTGCCGGTCGGCGGGACGGCGGGGCAGGACGGGGGTGTGGCGGGTCATGTGGCGCTCCTTGCGGGCGGCCGCGGCGGGCGTCCCCCGTGGCCCCCGGGCAGGGCCGCGCGCTCGGCACGCACGCCGGGCGGCGCACGGACCGGGCGGGACCGGGCGGTCGCGGGGCCGGGGTGCGGCACCGGCGACTGCGGGAGCCCCTCGACGGGGCGCCCGCAGAGGGCGGCACGGCACGGTCGGTCGCGGCCGCGGCGGGCGCGGTCGGCACGGGTGCTCGCCGACGCGGTGGCCGCGGGCGGTGCGCCGGGGCGCGTGCCGAGCGGTCGGACGTCGGGCGGGCGGGGACGTCACGGCGCGGGGCGGTGACGGGTTCGGTGCGCCGCCGTCGGCGGCGCGGGGCGCCGCACCGGGGCGGCGGCGGGCGCTGCGGTCGGCAGCGCCGGTGCTCCGCCGACGCCGCGCCGGGCCTCCGCGTGCGGGTCCGGCCGGCCCCTCGGGGCGGCTCAGGCCTGCGCGCGCAGCACGACGGGCGTCGACGGATGCCGACTACTCGCGGTGTCGTCCATCGCGTCCACCTCCTCGCCGTCGTGCGGGTCGGGCCGGTCGGCCCCGCAGGCACCCTAGACCCCGGTCCCGGCCGTGCCAACCCCGCGTGACCGACGTCCCCCGGAGCCCCCGCGCAGCCTCGGGCCTGTGGACGACGGCGGTGGTGGGCGGGTCCTCGCCGATAGGGTGGACGGCGTGACGCAGGCATGGGACGACGAGTGGCCGCTGCCGGACGAGCCGCCGTACGACCCGGCCGAGGAGCCCCCGTACGACCCCGGGTACGCGGCGCGCGGGTCCGCACCCGCCGGGACCCCGGCTCGCTCCGGGGGCGCGGCGCCGCGCCCCGACGACCGGTCCGCCGCCGCGCACGGCGACCCCGCCGCGGCCCGCCCGGTGGAGCGTCCGGCGCACGACGCCACCACCGGCCGCGCCCCGCTCGAGGTGCTGCAGCAGGTCTGGGGCTACGACGCGTTCCGCGGCGAGCAGGCGGACATCATCGACACCGTGGTCGGCGGAGGCGACGCCCTCGTCCTGATGCCGACCGGCGGCGGCAAGTCGCTCTGCTACCAGGTGCCGGCGCTCGTCCGGGCGGGCACCGGGGTCGTCGTCTCCCCGCTGATCGCGCTGATGCAGGACCAGGTCGACGCGCTGTCCGCGCTCGGCGTGCGCGCCGGGTTCCTCAACTCCACGCAGGACCACGGCCAGCGCCGCGAGGTCGAGCGGGCCCTGCTCGACGGGGAGCTCGACCTGCTCTACCTGGCGCCCGAGCGGCTGCGGGTGCCCGAGACGATGGCGCTGCTCGACCGCGCCGCGATCAGCCTGTTCGCGATCGACGAGGCGCACTGCGTGTCCCAGTGGGGCCACGACTTCCGCCCCGACTACCTCGGCCTGTCCGTGCTGCACGAGCGCTGGCCCGGCGTCCCGCGCCTCGCGCTCACCGCGACCGCCACCGCCGCGACCCGCACCGAGATCGCCGAGCGGCTCGAGCTCACCGACGCCCGGCAGTTCGTCGCGTCGTTCGACCGGCCGAACATCCAGTACCGCATCGTGCCGAAGGCCAGCCCGCGCCAGCAGCTGCTCGACCTGATCCGGTCCGAGCACGACGGCGACTCCGGCATCGTCTACTGCCTGTCCCGGAACTCGGTCGAGCAGACCGCCGAGTTCCTGTCGGCCCAGGGCGTGCCCGCGCTGCCGTACCACGCGGGCCTCGACCGCCAGGTGCGCGCCCGGAACCAGTCCCGGTTCCTCCGCGAGGACGGCCTGGTCATGGTCGCGACCATCGCGTTCGGCATGGGCATCGACAAGCCCGACGTGCGGTTCGTCGCGCACCTCGACCTGCCCAAGTCCGTCGAGGGCTACTACCAGGAGACCGGTCGCGCCGGCCGCGACGGGCTGCCGTCGACCGCCTGGCTCGCCTACGGCCTGCAGGACGTGGTGCAGCAGCGGCGGATGATCGACACGTCGGAGGGCGACGCCCAGCACCGGCGCCGGCTCTCCGCGCACCTGGACGCGATGCTCGCGCTGTGCGAGACGGTCACCTGCCGGCGCGTGCAGCTGCTCGCCTACTTCGGCCAGGACGCCGAGCCGTGCGGCAACTGCGACACCTGCCTATCCCCGCCGACCACCTGGGACGGCACCGTCCCCGCCCAGAAGCTGCTGTCGACCGTCGTCCGGCTGGAGCGCGAGCGCAACCAGCACTACGGCGCCGGCCACCTCGTCGACATCCTGCTCGGCAAGCGCACCTCCCGGATCGAGCAGCTGGGTCACACCGAGCTGTCGACGTTCGGCCTCGGGGCCGACCTGTCCGACGCCCAGTGGCGCGGCGTCGTGCGCCAGCTGCTCGCCCAGGGTCTGCTCGCGGTCGACGGCGACGGCTACGGGACGCTGCGGCTGACGCCGGCCAGCGCCGAGGTGCTGCGCGGCGACCGGCCCGTGCCGCTCCGGGAGGAGACGCGGACGACCCGCACGCGGTCGCGCTCCGGCTCCGGGTCGGGCTCCGGCTCGGGCGCGCGGCAGGCCGCGGCGGCGCAGGCGGCGGCCGAGCTCGGCGACGACGCGGCGGCCGTGTTCCAGCGGCTGCGCGCGTGGCGGGCCGCCGCCGCCAAGGAGCAGGGCGTCCCCGCGTACGTGGTGTTCCACGACGCGACGCTGCGGGAGATCGCCACCGCCCGGCCCGCCGACCTGGACGCGCTGTCCCGCATCGGCGGCGTCGGGGCGGCGAAGCTCGAGCGGTACGGGCCCGGCGTCATCGCGACGCTGGAGGGCCGCGAGCCCCCGACGGCGGAGGAGGTCGCGCGCGACGCGGCGTCCGTCGGGCTGTTCGCGGACGAGGACGACCAGGCCACGGGCGGGCCCGCCGGAGGCGCCGACGCCTGATGCTGGCCGTCCTCTCCGCGCTGGGCACGATCGCCGTCGTCGTCGCAGCGGGCTGGTTCGTGGGCCGCACCGGTGTGCTCGGCGAGAACGCCCAGCGGGTGCTCGCCGCCACCGCGTTCACCGTCGCGACCCCCGCGCTGCTGATCGAGACCATCGGCCGCGCCGACCTCGGGCTGCTGCTGTCCCGGTCGGCGCTGGTCACCTTCGCGACCACCACCGTCGTCGTGCTGGTCGCGGCGGCGGTGCTCGGGCTGATCCGACGGCGGTCGGCCGGGGACGTGGTCGTCGGCGTGCTGGCCTCGTCCTACGTCAACGCCGGGAACATCGGCATCCCGCTGACCGCCTACCTGCTCGGCAGCGTCGTGTCGGTCGTCCCGCCGACGCTGTACCAGCAGCTGGTGCTCGGGCCGATCGCGATGGTGGTGCTCGACGCCCGGCGCCGGGCCCGGGACGGGGTGGTCGCCGGGACCACGCCCGCCGGGGCCCTGGGGACGCTGCGCTCCGTGCTCCGCCGCACGCTGCGGAACCCGGTGATCATCGGCACGCTCACCGGCATCGCGCTGGCCGCGCTGCCGTTCTCGCTGCCGGCGGCGGTCTTCCAGCCGCTCGAGCTGCTGGGCGCGGCCGCACCGCCGCTCGCGCTGCTGACGTTCGGGATGTCGCTCGCGGTCCCGCGGGTCGGCGGCGAGCAGGCGCCCCGTGGCGACGTCGCGCTGGTCGCGGTGCTGCGGACCGTCGTGCACCCGGCGCTCGCGATCGGGCTGGGGACGCTGCTGGGTCTGCGCGGCGACGCGCTGCTGGCGGTCGCGGTGGTGTCGGCCCTCCCGACGGCGCAGAACGTGCTGGTGTACGCGATCCAGTACCGGCAGGGCACGGCGCTCGCCCGGGACGCCGGCCTGGTGACGACGATCCTGGCGGTGCCGTCGCTCCTGGTGATCGCCGCGGTCCTGGGCTGACGGCGCGACGCACCGCGGGCACGGCGCGGCACGCGAGCGCTGCTCCGAGAGAGGGCCTGCGCGCCGAGATGGGGCCGGCGCGCCGAGATAGGGCCGGGGACGGTCCTACCTCGGCGGCGAGGTCCTCTCTCGACGCGAGCCCGAGGACGCGGGGCAGGGCGGGCAGGAGCACCGGCGCGCGCGGCGCGGCGCGGCGCCCCGACCCCCGCGCGGGTCAGCGGGCGGCGTCGGCGCGCGCGACCGCGTCGTCGACGGCCGCCAGGTACCCGTCCGGCGCCTCACGGCGGATGTTGTGCCCCGCCTCCGGGAACGCGACGTGGGTCAACCGGTCGCCGAGCAGCTCCGCCGCCCGCGCCGCCTGGCGCTCGGTGACGACGCCGAGCCCCGGCCCGGCGGTCAGCAGCGTGACCGGCACCCGCACGCCCGCGAGCGCCTCGACCCAGTCCCGGCCGAGCCAGTCGTGCGGCACCTCGGCGAGCCGCGGGTCGACGCGCGCCTTCGCCTCCGCCCAGCCGAGGACCTCCTCCTCGGACCACCGCGGGTTGTCGATCCGGCCCTGAGCGGCGATCTGCTCGACGGTGCGCCCCTGCACGGCGGCGATCGCCGGGGCGAGCCAGTCCGGGACGCCGCCCGCGGCGCGTGCGCCACCGGGCCCGGCGATCCTGTCCGCGGCGTCGCCCGCGGCATCGGCGACGCCGACCACCGACCCGTCCGCTCCGGGCGCGTCCACGCCCTCGGCCTCCGCGGTCCGCCACGCCGGGTCCTCGAGCACCAGGCCCGCCACGAGCTCGGGGGCGGTCAGCGCCAGCTCCTCCGCGGTGACCCCGCCCATCGAGTGCCCGACGACGAGCGCGGGCCCGAGGTCGAGCGCCCGCAGGGCCTCGGCGGCGTCGGCCGCGAGCGCCGCGAGCGCCGCGACGGTGAACGGCTCGTCCGGCAGGGGCGTGCCGCCGTGGCCGCGGGCGTCCAGCGCGACGACCGCCCGGCCGTCGCCCGCGTACCGCGGCAGGACGGTCGGCCAGCACGTCGACGCGTCGGTCAGCCCGTGCAGCAGCACGACCGGCACCGGTCGTGCGCTCACCGCCGCGCTGTCCCGTCGACGGCGTGCGGCTCGATGGCGGCGATCTCCTCGGCGGTCAGCGGCTCGGCCCGGAGCGCGGCGACGTTGTCCTCGAGCTGCGCCACCGACGACGCCCCGATCAGCGCCGACGTGACCCGCTGGTCGCGCAGCACCCAGGACAGCGCGAGCTGCGCGAGCGACTGCCCCCGCGCCTCGGCGATCGCGTTCAGCGCCCGCGCCCGCTCCAGGTAGGTGTCGCCGATCTGCTCGGCCGACAGGAACCGGCTGGTCGCGGCGCGCGAGTCCGCCGGCACGTCCCCCGACAGGTACCGGCCGGTGAGCAGCCCCTGCGCGAGCGGCGAGAACACGATCATCCCGATGCCGAGGTCGCCGACGGCGTCGAGCAGCGACTCGGTCTCCCCCTCGGCGACCTGCTCGACGTGCCGGTTGAACATCGAGTACGACGGCTGGTGGATGAGCAGCGGGGTGCCGAGGTCGGCGAGGATCCGCGCGGCCTCGCGGGTGGCCGACGGGGAGTAGTTCGAGATGCCCGCGTACAGCGCCTTGCCGCTGGTCACGGCGGTGTGCAGCGCGCTCATCGTCTCCTCGAGCGGGACCGACGGGTCCGGCCGGTGCGAGTAGAAGACGTCGACGTAGTCCAGGCCGAGCCGGCGCAGCGACTGGTCGAGCGAGGACAGCAGGTACTTGCGCGAGCCGCCGTCGCCGTACGGGCCGGGCCACATGTCGTAGCCGGCCTTGGACGAGATGACGAGCTCGTCGCGGTACGGGCCGAGGTCCTGCACGAGGTGCCGGCCGAAGTTCTCCTCCGCGGAGCCGTACGGCGGACCGTAGTTGTTGGCCAGGTCGAAGTGCGTGATCCCGAGGTCGAACGCCCGGCGGAGGACCGCGCGCTGCGTCTCCAGCGGGTTCACGTCGCCGAAGTTGTGCCACAGGCCCAGCGACAGGGCGGGCAGGTCGAGCCCGCTGCGCCCGGTGCGGCGGTAGGTCATCGCGTCGTACCGGTCGTCGGCGGCACGGTAGACAGGGATCGTCGGCATCGTCGTCCTCTCGGGGTGCGGGGCGCTCGCCCCACCACCCCCACGCTAGCCCCCGTCGCCGACGTCCACGCAGGTCGGGGACCCGGGCGCCGGACCCCCGCCCGACCGGTGAGAGGATCACCGGCGTGCTGCACGTCGTGTTCTTCGAGCCCCGCATCCCCGGCAACACCGGCAACGCCATCCGGCTGGCCGCCGCCACCGGGGCGACGCTGCACCTGGTCGAGCCGCTCGGCTTCGTCATGGACGAGCCGCGCCTGAAGCGCGCCGGCCTCGACTACCACGACCTCGCGCACGTCGTCGTGCACCCCGACCTGGACGCCTGCCTGGCGGCGCTCGCCCCCGCGCGCGTGTTCGCGTTCACCACGCACACCGAGCGCCGGTACACCGACGTCGAGTACCGGGACGGGGACGTGCTGATGTTCGGCCCGGAGCCGACCGGCCTGCCGCCCGAGGCCCTGGAGCACCCGGCGGTCACCGACCTGCTGCGCATCCCGATGCAGCCCGGCCGCCGGTCCCTCAACCTCACGAACGCCGCATCCACGGCTGTCTACGAGGCGTGGCGGCAACTAGGCTTCCCGGGCGGGATCTGACGGGTCGACTGATCCGGTCTCACCCACCGGACCCCGCCGTGCGAGGAGGCACAGGCTTCGGCATGCTCGCGCGTCGTCGTGCCGTCGTCCGAGGGAGTCCCCGTGGCCATCAGCAACCGCAGCGTGCTGCGCCGGAAGTCCGTGGAGGACTCGCTGGCGTCGGTCGAGGACCCGGACCGGTCCCTCAAGCGCTCGCTCACCGCCTGGGACCTCGCCGTCCTGGGCGTCGCCGTCGCCGTCGGCGCGGGCATCTTCTCGGTCGGCGCGACCGCCGCCGCGAACTACGCCGGCCCCGGCGTGATCATCTCGTTCCTCATCGCCTCGGTCGTCTGCGCGCTGGCGATCATGTGCTACGCCGAGTTCGCGTCGACGCTGCCCGTCGCCGGGTCGGCGTACACGTTCTCGTACGCCACGGCGGGCGAGCTCGTCGCCTGGATCATCGGCTGGGACCTCATCCTCGAGATGCTGCTGGCCGCCGCCGTGATCGCGAAGTTCTGGGGCGTGTACCTGTCGGACGCGTTCGGCCTGTTCGGCATCGACGTGCCGACGACGCTCGAGCTCGGGCCCGTCGACCTCGACTGGGGTCCCGTGCTGGTCGTCGCGGTGTTCACCGCGCTGCTGGCCGTCGGCACCAAGCTCAGCACCCGCGTGAACAGCATCTTCACGATCATCAAGGTCGCGATCACGCTGTTCGTCATCGTCGCCGGGTTCTTCTACGTGCGCGCCGAGAACTACTCGCCGTTCATCCCGCCGTCGCAGCCCGCGGAGTCGGCGTCCGGCCTGGAGCAGCCGCTGTTCGGCTTCCTGTCCGGCTTCGACCCGTCGCAGTACGGCGTCATGGGCATCCTGTCCGGCGCGGCGCTGGTGTTCTTCGCGTTCATCGGCTTCGACGTCGTGGCGACCACCGCCGAGGAGACCAAGAACCCGCAGCGGGCGGTGCCCCGCGGCGTCCTCGGCGGCCTGGCGATCGTCACGGTGCTCTACATCCTGGTCACCGTGGTCGTCACCGGCATGGTGTCGTACACCGAGCTCGCCGCATCCGACTCGCCGTCGCTGACGACCGCGTTCGTCCTGGTCGGGGCCGACTGGGCGGGCAAGGTGATCTCGATCGGCATCCTCATCGGGTTGACGTCCGTGATCATGGTGCTGCTGCTCGGCCTCACCCGGATCGTGTTCGCGATGAGCCGCGACGGCCTGCTCCCCCGCGGCATCTCCCGCACCTCGCACACGTACAAGACCCCGGTCCGGCTGCAGGTCGGCGTCGGCATCATCGTCGCCCTCATCGCCGGCCTGTCCGAGGTCGAGCGCCTCGAGGAGATGATCAACATCGGCACACTGTCGGCGTTCGTGCTGGTGAGCTTCGGCATCCCGATCCTGCGTCGCACGCGCCCCGACCTGAAGCGCGGGTTCCGGGTGCCGTGGTCGCCGGTGCTGCCGATCCTGGCCGGCGTCGCCTGCCTGTGGCTGATGACCAACCTGACGGTGCTCACCTGGGTCCGGTTCGCGGTCTGGCTCGCGGTCGGCCTCGCGATCTACGCCGTGTACTCGTACCGGCACTCGCGGGTCGGCAAGGGCGAGGCGCCGGACCCCGCGGACGACCTGCCCGCCCCCGCCGGCGGGCACTGACCCCGGCGCGCGCGGACGCAGGGTCCGGGACGATGGCGTCGCTCGCCGACCGGCCACGGTTCCACGCCGAGTCCGTCGAGGACTGGCGCGCCTGGCTCGCGGAGCACCACGCCACCTCGGACGGCGTGTGGCTGGTGCGGTGGAAGCCCGGCTCCGGGCGGCCGACGTTCGGCTACGAGGAGATGGTCGCCGAGGCGCTGGCGGTCGGCTGGATCGACGGCCAGGCCTGGGCGCCGGACCCGGACAGCACCCGGCAGTGGTTCGCGCCCCGGCGGCGCGGGAGCGGCTGGTCCCGGCTGAGCAAGGAGCGGGTGGCGCGGCTGGAGGCCGCGGGGCGGATGGGGCCGGCCGGCGCCGCCGTGGTCGCCGCCGCGCGCGCGGACGGGTCGTGGACGCTGCTCGACGACGTCGAGGACCTGGTGGTGCCGCCGGACCTCGCGGCGGCGCTCGACGCGCTGCCGGGGGCGCGGGCGCACTGGGACGCCTTCGCGCCGAGCGCCCGGAAGGTCGTGCTGCGGTGGTTGGTCGACGCCCGCCGCCCCGAGACGCGGGCGGCACGGGTGGCCGAGACGGCGGCGCGGGCCGCGGAGGGCGTGCCGGCGCGGCGGTGACGCGTCGTCGGGCTCGCGCGGGGCCGCGGTGGGGTGCGTCCGCGCGGTCCGGCGTCGACGGACCCCGAGGTCGCGCCGCCGCCCGCCGCCGGGTCAGCCCCGCGGGACGCCCTGGCGCACGCGCTCCGCGAGCGCCTCGTACGTCGAGCCGGGCCCCTCCCAGCGCGACTCGACGAACCACGTCGCGCCCGCCTCGGCGAGCGCCGCGACCCGGTCCCGCGCCTCGGCCGGGTCCTCGGGCAGGACGCCCTGGAGGACGATCTCGTAGGGGCCGGCGTCGGGGGCACGGTGCTCGCGCACCCACGCGGCGATCTCCGCGACCTCCGCAGGGCCGAGCTCGTCCATCGCGCGGTCGCCGCGCAGCTGCGGGACCAGGCCGTCGTACCGCACCGCCCGCCCCATGGACCGCTCGCTGGGGTAGGCGCCGACCACCCAGATCGGCACGCGCGGGCGCTGCACCGGCCGCGGCAGGAACCGCATGTCGGTGACGCGGTGGTGCGCGCCCCGGTAGGAGAACGTCTCCCCGCCGAACGCGAGGTCGAGGATCGCGAGGTGGTCGTCGAGCAGCTCGGCGCGCTCGCGTGTGCTCGTGAGCTCGCCCTCGACGCCCGCGAACGCGCGGTCGACCGGCACGCCCAGGCCGGCGGGGATGACCAGCCGGCCGCCCGAGAGGTGGTCGACGGTCAGCGCCTGCCGGGCGACGACCCACGGCCGGCGCCGCGGCAGCGCGAACACCAGCGCGCCCAGCGTGATCCGCTCCGTGCGGACGGCGGCGGCCGCGAGCAGCGCCCACGGGTCCCACACGTCGCCGTCGACACCGATGTCGACCCCGTCCCAGGTGAAGTACCCGTCCCAGCCGGCGTCCTCCGCCTCGGCCGCCAGCCCGACCAGCTGGTCGACCGTGCCGAACGTCCCGACGATGCCGAACTTCATCGCTTCCCCCCGCCGCCGTGCTCGACCGTGGTGCTGCGTCCGCCACGGTACCGACGACCTCCGACACGGCCGCCCGCCGGCCCCGGCGCCGCCGCTTCGTCAGGCGGGGCCGGTGCCCGGCCCGGCGTCGTCCCCCGGGCCGGCGTCCGCGCCCGCGGCGAGGTCCCGCACGACCCGCTCCCGCAGCTCGGTCACGATGCGCTCCTCGGCGTCGTAGTACGCCAGGCCCCAGTCGGCGACCATCGCCGGGTACCGCACCTCCGCGCGGTCCGCGAGCATGTCCCGGACCCCCGACAGGTCCCGGCGCCGCTCCGCGAGCGCCGCGACGTAGTCGTCGAGCATGTCGCGCACGGCCGCCGGGTCGACCAGGTGCCCCATGAGCAGCCTGAGCGCGACCGGGTGCTTGAGCACGGGGAAGTCCGCCGGCGTCTCCGCGAGCCACGACCGCAGCGTCCGGTCCCCCGCGTCCGTGATCGCGTACCGGGTGGTGCGGCGCCCCGGCGGTCCCGCGGGGTCGGGCACCGCACGCACGAGTCCGGCCGCCTCCAGCCGCGCCACCTCGGAGTACACCTGGCTCATTGCCGGGGCGACCCAGTAGTAGCGCAGGGTCCGGTCGGCGCGCTGCTTGAGCTCGTACGCGGTGACGGTCGTGTCGGTCCGGCCGGCGAACATCAGCAGACCGAGCAGCGCGTAGCCGGTCGGGGTCGGCGCGGGCGTCGTGCCCGCGTCCCCCGCGTCGCCGGATCCGTCCGGGGAAACCGTTGCCTCCACCACGCCTGCCAACCTACGCTGGTCGCGTTGTTCCTACTAGGAATAGAAGGCACCCGTCGTCGGGTCCTCGTCCTCGTGCCGCCGCCGGCCGAGCAGCCGCACCGCCGCACCGCACCCCGCCCCGACCCGCGCGCCGCCGCGCCGGCGGGTCCCCGACGGAAGGCACCGCCTCATGACGACCGCGATCGAGACCGCGGGCCTGGTCAAGCTGTTCAAGGACACCCGCGCCGTCGACGGCATCGACCTGCAGGTCGCCGCCGGCGGCGTGCACGGGTTCCTCGGCCCGAACGGCGCCGGGAAGACCACCACCATCCGGATGCTCGCCACCCTGCTGCGCCCCGACGCCGGCAGCGCCCGCGTGCTCGGGCGCGACGTGGTGCGCGACGCCGACGAGGTGCGCAGCCGCGTCGCGCTCACCGGGCAGTTCGCGTCGGTCGACGAGGACCTGACCGGCCGGGAGAACCTCGTGCTGGTGTCCCGCCTGTACGGCTTCTCCCGCACCGCCGCCCGAGCCCGGGCCGACGAGCTGCTCGACGCCTTCGGGCTGTCCGAGGCGGCCGACCGGCAGGTGAAGAAGTTCTCCGGCGGGATGCGGCGGCGGATCGACATCGCCGCCAGCATCGTGGTGACCCCCGAGCTGATCTTCCTGGACGAGCCGACGACCGGGCTGGACCCGCGCAGCCGGAACCAGGTGTGGGACATCGTCCGGGCGATGGTCGCGTCCGGCACGACCGTGCTGCTGACGACCCAGTACCTGGACGAGGCGGACCAGCTCGCGGACCGGATCTCGGTGATCGACGCCGGGAAGGTGATCGCCGAGGGCACGCCGGGCCAGCTCAAGGCCTCCGTGGGCGCGAGCGCGCTCCACGTCCGGCTGCTCAACCCCGACGACCGGCCCCGCGCGCGGGCGGTGCTGGAGCGGGCCCTCGGCACGGCCGTCACGGAGGACGCCGACCCCGCCGCGCTGACCGCGAGCGTCGACTCCTCGGCGCCGGCCATGCGCGGCATCGCGGCCCTCGAGGCCACCGACGTGCCGGTGGCGCAGTTCTCGCTCGGCCAGCCGTCGCTGGACGAGGTGTTCCTCGCCCTGACCGGCCACCCGGCCGAGTCCGCGGGCACCGACGACGAGGCGGCCGCCGAACGCGACGCCGCCGCGAGGGGGGCGGCATGAGCGTCGACGACACCCGGACCGCGACGGCCGGGACCACCACCACGACCACCGACGAGGTGGCCACCGCGGCCGTGAGGGGCGTGCTCGCCTCCGGGACCCGGCCCACCCGGCCGTCCGGCCTCACGACCTCGCTGACGTTCGGCTGGCGCGCGCTGCTCAAGATCAAGCACGTCCCCGAGCAGCTGTTCGACGTCACCGTGTTCCCGGTGATGATCACGCTGCTCTTCACGTACCTGTTCGGCGGCGCGATCGCGGGCAGCGTGGACGACTACATCCAGTTCCTGCTGCCCGGGATCCTGGTCCAGGGCGTCATCATGATCACGATGTACACGGGCGTCACGCTCAACACCGACATCCAGAAGGGCGTGTTCGACCGGTTCCGGTCGCTGCCGATCTGGCGGCCGTCGGCCCTCGTCGGGATGCTGCTCGGCGACGCGGTCCGGTTCACGATCGCCTCGGTCGTGATCGTGGCGCTGGGCCTGCTGATCGGGTTCCGCCCGGAGGGCGGCGCGCTCGGCGTGCTGGCGGGGGTCGCGCTGCTGCTGCTGTTCGCGTTCGCGTTCGGCTGGATCTGGACGTTCCTCGCCCTGGTGCTGCGGACGCCGAACGCGGTCATGGGCGTGTCGATGATGGTCATCACGCCGCTCACGTTCGGGTCGAACATCTTCGTCGACCCGTCGACGATGCCGGGCTGGCTGCAGGCGTTCGTCGAGGTGAACCCGATCTCGGACCTGGTGACCGGGGTGCGCGGGCTGATGAACGGCACGCCCGTCGGGGACCACGTGGTCGTCACGCTGGTGTGGGCCCTCGCGCTCGTCGCCGTGTTCGGGCCGCTCACCATGCGGCGGTACGCCCGCTGAGAGCCGGTGCGGGCGGACGGGGCCCGGCGGCGCGTCGGCGGGGGGTCGACGTACCGTGACGATGCCCCGCCCGCCCGCACCACCTGGAGCCGCCCGTGTTCACCACCCGCCCCGAGCTCGTCGGCACGCACGGCATGGTCGCCTCGACGCACTGGCTCGCCAGCGCCGTCGGGCAGGCCGTCCTCGAGCGGGGCGGGAACGCGTTCGACGCGGCCGCGGCGGCCGGGTTCACGCTGCAGGTGGTCGAGCCGCACCTGAACGGCCCGGGCGGGGACGCCCCGATCATCGGGCACCGGGCCGCGGACGGGCACACGTTCGTCGTCTGCGGCCAGGGCACCGCGCCGGCGGCGGCGACGATCGAGGCGTACACCGACCAGGGGCTCGACGTCGTCCCGGGCACCGGGCACCTCGCGGCGGTCGTGCCCGGCGCGTTCGGCGCGTGGCTCGACCTGCTCGCGCGGTACGGCACCCTGCCGCTCGCCGACGTGCTGTCCCCCGCGATCGGCTACGCCCGCGACGGCTACCCGCTCGTGCCCGCCGCCGTGCGGACGATCCGGACCGTCGAGCGGCTGTTCGCCGAGCACTGGCCGACGTCCGCCGAGGTGTACCTGCCCGGCGACGACATCCCGGCGGCCGGCGCCCGGTTCCGGAACCCGGCGCTGGCCGACACCTACGAGCGGGTGCTGGCCGAGGCGCACGCCGCCGGGGCCGACCGGCTGGCGCAGATCGAGGCGGCGCGCCGGGCGTTCTACGAGGGCTTCGTCGCGGAGGCGATGGCCGCGTTCGTGCGCGAGCCCGTCCTCGACTCGTCCGGCTCGGCGCACGCGGGCCTGCTCACGGGCGACGACCTCGCGGCCTGGCGGGCCACCGAGGAGCCGACCGTCGCCGTCGACTTCGCCGGCGTGCAGGTGCACAAGACCGCGGCGTGGGGCCAGGGGCCCGTGCTGCTGCAGCAGCTGCGGATGCTGGAGGAGCTCGGCGTCGCGGACGCGGACCTCGGCTCCGCCGAGCTCGTGCACACCGCGCTCGAGGTGACCGACCTGGCGTTCGCGGACCGCGAGGCCTGGTACGGCGACCCGGCCGACGGCGACGTGCCCCTCGACGCGCTGCTGTCCCGGTCGTACGCGGCGGACCGCGCGCGGCTGGTGGGGCCGACCGCGTCGGACGGGGTGCGGCCGGGGGCGCCGGACGGCCGCGTGCCGCGGCTGGCACGGCTGTTCGGGGAGCCGGCGTCCGGGGCGGACGGGATGCCGGTGTGGCCAGGGCGGTACGAGGACGCCGCGGCCGGGCCGGCACTGGGCACGGGCGAACCGACGCGCGGGCCGGAGCCGACGGGCGCGGCCGTCGTCGACGGGCCCGCGCTCGACGTCCGCCCGTCCGGGGAGACCCGGGGCGACACCTGCCACGTCGACGTCGTCGACCGCTGGGGGAACATGGTGTCGGCCACCCCGTCGGGCGGCTGGCTGCAGAGCTCGCCCGTCGTCCCCGGCCTCGGGTTCGGCCTGCCGACCCGCGCGCAGATGTTCTGGCTCGAGCCCGGCCTGCCGTCGTCGCTCGCACCGGGTCGCCGCCCGCGGACGACGCTGAGCCCGGGCCTGGTGCTCCGCGACGGCGGCGGGTTCGCGTTCGGCACGCCCGGCGGCGACCAGCAGGACCAGTGGACGATCCCGTTCCTGCTGCACCACCTGGTCGGCGGGCTCGACCTGCAGGCCGCGATCGACGCGCCGGGGTGGCACTCCACGCACGTGCCGTCGTCGTTCCACCCGCGCACCAGCACCCGGCGGGGCGTCGAGGCCGAGTCGCGGCTCGGGGCGGACGTGCTGGCCGAGCTGGGCCGGCGCGGGCACGTCGTGCGGGACGCGGGGCCGTGGAGCCTCGGCCGGGTCAGCGCCGCGGGCGTGCGGCCGGACGGACTGCTGCACGCGGGCGCCAACCCGCGCGGCATGCAGGGCTACGCCGCGGGCCGCTGACCCCGGCCCCACCCCCTCGAGTCGAAGGTCTGGCCGGACACGTACCGGGCGTGTCGGGCCAGACCTTCCAGTCGACCCCGGCGCGGTGATCACCCTCACAGCACGCCGGGAACAAGTTGCCCAGCGCAACCGTTGTGATAGTTTGCCTGCTGCAACCAATGAAAGAGGTCCCCGCCGTGCCCAGCACCCCCGCCTACCGCGTGCTCATCGACGCCATCGCGCGTCTCCAGCGCGTGCAGCGCGAGGTCGGCACCGAGCTCGCGCGCGACCTCGACTTCCCGCGCGCCGCCCTCAGCCTGCTCTGGCTGCTGGACAAGGCCGGCGAGCTGGGCATCGGCGACGTCGCGCAGCACCTGCACGTCGACATCTCGGTGGCGAGCCGGCAGGCCAGCCAGCTGGTCGACTCCGGTTACGCCGAGCGCAGCACGCCGGACGCGCCGGGCACCGACCGCCGCGTCCGCACGGTCCGGCTCACCGAGCGCGGCCGGGCGTTCACGGCCGACACCAAGGTCGCGATGGACGCCCGGGCCGCCGAGGCGTTCAGCGCCTGGACGCCCGCGGAGCTGGCCGAGGCGTCCGCGGTCCTCGAGCGGATCGCGGACACGATGGCCGAGTTCGGCGCGCGCGCCACGGCCGCCCCGGCGTGCACCCCGACCGACGCCCCCCGCGCGCCGGTGCTCGCCGCCACGGCCACCTGACCCACCCGGGTCGGTGCGCAGCCGCGCGCACCGGCCCCCGCAGCACGCGACCGGACCGGCCGCGCCGCACCACACCACCACGTCCGCCGACGGCGCCGGGCACCGCATCCCAGGGCGAAAGCAGAGACCACACCCATGAGCAGCACCACCCGGGCCGAGAGCCCGACCGTCGACAGCGGGCCCGCGCCCGCGATGAGCCACCGGCAGGTGATGGAGGCCCTCTCCGGCATCCTGCTCGGCATGTTCGTGTCCATCCTGGCCACGAGCGTCGTGTCGAGCTCCCTGCCCAAGATCGTCAGCGACCTGAACGGGTCGCAGTCGTCCTACACCTGGGTCGTCACCGCGACCCTGCTGACCACCACGATCACCACGCCGATCTGGGGCAAGCTCGCCGACCTGGTGAACCGCAAGCTCCTCATCCAGATCGCGCTGATCATCTCCGTGCTGTCCTCCGCGGCGGCCGGCTTCTCGCAGAGCGTCGGCTTCCTCATCGGCATGCGCGCGATCCAGGGCATCGGCGCCGGCGGCCTGACCGCGCTGGCGACCGTCCTGCTGGCCGACATCCTGAGCCCCCGCGAGCGCGGCCGGTACATGGGCCTCATGGGCGGCATCATGGGCATCGGCATGGTCGGCGGCCCGCTCCTCGGCGGCGTCATCACCGACAGCCTGTCCTGGCACTGGAACTTCTTCGTCGGCCTGCCGTTCGCGGTCGCCGCGATCATCGTGCTGCAGCGCACGCTGCACCTGCCGCAGCTGGCCCGCAAGGTCGTGAACATCGACTACTGGGGCGCCGCGCTCATCTCCGTGGGCATCGCGTCGCTGCTGCTGTGGGTCACCTTCGCCGGCGACAAGTTCGACTGGATCTCCTGGCAGACCGCCGTGATGGTGCTCGGCGCCCTCGTGGTCCTGGCGATCGCCGTGCTCGTCGAGAACAAGGTCGCGGACCCGATCATCCCGATGCACCTGTTCAAGAACCGCACCCTGGTGTTCTCCGTGATCGCGTCCGTCGCGGTCGGCGTCGCGATGTTCGGCACCTCGGTGTTCCTCAGCCAGTACATGCAGGTCGCGCGCGGCAAGACCCCGACGCAGTCCGGCCTGCTGACCATCCCGATGATCCTCGGCCTGTTCATCTCGTCGACGATCTCCGGGCGGCTCATCACCAAGTACGGCCGCTACAAGGGCTTCATGATCGCCGGCGCGGTCCTGCTGACCGGCGGCCTGGCCCTCATGGGCACCATCCGGTACGACACCAGCTTCGTCCTGGTCGGCCTGTTCATGTTCATCATGGGCGCCGGCGTCGGCATGCTGATGCAGAACCTGGTCCTCGCGGTGCAGAACACCCTGGACGTCTCCGAGACGGGCTCCGGCACCGCGACCGTGGCGTTCTTCCGGACGCTCGGCGGGGCGATCGGCGTCTCGGCCCTCGGCGCCGTGCTCGGCAACCGGATCACCAGCTACGTCACCGACGGCATGGTGTCCGCCGGCGTCGACCCGGCCGCCCTCGGCGGCGGCACCTCCTCGGTGCCGGACGTCTCGGCCCTGTCGGAGCCGTTCAAGACGATCATCGAGTCGTCCTACGGCCACGGCATCGCGGACCTGTTCCTCATCGCGGTCCCGCTCGGCGTGGTCGCGCTCGTCGCGGTGCTGTTCCTCAAGGAGGTGCCGCTGGGCAGCCGCTCCGGCGTGGAGCAGCTGCTCGACCAGGAGCAGACCGCCGAGGCCGTCGTGGCCGAGGCGGGCACCCCGGGCGCGCAGCAGGCGGTCGGCCAGCAGGCCGACGCGGAGCAGGCCGCCCCGGCGCACCGGGCCTGACGGCCGGCGGGCCCGCCGGCTCTCCCACCGGCGGGCCGCCCGGTCCGACGCGGTTCCGCCCGCGACACGACGCGAGGCGCCCGGCCGTCACCGACGGCCGGGCGCCTCGCGTCGTCCACAATGGGGCGGTGGACACCCCGACCGACCCCGTCGCGCGCATCGAGTCCGAGCTCGGGCTGCTGCTGCGCCGTGCGCGCGCCTCGGCGGAGCGCCTCGCCCGCGAGGTGCACCCGGACCTGGAGCCGTCGGCCTACCCGCTGCTCGTGCGCATCGAGCGCGAACCCGACGTGCGGGCCAGCGAGCTCGCCGAGCACATCGGCGTCGGCCGCGGCACGATGTCGCGCCAGCTCGGCCGCCTGGAGCAGCTCGGGCTGATCGAGCGCCGCCCCGACCCGGACGACTCGCGGGGTCAGCTCATCCGGGTCACCGCGGAGGGCGCGCGCCGGGTGGACGCCGCGCGCCAGGCGCGCCGGGCCTACCTGTCAGCGGCGCTGGGCACCTGGACGGACGACGACCGCGGCGTGCTGGCCGACCAGCTGCACCGGCTCAACGCGTCGCTGGGGTCGCTGCCGCCGCGGCTGACCCCCGGGTCCTGACCACCGGGGCGCCGCGGGCCGCGGGCCGTCAGACCGCGCGGCTCAGCGCCCAGGTGCTGCGCCGCCGGGCGATCGCCGCGACCGCGTCGACCCGCCCGGGCGACCAGCGCGCCGGCATCGACGCGAACACGTCCGGCACGTCCCCGTCGGGGAGCACCAGCGCGTCGTAGGGTGACGGTGCCAGCACCTCGACCGTCCCGTGCACCACGAGGACGCCGCGCACCGCGACCGGCGAGCCGACGGCCGCGCGCAGCAGGGACCCGGCCCGGGCGGCGGTGAGCCGCACGTCGCGCAGGTCCGCCACGCCCCGGCCGTCCGCGGACAGGTGCCGCGAGTCGAGCACCAGCCGCTCAGGTCCCGACGCGGCGGCGGGCCGCTCGGCGACGGCGAACGCCCCCGGTGGACCGATCAGCAGGTGCGCGACGACCGAGCCCTGCCGACCGACGGGCACGTCGTGCAGGACGTGCCACCCGTCGAGCACCAGGCGGTCCAGCCGGTCGCACAGCGACTCCCGCAGGCCGCGCGGCTCGGCGTCCGCGCGCGGGCTCACCAGGTCGTCCGCCCGGTGCCGGCCGCGGGGGGCCGGGGCGCCGGCGTCCTCCGGGGCGGGCGGCTGCTCGGGTGCCGCGTCCCGGCGGGCGCGCCGGCCCCGGGGACGCGGCTCGGGCTCGGGCTGCGGCGCGTCGGGGACGACCTCGGCCGCGGGGACGACGAGCTCGGGGACGTCCGCCCGCAGGTAGGCCTGCGCGGCGCCGCGCACGGCCTGCTCCAGCCCGTCGCCCTCCAGGGCGGCGGCGTCGGCCTCGACGGCCACCTGGCCGGTGGCGAGGTCGACGCTGCCGAGGGGCGCGCCGGTCTCGGCCGTGACGTACAACCGGTCGGCGCCGTAACGGCGCCACCGGCGGACGATCAGGGCCTGCTCCACGTCCGGGATATCGGCATCGGACCGCTTTCCCTGAAGCATCGGCGCTCCCCTCCCCCACACGGGGGGCAGCCTACTTCGGGTCGAAGGTCAGGCTCACGGAGTTCATGCAGTACCGGTCACCCGTCGGGGTCTGCGGCGCGTCGTCGAAGACGTGCCCCAGGTGCGACCCGCACTTCGCGCAGCGCACCTCGGTGCGGACCATCCCCAGGCTGCGGTCCTCGATCAGCTCGACCTTGTCGCCCGCCAGCGGGGAGAAGAAGCTCGGCCACCCGCAGTGGGAGTCGAACTTGGTCTCCGACCGGAACAGCTCGTTGCCGCACGCGCGACAGCGGTACACGCCCTCGCGGTGCTCGTCGAGCAGCTCACCGGTCCACGGGCGCTCCGTCCCGGCCAGGCGCAGCACCTGGAACTCGGCGGGGTCCAGCTCGACCCGCCACTGCGACTCGTCCTTGGTGACCTCGTAGGTCTTGTCCGCCATCGCGGTCTCCTCTCGCCCGGAGGACGCCCCGCCCGCTGCGGCCGGGGCTGGTCCACCGGCAGCAGAACACGGGCGCGGCCCGCGGTGTTCCGCGGGCCGCGCCAGGACGCGCGACCGCCCGCGACCGGAGGCCGGTCGCGGGCGGTGCGGGGGGCTGGGCGTTCCGGTGCGCGGCCTACGGTTCCCGGCCCGGTCGACGCCCACGGGCGTGGGCTCGGCCGGACGCAGCAGGCCGGGGGTCGGCTACTGCTGCGCGCCGCCGCCCGAGCGGCTGCGGCCGCCGCGGCGACGCCGGCCGCCCTGGCCCTCGGCGCCGGCACCGGCGCCCTGGCCCGCGCCGCGGGACCGGCCCGCGCCGCCCGGGCGCGCGCCCGCCGGGGCGCCCGACCGGCCGCCGTACGAGCCGGTGGACGGCGCGTCGCCGCCCGAGGTCCACGCGACCATCGAGCCGCCGAGCACGGGCACGCTGCGCCCGCGGTCGGACCGGCCCCGGCCGCCGGCGGCGGGCGCGGACGAGCCGCCGCCCTGGCGCGCCGGGCGGCCCGCTCCGGCGGGAGCGCCCGCGCCACGGCCGGACGTCGCGGTCGCGCCCCGGGCGGCGCGCTGGCCGCCCTCGGCCGGACGCGAGCCCGCGGTGGCCGGACGCGAACCCGCGCCGCCGCCGCGACGACCGCGGCCGCCCGACGCGCCGGCACCGCCGGACGCCGCGGCGCCCGACGTCCCCCGGCCGCCCGAACCGCCCCGCGACCGGGACGGCTGCGCGGGCGCCGCGGCCGGGGCCGGGGCCACGTGGGCCGCGACCTCGCCGACCAGCGCCGCGACGACCGGCGAGCCCGGCGCGACGCGCTGCGGGGTCGCGGTGATCTTGGCCTTGCGGGTCAGGTCCCGGACGTCGCCGGCCTGCTCCGGGAGCATCACCGTGACGACGTCGCCGCCGGAGCCCGCCCTCGCCGTGCGGCCGGAGCGGTGCAGGTACGCCTTGTGCTCGGCGGGCGGGTCGACGTGCACGACCAGCTCGACGTCGTCGACGTGGATGCCGCGCGCCGCGATGTCGGTCGCCACGAGCACCTTCACCTCGCCGGACGTGAAGGCCGCGAGGTTCCGCTCGCGCGCGCCCTGGCCGAGGTTGCCCTGCAGGTCGACCGCGGGCACGCCGTCCTGCGTGAGCTGCTTGGCCAGCTTCTTGGCCTGGTGCTTGGTGCGGGTGAACAGCACCCGGCGGCCGGTGCCGGAGGCGAGCTCGCGGACGACCTCCTTCTTGGCGTCCGCGTCGGCGACCGCCAGCACGTGGTGCGTCATGGTCGACACCGGCGCGACCTCGGGGTCGACCGAGTGCGTCGTCGGGCGGTCGAGGTACCGCTTCACGAGCGTGTCCACGCCGTTGTCCAGCGTGGCGGAGAACAGCAGCCGCTGGCCGCCGCGCGGGGTCCGGTCGAGCAGGCGCTTCACGACGGGCAGGAAGCCGAGGTCGGCCATGTGGTCCGCCTCGTCCAGCACGGTGATCTCGACCGCGTCCAGGGAGCACAGGCCCTGCTTGATGAGGTCCTCGAGCCGGCCGGGGCAGGCGACGAGCACGTCGATGCCGCCGTTCAGCGCGCTCACCTGACGGCTCTGCGCGACCCCGCCGAACACGGTGGTCGACGACAGGCCGGCGGTGGTCGCCAGGGGCTCGACGGTCGCGTGGATCTGGGTCGCGAGCTCGCGGGTCGGGGCGAGGATCAGCGCGCGGGGACGGGCCTTGGCACGCTGGGCCTTCGAGTCGGCGAGCCGGGCGACGACCGGCAGCGCGAACGCGATGGTCTTGCCGGAGCCGGTGCGGCCGCGGCCGAGCACGTCGCGCCCGGCGAGGGTGTCCGGCAGCGTGGCCGTCTGGATGGGGAACGGCTCGGTGATCCCGCGCTGCGCGAGGGACTGCGCGAGAGCGGCGGGCACGCCGAGGTCGGTGAAGCGAGGCATGAAGGGGCGCCTTTCCGGCGGTGGTCGGGGGGTCCGCGGCCGCTGCGCGCGGGGCGGCGACCGGCGCCGGCGGCTCGGTCAGGCGAGCTTCTGCTGGCGGCGCTGGGCGCCCTGCGTGCGCAGGACGTAGGAGAACAGCTCGTCCGTCTCCCGGGTGGAGGTCTCCACGAACCGGCAGCCGTAGTGCGTCCCGGAGCGCGAGGGCTGGGCACGGACGACGACCGCCTGCAGCCAGAACGCGGCGGACAGCTCGGGGAAGACGAACCTCACCTCGCTGCCGACAGGCAGCTCGGTCTGACTCATCATACGCATCCCGTGCGCGGAGACGTCGAGGACGGTGAACACGAACGGGATCTCGTCGCCCTCGCCGGCAGCCTCGGCGTCGTCCCCGGCGACCTCCGCCGCGCCGCCCGCCGCAGGGCCGTGCCCGTGCTCCTCCGGCTCTGCGGCGAGCCGCGCGAACCCCTGCACCTCCACGTGCACCGCCACCCGGGCGACCGCGCGCTTCTGCAGCGTCGAGAGCAGCTCGACCCCGACGAACGCCACGGTGTCCGCGGTGATCCGGGCGACCTCGCCCTGGTAGACGCACTCGCCGCGCGCGTCGTCGAGCACGCGGAGCAGGTAGACGTCGCCCTCGGAGACCCCGCGCACGATGCCCTCGAACCCCGCCCAGAGCACGCCGTCCTCGAACGTGCGGACGTAGCCGCTGAGGACGGCGTGGCCGTCGTGCTCGACCGAGCAGAGCGCGAGCTCGTGCATGCAGGCAGGTCCGTCCGGAGGGGTGTGGTCAGGGCGTGGGCGGGGCGACGTTACCCCGAGCCGGGCGCGCGCACGTGCTCCGAACGGGTGGCGGTCCGTGTCGCGACAGCTTCTCACCCGTTGGCGGCGCGCCGACCCGCCGCCCGTGGGCAAAACCGGCGAAACGCCACAACGCGGATCTTCTCGCCATTTCCGGCAGCGGCACCTACCCTCGGCCCCGAGACCGGTGCGGACCCGCGCCGGACGCGCCCTTACGAGCAGACGAGGCTGAGCTGGCTACCCCGACCCGGCGCTGGCCCCTGACCCGGTACTTCGCCGTCGTCAGCGTCGTCGCCATGCTCGCGCTCGGCGTGGCGCTCGTCTGGGTCACCGGCAACGTCATGCGCGACCAGGCGCAGCGCGACGGCATCGCGCTCGCCCGCAGCATCGAGTCCTACGCCTCCGCCTCGGTGCCCGAGGAGGCGTTCACGATCGGCGTGCTCGCCCCCGAGCAGGCGGCCGCCGTCTCGGAGCAGGTCGCCGGGTTCCGCGAGCTGCGCCGGCTGCGGCTGTGGACCGTCGACTCGACCCTGCTCTACGACTCGCAGGCGGACGCCACCGGCTTCCCCGACGGCGAGCGGCTCGACGCCGCGGTCCGCCAGCGCGAGCCCGACGCCCGCGTCGTCACCGAGGTGCGCGGCGAGGAGTTCGGCGGGTCGGAGTCGACGCTGCTCGACGTCTACGTCCCGGTGCGGCACGACGGCGTCGTCGTCGGCGCGGCCGAGGTCATGCTCGACTACCAGGGGACCACCGACGCCGTCGCCAGCGCGACCCGCACCGTGACGCTCGTGGTCGTCGGCGGCCTCGTCCTGCTCTGGCTGCTGCTGTTCCGCACCGTGTGGAACGCGTCCCGCCGCCTGCAGTCGTCCGCGCTGGAGAACGCCCGCCTCGCGCTGCTCGACTCGCTCACCGGCCTGCCGAACCGCCGGATGCTCGCCGACAAGCTCGAGCGGTCCATCGCCGACTCCGAGGCGGCCGGGACGACCGTCGGCCTCGCGCTGCTGGACGTCGACCGGTTCAAGGACATCAACGACTCCCTCGGCCACGACCGCGGCGACGAGCTGCTGGAGCAGGTCGCCCAGCGCTTGCGCGGCGCCCTGCGCGAGCACGACATGGTCGCGCGGCTCGGCGGCGACGAGTTCGCCATCGTGCTGACGGACGTGCGCTCGGTGGCCGACGCCGACGCCGCCGCGCGCCGGGTGCGGCAGCTGTTCGTGCCGCCGTTCATGCTCGGCGACCTCGCCCTGCACGTGGACACCTCGATCGGCGTCGCCTGCCTGCCCGACCACGCCGACGACGCGTCCTCGCTGATGCGGATGGCCGACGTCGCCATGTACACGGCCAAGACCCACCGGCTCGGCGTCTCCGTGTACTCCCCGGAGGAGGACGACTCCTCCCCCGCGCGGCTCGTGCTGCTCGGCGACCTGCACCGCGCGCTCGGCGTCGACGACGAGCTCGAGCTGCACTACCAGCCGAAGATCGACCTGCGCACCGGCCGCACCGTCGGCCTCGAGGCGCTCATGCGCTGGCGGCACCCCACCCGCGGGATGCTGCCGCCCGACCTGTTCGTGCCGCTCGCCGAGCAGTCCGGGCTCATCCACGACCTCACCCGCTACGCCCTGCGGGTGTCGGTGGCGCAGCTCGCCGCCTGGCGGACCCAGGGCGACCCCGTCCCGGTCGCGGTGAACCTGTCCGCGCACGACGTCACCTCGCACGCCGTCGTCGAGGTCATCGAGGACCTGCTGGCCCGGCACGACGTCCCGGCGGAGCTGCTGGAGGTCGAGATCACCGAGACCGCGCTGGTCAGCGACCCGTCGCGGGTGGTGCCGGTGCTGCACCGCCTCGGCGACGCCGGCGTGCGCGTGTCGATCGACGACTTCGGGATCGGCAACACCTCGATCTCCCAGCTCCGCGACCTGCCGGTGCACGGCCTCAAGATCGACCGGCTGTTCGTCTCGGACCTCGCCGCCACCGGGCGCGGGGGCTCCGAGGTCATCGTCAAGGCGATGGTCGACTTGGCGCACTCGTTCGGTCTCCAGGTGGTCGCGGAGGGCGTCGAGGACGCCACCACCGCCGAGTCGCTCCGCCGGCTCACCGTCGACCAGGCGCAGGGCTACCTGTACTCCCCCGCCGTCGCGCCCGACCGGCTGCGGCCCGAGGACCTGCCGCGTGACCCCGCCTCGCGACACGCCGTCACATGACTTCACTCGCGAATCGGGCAGAACGCCTCAAGGTGCGCGACCATTCGTCCGATAGGCCCTGGTAACACCCGTTCCGATCACCCGTGAGGATGACCACCCGGATGGACGAGCTGCTCCGCGAGATGATCACGCCCCCGCCGCCGCGGCGGGACCCGGCACGGCGCCGCCGCCTGGTCGCGACCGCCGGGATCCTCGGCATGGCCGCCCTCGGCATGACCTCGCTCGTCACGTCCGCGATCTTCACGGACAACGACGACACCGGCCGCTCCGGGATCATCACGGGCTCGGTCGACGTCGAGGCCGGCGAGGACGCCGCCTTCACGCTGCCGCCCGGGAACCTGGCCCCCGGCGACGAGATCTACAGCCCGGTCACCGTGACCAACGCCGGCTCGTTGGCCCTCGTCTACGGCGTGCAGTACGCCGCCACCAGCGACGCGTCCGGCCTCGCCGGGACCCTGTCCCTCGACGTGTACGCCCTCCCGGCCGCGCAGTGCACCGCCGCGGGCGTCGACGGGGCCGCCCCGATCGGGTCGTCCGGCGCCGGGCTCGCGGGCACCGCCACGGAGATCGTCCCGGTCGGCCGGTCGCTGTTCTCCGCCGCCACCGAGGACCTGTGCGTCCGGGTGTCGGTCCCGGACACCATCGGCAACGAGTACCAGAACGCCAGCGCCGACCTGCAGCTGACGTTCGCGGCCGAGCAGGACCCCACCGACCCGCACCGCTGAGCCCGCCGGAGGCGCTGAGACGCAGATGACCACGAGGCCGGCCCCCACGGTCGAGCGCCGGGCACCCCACCCGGAGCGACCGCGGCACGCCACCGCGCAGTCCCGCGGCCGCCGCGCGCTGCGCACGGCGCTGTGGACGGTCATCGTCGTGTGCGGGCTCGCCTACGCCACCTCGCTCGCGGTCCCGCTGTGGTTCCAGGCCAACGGGCAGCGGCTGCTGATCGTCACCTCCGGCTCCATGTCGGGCCCCGAGCAGGGCTCGTTCGACGCCGGTGACGCCGTCGTCATGCGGCGGATCGACGACCCGTCGCAGCTGCGCGTCGGCCAGGTCGCCACGTTCTGGCCCGCCGGCGGCGACCAGCTCGTGACCCACCGGATCGTCGCGCTGCGGAACCTGCCCGTCCTCCAGCAGGACCAGGCGACCGGCCGCATGGTCCAGGCCTACGACCCCGAGACGGGCGAGGCGCTGACCCGGCCGTACATCTACACCAAGGGCGACGCCAACACGCGGCCCGACCCGAACGCCACCCCGCTGAGCCAGGTGCGCGGCATCATCCTCGACGTGTACCCGCGGTGGGGCTGGGTCCTCGACTGGGCCGGGTCCGCCCAGGGGCGCGCCGTCATGCTCGTGCCGCCGCTCGCGGCGCTGGCGGCGCTCGAGGTGCTGTCCCTGCTCGACGACCGGCGGGCACGCCGGGCCGCCGGCGAACGCCGGCCCTCCGCACGCGACCGGCACGACGATGCGCTCCTGCTCGGCTGACCGGCGCCCCGCGGCGGGGGCGCGGGAGGCGACCGGTGGCGCGGCGGGCGCCGGCGGCGCGACGGATGGGGCGGGCGCGGCAGGCGGGGCGGGCGCGGCCAGCGGGGCGGCCGCGGCGCCGGACGCGGGCGAGGCGCCGCTGCTCGGCCGCTGGGGCCGGCTGGTGCTGGCGACGCTCCTGGTCGGCGCCGCGCTCCTCGGCCCGGCGGCAGGGTTCGCGTCGGCGCAGTTCGGCTCGACCGCGACGGTGACCATCACGATCACGATCACCCCGACGGACGGCGCGACGCCGACCCCGACGGACGCCCCGACCGCCACGCTGGACGAGCCGACCCCGCTCCCCTGACGCGCGCCCGAGTGCGCGCGACCGCGGCCCTCGCCGCCGAGTCTCCGCTCTGCGCCTGCACTGTTCAGGTGCGACGGAGGCGCGATCCGGAGACTCGGCGCCACCCCGCTCGCGCTCAGCCGATGCGCGGCGGTCGGGACGTCAGTCGCCGCCGCAGGCCCGCGCGCTCCCGCGCAGCAGCGCCATCCCCGCGCCGGCCAGCGCAGCCGCGATCAGGACCGCGCTCGCGACCGAGACCCCCGTGCCCGCGAGGGCCACGGTCGGCGCGCTCCGGGATCCGGACGCCACGACCCCCTCCGGCCCGCCGCCCGACGCCTCGACGCCGGCTGCCCCGCCCGCGCCCGGCTCCGGACCGGGCTCCCGGTCGGGCACGGGCGCCGGGTCGGGCACGGGCGCCGGGTCGAGTCCGGCGCCCAGCGGCACGACGAGCCGATCGAGGTTCAGGTAGTTGCCGTCCCCTGCGGAGGCGTCGACCGCGAGCACCACGGTGTTGTGACCGGCTGCGAGTGGCACGTCGACCGTCACCTCGCGCCAGTCGGCCCACGAGCTCGTCCCGGGGAACGCGACGGACGTCGCCGCCCCGTTCACGACGAGCGACCGCGTGGCCGCACCAGCCGCCGCGGCGTAGCGGAGCGCGAGCGCGTAGTTCCGGGCGTCGGCGACGTGCACGTGGAAGGTGACCGCGCTGCCGTCGTCCACCCAGCCCGCGAGATAGCCACGGCCGGTGTACCCGTCGGAGCTGCTCTCGGAACCCATCCCCGACCGCTCGGCGTTCTCGGCCTGGTACTCGCCGGTGCCCTCGACGACACCGGTGCTGCCGTCCGGCTCCGCGTGCTGGAGGACGGCGACCGTCGCCGCCGCCGCCAGGCTCTGGATCGCTGTCGTGCCGAGGTCCGGCGCGGGCGCCGTCCAGTCGTACCCGCCGATCCCCTGCGCGTTGACCTGCCGCGCCGCCTGGGATGCGTTCGCGGTGAGCACCGCCTCGTACTGCGCCTGCCCCGCCTCGTCGACCAGCGCCCGCACGGCGCGCGTCAGCACCGCCTTGAAGCCTCCCGCGTCGTCGACGCCCTCCCGGAGGAACGTGCCGGAGGAGGTCAGGTGCGCGATCGCCCAGTCCACGGCACCCGTCGCGTCGTCGAGGTACACGGCGTCACCGGTGTCGAGGTACATCTCGAGCGCGGCGGCGGCGAACGTCCCCTGGTTGTAGGTCCAGTCCCAGTCGACGTAGGTGCCGTCGCCCTCGACGTGGTCGCGCAACTGCCCGCCGAGGTGGAACCCGGCGTCGAGCCAGCCGTACAGCCGGACCGCCGTGTCCCGGTAGGCGGGGTCGCCGGTGGCGGCGTGCAGCCGCATGGCCGTCACCACTGCGGGCGCGTTGGTCGCGACGTTCTTCTGGTTCCGCGTGCCGTCGCCGACGTCCACGTTCTTCCACCAGATGCCGCCGCCGTACGTGTCGTCCTCGTGCGCGGAGACGAACGCGAACAGGTCCTCCGCGGCCGCCAGGTAGCGCTCGTCGCCGGTCAGCTCGTACGCGCGGGTGCTGCCCAGCGCCCACCAGCCGATGTCGTCGTTCCAGTCGTTGGCGAGCGGGTCGCGGTAGGCCGCCCGGAACCCGTCGTAGACGTCGTCGATCATCGCCCGCGCCTCCGGGTCGCCGGTGCGCTCGTAGCGATCCATGACCATCTCCCAGAGCTGCGCCTCCCACCAGTAGTCGGTGTAGAGCCCGCCCTGCGGGCCGTGCGCGTGCTCGGGGTGCACCTGGTGGTCGCTGTAGGTGAAGAAGTACTCGGCGCCGGGGTCCCAGTAGACGTCCACGAAGGCGTCGAACGCCTCGGTGGCCTGATCGGCGGTCAGGGCGACGGCAGGGGCGGCTGGTGCGAGTGCGAGCGGGGCGGCGACCGCGAGCGCGGCCGCGACCTGCAGGACGGGTCGACGGCGGGTCTTCTGACGCATGTGCTCCTCCTCGAGCGCTACGTATATTGAATCCACCGTGGCGACTCGCCGGCGCGGAGTCAACCCCTGAACTCAGGAGTCGGCGTGGGCACCAATGCCTGCCACACGGGCTTCATCTCGCAGGGGCACCGTTGCGCCGCACTTGGTTCATCACATATATTCAACATGCTCACTCTCGCCGCGACGGCGCGGCGGGTCGATGACGACAACGGAGGAGCACGTGGCTCGATGGATCGAGGACCTCGTCCGCGAGGTCGGCACCGCCGTCCGGGAGCGCACCGACGCGACCACGGCGCAGCGGTTCGAGGCCGCCTACGGCGACACGCTGCGCCGCACGGTGCAGCCCCAGCCCGACGGCACGGCGTTCGTGGTCACCGGGGACATCCCGGCGATGTGGCTGCGGGACTCGAGCGCCCAGCTCGCGCCCTACCTGCACGTCGCGGACGACCACGCCGAGGTGTCCGACCTGCTGGTCGCGGTGAACCGGCGGCAGCTCGACCAGGTGGTCCGGGACCCGTACGCGAACGCGTTCAACGCCGGCCCGACCGGCGCCGGGCACGCGGGCGACCGCACGGAGCAGTCGCCGTGGGTGTGGGAGCGCAAGTACGAGATCGACTCGCTCTGCGCGCCGCTGCACCTCGCTGCGGACATCCGGCGGGTGACCGGCCGCACCGACCACCTCGACGAGCGGTACCGCGCCGCCGCCCGGGCGACGATCGCGCTGTGGCGCACCGAGCAGGACCACGAGGCCCGCTCGCCGTACCGGTTCGAGCGGGACGACTGCCCGCCGTCGGACACCCTGGTCCGCGACGGGCGCGGGACGCCGACCGCGGTCACCGGGATGTCCTGGTCCGGGTTCCGCCCGAGCGACGACGCCTGCCGGTACGGGTACCTCGTTCCGGGGAACGCGTTCGCGTCCGTCGTGCTGGCGGACGTCGCCGACGCGGCCGACGACGTCCTCGGCGACCCCGACCTCGCCGCCGAGGCCCGCGCCCTGCGCAGCGAGCTGGAGCGCGGCATCGCCGAGCACGGCGTCGTCGAGGTCGCGGGACACGGTGCGATCTACGCGTACGAGGTCGACGGGCTGGGCGGCGCGCTGCTGATGGACGACGCGAACGTGCCCAGCCTGCTGTCGCTGCCCTACCTCGGGTGGTGCTCCCCGGAGGACCCGCTGTACCTGGCCACCCGGGAGTTCGTGCTCGGCCCGGACAACCCCACGTACCTCGTGGGGACCGCGGCGCGCGGGCTCGGCAGCCCGCACACCCCGCCGGACCACATCTGGCCGATCGCGCTCGCGCTCGAGGGCCTCACCAGCACCGACGACGCCGAGCGCGCGCGGCTGCTGGACACCCTGCTGGCCACCGACGCCGGCACCGGGTCGACGCACGAGTCGTTCCACAAGGACGACCCGACCCGGTTCACCCGGGAGTGGTTCTCCTGGGCCGACGCGATGTTCTGCGAGCTCGTGCTGGAGGTCGCCGGGCTGCGCACCGCCGCTCGCCCCACGCCCGCCCCGCGCACCGTGGCCGGGAGCGCGTCGTGACCGGGGCGGTGGCCACCGCGCCCGCGCGGGCACCGCGGCCAGCACCCGCGCAGCGGCCGGTCAGCGCCACCGCGCGCCAGATGCGTCGCGCCGGCTGGTGGTTCCTCGCGGTGCCGCTCGCGCTGTTCGTGGTGTTCATGCTGCTGCCGATGGGCATGGCCGCGGTCATCAGCCTCACCGACTACGCGATCATCGGCGACACCGCCTGGGTCGGCTGGGAGAACTACGCGCGCATCTGGGACGACGCGTTCTTCTGGACGGCGCTGCGGAACACCGCCCGGTACACGCTGATGTACGTGCCGCTCGGGCTCGTCGTCGCCCTGGGGACCGCGCTGCTGCTGAACCGCTCGTACCGGGCCGTCCGGCTGTTCCGCACCCTGTTCTACATCCCGGTGGTCTCGTCCACGGTCGCCACCGCGACCATCTGGTACTGGCTGCTCAACCCCCAGAAGGGCCTGCTCAACGTCGCGCTCGGCTGGTTCGGCATCGACGGCCCGCGCTGGCTCTACGACTCCCAGTGGGCGATGACCGCGATCGTGCTGATGAGCGTGTGGGCCGGGTTCGGCACGAACATGATCATCTTCCTGGGCGGCCTGCAGGGCGTGCCCGGCGACCTCTACGAGGCGGCCCGCCTCGACGGGGCGAACCTGTGGCAGCAGTTCCGGTACGTGACCCTGCCGTCGCTCACCCGGACCACGTTCCTCGTCTCGACGCTGCTGATCATCGGCGCGTTCCAGGTGTTCGACCAGGCCTACGTCCTCACGAAGGGCGGGCCCGGGAACTCGACGGTGACGATGGTCTACTACATCTACAACAAGGGCTTCGGCTCCCTCGAGATGGGCTACGCCTCGGCGCTGTCGTTCGTGCTGTTCCTCATCATCCTGGTGTTCTCGCTGGTCAACGCGCGGCTGAACCGGCCGGGCGACAGCGGCCGCGTCCGCAGACGGCGCGTGCCCGCCGCGGTGCCGAGCACGGTGGCCGCCCGATGACCGCCGTCGCCGAGCGCCCGGCGCCCGCGGCCGCGCCGAACCCGCCGACCGCCCGCCCGCGGCCGCGCTCCCGCCGCCGGCGCCTCGGGGCCGCGGTCTGGTACGTCGCCGTCACGGTCCTCGCGGTCGTCATGGTCGCGCCCCTGGTCTGGACCCTCGCCACCGCGTTCAAGCCGGCCACCGAGATCCTGTCCGGCGCGCTGTCGCTGATCCCCGACAACCCGACGCTGGACAACTTCGCCCGGGTGTTCCAGGACGTGCCGTTCGGCCGGTACTTCGTCAACTCCCTGGTCCTCGGCGTCGGGGGTGCGGTGACGAACGTGTTCTTCGGCGGGCTCGGCGGCTACGCGCTGGCCAAGCTCCGGTTCCGGGGCCGCGCCGGGGTGTTCGCGCTGTTCCTGTCGTCGCTGATGATCCCGGGCATCGTCACGATGATCCCGACGTTCCTGATCCTGCGGCACTTCCCGCTCGCAGGCGGCAACGACCTGCTCGGCCAGGGCGGGCTCGGCCTGCTCAACACCTACGCGGCGGTGATCGTGCCCGGCGCGGCCGGGGCGTTCGCGGTGTTCTTCATGAAGCAGTTCTTCGAGACGCTGCCGGACGAGCTCGGCGAGGCCGCGCGCATCGACGGCGCGAGCGAGTTCCGCATCTTCGTGCAGGTGTACTTCCCGCTGGCCCGCGCCGGCCTGGCGGTGCTCGGGATCCTGTCGTTCCAGGCCGGCTGGAACAACTTCCTGTGGCCGCTGATCGTGCTGAACGACCCGTCGATGATGACCGTCCAGGTCGGGCTGTCGTCGTTCGTCAACGACTACGAGACCGCGTTCGGGCCGCTGATGGCCGGGACGGTCGTCGCCAGCCTGCCCGTGCTCGTGGTCTTCCTGGTCGCGCAGCGCTGGATCATCGAGGGCGTCGCCCACGTCGGCAGCAAGTGACCCCCCACCCTGCCCTTCCCCTGACCCCCGCACGCCCCGACCCATCCCTGAGGAGAGCTCGATGAGGAGATCTACCACCACCGGCGTCGCCCTGGCGCTCGCGTCCCTGCTCACCGTCACCGCCTGCAGCAGCGGCGGTGGTGACGGCGGCGGGACCGGCTCCGGTGACGGCCCCGAGCCCGTCGTGTTCTGGGGCTCCTGGTCCGGAGACCAGGTCGCCCAGCTCGAGGAGCAGGCCGACGCGTTCAACGCCTCGCAGGACGACTACGAGGTCGAGTACGTGTCCCAGGGCCTCGTCGAGGAGAAGCTGCTGACCGCCCTCGCCGGCGGCGCCGTGCCGGACGTCGTGCTCTGGGACCGGTACCAGACGTCGCTGTACGCCCCGAAGGGCGCCCTGGCGCCGATCGACGACATGGTCGCCGCGGACGACGTCGACCTGGACGCGTTCTACGCCCCCGCCCTCGGCGAGATGGAGGTCGACGGCGCCCTGTACGGCCTGCCGCTGCTGGTCGACAACCGGTCGCTGCTGGTCAACCAGACGGCGCTCGACGAGGCCGGCGTCACCGCGCCGACCACCTGGGACGAGCTCAAGGCGGCAGCGGTGGCGCTGACCCGGCGGGACGGCGGCACCCTGGAGCGCGCGGGCTTCGACCTGAGCGACCCCGGCCTGTTCAACATGTTCCTCACCCAGGCCGGCGGCTCGCTGCTGAACGACGACGAGACCGCGACGGCATTCAACAGCCCCGAGGGGCTGGAGGTGCTCGCCCTCTGGCAGGACCTGATGGACGAGGGCGTGTACGAGCTCGGGTTCGGCGACGGCACCGACCCGTTCGCCGAGAGCACCGTCGCGATGAAGCTCGACGGGCCGTGGGCCCTGGCGACGCTGGACCAGGTGGACGGGCTCGACTACTCGGTCGTCCAGCCGCCCAGCGGGCCGGCCGGTCCGGGCGCGTACATGGGCGGGTTCGGCCTGGTCATCCCGGAGGGCGCGAGAAACCCCGAGGGCGCCTGGGAGTTCATGCGCTGGTGGACCACGCAGCCGGAGAACGGCGTCGCGTTCGGCGAGGTCTCGGGCTGGATCCCGGCGAACGTCGAGGCGGCGAACGACCCGTTCTTCACCGAGGACCCGCGGTACGCCGCGTTCATCGAGACCATGGACTACGCCCAGGTCCGGCCGAGCGTCGAGGGCTTCTCGGACGTCGAGGGCAAGGCGCTGGTGCCCGCCCTCGAGCAGTTCATGGCCGGCGAGCTGTCCGCCGAGCAGGCGCTCCGTCAGGCCCAGGAGCAGGGCGACGCGCTGCTCGCCGCCGCGCGCTGAGCCGGCCGCCCGCACCCCGCACCCGGCCCGCACCGCCTCCTCGGCGGCGCGGGCCGGGCACCGCACCGCACCACTCGGAGAACGGGAACCACCGATGACCACCACCGACGACCGCGACTGGGGTCGGGTCGCCGACCTGGCCCAGGACAGCCTGGACCACTTCTTCGGCGCACCCTGGCCGCAGCACCTGCACAACAGCCACCCCGCCGGCACCGGCCAGCCGGCGACCTTCAACTACTGGTGGCTCGCCCACGTCGTCGACGTACGGGTGGACGCCTGGGAGCGCACCGGCGACCCGCGGTGGCTCGACCGCGCGCGGGAGACCGTCGACAACATCGTCGAGCGCAACGGCGGCTCGCTGTTCAACGACTACTTCGACGACATGCTGTGGTTCGCGCTCGCGCTGCTGCGGCTGCACGAGGCCGACGGCGACCCGCGCCCGCTCGCCGACGCCGTCGCGATCTGGGACCACGTCGTCGAGCACGGCTGGAACGACGAGCATGGCGCGAGCCTCGCGTGGCGCAAGCAGCAGCTCGCGTACAAGAACACCCCGGCGAACGGCCCGCTCGTGATCCTGTCCCTGCGCCTGGACCGCGCGGTCGACGATCCCGGGTCGCGCGCGTTCCGGTCCTACGCGCAGGCCGCGCTCGGCTGGCTGGAGCGGACGCTGGTCGGGCCCGACGGGTTCGTCGAGGACGGCGTCAACCGGGAGGGCGACGGGCGCGTCGACGTCCAGTGGCGCTTCACCTACAACCAGGGGCTCTACATCGGCGCCCTGGTCGAGCAGTGGCGCACGACCGGCGACCCGTCGGCGCTGGCGCGGGCCGTGCGGACCGCGCGCACGGCGATCACCGAGCTCAGCGACGGCACCGTGTTCCGGGACGAGGGCGACGGCGGGGACGAGGGGCTGTTCAAGGGCGTGTTCTACCGGTACCTCGGCACCCTGCTGGCCGTGCTGCCCCCGGGGGACGACCGGTCGGCGCTCGAGGCGTTCGTCCGCGCCGGCACCGACGCCCTCGTGACGCACGGGCTGCACGACGGCAGGCTGCGCCCGGGCAACGACTGGAGCCGGTCGACCAGCGGGCCGATCCCGTACTCGACCCTGCTCAGCGCGATCATGGCCGTGGAGCAGCGCGGCCGGATCGAGGCGGGGTACCCGGCGCGGGAGCGGGTCGCCGCGGCCGAGGGGTGAGCGCCGCGCCCCCGCCCGACGGCTCAGCCCGCGGGCGGGGGCGCGGTCGACGACCCGGCGACCAGCTCCGTCGGGAGCAGCACCTTCTCCACGGCGCTGCGGTCGGCCCGCTGCCGGCGCACCCCCTCGATCGCCCGCTCGCCCAGCGCGGCCTGCTGCTGCCGGACGTGCGTGAACCGGAACAGCCCGTCGTCGAACGCCGCGTCCGGGTGGTCGAAGCACACCACCGACACGTCCTCCGGCACCCGCAGGCCGAGCCGGCGGCACGCCTCCCGGAGCAGCAGCGCGATGTTGTACTCCGCCGCGAGGTAGCCGGTGACGTGCGGGTGGGCACGGACGAAGTCGACGAGCCGCTCGACGTCCTCCTCCTTGGTCACCGTGCTGCCGGGGACGGTCGAGCCGATGGCCCGCAGCTCCGCGGTGTCGTCGAGCGTCCGGTGGAACGCCGCGTGCGCGTGCACCCAGCCGTTCCGGCGCTCCTCGCTCGTGGAGACGTGGCTGGCGGCGCTGACGAACCCGACGCTCGTGTGCCCGAGCTCGAACAGGTGCGCCGTCGCCGCGATCGCCCCCGCGAGGTTGTCCGACCGCACCGACGACACCGGGATGCCGTCGTAGACGCGGTCGAGGATCACCAGGGGGAACCGGCGGGTCACCAGCTCGAGCGCCGCGGGCGGGATGTACTCGGACGACGACGGCTGCAGCACGAGGCCCGAGACGCCCGCGTCGAGCAGCGACCGGATGCTCGCGTCCTCCACGTCGACGTCGCCCGACGACCGCATGAGCACGAGGTGGTCGTCGGTCCCGGCGCCGGCCAGCAGGCCCTCGAGCACGCGGCTGCCGAACGTGTCGTCGAAGTTCGTGACCACGCAGCCGATCAACGGCCGGGCGGGCGCCGAGCCGGGCGCCCGCGGGGTCTGCGGCTGGGCGCTGGTCACGAACGTCCCGAGCCGCGGGCGCCGCACGATCAGGCCGTCCGCCCGCAGCAGGTCCAGGGCCCGCTTCACCGTGATCGCGCTGACCGAGTACTCCTGGGACAGCTCGGCCTCGGAGGGGAGCCTGTCGCCGACGGCGTACGTGCCGTCCGCGATGCGGTCGCGCAAGGCGTCGTAGACCTGCCGGTAGAGCACCACGCGTGACCTCCGTCGATGTCGTTCGATCATATTCAATCTATCGGCGCGTGCCGCCGCGCGTGCCCCAACGCGCCGCGCGGTGGGGTGCGGGCGCGGGAGACTGGCGCGCAGCGGGGACGCGACGGAGCGGCCCCGCCCGACGGACCGGGGGTGGGCATGCTGCTCGAGGACAGGATCGCGGTCGTCTACGGGGCGGCCGGCGCGGTCGGCGGCGCGGCCGCCCGGACATTCGCGCGGGAGGGCGCGCACGTGGTGCTCGTCGGCCGCCGGCGCGATCCGCTGGACGCGGTCGCCGACGACGTCCGCCGAGCGGGCGGGCACGTGGAGGTCGCCGTCGTGGACGCTGCCGACCCCGGGGCCGTCGACGCGCACGTCGGCGCCGTGGTCGCCGAGCACGGCCGGCTCGACGTCAGCCTCAACGCGACCAGCCTGCGGGGCGACCTCCAGGGGACGCCGCTGCGCGAGATGCCGGTCGACGACTTCCTGCTGCCCGCGATGACCGGCCTCCGCTCGCAGTTCTGCACCGCCACCGCGGCCGCGCGGCACATGACGAAGGCGGGGTCGGGGGCCATCCTCACGCTGTCCACCTCGGCGGCGGCGCTGGCGGGCCGGGACCGGCGGTTCCACGCGACCGGCGGGTTCGGGGTGGCGTGCGCGGCGGTCGAGGAGCTGACCCGCTCACTGGCGGGCGAGGTCGGCCGGCACGGGGTCCGGGTGGTGTGCCTGCGGCCGGACGCGCTGCCGGAGACGTGGGGCGAACGCACCCCCGCGGCGCGGGAGGCCGAGCGGTTCATGACCGAGGGCACCGCGCTCGACCGCATGCCGACGCTGCAGCAGGTGGCGGACGCGGCGGCGTTCGCGGCGTCGGACCGCGCGGGCGCCGTCACCGGCGCGATCCTCGACCTGACGTGCGGCTCGGTCATGCAGCGCTGACGGCCCTGCGCGAGCGCGTGAGGTCGGCACACGCTGATGAGGTCGTCACTCGTGTGTGACGACCTCATCAGGGTGTGCCGACCTCACGAGGATGGGGAGGCGCCCGGGCGCGGGGCCGGACGCGCACCGGTCGGGCGCCGGGGCGCGTAGCGTCGGGGGCACCATGGGTCGGGAGCCGTTCGCGGACCGGGCGCAGGCGGGCGCCGCGCTCGCGGGGCGGCTCGCGGCCTCCGCGAGGGCCGCCGCTCCCGCCGACCCTGCCCCCGGCCCGCCCGCGTCGCCGCCCGGCCCGCCCACGCCCACGCCCGCCCGGCCGGGCGTCGTCGTGCTCGCGCTCCCCCGCGGCGGCGTGCCCGTGGCCGTCCCGGTCGCCGAGGCGCTCGGCGCGCCGCTCGACGTGCTGGTGGTGCGCAAGCTCGGCCTGCCGCGGCAGCCGGAGCTCGCGATGGGCGCGCTCGCCGGGCTGGGCGGCGAGGTGGTGGAGGTGCGGCACGAGCCGGTGCTGCGCGCGGCCCGGGTGCCGGCCACGGTCCTCGACGCGGTGCGCGCGGCGGAGCTCGTCGAGCTGCGGCGGCGCGAGGCGGCCTTCCGGCGCGACCTGCCCGCGCTGCCCGTGGCGGGGCGGGCGGTGGTCGTGGTCGACGACGGGGCGGCGACCGGGTCGACGGTCCGCGCGGCCGTGGCCGCGCTGCGCCGGGGCGGCGCGGGGCGGGTCGTCGTGGCGCTGCCGGTGTGCCCGCCCGACACGGCCGCCGTGCTGGCCGCCGAGGCGGACGAGCTGGTGTGCCTCCGGTCGCCGGCGCGGTTCCAGGCGGTGGGGCTGGAGTACGCGGACTTCGCACCGCCGCACGACGACGAGGTGGCGGGCCTGCTGCGGGCGGCCCGCGCGGCGCGGCCGGCCTAGGTGCGGGTCAGCTGAACCCGATCGCGCGCTGCGCCACCCGGTACGCCAGCACCGAGACCCGGCGCCCTGCGGGGCCGGGCAGGTTGGAGATCTGCCCGAGCACCGACCAGCGGACCTTGCGGTACAGCCACGGGTCCTGCGCCCGGAGCTCGGACCACAGCCGGTCCTTCTCCGCCAGGTGCCCCCGCGTGCCCGCCCGGATGAGCAGGATCGACGAGACGGCGCAGATGATCTCGACGTAGTGCAGCCGGTACGCGCGCAGCCGCCGGTCGGCGACCCGCACCCGCGACAGGTGCTCGAGCATGAGCCGGTTCACCCGCAGCTGCTGGTCGATGCGCCGGATCATCACGGCCTCCTGCACCGACTGGTCCGACCGTCCGATGAAGTACCGGTACAGGTCGACGTCCAGGTAGTACAGGCTCGACACGTGCGCCAGCGGCACCAGGGCGTACAGGTTGTCCACGTAGAAGGTGTGCTCGGGCAGCACCAGGCCGGCCGCGCGCAGCACCTGCGTGCGGTAGGTCAGCGCGTGCATCATCAGGTACTGCCGCTTGGCGAACCGCCGGGTCTGCCCCCAGTGCAGCACCCGCCCCGCCGGCAGCGCACCCTGGTACCGCACGACGGTCTTGGTGCGCTTGCCGACCTTCTCGTAGACGAAGTTCGTCACCAGCAGGTCGACCGGCCGCCCCGAGTCGAGGAACCCGCCCAGCGTCGCGAGCACGGACCCGAGCGCGGACCGGTCCAGCCAGTCGTCCGCGTCAACGACCTTGAGGTACTCGCCGCGCGCCTCGGCCAGCCCCGCGTTGATGGCCGACCCGTGCCCGCCGTTCGGCTTCGAGATGAGCCGCACGATGCCCGGGTGCGTGGTCTCGTACCGCCGCGCCAGGGCCGCGGTCCCGTCCGTCGAGCCGTCGTCCACGACCAGCACCTCGACGCCGTCGAACCCCACGAGGGAGTCCAGGGCGCGCGCGAGGTAGGCCTCCGCGTTGTACGCGGGGACGACGACGGACAGGACCGGGCTCACCGGGTTCACGCCGAGCGCACCTCCGTGGCGTCCGCGGCGGCGGCCGGGGCCGCGTCCTCGGGGACCTGCTTGAAGATGACCTTGAAGATCGGGAAGAACACCCAGAACGAGATCGCCGCGTTGATGATCATCGTGACGACGTCGGCCAGCGTCTCACCGGTGCCGCCCATCCCCCACGTGTCGATGAACAGGTCGTAGATCGGCGCCTTGTACAGGCCCTGCAGGGCAGCGGCGATCAGGGTGATCACGACGTACGCGATGGCGTACCAGCCGGCCGCCTTCGCGACCGAGGAGTTCGACTTGAAGGTGATGTTGCGCTGGGCGAAGAAGTTGATCACCTGCGCGATCAGCAGGGTGATCTGCACGGCGAGGAAGTATGCCAGCCCGCCCCCGCCGGCCGGCAGGGCCCCGGCGGCGTAGTCGAAGACGAAGTACTGCGAACCGTCCGGGTTGGACCCGATCGGCCACACCTGGAACGACGTGTCGACCAGCGCCGTCATCCCGAACAGCCACTTGATGAGCGGCATGAGCGCGAGCTGCAGCACGGTGATGCCGTTGCTCAGCACGAAGAAGACGACGAACTGGGCGACGCCGGGACGCTTGGTGGCGAACCGGCCCCAGGCGTCCTTGAGACGGGTGAACATGCGAGCGGGTCTCTCTTCCGGGAGGTCAGGCGTCGCCGCGCAGCTGGCGGGCGGTGGCGCGGTTGGCGCGGCGGTTGCGGACGAACCCGCGGATGGTGGCGCCGGCGCCGGAGAAGAAGTGGCCGTTGACGATGCGGACGATGCCGTCGACCATCTCGGCGCTGACCATGCCGTTGGTCATCTTCCCGATGGCCCGGAACGGCATGTTGAGCAGGAACAGGATGTTCAGGTCCGGCTTGCCCTTGCGGTCGGCGCGGTCGCGCAGCAGCGCGAGCACCCGGTAGGCGAGCCGGGCCAGCGGGCTGCGCGCGGTCTGCATCCGGCCGAGGGCGTCGTTCACGCCCAGCGGCCCGGACCAGGACGCCGGCGGGACCGGCCGGCCGAGCAGCGCCGCGAAGTCGGCGTCGGGCACGTGCCGCACCTCCCCGGTGCGGTACCGGACCGGGACCGGGTCCTCCGCCACCGGCGGCACGGTCCCGGCCACCTCGACGGTGGCCTTCTCGGACAGGTCGGCGACGTTCGCGCCGGCCAGCACGGTCCAGGTGCCGCGCTCGACCTGCCAGGCGCCGGTGCCGACGTCGAAGTGCCGGAACGCCGCGTCACCCAGGGGGACGGTGACGGTGGTCGACTCCCCCGGGGCGAGCTCGACACGGGCGAACCCGGCGAGCGTGCGGTCCGGCCGGTGCACGCCCGACGACTCGCGCCGCACGTACACCTGCACCACGTCCGAGCCGGCGACGGCGCCCGTGTTCGTCACGGTCACCGTGGCGGCGTCGGCCGTCGCGGTCAGACCGGAGTACGCGAACGAGGTGTACGACAGCCCGAAGCCGAACGGGAACGTCACCGGCACCCCGGCGGTCGTGTAGTACCGGTACCCGACGAACAGCCCCTCGCGGTACTCGGCGGTCCGCTGCTGCCCCGGGAACGTGTCCGCCGTCGGGGTGTCGGACAGCCGCACCGGCACGGTCTCGGCGAGCCGCCCCGCCGGGTTCGCGGCGCCGGTCAGCACGTCGAGCAGCCCGCCCGCACCGGCCTGGCCGGACAGGTAGCCGTGGACCAGCGCCTGCGCGGAGCCGAGCCACGGCATCTCGACGACGCCACCGGCGGCCAGCACCACGACGGTGCGCGGGTTCGCGGCGTGCACGGCCTCGAGCAGCTCGGTCTGCGCCGCGTGCAGCGTGAGGGTCGACCGGTCCAGGCCCTCGGACTCGGCGATCTCGTCCAGGCCGAGGAACAGCAGGGCGACGTCGGCGCCGCGGGCCGCCTCGACGGCCTCGGCGCGCAGCGCGGCGTCGGGGGTGCCGTTGCGCCGGAAGCCAGCGGCGAACGCGGTCATCTCCAGCCCGGAGTCGCCGATCACGTCCAGGACCGAGTCCAGGCGGGTCGGGTTCACGGCGGAGGAGCCGGCGCCCTGGTAGCGCGGGGTGCGGGCGAAGTCGCCGATCACCGCGACCCGGGTCCCGGCGGCCAGCGGCAGGATCGCGTCCTCGTTCTTGAGCAGCACCGCGGAGCGGGCCGCGACCCGGCGGGCCAGCGCGTGGTGCGCGGCGTCGTCGACGGCCGGGGCCGTGCCGGGCTCGCGGGCCTCGGCCACGAGGCGCAGCACCTCGGCGGCGCGCGCGTCGAGGTCGGCCTCGGCGAGCGCGCCGGACCGCACGGCCGCGACGAGCTGGCGGGCGGAGTCGAGGCCCGCGGCCGGCATCTCGAGCGTCCCGCCCGCGGCCGCCGCGGCGACGATGTCGTTCGACCCGCCCCAGTCGGAGATCACCGCGCCGTCGAAGCCCCACTCGCCGCGCAGCACCGTCTGCAGCAGGAACGGGTCCTCGTGGGCGTACGTGCCGTTCACCAGGTTGTACGACGACATGATCGTCCGCGGCCGCGCGGTCTCGACGACGATCCCGAACGCGGTCAGGTAGATCTCCCGCAGCGTCCGCTCGTCGACCACCGAGTCCGACGCCATCCGGCGCAGCTCCTGGGAGTTCGCCGCGTAGTGCTTCGGGCACGCCGCCACCCCCGCGGACTGGATGCCCCGCACGTACCCGGCGGCCATCCGCCCCGCCAGCAGCGGGTCCTCGGAGAAGTACTCGAAGTTCCGCCCGCCCAGCGGCGAGCGCTTGATGTTCAACCCCGGACCCAGCAGCACGTCCACGTCCTGCGCCGCGGCCTCGGCGCCCAGCGCCCGGCCGACCTCCTCGGCCAGCTCGGGGTCCCAGGTGTTCGCCACCGCCGCGGCCGTCGGGAAGCAGGTCGCCGGCTGCGACTCCGCGATCCCGAGGTGGTCCGCCGCGCCGGTCTGCTTGCGCACCCCGTGCGGGCCGTCCGCCAGCCAGAGCGACCGCACCGAGTGCCGCGGCAGGTCGTACGTCTCCCAGACCGTCTTGCCGGTCAGCAGGGCGGCCTTCTCCAGCAGGGTCAGGTTCTCGATCATGACGTCCTCGGCGGTGGTGCGGCGTGGCGGTGGTTCGGGGGTCCGGGGTCGCGGCCCCGGTCGCCGGGCCGGCAGTGGTGGGCACTGCCGGCCCGGCAGGGCGTCTCAGCGGGTCAGTGCCCCGCGGAGACCGGCTCGGCGTCGCCCTGCGGCGCCGCCGGCTCGGCGGTCTTCCGGTGCCGGAGGACGCGCCGGGTCACCAGGAGCGCACCGGCCACGACGAGCAGGCCGACCAGGATCGACGCGCCGATCTGGATGTAGACCCAGGTGGGCGGGGTGTAGGAGACCGTGGCCCCCGGTGCCAGCCCGTTCATCGCGTTGGAGTTCGCGACCGTGAACAGGATGTTGTGGGTCGCCTCGCGGATGTCCGACACCGCCTTGGCCGAGGAGGTGTCCCCGAACGACTTCGACGGCTGGAAGGTGAGCGTCAGGTCGGTGCCGGCGCTGATGCTCTGGTTCGGGTTCATGTACGGGTAGAGGTTGAAGTCCGAGATGGCGAAGCCCTCGAAGCCCCACTCCCCGCGCAGCACGTTCGTCATGAGCGCCTCGGAGCCGCCGGCCCAGGTGGCGCCGATCCGGTTGAACGAGCTCATGATCGCGGTGGAGCCGACCGTGGTCGTCTCGATCGTGCCCTCGTCGTCGGCGAGGTACGGGACCTCCATCGAGATGTTCTTGACGGCCATCTCGAACGGCTTGAGGTAGATCTCGCGGATCGTCTGCTCGGTCGCCCAGGTGGCGATGCCGTTGTTGACCCGGTTGGTCTCCTGGTCGTTCAGCGCGAAGTGCTTGAGCGTGGTGTAGACGCCCTTCTCCGCCGCGCCGTTGGCGACCGAGGTCATCATCCGGCCGGACAGGAACGGGTCCTCCGAGTAGTACTCGAAGTTCCGGCCCGCGAACGGCGAGCGGTGCAGGTTGGCCGCCGGGGCGTACCAGCCGTTGATGTCCTTGAACATCGCCTCGTTGCCGAGCATCTCGCCCATCGCGCGGCCCAGGTCCACGTCCCACGTCTGCGCGATGAGGAACTCGGACGGGTAGGCCACGCCGTTGATCGACGAGTTGATGAAGGACGAGAAGCCGGCCGGGCCGTCGGGCTCGGTGGTCTGCGGCTTGCCGATCGAGCCGATGGCGGCGGTCTGGTACGCGCCGTTGAGCAGCATGTCGGTCATGTCGCCGACGCTCAGCGAGTCGAGCAGCTCGTCCCACTGCGGGTCGTCCTTGGGCAGGCCGCGCAGGTCGATCAGCGACAGCTCGGTGCTGGCGCCGGTCGTCGGCATCTCGCCGTCGAAGGCGTCCGCCTCGGCGTCGACGTCCCAGGCCGCGAAGCCCTCGGCGACGGCGTCGCTCGCGACCAGCTGGTCACCGGTCGGCGCGGTCGGGAAGGTGCCGGCGAAGTCCGCGCGGGACATCGCCACGATCGTGCCGTCCTCCGGCTCGGTGCTGAACTGCGCCGAGACGTCGTCGAACTGGTTGGTGACCTCGGCCAGGTCGGTCGAGCGGTGGTTCTCGCCGGAGTACACGACGTCGGAGTCGACGGTGTAGGTGATCGGCTCGGTGCCGGCGGCGACGGTGTGCGAGTCGGTGCGGACCGAGATCGCGTAGTCCCCGGCCTCCAGCACGTAGGCGCCGGCGTCCGCGTAGTCGTAGGACGCCATGTCCTCGACCGGGAGCTCCAGGGTCACGGACTCGCTCGCACCCGGCTCGATGACGCCGGTCTTGGCGAAGTCGCCGAGGACGACCTCGGACTTCTCGATGCCGCCCGGGGTGTACGGGGCGGTGTAGTACAGCTCGACGACGTCCTTGCCCGCGACGGTCCCGGTGTTGGTCACGTCGACGGTCACGGCGATGGTGCCGTCCACCTCACCGGCCTGCGTGTCCGTGACGGACCAGGCGAAGTCGGTGTACGACAGGCCGTAGCCGAACGGGTACACGACGGCCTCGTCGTAGTCGAGGAAGCCCTCGGCCGCGGCGGTCTCGTAGTACCGGTACCCGAAGTAGATGCCCTCGGCGTAGTTCACGAACGGCGCCTCGTCGGTCACGGTCGCGTTCGACGTCGCGGTCTCGACCGCCGACACCGGGTAGGACACCGACAGGTTGTCGTAGAGGAACCCGCCGAAGTTGACGAAGGTCGGGTCGGCGGTGAAGTCCGCGGCCCACAGGTCCGAGGTGCGCCCGGACGGGTTGACGTCGCCCGACAGGATGCTGCCGACGGCGTTCAGGCCGGTGGCGCCCGGGGAGCCGGCGAGCAGGATCGCGTCGACCCCGGTGTCCGCCTGCAGGTCGCCCATCTCGATGGTGGTCGAGGAGTTCACGACGATCACGACGGTGTCGAAGTTCGCCTTGGCGAGCTCGACCAGGTCCTTCTCGTCCTTGTTCAGCTCGAGCTGGTGCTGGCCGGGCTCCGCGTTGTCGTCCCAGTCGGACATGTCGCGGGTCAGGTCGCCGCCCTCGCCGCCGGGGCGGCCGATGTAGACGACCGCGGCGTCGGAGTAGTCGGCGAAGGACGAGGACTGCGCCTCGTAGCCGTCGACCGGCATCTCGCCGATGAAGTAGGTCGAGATGTCCGGGCGGTCCATCTCGATGAAGCCGCGCGGGTTCTCGGCGGCGTACGCCTCGATCGCGCCGTACACGGCGTCGTTCACGGTGAAGCCGGCGTTCTCCAGGCCCTGCCGCGCGTTCACGGCCGAGTTGGTGTCCACCGAGCCGGAGCCGGAGCCGCCGAACACGGGGTCCGCGGCCGCGCGGCCGAGCATGGTCACGCTGGACCCGGCCGCCAGGGGCAGCGCGGCGCCCTCGTTCTTCGCCAGGACGATGCCGGCGCCGGAGATCTCCTCGACGAGCTCCTTCGCCGCGGCGTCGACGTCGTCGATGCTGTCGAAGTCCGCGCTGTAGTACTCGGTGTCCCAGTCGGCCGACTCCTCGGCGTTCGTGAACTCGTACGTGCCCGAGCCGAACTGGGAGGCGACCCAGCCGCCGGCGACGACGAGCGCGATGTTCGCGACCACCGCGATCACGGTGACCAGCGAGAGCACCGGCACCCAGATCCACAGGTACTTCTTGTTCGACATCGGCCTCTTCGCGCGATCGGCGTTCTTCGCCCTGGCGTTCACAACATTCCTCCTCGAGTGCTGACCGGCGATCAGGCTAGGTGCGCCGATCGGGGCCGTCCGGCGCGGCAGCACGATCAGTCGGTTTCGCGGCACGGACTGTCACGGGCCGCGGACCCGGCCCGTGCCCGGCCCCCTCGGGACCGGGCGACGGGCGGGTGTACGGGCTACTCCGTGACCTCGGTGATGGTCCCGTCCTGGTCGATCTGCCAGGTCTGGCCGGTCTCGGCGGAGTCGCCGTCGATCGTGTACTTGCCGTCCTCGATGTTGACGGTCCCCTGGATGCGGGACGCCGCCTCGGAGGCGGTGTAGGGCACCACGAGCAGGCCGTACTTGACGGTCGGCGCCGAGACGTCGCTCGCGAGCATGATCTGGGCCCAGGAGTCGTCCTCGGCCAGCGCGTCGGCGACGGCGGTGCGGGCGTTCTCCAGGTCCTCGGCGATGTCCGACTCGGACGCCGCCTGCTCGCCGGCGGACGAGTCGTTGCTGCTGCTGCCGCCGCCGTCGTCGCTGCCGCAGGCGGTGAGGCCGAAGACGCCGGTGAGGGCGACCACGACGCCGAGGGCGGAGGTCAGGGCCTTGTTGCGCTTCACTTCTGTGCTCCTTGGTGGGTGCTGGCCGCGGGCCCACCCCGCGGCCGGGTCCGCCGGTGCGGGCGGCCGGCGTGCTGCCGGCCGCCCGCACCGGCGGGTGGTGCGTCAGCCCTCGATCGGGCCCGCGTAGTTCAGGCCGAAGCCGAACGCGTAGGAGTTGCCGGCCGCGTCGACGTACGGCTCGGTGTCCTCCTGGACGTCCTCCAGCTGCTTCTCGACCGCGTCCATGGAGGCCGGGAAGCCGATCGGCAGGCGCCCCTGGGGCTCGTTGAGGCCGATCGCGGTCTCGATGAGCGCCTGGTCGCTGACCCCGAAGCCGACGAGGATCGCGTCGGACTTCGCCTCGAACTCGGCCGGGACGGTCGGGTTCTTGGCCTTGAGGACGGTGATGACCGGGATGTCCTTGCCGGACGCCTCGACGGCGGCCACGGCGCGCTCGAACGCGTCGAGGTCCGACTCGTTCGACGTGCGCGAGGTGTTGCCGAAGTAGGACCGGTTCTCCTGCGTGCCGTCGGCCAGGAGGTCGCCGGAGATCGAGACCTTCCGGACGTTCTCGCCGTCCGCGGTGTACGGGCGGTACTGCAGGGAGAGCGGGTACCACTCACCGGTGGTCTCGTCGTGGCCGGAGTTGGCGAACACGGCGCCCGAGCTCGGGCTGTCCATGCCGACCAGCACGAGGTCCACGTCGGACAGGTCGGGGGCGGTGTAGCTGGTGACCTTGCCGTCCGCGTCCTCGACGGCCTCGTCCGTGACGACCTTCGCGAAGTAGTCCTCCGCGATCTCGACCGTCAGGCCGGGGCCCTCGGAGTACTCGCCCGGGCCGAACAGGCCGGCCTGGCCGGTGTCGTAGTTGCGCGGGATGTACACGGTCTTGTCGGCCCAGTCGCCCGCCTCGGCGGCGGCGATGGTGTCGGCGTCGTTCTTCAGCATCACGACCGAGTCGAGCTGCGCCTGGTAGCCGGCGTCCATCTTGTCCTGGCTCGCGACGACGTCCGTCGACTCGTCGAGGTCCAGGTAGGCGCTCTCGTACAGGCCCGGCTGGAAGAGCATGGTCAGGATCCGGGTGCCGGACTCCTCGAAGCGGGTCTGGGCGTCGACGTCGTTCTCGCCGGCCTCGAAGTCCGCCTGCCACATGTCGTACGCCGCGAGCACGGGCTCGACCGCGTTGTTGCCGCCGAACATGTCGACGCCGTTCTTCAGGATCGCGTAGTGCCGGTCCTCGACGGTCATGTCGTCGGCGCCCCAGGAGGTGCCGATCATCGCGTCGGGGTCGGTCGTGCCGCCCGCGGTCACCGCCCAGTCGGTGACGACCACGCCGGTGAAGTTCTCCCGCAGCAGGCCGGTGCGGTACGAGTCGTACGCGCTGCCCATGCGGTCGCCGCCGCCGAGCGGCTGGCCCTCGCCGTCCAGGGCGATCGAGTACGCGGTCATCACCGCGGCCGCGTCCATCGCGCCCAGGAACACCTCGGCGTGCGCGTCGAAGTTGTCGCCCGGGTAGACGCCGTACTTCCCGGCCTCGGTGTGCGACTCGCGGCCACCCTCGCCCGGGCCGTCGCCGGCCCAGTGCTTGATCATCGCGTTGACGGACTCGTCACCCCAGCCGTCCTCGCCCGGCGTCGTCTGGAAGCCGTCGACGTAGGCCGTCGCCATGGCGGACGCCAGCTCGACGTTCTCGCCGAACGTGCCGTCGACGCGCAGCCAGCGCGGGTCGGTCGCCAGGTCGATCTGCGGGCTGAGCGCGGTGCCGATGCCCAGCGCGCGGTACTCGGCGGAGACCGCCTGGGCGAAGGTCGTCATCGTCTCGGTGTCGAACGTCGCGGCCAGGCCCAGGTGGGACGGCCAGCGCGAGATGTCGCCGGACGCGTTGTAGTTGCCGCCGGACTCCGCCGTCGAGCGCGGGTCGGAGGAGAAGTTCACGGGGACGTAGGGCTCGTCCTCGGTCGCCAGCTCCTCGGCGTACTCCTGGAGCTGGTTCGACCAGGTCACGTTCGCCTCGACGTCGTTCGGGCCCGCGTTGAGCACGTTGCGGAGCCGCGACTCCGCCATGTACTCCTTCTGCGCGTCCGTCAGGCCGTCCGCGGGCGAGCGCTCGTGCGAGCTGAACAGCATGAGGCCGGCGATCTGCTCCTTGGACAGGTGCTGCGCCAGGTCCGCCGCGCGGTCCTCCGACGCCTCGCGCCAGTCCTCCCACACGTCGAGCTCGCCGTTGCCGTTCATGTCCTTGAACGCGTACTCCTTGCCGTCGATCTCCTCGGTGAGGAGCTCGACGCCGCTGTCCTTGCCGTAGGACAGCACGGGTCCGTCGCCCGGGTTCGTGACGACGACGAACTCGGTCTTGCCGTCGGTCACCTCCCGGGTGGTGAAGGAGTCGCCCGCCTGGGTGTCCTCGTCCGACGAGGAGGGGGAGCACGCCGTGAGGGCGAACAGGGCGAGACCCGCCACCGCCGCCGCACCCTTGACGTACCCGCCGTTGCGCCGTCGCACCGTGATGGTTGTCTTCATCGACCTTCCCTTGTCATCTCGCGGCTCTGCTCGCGCGCCGCCGGCGCCGCGCCCTCGTCGGGCGGTGCCGGCGTCCCCGTGCGCGACACAGCGCGCGGGGAGAACCGATCGCGACCCGTGACTCGACGTCCTCGTCCTGCGGTCGCGGGCCCCAGTCGACCAGCGCGACGCAGGCCCGGGACCGGGGCGTCGAAAGACTGTCGGTTCGGGAGCACAAACGGTCAGCCAGGTCACAGGGGGATCACGGAGCGGTCTCGGGACGGGGTGCATCCGGGGTGGCGACGGGGGCTGTGACCGGGGCGTCGGCCGGGTGCGGACCGGTCCGGACGGGGTCGACGCGACCCGGTCACGTGCACGATCTGTCGATTCCGGTGCACAACCTGCACGGGTCGTCGGCCGTCGCCACGGGCCCGTCGCGCGCGCCCTACACTCGGGGCGCTCGCCCCGCCACCCGGCCGCACCGCGGCCCCGTCACCCGAGGAACCCGCATGGACCTGCTCGTCGTCGGCGCCGGGCTGTTCGGCCTGACGGTCGCCGAGCGCGCGGCCGAGGCCGGCCTGTCGGTGACCGTCATCGACCGGCGGGACCACCTCGGCGGCAACGCCTGGAGCAGCGTCGACGCGGACACGGGCATCGAGGTGCACCGGTACGGGTCGCACATCTTCCACACGTCGAACGAGCGCGTCTGGGACTACGTCCGCCGGTTCACCGCGTTCACGGGCTACCGGCACCGGGTCTACTCCACGCACGCCGGCACCGTGTACCCGCTGCCGATCAACCTCGGCACGCTCAACCAGTTCTTCGGCACCGCGATGGGGCCGGAGGCGGCGCGGGCGCTGGTCGCCGAGCAGGCGGCCGAGGGCCTGGCGGGCGGCGTCCCGACGAACCTCGAGGACAAGGCGATCTCCCTCATCGGGCGGCCGCTGTACGAGGCGTTCATCCGGGACTACACCGCGAAGCAGTGGCAGACCGACCCCCGCGAGCTGCCCGCGTCGGTCATCGCCCGGCTCCCCGTCCGGTACACCTACGAGAACCGGTACTTCGCCGACACCCACGAGGGGCTGCCCGCCCACGGCTACGGCCCCTGGTTCGAGGCGATGGCCGCGCACCCGCGGATCGACGTGCGGCTGGGCACCGACTTCTTCGACGCGTCGCAGCCGTTGAGCCGCGCGTCGGCGCGCGGCCAGGTGCCCGTGGTCTACACCGGGCCGGTCGACCGGTACTTCGACGAGCACGCCGGGCCCCTGGGGTGGCGCACGCTCGACCTGGAGACCGAGGTGCTGCCGGTCCGCGACTTCCAGGGCACCAGCGTCATGAACTACGCCGACCTCGACGTCCCGCACACCCGGGTGCACGAGTTCCGGCACTACCACCCTGAGCGCGAGGACCGGCACGCGCAGGACCGCACCGTGATCATGCGCGAGCGGTCCCGGTTCGCCCTGCCCGGCGACGAGCCCTACTACCCCGTCGCGACCCCGCAGGACCGGGAGCGGCTGCGCGCCTACCGCGCGCTCGCCGAGGACGAGCCCGACGTGCACTTCGGCGGGCGGCTCGGGTCGTACCTGTACCTGGACATGCACATGGCGATCGCCTCGGCCCTGTCGCTGTGGACCAGCGGGGCCGTGCTGGAGCGGTCGGCGCCGGCGCTGGCGGCGCGGGTGGCGCTGGGCTGAGCCCGGCGGCCCGCCGGCACCTCAGCGCGCGAGCGCGCCGGGGCCGTCGGTGCGGCTGGCCGCCGGGACCGGCAGCAGGATCCGCAGCGCGAACCAGCTGTCCTCCGCGCTCACGGTCATCGAGCCGCCGTACTTCTCCGCCGTGTGCCGGATCGACTTCAGCCCGTAGCCGTGCCGGTCGCGGTCCGCGCGCCGGGTCACGATCGCGCCGTCCTCGGTCTTCAGCGTGCCGTCGAAGTAGTTCTCGAACGTCGCCAGGACGAACCCACCGGTCGCGTACAGCGCGACCTTGATCAGCCGCTTCTCCGGCTCGGGCACCGCCATCACCGCGTCGATCGCGTTGTCCAGGGCGTTGCCGAACACGGCCGAGACGTCCATCGCCGACATGAAGTCGATGGTCGCGCCGTCCGCGACGTACGTGAGGTCGACGCCCTTCTCGGCGCACTCCAGGCTCTTGGACGTGAGGATGACGTCGAGCACCCCGTTGCCGGTGCGCGCCTGGGCGGCGTATCCGGACACGCTGGCCTCCAGGTCGTCCAGGTAGGACGCCCGCTTCCCCTCGTCGCTCTCCGCGCGGAGGACCGCGATCTGGTGCTTGAGATCGTGGTACTTCCGGTCGACGACCTCGATGCTGCGCTTCGACTGCAGGTACTGCTCGTGCTGCCGGCGGAGCATCTCGTCGACGGCCTTGACGTCCGCGCGGGCCCGGAGCTGGAGCCGCTGGCCCTGCTGCGCGTACAGCGCGACGAACCCGCACAGGTCCACCAGCGTGCGGATGTAGAAGATCTCCAGCCCCAGCCGGCCGCTGAACGGCGTGTTCGCATTGAGGAAGCTGATGTTGCTCATGAAGAACGTCACCAGCGCGATCGCCACCGCCGAGGCGAGCTCGCCGGACGTCACCTCCAGCGGCTGCGCCGGCCGGAAGTGCCGGGTCTCGATCAGGTACACCAGCACGAACGAGGCCGCGTACATGACCACGCCGAACGCCACCTGCCACGCGACGCCGGGCCGGTCGTCGGGCAGGAAGAAGAAGCAGTGCATCTGCCAGTGGGCCGCCGCGACCAGCTCCGCGAGCACCAGCGCCCGCGCGGCGAAGTACCCCGCGTCCCGCGCCGACACCCGCGCGGCGGTCACGATGAACGCGTACATCGCGGCCACCGCCGCGGCCATGCCGAGCGACCACAGCGTCAGCGGCAGCTGGTCCGCGAGCTCCTGCACCCCGACCAGCACGCCGAGCGCGACCGCGGCGACCAGCACCAGCCGGCGGACCGGCAGGCGCTGGCGGCGCAGCAGGACGTACAGCAGGCACGCCGCCCACTCCGCGATGCCCGTGAGGACCCGCGGGATGTCCGGCAGCGTCTCCATGATCACGCGTGCCGCGCCCCGAGGTAGTCGGTGAGCGCCGCGAGGAACGCCTTCTTGCGCGGCCGGCTGATCAGCAGGTCGTGCCCGCCGACCATCAGCGCGCTGCTGCCCTGCACCCCGAGCACGTGCCGCAGGTTCACCAGGTAGCCGCTGTTGCTCCGGAAGAAGCTCTTGCCCTCGAGCTCCGCCTCCAGCGACTTCAGCGGGCCGACCACCGAGTACCGGCCGTCGACCGTGTGCACGGTCGTGCGGTGCTTGGCCGACTCCAGGAACACGATGTCGTCGGTCGCGACCCGCACCAGGCCGCCGTCGACGGTCAGCAGCAGGTAGTCGGCCGACCGGCGGCGCAGCCGCGCGATCGAGCGCTTGATCTCCTGGGAGAACGCGAAGTACGGCACCGGCTTGAGGACGTAGCTCAGCGCGTCGACCTCGTAGCCCTTGATCGCGTACTGCGTCATGTTCGTGATGAACACGATCACGACGTCCCGGTCGACCTGGCGGATCTTCTCGGCGGCGCTGAACCCGTCGAGCTCGGGCATCTCGACGTCGAGCAGCAGGATGTCGAACACCGGACGGTAGCCGGCGACGACCTGGGCCCCGTCGGCGAACCGGGTGACCTCGAACTGCTCGCCGTGGTCCTTCTCGTACCGACGGAGGTGGTCGAGGAGCAGCGCGGCGCTCGCCGCGTCGTCCTCGACGATGCCGATCCTGATCACGGTGCCGTTCTCCGGGGTCCGCCTGCCTCGCCCGCGGGTCGGCGCGGGCCGTCCGCCCGCCCGGAGCGGCGTGGCGTGCCGCGGTCCCCTGTCGCGGCCCGCGGCTCCGGCGGGTCGCGGCCGATGGTAGGTGACGCGCGCCTGACGTGTCATCCACGCTGGCAGGAGGGTGAGACGGGCGGCGCGTCAGGCCGGCCAGGCGCCGAGCAGGTCGTCGGCGGTCCAGCAGGCTGCCAGGGGCGTCCCCTGCTCGGCGCCCGCGGGGCACACGCCGACGAGCGGCGTCGCGGCCGTCACCCCGGGCACCGCGACGGCGTCGGCGGCGAGGGCGCCCACCTCGGACCCGCGGAGCGGGGTACCGGCCCGCCACTTCACGGTCCCGACGAGCCGGACCGGCCCGGGCGCGCCCGCCGCGCCCACGAGGTCGATCTCGGGCACGCTGCTCCTCGGCCACCAGCCGCCGACCGCCGACACGTCGGGGAAGCCCGCGTCGGGGAGCAGCCGGTGCAGCGCGGCCCGCACCACCGGCTCCACCGCACGGCCTCGCCAGGCCGCGAAGCCCCGGTCGATCCGGGACAGCGCCAGGTCGGGCCGGGCGCGGTCCACCTCGCCGAGCGCGGGCTCGACGAACGCGAGCCAGAACCGGAGAGCCGGGTCGGCGATCCGGTACCGGCGGTTCTTCGGCGCGGCCGCGGACGACAGCGGCTCGTCGACGGCCACCACGCGCTTGTCGACGAGCGCGCGCAGGGTGGCGGTGAGGGAGGTGGCGTTCATCGGCCCTCCCCGGGCGGCGCCCTGGATGCCGCTGAAGGTGCGCTCGCCGCGCCCGCCGATCGCCGTGAGGACCTGCCGCGCCAGGGAGACCTCGCCGAACTCGGCGTCCAGCACGCGGGTCCCGGACACCACCAGCGCACTGGTGGACGAGGCCAGCGACGCGTGCAGGAAGGCCGCGGCCTGCTCCCCGGGCTCCCACTCCTGGGCGACGAGCGGCAGACCACCCGTGATCAGGTAGGCGTCGAACGCGGCTCCGCCGCCGAGGCCCGTCATCGCGGCGATCTCCGCGGGGCTGAGCGGGTCGACGACCAGCTCCGTGCCGCGCGCGGAGAACGGCTGGTCGGGTGCGGTGAGCCGCTCCATCATCGCCAGGTCGGACCCCACCAGGAGCAGCAGGACGGGCTTGCGGGACAGGCGCGCGTCCCAGACGCGCTGCAGCTCCCCGGCGCCGCCGTCGACCTGCTCGAGGAGCCACGGGAGCTCGTCGAGCACCACGACGGCGGGCGCGTCGTCGGGCAGGGCGGCCGCGAGCAGCGTGAGCGCGGCGGTGAGCGTCGTCGGCGTGGAGCCGCGAGCGACGTCGGCGCCCGGGAGGTCGGAGTCGGCGACCGCCTCGGCGAGCAGCGCGAGCTCCTGGGCCGCGGGCGCCCCGCGAGCCGCCTGGAACGTCACCGACGGCAGCCCCGAGCGCTCCACGAGCTCCGCCACGAGCCGGGACTTGCCGACGCGCCGACGCCCGCGGACGAGGACGGCCACGCCGGCGTCGGCGCGGGTGCCCGACCGGACGACAGCGAGCTGCCGCTCGAGCTCGCGCAGCTCACGAGCCCGACCGACGAAGCGCACCGCCTGCCTCCTGACAATCAACCGACTTTACTATGGTTGACTTTACTAAAGTCGACCATAGCAAACTCACGTCGGGACGGCCATGGCCTCCTCGGCGTCGGCCTCGCCCTCGACCGCGGCGACGACGGCCGCCGCCAGGTCGTCCGGGCGGCTGAGCTGCGGCCAGTGCCCGGTCGGCAGCTCGACGATCGTCACGTCCCGGATGCGCGCGAGCTCGCGCACGTACGGGTGGTCCTTCGCCATGAGGTCGCGCAGCACCGCCTCCGGCATGGTCGAGGTGATGAGCGTGACGGGCACGTCGTACCGGCGCTCGTCGTGCAGCCGCTGCGCCCCGTTGGCCACGAGGGGCGGGACGGCGAGCGCGCGGGCGCGGAAGTCGGCCCGGATCTCGTCCGTCAGGCCCTCCAGCTCCTCCTCCTCGAACACGCCCCAGTCCGGCAGCGGCACCACGCCGTCGACCACCGGCAGCTCGTCGTTGACGACGCCGCCCTCGCCGAGCGGGCCGCTGTCGACGTAGATCACCTGCTCGACCCGGTCGGGCCGGGCGTCGGCGACCGCGTGCGCCACCGCGCCGCCGCCGCTGTGGCCGACGACCACGAACGGGCCGTCCATGCCGTCGATCATCGCGACGACCGCGGCAGCCTGGTCGGCGATCGTGATGCCCGCGACCTCGTCCGCCGCGCCGCCGGCGCCCAGCGGCGTGACGGGGTGCGGGGTGTGCCCGGCGGCCTCCAGGGCCGCGGAGACCGGCGCCCAGGAGGACGCGTCGAGCCAGAAACCCGGGATCAGGACGACGTTCATGCTCCGACGGTAGACGTGACCGCCGACACACGCGACGGTGCGATGACGACCACGATCCCGACCGCTTGGTAGTTGACGGTTCAAGCGTATGGTGGATGCATCTACCAGGCACCGGGGTCTCCCCGGAGGAAGAAGTCGCTGTCATGAAGGCCCTGCAGTACCGCGAGATCGGCGCCCGCCCCGAGCTGGTCGAGGTCCCCACCCCCGCGCCCGGCCCGTCGGAGGTGCTGCTCCGCGTCACCGCCGCGGGCGCCTGCCACTCGGACGAGTTCATCATGAGCGCCTCCGCGGAGGACTACTCCTTCAAGCCGCTGCCGCTGACGCTCGGCCACGAGGTCGCGGGCGTCGTGGAGCAGGTGGGCGCGGGCGTGCACGGCGTCGAGGTCGGCGAGAGCGTCCTGGTCTACGGCCCGTGGGGCTGCGGCCGGTGCTACGCCTGCGCCTCCGGCGAGGAGCAGAACTGCGAGCAGGGCATGCGCGCCCCCGGCATCTTCAGCGACGGCGGCATGGCCGAGTACATGATCGTCGACGACGCCCGGCACCTCGTGCCGCTGGGCGACCTGGACCCGGTGCGCAACGTCTCGCTCACCGACGCCGGCCTCACCCCGTACCGCGCCGTGAAGTCCGCGCTCCCGCGCCTGACGCCCGGCACCACCGCCGTCGTGATCGGCTCGGGCGGCCTGGGCCACGTCGCCATCCAGATCCTCAAGGCGCTGACCCAGAGCACCGTCGTCGTGCTCGACGTCGCCGAGGACAAGCTGGCGTTCGCCCGCGAGGTCGGCGCCGACCACGCGTTCCTGTCGAACTCGGACGCGATCGAGTCCGTCAAGGGCCTCACCCGGGGCCTGGGCGCGGACGTGGTCTTCGACTTCGTCGGCATCCAGCCGACCGCCGACCTGGCGGGCGGCATGGTGCGCGTCGGCGGCGACGTCGTGGTCGTGGGCGTCGCCCCGGGCGCCGTGCGGATCGGCCAGACGACCGTGCCGCTCGACGTCAACGGTCGCGCGATCAACTGGGGCTCGCGGACCGAGCTCATGGAGGTCGTGGAGCTCGCGCGACGCGGCGCCCTCACGATCCACGTCGAGGAGTTCGGCCTGGACCGGGCCACCGAGGCGTACGAGCGCCTGCACGCCGGCCGGATCCGCGGGCGCGCGGTCATCGTCCCGGGCGCCTGACCGCGGCGCGCCCGTCGCCGCCGAGATCGGTGCCTCTCGCCGAGATCGGCGCTCAGGAGCACCGATCTCGGGCGGGACCGCCGATCTCGGCGGGCGGCGCGGGCGGGCGCGGGCGGGCGTGGGCGGGCGTGCGCCGGCGCGGGGGTCAGCCCGCGATCGTGAAGTCCGAGCCGCCCTCCGGGGCGGCGTCGTGCTCCTCGACGCGCTCGACGTCGGCGAACCGCGGGCCGCGCCACGCCCACGCGGCGAGCGCCGCCACCGCCTGCTCCGGGCCCTCGGCGAGCGCCTCCACAGTGCCGTCGGCGCGGTTGCGCACCCAGCCGACGACGCCGAGCCTCCGAGCCTCCGCGGCCATCGACGCCCGGTAGCCGACGCCCTGCACCTGCCCGTGCACCACCACCCGACGTGCGGTCATCGTCCCAGTGTGGCCCGGGTGCCGGCGGGCGTGCACCCGGCGAGGATGTCCGGGTGACCCGCCGATCCCCGACCGCCGCGCCCCGGTCCGCCGCCGCCGCGGCCGCCCGCCCGCTCGGCCGCGGCGCGCGGGTCGTCGCGGCGGCGTTCGTCGTCTCGGGCACGATCCACCTCGCGCGCCCCCGGGTGTTCGAGCCCGCCGTGCCCCGCGCCCTCCCCCGGCCGCGCGACCTCGTACTCGCGTCCGGCGTGGCGGAGCTCGCGTGCGCGGCCGGCCTGATCGTCCCGGCGACCCGCCGGTTGGCGGGCGCGGCGAGCGCCGCGCTGCTCGTCGGCGTGTTCCCGGCGAACGTGCAGATGGCGGTCGACGGCGTCGGCGGGCTGGCGCGGCACCGGTCGCCGGCGCGGGCGGTCCGCGCCGGCGTGACGCTCGCGCGGCTGCCGCTGCAGTGGCCGCTGATCCGGTGGGCGTGGTCGGCGGGGCGGTGAGCCGCGCGGGCACCCTGGCGCGCGGTCCGGTCCACCCCCCTGCCGGGGACCGGCCCGCGCGCCGTGCTCGTCAGGCGTCGACCGGGCGGTTGCCCCGGAAGACCCCCTCGGGGTCGACGGCGGCCTTGACCGCCCGCAGCCGGTCGATCGTCGCGGCCGGGTAGGCCCGCCAAATCGACTCGTCGCGGTCGAGGAACGTGAGCGGCGCCGTGCCGGTGCTCCACGGCGCGAAGGTGGTGAACAGCTGGTCCAGCGCGGCCGACACCAGCGGCGCGAGGTCCGGGCTGGGCACGATCGTCAGACCGGTGAGCAGGTAGGGCTCGTCGGCGGTGCCGGCGGCGGCGGGCACCCGCTCCCGGGCGAGCGCGCCGCCGACGTGCCGGAGCTGCACCTGCAGCAGCGGGGTGCCGCTGCCGGCACCGGCGACGCGGAGCAGCTCGTCCACCGCGTCGTCGTCGAAACCGTGCAGCCGGGTCCCCGCGAGCACGGCGGGGACCGGGTCGACCGGCTCCTCGGCGAGCAGTCCCACCTCGCCGGGCGCGACGCTCCGGAAGGTGTCCCGCAGCACCGGCCCCGCGGCGCGCAGCGGGGCGAGCAGCTGCTCGCCGGACTCGGCGTCGCCCAGGTAGGTGGCGGTGACGACGGCGAGCGACAGCCCGCGCATCTCCGCCGGGACGAACGGTGCGTCCGGCAGGTGCATCAGCGTGAACCACGCGGTCAGCTCCTCCGGCGCGGACCGGGTGACGTCCAGGAACGCCCGGAGCACGGCTCCCGCGGCCTCGGCCGGGTAGCCCAGCAGGCCGCCGTAGATCCGCGGCGCGGGGTGCAGGTCGAGCTCGAGCGCGGTGACGAGTGCGAACTCCCCGCCGCCCCCGCGCAGCGCCCAGAGCAGGTCCGCGTCCACCGCGTCGTCCGGCCGCACCCAGCGCAGCTCGCCGGCGGCGTCGACGACCTCGGCCGCCCGGATCGACGCGGCACCGGGGCCGAAGGCCCTGCTGAACCAGGACAGCCCGCCGCACAGGCTGTAGCCCACGACCGTGACGTCGGGGTTCGAGCCGATCAGCCCGGTCAGGCCGGTGCCGTCCAGCGCGGTCTGCAGGTCGCCCCACTTCACCCCCGCGCCCACCCGGGCGACGCGGGCGTCCGCGTCCACCCAGATGTCGTCGAGGGCGGCGGTCCGCACCACGACCGTGCCGTCGAGCGCGGCGCTCGCGCCGTGCCCGTTGGGCTGGGCGCTGACGGTGACTCCGTTGCGGGCGGCCCAGCGCACCGTCGCGGCCACGTCCGCGGCGCCCGCCGCGACGACGAGGGCGAGGGGCTGCTGGTCGACCAGCCGGTTCCACGGCAGGCGTCCGGCGTCCCACTCGGGGTCGCCGGGGCCGAGCACGGCGCCGGCGACGGCGGCGCGGAGCTCGTCGAGCAGGGTGGTGCCGAGCGGCTCGCGGGCCGCGATCTCCATGACCATGCCGTCGAGCGTCGCGGCACCGGACCGACCCGCGGTATCCCAGGAACCTGGGTGGTCGCCTCGCGCTCCTCCCACGCTCGGCCCGCGCGGCAGAAAATGGGTCTTTCCGGGCGAACCGGACAGGAGCACCATCGGGAGCATGACGACGCTCCGGACGGAGCCCGTGCGGCGCGGGCTGGACTCCCTGGCCCGGTCGGGGCTGGAGTGGCACGCGTTCGTGGCGGGGGCGGTCGAGCTGCTCGCAGCCGCCGTCCCCTACGACGCCGCGTGCATCGGCCCCGTCGACCCGGACACGGGCCTGCTCACCGGGTCGGTGAAGCGGAACCTCGGCGACGAGATGGACGCCGAGTTCCTGCGGCACGAGTACGTGACCGACGAGGTCAACCTGTTCTCGGCGCTGGCCCGCCGGGAGCGCCCCGTCGGGATCCTCGCGGACGACACCGGGGGTGACCCGGAGCGGAGCAGCCGGCACCGCGACGTGTTCGTGCCGCACTGGGCGCTCGACCACGAGATGCGGGCCGCGGCGCTGGTCGACGGGACGCCGTGGGCGGCGGTCGCGCTGTACCGCAGCGGAACCACCGGCGGGTTCAGCCCGGCGGAGGCCGACTTCCTGGGCCGGGTGTCCCGGACGATCGCGCTCGGGGTGCGGGCCGGGCTGGTCACGGCGGTCGCGTCGCAGCCCGACGCCGAGCCGGGCGCCGGGCCGGGCGCCGGCCCGGCGGTCCTGGTCGTCGAGGCGGACGACTCGGTCAGCCGGCTCAGCCCCGCGGCGGAGGCGCGGATCGCGGAGCTCGGCGGGTCCGCGTGGGGCGCGCTGCCAAACCCCGTCGCCGCGATCACCGCCGCCGCGCGCGCCCTGGGCAGCGGGCGGCTCGGCACCGTGCCGCGGCTGCGGGTGCGCACCCCGGCCGGCGAGTGGCTGGTCGTGCACGCGGCGCCGCTCACCGGGCCGGCAGGCGCACCGCCCCAGGTCGTGGTCACGATCGAGGAGGCGCGACCGCCGGAGATCGTGCCGCTGGTCGTGGCCGCGTTCGGGCTGACCGACCGGGAGCAGGAGGTCGTCGCGGCGGTGCTGCAGGGCGAGAGCACCCAGGAGATCGGGCGGTCCCTGCACCTGTCGCCGTGGACGGTGCAGGACCACCTCAAGGCGGTGTTCGAGAAGGCCGGCGTCGGGAGCCGTCGGGAGCTCGTGGCGCGGGTGTTCTTCGACCACTACGCGCCGCGGCTCAGCGACCGGATCGCGCCGGGCGGGTTCTTCGCCGGGGCGTGAGGCCGTCAGGCCCCGTCGCGACGCAGCGGGACGCCGAGGATCGTCGGCGGCGGCTCGGGGAGCGTGTCCAGCCCGTCGGGCACCGGCGGCAGCCCACCCTCGGGCTCGGGGCCGACCCACACGTGCCAGAGCCCGCCGTGCCGTGCCACCGTGCCCGGCGCCTCGACGTGCGTGCGGCGGCCGGCCCGGTCGACCTGGGCGCGCAGCCCGGCGGCGTGCGCGGCCGGCACGAAGCCGACGACCCGGTTCCGGCACACGACGACGACCGCGCCGTCCCGTCCCGCCTCCAGGACGACGTCGACGGGCACGGGACGGCCGGCGGCGCGCTCGACGCCGGTCAGCACCTGCGTCAGGGCGACCTGGAGCGCGCGGGCCTCGGCGGCGTGGAAGCCGGACGGGACCTCGGCGGCCACGACGGTGCGGCGGAGTCTCACGGCCCCAGCGTCCCACGCGGGCTCCCCCGCGGCGGCGCGCCCCCGGCCACCGGGGTCAGCCCGGGACCAGGCCCAGGCGGCGTGCGGCCGGCACCGCGCGGAGCACCGCGCCGGCCACGGGTCCGCCGGTGGCCACCAGCAGGTCGACGTGGGGGCGGGTCGACGGGAAGATGCGGGCCCCGGTCGCGTACCGGGCGTCGAACGCCGGGTCGAAGAACGGGGCGTCGGTGGTGGCGAGCAGGTACGTCATGTTCGCCACCCGCCCGATCGACCCCGGGCTGTACCGCCGGTGCGCCTCGGCGTACGCGTCGAGGAAGCCGAACCAGGCCGAACCCGACCGCAGCGCGTACCCCGTCCACAGGGTCGTGCCGCCCGCCGCCAGCCTGACGACCCGGAGGTCCTTGTCCCGCCGGAACCCGCCGACAACAGCGCGGAACCAGCGCTCGGCGACCGGGTCGAGGGCGAGCGCGGCGCCCCCGCGCCCGGCGTCCCCCTTCCAGCCGGCGACCTGCAGCGCGATGAAGTCGTCGTCCGCACGCGGGTCGTCGGTCACGTCGTGCAGCTCCACCGGTCCACCGGTCTCGCGGGCGAGCCCGCGGACGCCTCGGCGCATGTTCCGGCGCTCGTCGGTCGCCATGTGGTCCCAGGCGAGCGGCGGGTCGACGAGCGGCCCGGGGCCCTCGGGCACCTCCGGCACCGCGACCGCCGTCCGGGGCGCGAACGCCGCGACCTGCCGCCGGCGCTCCAGCACCGCCGCGCCGCCGGTCGCGACCACCTCGGCCAGCGCCCGCTCGACGGCCCCGCCGAGCGGCAGGTGCTGCAGCTGGAGCAGCCCCGGGAGCCCCGTCGACCGCGCCCCGCGCAGCAGCGCGCGGAGCGCCTCGACCTCCCGTCCCTCGCGGAGCAGGGGGTGGTGCCGGTCGGCGTGCCCCGTCATGAACGACCCACCCGTCGTCGCCGCGCGCAGCGGCAGCCGCGGGGCGAGCGGCTTCGTCGTCACCGCGAGCGCCGCCAGCCACTCGGGGCCGTCGTCGACGACGAGCACCCGGAGGTCCGCAGCCGCCCGCCCGCGGTCGCGCGCGGGCAGCAGGAACCGGGGGTCGAGGTAGACGTTCGGCTCGGCGGCGTGGTCGGCCAGCCGGTGCCAGGCCTCCGTCTCCGCGTCGGTCACGTCGTCGAGCGCGAGCAGCCTGGTCCGCACGGTGTCCTCCCCCTGGCACGCCCGGTCCCGGCGCGTCCGAGCGCGAGCGTAGGGAGGGTTTTGTCCTGTTTTGTGGGGTTTCCCGGGTGAACCCGTCGCTGACCGCGCGGACGGCATCGACCCCCCGGCCGCACCGTCGCGAGCGGCGGACGTGATGACCCTGCTCAGCGCCGCGGGGCCGGTCGCCGTCCGCGCGCACCCCCGGTCGAGGAGAGCACCGCGTTCCCCCGAACGGCGGACACCCGGTCGGCGCAGCGCCCCGGCACTCCCGGCCACCCCTCCGAGCGGCGCATCGCGGGCGAGCTCGCCCGGCACCGTCACCTCGGTCGGCTCGCGCGGCCGCGTCTCACCCGGAGAGCGGATCCCCCGACGCCGCCGAGACCGCGATGATGACGACGTGCACGCCGCGCCACCTCCTGTGCGCCCACGGTGGTCCTGGGCCCTCGTCCGGACCGTGGCTGCGGCGATGCTGATCGGCGAACGCCCACCCGGGCCAGCCAGGCCCCGCAGATCCCGAGCGCCCCGCGCCCGGCTCTCTGGATTGACGGTCGATCCGAGTGGCATCGCGTGGCGGACGTGGTGGGGCCGGCGCGGGTGGGTCGCCGCGCACCAGGTCGCCGCCGTCGCGGTGGTGGACTGCGCGCACTGGACCAACCCGTCCTACGTGCACCGATACGCAGTACTGCTGGACCGCGACGGCGGCCCCCTCCTGCGCGTCGCATCGACGGACGACCGCCGACGCCGCGCGGTGCTCGCGCCGCTCGCGGCCGCCGTCACGTACGAGACGACGGCCGCGAGTCAGGCCAAGGACTACCGCCGACGATGGCCGGAGGCGTTCGGCTGGGTGCACGCCCACACCGTCCTGACCGGCGTCGGCCTGTTCGGCGTGTGGTGCATCGCGGTCGCGATCGCCCAGCAGTCTTCCGGCGGATGACTATCGCCGCCCGCACCCTGGCGCCGCGGCGCCGCGCGGGCCACACTGGCCCCGCGACGACGACGTCGAGGGGGTGGGCCGTGCCGGGCGAGGAACCTGACCTGCTCCGCCCCGGCGCGCGGTCCCTCGCGGGGGGCCGCGCCCTGCACGCCGCGCACGAGCGGTTCCTCAGTACCGGGACCGTCAACGGGGTCCGGGCCGTGGTCGCCGACTCGTGGCGGCGCAGCCTGCGCAGCGGCGTCGACCCCGAGCGCCCGGCGCCTCCCGTGGCGCTCACCGACGCCGACCTGCGGTCCTACCGGTCGGAGCACCCGCTGCAGCACGCGCTGCCGGTGGTGCGCGGGCTGCTCCTCGACGCCGCGGTCACCGAGGGGTTCCTCGTCGCGCTGACCGACGCGGACGGCCGGCTGCTCTGGGTCGCCGGCGACGCGCGCGTGCGGCGGGCCGTCGAGGGAGTCGGGTTCGTCGAGGGCGCGGCGTGGGCCGAGGCGCACGCGGGGACGAACGCCCCCGGCACGGCGCTCGCCACCGGGCGCGACGTCCAGGTGCTCGGCGCCGAGCACTTCACCCGAGCGGTGCAGCCGTGGAGCTGCACCGCGGCGGTACTGCGGGACCCGACCGGCCAGGCGCTCGGCGCGCTCGACGTCACCGGCCGGGACGCGGCGGCGTCGGCGCTGATGCTCTCGCTGGTGCGGGCCACCGCCGCGGCCGTGGAGGCGGACCTGCGGGCCCGGGTCCTCGCGCGCGGGCCGGGACCGGCGGGCGGGACCGGGTGGCCGGGACCACCGGTGGTCGCGGGGTGGCCGGTCGGGGGTCCCGCAGCGCCCGCCGCCGCCCGGCTCGAGGTGCTCCGCCCCGGCTCCGGCGTGCTGCACAGCCCCGGCGCCCCCGCGCGCACCCTGTCGCTGCGGCACGCCGAGCTGCTGCTCCTGCTCGCCGAGCACCCCCGCGGCCTGCACGCCGACGAGCTCGCCGTGCTGCTGCACCCCGACGCGATGTCGGACGTCGCCGTGCGTGCCGAGGTGTCCCGGCTCCGTCGCGCTGCCGGGCCGCTGGTCGACCGGTCGCGGCCGTACCGGCTCGCCGGCCCGCTCGGCACCGACGTCGCGAGCGTCCGGCAGGCGCTGGCCGCGGGCGACGCGCGGGCGGCCATGGACCGGTACTCCGGGCCGGTGCTGCCGCGGTCGCGCGCGCCGGGCGTCGAGCAGGTGCGGGACGCCCTGGCGTCGGACGTCCGGGCCGCCGCGCTGCACGCCACCGACCCGGTCGTCCTGGAGCGCTGGCTCGACCGCGAGGAGGGCGCCGAGGACTGGCAGGCGTGGGAGCGCCTCGTCGCCGTGACGCCGCCCGGCTCCGCGGCGCACGCCCGCGCGGCCGGGCGCCTGGACCTGCTCGTGCGCCGGCTGGGCACGGGGCCGGCGGCGCATCCCTGGCGGTGATCGGCCGCCCGGGCACCGGCACCACCTGCGGTGCAACGCACCTGCAACCGTCGCCGACCTAGCGTCCGGGGCACGCGCCGCAACGAGGCGGCGCGCCCGGCCGCCACCGGCACCCCCGGACGGCCGGTCAGCCTGCACGGAGGGCGCACATGACCGTCTACGCAGCGCCGGGGCAGCCCGGCAGCCCCGCCACCTACCGCGAGCGCTACGACCACTGGATCGGCGGCGAGTTCGTCGCCCCCGCGTCCGGCCGCTACTTCGAGAACCCGTCGCCGGTGACGGGCCGCACGTTCACCGAGGTCGCCCGCGGCGACGCCGCCGACATCGACCGGGCGCTGGACGCCGCGCACGGCGCCGCGCGGTCCTGGGGGCGGACGTCCGCGACGGAGCGGGCCGTCATCCTCAACAAGATCGCCGACCGCATCGAGGACAACCTCGAGATGCTGGCCGTCGCCGAGACCTGGGAGAACGGCAAGCCGGTCCGCGAGACGCTGGCCGCCGACCTGCCGCTGGCCGTGGACCACTTCCGGTACTTCGCCGGGGCGGTCCGCGCGCAGGAGGGCTCGATCTCCGAGATCGACGCCGACACCATCGCGTACCACTTCCACGAGCCGCTGGGCGTCGTCGGGCAGATCATCCCGTGGAACTTCCCGCTGCTCATGGCCACCTGGAAGCTCGCCCCGGCGCTCGCCGCGGGGAACGCCGTGGTGATGAAGCCGGCCGAGCAGACGCCGGCGTCCATCCTGCTGCTGATGGAGCTGATCGCGGACCTGCTGCCCCCGGGCGTCGTCAACGTGGTCAACGGGTTCGGGGTCGAGGCGGGCAAGCCGCTCGCGTCCAGCCCGCGGATCCGGAAGATCGCGTTCACCGGCGAGACCACCACCGGGCGGCTGATCATGCAGTACGCCAGCCAGAACATCATCCCGGTGACCCTGGAGCTCGGCGGCAAGAGCCCGAACATCTTCTTCGAGGACGTCGCCCGCGAGAAGGACGACTACTACGACAAGGCGCTCGAGGGGTTCACGATGTTCGCCCTCAACCAGGGCGAGGTGTGCACCTGCCCGTCGCGCGCGCTGATCCAGGAGTCGATCTACGACGGCTTCCTCGCCGACGCCATCGCCCGCACCGAGGCGGTCAAGCAGGGCAACCCGCTCGACACCGAGACGATGATCGGCGCGCAGGCGTCCAACGACCAGCTCGAGAAGATCCTGTCCTACATCGACATCGGCAAGGCGGAGGGCGCCAAGGTGCTCACCGGCGGGACGCGGGCCGAGCTCGACGGCGACCTCGCCGGCGGGTACTACGTGACGCCGACGATCTTCGAGGGCAAGAACTCCATGCGGATCTTCCAGGAGGAGATCTTCGGCCCGGTCGTCGCGGTGACGTCGTTCTCCGACTACTCGGACGCGATCCACACGGCCAACGACACCCTGTACGGCCTGGGAGCCGGCGTGTGGTCCCGCGAGTCGGCGATCGCCTACCGCGCGGGCCGCGACATCGAGGCCGGGCGGGTGTGGACGAACTGCTACCACGCGTACCCGGCGGCGGCGGCGTTCGGCGGCTACAAGGGCTCGGGCGTCGGCCGCGAGAACCACAAGATGATGCTCGACCACTACCAGCAGACCAAGAACCTGCTGGTGTCCTACTCGGGCCAGAAGCTCGGGTTCTTCTGACCGGCACCCCGCGGGGCCCCGCACGCCCGGGGCCCCGCGGGCAGGGAGGCACGATGAGCAGGGTCGACCACACCCCGGCCGCCGCCGACATGCTGCGCCGGCTCCGGGACCAGCACGGGGAGCTGATGTTCCACCAGTCCGGGGGCTGCTGCGACGGGTCGTCGCCGATGTGCTACCCGGCGGGCGAGTTCCTCACAGGCGACGCCGACGTCCACCTGGGCGACCTCGAGGTCGACGACGACTTCGTCGTGCCGGTGTGGATGAGCCGCAGCCAGTTCGCGTACTGGCGGCACACCCACCTGACGATCGACGTGGTGCCCGGCCGTGGCGCGGGGTTCAGCCTGGAGGCCCCGGAGGGCGTCCGCTTCCTGATCCGCAGCCGCCTCCTGACGGACGAGGAGTGGGCGGCCGACGACGCGGAGACGGCGCTCCGGGTCGGGCCGGCGTAGCCGCGGGCGCGAGGTCGACGGTTCCGCACGACACGCCGCGGCGACACGCCGCTCTCCGGCGCGGAACCGTCGACCTCGGCGACGACGGGGTGATGCGTCAGCGAAACGGCTGACCGCGGGCTGTGCGTCCCCTTAGGGTCGGGGCAGCCCACCCGACCGACCGGCCCTCGCGGCCGTGCCCGAGGAGTCCCATGGAGCTCGCAGGAACTGCCCTGATCGTCGTGCTGGCGGTCGTCGTCGTGATCGCGGTCGCGATCGTCGGCGCGATCTACGCCAAGGTCCGGTTCAAGATCGCCACGCCCGACGAGGCGCTGATCATCACCGGCCGCAAGAGCGGCAAGCCGGTGATCAACCCCGAGACGGGCGACGAGACCACCGACCTGTCCGGCCAGCGGGTCGTGATCGGCGGCGGCACGTTCGTGAAGCCGATCTTCGAGCAGGTCGTCCGCCTGTCGCTGGCGTCGCAGAGCTTCCCGGTCGCCGCCGAGGACGCCACCACCAAGTCCGGCGTCGGCGTGACGCTGCGGTCGATCGCGGTCGTCAAGGTCGGCGGCACCGAGCGGATGGTGCGCGCGGCCGCGCAGCGGTTCGCGGGCCGCAGCCAGGAGCAGGTCATCGAGCAGCAGACCTCCGAGGTCCTCGTCGGCGTGCTCCGCACGATCGCCGGCACGCTGACCGTCGAGTCGATCCTCTACGAGCGCCAGGAGTTCTCGAAGGAGGTCAAGGACATCGCGGTGCCGATGCTGGCCGAGCGCGGCCTGATCCTGGAGAACTTCGAGATCCAGACCGTCGAGGACACCGGCGAGTACATCCGCAACCTCGGTCGCCCGCGCGCCGCCGCCGTCGCCCGCGACGCCGAGATCGCCGAGGCCCAGGCGCGGCAGGAGAGCACCGAGCGGTCGAACGAGGCCGCCGTGCAGATCGCCGAGTCGAACAAGGCGCTCGCGCTCCGCAACGCGACCATCGCGCAGGAGACCGCGACCGCCCAGGCCGACGCCGCCGCCGCCCAGGAGCGTGCGCAGGCCGAGGCGCAGCAGGAGGTCCTGATCCAGCAGGAGCAGGTGGCGCTGCGCCGCGCCGCCCTGCGCGAGCAGGAGCTGCAGACCGAGGTCCGCAAGCCGGCCGAGGCGCGCAAGTACGAGGCGGCCCAGGAGGCCGACGCCCGGAAGTACGCCGCCGAGCAGGAGGCCGAGGCGTTCAAGACCTCGGCGATCCGGAAGGCCGAGGCGGAGGCCCAGCGCACGACCGCGCAGGCCGACGCCGAGGCGTCCGCCGCCCGTGCCCGCGCCGAGGCCGCGCTGATCGAGCAGCAGCGGCGCGCGGAGGGCGCCCTGGCCATCGCCCGCGCCGAGGCCGACGGCATCCAGGCGCGCGGTGAGGCCGAGGCCGCCGCGGAGCGCGCCCAGGGCGAGGCCCGCGCCGCCGCGATCAAGGCGGAGTCCGACGCGTACCAGGCGTTCCCGGAGTCGGCGCGGCTGCAGATGGTGCTCGACGCGCTGCCGAAGCTCGCCCAGCCGTACGCCGACGCGCTCGGGACGATCGACGACATCACGATCATCGACAAGGACGGCGCCTCGCGGCTGCCCGGCCAGGTCTCGACGGGTGTGCAGGAGCTCGCGACGATGCTCAAGGCGCAGACGGGGATCGACCTGCTCGACCTGGTCCGCGGGCTGGGCGGCGGCTCGGCCCCGGCGGCGGGGCACGCCGTGCCGGCGCAGAGCCACGCGGCCGTCGCCCCGGTGCACGCCCCGGCCGACCGGCCCGCGGCCGGCGCCGACGGCACCGCGGACTGACCGGGCGCGCGGATGTCCTGGCTGACGAGGCTGCTCCGCGGGCCCGACGCGCCGATGCTCTCGGCGACGTCGGGGACCGCGGCCGGGAAGCCGACCAGCGGCGAGCCGGCTGGGGCCCCGAGCCGCGGGTCCGGCCTCACCGGTGCGCAGCTGCGCGCCCGGCTCGCCGCGACCCCGGTCACGACGTTCCGGGAGGGCTACGACCAGGGTGAGGTCGAGGAGTTCGCCGAGCGCGCCGCGGCTGCGCTGGACGGGACCGACGGGTCGCTCGCGCCCGAGGACGTGCTGAACCAGCGCTTCCAGGCGACGAAGTTCCGCGAGGGCTACGACCAGGACGCGATCGACGACCTGCTCGACGAGGTGGTCGTCGCGCTCCGCGCCCGCGGCTGACCGCCCGCGCCGACCGCCCGTCCCCGGCTCTCCCGGGGGCGGGCGGTTCGCCGCCGTGGGCCGCGACCCGGGGTTCAGTGGAAGGTTCTGCCGGACACGCCCCGGGCGTGTCCGGCAGAACCTTCCACTCGACGGCGGTCACGCCGAATGCTCAGCATGCTGAGGACCGCCTAGAGTGGGGGTCATGACCCGACGGACCACCTGGCTCACCCTCCGTGCGCTCGTGGGGCTCGCCCTGCTCGCCGCCCCCGCGTGGGTGCTCGCGACCGCCGGCGGTGCCGTCCCGCACCAGCACTGGACGCTCGGCGCGCTGCTCGCGGTGAGTGCGATCGCCGGGGTGGTCCTGCTCGTCGCGACGGCGCTGGCGTGGCACCGCGCCCGGCGGCGCGCGACGGCGTCTCACGCGGGCCCGTCGGCCGGCACCCGACGGCCGGACGTCACGAGCGCGACCGCCGCGTCGCCCCACGCCGAGCACGCCGCGGGCCCGGGCCCGGCGCGCCCCCGCGGCCGGCGCGTGCTGCGCGCCACCGGCGCCGGGGTCGGCCTCGCGCTGCTCGCCGTGCTCGCCGCCGGGACCGCGTGGCTGCGGCCGTTCCCCGCGACCGACACCGCGCTCGACGCCCTGCGCGGCGACGACGCCGTCGAGGTCCGGGAGTCGGCCGGCTGGTACGCGTTCGTCCCGCGCGGGGCCGAGCCGACGACCGGCCTGGTCTACTCCCCCGGCGCCCGGGTCGACGTCCGGGCGACCGCCGCCGTCCTGCGCCCGCTCGCCGAGGCCGGATACCTGGTCGTCGCCCTGAAGGAGCCCCTGGGCATCGCGCTCACCTCGCCGGGCCAGTCGGCGTCGGCGATGGCCGCGTTCGACGGTGTGGAGCGGTGGGCGGTCGGCGGGCACTCGCTCGGCGGTGTGGCGGCCTCGTCCTTCGCGGCCGCGCACGACGACGAGGTCGACGGCCTGCTGCTGCACGCGTCGTACCCGCTGGGCGACATGGCGGACGCGGACCTGGTCGTCGCGTCGGTGTCCGGCTCCGAGGACGGCCTGACCACGCCGGCCGACGTCGACGCGTCGCGTGCGAACCTGCCGGCCGCCACGACGTTCACCGAGGTCGACGGCGCGGTGCACGCGTTCTTCGCCGACTACGGCCCGCAGCCGGGCGACGGCACCCCGGCCGTCCCCCGCGCGCAGGCGCAGGCCGAGATCGTCGCCGCGAGCCTCGCCCTCCTCGACGGGGTCGCCGCCGGCTGACGCCCCCTCCGCCGCACCCGCGCGCAGCCCTCGGTCCCCGAGATCGCAGACGTCGCGGGGTTCCGGGACCGCGAACCCCGCAACAGCTGCGGCCTCGGCGGGTCCGCGCGCGGCCGCGCGAGCCCGCGCGTCAGGACGCCGGGGGCCGCGTCCAGCAGGCCCCGCATCCGGCACGCGAGGTGGCGCATGCGAGTGCGCCGGTGGCGCGACGTGCCCAGAGGCGCGACCGGCGCCCCGGCGCCCGCACGCCGTGACCCGCCCTCCGATCGGGTGACGTGCGCGGATGTCGCCCGCGTCGACGGGCGGCGGGCTAGCGTCGCCCGGGTGAGCGTCGCACTCCGGACCGCTGTCGCCGTGGCGCTCGCGCTGCCCGCCGCCGGGCTGGGCGGCGCCGCCGCGGCCGCCGCGCACTACGGGCTCGTGCAGCCGAGCGACGACGAGCTGCGCTCGGCGGCCGCCGAGGTCGTCCCCGAGGGGTTCACGGTGATCGATCCGCCGGTGGTCTCCGGTGCGTGGCCGCCGGCGTTCTACCGGGGTCAGGTGTTCAGCCACGCGCAGACGGACGCGGCGCCCGACCCCGTGGGGCTCACCGCCTCGCTGGCCGGCGACGGGTGGGAGGTGAGGGAGGTCGAGCCGAGCCTCGAGGGCGGGACGGAGGTGCACGCCGGGCGCGGCGGCGTCGAGGTCGTGGCGTCCCTCGACCCGCGGCCGGCCGCCCGGGGCGCGGACCTCGGCGTGAGCGTCCGGCGTGGCGATCCCGTGCCGTCGTACCCGGTGCTGGTCGGGGTGGGGCTCGCGGTCGGCGCGGCGGGCGGGGCGGTGGCCGGCGCGCGGCTCGGCGGGCGCCTGAGGACGCGACGGCAGCGCGAGTACGCCGCGTGGCGTCACCGGACGTACGGCGGCGGCTGAGCGTCGGCAGCGAACCCGACCAGGGCCGCGCGGCTGCACACCGACGTCCCGGGTGTCAGCAGCAGTCGTCGTCCTCGGTCCGGGCGTCCCCACCGACCAGCTCCGCCAGCGGCGTGCCGCACGCGTCGCCGCGCCAGGCCTCGACGCCCTCGCGCACCGCGAAGCCCGCGATCACCAGCGCCGCCACCGGGTCCGCCCACCACCAGCCGAGCGCGCCGTTGAGCAGCAGCCCGACGAGCAGCACCGCCGACAGGTACGAGCAGATCAGCGTCTGCCGGGAGTCGGCCACCGCTGACGCCGACCCGAGCTCCCGGCCGGTGCGCCGCTCGAACCAGGACAGCCCCGGCATGACGGCCAGGCTCACGGCCGCCAGCACGACCCCGACCGTCGAGTGCTCCGGCTCCCCCGCCCCCAGGAGCGCGCGGGCGGCGTCGACCGCGACGAACGCGGCGAGCCCGAAGAACGACACCGCGATCGCCCGCATCGCCGCCCGTTCGCGGGTCTCCGGGTCGCGCGCGGCGAACTGCCAGGCGACGGCGGCGGCGGACAGCACCTCGACCACCGAGTCCAGCCCGAATGCCACCAGCGCCGCCGACGACGCGGCCCCGCCGGCCGCCAGCGCGACCACGGCCTCCACGGCGTTGTAGGCGATCGTCGCGGCGACGACCAGGCGGATGCGCCGCTGCAGCACCGCGCGGCGGGCGGGGCCGAGGGACGGGGCGGCGGCGGTCACGCGCACGCGCAGTCGGGGCCGCAGCAGCCGGGGTCGACGGCGACGACGAGCGCGAGCAGGTCGCCGAGCGCCGGCGCCAGGTGGCCGTCGGCGAGCCGGTACCAGACCCGCCGACCGTCCGGGATCGCCTCGACGAGCCCGCAGCCACGCAGGCAGGCGAGCTGGTTCGACATGACCTGGCGGGACACGCCGAGCGCGTCGGCGAGGTCGGACGGGTACGCGGGCGCCTCGCGCAGCGCGAGCAGGATCCGCGCTCGGGTCTCGTCGGACAGCGCGTGGCCCAGCCGCGCGAGGGCGGCCGTGTGCGTGAGCGTCACCGTCTCCATGATCGTGAGAGTACAGCGAAACGTGTATCGCGGGAACGGCCCGCCGTGCGCCCGTCACGGGGACGGGCCTACGGTGCCGCGCATGGCCGACCGCGAGCACGACCTGGTCCTGCTGGGCGCGACGAGCTTCGTCGGCGCGCTGACTGCCGAGCACCTCGCCCACGCCGCCCCGACCTCCGCCCGGATCGCGCTGGCGGGCCGGGACCCGGAGCGGCTGGCCGCGGTGCGGCGCCGGCTGCCCGCGCGCGCCGCGGACTGGCCCCTGGTCGTCGTCGACGTCACGGACGCGCCCGCTCTGCGCCGGGTGGCCGGGTCGGCCACCGCCCTCGCCTCCACCGTCGGCCCCTACGGCCGCCACGGCCTGCCGGTGGTCGAGGCGTGCGCCGCCGCGGGCACGCACTACGCCGACCTGAGCGGTGAGCTGGCGTTCGTCCGGGCCGCCGTCGACGCCACCGACGTGTTGGCGCGCGCCACCGGCGCCCGGCTGGTGCACGCGTGCGGGTACGACTCGATCCCGTCCGACCTGGGCGTGCACCTGCTGCACCGGGCGGCGTCGGACGTGGGCGACGACGGTGGGCTCGGTGACGTGCAGGCCCTCGTCGCGGCGCGCGGCGGGGTGTCCGGCGGGACGGTGGCCTCGCTGCTCGGCGAGGCCGGGGCGGTGCGCACGGACCCGGCCGCGCGGCGGCTGCACGCCGACGCGCACGCGCTGTCCCCCGACCGCGCCGCGGAGCCGGGCACGCCCCAGCCGCGCCTGATGACCCCGCCCCACCGGGTGGCCGGGCGGTGGGCGGCGCCGTCGGTGATGGCGCCGCTCGACGCGCACGTGGTCCGGCGGTCGAACGCCCTGACCGGCTGGGCCTACGGCCGCGGGCTGCGGTACGCCGAGCACCTCGACGCCGGCCGCGGCCCCGCCGGGCTGCTGCGCGCCGCCGCGCTCACCGGGGCGACCGCGCTGGGCGCGGCCGCGCTCGCGCTGCCGCCGACCCGCGCGCTGGTCGAGCGCGCGCTGCCCGCCGCCGGCGACGGTCCGGACGCCGCGACCCGGGAGGCGGGCTGGTTCCGGCACCGGTTCCTCGCGACCTCCGCGTCCGGGCGCCGGTACGCGGCGCGGGTGCAGGCGTCCGGCGACCCGGGGTACGCCGCGACCGCGGTGATGCTGGGCGAGGCCGCGCTGGCGCTGGCGCTCGACGGGGCGGCGCTCCCCGACCGCGCGGGCTCGCTGACCCCGGCGACGGCGCTCGGCGACGCCCTGGTCGCCCGGCTGCGCGCCCGCGGCTTCCGGCTGGACGCGGTCTCCGTCTGAGCAGCGGGCGCGGCCGAGCCGCGCGACGGTGCCCCCGTCCGGTCGCGCGCGCCTGCACGCCGAGGACATCCGTCATGCCGGGACGGTGCCGGTCGGCCGGGGACCGCGGCGCCCGCGCGCGCCAGGCCGGTCCGCATGGACGCCACCGCCCCCCCTCGCCCCGCGGCCGCGCGCGCCTCGGCCGCCGACGTCGCTGCTCGGCGTCGAGGTGCCGGGGACGGACGGCATCGCCGCGGCGGCGGCCCTCCGCCGGGAGCGCTCGCCGCGCGGTCGGGAGCGCGCGGAGGTCAGCGCGCCGCGAGGGCCCGACCGGCCGCGGCGGCCGCCGCCTCGGCCTCCTTGCGCATGAGCGCCGCCGGCTCGGCCAGCGCGTCCATCGCCGGGTTCACGCCGACGAGGGTCAGCTCGCGCTCGATCACGGTGAGGTCCGCGCCCCACACCTCGCCGACGATCCGGCGCAGGTAGTCGATGCTGTGGTCCCAGCCGTGCTTCGGGGTGCCCGGCCCGTAGCCGCCGCCGCGGGTCACGATGAGCACGACCGGCTTGCCCGCGAGGTACGCGTCGCCCGGGGTGCCGCCCGCGATCGCGAGGTCGATCCAGGTCTTCACGTGCTGGGACACGCCCCAGTTGTAGAGCGGCAGCGCGAGCACGGCGGCGTCGGCAGCGCGGAGCTCGTCGGCCACCTCGACCGCGAGCGCCACGGCGGCGGCCTGCTCGGGCGTGCGCTGCTCGGCGGGCGTCCAGCCCGCGCCGACGGCCGTTGCCCACGCGTCGGCGGGCAGCGGCTGCTCGCCGAGGTGCCGGCGGACGACGGTCTCGTCGGGGCGCGCGGCCGCGAGCTCGGCGGTGACGAGGTCGGCGAGCGCGGTGCTCGCCGAGTTCGCGCCCTGGATGGAGGCGTCGATGCGCAGCACGGTCATGGGGACTCCCGGGGGGACGGCGCCGCCGGTACGCGACGCGGTGTTGAATGTTCAACACGCACCCTAGGTGGTCCGGTGTTGAATGTTCAAGTCCGGTACCATCGTGGCATGAGCCAGCGGGTCGAGGACGCCACCCCGTGGCTCTCCGACGCCCAGGTCGAGGGCTGGAAGGCCGTCGTCGCGCTCCTGACCACGCTGCCCGCGGCGCTCGATGCGCAGCTCAAGCGGGACTCCGGGATGAACCTCTACGAGTACAACGTGCTGGTCGCGCTGTCCGAGCGGCCGCAGGGCGAGATCCCGATGAGCGACCTCGCGCGCCTCACGCAGAGCTCACCGTCCCGGCTGTCGCACGCGGTCGGGCGTCTCGAGCAGGCGGGCTGGGTCACCCGCGGCTCGTGCGTGGCGGCCGGCAAGCGCACCAGCGCGCGGCTCACCGAGGGCGGCGAGGACCAGCTCCGGCGCGCGGCGCCGGGTCACGTCCGGGAGGTGCGCCGGCTGGTGGTCGACGCGCTCGGCCCGGACCGCATGGCGGCGCTCGGCGACGCGGCGCTCACCGTCGTCCGGCGGGCGGCGCCCGAGGTCGCGGACCTGCTGCCGGCCTGCACCGCCGCCGACACCACCGTCTCGGCCGCGGGCGCCGCGGCGGAGGCCGACGACGACACCGACGCACCCGCGGCAGCGGCGGGCACCCTCGGGGCCGGCGACGGCCGGGACGCCTGACCGCCACCGCCTGACCCGCCACCGCCTGACCCGCCACCGCCTGACCCGCCACCGCCTGACCGCCACCGCGTGACCCCGCCGCCCGGCCGGGCGGCCACCCGACCGCCCGGCCGCCCGCGGAGCCCGTCGCACCCGCGTGCTACGTTGCGCCGCGCGCACCCCGGGCGGGGTCGCGCGCACCGGGGAGGGACCAGCCGCATGACCACCACGTCCGACGCGTCCTACACGCTCGAGTCCGTCGACTGGGCCGATCCGCGCGCCGCTGCGCTGCGCGACGCGATGGACGCCGAGATGGGCGCGCGCTACGCGTCGGCCGGCCCGATGAGCGCCGCGGCGCACGCCGCCCTCACCGTCGACCCGGCCGCCGTCCGGCACGTCGTGCTCGCCGTCGACCACGACGGCACCCCGATCGGCCACGCCGCCCTGCGCGACCACGGCGGCGAGTGGGAGGTCAAGCGCGTCGTGGTGGCCGCCGGCCAGCGCGGCCGCGGGGTCGGGCGCGCGGTCATGTCCGAGGTCGAGCGGGTCGCGCGCGCCGCGGGCGCCGAGCGCGTGATCCTGCAGACGGGCGACCGCCAGCCGGAGGCCGAGGCGCTGTACGCCGCGCTGGGCTGGACCCGGATCCCGACCTACCCGCCGTACGACACCGCGCTGCCGCTGCAGTCCCGGTGCTACGAGAAGCGCCTGGCCTGACAGGACCGCCGGTCCGGCACCCGCCGGCCCGGTGCTCCGATCGGGTGAACACCCCCGCCCTACCCCGCAGGACGGCGCACCCCAGGGACGTTCGTCCCATTGCCCCCCACATATGGGGTTGCGAGGCTGTGCCAGGCACTACATCTAGTGCCGGGAGCAGATCGGGAGTGGATACGCATGACGCTGGTGGGACCGCACGTCTCGGAGCTCGCGGAGGCCGCGCAGGGTGCGCAGGGCCCGCACTCCCCCTCCGCCGCCGCCGGGCTCGTCGTCCGGAAGCGGGACGGCCGCGTGCTGCCCTTCGACCCCATCCGGGTGCACAGCGCGCTGGGCCGGGCGTTCGCGCACGTGCACGGCCTGCTGGGCCCGCTGCACGACCTCACGATCGCCGAGCTGGTCGAGCGGATCGACGCCGAGCTCGCCGCCCGGTTCACCGGCGAGGTGCGGATCTACGAGATCCAGAACGTCGTCGAGCACATGCTCCTGGAGGCCCGCGAGTACGAGGTCGCCGAGGCCTACATCGACTACCGGGTGCAGCGGGACCTGGCGCGGTCGAAGGCGCTCGACGTGAACCACTCGATCGGCCAGCTGGTCGGCAAGGACTCGTCCGTCGTCCACGAGAACGCGAACAAGGACGCCGACGTCTTCAACACCCAGCGCGACCTCACGGCCGGCGCGGTGGGCAAGGCCATCGGCCTGCGGATGCTCCCGCCGCACGTCGCGAACGCGCACGCCAAGGGCGACCTCCACTACCACGACCTCGACTACCACCCCTACGCCCCGATGACGAACTGCTGCCTCATCGACTTCCGGACGATGCTGTCCGAGGGCTTCCGGATCGGGAACGCGCAGGTCGACCCGCCGCGGTCCATCCAGACGGCCACCGCGCAGATCTCCCAGATCATCGCCAACGTGTCGTCGAGCCAGTACGGCGGCTGCTCGGTCAACCGGATCGACGAGCTGCTGGCGCCGTACGCCGAGCGGAACTTCGCCAAGCACCTCGCCGACGCCGAGCAGTGGGTCACCGAGCCCGAGCGGCGCCGCGCGTACGCGGAGGAGAAGACCCGCAAGGACGTCTACGACGCGATGCAGAGCCTCGAGTACGAGATCAACACGCTGTTCACGTCGAACGGGCAGACGCCGTTCACGTCGGTCGGGTTCGGCCTCGGCACGGGCTGGTTCGAGCGGGAGATCCAGCGCGCCATCCTGCAGATCCGCATCCTCGGGCTGGGCAAGGAGCGCCGCACCGCGATCTTCCCGAAGCTCATCTTCACGCTGCGCCGCGGGGTCAACCTCACCGCGGACGACCCCAACTACGACATCAAGCAGCTGGCCGTCGAGTGCGCGACCAAGCGCATGTACCCGGACATCCTCAGCTACGACAAGATCGTCGAGATCACCGGCTCGTTCAAGGTGCCGATGGGCTGCCGGTCGTTCCTGCAGGGCTGGGAGGACGCCGACGGGACCGACGTCGTCGAGGGCAGGATGAACCTCGGGGTCGTCACCCTCAACGTGCCGCGGATCGCGCTCGAGACCCGGGGCGACCCGGACGCGTTCTGGGCCCTGCTCGACGAGCGGCTGGAGACCGTGCACGACGCGATGCTCTACCGCGTCGAGCGGTGCAAGGAGGCCGTGCCGGCCAACGCCCCGATCCTGTACGTGCACGGCGCGTTCGGGCAGCGGCTGGCGCCGGACGACGACGTGGACGCGCTGTTCCGGAACGGGCGCGCCACCGTCTCGCTCGGGTACATCGGGCTGTACGAGGCCGCGGCCGCGTTCTACGGCGGCGACTGGGAGGGGAACCCGGAGGCCAAGGAGTTCACGCTCCGCGTGCTGCGCACCCTCGCCGCCCGCGCGAAGGAGTGGACCGCCCGGCACGGGTACCAGTTCTCGGTGTACTCCACTCCGTCCGAGTCGCTCACCGACCGGTTCTGCCGGCTGGACACCAAGAAGTTCGGCCGGGTCCCGGACATCACCGACAAGGACTACTACACGAACTCGTTCCACTACGACGTCCGCAAGGCGCCGACGCCGTTCGAGAAGCTCGACTTCGAGGCCGAGTACCCGCAGTACGCCTCGGGCGGGTTCATCCACTACTGCGAGTACCCCGTGCTGCAGCAGAACCCGAAGGCGCTCGAGGCCGTGTGGGACTACGCGTACGACCGGGTCGGCTACCTCGGCACGAACACCCCGATCGACCGCTGCCTGGAGTGCGGGTTCTCCGGCGACTTCACCCCGACCGAGCGCGGCTTCGCGTGCCCGGGCTGCGGCAACAGCGACCCCCGCACCTGCGACGTGGTGAAGCGGACCTGCGGCTACCTGGGCAACCCCCAGCAGCGGCCGATGGTGCACGGCCGGCACGTCGAGATCTCGTCCCGGGTCAAGCACCTCGCCGGCCCGACGTCGCTCGCGGCGGCCACCGGAGGCGCCGGGGCCGCCGAGGGCGCCTGACGTGGCCCGCACGCCCGCCGTCGGCCAGTGGCGCGCCGCGGCCCTCAGCCAGGACCGCGTCGCCGACTACAAGCCGTTCGTCATGGTCGACGGCGAGGGCGTGCGCTGCTCGCTGTACGTGAGCGGCTGCCCGTTCGCCTGCGCCGGCTGCTTCAACGAGGCGGCCTGGTCGTTCCGGTACGGCACGCAATTCGACGACGCGCTCGCGGACCGAATCGCCGCCGACCTCGCCCACGAGGCCGTGCAGGGGTTGTCCCTCCTCGGCGGCGAGCCGTTCCTCAACACGGGCGCGTGCCTGCGGGTGGTGCGCCGGCTGCGCGCCGAGCACGGGCGGGCCAAGGACGTGTGGTGCTGGTCGGGCTACACGTTCGAGGAGCTGCTGGCAGAGGCGGACGCGGGGCAGGCCGACAAGGCGGAGCTGCTCGGCGAGCTCGACGTGCTGGTCGACGGCCGGTTCGAGCTCGCGCAGCGCGACCTCACGCTGGCGTTCCGCGGCAGCCGGAACCAGCGGGTGCTGGACGTCCCGGCCTCGCTGGCCGCGGGCCGGGCGGTGCCGCGCGGCGGCCTGGTCAGGGCGACGGACGTGGGGGCGCCCCCGGACCGGCGCGCGCTGGTCTGACCCTCAGCCCTGGTCGATCACCCACTCGACCGCGACCGACCCCGCGGGCAGGGTCACGTCGCCGGCCGGGCCGAGCAGCACGCGCAGATCGCCCGCGGGCTCCTCCGGCAGCGCCACCACGGTCGTCGCCGGCACGTAGTCCGCTGTGCACGCCCCGCCGGTGGGCTCGGGGAACGTGATCTCGACCTCGTCCGCGTCCGTCGCGCCGGTGGCGACCGCGTCGGGGTCCGCGACCATCGGGCAGGTGCTCGACCCGAAGGTGATGACGTAGATCAGCGACGGGTCGGTGGTGCGCGACGCCCCGGCGACCGCGCCCGCCGGGGGCGCGGCCACGCCCTCGGGCAGTCCGACGACCGACGACCCCGCGGTCAGCGCCACGGCGGACCCGGACGGCGCGGGCTCCGACGTCGCCGCCGACGGGCTCGTGGTCGGGCTCGCGGACGAGCCGCCGTCCCCGCCGTCGCCCCCGGACCCGCCCGAGCAGGCCGCGAGCAGGACCAGCAGCCCGGCGGCGGCGAGCACGCGCGAGGAGCGCGCGACCGGTGCCGCGCCGTGGGAGTCCCGGGCGTGCCTCACGCCGACCAGCCTCGCCCGGGCCGCCCGCGCCCGCATCGTCCGCTGCGGATGAGGACGCGGCCGCGCGCCGGGAGTTGGCTCGGACCGGACCCCGGCGACGCGACGGGCGCCGCCCGGCCCGCCAGCCGAGGAGGCAGCGATGACTGGATCCCGCGCGGCCACGGAGCCGCGACCCGCCGACGTCCTGGTCGTGTTCGGCATCACCGGCGACCTGGCGCGCGTGATGACCTTCCGGTCGCTGTACCGGCTGGAGAGCCGCGGCCTGCTGGACCTGCCGGTCGTCGGGGTCGCGGTCGACGACTGGCCGCTCGACCGGCTGGTCGAGCGCGCGCGGACCTCGATCGAGGCGACGGGGCAGCACATCGACGACGAGGTGTTCGCCCGGTTCGCCGGCCGGCTGTCCTACGTCAGCGGCGACTTCACCGACCCGCAGACCTACGAGCGGGTCGCGAAGGCCGTCGACGGCGCCGCGACGCCGGTGTTCTACCTGGAGATCCCGCCCTCGCTGTTCGGCCGGGTCGTGGACGGCCTCGCCGGGGCGGACCTGACCGAGCACGCGCGGGTCGTCGTCGAGAAGCCGTTCGGGCACGACCTCGCGTCCGCGCGGGAGCTCGCCGACCAGCTGCACGAGCACCTGGACGAGTCGCAGCTGTTCCGGATCGACCACTACCTCGGGAAGATGGGGCTGGAGGAGATCCTGCACCTGCGGTTCGCCAACGCGATCCTGGAGCCGCTGTGGAGCCGCAGCTACCTCGAGTGCGTGCAGATCACGATGGCCGAGGACTTCGGCGTCGACGACCGCGGCCACTTCTACGACCCGGTGGGCGCGCTGCGGGACGTCGTGGTCAACCACCTCATGCAGGTGGTGGCGGCCTCCGCGATGGAGCCGCCGTCGCGCGGCGACCCGGCGACGCTGAAGGACTCCGAGGCCGCGCTGTTCCGGGCGGTGGTCGAGGCCGACCCGCGGCACTACGTCCGCGGCCAGTACGAGGGGTACCGGGACGTCGCGGGCGTCGCCCCGGGGTCGACCACGGAGACCTACGCGGCGCTGCGTCTCGAGATCGAGAACTGGCGCTGGGCCGGGGTGCCGTTCTACCTCCGGACCGGGAAGCGGCTGCGCGCGACGCAGACCGAGCTGCGGCTGGTGTTCCAGCGGCCGCCGCGGCTCGGGTTCGGACCGCGCGGCGGCGTGGTGGAGCCGAACCAGCTGATCGTCCGCCTCGACCCCTCGACGGGGATCCGGATCGTCGTGGACGCGCACCGCGCGGACGTCGCCCGGCTGGCTGCGCCGATCGAGCTCGACATGCAGTTCGCCGACGAGGGCGGGGAGGGCCCGACGCCGTACGAGGTGCTGCTGCAGGGCGCGCTCGCCGGGGTCAGCACGCGGTTCGCCCGGCAGGACGCCGTCGAGGAGACGTGGCGGATCATGCAGCCGCTGCTGGACGACCCGCCGCCGGTGCACGCCTACGCCCCGGGGACGTGGGGGCCCGCCGCCGCCGACGCGCTCACCGAGCGGTCGGGCGGCTGGCGGGGGCCGTGGGTCTGAGGCTCGCCGCTCGCGGGCTCACGCCCCCGGGTCGATGTGCGGCACGTCCGCCGCCGTGTCCTCCCACGCAATCCGGTGCGGGGCGTCCGTCATCTCCACCAGCGCCGAGTGGTCCCGGTCGAAGTAGTCCCACGCCCAGGACAGGAACGCGTCGGTCTTGGAGTGCGCGCCGCTGAGCAGCATCGCGTGCACCCCGAGCCACGCGGCGAACGCGACCGGGCCCTCGACCGTGTGGTGCCGGTGCCCGACCTCGGCGACCGCGGCGTTGCGGCCGATCATCGCCATGATGCCCTTGTCCCTGTACCGGAACGGCTCGGTCGGCGCCCCGCGCCGCTCGCGGAGCACGTTCGCTCCCGCGGCCCGGCCGGACTGCTGCGCGACGGAGCCGAGCTGGGGCAGGGTGCGGCCGTCCGGGCCCGGGATGTTGGCGGCGTCGCCGACCGCGTAGACGCCGGGCAGCCCGGGCACGCTCAGGTCCGCCGCCACGTCCACGCGGCCGCCGCGGCCGGTCGGCACGCCGGCGCCGAGCACGATCGGCGCCGCCGACTCCCCGCCGCCCCAGACGACGGTCCGGGTGGGGATCGCCGTGCCGTCGTCGAGCTCGACCCGGTCGGGGTGCACGGCCGCGACCCCGGTGCCCAGCCGGACCTCGACGCCGACGCCCGTCAGGTGCCCGTGCGCGTAGTGGTGCGCCGCGTCGGTGAACGGCGCCAGCAGGGCGGTTCCGCGGTCGACCAGGACGACGCGCGCCGGTGCGGCCAGGCGCCCGGTGCGGGTCAGCGCGGCCGTCAGCTCGGCCACGGCGCCCGCCGTCTCGACCCCGGTCGGGCCGCCGCCCACCACGACGACGTCCAGCGCGCCCGGGGGCGGCTCCGGCGCGTCCTGCGTCCCGGGCGCGTGCGCGTGCTCCCGCACGAGGCCGTGCAGGTGCCGCCGCAGCCGCTCCGCGTCCACCACCGAGTACAGCGGGAACGCGTGCTCCGCCGCGCCGGGCACCCCGAAGAACTCGGGCTGCGCCCCCGCGGCGAGCACCAGCTGCGAGCCCGCGACCTCCGTCCCGTCGCCCAGCGTGACCCGGTGCGCGGCGGCGTCCACCGCGACCGCCTCGGCGGTCAGCACGCGCACGGTGGGGTGCTTGTGGAAGATGACCCGGTGCGGGCGGGCCACGTCCTCGGCGGGCAGCTGGGACGTCGCCACCTGGTAGAGCAGGGGCTGGAACTGGTGGTAGTCGTTCCGGTCGACCAGCACGACCGGCTCCCCCGCGTCGCCGAGCGCGTGGGCGCACGCGACGCCCGCGAGGCCGCCGCCGAGGACGACGACCGGGTCCTGCGGCAGGCCCACCGCGCCGTCGGCGGTCACAGGGACATCTCCTTGCGGAAGTCGGTGAGGATGATCCGCCCCGCGGCCTGCATGAGCGCCAGGTGGGAGAACGCCTGCGGCACGTTGCCGAGGTGCCGGGACCGCTCGACCTCGTACTCCTCGGCGTACAGGCCGAGCGGGGAGGCGATGCGCAGCAGCCGCTCCATGAGGTCGTTGGCCCGCTCGGACTCGCCGATCGCCGCGAGCGCCGACACCAGCCAGAACGAGCAGATGAGGAACGTGCCCTCCTTGCCGGACATCCCGTCGTCGGTCTCGTCGGTGCGGTACCGCAGCACGTACCCGTTCTCGGTCAGCTCGTTGCCGACCGCCTCGACCGTGGCCCGGATCCGCGGGTCCTCCGGCGGCAGGAAGCCGAACAGCGGCGCCAGCAGCGTCGAGGCGTCGAGCGCGTCCGTGTCGTAGTGCTGCCGCAGGGCGCCGTCGTCGCGGAGCCCGTGCTCCAGGATGTCGGCCCGGATCTCGTCGGCGGTCGCCCGCCACTGCTCCGCGTGCTCCCGGTCGTCCCGGATCCCCGCGAGCTGCGCGGCGCGGTCCAGCGCCACCCAGCCCATGAGCTTGGACGACACGTAGTGCTGCGGCTTCCCGCGCGCCTCCCAGATGCCCTGGTCGGGCTCCTTCCAGGTGGCGATCGCCGCCGCGGCCTGCGACTCGACCAGCGGCCACAGGCGCCGGGGGACGTGCCGGCTGCGGACCGTGTGCAGCAGGATCGAGTCGAGCACGGCGCCGTAGACGTCGTTCTGCCGCTGGTCGAACGCCGCGTTGCCGATCCGGACCGGGCGGGCGTGCTCGTAGCCGGTGAGCTCGTCCCGGGTGGACTCCGTGAGGTCCCGCCGCCCGTCGACGCCGTACATGATCTGCAGCCCGCCGTCCTCGGCCGGCTCCAGGTCGGCGACGAACTGCATGAACTCGTCGGCCTCCCAGTCCAGGTTGAGGTAGTGCAGCGCCTGCAGCGTGAACGTGGTGTCCCGGATCCAGGTGTACCGGTAGTCCCAGTTCCGCTCGCCGCCGGGCGTCTCGGGGAGCGACGTGGTGAGCGCGGCGACCGTGGCCCCGGTCGGCATGTACGTCAGGCCCTTGATGGTCAGCGCGGACCGCTCGATGGCGGCGCGCAGGTGGTGGTCGGGCACCCGGGCCCGGGCGAGCCAGTTCCGCCAGAAGTCGATCGTGGCCCGCACGCGGCCCTCGGCGTCGGCGTCGTCGACGGGTACCGCCAGCCCCTCCGCCCAGGACACGACGCAGTACGCGGTCTCCCCCTCCGCGAGCACGTGCCGGGCGCGGGCCGACCCGCCCTCGATGCCGATCCGCATGTCGGTCGCCAGCCGGAACGTCTGCCCCGCGCCGGTCGCGTCGGCCGCGTGGCCGTCGTCGCCCACCACGGTCCAGGTCGCCGGCGTGCGCCCGTAGTCGAACGCGGGCTCGCAGACCAGCTCGACCTCGATGCTGCCGCTCAGGCACTTCACCGTCCGGACCAGGAGGTGCTCGGCGTCGTCGTCGGCCGGCGGCCGGGTGTGCGGGGTGATGGCGTCGTGGCCGGTGCTCGGCCCCATGGTCAGCGCGTCGTGCACGAGCAGCCAGCCGCCCGGGGTGTGCCAGGTCGTCGTCATGACGTTGGTGCCCGGCACGTAGGCGCGCGCCGTCGGCACGTTGATGCCGTACGGCCCGAACCGGAACGACCCCGCCCCGCGGTCCAGCAGGTTGCCGAACACGGCCGGCGAGTCGAACGACGGCAGGCACAGCCAGTCGACCGAGCCGTCGGGGGCGATCAGCGCACCGGTGTGGCAGTTCGACAGGAACGCGTAGTCGGCGATCGGCGGGAACGGGGACACGCTCATGGTTCGACTCCTTCCTCGGGGAGCAGCCGGCGCTGCGCCAGGACGTACAGCAGGACGAAGGACGGGGCGACGAGCAGCAGCCCGAGGCCGACGGCGGCGACCAGCGCGGTGAGCGTCCCGTCGGGGGCGGCGGCGTCGGCGACGCTGAGGGCGCCCGGCAGCAGGTCGGGCCACTGCGCCACCCCCCACGCGGCGATGACGCCGGTGACGGCGAGCACGGCGAGCACCCGGGCCCCGCGGGTCGCGTCGCGCAGCAGGAGCAGCAGGGCGCCCACCGCGCACAGCGTCCCGGCCAGGACCAGGGGCAGCGCGGTGGTCACCAGCTCCTCGAAGACGGGGTGCGCGTCCCGGTCCACCACGACCAGCCCCACCGCCGCGACGACGCCGGCCACCACCGCGGCCACCACCGCCCGGCGCCGGAAGTAGCCGACCATCGCCGGGTCGTCGCCGTGCCGGGCGTCCCGCACGAGGTACACCGCCGCGAGGTAGGCCGCGAGCGCCACCGCGAGGACGCCCACCGCGATCGACACCGGGTTCAGCCAGCTGGTGACGGGGTCCCCCGCGCGGCCGCCCGCCGGCACCTCCCCCGCCGCGATGCCGCCCGCGACGGCGCCCAGGCAGAACGGCACCAGCACCGACGACAGCGCGAACGCGCCGCCGAACACCCGCCGGACGCCGGTGCCGACCACGGCCTTGCGGAACGCGAAGCTCGCGCCGCGCAGCACGATGCCCACCGCCGCGATCGTCAGGGGGACGAACATGGTGAGCCAGATCGCCGCGTACGCCTCGGGGAACGCCGTCCAGGTCACCACCAGGACGAAGATCAGCCACACGTGGTTGGCCTCCCACACCGGGCCGATCGACCGCTCGACGACGGCCCGCGGTGCGGCTCCCCGCTCGGCGCCCCCGGCGGTCAGGTCCCAGAACCCCGCGCCGAAGTCGGCCCCGCCGAACGCGGCGTAGGCCGCGAGCGCGAGCAGCAGCACGACGGCGACGGCGGTGCTCATCGCGGCCCCCGCGCGTCGTGGTCCGGCGCCGCGCCGCCCGCGGCCGGCTCCGGGGCGCGGGCGTCGTCCGGCACCCGCCCCACCCCGTCCGGCGACGGTCCGTAGGGGGTGTCGTCGTCCCGGAACGCCGCCTGCCTCCGGAACCGCCGGCTCATCGCGCGCAGCACCAGCACCGTCGTGGTGCCCAGCACCAGGTACAGCAGGACGACGCCGAGGAAGGTCGCCCACACGCCCTCGTTGCCGGTGGCGGCGTCCTCGACCCGCATCACCTCGTAGACGATCCACGGCTGCCGGCCGACCTCGGTCACGATCCAGCCGGCCTCCATCGCCAGCACGGCGAGCACCCCGGAGGCCGAGACCGCCGCGAGGAACAGCCGTCCCGTCGGCGCCCGGCGCCGGAGGAGCCAGACCAGCCCGTACCAGCCGGCGAGCAGCAGGAGCAGCGTGCCGATGCCGACCATGACGTCCCAGGCCAGGTGGACGGTGTTGACCTCGCGGGTGGTCGGCCGCTCGTCCGCCGGCACCGAGTCGAGGCCCTGCACGACGGTGTCCCGCCCCGTGCTCGGGTCGGACAGCCAGGACGCCATCCCGGGGATCGGCAGCCCGCCCTCCACCTGGCCGTCGGGACCCAGCCGGCCCAGCAGCGTCTCCGGCACGTCCGAGGACGTCTGGGGCACCAGCTCGATCGCGGCGAACTTCACGGGTTGGTTCTCGTAGACCCAGCGCGCCAGCCCGTCGCCGACCCCCATCTGGATCGGCGCCGCGATCGCCGCGACCGTGAACGCGATCGTGAACCCGAGCCGGTGGTACCGGTCCCGGCGCCCGCGCAGCATGGCGAACGCGTACACCGACGCCACCAGGCACCCGCCGACCAGGTACGCCGCGACCACCATGTGCGCGGCCTGCCAGGGCATCGAGTCGTTGAAGATGACGCGCACCGGGTCGACCGCGACGATCTGGCCGTCGGAGCCGAGCGTGTACCCCGTGGGGGCGTTCATCCAGGCGTTCGCCGCCACCACCGACACCGAGCCCAGCACGCCCGCCAGCACGATCGGCACCCCGGTCCAGAAGTGCGGCCAGGGGCGCAGCCGCCGCCAGCCGAAGATGTAGATCGCGACGAAGATCGCCTCGAGGAAGAAGAAGATCCCCTCGAACGCGAACGGCACACCGAACGCGTCGCCCCACTGGGCCATGAACCGCGGCCAGAGCAGCCCGAACTCGAAGCTCAGCACCGTCCCGGTCACCGCGCCGACCGCGAACGTCACCGCCATGTACTTCGACCAGCGCTGCGCGAGCTCCAGGGCGTCGCGGTCGTCGTGCTTGACCCCGCGGTAGTTCGCGATGAGCGCCATCGCCGCCCACGAGACCCCGAGCGGCACCAGGATGATGTGGAACCCCAGCGTGAACGCCATCTGCGAGCGCGCCCACGGCACCGGGTCGACCGCGCTGACGGCGGCCGCGGCGGCGGCGAGCTGGTCGACCGGGAGCACCACGCGTCTCCTCACCCGTGCGGGGGCGACCGCGGGTGGCGGTGCCCGTCCGGGGGGTGTGGCGGCCCGTCCGTGTCGTGAGGACGCGGTGCGGGGCGCGCGTGACGGCGGCGGGGTGACCCTCGGGTCACCCGTCAGCGCGACCATACCGGACATATCGGACCGAATACAGGGGCAGCGAACCCGCCCGGGCGGGCGACCTCCCCGGGGTGCGGACGGCCGCGACGCGCGTAGCGTGGCGGGCACGCAGGGTCGCGTCGCTCCGCACGCGACCCACCCCCGCGCGCAAGGGAGACCGCCATGACCACGACGCCCGACCCCCGGGACGAGCCGGTCCGCACGCCCGCCGAGGCCCCCACCCGCCCGTCGAGCCCCGGGCCCGACCCGGACGACGTCAACCAGGACGACCCGACCCACCGGGCGCACCGCACGGAGGCCGCGTCGGGCGCCGCGCCGGTCGCCCCGGGCGCCACCCCGGGCACGGCGTCGGGCGCGCCGGGCGCCGCGAACCCGACGAGCCCGGGCCCCGACCCGGACGACGTCGCCCCCTGACGGCCGGCCGCCCGGCCGTCGCCCCGCGCCGGCGGCCCGGCGCGGGTCAGGCGTGGCCGAGGTGCTCGTGGGTGCGGTGGGACGCGGGCTCGATCTGGAACGTCGAGTGCTCCACCGAGATCGGGAAGTGCGTGGCCAGGCAGTCCTGGAGCTGGTCGAGGATCCGGGCGGTGTGCCCGTCGGAGAAGCACTCGTCGTCCACGGTGATGTGCGCGGTCACCACCGGCAGCCCGGTGGCGACGAGCGACGCGTGCAGGTCGTGCACCGCGCGCACGTGCTCGACGCCGAGCAGGTGGTCGCGCACGGCGTCGAGGTCCAGCCCCGGCGGCGTGGACTCGAGCAGCACCGCGGCGGTCTCGCGCAGGAGCCGGATCGCCCGCGGGACGATCAGCGCGCCGATGAGCAGGCCGGCCACCGCGTCGGCCTGCTGCCAGCCCGTCGTGGCGATGACGACCGCCGCGACGATCACCCCGACCGACCCGAGCGCGTCGTTCAGCACCTCCAGGAACGCCGCGCGGAGGTTGAAGTTCGCGTTCCGACCGCCCGCGAGCACGGCGATGGCCACCACGTTCGCGACCAGGCCGATCACGCCGAACACGACGAGCTCGGCGGACGGCACGTCGGGGGGATCGACCAGCCGGCGCACGCCCTCGACCAGCACGTACCCGCCGACGGCGAGCAGCACCGCGGACTGCGCCAGCGCGCCCAGCACCTCGGCGCGGCGGTAGCCCCAGGTCCGGCGCGACGTCGCCGGCCTGAGCGAGAGGTGCGCCGCGACCAGCGCCATCGCCAGCCCGGCCGCGTCGGTCAGCATGTGCGCGGTGTCCACCAGCAGCGCCAGGCTGCCGGTGAGCACCGCCCCGACCGCCTGGGCGACCAGCACGGTCGCGGTCAGGCCGAACGCGATCGCGAGCCGGCGGCGGTGGTCGCCCGGACCGCCGGGACCCGCCGGCGCGTGGCCGTGGTCGTGCCCGTGGCTCACGGCCGGTCCCCCGCCAGGTGGGCGCACGCGTCGGGGCTCGACCCGCCGCGCAGCAGGTCCTCGGCCGCCCCCACCAGCATCGCGAGCCGACCCGGGTCGGCGATCGCGTAGATCGAGGACCGACCCCGCTGCCGCACCGTGACCAGCCCGCAGTCCCGGAGGCACGCCAGGTGCGCGCTGACGGTGCTCTGGGCGAGACCGAGGTGGTCGGTCAGGTCGCGCACGGAGTGCTCGCCGGTGAACAGGTGGCGGAGCATCGTCAGCCGGGCGGGCTCGCCGAGGGCGCGGAAGAGCGCCGCGGCGGGCGCGGTGAGGGCGGCGTCGTCGGCGGAGCGGGTCTGGTTCTCATCATCGACAACGGGGGATGTCATCGTCACTCGGCGATGATAGGCGCAGTCGGCCCGGGCGCGCCAGGGAGCACCTGGCCGGCGGGGCGCCCCTACCCTGACCGCATGGTCACGCGCGCCGGCTCGACGCCCTCCCGGCCGGGTCCCACCTCGCTGCGCGACCGCGGCGAGGTGCTCCGTCTCGGCGCCGTGGCCGTCGTCGGCGCCGTCAGCCTCGCGGCGTCGGTCGCCCAGTCCCCGCCCACGTCCGCGGCCCGGTGGGTCCTCGACGGGGCCGTGGGGGTCGCCGCGCTCGTCGCGCTGCGGTGGCGGCGCGCCTTCCCCGTGGCCGTCGCGGCGGGCGTGGTGCTCGCGGCGGCGGTGTGCGCCTCCACCGTGGGTGCGGTCGTGCTGGCGGTCGTCTCGCTCGCGACATGGCGCCGGTGGGCCGGGATCGCGCTCGTCGGCGCGCTGCTGGTCGGCTCGACGGTCGTGGACGACGTGGCGCTCGGCGACGGCGCCACGCAGGTCGGGGCGCGCGCGGTGCTCACCGCCGCCCTCTACGCCGCCCTGGTGGGCCTGGGCGCGTACCTCGGCAGCCGGCGGGAGCTGCTCCGGGCGCTGCGGGATCGCGCGCACGCCGCGGAGCGGGAGCAGGCAGCCCGCGTCGAGCAGGCGCAGGTCGCCGAGCGCACCCGCATCGCCCGGGAGATGCACGACGTGCTGGCGCACCGCATCTCCCTGGTCGCGATGCACGCCGGCGCGCTCGCGTTCCGCGGCGACCTGCCCGCCGCCGAGCGCGAGGCCACGGCCGCGGTCGTCCGGGACAACGCGAACCTGGCGCTGGTCGAGCTGCGCCAGGTCCTCGGCGTCCTGCGCGCCGAGCCGGGATCGTCCACGGCGCCGGAGCCGCCGCAGCCGACGCTCGACGCGCTGCCCGACCTGGTGCGGCAGGCGCGCGCGACCGGCTCTCCCGTCGAGGTGGCGATCCCCGCGGGGACCGCGGAGGCGCTGGCGTCGCTCCCGCCGGCGACCAGCCGGAACGTGTACCGGGTCGTCCAGGAGGGGCTGACCAACGCGCGCAAGCACGCGCCGGGGGCGCCGGTCCGCCTGTCGGTCGCCGGGGCGCCCGGCGGCCTGCTCGACGTGCTGCTGCAGAACGACCCGGGCACGGGGGCCGCGGGGGTCCCGGGGTCCGGGACGGGCCTGGTCGGCGCGGCGGAGCGGGTGCGGCTGCTCGGCGGCCGGCTGGACCACGGCCCGGACGGCGCCGGGGGCTACCGGCTGCATGCCGTGCTGCCCTGGCCCGGCCCGGACGACGCCTGACGCCACCCGGTGACGCCCGGCGCTCAGACCGCGTCGACCACCCGCACGCTCTGCTGGCCGTCCGGGCCGAGCTGCACCCGGGCGCGCTCGCGCATCCACGACGACGCGGCGGGGTGGGCCAGGGCGAGCCGCCCGGAGCACACCGCCTCCACCTCGGCGGGCGACAGGGCGCGGGGCACGAGCAGGACCGGGCGGTCGTCCCCGGCGAGGGCGGTCACCGGCCGGCCCGCCGGACCCGCGTCGCGCCACGCAGGCCCAGCCCGGCCGCGATCGCCGCGGCAGCGAGCAGCAGGAGGTCCGAGACCGGGGCACCCGTGACGGCCAGGTGGGGCCCGGCCGACGCGGTGACGTGGCGCTGCGGCGCGCTCGCGGTCGGGGTGGCGGACGACGACGCGGGCGAGGACGCCACCGTGGCGGCGGTCGGCGACGTGGCCACCGTCGGCTGGGGGGTCTCGGCGGCGGCGCTGCTCCGCCCGGCGGCGACCGCCTCGGCCGGGATCGTGGTCGAGGAGCCGGGCTCCGGCGTCGCCAACGACGGCTCGGGCTCGGTGCTCGGGCGGCCGGTCGTCGGCGGCACGTCGAGCGTGGTCGAGGACAGCTCCGGGACCGCGGTCGGGAGCACCTCCTCCGGGACGGCCGTCGGGACGGCCGTCCCGGGCACCTCGGTGCCCGAGCCGGGGTCGGGGGTCCGCGGGTCGAGCACCTGACCGACCGTCGAGGCGACGGGGACGGGGAGCGCGGGCGCCCGGTCGGTCCAGGTCTCGGGGCACGCGCCCTCGGCGGCGCCGTCGGCGAGGAAGGACCCGAGCGAGTACCCCGGGCCGAAGGTCTGCGTGACGCCGTCGAGGCAGACGGTGAAGCCGCCCCCCTCGTCGGCGAGGGCGGCGCCGGCGGTGCCGCCGAGGACGAGCGCGCCCGTGGCGAGCGTGATGCCGAGGGTCCGGGTGGTGCGCATGGTGGTGCTCCTCAGGTCGGGTCGGGTCAGCGGACGAGGTCGAGCGCGTGCGCGACGTCCGGGCCGCACGCCGGGCTGACCTCCACGACCTCGGCCGGCCCGCCGGGCGCGGCGAGGGCGTGGCCCGCGGCCGCGCCGAGGACGGACAGCACGGTCGTCGCGAGGACGAGCCCGACGACCGCAGCGAGGGGGACGACCGGGTGCCGCGGCTGCGACGTGCTCATGCCCCGAGGCTGCCCGGCGCAGGCCGGGACCCGGATCGTCCCGCGGCCGCCACGGTGCTCCGACCAAGGTCGTAGCCGCGTCCCGCGCACCGGCGCGCCCTACGCTGACCGCATGGAGCACCGAGACGCCCGCGGGAGCCGCAGCGACGTCGCGCCGGCGGTGCCCGCATGACGGGCGAGCGCATCCGCGTCCTGCTGGTCGACGACGAGGACCTGGTGCGCATCGGGCTGCGCATGGTCCTCGGCGCCGACGCCGCCGTCGAGGTCGTCGGCGAGGCCGCGGACGGCCAGGAGGCCCTGCGCCTGGTCGCGAGCGCGCACCCGGACGTGGTGCTGATGGACATCCGCATGCCCCGCCTGGACGGGCTCGAGGCGCTGCGCCGGCTGCGGCCGGCCCACCCGGACGTCGCGGTCGTGGTGCTCACGACCTTCGACACCGACGACATGGTGGTCACGGCGCTGCGCGAGGGGGCGACGGGGTTCCTGCTGAAGAACACCCCGCCGGCGGACCTGCTCGCCGCCGTGCACGCCGCCGCGGAGGGCCGGCCGATGCTGTCGCCGTCGGTCACCGCCCAGCTGATCGCGGCGGTGTCGCACGGCCCGGACCGGGCGACCGGGCAGGACGCGCGCCGTCGCCTGGCCCTGCTGACGGAGCGGGAGACCGAGGTGGCCGAGGCCGTGGCGCGCGGGCTGTCGAACCAGGACATCGCGTCCGAGCTGTTCATGAGCGTCGGCACCGTCAAGACCCACATCGGGCACCTGTTCGACAAGCTCGGCGTCGACAACCGCGTGCAGGTCGCGCTGCTCGTCCGCGACGCCGCGGGGTGACGCGCGCGCCTGCGACCGAAGTCGCACCCGGCACCGGCCCCCGGTCGGCTCCGGGTCCCGGTGCCCGGCGTGGAGCATGGGACCAGGTCGACGCGGAGATCCCGACGACCGCGCCGAGCACCGGGCGAACCCCGGGGAGATGAGTCGTCATGCCGTACCGAGTCCGTCCCACCGTGTGGATCGGCGTCGCCGCCGTGGTGGGCTACGTGCTGCTCGTCGCACTCGTCCAGCGGCTGTCGGGCGTCCCGTACCCCGATCTCGGCGACAGCGGCAGCAACCTGTTCCTCGGCGTCGGCGTCTCGCTGGTCGTCGGTGCAGTCGCCCTCGCCGTCCTGACGACCGCGCTCGGGTGGTGGCGTCCCGCCCTGCACGAGCAGCACCGCGCTGCGCACCGGTGGCCGCTCGTCGTCCCGCTGCTCCTGGCCGTCCTGGTGGTGCTGAACCTGGCCGGCACCGACTGGGGCGCCTACGACGGCGAGTTCTTCGCGGCCTCGCTGGTCCTGCTGCTCGTGGGCTTCACCGAGGAGATCGCCACCCGCGGGCTGCTGGTCGTCGGGCTGCGCTCCCGCCTCGGGGAGGGGTGGGTGTGGTTCCTGTCGTCCCTGGCGTTCGGGCTCATCCACCTGGTGAACCTGGTCAACGGCCAGGAGCTCGGGCAGACCCTGTTCCAGGTGTTCTCCGCGTTCCTGTTCGGCACCGCGTTGTACATCCTGCGGCGCGCGACCGGCACGCTGGTGTGGGCGATGGTGCTGCACGCCCTGTGGGACTTCTCGGTCTTCGCGGCCGGGCGCGGCGAGGCGTCGGCGCTGGCGAACCAGGGCGGCCTGGAGCTGGTCGTCGGTCTGGTCGGGCTCGTCGCGGTGGTCTGGGTGGTGCGCGGGTCGCGCGAGCCGCTGGCAGCACGTCCCGCCCCGCAGCCGACCCTGGTGTGAGCCCGGGGCGACCCAGGCGGTACCGTCGGTCCCGGTGCTGTCCGGGCTCACGCGAGCGAGACCCCGCGACGACCCGGGGCCTCTAGCTCAACTGGCAGAGCAGCGGACTTTTAATCCGCGGGTTGTGGGTTCGATCCCCACGGGGCCCACCCGCGCCGCCACGTAGCCTGCCGGGGTGAGCCTCCCGACGCCCTCCGGCCCGTCCGGCCCGTCCGGCCGGGCGCCGCGGCACGCCCGGCGCGCGCCGCGCTCCCGCCGGGCGCCCGCCGTCGTGCTCGCCGCGCTGGTCGCCGTGGGCGTGACCGTGCCGCTCGCGTGGGCGGCGATCGACGGCCAGGCCGCCCCGGCGCCGACCCCGACCGCGGGCGCCGCCCTCGCCCCCACCACCGCGCCGCCGTCGACGTCGCCCACCCCCACCCCGACGTGCACGCCGCAGCCGCTGGAGGTCCGCGCGGCCGCGGTGCTCGTGGTCGGGCTGCCGGGCGTGACCCGGGCCGACGACCCGCTCGCCCAGCAGGTCGTGCAGCTCGGCGTCGGCGGCGTGTTCCTTGCGGGCGGCAACGCCCGGAGCGCCGAGCAGGTCTCGGCGCTGACCACCGGGCTGCGCGCCGCGGCGGGCCGGCCGCTGGTGGTGTCGACCGACGAGGAGTCCGGACGCGTCGCGCACATGCGGCAGGTCGTCGGGGCGGGGCCGTCGCCGCGCCGGATGGCCCGCGAGGAGTCGCCCGAGGCGGTCCGCGAGCGCGCGGCGGAGACCGGCCGAGCGCTCTCGGCGGTCGGGGTGGACCTCGACCTGGCGCCGGTGCTCGACCTCGACGACGGCCCGGCCGCGGGCGTGATCGGGGACCGTTCCTTCAGCGCCGACCCCCAGGAGGCGGCGACGTACGGGCTCGCCTACGCGCGCGGGCTGGCCGACGCGGGCGTCACGCCGGCGGTCAAGCACTTCCCGGGGCACGGGCGCTCGGCGGTCGACTCGCACCGCGAGTCGTCGCTCGTGGCGGCGGGCCTGGACGAGCTCGCGACGACCGACCTGGTGCCGTTCCAGGCGGCGGTCGACGCCGGCGCGCCCGTCGTCATGCTGAACCACCTCCAGTACGAGGCGCTCGACCCGGACCTGCCGGCGTCGCTCAGCCCGCGCGCCTACGCGCTGCTCCGCGAGACGGGCTTCGAGGGCGTCGCCATGACCGACTCCGTCGGGATGGGCGCCGTCAACCTGCGCTGGGACTTCCCCGACGCCGCGGTGCAGGCCGTGTCCGCCGGGGCCGACGCGGTCCTGGCGACCGACGGCAACCAGGCGGCGCGGATGCGCGACGGCCTGGTCGCGGCGGTCCGCGCGGGGCTGCTGCCCGAGGCGCGGCTGTCGGAGGCGGCGGCCCGCGTGACGGCGCTGGCGGGCGGCGACCCCGTCGCGATGTCGTGCGTGGACGTGGCGCTGCCGCGGCTCGACGCGGGCGCGGCCGCCGGTGCGCCGACCGCCGGCCCCGTGCCGTGACGTGGGGCGGCGGGTCGTCGGCGCCGCGGCGCGGGCGTCAGCGCGCCGGCGCGGCCGGCTCCCGCTCCTCGCGCAGCAGCGCGTAGGCGTACGAGTCCAGCCACCGCCCGTCGCGGTGCAGCGAGTCCGCCCGGTACTCCCCCTCGCGCCGCATCCCGACCCGCTCCATGAGCCGCCACGACGGCTCGTTGTCCGCGAAGCACAGCGCCGTCAGCCGGCGCAGCCCGAGGTCGGTGAAGCAGACGTCGAGCAGCCGGCGGACCGCCTCGGTGGCCAGCCCCCGGCCCTGCGCGGCAGGGTCGAACGCCCAGCCGATCTCCGCCTGGGTGCCCCTCGCCTGCTCGGCGACCTCGGCCTGGCCCCAGCCGTCCTCGATCCGCACCATGAGGTCGCCGACCACGGCGCCGTCGTGCTCGACGACGAGCGTCGGGCCCAGCCGGTCGGGCTCCACGAACTGCACGGCGAACGCCTGCTCGTCCAGCGGCAGCGCGGTCATCCACCGGGCGACGTCGGGCAGCCGCCGGTACCGCCAGACCGCGCCCGCGTCCTCCGGCGTGGCGGGCCGCAGGAGGAGGCGCTCGGTGCGGATCGGCCACGGGGCGTCCAGGTACGGGGCGGTCACACCGGCAGGCTAGCGGCCGGGACAGCCTGTGGACCCGCGCCGACAGGTTGTGCCGGACCGCACCCGGGCGCCGCGCCCATCGGGTCGACTGTCCCCGGCCCCGGGACGGACCGGGCGCGCCGAGCCAGGAGGACCCGCATGTTCAGCCGCACCCGCCGCGCCTGGGCGCGCTTCGCCGACGACCGCCCCGCGGTGGCCGAGTTCGCGCTGTTCACGGCGATCAGCATGGGCATGACGGTGCTGCAGCTCGCGCTCATGCCGGTCCTGAAGTGGGCGTTCGGCCTGACCCCGCTGGTCGACACCGCGTTCCAGGTGCTCGGGGTGAACACGAACGCCGACGGCAGCACCTTCTTCGTCTTCGACTACGCGGCCGGGTCGCTGCCCGCCGGGGGCGGCGGCCTGGCGTACTTCCTCGCCGTGCAGATCACGCTGGCCATCGCCCAGATCATCAACTTCTTCCTGCAGCGCAACGTCACGTTCAAGTCGGACACCGACGTGTGGCGCGCCGCCGCCTGGTACGCGTTCGCGTACGTCGTGATCACGTTCGCCGCCGCGTGGCTGCAGGGGTTCTACAAGGACCCGATCTACCGGTGGATGATCGAGCGCTGGGGCAGCACCGGGGAGGCGGGCGCCGACGTGGTCACGATGATCATCAACGCGCTGCTGTCCTTCGTGGTGTTCTTCCCGATCCTCAAGATCATCTTCCGGAAGGCCCCGGCGGACGCGGCAGAGCCCGCGACCACCCCGGCGCGGGCGAGCGCGGGAGCGCGCTGACCCGTCGGCCACGACCCCGTCGTCCGGCGCCGCACCTCCGCACCCCGCTGGACCGGGCGGGGCCGCGTCAGAACGTGATGACGGTCGCACCCTCGAGCGTGAACCGCAGCAGCGCGTCCCGCGCGACCTGGAGCCGGAACCCGCGGGCGTCCAGGTCTGCCTCGACGCCGTCTGCCCGCGCCGCGTTGACGCACGCCCCCACGGTGACGCCCGCGGCCACCAGCTCGTCGAGCTGCCGGTCGAACGTCGCGTCGGCCGCGTCGGCTCCGCGGCCGATCCGACGCTGCGCAGGTCCGAAGCAGAACACCTCGAGCTCCACGCCCTGGTCCGCCGCGACCTCGTGGATCCGCTGCGCCACCCGGGTCCCGGTCGTGACCGAGTCGTCGTCCGCGTGGAACACGTGGATCACTGTCTTGGGCACGGTCCCGCCTCTCTCGTCCGGATGACCGCACTGTGGCACCAGGACGGCGTGCGCCCGCGGCGCGTTCCAGCACGTGGGAACGCGTGAGATCCGGGCGACCACCCGCCGAGGCGGCGGCGGGCAGATGGAGCGCCCGCCGTGCGCGGGCCCCTACCCCCCGCGCCGCCCCGCCCGCACGAGCAGCAGCCCCGCCGCCAGCGAGCCGAGACCCCCGAGGGCCATGTCGCCGATCGTGTCCCGGTAGGCGACGTGGATCGACGCGTCGATGTAGGTGTTCCCGAGGTACTCGCCGACCTCCCACAGGACGCTGAGCCCGAGCCCCAACGCGGTGGTCACGGCGACCGAGCCGAGGCGCACCGGCGGCGCCGCGGGCAGCACCGGGTCGACGACCGCGCCCGTCAGCCGCGCGACGACCAGGTGGCCGACCGCCGCGACGAGCCCCGTGACGACGAGGTGCATGACGACGTCGAGCCACGAGATCCGCTGGTAGAGGTCGAGCGCCCCGGCCCACCCGGCCGCGAGCAGCCCGACCCCGTACGCGGCATCGAGCCGCGGGTCGACCCGGGCGGTCAGCGGCACGACCAGGCCGGCGAGCACGAGCAGCAGCAGCACCGCGTCCACCGGCCCGAGCGCGACGACGGCGGCGACGACGCTCGCCAGGCCCAGGAGGCGGGCGACGCCCCCGGGGCCGCGCACCAGCAGCGCGGTCGCGTCCCGCGCCGTCACGCGGTCGCGTCGGCCGCCGTGCCCTCGCGACCCTCCGGCTCCGCCGGGCCCGACGCGGACGTGGGCGGGGAGCCGAGCCGGGACGCCATGTGCCCGCCCAGGTAGCCGCTCGCACCGAGCACGCCGCCGGCGCCCAGCGCCACCGCGACGCCGAGGCCGCGACGGCCGCGGCGGCGCAGCAGCCAGGACGTCCCGTACAGCCCGAGCGCGACGTTGTTGAGGAAGCCGTGCACGGTCCCGACGCGCAGCGTCCGGCGGTCGGAGACGGCCCAGTCCGCCAGGCCCGTGGCCGCGGCGGGCACGGCCGACAGGATGCCGAGGCCGAGCAGCCGGTCCGCGGCCCGGCGGCGGCCGTCCCCGCCGCCCGGGGTCAGGTCGAGCACCGTGGCGCTCACCCAGAACCCGATCGGCGCGTCGGTGAGCAGCGGGTGCGCGGCGTGCCCGAGCGGCCGGCCGTGCAGCAGCGCCGCCAGCCGCGGGCTGGTGCGCAGCGCCTTCAGGACGACCGGCTGGACCCGCTCCACCGCCTCGTCCAGGGCGGTGGCGCGCTCCAGGCGCCGGGTCGCGGTCAGCAGGGGGCTCTCGTCGGGCTGCACGGTGGGTCTCCTCGTCGGCCGGGGGCGGGGCTCCTGGGGTCGAGCATCGCCCCGCCGGGTCGAGACCGCACGGCGGGAGCGCCCCGGGTGCGGGCCGACCAGCCCCGACGCATGCTGGAGTTCGCGTCCAGCGTCGGCGCGGCCCGCGCACCCCGGCCGCTGCGGCACGACCGCCGCGACCGGGCTCGCGCCCACCGGAGGGACCGACCCGCCATGACCGCTTCCACTCCCGCAGCCCGTGCGGCCGGCACCACGGCCCGCCAGCCGCACCAGTACCTGGCCCTCGTCATCGGGGTCGTCTACCTGGTGGTCGGCCTCGCCGGGTTCCTGGTGACCGGCTTCGACGGCTTCACCGAGCACGACCACTCGCAGACGCTGCTCGGGTTCGCGATCAACCCGCTGCACAACATCGTGCACATCGTGATCGGCCTGCTCGGCATCGCCCTGTGGTCCACCGCGAGCCGCGCCCGCACCTACGGATGGCTGCTGTTCGTCGGTTACGGCGCCACGTTCGTCTACGGCCTGGTCGTGGCGAACGACCCCGACGCGAACATCCTCAACATCAACGGCGCCGACAACGGCCTGCACCTCGTGTCCGCCCTCGCCGGCCTCGCGATCGCCCTGTGGCCGCGCCGCGACCGCGACCGCACGACGGCGGTGCGCGGCTGAGCCGCCGGACCGGGGACCCGCGCCCCGCGGCGACCGCCGCGGTGGCCGACGCCACCGGGGCGGTCCTGCGCGCGCTCGTCGGGGCGGTCGACCGGGTACGGCCGTCCCCGCGGCCCTTGCACCCGCGCGGCGTCGTCCGGCGCGGCACCCTCCTCGTCGACGACGCCGGCGCGCCGGGGGCGCGCGAGCTCGGGGCGCCGCTCGTCGTCCCGGCGGTGGCACGGGTCTCCCGCGCCGCGGGGCGGCCCGCGCCGCTGCCGGACGTGTTCGGCGTGGCCGTGCGGTGGGAGGTCGGCGGGCTGACCCACGACCTCCTGCTGTCCGGGACGGGCCTCGGCCCGCTCACCCGGTTCGTCCTGGTGCCGCGCACCCGGCCGCTCGCCGGGCCGCACGGGACGCTGATGCCGTTCCTGGACGCGGACGGGCGCCCGCTGCTCGTCGCCGCGGTGCCGTCGCCCGGCGCCCCGCGGGACGGCGGCGTGGACCTGGTCCTGCTCTCGGCGCGCCCCGGCGGCCGCTGGCACCGCCTCGGCCGGCTGGTGTGCCCCGCGCGGCCGGGCGACCGCGACGACCCGGGGCTGCGGTTCGACCCGGTGCTGCACGTCCCCGGCGACCTCCGGGTCCCGGGCTGGGCCGCGCGCCTCCGCCTGCCGTCGTACCGCCGCGCCCGCGTCTGACCCGGGTGGCGGGAGCGTGCCGCAGCCGGGCCATTGTGCACCGATCGGTTCAGCGTTACTGTGAACCGCATGGTTCAGCAACAGCGCCTGGACGAGGTGTTCACCGCCCTGTCCGACGCGACCCGGCGCGACGTCCTCGTGCGCCTCGGTGACGGCCCCGCCACCATCGGGCAGCTCGCCGAGCCGTACGGCATCACCCTCACCGGCATGACGAAGCACGTGCGGGTGCTGCAGGACGCGGGCCTGGTCGTCACCGAGAAGGTCGGGCGCGCCCGGCAGTGCCGCCTCGGGCCGGAGCGCCTGGACGACGCGATGTCCTGGATCGGGTTCTACCAGCGGCTCTGGGAGCGTCGGCTGGACGGGCTCGAGGCCTTCTTCACCCTGCAGCGCGGCCGGGAGGACGGCGGCGCCCATCCCACGGAAGGACCTGTCACATGACCACCGAGACCGACGCCACCGACCTCGAGCTGCGGGCGCAGCGCGTGCTGCCCGCCACGCCGGACGAGGTCTTCGACGCCTACACCGACGCCGAGAAGCAGCGGATCTGGTTCGCGATCCTGGACACCGAGCCGGGGATCGTCGAGATCGAGGTCGACCTGCGGGTCGGCGGGCAGCAGACCGCGGTCTGGGGCCCGAGCCGCGACGAGCTGTTCCGCGAGACCCAGACGTTCCTGGAGATCGACCGCCCCCACCGGCTGGTGACGGAGTCGGTCGGCAGCAGCCCGGACGGGGCGACGATGACCACGCGCGTGGTGGTCACGTTCGAGGCCGTCGACGGCGGGACGTTGATGAGCGTGGTGCAGAGCGGCTTCCCGACCCCGGAGGTCCGGGACTTCTTCGCCGAGCACGCCTGGGAGGGCGCGTTCGACCGGATCGGCGCGTACCTGGCGCGCGCCTGAGCCCGCGAGCGGCGCCCGCCCCGGGCCGACGTCAGGGGCGGGCGTCGCCCGCGCCGTACCGCAGCCCGTCGACGACCAGGTCGAGCAGCCCGCGCACGCGCTCGGCCCACCGGTCGGAGTCGGGGACGTTCCACACGCCGCCCATCGCGAGCATGACCTGCTCGCCGTCGACGTCGGGGCGCACCGAGCCGTCCGCGCGCCCGGCCGCGAGCAGCTCGTCGATCGCCGCGATGATCCCCGCCTTCGTGTCGGCGAACAGCGACGAGTCCGATCCCACCGCGGTGCGCAGCGCCGCGCCCATCCCCCGCTTGGTGGCGGCGTACCGGACGAACCGGCCCATCCAGTCGCGCAGGGCCTCCACCGCGGGGCGGTCGCCGTCGAGCAGCGCCGGCGCGGCGGCGCACAGGGCGCTGACCTCCTGGCGGTAGGCCGCCTCGACCAGCGCGCTGCGCTCCGGGAAGTGCCGGTACAGCGTGCCGATGCCCACCCCCGCCTGCTGGGCGATCGACTCCAGCGGGGCGTCGCCGTCCTCGGCCAGCGCGGTGGCGGCGCACTCCAGCAACCGGGCGCGGTTGCGGGCGGCGTCGGCACGCAGCGGGCGCGCGACAGGTCGCTCGGCGGGGCGCTCGGCGCGGGTGGACGGGGTGGTCACGGCACTGCTCCTCGGTGTGTGGTCTTGCGATGCGGAGGGCCCTCCGGTTAGAGTCGAACACGAAACGGAGGCTCCTCCGTTCCAGGGTACGCCGCCACCGACGCCCGGTCACCTCCGCAGGAGGGACGGGCACCGTCGACGCCGGCCCGCGAGCCCCGCACCACGACCACCTCAGGAGGCCCCCATGGCCAGCACCTTCCACGGCGTGACCTTCGACGCCTACGACGCCCAGGCCGTCGCCCGGTTCTGGGGCGCCGCCCTGGGCCGGGACGTCGCCCCCGGCGCCAGCAGCGAGCACGCCGAGCTGCTCGACCACACCGGCGCGCCGCGCCTCGTCTTCGACCGCGTGCCGACCGGCGGCACCGTCCGCAACGCCCTGCACCTCGACCTCGTCACCACGGACCTGGAGGGCGAGTCCGAGCGCCTCGTCCGGCTCGGCGCCCGCCGGCTCGGGGCGGTCGGCGGCACGGCCCGGTGGGTCAACCTCACCGACCCGGAGGGCAACGCCTTCGCGCTGCTCCCCGCCGCCTGAGGCCGACGGCCGCACCGCCACCCGTCCGGGTGATGGTGCGGCCTCGACGGGCGGAGATGTCCAGTTCGCCCTAGTTTTCGGCGTGCCGCCCCGATGGCGGCCGGACTTGCGCACCACCGAAGCCGAGAACCAGACAGGGGACACGTCATGACCCAGCCGTACGGGCAGGACCCGCACCGCTCCACCGCCTCGACCCCGCCGGCACAGGCACCCGCCGGGCCGGCCGGCTACGGCGCGCCCGCGCCGGCCGGCACCGGTACCCCGGTGCTGTCGATCATCACGTTCGTGCTGTCGGCGATCGCGATCCTGTTCCTGCCGATCGTCTTCGGGCTCGCCGGCATCGTCACCGGCATCGTCGCGGTCGTGCGCAAGGAGCGCCTGGGCAAGATCGCGCTCATCGTCGCGATCGCCGCGACGGTCATCGGGTTCGCCCTGGGCGCGCTCGTCATCAGCCAGATGTCCTGACGGTCGCACGCCGGGCGCGGCGCAGCCCCCTCACCAGGGGTCCCGCGGGCGTTCCGGATGCGGACCGCGAGCACCCGTGCCACGGTTCTCTCCGTCCGAACGAGACGTTGGAGGTGCCAGATGGGATTCTTCGCTTTCCTGCTGCTGGGTCTGATCGCGGGGGCTATCGCGAAGGCGATCCTGCCGGGGCGTCAGGCCGGTGGCTGGTTCGTGACGCTGCTCCTGGGAGTGGTCGGGGCGCTGCTGGGCGGCTGGCTGGGCAGCGTGCTGTTCAACCGTCCGCTCGAGGACTTCTTCTCGATCCAGACGTGGCTGCTCGCCATCGCCGGCTCGCTCGTCGTGCTGGTGATCTACGGCGCGCTGACCGGCCGCAAGGGCGCTCGCGCCTGACGCACGGCCGGCCGTGACCCGGTCCGGCGACGGTGGGACACCGTCGCCGGACCGTGCCGGGCACCGGCCCCGGGGCGGTGGGAGACCGTCCGGGGCGCCCGGCACGACGAGGGCCCGCACATCCGCACCAGGCGGCTGCGCGGGCCCTCGTCGTCTGCCCGGGGAGGGCCGTCAGCCCTGGGGCGCCAGGGTGAAGCCCGGGGCGCCGGTCGCCGAGGGGTCGGCGTCGAGCGTGAGGTCCGCGAGCGCCGTCGAGGTCTCCGGGGCGACGAACACGGTCGCGCCGTCCGAGTCGATGACGTCGTCCCCCGGCACGGCCTCCGGGACGAGCGCGAGCTCGAACGAGCCGAGCTGCTGCTGGGACTCGGCGATGCGCAGACCGCCCGAGTCGGGGAGCCCCGCGCGGGTGGTGAGGTCGCGGACGGCGGTGCTGGCGTTCTCGGTCAGGGTGAGCACGGGTGCTCCTCTCGTGGCCGGTGGCGGTCGCGGCACCGGGGCGCCGCGACCATCGGACCCTTCCACCGTCGGCGGGTCCGCGGCCTGACGCAACCGCGCGTCCGCTGGGCAAGACCGCCGGCGTCCGCTGCGCGGAGTGCGGTGGACACCCGCGCGCGCATCCCCCACCCTCCTCCCCCCTGCGCCCCCGACCCGCTCCCTGCGCCCCGCGCAGGGACCGCCGAACGCGCGGAAGGTGCGGGGTTCGCGGGTCACGAACCCCGCACCTGGTGCGGTCTCGGCGAACGGCCGGGGGGGTGGACGTGGGGGTGAGGTCAGCGCGGGGGGTCGAGGGGGGTGCTGCGGACGGAGCGGCGGGTGGGAGGCGCGGCAGCGCCGTCGGGCGCGTCGGAGGGGACCGCAGGCTGGACCTGGGTCTCGGCGGTCGTGTCCTGCTCCGCCGGCGTGGCCGAGGTCGGGGTCGCACCGAAGGCGGGGAGGATCATCGTCCCGGACTCCTCGGTCGGACCGGGCGTCGCCTCGCGACCCTCCCGGCGCTCCTCCGCCGGCGCCACGCCCGTCGTCGCACCGGTCGCCGCCACGTCGGTCGCCCCGGTCGCCGCCACGCCCGTGGCCCCGGTCGCCGGCGCGCCCGTGGTCCCGGTCGCCGCCACGTCGGTCGCACCGGTCGCCGCCACGCCCGTGGCCCCCGTGCCTGCCGCGCCCTCCGCCGCCGCGGCGCCCGCGCCGCGCTCGCCCGCCGGCGCGACCGGGACCGCGTCCACCTCGTCCGGCGCGCCGCCCGCGCCCGCCGCCGCGAGCGGCACCGCCGCGGTCCCCGGCGCGGGCACCACGCCGACCTTCCGCCCGCCCGACGACCGACCGGCGGTGCCCTCGGCGTCCTGGCGCGCCTCCGCCGCGTGCTCCTCGCGCTCGGCGATCACGTCCTCCCCCGGCCCCGCGAACGAGCCGGCGCGCTGCATCGCCTCGACGCTGCCGGTGAACAGCCGCGCGTCCAGCTGCCCGGTCTCGGGCGCCGGCTCCACGATCGCGTGCGCGCCGGTGCGCGGCCGGCGTGCCTGCGCCGCGGGTGCCTCGACGACCGGCAGCGGCGCGCCCTTCGTGGTCTCGATGCGGGTGCGCGGCAGACCCTGGGGCGCGCTGCGCTGCAGGTACGACACCAGGCCCTCGCGCAGGTAGCAGCGCAGGTCGAACAGGGTCGGCGCGTCGACGGCCGAGGCGAGCGCGCGCAGCCGGACGACGCCGTTGACCGCGTCGGTGACCTGGAGGATGCCGACGCGGTGGTCCCACAGGTCGGTGTCCGCGAGCAGCCGGTTGAGCTCGGCCCGCAGCTCGTCCACCGGCACCTGCCAGTCGACGTCGATCTCCACCGTGCCGAGCAGCTCGGCGGCGCGGCGGGTCCAGTTCTCGAACGGGGTCTGCGTGAAGTAGGTCGAGGGCAGGATGAGCCGCCGGTCGTCCCAGATGTGCACGACGACGTAGGTGAGGGTGATCTCCTCGATCCGGCCCCACTGGTCCTCGACGATCACCACGTCGTCGACCCGGATGCCGTCGGTGAACGCGATCTGCAGCCCGGCGAACACGTTGGCCAGCGAGCTCTGCGCCGCGAGGCCGGCGACGACCGACAGCAGGCCCGCGGAGGCCAGCAGGCTCGCGCCGAACGCGGAGACGCCCGGGAAGGTCAGCAGCACCGCGGCCACACCGACGATGACCAGCACCGCGACGGTGATCCGCCGGAGCAGCTGGACCTGGGTGCGCACCCGGCGCGCGTGCCGGTTGTCCTTGACGTCGACCCGGTACCGGGACAGGGCGAGGTCCTCGACCACGAACGCCAGGGTGCCGACGAGCCAGGTCGCCGCGGCGATCACCGCGATGAGCAGGACGTGCCCGATCGCCCGCATCCAGGAGGTCTCCCAGTCGGCGTCCGGGACGGAGATCGCGAGCGCCACCCACACCGCGATGACGATCAGCAGGGCCCGCAGCGGCCGCTTGGACCGCCGGGCGAGGTCGGCGGCGAGGACGGACTTCTTCGCGACGGTCCGGACGACGGCCCCGATCAGGACCGCGACCAGGAGGGCCACGAGGACGCCGCCCGCGACCCAGAGCACCGGGACGAGCACGTCCCGGGCGGTGTCGACTGCTTCCTCGGTCGTCGCGGCCTGCACGGCCGCCTGCGTTGCTGCACGGATCACGCGAGCCATCGAACACGCCCGTCCGGCGCGTCACCACCCGGGGCCGGGTGCTCCGCCGAGCCTGCGCACGACCTGCACACCGCCGTGCGACGACCGGGTGCCGGACGCTCGGGTCGCACACCGCGTCGTCGCACGTCAGCATGGGCGGGGACGACCCGACGCCCTCCGGAGGACGCCCCGTGCCGACCAGCCGCAACCCGCGCGTGTGCGTGCTCGCCCCCACCCCGATCCTCACCGTGACGCTGGAGACGGGCTCCGACGACACGTCCCCCGAGCTGCACGTGCACTCGGGCGGCCAGGGCCTGTGGGTGGCGCGCATGGCGTACTCCCTGGGCGCGGACGTGGTGGTGTGCGGGCCGTTCGGCGGGGAGACGGGCACCGTGCTGGGCCACCTCGCGGAGACCGAGAACCTGCGGGTTCGCCGGGTGTCCTACGCCGGCGGCAACGGGGCGTACCTGCACGACCGGCGGAACGGCGAGCGCGACGAGCTGGCCTTCATGCCGCCCGCGCGGCTGGACCGGCACGAGATCGACGACCTGTACGGCACCGTGCTCGTCGAGGCGCTGGACGCGGACGTGTGCGTGATCACCGGCGCGTACCCCTCGCCGCTGCTGCCGCCGTCGTTCTTCGGGCGGTTGATCGGCGACCTCCGGGCGGCGGGGGTCAAGACCGTCGCCGACCTGTCCGGGCGGGCGGCGGTCGAGGCCGCGAAGGCCGGCGTGGACGTGCTCAAGATGTCGCACGAGGAGCTCGTGGAGGCCGGGCTGGCCGAGGACGACTCGGTGGGCTCGCTGCGCGAGGGCGCGCGCCGGCTGCTGCGCGAGGACCCGGGCCTGCCGGAGGGGCACGGCGACGAGTTCCCCGACGACCCGATCGACGTCGACGCCGAGGCGCCCGGCCAGGTCGGCGCCATGATGGTGTCGCGGGCGGCCGAGCCCGCCCTGCTCGTGACGGCGTCGGGCGTCTCCGAGGTGGTCGCCCCGTCCGTGACCACCGTCGACCACCGCGGCGCCGGGGACTCGATGACCGCGGGCATGGCCGTCGGCGTCGGGCGTGGGCTGCGGCTCACGGAGGCCGCGCGCCTCGGTGCGGCGGCCGGCGCCCTGAACGTCACGCGCCGCGGGCTGGGCACCGGGCACCGGGAGCAGATCGAGCGGTTCGCCGAGCAGATCGTGGTGCGGGAGGTCGGCTGACGGCCGGCCCGGACGACCGACGACGGACGACGGACGACCCCGGCACGCGCCGGAGGAAGGGGGAGCCGCGATGCGGGTCCTGGTGACGAACGACGACGGGATCGAGTCCGAGGGGCTGGCGGTGCTGGTCCGTGCGGCGCTCGACGCGGGCGCGGACGAGGTGGTGGTCGCGGCGCCCGCGCGGGACTCCTCCGGCGCCAGCGCGTCCCTGCTCGGCGCCGAGCAGGACGGCCGGCTGGTGGTCGACCGCCGGGACGCGCCGGGGCTGCCCGCGGGGGTCGACTCGTTCGCCGTGCGGGCGGCGCCGGGGCTGATCGCGTTCGTCGCGGCGCACGGCGGGTTCGGCCCGAAGCCGGACCTGGTGCTGTCCGGGGTGAACCGGGGGGCCAACACCGGGCACGCCGTGCTGCACTCCGGGACCGTGGGCGCGGCGCTGTCGGCGGCCACCCACGGCATCCGCGGGCTGGCGGTGTCGCTCGCGGACGCCCGGCCGCAGCACTGGGCGACGGCGGAGGCCTACACGACGCACGTGCTCGGCTGGATGCTCGACCGGCCGCAGCTGCCGGACCGGGTCGTGAACCTCAACGTGCCGGACCGGCCGCTGGCCGAGGTGCGCGGGTTGCGCCGGGCCCCGCTCGCGGCGTTCGGCGCGGTGCAGGCGCGGGTGCACGAGGTCGAGCACGGGAACCTGATGCTCACGTACTCCGAGCACCAGGTGTCCCAGGAGCCCGACACCGACGCCGGTCTGCTGCTGCGCGGCTGGGCGACCGTGACGCTGCTGCACGCTCCCGCCTTCGAGGCCGACGCCGCGCTGCCCGAGCGGCACGCCCCGCTGGGAGCGGCCGAGGGCTGACCCGGCTCAGGTCGTCAGCGCGATGGCGATCAGCAGCATCGTCACCAGGAACCCGACGACCAGGTTCAGCCAGAGGAACGTCCGCCACCCGGCGTTCGCCCGCTCGCAGTCCTCGTCGCGGACGGACCAGAACCGCGCGGTGCTGGCCGCGTAGACCAGCGGCAGCACCGCCGCGAGCCACCCGGGCCACGGCAGCACCAGCAGCACGGCGGCGGCCAGCACGTAGGCGACCGTCGCGAGCACCACCGTCGCGTGCGCGCCGAGCACGGTCGCGACGGAGCCGATCCCGCCCTCGCGGTCCGCCCGGACGTCCTGCACCGCGCCGAACGCGTGCGACGCCATCCCCCACAGCACGAACGCCACCAGCACCGGCCACACCGACCGCGACCCCAGGTCCGCACCGACCAGCACCAGGGCGTAGAGCAGCGGGCCGACGAAGTGCATCGCGGACGTCGCCGAGTCGAGGACCGGGCGCTCCTTGAACCGCAGCACCGGGGCCGAGTACGCGACGACCAGGAACACGACCAGCAGCAGCGTCAGCCCGGCCGCGAGAGAGCCGACCGCCAGCAGGTAGACGAGGAACGGCAGCACCGACAGCGCGCTCGCCCACAGGATCCGCCGGTGCACGACCCGCGCCACCGCCGGGTCGGCGAGCGCCCCCTCGATGCCGCCCTTGCGGGGGTTCTGCAGGTCGGAGGCGTAGTCGAACACGTCGTTCACGCCGTACATCAGCAGGTTGTACGGGATCAGGAAGAACAGCGTCCCGATCACGAACGTCAGGTCGACCCGGCCCTCCGTCGCCAGCAGGTAGCCGGCGGCGAACGGGTAGGCGGTGTTGATCCACGAGAACGGCCGCGAGGCCGCGAGCACCTGCCTCACGCGCCGCCCTCCGGGACACCCGCGGCCGGGGCGGTCGAGGCCCGCGCCGCGGACCGCCGCTCGAGCACGGTCCACAGCACCGGCATCGCCAGCGCGGCGACGACGGCGTAGAAGAAGTCCTCCAGCGGAGCCCCCCAGAGGTAGACGCCGAGGATCTTGTCCTCGTCGAAGACGTACAGGTCGGCGGCGATCATCAGGGTGTCGAACACCATGGTGAGCACGCAGAGCACCAGCGCCCCGCCGACGACCGGGCCGGGTCGCATCCGGCGCAGCACGCGCCAGGACGCGGCGACGACCGCCGCCAGCACGAGGACGTTGAGCACGATGTTGGTCACCGGGCCGCCTCCCCCGCCGGGCCCGCGCCGCGCGTGCGCCGCGCCGCCAGCGCCCGGTCGATCCCGCGCCACGCGAGCAGCGCGTTGTAGCAGAGCAGCGTGAGGAACACCGCCTCCTCGACCGGGAGGTCGGGCGCCAGCAGCAGGCCGGTCATGTGCGGGCTCTCGCCGCGGGCGAAGATGCCGAGCAGCAGGCCGGCGACGTCCCAGAGCAGGAAGCCGACGACGCCGGTCCCGACGCACAGCGCGGCCCGGCGCGGGGCGTCCCAGAACGCCAGGCGCCACCGGCGGTCGACCAGGGCGAGGCCGCCCAGCGCGAGCAGGAGCGCGCCGAGGTAGGCGAACCGGATCACCGCGCCCCCGCCGGCAGGGCGTCGCCGTCGGGCAGGGGGCCCGCGGGACCGGCGGCGTCGGGCGCGTCCGCCGTCGGGCGCGACGGACGCGCGGTGCTGCCGCGGCCGTCGGCACCCGTCCCGCCGTGCTCGGTCCACGCCCCGCGCCGCCGCGCCGCGTCGAGGTACCCGCGGCGCAGCGGCGCCGGCAGCGGGCTCGGCGAGGTCTCGCCCAGCAGCCGCTTGGCGACGAGCTCGGCGCTGATCAGGCACATCGGCAGGCCCACGCCCGGCACGGTCCCGCCGCCCACGTGCAGCAGGTTCGGCACCCGCGGCGACCGGTCCCCGGGCCGGAACATCGCACTCTGCCGCAGCGTGTGCTCCATGCCGAGCGCGGTGCCGCGCCAGGCGGAGAAGTCGCGCGCGAAGTCGGCCGGCCCGACGACCCTCCGGGTGACGACCCGGGCGCGCAGGTCCGGCACGCCCGCCCAGCGCCCGACCTGGTCGAGGTACCGGTCCGCGTACGAGTCGAGCTCCGCGGCGCCCGCCGGCCCGGCCCCGATGGACGCGTCCGCGGGGAAGGGGACGAGCACGAACAGGTTCTCGTGACCCGCCGGCGCCGCCGACGGGTCGGTGGCCGTGGTGCGCGAGACGTACAGCGAGGCGGGGTCGGGCACGCGGAGGTCCTCCGGGCGCGACGAGCGCCCGGCGCCGAGGATCGCGTCGAAGTTGCCCGGCCAGTCGCGGGTGAAGAACAGCGAGTGGTGCGCCAGCTCCGGCAGCTCGCCGCGGACGCCGGCCATGACGAGGAGCGCCGAGATGCCCGGACCCCGGTCCTCCCACCAGGCCTCGGGCAGCGTGCGGTGCTCCGGCGCCAGCAGCGCGGTCTCGGTGTGGAACAGGTCGGCGCCGGACACGACGACGTCCGCGGGGACGACCTCGCCGGACGCGAGCCGCACCCCCCGCGCCACGCCCGTGCGCCGCGGGTGCCGGACCGAGCGCGCCGCGTCGTCCACCTCGACGGCGACCACGTCCGCGCCCGTCCGGATCGTCACCCCCTGGGCCAGGGCCAGCCGCTCGATCGCCTCGATGATCGTGTACATGCCGCCCCGCGGGTACCGGACGCCGTCGACCAGGTCGAGGTGGCTCATCAGCGAGTAGAGCGCGGGCACCCGGTACGGCGACGAGCCGAGGAACACCGCGTGGTAGCCGAGCACCTGGCGCAGCACCGGGTGGTCGGTGGTGGCCGCGACCTTGTCGGCCAGCGACCGGGTCAGCAGCGACGCCAGCGTCCCGGAGCGGCGTGCGACGTCGCCGGTGATCGCGCGGTCCGGCCGCTCGAACGTCGTATAGAGGAAGTGGTCCAGCGCCGTGCGGTACGCGTCCGTCGACTCCGCCGTGTACCGGCGGAACGCCTCGCCCGCGCCGGGCTCCATGGCCTCGAAGGTCGCCCAGTTCACCTCGGGGTCGCCGACGACGTCGAACGGCTCGGACGCCGCGCCCGGGCCGGCCGCCGCGTCGGGCTCGGGGAACAGCCGGTAGGCCGGGTCCAGCCGCACGAGGTCGACGTGGTCCTCGACCCGCTCGCCGAGCAGCGCGAAGAAGTGGTCGAACACCTCGGGCATGAAGTACCAGGACGGCCCCGTGTCGAACCGGAACCCGTCCTGCTCCCAGGTGCCGGTGCGGCCGCCCACGCGGTCGTGCCGCTCCAGCAGCGTGACGTCCGCGCCGCCCCGCGCGAGCAGGGCCGCGGTCGCGAGGCCGCCGATCCCGCCGCCGACCACGACCACCCGACCCGTCACGCCGCACCTCCGTCGTCTCGTCCGTCCCGGGCGGGTCCGCCCGAGCCCCCACGTGCCCCGCGCGACCGCGCCGCGTCCGCCGCCTCGCCGGCCAGGGTCCGGGCCAGCACCGCCAGCTTCCGCGGCGTGCTCACCCGCACCCGCGTCGCGAGCACCCGCTCCGGAGGCGTCGCGGCCAGGTCGGCCAGCAGCGTGTCGTACAGCGCCAGCGTCGCCGACACCGCCGCGCGCGCCCGCCGGGGCAGCCGTGGCAGCGCCGCCCGCGCCCGGGCCAGGTCGACCCCGATCTCGTCGAGGATCGCCGCCAGCTGCGCGTTCGTCGGGCCGTCGGGCCCGACGCCGGGGAAGTACAGCCGGCCGAGCTCGCCGGCGTCGGCGCCGAGGTCCCGCAGGAAGTTGATCTTCTGGAACGCGGCGCCCAAGGCCCGCGCACCGTCGACGGTCGCGGCGTCCGGCCGGCGCACCGGCTCGCCCGGCGCGCGGTCCGCGTTGAGGAACACCTGCAGGCACATCAGCCCGACCACCTCGGCCGAGCCGTAGACGTACCGGAGGTAGGACTCGCGGTCGTGCACCCGGACGGTGAGGTCGGCCCGCATCGACGCGAAGAAGGGGTCGACCTCGGCCGCGCCGATCCCGGTGCGGCGCGCGGTGCGGGCGAACGCGTGCACCACGAGGTTCGTCGAGTACCCCGAGGCCATCGCGCGGGCGGTCTGCGCCTCGAGCTCGTCGAGCAGCGCCGCCGCGTCGTCGCCGCCGCGGGTGTCGACCACCTCGTCGGCGATCCGGACCAGGGCGTACACGGCCTCGATGTCCCGGCGGGCGCGCGGGCCGAGCAGCCGGGTGCCCAGGCCGAACGACGTCGAGTAGCCGGCCAGGACGGCGCGGCTGGCCCGGGCGGCGGTGCGGTCGTAGAGCGCGGCCGACGCGACCCGGACGGGCGGGCGCGTGGCGGTCACGCCGTCGCCCCGGCGACCGCGTCGAGCAGGTCGGTGAGGTAGCGGGCCAGCGGCTCGGGCAGCCCCTCGGCCGCGGTGGTCCGCGCCGTCCGCACGGCGTCCGCGCGCACCAGCCGCGCCTCGTCGAGCGCACCGGACGTGGCGATGACCTCGCGCACCCGGGCGGCGTCCGCCTCGGTCAGGTCCGGGCGTCCCACGGCGGCGTCCAGCACGGCGCGGTGCCCGGCGTCCGCCCGCAGGTACGCGAGCCGCAGCAGCTCCGTCCGCTTGCCCTCACGCAGGTCCGACAGCACCGACTTCCCGGTGAGCCGCGGGTCGCCGAACACCCCGAGCTCGTCGTCGAGCAGCTGGAACGCGACGCCGAACGCGGTGCCGAACCGGTCGAGCACGCCGAGCACGCCGTCGTCCGCCCCGGCGAGCACGGCGCCCGCGCCGAGCGGGCCGCAGCACGAGTACACCGCCGTCTTGAGCTCGGCGACGCGCAGCGCGTCCACCGCCGTGGGGCCGTGCAGGGCGCCGGTGACGTCGAGCAGCTCCCCCGCGACGGTGGTGTCGACCGCGCGGGCCAGGGACCGGACCACGCGCAGCGCGACCTCGGGGGGCACGGGCGCCGAGGCGGCGAGGTCGAACGCGGCGGCGATCGCGACGTCCCCGCCGAGCAGGCCGGCGGCGAGCACCGGGTCGTCCGCGGCGGCCCCGGACACCCCCCGGGCCGCGAGCCGGCGCCGCGCGGTCCCGGTGACGTTCGGCCGGCCGCGGCGGGTGTCGTCGTGGTCGAGGACGTCGTCGTGCACCAGCATCGCGGTGTGCAGCATCTCCTGCGCCGCGGCGACGGGGGCGACGGCGGCGAGGTCGGTCCCGCCCAGGCCGAGGTACGCGGCAACCGTCAGCCGCGGGCGCATCAGCCGGCCGCCACCGAGCTGGTCGCCGACCGCGCGCCACAGCGCGGCGTGCTCGACGGCGAGCTCCCGCGCGCGGGACCGGCGGGCGGCCACGTCGTCGACCAGGAGCAGCCGGACGGCGGCGAGGCCGTCGTCGACGCGAGCGGCCAGGTCGGGCGCCGGGCGCGACGGCACGTGCGCGCGCGCGTGCGACGCCGGGGCGTCGGCCACGAGACCGCCGCCCGCGTCCGCTCGGGTGCGGGCACTGCGCACGCGTCCTCCCTGGGCTCGAAGAGATGCTCAGCATACTGAGCACCTGGCGCGTCGCCACCGGGGCGCCGGCCACGCCGCCGACCGCCGCAGGACCGTCGCCCCCGCACCGCGCGCCCGCCTGCGGTGCACTCTGCCTCATCGCGCGCGCGAGCGCACCACTCGCGGGCGCATCGCCGGCCCGGAGCCCGGGCGGGCGGGCAGCGCCGCCAGCAGGACCAGGGCCCCGGCGCCGACCGTCAGCACCGTCCCCGGGACCCCGGTCAGCAGCCGCCCGACGCGCGGCACGTGCACCACGGCGCGGCGCGTCCCGTCGGGCAGCGCGTACTCGCCCGGGTCGTCCGCGGCGTTCGCGTCCCCGCGCAGCGTCGCGAGGACGCGCCCGTCCGCGGTCGGCCGCAGCGCGGCGACCCGGTGCGTCACCGGGGTCGCGCTCCCGGCCAGCGGCACGGTGACCACGTCGCCCACGCGCACCGCGGTGGCCGGGACCGGGCGGGTCACCACCAGCGTGCCGGCGGGCATGCCCGGGGCCATCGACCCGGACAGCAGCACCACGGGCCGCCAGCCGGCGAGCAGCAGCGCGACGACCGCCGCGGCGCACAGGACGCCCACCACGGCGGCGACGTCGACCACGCGACGGGCGAGGCGCTCGACGGCCGCCCCGGTGTCCCCCCGGCACCCCGCACGGGTGCGGCCGGCGTCCGGGCGCGCCGTGCACGGCCGCGCGTGCAGCGGCCGCAGCCTCACGGCGGGGCGTCCCCGCCGGCCGTCGGGGGCCACCCCGCGATCGGCACCTCGATCCGGAACGCGGTGCGCGGCGTCGTCGTGCCGTCGCCGAGCTGGCCCTGCTCGTTGCTGCCGGCCGCGGCGAACGTCCCGGAGCCGGCCTCGTACAGGGCGTGCGCCCCGCCCCCCGCGACGGCCGCGGCCGTCGACCCGGGCGCCAGCTCCACCGGCTGCGGCGTGCCGTAGACGCCACCGGGCTCGCCGATCCCGAGCTGACCGCCCGCGTTCGACCCCCACGCCCACAGCCGGCCCGCGCCGTCCCACGCCCACTGGCCGGGCTCGCCGGCGACCGGCGACGACACGACCGCCCCCGCGACGTCGACCAGGCCGGCGACGGGCTCCGCCTCCCACGCCGTCGTCGTCAGCAGCCGCCCGGACGCCGTCCACAGGAGCGTCCTGCGGGCGCCCGCCGACACGCCGACCACGGGATCGTCGTCCGGCAGGCCGGCGACGGTGCCGCCGGCCGTCCCGCCGACGTCGTCACCCCACGCCACCACGCCGTCGAGCGCCACGGCCACGCCGTGGAACCGCCCCGCGGACGCCGCGACCACGGTGCGCGCGTCCAGCCCCTGGGCGGTGACCCGCGCCGGCGGATCCCGGTCGGTCGAGGACGGCCGGCCTAGCCGGTTCCCGACCACGCCCCAGGAGTACAGCGCCCCGCCGGCGGTCCAGGCCAGGTAGAAGTACCCGCCGGCGTCCACCCCGACCACCTCGTCGTCGAGGTCGTCGAAGAACGTGGCTCGCTGCGGGACCCCCGTGTTGATCCAGATGTCCGGGTTGCCCCACGTCCACACGCCCCCGTCACCGGTGAGCGCGATGCCCAGGTCGACGCCGGCCGACGCCTGCACCACCGGCAGCCCACCCGGCACCGGCACGTGCGCCGGGCGGGTCCCGAAGGGCGTGCCGGCCCCGGAGCCGAGCTGGCCGACGTCGTTGCTGCCCCACGAGAACAGCCGCCCGTCCGAGTCCCAGCCGAGCGACCAGGCGTCGCCCGCCCCGATCCCGCCGCGGAGCAGCTGAGGCTCCGCGTCCACGGCGCCGAGGACCGTACGGGCGGTGCCGTGGTCGGCGAGCAGCGCCGTCGACGGCCGGATCGCCGGTGCCGCGAGCAGGGCGGCCACGGCGCAGCACGCCACCACCATGCGGAGCGGGGCGCGGCGGTGCCCGGCCCGGCCGCCGCCGCGGACCCACCGGGCGCCGCTCAGGCGGCCGCGCACCGGGACCTCCCTCGCAGCGCGCCACGCACCAGCAGCACGCCGGCGGCGAGCAGGACGGCCGCCGCGAGCGCCAGCGCACCCACCTCGCCGCCGGTCGCGCCGAGCGCACCCGCGCCGGGGTCGGCGGCGGTCGCCCCGGAGCCGCCCCCGGCGCCGGTACCACCACCGCCGCCACCGGGGCCCGCGCCGGCCCCGGGCCCACCAGGTCCGGCGCCGGACGGGCACTCCCCGCCCGGCAGCGCGGTCGCGGTCCACGCGAGGGTCGACGCGCCGGTGGCACCCTGCAGCTCGTCGCCCGCCGCCGCCGGCAGCGCCACCTCGACGCGCACCCGGAGGATCTCACCGGCGGGCACCACGGGACGCCCCTCGCAGGCGGCGGCGCCGTCCCAGCCGTACCCCACGTCGAGCGGCACCGCGGCCTCGAACAGCGCGCCCTGGTCGTGCTGGGTCCAGGCGAGCAGCACCGGGACCCCGGAGTCGTTGCGGACGGTCACCTCGCGCACGACCGCCGCACCCGGAGAGATCCCGGTCACGTCGAGCACCGCCGGGTCGACGACCACCGACCCGGCCGCGCTCACGTCGACGCCTGGCCCGCGGTGAACGGCAGGTCCACCTGCACGGACTGCCCCGCGACGCCGACGCCGGCGCCCGCGTCGACGGTGACGACGAACGTGAGGGTCAGCCCGGTCGCCGCCGTCCCGCCGGAGCCGAGCTCGAGCCCGGTGAACGCCGCGGCGGTCAGCGGGCCGTCGTAGAGCGTGCCCGCGGTGGTCTCGCTGATCCGGACGGACATCACGTCCTGCAGCTGCTCGTCGCCCGGGTCGTCGTTGACCACGACGGGGGTGCCGAGCGCCAGCGTGGCGGGCACCGAGCCCGAGTTGTACGCCACCAGGTCGCGGGTGACCGAGACGCCGGGCGCGAGCGCGTCCCCGCCGTCGAACGTCACGACGTACGGCTCCGGGGCACCGTCGACGTCCGCGTCGAACTTCAGGTCCAGCGTGCCGGCGGTGAACGTCGTGCTGACCGTCCCGCTGTCCGAGAACAGCGCGTACGAGCCGACCGCCGCCATGACCGCGACGACGCCCGCCGCCCCCAGCATCCGCGCCCGCCCCGTGATTCCCCTGCTGCGGCCGGAGCCGCACCCTTCCTGGACCATCGTCGCTCCTCGGACTCCAGCGGCTGAATGTGCTGATGAGACAGAAATTAGGCGCCGCCGGCACCACCCCATCCCGTTCCGCGTACCTACGGAGATCCACCACGAACGATCGCGATCGAACACGAAGCACCATGACCGGCCGCTGACGGCGCTACGCTGACCCCATGACGACGTGGCTGGTCACCGGAGGAGCGGGGTACATCGGGTCGCACGTGGTGCGGGCGTTCGGGCAGGTGGGGATGGGGGCCGTGGTGCTCGACGACCTGTCCTCGGGGCACCGGGAGTTCGTCCCCGCCGACGTGCCGTTCGTGCAGGGCTCGATCCTGGACGCGGACCTGGTCACGGCCGCCCTGCGCGAGCACGCCGTCACCGGCGTCGTGCACCTGGCCGGTTTCAAGTACGCCGGCGTCTCCGTGCAGCGTCCGCTGCACACCTACGAGCAGAACGTCACCGGCACCGCCCGGCTCCTCGAGGCGATGGCCGCCGCGGACGTGCGGCGCATCGTGTTCTCGTCCAGCGCCGCCGTGTACGGCACCCCCGACGTCGACCTGGTCACCGAGGACACCCCGACGGCCCCCGAGTCGCCCTACGGCGAGTCGAAGCTGATCGGCGAGTGGCTGCTCCGCGACCAGGCCCGGGCCACCGAGCTGGCGCACACCTCGCTGCGGTACTTCAACGTCGTCGGCTCGGGCACGCCGGAGCTGAGCGACACCAGCCCGCACAACCTGTTCCCGCTGGTGCTCGACGCGCTCGCCGCCGGCCGCACCCCGCGGATCAACGGCGACGACTACGACACCCCCGACGGCACCTGCGTCCGGGACTACGTGCACGTCGCCGACCTCGCCACCTCGCACGTCGCCGCGGCGCGGGCGCTCGACGAGGGCCGGGCGCTGCAGCGGGTCTACAACCTGGGCTCCGGCGACGGCGTCTCGGTGCGGGAGATCATGACCGCGATGGCGCAGGGCACGGGGATCGCGTTCGAGCCGGAGGTCGCCCCCCGGCGCCCCGGCGACCCGGCCCGCATCGTCGCGTCCGGCGAGGCCGCCGCGCGGGACCTCGACTGGGTCATGCGGCACACGCTGACGGAGATGGTCGCCAGCGCGTGGGAGGCGCGGCAGGCGCGCTGACCGCCCCTCACCGCCCCAGGCGGGAGAGCCCCTCCGCGAGCACGCCCTCGGACCCGGCGTAGATCCCCTCGGCCCGCGGCCAGTGCACGACGACGTCCGTGAACCCCAGGTCCGCCGCGCGCTCCACGCCCTCGACCAGGGTGCCGGCGGACTCCAGCGAGAACACCGGCGCGCCGTCGAGGCTCAGGTACAGGTCCGGGACCCGGCCGCCGGGCGCGAGCCGCCCGGCGATCTCCCGCAGCTGGTCCACCTGCTCGGCGACCCCGGCCCACCACGCCTCCTGGGCGGCGGCCGGAGTGGCCGGCTGCTCGTCGGGCGCGAGCACCGGGCCGTAGGTCGCCCAGCCCTGCCCGTACCGGGCGGCGAGCGCCATCGTCCGGGGACCGGCCGCCGCGACGACGAACGGCGTGCGCGGCCGGGCGATCGTGCCCGGGTGCATCCGGGCGCCGTGCGCCTCGTAGAACGTGCCCTCGTGGTCGGTCACCGGGTGGGTGAGCAGCCGGTCCAGCAGCTCGACGAACTCCTCGAACCGCCGGGTCCGCTCGCCCCGGGTCGGCGCCGGGCCGAGGACGCCCGCGTCGAACCCCTCGCCGCCGGCGCCGAGCCCGAGCAGGAACCGGCCGCCGGCGACGTCGTCCAGGCCCATGACGTCCTTCGCGAACGGCACCGGGTGCCGGAAGTTCGGCGACGCCACCCACGTGCCCAGCCGGATCCGCTCGGTGACCGCGGCGGCCGCCGCGAGCAGCGGGACGGTGGCGAACCACGGCTCGTCGGCCAGCGACCGCCACGCGAGGTGGTCGTACGTCCAGGCGTGGTCGAACCGGTACTCCTGCTCGGCCCGGCGCCAGGTGTGCCGGGCGTCCGCCCAGCGCTGCTGCGGCAGCAGCACCACCCCGAGGCGCGGGCGGCCGGGGCGCGGGGCGGCGGTGGGTGCGGTCTCGGAGGTCACGGACCCGAGCGTAACCACGCCGCGCGCGCCCCCTACAGGTGCAGCGGCGTCAGCTCCTCGTACGCCTCGACCGGCGCACCGGCCAGGCACAGCTCAACGATCTGCCGGCCCAGCGGGTCGAGGTCGTCGGTGAGGAACTGCTGCAGCTCGCTGGCGAAGAACCCCTGCAGCACCGCGGCCCCGGTGTCGTAGGCCTCGGGGCCGACGTGCGACTGGTACTCCGGCTGGAGCAGGGTCGGCCGGATCTGCTGCCCGTCGAGCTTCATCTCGGTCGGCCGGTAGCCGAACAGGGCGCAGCGGGCCGGTGCGAGCTGCTCGCGCCGGATCCGGCCGCCGCCGCGCCGGGCCAGGTACTCGCGGGTCAGCCACTCGGCGGAGAAGCCCACGTGGTACGCCCCGATGTGCTGGTTGGGCGTGAGCACGTACCGGGTGCGGTCGTGGGTGACGAGCTGGCGCAGCAGCAGGTTCGCGGCGGCCACCTTGGTGCCCGTCGAGAACGGCCAGTACGACCCGACGCCCTCGGCGACCATGCCGCCGTGCGCGAGCGCCGAGGTGACGTCGGCGCTCTCGCCGATCGAGGGGTTCTTGTCGCCGCGCGGGGCGATGAGCCGCCAGATCCACGCCAGCGCGGGCGGCACCACGTGCATCATGCCCATGATCCCGTAGGTGGGCGCGTCCCGGGTGCACAGCGGCATCCGCACGCCGAAGGTGCGGACGTCCACCTGCTGCGGCTCGTCGACGACGTGCCTGACCGACGACCGCGGGATGACCACCCGCGGGTTCGGGCACCGCCGCCCGGTGGAGTCGAGGGTGTGCTCCCAGGGCAGGGCCGTGGCGCCGGGGACGCCGTCGATCGACAGGAACACCAGCGGCTGCTCCGGCTCGATGATCGCCCGCTCCAGGGCGGCGTCCTCGCCGTACGACGTCAGGTTGTCCACGCGGACGAACCAGCCCGCCTCGGCGTCGGACACCGTGAGCCGGCCGTCCCCGACCTGGACCGACGGGTGGCACAGCGTCATGTCGTCGGTGACCGGGGCCAGCGCCGACGTCTCCCCGAGGGTCAGGTGGTACGGCTCGTCCCGCACCAGGTTGGTCCCGACGAGGATCCGCCCGTCGTCCTCACGCCGGATCTCCTGGCACATCTCGGACTTGCCGCCGCCCGAGGCGCCCTCGTGCATGATCACGGTCTCGTTCTCGTACGGGGTCGTCACCCGGACCGAGGAGGCGTGCGCGGTGAGCCAGCCCTCCTGCTCCCCGATGTCGAGCAGCACCGAGAACACGCCCTTCTTGGCGCTCGGCCCCGGGTACAGGTTGTACGCCCAGACCTCGTGCAGCCGCTCGGAGCGGTCGTGCACCACGACCTGGCGGCCGCCGAACCGGGTGTGCCGGAACGGCGGGGCCACGTAGAGGATCGACCGCGGGTCGAACGGGCCGAGCTCGGCGAAGGTGACCCAGCCCTGCAGGTCGACGAGCGTGAGGGCGAAGAAGGCGGCGTTCGCCGGGCAGATCGCCAGCGACGGGTACCCGACGGCGGGCCCGCCGGCCCGGAACGGCACCACGACGAGCTCCTGCGTCCCGAGCCACGCGAGCGTCTCCGCGCGGACCGGGTCGAAGTCCTCGCCGTAGACGTCCCGGTACCGGGGCTTGTCCGTCGGCAGACCGTCCGCGATCCGCATGCAGTCCGGGTCCCGGCGGCGCATGTAGTCCTCGGGGTAGTTCACCGCCAGGCCGTTGCGGCAGCGCGCGACGTCGGCCTCCCGGTAGGGCGCGCCGTCGACGTCGTACTCGACCGCGAAGGTCGGGCCACCGTCCGGGCCGAGCGCCAGCTCGTACAGCTCGGCCCGGGAGCGCGGCACGATCACGCGCGGGCTGGCGTCGAGGGCGGCGCGGACGTCCCGCGCGAGGTGGACGCAGGACAGGTCGAGGGTCAGGTCCGCGGTCATGTGGGGGCTCCCTACGCGTCGAGGCCTCGGGGCGCCGCGGGGGCGTCACCCGGGGCGCGCCGCGGCACCGGGGCGGCGGTGCGGGCGCGCTTGACCGAGACATTACGAGCGCAGGGGTCGCCGCAGACGGGACCTTGGCCCCCTACCCAGGCGCGGTCGCGCGGCACGGGACCGGCGCGGGGCGGCGCGGCGCGGGTCAGGCCCAGCCGAGCTCGTGCAGCCGCTCGTCGTCGATGCCGAAGTGGTGCGCGACCTCGTGCACGACCGTCACGGCGACCTCCTCGGCCACCTCCTCGCGGTCCGCGCAGATCGCCAGGGTCGGCCGGCGGAAGATCGTGATCCGGTCCGGCAGCGACCCGGCGGCCCAGAACTCGCCGCGCTCGGTGAGCGGCACCCCCTCGTACAGCCCGAGCAGCTCGGGGTCGTCGGCCGGGGCGTCGTCCTCCACCAGCACCACCACGTTGTCCATCCGGGCGGCGAGCTCGGCCGGGATGAGGTCCAGACCGTCCCGGACGGCGTCCTCGAAGTCCTCGCGCGACATGTCGATCACCGGCCCATCCTCGCCGATTTGGCGGATCAGCAGACCTGCCCGTAGAGTCTTCCTCGGTCTGAAGACGCCTCGACGTCAGGGGCGCAAGCCCCCATCGTCTAGCGGCCCAGGACCCCGCCCTTTCACGGCGGTAGCACGGGTTCGAATCCCGTTGGGGGTACGAGCTCCGTGCATGTGGAAGAATAGGTCTCACAACGAGGCCCCGTAGCGCAGTTGGTTAGCGCGCCGCCCTGTCACGGCGGAGGTCGCGGGTTCAAGTCCCGTCGGGGTCGCTCGATCACACCGGTCCACTGGGCCGGTGTCGTCGTATCAAGGCTCTGTAGCTCAGTTGGTAGAGCGTTCGACTGAAAATCGAAAGGTCACCGGATCGACGCCGGTCGGAGCCACCGAGGGAGCCCCGCATCGCCCCAGGCGAGGCGGGGCTTCGTCGTTCCCCGGGCCCGACGCCCTCAGCCCGCGGCCGGCTCGCGCCGCCGGCGCGGGAGCACCGCCGTGAACGTGGTCCCCTCCCCCTCGGTGCTCGTGACCTCCATCACCCCGCCGTGCGCGACGACCACCGACCGGGTGATCGCCAGCCCGAGCCCGACGCCCGGCACGGCGTTCCGGGTCGCGGTGGTCGTCCGGAAGAACCGGGAGAACAGCCGGTCGACCTCGTCCGCCGGGATGCCGAGCCCGGTGTCGGCGACGGCGAACCGCAGATGGTCGACCGTCGCCGTCACCCGCACCGTCACCGTGCCGCCCGCCGGGGTGAACTTCACCGCGTTCGACAGCAGGTTGTCGCCGACCTGCGCCAGCCGGACGGCGTCGGCCGGCAGGACCACCGGCGCGTCCGGGACGTCGAGCGCCAGCACGACCCCGGCCCGGTCCGCGGCCGGGCGCGCCGACTCCACGGCCGCGCGGGCGACCTCCGCCACGTCGACGTCCGCGAGCGCCAGAGGGAACCGGCCCGCGTCCACCCGCGCCGTGAACAGCAGGTCGTCCACGAGACGCAGCAGCCGGGCCGCGTTCCGCTCCGCGACCTCGACGGACCGCAGCTGGTCGGGCGTGAGAGGGTCGTCCCGGAGCAGCTCCAGGTGGCCGACGACCGCGCTCACCGGCGTCCGCAGCTCGTGCGAGATCATCCCGGTGAACTGGTCCTGTAGGCGACCCGCCTCGTGCACGGCGGACGCGTCCGTCGCCACGAACAGGTAGCCCACCGGCCGGCCCTCCCCGTCCAGCCGGACCGTCGTCGACACCTGCACCGGCACCGGCGAGCCGTCCGCCCGCAGCCACGTCCACTCCGACGCCTCGGCGCGGCCCGGCGCGACGTCGGCGACCAGCGCCGCGAACGGGGTCGTGGTCCCGGCCCGCCGCCAGCGCTCCTGCAGCTCGCCGGGCGCGACCAGGGCGTCGGCCCGCAGCGTCCCCTGCGCCTGCGCGGCGCTCCGGCCGAGCAGCCGCTCCGCTCCCGGGTTCCACACGTCGACCACGCCGTCGGGGCCGGTGCCCACCACCGCCTGCTCCGTGACGGCGTCCAGCACGCTGCGGGTGAGCCGGTCGGCGTCGCGCAGCCGCGCCAGGTGCCCGCGCAGGCGGCGGGCGAGCTCGTTCACGGTCAGCGCGGCGAGGGCGTAGACCGCGGGCGCGAAGGCGGCCCGCCACCAGGCCAGGTCGTCGGGCGACCCGCCCGCCCCCGGCAGCGCGGGCAGCAGCAGCGCGAGGCAGGACGCCGCCGCCGCGAGGAGCACGGACCAGCGGCCCGGCTCCGCGCCGACCCAGATGACGGGCAGCACCAGGACCACGCCGAACAGCGAGCCCGCGTCCCCCGTGCCGGCGCGCAGCAGGCCGACCGCCAGGATCGAGAGCAGCGGCACGACCACCGCCCAGCCGTCACCGGCCGACCAGGGGTCCGCGGCCCGGCGGGTGGCTGCGGGCGGGCGCAGCGCGGCGAGCACCGCGAGCACGGTGGCGGCCACGAGCAGCACCGCGCCGACGAGCACCGCGCCCGGGTCGGTCACGGCGGCGCCCGGTGCGGCGGCCGCGAGGACGGCGCCGAGCAGCACGGCCGCGAGGGTCGGGGCGTGCTTGAGCAGGACGGTGCGGTCGCGCGGCCGGGGGGCGGCGGCGCGCCGGCCGCGCGACCCGGGGGTGGTCACGCGGGCCACGCGCCGGCCCCGCCCCCCGCGGCCGGGCCGACGCCGCCGGTGTCCCGCACGATCTCCAGCGGCTCCACCGCCCGACCCGACCCGAACCGCGACCAGTACCGCGCCGTCGCCCGCACGAAGTCGGGCTCCAGGTAGTCCCGGATCCCGACCTGGGACGCGAAGCACGCCAGCATCGCGAGCTTCGTGCCGAGGTGGTCGTCGATCGCGACGAACCGGTTGGGGCGGAAGTCCACCGTCGCCGACGGGCTCTGGTAGCAGGCGACCGTCCCCAGCCCGCGGGTGCCGACCATCGTCGCGTCGTGCACCGCGCGGTGGTCCTGGTGCCGGTCGTTCGCGCTGTGCGTGTAGACGACCGCCGGCCGCACCTCGTCGACCACGCGCTCCACGATCTCGAGCGTCGGCCCGGCGACCGGGATCCGGGTGTCCGGGAGGTCCTCCAGGACCAGCCGCGCACCGATCAGCGCGGCCGCCGCGCGCGACTCGCCCTGCCGGTCCGCGACGTCCCCGCCGCGCGCGCCCCGGGACAGGGTCAGCACCACGACGGTGTCGCCGGCCGCCCGGTGCGCGGCGAGGATGCCGCCGGCCCCGATCTCCACGTCGTCCGGGTGCGCGCCCACCGCCAGCACCACCGGCCGGGCCGCCAGCGCCGCACGGCGCCGCTCGCCGAGCCGGCGCACGACCTCGACCAGCTGGCCGGCGGCGACGGGCTTGGTGAGGAACTCGTCGGCGCGCTGCCGCAGGGCGCCCACCGCGTACTCCACCGACACGTGGGCGGTCATCACGACCACGCCCACGTCCGGCGCTCGCTCGCGCAGCAGCCCCGCCAGCTCCAGGCCGGAGGTGCCCGGCATCTCGATGTCCGTGACCACGACGTCCGGGTCGAACCGCGCGAGGATGCCGGCGACGTCCGAGGCGTCGTGCAGCACCACGACCTCGCAGCCGGCCCGCCGCTCCAGCACGGTGCCCGTGTACGCCGCGACGTCGGGGTCGTCGTCCAGGACGACGACCCGCAGCGCAGAGCCGGTCAAGCGGTTCCCCCCAGCGTGGATCGGGTGCCGGGCGGCCCCTGCGGCGCGCCCCGGCCATGCTCGCAGATTCACCCGTCCGGCGGCGGGCAGGACGCGAGGGCCGCGCGCATGATGCCCTCATCGGACGGGGAGGCGATGATGCCGCACCACTCGGACCTGCCGCGCCTGGCAGCGCTCGACGAGACGACGCTCGCGCGGGCCCGGACCGTCCTGGTCCACTCGCCCGACCCGTCCGGGGACGGCGACCTCGTCTGGACCCTGACGGTCCTGGACGGCTCCGGCGACCCGCTCGGGCGCGAGCGGCTCAGCGCGCCCGACTGGCCCACGCCGCTGGCCGAGATCATCGCGCCGCACCTCGACGTCGCCGGGCTGCGCGTGGTCGGCGGGTGGCGCACCGACCTGGGCGAGGACGACCTGCCGCGGCACCAGGCGCGGGTCCGCCCCGACGCGTGACCTCCCCCGGGGCGAGCGCCGGGGGTCGCAGCACCTGGACGCGGGCGGCGGGGGCGCGCGCGGTTGCCTAGGGTGGGGGCGGACCGGCGGGTGGACGCCGGCGGGCGTGGGGAAGGGGCGGACGTGGAGATCGCGGTGCAGCGGATCGGGGGGCCCGTGGTGGTCCTGCGGCCCCGGGGGCGGCTCACCGCCGGCGACGCCCCGGAGCTGCGCGCGGTCGTGGCCGACCTGGTCGAGCAGGGCCGCACGAAGCTCGTGGTCGACCTGGAGGAGACGACGTTCCTCGACTCGTCCGGCCTCGGGGCGCTCATCGCCGGGCTGCGCGCGACCCGCACCGCGGGCGGGGACCTCACGATCGCCCGGCCGACCGGTCAGGTGCTCGACGTCCTCACGCTGACGACGATGATCCGGGTGCTCCCGCCGCACGAGACCGTCGCGGACGCCTTCGCCGCCCTGGCCTGAGCGCCCGGCCGGTCAGAACGGGTCGAACTCCGTCACCCGGGTCCGCCAGTACTCCGCGCCGTCCCGGGTGCGGGTCACCAGGCCGGCCTCGACCAGCTCGCGCCGCAGACCCACCGGGTCCCGGGCCAGGTCCGCCAGCCGGTCGGTGAGCGCGCGCTCGCCGACCGGCTCCTCGAGCGGCAGCACGCCCTGCGCCACCCAGCGGAGCACGAGGTCGCGGTCGGCGCGCCGGCGGGGCAGGTGCTCCAGCCGCCCCCGTACGAGGAACCGCTCGGGGGCCGCGGGGCAGCCGCCCGCTGGCGCGTCGTCGTGTGCCATCCCGGCAGCGTAGGCACCGAGCAGCCCTCGTCCCCAGCCGATTGTCGCGGGCCCACCCGATCGACCGGCTGGGGACGAGGCGACCGGGTGGGCACCCGGCGGGTGCGCGCGGTGGCGGGCGGCTGGGCGGCCGGTGATCCTGGCGGGAGTGACGCGGGCGCTCGGCGACCCACGCGAGCGGGGGGAACCCGGCCGGGGGCCGGGGCGTTCGACCCGGGTACCGACGACGAGAGGTGACGACCATGGGCTTCCTGGACCGCCTGCTGGGCCGCGAGGCCCGCCCGCAGCAGCCGCACCGGCAGCCGTACCCGGCGTACCCCGCCGACGCGCGCCCGGCCGACCCGGACCAGGCCGCGATCGAGCGGTACCGGTACCTGCTGCGCACCGCTCCGCCGGACGCGATCGAGCAGGCGCACGCCGAGGCGTTCGCCCAGCTGACGCCCGAGCAGCGCCGGCAGGTGCTCGACGGCCTCGCCGCGGAGGTCCCGCCGGGCGAGCGCGCCACCGACGACGACCCGCGCTCGCTCGCCCGCATGGCCACCCGCGCCGAGCTGCGGCAGCCCGGCACCCTGGAGCGGTCGTTCGGCCGGGGAACGGCCGGCGTCGGGATGGGCGGCGGCATCGGGATGGGCGGGATGATCGCCGGCTCCCTGCTCGCCAGCGTCGCCGGGGCGTTCGTCGGCACCGCGATCGCCGACAGCCTGTTCGACCTGTCCGACTCGGGCGACGCCGCCGACGCGGGGGCGGAGGGCGCGGACGGCGGCTCCGAGGCCGACGCGGGCGGCTACGACGGCGGCGACGTCTCCGCGGACGGCGGCGGCTGGGGCGGGGACGGCGGCTGGGGCGGCGGGGACTTCGGCGGGGGCGACTTCGGGGGCGGCGACTTCGGGGGCGGCGACTTCTGAGACGGCGCGGCACCCGCCGGCGCCCCGCCCCGCACCCCGCGGCCCTCACCCGGCGGGGATGACTCCCCCGGCGCCCGGGCGCGACCTGCGTCCGCACGCCCTACCGTGGCGCACATGGCACCCGGCAGGGGTCGCACCGCACGGCGCATGACCGTCACGAGGGCGGTCGCGCTGGTGCTGGCGTTCGTCCTCACGGCGGTCCTGGGCGGGGTGCTCACCGCCGGCCTGGTGCTGCCCACGGTCGCCGTCGCCGACGGCACGACGGACCTCGCGGTCGAGGCGTTCCAGGACCTGCCGACCGAGCTCGAGCGGCAGCCCCTGTCCGAGCGGTCGACGGTCCTCGCGGCCGACGGCACCACGGTGCTGGCGACGTTCTGGGCGGAGAACCGGGTGGTCGTCCCGCTGGCGGCCGTCGCCGAGCCGCTGCGGCAGGCGGTCGTCGCCATCGAGGACAAGCGGTTCTACCAGCACGGGGGCATCGACCCCGAGGGCATGGTCCGGGCGCTGGTCCGCAACCTGCAGTCCTCGGGCCGCACCGAGGGCGCCTCGACGCTGACCCAGCAGTACATCAAGAACGTCCTGATCGAGCAGGCCGTCCGGTCGGGCGACCCCGCCGGGGCGGAGGCGGCGCGCGAGGCCGACGGGGCGGAGGGCTACGCGCGCAAGCTCCGGGAGGCGAAGCTCGCGATCGCGCTCGAGAAGGAGATGACCAAGGACCAGATCCTCGAGGCGTACCTGAACATCGCCCAGTTCGGCGTGAACACCTACGGGGTCGAGGCAGCTGCGCAGCGGTACTTCAGCAAGCCGGCGTCCCAGGTGTCGTACCTGGAGGCCGCGACGATCGCCGGGATCACCCAGAGCCCGACCGCCTACGACCCGGTGCGCAACCCGGCCACCGCCCAGGAGCGGCGCGACCTCGTGCTCCGGCTGATGCACGAGCAGGGCTACCTCGGCGCCGACGAGCTCGCCGCGGGCCTGGCGACGCCCCTCGCCGACACCCTGCACGTCGACACCCGGCCGGTCGGCTGCATGGCGGCGGAGGTGACGGTGCCGGGCTCCGGCTACTTCTGCGACTACGTGACCAAGGTGATCCGGGACGACCCCGCGTTCGGCGCGACGGAGGCGGAGCGGGTCGACCGGCTGTACCGCGGCGGGCTGACCATCACCACCACGCTGGACCCGCGGGAGCAGGCGCTCGCCGCCGACGCCGTGCAGGGCGGCGTGCCGGCGGACGACCCGTCGGGCGTCGCGACCGCGCTGGTCACGGTGGAGCCGGGCACGGGCAAGATCACCTCGATGGCGCAGAACCGCCGGTACAACAACACCGAGGAGCACGGCGACCGGGAGACCGCCGTCAACTACAGCACCGACTTCGCGTACGGCGGCGGCAGCGGCTTCCCGCCGGGCTCCACGTTCAAGCCGTTCACGCTGGCCCAGTGGCTCAAGGAGGGGCACAGCCTGTCCGAGCGCGTGAACGCGACCCGGTTCTCGTACCGGTTCAGCGAGTTCCGGACCTCGTGCACGCGCCTGGACCCCCGCACGGAGTACCGGTTCGCCAACGCCGAGGGGCCGCGGTCCGGCGGCGTGATGACCGTGCTCGACGCGACCCGGAACTCGGTCAACTCCGGCTACATCGCCATGGCGTCCCAGATCGACATCTGCGGGGTGTTCGACACGGCGACCGCTCTCGGGATCCACAAGGCCGGCGGCTCGTCCGGCGACGGCCCCTTCGACCCGCTACGTGCTCGGCTCCAACTCGGTGTCGCCGCTGTCGATGGCGGCCGCGTTCGCCGCCTTCGCGAACGGCGGCACGTACTGCACACCGGTGGCGATCCTGGCGGTCACGGACACCGACGGGCAGGCGCTGCCGGTGCCGCCGGGCGGGTGCACGCCGGGGGCGCTGGAGCCGCGGGTCGCCAACGCCGTGACCTACGCGCTGCAGAACGTCTGGAGCGGCACCGCCGCCACCGACCCGCCGCCGTTCGCGTCCGCCGGGAAGACCGGGACCACGTCGCACAACGAGCACACCTGGTTCGTCGGGTACACCCCGCTGCGGGCGACCGCCGTGTGGGTCGGCTTCGCCGACCGGATGGTCCCGATGCAGCGCATCACGATCAACGGGCGGTACATCCGGAACGTGTTCGGGTCCTCGGTCGCGGTGCCGATCTGGAAGTCCTTCATGACCCGCACGCTGGAGGGCCAGGCTGTCCCCGGGTTCGCCGCGCCCGGGCAGGACGAGGTGCTCGGCAAGCAGGTCGCGGTGCCGTGGGTCGTCGGGCGGGACCTGGGCGCCGCGCAGGCCGCGCTGCAGCGGGCGGGGTTCCGGGTGTCCGTGGGGCCGGCGGCACCGGACCCGGCGGCGGCGGGGACGGTGCTGCGGCAGAGCCCGTCCGGGACGGCTGTCGTCGGGTCGACCGTCACGGTCGTCCCCTCGGCGGGCCCGGCCGCGGCGGCGCCGCCCGCCGCGCCACCGGCCGCGCCGCCGGCACCGCCCGCGCCGCCCTGATCGCGCGCCGCCCGCCCCGGGGCGGACGGGCCGTCCCCCCGCGGGATGACCGTCGGCGGGGCGCGACCGTCCCGGGAGCCGACGCGCACCCGGGGGCACCGTCCGTAGCGTCGAGGGCATGGACCGCACCCCGCTCACGAGCACCCCGCCGCGCACGCCCGAGCGCCGGCTGCTGGGCGTCCTGTCGCTCGGCGCGGCGGCCGTCCTGCTGCTGAGCGCGTGCGGCGGGGCGGTCGCGGACGCGCTCGGCCGGCAGCCCGAGCCGCAGGCGACGACGTTCGCCACCGGGGCGGACGCGAAGGCCGACGCCGCGCTGCCGGACTGGGCGCCGGACGGGGCGACGGACGTCCGGGTCAAGCAGCGGCCCGGCGGTGCCGAGCGGATCGTCTCGATGCGCGCGCGGATCGACGACCTGCCGGACGACTGCGTCCCGGTCTCCGCGGAGCGGCCGCTGGCGCCGCACCCGGCGGACGGCGACCCGGCGGACTTCCGCTCCGTCTCGACGCTGGCGGCGGACTGGTGGCCGGCGGAGGCGGAGCAGGACGCCACCGTCATGTGCGGTGCGTGGTGGGTGGGCGAGCGCGACGGCGTGCTCTACGCGTTCACGCCCGAGCGGCGCACCGTCCCGGTCGGCTGAGCCCGACCGGGCGCGGGCCTCAGGCGGAGACGGCCAGCTGTGCCGGCTCCTCCACCGTCGCCACCACGACCAGCTCGCCCGTCTCCTCGTCCACCACGGCCACCGCGCGGGTGCCGCAGGCGCACAGGAGCTCGACGCCGTCGCCGTCGTCGAACCAGATGCACACGTGCCGCTGACTCCTCATGCCCACGACGGTACGCACGAGCACCGACACGGCCGGTGCTCCGCACCCCGCGTGTCGCGATCTCCCGCACGATCACGCGGGACCGCGCTCCCCGCGGGCCGCCCTCGGGCCTCAGATCCGGCGCGGCGCTGCCGATCGGGAACGGTGCACCCCGGGGGAGGAACCGCACCGCATGAGCCTCGACGGCATCGCGTCGATCAACCAGCGCATCGCCGCCATCCAGGCGACGATCGGCACGCTGGCGCCGACGCCCACGACCACCACCAGCGGCACCGCGTTCGCCCAGGCGCTCGCCCAGGCCGTTGACGGCTCGTCGACCACCGCGGGCACCGCCGCCTCCGGCACGGCCGGGACGACCGCGAGCACCGCCGCGAGCACCGCCCGGGACGCCGACGGGGTCCCCGTCGCGCTCGCCGGCTACGGCAACGGGAAGATCCCGGCCGAGGCGCTGCACGAGGTCGGGAGCACCGGCCACCGGCTGTGGGCGCCCGCGGCCGACGCCCTGGAGCGCCTGATCGCCGACGCCGCGCGGGACGGCGTGACCGTCGGCATCACCGACTCGTACCGCTCGTACGAGGCGCAGGTCGACGTCGCCGCCCGCAAGGGCCTGTACTCCCAGGGCGGCCTGGCCGCGGTGCCCGGGACCAGCGACCACGGCTGGGGCATGGCCGCCGACCTGAAGCTGGACGACGCGGCCCAGTCGTGGATGCGTGCGAACGGCGGCCGGTACGGCTTCGTCGAGGACACCCCGCGCGAGCCCTGGCACTGGGCCTACACGGCCTGACCCGCCCCGCCCCGTCCCGTTCCGCCCCGCCCCGGCTCCTCTCGCCCCCGAGACTCTCGCCGAGATAGGGGCTCCGCACCGAGGTAGGACCGTCGGACGCCCTATCTCGGCGCGGCGGCCCTATCTCGGCGCACGGGAGGGCGGGGCGGGGGGCGGGAGGGCGGTGCCGACCCCCCGCGGGCGGTCAGTCGAGGATCGCGCGGGTGACGGCGACCTGCTCCGTCAGGACCCCGCCGATGGTCTGCTGCGTCTCGTTGATCCGCTCCACGACGCCGCCGATCTGCGCCAGCGACGCGATCACCCCGTCGACCTGCTGCTGGATGGTCCGCACCTTCTCGCCGACCTGGGTGGTGGCCGCCGCGGTCTCGTTGGCGAGCTCCTTGACCTCGTGCGCGACGACGGCGAAGCCGCGGCCCGCCTCGCCGGCGCGCGCCGCCTCGATGGTCGCGTTGAGCGCGAGCAGGTTCGTCTGCGCGGCGATGCCCTGGATGACCGTGACGACCTGGCCGATCTCGGCGCTCGACACCCCGAGCCCGGCGACGTCCCGGTTCGCGTCCTCGGCGATCCGCTGGCCGTCGGTGGCGACGGTCGTGGCGGCGAGCACGTTGCGCTCGACCTCCTGGATCGAGGTCACGAGCTCCTCGCCGGCGCTGCGCAGCCGGGCCGCGCCCGCGTGCCGCTCGAGCGCCTGCGCCACCAGGAACGCCGTGTTGCGCAGCGCGTCCGCGCGGCGCTGCGAGAGCTGCAGCGTGCTCGTCGCGAAGAAGTCCATCGTGCCGACCACCCGGCCCGCCACGACGATCGGCAGGCAGACCCCGGACCGCACGCCGGCGCGCTGCGCGGCGGGCGCCCGCACGCAGTCCGTGAGCTCGCCGAGGTCCGGCACGAACACCATGTCCCGCGCGCGCCAGGCGCGGCCCGCCAGGCCCACGCCCTCCTGGAACGAGGCCGCGCGGGTGACCTCGCGGAACTCGGCGCCGGCGTCCCCGGACTCCTGCACGAAGACCAGCGCACGCTGCTGGTCGTCGAGGCGCCAGTACGACCCGTAGGCCCAGCCGAACCCCTCGCGGATGGCGGCGAGCGCGCGGCTCAACGCCTCCTCGGCGGCCGGGGCGTCGGTCACCTCGTGGATCACCCGGTTCACGGCCTCGATGTCCTGCAGCGCCTCGGCCTGGCGCTCGGCGGTCGCGACGCGCTCGATGGCCTGGCTGACCAGGACGCCGATGCTGCGCAGCGTCGCGAGCCGCTGCGGCGACGGGGCCAGCGTCTCGGTGGTGAAGAAGTCCATGGTCCCGGCGACGACGCCGTTCTCCAGCAGCGGGAAGCAGATGCCGGACCGGACCCCGGCGCGCTGCGCGGCGGGGGCGCGCACGCAGTCGGTGAGCTCGCCCAGGTCGGCCACGAACACGAGGTCGCGGTCCCGCCAGGCCCGGCCCGACAGCCCGACGCCCTCGGTGAACGACGCCGAGCGGGTCACCCGGCGGAACTCCTCGCCCGCGTCGCCGGACTCCTGGACGAAGTGCAGGGCGCGGTTGGCCTCGACCCGCCAGTAGGAGCCGTACGCCCAGTCGAACCGCTCCCGGACGACGTCGAGCGCCGCGCGCACCGCCTCCTCGGAGGTCGACGCCCCGGCGAGCGCGTGCACGACCGCGGTGACGGCGTCGATGTTCGCGCGGGACTCGGACAGCTCGGTCGCCGCGGTCGGCGGCTGCGGGCGGGTGCGGGTGAACACGTGGCTCCTCGTGGGTCGGTACCCCCTGGTGAGGAACCCATCGACGCGCACCGGGCCCGCGTGAGCGGATCGCGCGCCACGAACCGGGTGATTCGGGCAAACGCGGCCGTTCGGACTCAGGCGCCGGGCGAGTCGTCCGCTGCGTCGTCGTCGGGGACGACCACGCGCGCCCCGAGGTCCCACGGCTGGAACACCCGCTCGCCGTCCATCCGGAACCGCAGGGTCCGCTGCGTGCGCACCCGCGGGACCGGCGCGGCGTCGGCGTCGTGCTCGACGACGTCGCCGACGGCGGGCGGGACGGGCCGTGCGGGAGCGGCGGGCTGCGGCGGCGTGGCCCGCTCCGCGGCGGCGGCGCGGGGCCGCACGTCCTCGGGCCGGTCCGCCGCCTCCCCCAGCAGGACGTCGTCCAGCCGGCGGTAGCGGAACTCGGCCTCCCGCCGGTTCCGCTCGATCCACATCGTCATGAGGTCGAGCACCTCGGTCTCCAGGTGCGCCGGCCGGCGCTGCGCCTCACGCCGCCGGCTGACGAGCCCCGCCCCCTCGAGCACGCGCAGGTGCTTGGACACCGCCTGGGGCGTGACGTCGTACGGGGCCGCGAGCTCGCCGACGGTGGCGTCCCCGGACGCGAGCCGCGCCACAAGGTCCCGGCGGAGCGGGTCGGCGAGGGCGGCGAACACCTGGGAGAGCGGGTCGGCCACGGGTCCTCCAGACGGGTGGGTGGGTGACGCCGCCGTAGCGTGCCACGCGCCGGGGCAGGACGACAACCGTACGGTTGCACAACCGCCGCGTCGGGTCGACCGCGGTGCCGCGCGGCGCTCGCCGCGCGCGCCCGGCCGCCCGCGCCGATACTCGCCCGGTGACCACCGACACCACCACCGAGAAGCCCACCGGCCTGCGCCGGGCCGTGACCGGGCCGCTGCTGTTCCTGTTCATCCTCGGCGACGTGCTCGGCGCGGGCGTGTACGCCCTGGTCGGCGAGCTCGGCGCCGAGGCGGGCGGCGCGATCTGGCTACCGCTGCTCGTCGCGCTCGGCATGGCGCTGCTGACGGCGTCCTCCTACGCGGAGCTCGTCACCAAGTACCCGAAGGCGGGTGGTTCCGCGGTGTTCGCGCAGCGGGCGTTCGGCAGCCCGCTGGTGTCGTTCCTGGTCGGCTTCTGCATGCTCGCGGCGGGGGTGACGTCGGCGGCGGGCCTGGCCCTGGCGTTCGGCGGCGACTACCTGTCGGTGTTCCTCGACGTGCCGCCGGTGCTCACCGCGATCGTGTTCCTCGCCCTGGTGGCGGCGCTGAACATGCGCGGGATCAAGGAGTCGCTGCGCGCCAACGTGGTGATGACCGCGGTCGAGCTGTCGGGCCTGGTCCTCGTCGTGATCCTCGGCGCCGTCGTCCTCGGCCGCGGCGAGGGCGACCCCGCCCGGGTGCTCGAGCTGCCCGCGGAGACCTCGTGGGCCGCCGCGATCCTGGGCGGCGCGCTGATCGCGTTCTACTCGTTCGTCGGCTTCGAGACGTCCGCGAACCTCGCCGAGGAGGTCACCGACGTCCGCCGGGTCTACCCGCGCGCGCTGTTCGGCGCCCTGCTGGCCGCCGGCGTCGTCTACCTGCTGGTCGGCCTGGTCGCGCCGGCCGTGGTCGCCCCCGAGGACCTGGCGGCGTCGAGCGGCCCGCTGCTCGAGGTGGTGCGCGCGGCGGGCGGGGTGCCGCTCGAGGTGTTCTCCGCGGTGGCGCTGGTCGCCGTCGCGAACGGCGCGCTGCTCACCATGATCATGGCCAGCCGGCTGACCTACGGCATGGCGCAGGAGGGTCTGCTGCCGCCGGTGCTGGGGCGCGTGCTGCCGGGGCGCCGCACCCCGTGGGTGGCCATCGTCGTGACCACGGCCGTCGCGATGGTCCTGGCCGCGACCGGCGAGCTCGTGGACCTGGCGTCGACCGTGGTCCTGCTGCTGCTGTTCGTCTTCCTCAGCACCAACGTCGCCGTGCTCGTGCTGCGGCGCGACCGCGTCGACCACCCGCACTTCCGGGCGTGGACCGCCCTGCCGGTGCTGGCGGTGGTCACCTGCCTGGTCCTGCTGACCCAGCAGGAGGCGCGGCACTGGGCGCTCGCCGGGGTGCTGCTCGCGGTCGGCCTGGTGCTGCACCTGCTGACGCGCCGGTCCAGCCGGCGGCCGCAGGACGAGGCGGCCCGGCCGGCCCGCTGACCCCACGGACGCACCGCGCCGCCGAGCTTGGGACGATGGTCCCGGCGGCGCGGAATAGATCGGCGCACGCCCTCGTTGGGGCGCAAGTACATGCAAACGCATCGACTTGAGGAGCGCGAGATGCAGTTCGGAGTCTTCACGGTCAGCGACATCACACCTGACCCCCACACGGGCCGCGCGCCCGACGACACCGAGCGCGTCCGGTCGATCCTGACGATCGCCCAGCACGCCGAGGACGTCGGCCTCGACGTCTTCGCGACCGGCGAGCACCACAACCCGCCGTTCGTCGCGTCGTCCCCCACGACGATGCTCGGCTACCTCGCCGGCCGCACCAAGGACATCGTGCTGTCGACGGCCACCACGCTGATCACGACCAACGACCCGGTCCGGCTGGCCGAGGAGTACGCGATGCTCCAGGTCATCTCCGACGGCCGGATGGACCTCATGATGGGCCGCGGCAACACCGGCCCGGTCTACCCCTGGTTCGGCCAGGACATCCGCCAGGGCATCCCGCTGGCGATCGAGAACTACGCCCTGCTGCGCCGCCTCTGGACCGAGGAGGTCGTCGACTGGGAGGGCAAGTTCCGCACCCCGCTGCAGGGCTTCACGTCGACCCCGCGGCCGCTGGACGGCGTCCCGCCGTTCGTGTGGCACGGCTCGATCCGCAGCCCCGAGATCGCCGAGCAGGCCGCGTACTACGGCGACGGCTTCTTCCACAACAACATCTTCTGGCCGATGAGCCACACCAAGCAGATGGTGCAGTTCTACCGCCAGCGGTTCGAGCACTACGGCCACGGCCGCGCGGACCAGGCGATCGTCGGCCTCGGCGGCCAGGTGTTCATGCGGAAGAACTCGCAGGACGCCGTGACCGAGTTCCGGCCGTACTTCGACAACGCGCCGGTCTACGGCCACGGCCCGTCGCTGGAGGACTTCTCCGCGCAGACGCCGCTGACCGTCGGCTCGCCGCAGCAGGTCATCGACCGGTACGCCGCCATGCGGCACGACGTCGGGCACTACCAGCGCCAGCTGTTCCTCATCGACCACGCGGGGCTGCCGCTCAAGACGGTCCTCGAGCAGCTCGACATCCTGGGCGGCGAGGTCGTCCCGGTGCTCCGCAAGGAGATGGAGTCCGACCGGCCCGCCGACGTCCCGTCCGGCCCGCCGACGCACGCCGAGCGCGTCGCGAAGGCCCGCGCCGCCGGCCAGGTGCACGAGCAGACCGTCGCCGCCGCCGACCACTGGACCGGGAAGACGGCCGAGGACGACGCCGCGGCCGCCGACGCGGTCGCGGGGCGCCAGGGCGCCGCGTTCGGCCTCTGAGCCCGGAACAACCACCTCGGGTGGAAGGTTCTGCCGGACACGCCGTCGGCGGGTCCGGCCAGACCTTCCACCCGACCCCCGGTACCACCCGCACCACCCCAGCACGAGGAGCACCTCCCATGACCGAGCGCCACATCGTCGCCCTGTCGGCCGGCCTCGGCCAGCCGTCCTCCACCCGCCTGCTCGCCGACCGGCTCGCCGAGGCGACCGCCACCGAGCTCGCCGACCGCGGGCAGCGCCCCGAGGTCCGGGTCGTCGAGCTGCGCGACCACGCGCACGACATCGTCAACGCGATGCTCACCGGCGTGCCGAGCCCGGCGCTGGCCGAGGTGATCGAGGCCGTGACCGGCGCGGACGCGCTGATCGCCGTGACCCCGCTGTTCACCACGACCTACTCGGGTCTGTTCAAGTCGTTCGTCGACATCCTGGACAAGGACTCGCTGACCGGGATGCCCGTCCTGCTCGGCGCGACGGGCGGCACCGCCCGGCACTCGCTGGCCATCGAGTACTCGATGCGGCCGCTGTTCACCTACCTGCGGGCCGACGTCTCCACGACGTCGGTGTTCGCCGCGACCGACGACTGGGCCGCCGGCACCACCGCCGACGAGCCGAGCCCGCTGCCCGCCCGCATCCGCCGGGCCGGCGCCGAGCTCGCGACCACGGTCGCCGCCCGCGGCCCGCGCGGCCCGCAGGACCCGTTCGCCGACGCGCCGTCCTTCGCGGACCTGCTGGGCGGCTGACGGCCGCGGGCCGCTCCACGCCCGAGCGCGGCAGATCCAGCCCAGCGCGGCAGCGGGAGCGACCGCGCTGGGCGCGAACGCCCGCGCTCGGCGTCGCGCGCGTCAGTCCCGGGCGAGCAGCACCACGGTGGCGTCGTCGTCCGAGGCCGGGTCCCGCAGGCGCGCCACGAGCGCGTCCAGCTCCCCCGGCACCGGGCGGCCGACCGCCGCCAGCGTCCGGTCCAGCGCGACGCGCAGCGACTCCCGCCGCCGCTCGACGACGCCGTCCGTGACCAGCAGGAGCGCGTCGCCGGGGTGCAGGGTCGTCCGCCCGGAGGCGGGCTCCCCCGTCAGCAGCCCGATCAGCGGCGAACCCAGCACCGGCTCCCACGCCGCGGTCCCGTCCGCGCGCACCACGAGCGGCGGCAGGTGCCCGGCGCCCGCGTACTCGACCGCGCCGGACGCGGGGTCGAGCACGGCGACCGCCATCGTCGCCATCTGGCCCGGCAGGGTCCACCGCGCCAGGGCCGCGACCCGGGACAGCACGACCGCCGGCGGGGCCGCGTCCAGCAGGTACGCGCGGGTGGCGTTGCGCAGCTGGCCCATCGCCGCGGCCGTCGCGAGCCCGTGGCCCGTGACGTCGCCGATGGTCAGCGCCAGCCGGCCGTCCGCGAGCCGCAGCACGTCGTACCAGTCGCCGCCGACCTGCCCGGTGCCGGCGGGCTCGTAACGGGCGTCGACCGACCAGCCCGGCACGAGCGGCAGCGACGTGGGCAGCAGCGTGCGCTGGATCGCGCGCGCGGCGTTCACCTCCGCCCGGCCCCGGTGGAACAGCGCCTCCACCAGGTGGGCGCGCAGGTCGACGGCGTTCTGCACGTGCCGGTCGTCCCACGGCAGCGAGCGGCCGCGGACCTGCTCCCGCCAGAGGTCGAAGGACTGGCGGGGGCCGAGCCGCACCCCGTCGCCCTCCGGGACCGCGATCATCTTGTGGTGCGGGTCGCCGCCCCAGTCGACGGTGCGCACCACCTCGCCGCGCAGCCAGACCACGGTGCCGCCGTCGGGCAGCGCCAGGGCGACCGCGCCGGCGACGCCCGGGACGTCGGGCGCCCCCGGCTCGTCGGCCAGCCGGTCGGTCGCCAGCACCTCGCCGAGCGACGACGCCCACGCCGCGACCTGCGCGCACGCCGCGTCGCCCGGGACCTCGCCGAGCGTCAGCACGTCGGGCCCGACGCTCACCACGACGCCGTCGGCAGGCACGAGCGCCAGCAGGTCGCCGGTGCGGGTGAGCGCCTGCGCCAGCCGCACGTCCTCGTCGCGGCTCGCGCCGACCAGTCGGGCGAGCACGCCGGACGCCCGCCGGGTCTCCGCGAGCGCGTCCTCCTCGACCTGCGCGACCAGCCGGGCGGACAGTGCGACCCCGAGGAACTCGGCCGCGGCACGGACGCCGTAGGACGGCGCGTGCGGGCCGCTGTAGTGGTGGCACGCCACCATGCCCCAGAGCTTGCCGTCCCGGAGCAGCGAGATGGACATCGACGCCCGGACGCCCATGTTGCGCAGGTACTCGCAGTGGATCGGCGAGACGGAGCGCAACGTCGCGTAGGTGAGGTCGAGCGGCCGGCCGGACAGCGGGTCCGCGGCGGGGACGACCGGGACCGGGGTGTAGTCGACGTCGGAGATGAGCCGGATCCAGCTCTTCTCGTACATCGCCCGCGCCTGGGCCGGGATGTCGGACGCCGGGTAGTGCAGCCCGAGGAACGGCTCCAGGTCGGCCCGCTTCGCCTCCGCGACGACCTCGCCGTTGTACTCGGCGTCGAACCGGTAGATCATCACGCGGTCGAACCCGAGCAGCCGGCGCGCGTGCCGGGCGGCGATGTCGTACAGCTCGGTGAGCTCGCCCGCGCGGTTGAGGTCGGCGATCGCGTCGCGGACGCTCTCGTAGGTGCTGCCGTAGGTGAGGGGGCGCGGCCCGTCGGCGGGCTCGAGCTCGACGACGAACACCGGGCCCGGGTCCGCGAGGGTCGCGGGCGGCGGGCGGTGCACGACGACGTCGAGCTGCACCGTGCCGTCGGCGGTCGCGACCTCCACCAGCCCTGGGTTGCGGGTGCGGTGGTCCGGCACGGCGGCGAGCTGCTCCAGCACCACGCGCGCGGCGGGGACGCCGAGCACGTCGCCGAGCGGCGCGCCCAGCACCGCCTCGACCGGCCGGCCCAGCACCGTCTGGACGTTGGTGGAGGCCTGCAGGACGACGCCGCCGTCGTCCTGGACCACCAGGAGGACCCCGCGCGGCTGCACCGAGCCCGGGATGTGGATCGGCTCCCGGGCGCAGTTGTCCAGGTCGATCGGCGCACCGGGCGGCAGGAGGGTCTCGCTCAACGCCGTGTCCTTCCGGTCGGAGGACCCGACCGGAAGGGCCGAGCGGCCCACGCGCGGCGACGCGGTCCCCGGCGACCCTCGCAAACCGGGACGACCCGTGGCAAGTGGGTCAACCGGCCCACAGGGCGGTGAGGCCGAGCCCGGCGGCCGTGGCGGCCACCGTCAGCACCATCGTGCCCAGCAGGTTCACGAGCGCCCGGCCCCGCTCGCCGGCCTGCGCCAGCCGGACGGTCTCGACGGCCGCGGCGGAGAAGGTGGTGTAGCCGCCGCAGAACCCCGTCGCGAGCAGCAGCTGCCAGGTCGGTGCCAGACCGAGGTACAGGTGCGCGCCGGCCACCAGCCCGATCAGCAGCGATCCGGTGACGTTGATCGCGATGGTCGCGACCGGCAGGACCGTCCGTCCCCGCGCCCGGATCGTGCCGTCGACCCAGAACCGGGTCGCGGCGCCGAGCCCGCCCATCACCGCGACCAGCAGCGCGTCCGTCACCTCGCACCCCCGGCCCCGCGGGAGCGGCGGCCCGCGGCGGCAGACACCGCCGCGACGCCGGCCGCCGCGCACAGCGTCCCCGCCACCAGCGACACCGCCGCGTAGGCCAGCGCGGTCCCGACCGCCCCCGAGGCGAGCAGCCGCTCGACCTCCAGCGCCAGCGAGCTGAACGTCGTGTACCCGCCGAGCACCCCCGTGCCGAGGGCCAGCCGCCCCCGCTGCACACCGGGCGTCTCCGCGCCGCGGCGACCCAGGACCTCCAGCAGGACGCCCAGCAGGAACGCCCCGGTCAGGTTGGCGGTCAGCGTCCCGACCGGCCAGCCGTCCTGCGGCGGCAGCGCCCGGGCCAGGCCGTAGCGGCCGAGCGAGCCGACGGCGCCGCCCGCCGCGACGAGCAGCGCGAGCCCCGCGCGGTGGTGCGCCGGGCGCGGGGCGGGCAGGGGTGCGGGCGGAGTGCTCGTGCGGGCCTCCGGGGCAGGTGGGGGTGCGGGCCGCCGCTCATCCTGCCGCACCGGGTGCCGTGCCCGTGCGGTAGGCCAGCGCCGCCAGCACCCGCGGGCTCACGTCCGGGCCCGCCGCGCCGAGCGCGCGGTAGACCACGGCCAGGTGGTTCTCCACCGACCGGGGCGACAGCCCGAGCGCCCGCGCGGCCGCCCGGTTGGACAGGCCCTGGGCCACCAGCGCGAGCACCGCGCCCTGCGCCGCGGTCAGCCCGGCCACCGGGGTCGCCCCCGCTCCCGGCCCCAGGACCGCCTGACCGTCCGCGGTCGCGACGACGGCACGGGCCAGCGCGCCCGGGTCCGGGCACGCCCGCCGGGACACGTGGCTCCACGGCCGCGGGGTCCGGCCGCGCAGCGCCAGCACCACGTCGGACGCGTCCCGCCCCGAGAGCAGCAGCACCGCCAGGTCCGGGTCGCGCTCCTGGAGCCGCAGCCCGAGCTCGACGCCGGTCCCGTCCGCCAGGGCCTCCTCCACCACGAGCACGTCGACCGTGCGCGGGTCCACCCGGTCGAGGGCCTCCCGGCGGCCCGCCAGCCGGTGCAGGACCGCCACCCGCGGGTCGGTCTCGAGCCCCTGGGCCAGGGCGGCGCGCGACAGCGCCTCGTCGACGACGAGGGCCACCCGCACGATGCGCCCGACCACGGGGGCACGGTACGCCCGGCGGCACGCCGCGCACGCGCGCCGGGGACCCGTGCCGGTGGCTAGGGTGGTCCCACCGGGCGAACCAGGTGGGACCGGACCGCCGCGACGACGCGGCGCGCCGTCCGACGCCGTGAGGAGGAGGGCACCGTGACCGACGCCGAGGAGCCGCGGCGGGGCCTGTTCGGCCGGCTGGCGGAGCCGCTCGCCGAGCGCACCCGGGAGCGGATCGAGCAGGTCGAGGACCGCGTGCGCCGCTCGGTGCAGGCGGAGATCGACGCGGTCACCCGCTCGGTGCGCGCCCGCGCGGTCGAGGTCCGGCCGAGCGCGCTCGCGTTCGCGTCCGCGCTGCTGCTGACCGTCTTCGGCCTCGCGCTGCTCGTCACGGCGGCGGTGGTCGGGCTGGCGGAGGTCGTCGACCTGTGGCTGGCGGCCGTCCTCGTCGGCGTGGTGCTCATCGGCGCGGCCGCGGGCCTGGCCGCCTGGGGCCGGCACCGGCTGCCGGAGCGGGTGCGGGCCACGCCCCCGCCGCCCGGACCGGCGCGCGACGCCGACCTCGTCCACCCCTGGACCGACTGACCCGCACCACCCACCGCGCGGATCCCCCCGTCCCACCTGCGCAGATCACGCGGACGGGCCAGACTGGGGCGGAACGCCTCCCGTCCACGAAGGAGCACCGGATGACGACGACATCGGGCAGCGGGTCCGGCCCGGACCAGCAGTCGATCGGCCAGCTCATCAGCCGGCTCAGCGAGCAGGCCGCCCGGCTGGTGCGCGCGGAGATCGACCTGGCCAAGGCCGAGCTCGCCGAGAAGGCCAAGGCCGCGGGGATCGGGATCGGGCTGCTCGCCGGCGCCGCGTTCTTCGGTTTCTTCACCTTCGCCGTGCTGATCACCACCGTGATCCTCGCGATCAGCGAGGGCCTGGCACCCTGGCTCGCGGCGCTCATCGTGCTGGTCGTGCTCGCGATCATCACGGGGGTCCTCGCGCTGGTCGGCGTGAAGAGCCTGCAGAAGGGCACCCCGCCGACGCCCGAGAAGGCCGTCGCCGGCCTGAAGCAGGACGCCGAGACCGTCCAGAAGTCCGTCAAGGAGGGCCTGAGCCGATGAGCGACTCCCCCACGCCGAAGCCGACCATCACCGCGCTCGAGACCGAGGTCGCGCTCACCCGCGCCGAGCTCGCGGGGACCGCGGACGCGCTCGCGGAGCGGCTGAGCCCCAAGCGGCAGGTCGCCGACGCGCGGTCGGCCGCGGAGAAGCTCTGGCGCGACGCGGTCGGCAGCGACCCCGCCGCCGACCCCGCCAACCGGAACCGGGCGCGCGGGATCCTGGCCGGGGCCGTCGGGGCGCTGGCCCTCGTGGTGGTGCTCGCCGTCCGCCGCTGACGGGGCGGGGCTCAGCCCCCCGCCTCGTGCGCGAGGAGCACCCGCTTGGCGTCGAGCCCGTAGTAGTAGCCGCCGAGCGTGCCGCCGCTGCGCAGCACCCGGTGGCAGGGGACGAACGGCGCCACCAGGTTCCGCGCGCACGCGGACCCCGCGGCGCGCACCGCCGTCGGGCTCCCTGCCGCCGCCGCCAGCTCGGCGTACGTCGCCGTCGAGCCCGGGGCGATCGCACGCATCGCCGCCCACGCGCGCTGCTGGAACGGACCGCCCGGCTGCGCCACCGGCACCGTGTCCAGCGCACCCACCTCGCCGGCGAGGTAGCGGGCGGCCGCGTCGGCGACGAGCGCGGGGCCGGCGCCGCGCGCCGCCAGGCCCGCGGGGTCCACGCGCTCGTGGCCGCGCGCCGCGAGGTCGAGCGGGAGGCGGGCCGCCATCGCCGCCACCGGGCCGAAGCCGGCCGCGCGGACGACGCCGTCCTCGGTGAGCAGCACGGCCAGGTCACCGGCCGGGGACGGCAGGACCGCCGCGAGCAGGGGCGCGGCGGGGTCGAGCAGGGGGGACGCGGCGGTCGCGGTGTCGGTCATGGCACCATCCTGCGCCCGCCGGCGTCGAGGCCACCGGCGGTGATCGGACACGGCGACGCGCACGCGCGGCGCCCGCGTCGGGCGGGCGTCGGCAGGCCGCCGTCGGCGGACGCGGACGGCCCGGGCACGCGGTCGGCGGACGCGGGCGCCCCGAGCCGCCGTCAGCGGGCGCGCACGGGCAGCCGGGGGCGCGGGCGGTCGCCGGGGCCGCCGGGTGGGCGGCGGCCCGGCCGGGCCGCCTCGGTGGCCTCAGACGTCGTCGCCGCGCTGGCCGGGGATGCCGCCGAGCAGCTCGCGGACCTCGGTCTCGCGGTAGCGGCGGTGACCGCCGAGCGTGCGGATCGACGACAGCTTGCCGGACTTCGCCCAGCGGGTGACCGTCTTCGGGTCGACCCGGAACAGGCTCGCGACCTCGGACGGGGTCAGCAGGATCTCGTTCTCGGTGTGGGGGGCAGACACGTCAGACCTCCGGGGTGCCCTCGTGGCGACGACCGGTCGGGTGACCCGCCGTCATGACAGACAGAAACGTGGTCATCGGTACCGCTGCCCGGCCGCGGCCGGGCTGCATCGGCATCGGTGACGTCATCGCGCTCGACCCCCCTTGCGCCCCCACCGTGACCACGGTGTCACGTGCGACCTTCCGACAACTAGTACCAACGTCCCATTCCGGGACAAGCGGTAACTATGGGGACAATCTAGGTCGAACCCGACATGACTGCGCGTCGACGCCGTGCGCCGAACGGGCGGTCCCCGAGCGTGCACGCGCCACTCGTCCGGGTGGGTGACGGCCGGCGCGCTCCCCGCGAAGCGCTGCGACCGGGACGTTCGTCCCAGTTCGCGGCACCGGCGATCGAGCGTGCCCACCACCCGCACCACCCATCGTCCCGACCGGCAACTGCGTTCGCCAGTGGCGAAGATCACATCCGACGCGTCTCCCTCACCCCGGACCTGGGTCCCACGCAGCCGCGTTCGCGGGACTGCGCCGTCGGAGCACGTCGGACCCGCCGGGGCGCGCGGGTGCGCACCGGTGCGCGTCGGCCGCGGGCGCCCTCCCGAGCGGCCCGGGGCGCGCACGACCTCCCGGGCGAGTGGTCGGAATGCCGGGGGACCATGTACCGTTGCGTCACGAACAGACTATTCAGCATCCCGGGGCCGCACGTGTGAGCACGGAGCCGCCCCGCTTCCACGTTAGAGGGGGTCGATGCCATGGGGCGCGGCCGTCAGAAGGCTAAGCAGACGAAGGTGGCGCGGGAGCTGAAGTACTTCAGTCCCGACACCAACTACCGGGCGCTGGAGCAGGAGCTCACCGGCCACCGGAACGACCTCGTCACCGACAGCCGACAGGACTCCGACGACGAGGGTGACGACTACCCCCCTCGATGGGCGGACGAGCGCTGAATACCCGGGTCGGCAGCCGCCTCGCGCGGCACCGGCCCCGCCGCTGACACCCAGCGGCCACCCGCACGACGAGCCGGGCCTCCTCGCACCGTCAGCGACGGTCGCAGGGCGGGCCCGGCTCGTGCGCTGCCCGGGGGGGTTGCGGACGCGGCGTCGTGGTGCGCCCGCTGCGCGCGCACGTCGCCACGTCCGGGTGCACGCGCTGCGTGCGGAGACGCTGGCGCGCCCGGCTCGTGCACCGCGCCACGCGGGCGGGCCCGCCCGACGCGCGGCAGGTGACCGTGCCACCCGGGCGCTCAGGCCGTGCGGTACACCCCGCTGAGCCGCACCGCGCCGCCCTGCACGCCCTTGGTGCCCGCGACCAGGTCCGGCCCGCCCTCGGCGTCCGCCGCGGTCAGGTCCCGCACCTCGCCGAGCCGCCAGGCGGTCAGCCCGAGCTCCGCCGCGTGCCGCTCGACCGCGTCCGCTCCTGCGGCGTCGACGATGGCGACCATGCCGACGCCCAGGTTGAGCGTCCGCTCCAGGTCGGTCCAGGGCACCGCACCCGCGGCCTGCACCAGCGAGAACACCGGCGGCAGCGTCCAGGACCCGCGCGGCACGTCCGCGACCAGGCCGGCGGGCAGCACGCGCGCGACGTTGGCGGCGAGGCCGCCGCCGGTGACGTGGCTGAACGCGTGCACCGCGCCGTCCGCGCGCTCGACCAGCGCGAGGCAGTCGGACGCGTACACCCGGGTCGGCTCCAGCAGCTCCTCGCCGAGCGTGCGCCCGAGCTCCGGCACGTGCCGGTCGAGCGACCAGCCGGCGTGCGCGACGACCCGGCGCACCAACGAGTAGCCGTTCGAGTGCAGGCCGCTCGACCCGAGGGCCACCAGCACGTCGCCGGCCCGGACCCGCTCCGGGCCGAGGAGGGCGTCCGCCTCGACCACGCCGGTCGCGGCGCCGGCCACGTCGTACTCGTCGGGGCCCAGCAGCCCGGGGTGCTCGGCGGTCTCGCCGCCGACCAGCGCGGTGCCGGCGACCGAGCAGGCCGCCGCGATCCCCCGGACCACGTCGGCGATGCGCTCCGGGACGACCCGGCCGCACGCGATGTAGTCGGTCATGAACAGCGGCTTGGCGCCCACCACGACGATGTCGTCCACGACCATGCCGACCAGGTCGGACCCGATGGTGTCGTGCACGTCCAGGGCCTGCGCGATCGCGACCTTCGTGCCGACGCCGTCGGTCGAGGTGGCGAGCAGCGGCCGGCGGTAGCCGACCAGGGCCGAGGCGTCGAACAGCCCGGCGAACCCGCCGACGCCGCCCAGCACCTGCGGCCCGTGCGTCGCGCGCACGGCGTCCTTCATCAGCTCGACGGCCTTGTCGCCCGCCTCGGTGTCGACGCCGGCGGCGGCGTAGGTGATGCCCTCGGTCACGGGTGCTCCAGCGCGTTCGAGCCACCGGTCCCCGGGACCAGGGTGGCGAGTCCGTCCTCCGGAGCGCCGAGCGGCAGCTCGTTCTGCTCCAGCAGGTGCTTGCCGAGCCGGTCCTGCGACGGCAGCTCGATGGGGTACTTCCCGGTGAAGCACGCGGTGCACAGCTGCGCCGCGGGCTGCTCGGTGGCGGCGATCATCCCGTCCATGGAGATGTAGCCGAGCGAGTCGGCGCCCAGGGAGGACCCGATCTCCTCGACCGCGAGGCCGTTGGCGATCAGCTCCGCCCGGGACGCGAAGTCGATGCCGTAGAAGCACGGCCACTTCACCGGCGGGCTGCTGATCCGCACGTGCACCTCGGCCGCGCCCGCCTCGCGCAGCATCCGGATCAGCGCGCGCTGGGTGTTGCCGCGCACGATCGAGTCGTCGACGACGACCAGCCGCTTGCCGCGGATGACCTCCCGCAGCGGGTTGAGCTTGAGCCGGATGCCGAGCTGGCGCAGCGTCTGCGACGGCTGGATGAACGTCCGACCGACGTAGGCGTTCTTGGTGAGGCCCTGCCCGAACGGGATGCCGGACGCCTGCGCGTAGCCGACCGCCGCGGGCGTGCCGGACTCGGGCACCGGGATGACCAGGTCGGCCTCGACCGGGTGCTCCTTCGCCAGGCGGCGGCCCATCTCGACGCGCGCGGCGTGCACGGAGCGGCCGGCGATCGTCGTGTCCGGGCGGGCCAGGTACACGTACTCGAACACGCAGCCGGCGCGCTGCTGCGGCTCGGTGAACCGCTGGGTCCGCAGGCCGTCGGCGTCGATCGCGACGAGCTCACCCGGCTCGATCTCCCGGACGAACGACGCGCCCACGATGTCGAGCGCCGGCGTCTCCGAGGCGACCACCCAGCCGCGCTCCAGCCGGCCGAGCACCAGCGGGCGGACGCCCTGCGGGTCGCGGGCGGCGTACAGGGTGTGCTCGTCCATCCAGACCAGGCTGAACGCGCCGCGCAGCCGCGGCAGGACCTCCAGCGCCGTGGCCTCGAGCGTGTGGTCCTGGTCCCCCGCGAACAGCGCCGTCACCAGCGCGGTGTCGGTCGTGTTGCCGCGCGCGAGCTCCCCGCGCCGCTGGGCCCCGTACCGCTCGGCGACCAGGTCGACCAGCTCGGCCGTGTTCGTGAGGTTGCCGTTGTGCGCGAGGGCCACGGTGCCGCCGGCCGTCGCGCCGAGCGTCGGCTGCGCGTTCTCCCACGTGCTGCCGCCGGTCGTCGAGTACCGCGCGTGCCCGACGGCGATGTGGCCGTGCAGGGCGTTCAGCGCCGTCTCGTCGAAGACCTGGGACACGAGGCCCATGTCCTTGTAGACGAGCAGCTGCTCGCCGTTCGACGTCGCGATGCCCGCCGACTCCTGGCCGCGGTGCTGCAGCGCGTACAGCCCGAAGTAGGTGAGCTTCGCGACCTCCTCGCCGGGAGCCCAGACCCCGAACACGCCGCACGCGTCCTGGGGTCCCTTCTCGTTCGGCAGGAGGTCGTGGTTCAGCTTGCCGTCTCCGCGGGGGGCCACGACTCCATGGTGACACATGCCACGCGCACCACCGTCCGGCGTCCGGGACCTCGGTCCCGGACGGGCGAGGGCCGGGCCGTGCCGGCGCGCGGGGGCCGGCGGCGGGTCAGCGGCGGCTGCGCCGGTCCGCCACGAGCGCCGCCAGCGCCCCCACGAACGCCCCGATGATCGCGCCGATCAGCGCGGACGCCGCACGCGCGCCGCCCTGGCCGCCGAGCACGCCGATGAACGCCTGCGGGTCCGACCCCGCCAGACCGCTCGACGACCCCGCGAGCAGCGCCGCGACCAGGCCGACCAGCGCTCCGAGCAGCACCCCCGCGGTGATGAACGCGCCGATCTTCGGGGCGCGGCGGACGCGGGCCGGCTCGGCGACGCGGGCGAGCGTGGCCTCGTCCGGCACCTCGGGCACCGTGGGGGCCGCGGGGTCGGGGGCGGCCTCACCGGGCGCCGCGTCCGCCGGACGGGGCGCGGGGGCCGTCCCTGCCGCGTCGGCCGGCGCGGGCGCGGGGTCGGTGGGGGCGGTGCCCCGCTCGTCGTCGGGTCGCCCGGGTTCGGTCGTGTCGGCCACCCGCAGATCCTAGGTCGTCCCCGCCGACGCCCTAGGCTCGGGTCGATGCAGACCGCCGCCGACCCCGCGCCGCGGTACCCGTCCACGATCGCCGCGCCGGTCGAGCACGAGCTGGTGATCAAGAAGTCCCGGTTCCTCGCCCTGGTGCAGCCGGTGTCCTCGGTCGCGGAGGCGGACGCCGTCGTCGCGGCGGTGCGGAAGCGGTACTGGGACGCCCGGCACCACTGCGTGGCCCTCTCCGTCGGGCCGCTCGCCGAGCAGCAGCGGTCGACCGACGACGGCGAGCCCTCCGGCACCGCCGGCGTGCCGATGCTGGAGGTGCTGCGGCGCCGGGAGCTCACCGACCTGGTCGCCGTCGTGACCCGGTACTTCGGCGGCGTCCTGCTCGGCGCGGGCGGCCTGGTGCGGGCGTACTCGACGGCCACCTCCGAGGCGCTGGACCGCGCGCGCCTGGTCCGGCGCAGCGCCGCGGTGCGGGTGACGGTCGACGCCCCGCACGCCGACGCCGGCCGGCTGCACGGCGTCCTGCGCGACTGGGCGGACGCGCATGAGGCCTCCCTGGACGACGTCGCCTACGCCGCGGAGGCCCGCTTCACCCTGCTGATCCCGCCGGCCGCCCTGGACGCCTTCGACGCGGCCCTGGCGGCGGCCACCGCAGGCACCCTCCGCGCCGCCCGCGGCCCCACGGTCATCCTCTCCCGCTAGCCCTCCCTCGGCGAGGTCGAGGCTTTGCGGGCTCAGCGCCGCCGCAACCGCTCGACCTCGTAGGGAAACCCTCGACCTCGGCGGGGCTACGGGCTGGGGCGGGGGCGGGTGGCCTGGAGGGGGAGCCAGTCCGCCAGGTCGGCGCGCTCGCCCGAGGCGTGCACCCGGCCCGCGGCCAGCGCCTCGTGCCACGACTCCGCGCCGGTGGCCAGGGCGAGCCAGGTCTGCGGGTCCGTCTCCACGACGTTCGGCGGGGTGCCGCGGGTGTGCCGGGGACCCTCGACCGCCTGGACGGCGCCGTCCGGCGGGACGCGGACCTCGACGGTGTGCCCGGGAGCGACGTCGGCGAGCTCCTCGAGCGTGAACCGGACGGCGGTGCGGCGGGCGGTCAGGTCGGTCGGGTCGGCGCGCCAGGCGGCGACGGCGGCCCGGCCGACCGCGGGGTCGGTGCGGCGACGGGGAGGCATGGCCCCATCATCCCCGGTCGCGGCGACGCGCACCCGTCGCGACCGCGGCCCCGGGCGTCCGGCCCGGGGCAGGATCGACGCCCATGAGCCGCACCCCCGCCGAGCCCATCACGACCGAGGCCGGCACGGCCCAGCCCGCGACCGAGCCGCGCCCGCGGGCCACGCGGGCCGCGCTGCGGGGCGCACTCGCGGCGACGGTCGCGGGGCTCGCCGCCACCGGCACCGTGGTCGCGCTGGCGGTCCGCGCCGGCTGAGCCCGGCGTCAGCGGGCCGGGCGGCCCTGCTGGAACCGGTGGTACGCCGCCGTCGCGCGCCGGACCCGGTTCCGCTCCGCCGCGGCGAGCGCGGCGTCCGCCCGACGCTCCTGGTACGCCGCCTCGCGCGCCAGCCGACGCCACGAGTCGAGCCGCCGCGCGGGCAGCGTGCCGTCCTCGACGGCCGCGAGCACCGCGCAGCCCGGCTCGGTGCGGTGCGCGCAGTCGGCGAACCGGCAGCCGGCGGCGAGGTCGGCCACGTCGGCGAACGTCGCGTCCAGCGCCGCCGGGTCCGCGACCAGACCGACGCCGCGCAGACCCGGGGTGTCGATCAGGCACGCGCCCCCGGCGAGCGGGACGAGCTCCCGGTGCACGGTGGTGTGCCGTCCGCGCCCGTCGGCCCGGCGGTCGCCGGTCGCCATCACGTCGGCGCCGGCCAGCGCGTTCACGAGCGTCGACTTCCCCGCGCCCGACGGCCCGACGACCACCAGCGTCCGCCCGGGCCCGAGCAGGGCCCGCACCGGCTCCAGCCCGGTGCCGGCCGCGACGCTGACCGCGTGCACCTCGGCGCCGATCGCGAGCGCCCGCACCTCGTCGGCCATGCCGTCGGGGTCCGGCACCAGGTCCGCCTTGGTCAGCACGACGACCGGCGTCGCCCCCGACCGCCAGGCCAGGGTCAGCAGCCGCTCGACGCGCCCGGGGCTCGGGTCGGGGTCCAGGTGCTCGACGACCAGCACGACGTCGACGTTCGCCGCGAGCACCTGGGCGCGGGACGTGCGGTCGGCGCCGTCCCGCACCACGGCGGTGCGGCGCGGTCGGAGGGCGACGAGCAGCGGGGCCCCGTCCGGGCCGGCACCCAGCACGGCGTGGTCGCCCACCGCCGGCGGCACCGCGTCCCCGGGGACGCCGTCGGCGTCGAGCAGCGGCACCAGCCCCTCGCCGGGCAGCGGCACGCGCACGGCCTCCTCGGCGGCACCCGCCGGGGCGTGGTCGCCCGGGGCGTGGTCGCCCGGCGCACCGCCGCCCGGGGGCAGCACGAGCACGGCCCCGCGGTCGACGCGCACCACGCGCCCCGCGGCGCCCGGGAAGACGGAGCCGGAGGAGGACATGCCGACGACGGTACTTTTTCGCGCCCGTTCGCACCGCTCCCCCGGCCGCCCGTGCCGCGGAGGGCAGGGGCGCCGGGAGGGGTGACGCGGCCCGGTCGCCGGGGGGTGCTGCCGCCGGCGACCGGGACGACCCGCGGTCCGGCGTCAGCCGAAGTGGCGCGGGAGCGTCGCCTCGTGCGCCGCGCGGGCCTCGGCCAGCGGCAGCGTGAACAGGCCCGTGACCTCGACGGCCGGCGCGTGCACGTGCTGCTCCGGCGCGTCCTGCGTCGGGGCGCCCGCGCCGGGGCTGCACGTCTCCGCGGTGGCACCGATGGCGAGCGCGGGGACGCCCTGCGCCGTGCACAGGTCCTCGAACCGCACGGCCTCGGACCGCGGCACCGCGACGACGGCCCGGGCCGCCGACTCCGAGAACAGCGCCTCGAACGGGGTCACGCCGTCGCGCTCGCACAGCGCCGCCAGGTCGACCTGCACACCCACGCCGTACCGCAGCGAGGACTCGACCAGCGCCTGGGCCAGCCCGCCCTCGGACAGGTCGTGCGCCGCGTCGACCAGGTCGTCCCGCGACGCCCGGACCAGCACGGTCGCGAGCCGGCGCTCGGCCTCGAGGTCCACCTGCGGCGGGGTGCCGCCGAGGTGCGCGTGCGCGACGTCGGCCCACGCGGAGCCGTCGAGCTCGGGCCGCGTCGTGCCCAGCAGGTAGACCGACTGCCCCGGGGTGGTCCAGCCCGACGGGGTGGCCTCCGCGACGTCGTCGATCACGCCGAGCACGCCGACGACCGGCGTCGGGTGGATGGCGGAGTCGATCTTCCCCGGCTCGCCGGTCCCGTTGTAGAGGGAGACGTTGCCGCCGGTGACCGGAACGCCGAGCACGGCGCAGGCGTCGGCCAGGCCCTCGATCGCCTGCACGAGCTGCCACATCGACGCCGGGTCCTCGGGGCTGCCGAAGTTCAGGCAGTCGGTGACGGCGAGCGGCTTCGCACCCGAGGCGGCGACGTTCCGGTACGCCTCGGCGAGCGCGAGCTGCGCGCCGGCGTACGGGTCGAGCTTGGCGTACCGGCCGTTCGCGTCGGTGGCGAGGGCGACGCCCAGGCCGGTCGACTCGTCGACGCGGACCACGCCGGCGTCGTCGGGCTGGGCCAGCGCGGTGTTGCCCTGCACGAACCGGTCGTACTGGTCGGTGACCCAGGACTTCGACGCGAGGTTCGGCGACGCGAGCAGCTCGAGCACGGTGGCGCGGAGCTCCTCGGGCGACGCCGGCCGGGCGTACCGCTGCGCGCCCTCGGGGGTGCTCACCGAGTCGGCGACCAGGCCGTCCTGCCACTCCGGGCGGGAGTACGGGCGGTCGTAGACGGGCCCCTCGTGCGCGACGGTCTTCGGGTCGACGTCCACGATCCGCTGCCCGTGGTGGTCGATCGTCAGGCGGCCGGTGCCGGTGACCTCGCCGATGACGGCGGTCTCGACGTCCCACCTGCCGGTGATCGCCAGGAACTCGTCGAGCTTCTCCGGCGTGACGACCGCCATCATCCGCTCCTGCGACTCCGACATGAGGATCTCGCCGGCGGTCAGGGTGGGGTCGCGCAGCAGCACGTTCTCCAGGTCGACGTGCATGCCGCCGTCGCCGTTGGACGCGAGCTCGGAGGTCGCGCAGGAGATGCCCGCCGCACCGAGGTCCTGGATGCCCTCGACCACGCGGGCCGCGTACAGCTCCAGGCAGCACTCGATGAGCACCTTCTCCATGAACGGGTCGCCGACCTGCACGCTCGGCCGCTTGGAGGGCTTGGTGTCGTCGAACGTCTCGGACGCGAGGATGGAGGCGCCGCCGATGCCGTCGCCGCCCGTGCGCGCGCCGAACAGGACGACCTTGTTGCCGACGCCCGAGGCGTTGGCCAGGTGGATGTCCTCGTGCCGCAGCACCCCGAGGCACAGCGCGTTGACCAGCGGGTTGCCCTGGTAGGAGGCGTCGAACACCAGCTCGCCGCCGATGTTCGGCAGGCCGAGCGAGTTGCCGTAGCCGCCGACGCCCGACACGACGCCGTGCACGACGCGGGCGGTGTCGGGGTGGTCGACCGCGCCGAACCGCAGCTGGTCCATGACCGCCACCGGCCGCGCGCCCATCGAGATGATGTCGCGGACGATCCCGCCGACGCCGGTCGCGGCGCCCTGGTACGGCTCGACGTACGACGGGTGGTTGTGCGACTCGACCTTGAAGGTCACCGCCCAGCCGTCGCCGATGTCCACGACGCCGGCGTTCTCGCCGATGCCGACCAGCAGGTGCTCGGTCATCTCCGGCGTGACGCGCTCGCCGAACTTCCGCAGGTGGGTCTTGCTCGACTTGTACGAGCAGTGCTCCGACCACATGACGGAGTACATCGCGAGCTCGGCGGCCGTGGGACGGCGGCCGAGGATGTCGCGGATCCGCTGGTACTCGTCCGGCTTGAGGCCGAGCTCCGCGAACGGCTGCTCCTGGTCGGGGGTCGCCGCGGCGTGCTCCACGGTGTCGGACTGCCCCGACGACGAGGGCTCGGCGGTGTGCTGCGAGGTGGGCGCGCTGGTCATCGAATCCCTCGGGCTGGGCGCCCGCGCGTGCGGCGGTCGGTGGACCGGGCCGGCGGCGGCGGGCGGGCATCGGCAGACGTGACCCAGGTTACCCGCGCGCCGGGCGCGCCCCGTACGCCCGCCCGGCGGGCGGACCGCGCGCCTCCGGCGCCGGCCACCGGGCGGGCGGCGTCGGGCCGGCCGGCATCGCCGAGCGGGTACTCGACGCGTCGAGCGAGCAACCGGCGACTGCTCGCTCGACGTGTCGGTTGCTCGCTCGACGGTGGGGCGGGCCGGGGGCGGGCGGGCCGGGGGCGGGCCGGAGGGGCCGGGCGGGGCGGGCGGGCGGGGCGGGCGGGCGGCGGTGGGTGGCGGGTGCGTGCCGTCACAATGGCGCGGTGACGCGACGCGCCCTCCTGGCCCTGCCGGCCGCCGCCCTGCTCGTGTCGCTGCTGCTCGCCGGGTGCACCGCGGACCGCGCCCCGGGTCCGACCGCGCCCGCGCCGGCCACCACCGCGTCCTCCCCCGACGGCGGGGCCTCCCCCGACGCCGCCGCGGTCCGTGCCGACGGCACCCCCGTGCCCTCGGGCCCCGTCACGCTGTCCGTGCTGGCCCCGGCCGGCCCGCCCACGGCGACGCCCGCCGAGGACGACGCCGTGCTGCTGGCGGTCGCCGTCCCGGCCGACGACGCCGCCGCGACGCTGGTCACCGTCGCGACGCTCGCGCCGCCGGAGGGCGGGACCGTCGACGTGCTCGACGACCTGTCGGCCGTGGTCCGGGACGCGGACGGCGGCGTGCTCGCCGGGCTCACCGCGCCGCTGCTGGACGACCCCGGCGGCCGCACGGTCCGGGTCCGCGCCGCCGGCGACGGCGCCGTCACCTGGCTCGCGGAGGGCGCCGCCGGGTCGGGGGCGGCCGGCGGCACGGTCACGGCGACGTTCGCCGCGACGGCCGTCCTCGACGCCACCTGGCGGGACCTGGCCGACGAGGGCGGCCGCTCGCTCGCCGTCGAGCCCGCGGCGTGGGCCCGGCACGGCAGCCTCGCCGCCGAGGAGGCGGTGTGGTCCGCGCTCGTCGCCGCCGAGCCGGAGGCGGACGCGCAGAACGTCCGGGACCAGCTCACCTGCCACCTGATCGGCGCGCCCGACAAGGCGACCTGGAACCTGGAGCCGTGGCGGCCCGACGTCGGGCTGCTGGAGACCATCGGGGCGCTCTGCAACCCGTCCTGACGACCCGCGCGCCCGCATGCCGGACCGCCCGTCCCGGTCCCTGGTCGGTTGTTGCTACAGTCATCCGCATCATGCGCCACACGACCACCTCCGCACGCACCCGCGCCTGTCGACCCGCGTCGACCGCCGCGTGCTGTTGTCGCCGCTGAGCGCCCCGCGTCTCTGACGCCCGCGCGTCCCTGACGCGCCCGGCGAGCCGCCGCACCCGCGCCGGCGCCGCCGACCGGAGCCCGCTCCGTCCTCACGCGCCCGCCGCGCCGCCCCGTCCCGGGAATTCCCGACCCGCCGGTCTGGTTCCGGTCCACCGGGGAGCCGTGGCGCCGACGCACGCACCCGGCCGCGGGCAGCCCGCCCGCCGCCCGGACGCACGCCCACCCCCCCCCACGCGCGGCACACCGCCGCGCGGCCCTCCCGGAAGGACACCCCCGTGAGCACCCGTCGCTCCCGCCGCGCCCCGCTCGGCGCCGCCCTGGCCGTCGCCGCCGCCCTGGCGCTGGCCGCCTGCGGCTCCGGCTCGGGCTCCGGCGGCGACTCGTCCGCCGCCTCGGGCACGCCCGACGCCTCGGCCGAGATCGTCATCGGCTCCACCAACGAGCCCACCGGGCTCGTCCGCAACGTCGGCGGCTCGTCCGGCGTCTCGCAGACCATGACCCGCAACGTGTTCGAGGGCCTGACCTCGGTCGACGTCGACGGCCAGGTCATCCCGACGCTCGCCGAGTCCTGGGACGTCTCCGAGGACGGCCTGACGTACACGTTCCACCTGCAGCCGGACGTCACCTTCCACGACGGCACCCCGCTGACCGCGGACGACGTGGTGTGGAGCATCTCCGAGGCGATCGGCCCGGAGTCGAAGTCCGCCCGCAAGAGCGACCTGCTCGTCATCCAGCAGGCCACCGCGGTCGACGACGCCACCGTGCAGCTCGACCTGTCGCGGCCGTCGCAGGGCCTGACGTTCTACCTCGCGTCCGTCACGATCGTGCAGGACGGGGACAAGGAGCTGACCAGCGACAACGGCACCGGCCCCTACCGGTTCGTCGAGTGGGTGCAGGGCGACCACCTCACCATCGAGAAGTACGACGGCTACTGGGGCGAGCCCGCGAAGAACGCCGGCGTCACGTTCCGGTTCTTCCAGGACACCACCGCGCTGAACAACGCGCTGCTCACCGGCGACCTCGACCTCGTCATCGCCGAGGACTCCCCGGACCAGCTGGTCCAGTTCGAGGACAACCCGGACTTCACGATCACCGAGGGCACCTCGACCACCAAGCAGATCTGGGCGTTCAACGACCGCGAGGCGCCGTTCAGCGACGTCCGCGTCCGCCAGGCGCTCTACAAGGCGATCGACCGGGACGCGATCCTGTCGGCGGTGTGGGACGGCTACGGCCAGGTCATCGGCTCGATGGTCCCGCCCACCGACCCGTGGTTCGTCGACCAGGCCGACGTGCACGGCTACGACCCGGAGGCCGCCGAGGCGCTGCTGGCGGAGGCCGGCGTCACCGACCTGGAGATCTCCGTGGACTACATCCCGGACGACACCACCGAGGCGATCCTCGCCCTGCTCACCAAGAACCTCGCCGACGTCGGCGTCTCCCTGACGCCGAACCCGATCGACGACGCCACCTGGTACCAGAAGGTCTACACGGACCACGACTTCCAGTCCACGCTCATGGGCCACGTGAACCCGCGCGACGTGCTCTGGTACGCGAACCCCGAATTCTACTGGGGCTACGACAACCCGCAGGTTCAGGAGTGGGTCGCCCAGGCCGACGAGGCGAGCACCGAGGCCGAGCAGGTCGACCTGCTGAAGCAGGTCAACGAGACCATCGGCGAGGAGGCGGCGTCCGCCTGGCTGTACCTGGACCCGCAGATCCGCGTCGCCCGCTCGGACGTCACCGGCTTCCCCGTCGACCAGGTGACCGAGTCGTTCTACGTCGCCGACATCGTCCGGGAGTCCTGACACCGTGCGCGCTGCACTGCTGCGGATCGGCGCCCTGCTGATCTCCCTCGTCCTGGCGAGCGTCGTCGTGTTCGTCGTGCTCCGGCTGCTGCCGGGCGACGCCGCGGGCGCGACGCTCGGCGTGGGCACCACCACTGACCAGCTCGACCAGCTCCGCTCGGAGCTCGGGACGGACCAGCCGGTGGTGACGCAGTACGTGCAGTGGCTCGGCCAGATCGTCCGCGGGGACCTGGGCACGTCGTTCGTGTCCCGGCTCCCCGTGGCCGACCTGATCACGCAGAAGCTGCCCATCACGGTGCCGCTCAGCCTGTCCGCGTTCGTCCTGGCCGTGCTCGTGTCGGTGCCCCTCGGCGTGATCGCCGCGGTGCACCGGCGCGGGCCGGTCGGGGTCGCGGTGTCGGCCGTGTCCCAGCTCGGCGTCGCGGTGCCGGTGTTCTGGGTGGGCGTGCTCCTCGTGCTCGTGCTTGCCCTGCAGGCCCGGTGGCTGCCGGCCGGCGGGTTCCCGCGCACCGGCTGGGACGACCCCGCGGCCGCGGTGCGGTCGCTGGTGCTGCCGGTGGTGACCGTGGCGATCGCCATGTCGGCGGTCATGGTCCGGTACGTGCGGTCCGCGACCCTCGACGTGCTGGACCAGGACTACCTGCGCACCGCGCGGTCCCTCGGCTACGGCCGGTGGCACGCGCTGGCGCGGCACGGGCTGCGCAACGCGGCCGTGCCGGTCGTGTCGATCCTCGGCATCGAGCTGGCGACCTCGCTGCTCGGCGCCGTGGTAATCGAGAACGTGTTCGCCCTCCCGGGGCTGGGCACGCTGCTGCTCGACTCGGTGACCTCCCGCGACCTGCCGGTGGTCCAGGCGCTCGTGCTGGGGCTCACCGCGATCGTGCTGATCATGAACGCGCTGGTCGACCTCGGGCAGCGCGCCATCGACCCGCGGCTGCGGACGGCGGAGGTGACGGCGTGACCGGCGAGCTGACCACCACGACCCCGGTCGCGCGGGACGTCGGGGCGCCCGGCGCCGCGCCGGGGACGCCCGCGACCGGGCGGGTCCGCGGCGCCCGCCGCCTGCCCCCGTCGCTCGTCGTCGGCGCCGTCCTGGTCGGGATGGTCGCCCTGGTCGGGCTGGTGTCGCTGTTCTGGACCCCCTACGCCCTCGACGACACCGGCACCGGCGAGCGCCTGGCGGGCCCGAGCGCCGCGCACTGGGGCGGCACCGACCGCCTCGGCCGCGACCTGCTGTCCCAGCTGATGACCGGCGCGGGCAACGCCCTGGTCGTCGCGGTCGCCTCGATGCTCGTCGCCGGGGTGCTCGGCGTCGCGGTCGGCGTGCTCGCCGGCGCCACCCGACGCTGGGTCGACGTCACGCTGCTCTCGGCGGTCGACCTGCTGATCGCCTTCCCCACGCTGCTGCTCGCCATGCTCATCGTCACGGTGCGCGGCGCCTCCCTGTCGTCGGCGATCTGGGCCATCGGCATCTCCGGGTCCGCCGTCATCGCGCGGGTCACCCGGGTCAACGTCGCCCGGGTGCTGCGCGAGGACTACGTCACCGCCGCGCACGCCGCGGGCACCGGCTGGTGGGGCACCGTGCTGCGGCACGTCGTCCCGAACGTCTGGCCGACCCTGCTGGTGCAGCTGATGCTGCTCGGCGGCGGCGCCGTGCTCGCCGAGGCGTCGCTGTCGTACCTCGGCCTGGGCGCCCCGCCGCCCAACGCGTCCTGGGGCCGGCTGCTCCAGGAGGCGCAGTCGACGATGCTGGTCCAGCCGTGGGGCGCGATCCTGCCCGGCGTCGCGATCGTCGTGGCCGTGCTCGGGCTGAACCTGCTCGGTGACGGCATCCGCGAGCGCACCGACCCGAACCTGAGGGGGGACCGATGACCGCGCTGCTGTCCGTCGAGGACCTGACCGTCACCACCTCGACCGGGCGCCGGATCCTCGACAGCGTCTCCTGGTCGCTGGACGCCGGCGGCCGGCTCGGCGTCGTCGGCGAGTCGGGCTCCGGCAAGTCGATGACCGCCCTGGCCGTGCTCGGCCTGCTGCCCGAGGGGATGCGGGCCACCGGCCGCGTCCTGCTCGACGGCGAGGACCTGCTGACCCTGCCGCCCCGCCGCCTGGCCCGCGTCCGCGGCGGCCAGGTCGCGATGGTGTTCCAGGAGCCCCTGACCGCGCTCGACCCGCTGATGACCGTCGGCCGGCAGATCACCGGCCCGCTGCGGCTGCACCGCGGGCTGCGCGGCGCGGCGGCACGCGACGAGGCCGCCCGGCTCGCCCGGCTCGTGCACCTCGACGACACCGAGCGCATCCTCGGCTCCTACCCGTGGCAGCTGTCCGGCGGGCAGCGGCAGCGGGTCGCCCTCGCCATGGCCCTGGCCTGCGAACCGCGGGTGCTGCTGGCGGACGAGCCGACGACCGCGCTCGACGTGACCGTCCAGGCCGAGGTGCTCGACCTGCTCGACGACCTCGTGGACCGGACCGGCGTCGCGCTGGTCTTCGTCACGCACGACCTGCCCGTGGTGGCCCGCGTCGCGCGGGACCTGGTGGTCATGCGCGACGGCCGGGTGGTCGAGCACACCTCGGTCGCCGCGGCGCTGGCCGGGGGCGAGGCCGCGTACACGCGGGAGCTCGTCGGGGCGGCGCGGGCGGTCACGGGGCTGCCCGGCGGCGGTCCGGCGGCCGGTCCCGCGACGCACGAGGAGGCGGCCCGATGACCGCGACCGTCCCGACCCCCGCCGGCGCGCCGGACGCCCCTGCCGCGCCCGTGCTCGAGGCCGTCGACGTGGTCCGCACCTTCGGTGCCACCCGCGCCCTCGACGGCGTCTCCGTGCGCGTCGAGGCCGGCCGCAGCGTCGGCATCGTCGGCGAGTCCGGCTCCGGGAAGTCGACCCTGCTGCGCCAGCTGCTCGCCCTCGACTCCCCCACCGCGGGCGAGGTCCGGTACCGCGGCGAGCCGCTGGCGCGCCGCGACCGCCACCTGCTCCGCCGGCTCCGCGCCGACGTCCAGCCGGTGTTCCAGGACCCGCGGTCCTCGCTCGACCCCCGGATGCGGGTCGGCGCCGTCGTCGCGGAGCCGCTGCGCTCGCTCAAGGTCCCCGGCGACCACCGGGAGCGCGTCGCCGAGGTGCTGGGCGCGGTCGGCCTCGACCCCGACGTCGCGGCCAGGTACCCGGCGCAGTTCTCCGGCGGGCAGCGGCAGCGCATCGCGATCGCGCGGGCCCTGGCGCCCCGGCCGTCGGTGCTGGTCGCCGACGAGCCCGTCTCCGCGCTCGACGTGTCCGTGCGCGGGCAGGTCGTCGACCTGCTGCAGCGGCTCGCCGCGGAGCAGGGGCTGACCCTGGTGCTCGTGTCGCACGACATCGCCATCGTCGGGCGGCTGTGCGAGCGGACCGTCGTGCTGCACCACGGGCGGGTCGTCGAGGAGGGGCCGACGGCGTCGGTGCTGGCGGACCCGCAGGAGGCGTACACGCGCCGGTTGCTGGCGGCGGTCCCGCAGCTGCCGGCGGTCTGAGTCTCGGGCACGACCTCGGGTGGAAGGTTCTGCCGGACACGCCACGGGCGTCTCCGGCAGAACCTTCCACCGTGGGCGGGCACCCGGGGCGGCCCGGCGGCCCGCCCCGCCCCGCCTCACCGCCGCGGCTTCGGCTCCGGCACCGGCTCCGTCCCCGACGCCCGGGCGGCGCGCTGCGCCTCCCGCGCCTCCGCCTGCCGCGCGGCCTCCGCCCCGGACGCGATCTCGGCCCGCACGTGCTCCGGCCCGTACCCGAACGCGTCGACCAGGTCCTGGGCGTGCGGCCGCAGCCGGACGAGCAGCCGCTCGATGTAGGAGGTCACGGTGCGCGCCCGGCCCGCGGACAGCCGGCCGTTCACCAGGTACCAGGCCAGGTTCCGCTCGATGACGGTCAGCCCGAACAGGTCCCGCAGCCGGGTCAGCACCTGGCGGGTGCCGGCGTCCGGCACCGCGTCGAGCGCCCGGGTGAACGCCTCCCACTGCAGCAGCTCGGCGTGCGCGCGGGCGGCCTCGACCAGCTCGTGCTGGTGGGCGTCGAACAGCTCGGCGGCCACCTCCGGCGTCGCGCGGCGGGCCGGGCGGAGCGCCTGGGCGAGCTCGGCGACCATCGTCGCCACCCGGTCGGCGAGCAGGTCCCGCTGGGTGTGCGGGTCCCGGAGCTGGCCGGCCGACCGCCGGGCGTCGCCCGCGTCGACCAGCGTCTGCACGGCGCGGGCCAGCGGCATCCGGTGCAGCGCGGCGTCCGCCGCCTTGCCCGCCACCAGCCGGGCCATGACCGCCGGGTCCCCGCCGACCTGCGCGGCGTAGCGGGCGAGCAGCCGCTTGCCGACGAGCTGGTAGAGCACGGTGTTGTCGCCCTCGAACGTCACGTACACGTCGAGGTCGGCGCGCAGCGAGCTCAGCCGGTTCGCGGTGAGGAAGCCGGCACCACCGCACGCCTCCCGGCAGGTCTGCAGGGTCCGCAGCGCGTGCCACGTCGACGTCGGCTTCAGCGCCGCCGCGAGGGTCTCGAGCTCCTCGCGCGACTCCGCGGTGTCGTCGCGGCCCGAGAACACGTCGTCGAACGCGGCGAGCAGGTGCTCGTGCGCGAACGTGGCGGCGTAGGTCTCGGCCAGCAGCGGGAGCAGCCGGCGGCGGTGCTCGCCGTAGTCGAGCAGCACCACCTCGTCGGTCGGCGACGCCCCGGCGAACTGCCGGCGCTGGTTGCCGTAGGTCACCGCGACGACCAGGCCGAGCTTCGCCGCGTTCACCGCCGCGCCGTCGAGGGACACCCGCCCCTGCACGAGGGTGCCGAGCATGGTGAAGAACCGGCGGCCGGGGCTGGCGATCGGGGACGAGTACGTCCCGTCCGCGGCCACCGAGCCGTACCGGTCGAGCAGGTCGGCCCGCGGGACGCGCACGTGGTCGAACCACAGCCGGCCGTTGTCGATGCCGTTCAGGCCGCCCTTGAGGCCGTCGTCCTCGCCGCCGACGCCCGGCAGGAACTCCCCGGTCGCGGCGTCCCGGATCGGCACGTGGAACGCGTGCACCCCGTGGTTCACCGGCCGCGGGTCGTCCGGACCCTGCGACACGAGCTGCGCGAACACCACCGCCGCGGTGCCGTGCTGGCCCGCGTTGCCGAGGTAGTCCTTCCACGCCGCGCGGAACGGCGTGTGGATCACGAACTCCTCGGTGGCGGGGTCGTACGTCGCGGTGGTGCCGATGCTGGCGACGTCCGAGCCGTGGCCCGTCTCGGTCATGGCGAACGCGCCGGGCACGTCGACCGACATCGCGCCGGGCAGCAGCCGGTCGTGGTGCCGCTCGGTGCCGAGGTGCAGGATCGCGGACGCGTACAGGCCCCACTGCACGCCCGCCTTGATCTGCAGCGACGGGTCCGCCGCGACCAGCTCCTCGAACCGGGCCAGGCTGCCGCCGTGGTCGTCGGCGCCGCCCAGCCGCTCGGGGAACGCGCGCAGCACGTCGCCCTCGCGCGCCAGCGTCCGGAGCTGGTCGAGGACGCGGGCGCGGTGCTCGGGGACCGCCAGGCCCTCGACGCGCTGGAACCGCGGCTGGGCGACCACGTCGCGCGCGCCGCGGCGCAGGTCGGCGTACCGGCCGAGCAGCACGTCGGTCAGCCGGGGCACGTCCACGCGCGGATCCGCGTGCCGGCTGCCGTGCGGGTGGCCGGCGCCCGTGGGCCGGACGGTCGCCGTCGGGTTCGTCACCGCCGGGCCGGGGGTGGTGGCCGGGGTCGGTGCGGTGGTCGTCATGCGTGTCTCCCCTGTGTCGGTGCGTCGCCGTCGGCGCACGCTCGGGTGGATCAGCCGGGCTGGTCGCCCGGGTCCCGCTGGTCCGGTGCCGGTCGCCCGGCCTGCTCGCGGGAGCGGACGCCGACCGGCCCCGCCCACAGCCACGCCGCGACCCGGGTGGCCACGTCCTCGCGGTCGGCATCCGACCCGCCGGCCTCCGCGAGCCACCGCTCGCCCGCGCCGCGCACGAACCCCACGGCGCCCGCGGCCCACAGCCGGGTCCACGCGGCCCCGTCGCCCTCCGACGCGTCCGGACCGAGGGCGCGCACGAACGGCGCGGCGACGAGCTCCGTGACGGAGTCCAGGAAGTGCCCCACCGAGCCGCCGCGGGTCACGAACGCGTACACGTGCGGCGAGGACTCGATCATCGACAGGTAGGTGTCGACCATCCCGCGCAGTGCGTCCCGCGGCGTGCTCGCCCCCGCCGCCGCGGCGTCCAGGGCGTCCCGGATGTCGGCGACGACGGCCGCGGCGACCGCGAGCTGCAGCCCGTCCTTGTCGGTGAAGTACCGGTACACGATCGACTTCGACGTGCCCCCCGCCGCCGCGATGTCGTCCATCGACACGTCGGGCCCCTGGTGGTGCACGACCCGGCGCGCGACGCGCACGAGCTCCGCGCGGCGGGCCTCGCGGTGGTCCTCCCACCGCGTCGACCGGCCGTCGTCCGTCGTCGTCGACGGTGCACGCGTGACCGGGCTCACAGAACCGACGGTATCAAGTACTGTGAGTTTCGGGCACCGCGCAAGGGACCGAGGTCCCAACACCGGCGACCCGGGACAGCACCACCCAGCGACATCGACGACGATGCGGGAGGACCCCCACATGGCAGCGACCCCCACCCCGACGGCCGGCGCCACGCGCGCCGTGGTCGTCGGCGGCAACCGGATCCCGTTCGCGCGGGCCGGCGGGCCCTACGCCCGGGTGAGCAACCTCGACATGCTCACCGCGGCGCTCGACGGGCTCGTCGCCCGGTTCGGGCTGCAGGACGAGGTGCTGGGTGAGGTGGTCGCCGGCGCGGTGCTCAAGCACAGCCGCGACTTCAACCTCACCCGCGAGGCGGTGCTCGGCTCCCCGCTGTCGGCCCGCACCCCGGCGTACGACCTGCAGCAGGCGTGCGCGACCGGCCTCGAGGCGGTCGTGTCGATCGCCAACAAGATCCGGCTCGGGCAGGTCGAGTCCGGCGTCGCGGGCGGCGTCGACTCCGCCTCCGACGTGCCGATCGCCGTCAGCGAGGGCCTGCGCCGCACGCTGCTGGCGCTCGCCCGGGCCAAGACGGTCCCGCAGCGCCTCCAGGCCGCCGCGGCGCTCCGGCCCGGCGACCTCAAGCCGGCCACCCCGCGCACCGACGAGCCGCGCACCGGGCTGTCGATGGGCGAGCACCAGGCGCTCACCACCGCGCAGTGGGGCATCAGCCGGCAGGCCCAGGACGAGATCGCGTTCGCCAGCCACCAGCGGCTCACCGCGGCCTACGAGGACGGCTTCTTCGACGACCTCGTCACCCCGTACCGCGGCCTCGTGCGCGACCAGAACCTGCGCGCGGACACCTCGCTGGAGAAGCTCGGGAAGCTGAAGCCGGTGTTCGGCACCCGGCTCGACACCCCCGCGACGATGACGGCCGGCAACTCGACCCCGCTCACCGACGGCGCGTCCGCGGTGCTGCTCGCCTCGGAGGACTGGGCGCACGCCCGCGGCCTGACCCCGCTCGCCGCCGTGGTCGACGCCGAGACCGCCGCCGTCGACTTCGTGCACGGCGAGGACGGGCTGCTGATGGCCCCGGTGTACGCGGTGCCGCGGCTGCTCGCGCGGCAGGGCCTCGGGCTCGGCGACCTGGACTACGTGGAGATCCACGAGGCGTTCGCGTCGACCGTGCTCACCACCCTCGCGGCCTGGGAGGACAAGGAGTTCTGCCTGTCCCGCCTCGGCCTGGACGACGCCCTCGGGTCCGTCGACCGCGAGCGCCTGAACGTGCACGGCTCGTCCCTGGCGGCCGGGCACCCGTTCGCCGCGACCGGCGGGCGCATCGTCGCGACCGTCGCCAAGACGCTGCACCGGCGCCGCGCGGAGCTGCTGGCCGCGGGCGAGGACCGGCCCGTCCGCGCCCTGGTGTCGGTGTGCGCCGCCGGCGGCCTGGGCGTCGCCGCGATCCTGGAGGCGGTGTGATGGCCACCGACACCTACCTGGACCTGGTGAACAGCGGGTTCACCGCGAAGGTCGCGAAGCAGCTCGGCCTGCCCCGCCCGGCGCGGCTGCGCCGGTACCGCGCGGGCGCGCCGCTGGTCGACGGCCCGGTGCTGGTCCTCGGCGAGGGCGGCGACGCGGACACGCTCGCGCAGTTCCTGTCCGGCACCTCGCCGGAGCACAAGGGCTGGGACCTGGACGTCCGCCGGCACGCCGGCGAAGGCACCCGGTTCGCGGCCGTCGTCCTCGCACTGACCGAGGTCGCCCACCCCCGGGACCTGGCGGAGCCGCTGCTGGCGCTGGCGCCGGTGCTGAAGACGCTGGCCCCCGGCGGCCGGGTCGTCACCGTGTCCCGCGCGGCCACGCCCGACCAGGCGCCCGCGCTCGCCGCCGCGCGGCAGGGCGTCGACGGCGCGCTGCGGTCGATCGCGAAGGAGCTGCGCGCCGGGGCGACCGGCAACGGCGTGGTCCTGGCCGACGACGTGCCGGTCACCGCGCCCGCCGTGCTCGGCGCGCTCCGGTTCCTCCTGTCCGCACGGTCCGCCTACGTCGACGGCCAGCTGCTCCCGGTCGACTCCGCAGCCGGCGCGCTGCCCGCCGACTGGGAGCGGCCGCTGGACGGCCGGGTCGCCGTCGTGACCGGCGCCGCGCGCGGCATCGGCGAGGCCATCGCGACCACGCTCGCCCGGGACGGGGCGACCGTCGTGGCCGTCGACGTGCCGGCGGCGGGCGAGGCGCTGGCCGCCGTCGCCAACCGGGTCCGCGGCACGGCGCTGCAGCTCGACGTCACCGCCGACGACGCGGGCGCCCGGATCCTCGAGCACGCGCTCGGGCGGCACGGGCGGCTCGACGTCATGGTGCACAACGCCGGGATCACCCGCGACAAGCTGCTCGCCAACATGACGCCCGACCGGTGGGAGTCCGTGATCGCGGTGAACATCGCCGCCCAGCTCCGGATCAACGAGGCCCTGCTGACCTCGGGCGACTTCGCCGACGCGCCGCGGATCGTGGCGCTCGCGTCGACGTCGGGGATCGCGGGCAACCGCGGGCAGAGCAACTACGCCGCGTCCAAGGGCGGGGTCATCGGCATGGTGCAGGCCACCGCGCCGCTGCTCGCCGCGTTCGGCGGCACCGCCAACGCCATCGCGCCGGGGTTCATCGAGACCGAGATGACCGCGCGGATGCCCGCGCTCACCCGGCAGGTCGCACGCCGGCTCTCGTCGCTGCAGCAGGGCGGGCTGCCGGTGGACGTGGCGGAGGCCGTGGCGTTCCTCGCGTCGCCGCAGGCGGGTGGGGTCGTCGGGCAGGTGCTGCGGGTGTGCGGGCAGAGCATGGTGGGCCGGTGACGGCCGCCGAGGCTCCGGCGCGGGACGCCGCGACCCCTGACGGGCCACGTCCGGGCGGCGGAGGGGCGGACGGGTCGGCACGGCCCGGCGGTCGGCGCGTGCTCACGCTGGCGCAGTCCCCGTCGCTCGCCGGGCTGTACGCGCGGGCGGGGCTGGCCTCCGGCCGCGCGGCGGTGGGCGGGCCGGTGCGCCGGGCCGTGGACCGGCGGCGCGCGGGGCCGGCCGGGGAGGCGGGGCCGGACGCGGGGTCGGGGCCGGCCGGGGGGTCCGGGGCGGCGTCGGACGGGCCCGCGGCCACCACGCTGCCCGCCGTCGAGCACCGCCTCGGCGGGGTGGTCCCCGACCCGGCGCAGCTCACGGCGTACCAGCACCTGGTGGGCGAGCCCGCGACGGACGTGCTGCCCGCCGGCTACGTGCACGTCCTCGCGTTCCCGGCGGCGATCGCGCTCATCGTGCGACCCGACTTCCCGATGCCGCCGCTCGGGATCGTCCACCTGGCGAACCGGGTCGAGCAACGGGCCCCGCTGCGCGTCGGGGACACCCTCGACATCCGCACGTGGGCGCAGGACCTGCGGCCGCACCGCAAGGGCGCGCAGGTCGAGCTGGTCGCCGAGGTGTGCCGAGCGGGCGCGCCCGCCGACGAGCCGCCGGCCTGGCGCGGGTTGTCGACCTACCTGGCACCGGGGGTGCGGGTGCCCGGTCCCGCGCCGGACGAGGCCGAGCGGCCGGAGTTCGTCGCGCCGGTCCCCACCGGCCGGTGGGCGTTCGACGCCGGGGCGGGGCGTCGGTACGCCGCCGTGTCGGGCGACGCCAACCCGATCCACTTGCACCCCCTGACCGCGCGGGCGCTCGGGTTCCCGCGGGCCATCGCGCATGGGATGCTCACCGCCGCGCGGGCGCTCGCCGCGGTCGGCGCCCGGCGCGGGGACGCGTACGACTGGGACGTCGAGTTCGCTTCCCCGGTCCTGCTGCCGTCGACGCCGGTGGTGCGGGTCGCCGCGGCCGGCGACGGGGTGTGGTCGGTGACGGCGTGGGACGCGAAGCGCCGGAAGCCGCACCTGACGGCGGAGGTGCGGGCGCGGGGGTGAGGCCGGCGCGGTCCGGCGGACGGGGGCTGCCTAGGTGAACAGGGCGCGGAGCATCCGCCGGACCGGGCCGCCGCGGGTCAGGCGCCGGTGCTCGGCCTCCCAGTACGCGACACCGTCCCGCGCGCGGCGGATGTCCTCCTCGAGCTCCTCGTACCTCGCGCGCTCGCGGTCGCGGGCCCGCTGCCACAGGTCGCCGCCCTCGGAGAGCCGGGCGATGTACTCGTCGACCTGGGCCTGGACCTCCGGCGGCCACCCGCGGCGCGGCCGAGGCGTCGTCGATTCGGGGTCAGGCGTCATCGCAGCGCTCCTCGCTCGTCCGGCCCCGGCTCAACGCTAGCGTCACGAGCGCCGACCGGACACCGTCGTCGCGCAGCCACCGAGCGCCCCCAGCACCCCCGATGCCGGGACGGTCCCGTCCGGGTCGTCCTGCGCCGCCACCCAGCAGAACACCGACCACCACTGCGCGAGGTCCCGGTCCTCCACCTGCCCACGCCTGGCGACGGCCGACCGGAGCGCCGCGTCCTGACGAGCCTTCTCCGCCGCCGCCCGGTCCGCCCGGATCCGCGCCCGCGTCGCCGCGAACCCGACCACCGCCGCGAGCACCGCCGCGAGCGCCGCCGGCCCCGGGGACAGCAGGAACTCCGCCAGCCACTCGGCCGTGCCGAGCGCCGGCGCCGCCTGCGTCACCGCCGCTCCCGCCGCCATGGCGACCACGGTAGGGGCGCCCAATCCCCCGATCGCCGTCGTCCACAGGCCGGGTTCCGAGGTGCCACCCTGGACCCATGCCCGCGCCGCGCACCGACCTCCTCGATCCGTACTCCGGCCCCCTCCAGCCCGAGGGCGACTACGACCGCCTCCTGCTCGACGGCCTCGACCTGGTCGGTGCCGACGCGGAGAGCGCCCGGTTGATCGAGTGCCTGCTGCGGGCGTGCGACCTGGACGGGGCGGAGCTCGACCACGCGCACCTCGTGGACACCACGCTCGCAGAGTGCCGGGCGGGGATGCTGCGCGCGCGCTCCGGCACGTGGCGGGACGTCACGCTCCAGGGCTGCCGGCTCGGCGCGCTCGAGGCGTTCGGCGGCTCGTGGGACCGGGTGACGGTCGAGGGCGGCAAGATCGACTACCTCAACCTGCGCGACGCCCGGCTGCACGACGTGCGCCTCGTCGGCTGCACCATCGGCGACCTCGACCTCGCGGGCGCCCGCGCGGCGACGGTGCGGCTGGAGGACTGCCGGGTCGGCCGGCTCGACGTCACCCGGGCGCAGCTCAAGGACGTCGACCTGCGCGGCGCGGACCTCGCGGGCATCGACGGCACCGCCGGGCTGAAGGGTGCGACCATCAGCCCGGCGCAGCTGCTCGACCTGGCGGGCGCGCTGGCGGCGCACCTCGGGGTCACCGTGCGGTGATGCCGCGGGCGCCCGCCGGCACCCCGCGGGCCCGACCGACGCCGCGACCGCGGCCGCGGCTGCGCGGATCCGGGCCGCGTGCTCGCGGCCAGTGCACCACAGGGTCCCGGCTCGGAGGAACCCCGGAACCGGCGACGGGCGACCCGCCCCCTGCGCGGGCCGTCCGTCGCCGGGGCTCAGTCCTCGACGGCGGGGCCGCAGGCCGCGGCGGCAGTCGCCGCGATCGCGTCGATGCCGGTCACCGCCGGGCGCGGCCGGTTGTCGTCGGCGACCGTCCAGCAGCCGTCGACGACGTCGTACGCGGCGGCCGGGCCCTCGCCGACGTACGCGCGCAGTCCGGCGAGCAGGCGGTCGACCGTCTCGGTGGTCGTCCCGACGCCGACCGACGCGCGGATGGCGCCCCCGGTGACGCCGACCCGCGCCAGCAGCGGGTGCGCGCAGAACCGGCCGTCGCGCACGCCGATGCCGTGCTCCGCGGACAGGTAGGCCGCCACCAGCCCCGAGTCGTGGTCGCCGAGCGTGAACGCGACGACGCCGACGGGGTCCGCGGAGTCGGACCACAGCTGCAGGACCCGAGCGCCGGGGATGGTGGCGAGCCCCTCGACCAGCCGCTCCCGCAGCACCCGCTCGTGCTCGACGAGCGCGCCGGCGGGCAGGGCGGACAGCGCGTCGCACGCCTCGGCCAGCGCGACCGCGCCGAGCACGTTCGGCGACCCGCCCTCGTGCCGCGCGGGCGCCGGCTGCCACAGCGTCCGGTCGGTGCGGACGTCGCGGACCGCACCGCCCCCGGCCAGGTACGGCGTGCCGGCGTCGAGCCAGTCGCGCCGGCCGACCAGGGCGCCCGCCCCGAACGGCGCATAGGTCTTGTGGCCCGAGAACGCCACGTAGTCGACGCCGCTGTCCGCGAGCGAGAACGCCCGGTGCGGGACGAGCTGCGCGCCGTCGACCGCGACCCGCGCGCCCGCCTCTTGCGCGAGCGCCACGACCGAGGCGATGGGCAGCGCCTCACCCGTGACGTTCGACGCCCCGGTCAGCGTGACCAGCGCGTACGGCTGGCGGGCGAGCTCGTCGCGGAGCGCGGTCAGCGTCTCGGCGACCGTCGGGGCCGACGGCAGGATCGTCGCCGTGCGGCCCGAGCCGCGCACCGAGCGCACCCACGGCAGCAGGTTGGCGTGGTGCTCGACGTCCAGCACGAGCACCCGGCCGCCGTCCGGCACGCAGCCGGCCAGCAGATTGAGCGCGTCCGTGGTGTTCCGGGTGATGACCGCGACGTCGTCGGGGCGGGCGCCCACGAACCGGGCGACCGTGGCGCGGGACGCCTCGTACAGCGCCGTCGACACCTGGGACAGGTACCCCGCCCCGCGGTGCACGGAGGCGTACAGCGGTAGCACCTCGACGACCCGCGCGGCGACGGACTCGAGCGCCGGCGCGGACGCGGCGTAGTCGAGGTTGGCGTACGGCACGGACCGGCCGTCGACCAGCGGGACGCGCGTGTCCCCGCCGACGACGGGCAGCAGGGCGGTCTCGGCACACGAGGTGGTGACGGTGACGGACATGGGACTACCCCCGAGCGGATCGGTGGGGGCCCGGTCGCCGACCGGGCGACCCCGCGCTTGCCGGCCACCGGTCGGTGGACGGCCAGGTCGTCACCCGGGGCACCCCGCCGCGGTGGGAGGGTTGCCGGCCAGCGAGCCGGGGCTTCGCGCTGGCGCTCATGACCTCGTCCGAGGATGCGGCCCTGTGCGCGGAGGTGTCAATCGTGGTCCACGGTGCGACACGGGTTCACCCGGGCGCGGGAGGACGTCCATCCTGGTGCCGGCGATGGCGTAGCATCGCCGGCACCATCCAGAGCGGCCGAGAGATCTGGCTCGTCGACGCCGCAGCAACCCGCGGACCCCCACCGGGGCCGGCCGAGGGTGCTTCCGCCAGATCCGATGGAGGAGAGGCATGACCGACACCGACGACCGCCTGCGCTACCGCCTGCTGACCGGACCGGACGACCGCTCGTTCTGCGAGCGGGTCAGCGCCGCCCTGGCCGAGGGCTACGAGCTGCACGGCGGGCCCGCCGCCACCTTCGACGGGGAGCGCGTGATCGTCGCGCAGGCCGTCGTCCTGCCGGCCGCGACGGCCCCGGGCACCCCGGTGCGGCCGCTGTGACCGCGCCCTACGCGGGTGACCTGACCCCGCAGGAGGCCTGGGACCTGCTGCTGTCCGACGAGCGCGCCGTCCTCGTGGACGTCCGCACCGAGGGCGAGTGGCAGACGATCGGCGTGCCGGACACCGCCGACGCCGGGGAGGGCCGCACCGCCTTCGTCGAGTGGGTCGACGCGTTCGGCCGCCCGAACCCCGCGTTCCTCGACGGCCTCGCCGCGGCCGGCGTCACGGCGGACGACCCGCGGCCCGTGGTGTTCCTCTGCCGGTCCGGCGTGCGCTCGGTGGCGGCCGCCGTGACCGCGACCGCCGCGGGCCTCGGCCCGGCGTACAACATCCTGACCGGGTTCGAGGGCGACGTGGGCCCGGACGGCCGCCGCGGGCACCAGGGCTGGCGCGCCGCCGGCCTGCCGTGGCGGGAGGCGTGACCGGCCCGGCCGCGCCCGGACCGGCCGCGTGGCGGGACGACCGCCTCCCGCTGGAGCAGCTGCGCCCCGACACGCTCGCCGTGCGCGGCGGCTCGGTGCGCACCCCGTTCCAGGAGACGTCCGAGGCGCTGTTCCTCACCCAGGGCTACGTCTACTCCCGCGCGGCCGACGCCGAGGCGGCGTTCGCCGGAGAGGCCGACCGGTTCCTGTACTCGCGGTACGGCAACCCGACGGTGTCGACGTTCGAGGAGCGGCTCCGGCTGCTCGAGGGCGCCGAGGCCTGCTACGCCACGGCGTCCGGCATGTCGGCGGTGTTCACCGCGCTCGCCGCGCTCGTCCGGTCGGGCTCGCGGGTCGTCGCGGCGCGCGCGCTGTTCGGGTCGTCGGTGGTGATCTTCGACGAGATCCTCGCGAAGTGGGGCGTGCGCACCGACTACGTCGACGGCCACGTGCCCGCGCAGTGGGAGGAGGCCCTGTCGACCCCCGCGGACGTGGTGTTCTTCGAGACGCCGTCCAACCCGATGCAGGACCTGGTCGACATCGCCACGGTCAGCAGGCTCGCCCACGCCGCGGGCGCGGTCGTCGTCGTGGACAACGTGTTCGCGACGCCCGTGCTGTCCCGGCCGCTCGACTTCGGCGCCGACGTGGTCGTGTACTCGGCGACCAAGCACATCGACGGCCAGGGGCGGGTGCTCGGCGGGGCGATCCTCGGCACCGACGCGTTCGTGCACGGGCCGGTGCAGACGCTGATCAGGAACACGGGGCCCTCGCTGTCGGCGTTCAACGCGTGGGTGCTGCTCAAGGGGCTGGAGACGCTGTCGCTGCGGGTGCGGCACCAGACCGCGTCCGCGCTGGTGGTGGCCACCCGGCTCGAGGAGCACCCCGCGATCGCGCAGGTCCGGTACCCGTACCTGCCGTCACACCCGCAGCACGCGCTCGCGCTCGCGCAGCAGTCCGGCGGCGGGACGGTGGTGACGTTCGATCTGCGGGTGCCGGAGGGCTCGACGCCCGCCGAGGCCAAGGCGCTGACGTTCGGGGTCCTGGACGCGCTGCGGGTGGTCGACATCTCGAACAACCTCGGCGACGCGAAGTCGCTGGTCACCCACCCGGCGACGACGACGCACCGCAAGCTCGGCCCCGCCGGGCGGGCAGCGGTCGGCATCGCGGAGTCGACGGTGCGGCTGTCCGTCGGGCTGGAGGACGTCGACGACCTGGCCGACGACCTGGAGCAGGCCCTGGGGACGCTGGGCGGCTGATCGGTCCGGCCTGTCGACCCGGCGGCGGTCACGTCGCCGGGTCGTCCTCCCACGGGCTCGGCACCGGGGGCAGCGGGGTGATGCGGTCGCTCCGCCGCCACGCGGCGACGGCCGCCACCATGAGGGGAGCACCGGTCGCCGCCGCGGTCGCGAGCACCTTCGGGCCGAGCACGAGGTCGAACGGTGCGGCGCGCAGCGCCTGCGGCCACAGCGCGGTGCCGGTGGCGACCGCCGCCACCGTGATGGTGCCGATCGACACGGCCACGGCTCGGACCCGGGACCCGGGCGGCGGCAGCCGACGACCCACGGCCAGCACGCCGGCCCCGACCAGCAGCGCGACGGCGACGCTGAGCACCAGGACGGGTCCCAGGGTGAGCACGGTCCCGAAGGCGACGAGCACGAGCCAGTCCGCGAGGCCGGCGTGCCACCCGAGGACCTCGGCGGCGTTCACGACCGCGAGCCACAGCGGCAGCAGGACACCGAGCAGCGCCCAGTGCCGGAGCCTCGTCACGCGTCGAGGCTACGGGCGCGGCGCGGCCGTCAGAGGTCGTTCGCCCCGGCGATCACGAAACCGACACCGACCAGCACGAACATCCCCCCGCCGAGCCGCTGCAGGACCACGTGCTGGCGCCGGGTCGGCTCGCCGTGGCGCCGGTAGAGCGCGAACCGCGTGCGGTCGAAGCGGCCGAGCACGCCCGCCAGCCCGGCGACCGCCGCGACGACACCGATGACGACGAGCGGCCAGCCGTTCAGCATGCCGCCGAGACTGCCCGACCACCCGCACCCTCGCACGTCGGGCCGCGCTCCGGGGTCAGGGGTAGGTGCCCTCCCCGCCGGCGGGTCACCTCCGTGCGGGCTCAGGCGACCAGGGCGCGGAGCTCCGCCTCGACCCCGGCACCGCCGGCCAGCGGGTGCAGGACCACGCCGTCGACGCCCGCGCGCCGGGCCACCTCGCCGACCTCCGCCACCAGCCGGTCGGCCGTGGTGACCACGCGGGTGTCGGCCGGCGCCCACGACAGACCGGCGAGCGCGTCCAGGTACTCGAGGTGCGAGCGCTTGCGGCGGGCCGTGCGCTCGTCGCCCGCGAGGACGACCTCCAGGTCGAGCAGCACCCGGACCTCAGTGCGGTCCCGGCCGGCCTCGGCGAGCGCGTCGTCGACGAGCGCGGCGACCCGCGCCAGCGCCCCGACGGAGGGCACCGCGACGGAGAACCCGAGCCGGATGACGTCGGCGGTGCGGGCGGCGACGGCGATCGCCGACTCCGACCCCGGCCGGTGCTCGACGGTCCGCACGCCGTAGGCGGGCGCCCCCACGTGCACGACGACCGCCCGGTCGGCTCCGGTCGCAGGCGCGAGGGGCGCGACGGCGGGCCGCTCGATCGTGATCTCCACCGGATCGTCGCGCCACCCGCTGATCGACCGGGTGGCGGCGAGACGATCGGCGGGGGACGCGGGCACGGGCGAGGGGGGCACGGCCGAGGCAGGCGCGGGCGAGGTCGGCGCAGGCGCCGCGGACGCGACCGAGGCCGGCGCCGGCGGCACCGGTGCGAGACGGGCGGGGGCCGCACGGCGGGCGGCGGGGACGTGACGGGTGGCGACCGCGAGCGCGCGGTCCAGCACGGGCTGAGCCATGTCGGTGGTGTCCTCGGGGTGAGGCGGGTGCGCGACGAGGGCCGTCCGGCCGCGGGCGCGCGGGGTCGTCAGCTCAGCGACAACACACCCGGCTCAGGAACACGCGGGCAGCCTAGCCGCGCTCCGCCCGGCACGGCAGCACCGTGTCCACATCCCGGGCGCCGGTGACGCGCCCCGGCCGCGGCCCCGACCCGGCGGCCGCCGCCCGCCGACCCGGCGGCCGCCCGCGAGCGTGCACTCGACACGTCGAGCGAGTATCCGCCGACTACTCGCTCGACGCGTCGGATACTCGCCCGACGCCCGACGCCCGACGCCCGGCGCCCGACGGCCGCAGCCCGACGGCCGCAGCCGGCGGCGGGGCGCCGCGGGCGGGGACGCGGCAGCGCCCCGGACCCGTGACGGGTCCGGGGCGCTCGGCGCGCGGGTCAGGAGACGAGCGCGCGCATCACCGAGGTGAAGAACCGCAGGCCGTCCGTGCCCGAGCGCGGGCCGCGGGCGCCGTCCGGGCCGAAGCCCGCCTCGACGGCGTGCTCGGGGTGCGGCATGAGGCCGACGACGTTGCCGCGCGCGTTGCTGATGCCGGCGATCCCGCGCCGCGACCCGTTGGGGTTGACGTCCTCGTAGCGGAACACGACCCGGCCCTCGCCCTCGAGCTCGTCGAGGGTGTGCTCGTCGGCGACGTACTGGCCGTCCTGGTTCTTCAGCGGGATCGTGATGCGCTCGCCCTGCGCGTACTCGCTCGTCCAGGCGGTGTCGGCGCGCTCGACGGACAGCACCTGCTCGCGGCAGACGAAGTGCAGGTGGTCGTTCTTGATCATCGAGCCCGGGAGCAGGTGCGCCTCGGTGAGGACCTGGAAGCCGTTGCAGATGCCGAGCACGGGCATGCCCTTGCCGGCGGCCGCGACGACCTCGCCCATGACGGGCGCGAACCGGCTGATCGCCCCGGCGCGCAGGTAGTCGCCGTAGGAGAACCCGCCGGGCAGGACCACGGCGTCGACGCCGCGCAGGTCCGCGTCGGCGTGCCAGAGGGCGACGGGCTCGGCCCCGGCGAGGCGCACGGCGCGCGCGGCGTCGCGGTCGTCCAGGGTGCCCGGGAAGGTGACCACGCCGACCTTCGTCATCAGGCCAGGCCCTCCGACAGCACGGTGCCGGCGGCGTCGGCCTCGGAGTCGGCCACGCGGACCACGTCCTCGATCACCGGGTTCGACAGCACCTGGGTCGCGGCCTCGGCGGCGGCGGCCAGCACCTCGGGGGTGACCGGGCCGTCGACCTCGAGCTCGAACCGCTTGCCCTGGCGGACGGAGGTGAACTGGCCGAACCCGAGCCGCGGCAGCGCCCCGGCGACGGCCTTGCCCTGCGGGTCGAGGATCTCCGGCTTGGGCATCACATCGACGACGACTCGTCCCACGGGTGAGCTCCCTGGTTCGCGGCGGTGGGGATGGTCACAGCGTACCGACCCCGCGGGGCCCCTCCGCGCGCGCGTCCGTCAGGCGGCCCGGACCACCCCGACGTGCGCGTTCCCGCCGCCGGTCAGATAGGCCATGATCGCCGGGTTGTCCGAGGTGGCGAGGTCGGTGGAGTACCCGACGACCACCACGGCCCAGCCGCGGTCGAGCAGCGCGTCCAGCCACGCGTCGTCGTGCTCGGCCGCGAGCTCGACCTCGTCGCCGACCCAGAGCGTCGCCCAGCCGCCGGCCGCGGTCAGGGACGCCCGGTAGTCGTCGACCTCGCGCAGCGCCGCGTCGTCGGTGTCGGACAGGCCGAGCGCGGCGGCGTACCGCTCGAGCCGCGGCACCACGCCCGGCTCGCGGCGGGTGGGGTGCACGACCCAGCACGCGACCGGGCGCCCGTCGCGGGGGTGGTACCCGAGCGCGGTGCGGCAGCCGATGCCGTGGGGGGCGAGGACATGCAGGTCAGGGCGCATATGTGCCGCGACGCTACGACCCGGTACGGTCCGCTTCCTGGGACGTCTGGGTGCTACCACCCACGCCCCGTTGGACGGACCACCCGATCGGTCGACGCCGCCCGGGTGGGTGGGTGTCACCCCCGACCGCGTGACCCGTCCGGCCACCACCGGCCCTCGTCAGAACCCCCGGTGCGTCCACCGCCCGCCGAGCAGCGTCCCCGCGACCGGCATCACGCGCAGCGGCGCCCCCGCGGACAACGGGTCCGCGTCGAGCACCGCGAGGTCGGCCGGAGCCCCCACCGCGAGCGTCAGCGGCTGCCCGTCCACCGAGGACCGCAGCGCGGTGAGCAGGTCGAGCCGCTGCTCGGGGTGCCACGGCTCGCGCCCGTCGCGGGCCCGCTCGACGGCCGCGGAGATCGCGACCCACGGGTCGAGCGGCGCCACCGGGGCGTCCGAGCCGAGCACCAGCTCGACGCCCGCGGCGGCGAGCGACGCCAGGGCGAAGGCGCGATCGGTGCGGCCGGCCCAGTGCCGGTCGGCGACGTCGCGGTCGTCCATCGCGTGCTCGGGCTGCACCGACGCCACCACCCCGAGCGAGGCGAACCGCGCCACGTCGGCGTCGGTGAGCAGCTGGGCGTGCTCGACGGACCCGCGCGCGCCGGAGGCCGCGAACGCGTCCAGGGCCAGGGTGTTCGCGTGGTCGCCGATCGCGTGGATCGCGCAGGTCAGGCCCTTGCGGGTGGCGTGCGCCATGAGCGGCACCAGGTGCTCGGGCGGCACGGACAGCACGCCGTGCGCGTCGGCGCCGGACAGACCGGGGTACGGGTCGTGGCAGAACGCGGTGCGGGTGTTGAGGGACCCGTCCGTCACCACCTTGAGCGGGCCCTGCTGGAGCAGCCCGCCGGTGCCGACGACCACGTCACCGGACCGGAGCTCCTCGGCCAGCACCCGGTCCAGGTACGGCTCCCACACGCCCGCGCGGACCCGGAGCGCGTCGTTGCCCGCGGCGATCCGGCGGCGCCACGGCGTGAGGTTCTCGGTGATCTCGAGCTCGACCACGCCCACGACGCCGCGCGCGGCGGCCGCCCGGGACGCCTCGGCCACCCAGTCGTCGGCGACGTCGTCCGGCACGTGGTCGACGACGCTGGTCAGCGGCAGCCACTCGGCCTCGCGCAGCAGCCCGGTCGCGTGTCCGGACACGCCCGCGTACCGCAGGCCGGCGGTGCTGAACCAGGCGCAGTGCAGGTCCCCGGACACCAGGATCACCGGCACGTCGCCGACCGCGGCGTCCAGCAGGTCCGCCGTCGGGGCGTCCGGCCACAGGCCGTCGCGGAACCCGTAGCCGACCAGCGCGGCGCCCGGGGTGAGCGGCCGGGCGGCGAGCCGGTCCAGCACGATCCGGATCGCGTGCGCCGCGGAGGTCGCGGCCGAGACGTCGAGCCGCTGCCGGGCGAGCGCCCACTGGGTCATGTGGGTGTGCGCGTCCCAGAGGCCGGGCATGACGGTGCGACCGCCGAGGTCGACCTGCTCGATGCCCGCGCCGGCGCCGCGCGCGAGGTCCGGCCCGACGGCGTGCACCCGGCCGTCGCGCAGCAGCACGTCGACGGTGCGGGCGGCGCCCACCAGGCGGGCGTGGGTCAGGACGAGCGGTGCGGTGCTCACGGCGGTGCGTCTCCGTTCGGGAAGGGGCCGGCGGCGGCGCCGGCCCGCGGTCATGCGCGGGTCAATCGCGCGTCAGGTCCAGTCCGGGCGGCGGTCGAGCTCGGCCCGCATCTCGGCCGCGAGCGCCGGCTCGGCGTAGTGCGGGTCGGTCCCGAGGTGCTCGACGACCCGCTCGGCGACGGCGCGCGGCTTGTCCTGGCTGAGCTTGGCCTTGCCCTGCCAGCGCGTCACCGACATCCGGAACCCGACGGCACCGGGTGCGATCCGGCGCGCGTAGCCCTCGACGTCGGGCATCCGGACCGGCTCGGGCATCGGCGCCTCGTACCGGTCGACGGTCGCGGCCATGACGGCGTACGAGTCCTCCGCGTCGAGCAGCTCGAGCGTGCCGTACAGGTGCACGGCGAGGTAGTTCCAGGTCGGCACCGCCGGTGCGTAGCCGTACCAGCCGGGCGACACGTAGCCGTACGGACCCTCGACGATCAGCAGGTGCTCCCGGCCGGAGCCGATCTGGTGCAGCACCTCGTCGGGCCGGCCCAGGTGGCTGAGCACGGTGAGCGGGGCCGCCGGCACGGTGAACCGGTCGGGCAGGCCGTGCGCGTCCCGGGCCGGCCGCGCCGCGGGGGCCGCCTCCGGAGCCGCTGCCAGACCCGCCGCCGCGTCCGCGACCCCGCCCGACGGCAGCGCCACGTCCTCGGCCAGCAGGACCGGCACGTGCGACGCGACCGGCCCGTCGTCGGTCACCGAGACGAGCGTCGCCCACCCGTGCCGGCGCACCAGGTCACGTACGCGTCCCTCGTCGGTCAGCACGTAGTCGGTCGTGTGGATCACGCGGCCCATCGAACCACCACGCACCCCGCGGGCGGCACCCTCGCCCTGTGTCACGCACGTAAAACTTTCATTGCCTACTGAACTCTCAGCATCCCGGCTATTGACTCCACCACGGGGTGCCGGGGTTGACTGTCCGGCACCGCCGCCGGGCACGGACCCGGCCCCCGGCCCGCGCCGTCCCACCCCCGACGCCGCGCGACCGGCCACCCGGCAGAGCCGCCGACCCCGCTCCCCGTGCACTCCCCCGCCCCGGCGGCCCCGGCCGCCGCTCCCCCTGCAGTGGAGGACCCATGAGAACGACCCGGATCCGGCTCGCGGCCGGTGCCGCCGTGCTGGCGCTCGCCCTGGCCGCCTGCTCCGGCGGCGGTGGCGACGACTCCGCCGACACCAGCGCGACGGGCTCGGGCGGCGGCGCGATCCGCGTCGCCGTGACCGACCCGATCCAGCTGATCCCCGGCCGGCAGTCGATCGCCTTCGACTTCAACATGGCCGTCTGGGCCCCGCTGACCTGGATCGACGACGCCGGCGAGCTCACGTACGTCGCCGCCGACTCCGTCGAGTCGGAGGACGGCACCACCTGGACGATCACGCTGAAGGACGGCTGGACCTTCCACGACGGGACGCCGGTGACGGCGCAGTCGTACGTGGACGCGTGGAACGCGGTGGCCTACGGCCCCAACGCGTGGGAGAACTCCGGCCAGCTCGCGAACATCGTGGGCTACGCCGACCTCAACCCCGCCGAGGGCGAGCCGACGACCACCGAGATGTCCGGCCTGGCCGTCGTCGACGACACGACCTTCACCGTCACGCTGACCGGCCCCGACGGCCAGTTCCCGATGCAGCTCAGCCAGGCGCAGACGGCGTTCTACCCGATGCCCGAGTCCGCGTTCGACGACTTCGACGCGTACAACGTGCACCCGGTCGGCAACGGCCCGTTCGAGGTCGAGACGGACTACGCCGAGAACGAGGAGATGACCGTCACGGCGTACGCCGACTAACAGGGCCCCGCCCCGACGGTCGACGCGATCACGTTCGTGCCGTACACCGACACCACCACCGCCTACACCGACGTCCAGGCCGGCAACATCGACGTCGCGGGCGTCCCGGTGGCGCGCCAGACGCAGGCCTCGGCCGACTTCGGCGACCGGCTCTACACCTTCGAGGCGGCCGGCATCTCCTACCTCGGCCTGCCGCTGTGGGACGCGCGCTACTCGGACGTCCGGGTGCGCCAGGCGATCTCGATGGCGATCGACCGGGACACCATCAACGACGTCATCTACGGCGGCCTGTTCACCCCGGCGACCGCGCTGACCCCGGCCGTCGAGGCCGGCACGCCCGAGGGCATCTGCGCGGAGTACTGCGAGTACGACCCCGAGGGCGCGAAGGCGCTGCTCGAGGAGGCCGGTGGGTTCGACGGCACGATCGACATCTACTTCCCGGGCGGCTCCGGCCTGGACGAGCTGTACACGGCCATCGCCAACCAGCTCCGGCAGAACCTGGGCGTGGACGCCGTCGCGACCCCGAGCACCGACTGGGCGGAGTTCGCCGACAAGCGGACCGCGGGCGACATCGCCGGGCCGTTCTTCTCCCGCTGGGGCGCGCTGTACCCGAGCCAGCAGAACACCCTCCGGGCGTTCTACGTCGAGGGCGGCGGCTGCCCGAACTGCATCCCGTACTACGAGCCCGAGGTGACCGACCTGATCGCGGCCGCCGACGCCGAGGTGGACGCGGACGCCGCGGCCGAGGCCTACGCGGCCGTGCAGGAGCGGATCCTCGAGGACTTCCCGGCCCCGCCGCTGTTCTTCGAGACCTACTCCTACGTGGTGTCCGACCGGGTGGCCGAGCTGCCCACGTCGGCGGTCGGCAACCCGACGTACACCCAGGTCGTCCTCGCCGAGGGCGCATGAGCCAGGGCACCCTCCCGGTGGGCTCGCTCGAGGACGTCCTCGAGCGGGCCCGCCGGGTCCCCCCGATGTCCGGCTTCCCCCCGGTGGACGAGCTGCTGGCCTGGTTCGGCACCCTCGCGGCCGACCACCCGCGGCTGGTCACCGAGCGGCGGATCGGCACCTCGCGCCTGGGCGAGCCGATCCCGATGTTCACCGTCGGCTCCGGCCCGCGGTCGCACCTGCTGTTCGCCGGCGTGCACCCGAACGAGCCGATCGGCTTCCGGACGCTCCAGCACCTCGCTGCCGAGCTGGTCGCCGACCCCGACCTGCTCGCGCGGTCCGGCGCCACCTGGCACCTCGTCCCGTGCATCGACCCGGACGGCACCCGGCTCAACGAGTCCTGGTTCGCGGACCCGTCGGACCGCACCGCGTACTCCCGGCGGTTCTACCGGCCCGCGCCGTCCGAGCAGGTCGAGTGGACGTTCCCGTTCGCCTACAAGGACGCGTACTTCGACGACGTCATCCCCGAGACCCAGGCCCTGATGCGCGTGATCGACGACGTGCGGCCGGAGCTCATGGTCAGCCTGCACAACGCGGAGCTCGGCGGCGTCTACTACTACCTGTCCGAGGAGGTGCCGGGGGCCGTCGACGCGCTGCACGCCGTCCCCCGCACGCTCGGCCTGCCGCTCGACGTCGGCGAGCCCGAGTCGCCGTCGATCCGGTCGATCGCGCCCGCGATGTTCCACATGTCCAGCACCCGCGAGGAGTACGACTACCTCGAGTCGCTGGGCCTGGCCGCGGCGACGATGGTCGGCGGCGAGTCGTCCAGCGCGTACGCGCGCCGGCACGGCACGGTGTCGCTGGTCGCGGAGCTGCCGTACTGGTCGCACCCGCTGGCCGACGACACCACCCCGACCCCGGCGGACTACGCCGACGTGGTGCGGGCCAAGGGCGAGGAGCTGGTCGACCTCGGCGCGACCCTCACGCGGCTGCTCGACGACGCCCGGCCCGACCTCACCCTGCGCTCGCCGTTCCTGCGGGCGAGCGAGGCGTTCGTGCCGATGATGGGCGAGGGCGGCCGCGCCGAGCTGCTGCGCGCCGAGCGCCCGGAGCTGCGCCGCGCCGCCACCGCGGCCGAGGTGTTCAGCAACGAGGACGTGGTGCGGTGCTTCCGGCTGCGGTTCGGGGGCATGCTGCTGCGGGCGCTCGACGCGGAGGTGCACGCCGGGATCGCCACGGCGCGGGTCCGGCGGGTCACCGACCGGGCGCGGGAGGTCTACGACGGCTGGGTGGCCGAGGCGGACTCGCTCACCGGCCTCACCGTGCTGCCGGTCGAGCGGCTGGTCGGCGTGCAGTACGGCGCCACGCTGGCGATGTCGCAGGTGCTGGCGGCGCGGACCGCGGGCGGCGCGTCGTGAGCCGGTACGCCGTGCGCCGCGCGGTCGAGCTCCTGGTCGTGTTCCTCGGCGTCACGCTGGTCATCTACCTCATGGTGTTCGCGCTGCCCGGCGACCCGATCCGGTCGCTCGGCGGGGACCGGCCGCTGCCGGACAACGTCGTGGCCGAGCTGCGGTCCCGGTACCACCTGGACGAGCCGGTGCTCCAGCAGTACGCCCGCTACCTCGGCGGGCTGTTCACCGGCGACCTCGGCACCAACTTCAGCGGGCAGTCCGTCGCCGGCCGCATGGAGTCCCGGTGGCCCGTCACGATCACCCTCGCGCTGACCGCGTGGGGCATCGAGGTCGTCCTCGGCGTGCTGCTCGGCCTGTTCGCGGGCCTGCGCCGCGGCCGCGCGGGCGACCGGTTCGTCCTGGCCGGCACGATCCTCGCGACCAGCATCCCGGTGTTCGTCGTCGCGGTGACCGCGCAGCTCGTGCTCGGCGTCCGGCTCGGCTGGTTCCCCGTCGCGGGGACGAGCGACGGCTGGCCGACCTCGTACCTGCTGCCCGCGGCCGTCATCGCCGTGTTCGGCCTCGCGTCGGTCACCCGGCTCATGCGCGGCTCGGTCGTCGACACGCTGCAGTCCGACTTCGTCCGGACGCTGCGGGCCAAGGGCCTGCGGGAGCGGCAGGTGGTCGGCGTGCACGTGATGCGGAACTCGGCGATCCCGGTGCTGACCTTCCTGGCCATCGACCTCGGCTTCCTGCTCGGCGGCACCGTCGTCGTGGAGGGCGTGTTCAACCTGCCGGGCGTCGGCCAGCTGCTGTTCCAGGCGATCCGCGCGCACGAGGGGCCGACCGTCGTCGGCGTCTCCACCGCCCTGATCATCATCTTCCTGCTGACGAACCTGGTCGTGGACCTGCTGTCGTCGGTGCTCGACCCGAGGATCCGCCATGAGTGACACCCTCACCGCGACCGCGGCCACCGAGGTCGACGCGGACGTGCCCGCCGCGCCGCGCGGCGTCTGGCGCACGCTGCGGCGCCGCCCGCTGTTCTGGCTCTGCGCCGGGGTGCTCGGCGTGCTGCTGCTGATCGCGGTCGCGCCGTCCTGGTTCGCCGGCTGGTTCGGCCAGCCCGACCCGCGGGCCTGCGACCTGTCCGACAGCGCGCTGCGCCCGGGCGGCGAGCACGTGTTCGGCACCGACGTGCAGGGCTGCGACGTGTACGCCAACGTCATCTACGGCACCCAGGCGTCGCTGACGGTCGGCGTGCTCGCGACCGCCGTGGCCCTGCTGGTCGCCCTGGTGGTCGGCACCGCCGCGGGGTTCTACGGCGGGATCGCCGACCGGCTGATCGCCCGGCTGACCGACGTCTTCCTCGGCTTCCCGTTCCTGCTCGGGGCAGTCGTCGTCCTGACGTCGATCGGCACCCGGTCCGCCGTCACGGTCGCCCTGGTGCTCGCGCTGTTCTCCTGGCCGACCATGGCACGGCTGGTCCGTGGCTCGGTCCGCGCCGTCCGGGACGCCCCGTACGTGGAGGCCGCGAAGGCGATGGGCCTGCGCGACCGCCGGATCATCGCCCGCTACGTGCTGCCCAACTCGATCGGCCCGGTGCTCGCCGTGGCCACCACCATGGTCGGCGGGGTCATCGTCTCCGAGTCGACGCTGACCTTCCTCGGCCTGGGCCTGCGCGCGCCGTCGATCTCCTGGGGCCTGCAGCTGTCCAGCGCGCAGACCTACTTCCAGACGTCCCCGCACATGCTGCTGTTCCCGAGCATCTTCCTGACCGTGACCGTCCTCGCGATGATCACCCTCGGCGACGTCCTGCGGGACGTCCTCGACCCGAAGGGCCGCGGCTGACGCCGCGCCGCCCGCACCTCGCACCACCCCGCACCGCCCGCACCGAGCACCGTCCCGCACCGTCCCGAGAGGCCCACCGCATGTCCGACACGACCGCCACCCTCCGCGCCGCCGCCCCCTACCTGGCGTCGTGGGTCGACCTCCAGGGCGCGTTCCGCCGCGCCGTCGGCGTCCAGGTGGCGATCCGGTCCGGCGACGACCTGGTGCTCGACCACGCCTGGGGCACCGCCGACGTCGCCACGGGCGAGCCGCTGCGCACCGACCACCTGTTCCGGATCGCCTCGCACTCCAAGTCGTTCACGGCGACCGCGGTGATGCGGCTCGTCGAGGCGGGCCGGCTCCGGCTGGACGACACCGTCGGGACGCACGTCGCCGGGCTGGCGGGGTCCCCGCTCGGGTCCCGCACCGTCCGCGAGCTGCTCGGCCACCAGGCCGGCGTGATCCGCGACGGCGAGCGGGGCGACTTCTGGCAGCTCGACGGGCCGTTCCCGGACGAGCCGACCCTGCTGGCCGAGCTGCTCGACGCCGGGGAGGTGTACGGGGCGAACGAGCACTTCAAGTACTCCAACTACGGGTACGGGATCGTCGGCCTGGTCGTGGAGTCCGTGACCGGCGAGCCGTTCCGCGACCACCTGCGCGCCGCGGTGCTCGACCCGCTCGGCATGGCCGACACCGGCGCCGAGTACGACGAGGCGCTGGCCGACCGGTACGCCGCCGGGCACACCGCCCTGCTCGACGCCGACGACCGCCGGGAGACCATCGAGCACGTCGACACCCGCGCGCTCGCCGCCGCCACCGGCTTCTACTCCACCGCCCGGGACATGACCGCGTTCGGCGCCGCGCACTTCTCCGGCGACGAGTCCCTGCTCTCCGACGCGGGCAAGCGGCTGCTGCACCGGCAGGAGTCGGTGGTGAAGGTGCACGGCAAGGAGGTCGGGCGGTACGGCATCGGCCTCGACCTGCACACCATCGGCGACCGCGAGGTCGTCGGGCACTCCGGCGGGTACCCGGGCCACATCACCCGCACGTACATCGACCCGGAGCAGCGGCTCGTCGTCAGCGTCCTCACCAACGCGATCGACGGCCCCGCGGACGCGATCGCGGTCGGCCTCATCAAGCTGATCGACCTCGCGCTGAACCCGCCTGCGGATGCGCCCGAGCCCGCCGCGGACGCCCGGCCGCTCGCCGAGTACACCGGGCGGTTCGGCGCCCTGTGGGGGATCACCGACATCGCCGAGCTCGGCGGCCGGCTCCTGCTGCTGCACCCCGCCGCGCCGGACCCGGTGGCCGCGTACGACGAGCTGCACGTCCGCGGCCGCGACGTGCTCGGCACCACCCGGCAGCCGGGCTTCGGGTCGGCCGGCGAGGACGTGGTCGTGGAGCGCACGGCGGACGGCGCGATCGCCGCGGTGCGCAACGGCATGACCTCCTGGCCCCTCGAGGAGTTCCGCCGCCGGCGCACCGGCATGACCCGCCGCCGGGACGTCGGTGCGCCGGTCCCGGCGTCCCTAGGCTGACCGGCATGACCAGCGACGACGCCGCACCGGCCGCCGACCTCACGATGACGCCGGAGCAGCTGGCGTGGATCGAGCAGTTCGCGCTCACCTGGGAGGGCACGAACAGCGCCCGCATGGAGGGCCGCGTGGTCGGGCTGCTGATGATCGCCGACCGCCCGTACCTGTCCTCGCAGCAGATCGCGCAGCTGCTCACCGCGAGCGCCGGGGCGGTGTCCACCGCGACCCGGCGGCTCGTGGAGGTCGGGTTCATCCAGCGGCACGCGATCGGCGGCGACCGGAACCACTACTTCCGCGTCGAGGACGACATCTGGGGGCGCTGGCTCGCGAGCGAGCGGAACTACCTGCCGCGGCTGCAGCGAGTCCTCGACCAGGCCCTCACCGGCGGGCCCGCGGAGGGGCCCGAGCGCCGGCTGCGCAACGCCCGCAACTACATGGAGTGGCTCGCGGGGTACCACCGCAAGATGCTCGCCGACTGGGAGGCCTACCGCGACGCGCAGGCCGGGACTGGAGAACCGTGACGACCGACCCGACCCCCGGCGCGGCCACGGCCGCCCCTGGCACCGCCCCCGGTGCCGCCCCCGTGCTGTCCGTCCGCGACCTGACCGTCACGTTCCGCGTCGACCGCGGGCGCAGCCCCGACGTGCACGCCGTCCGCGGCGTGTCGTTCGACCTGCACGCCGGCGAGGTGCTGGCCGTCGTCGGCGAGTCCGGCTCCGGGAAGTCCGTGTCCTCGCTCGCCGTGCTCGGCCTGCTGCCCGGCACCGCGCGGGTCACCGGCAGCGCGCGGCTCGGCGACCTGGAGCTGGTCGGCCTGGACGACCGCGCGCTGTCCGACGTCCGGGGCCGCCGGGTGGCGATGATCTTCCAGGACCCGTCGAACGCCCTGGACCCGGTGTTCACGATCGGGTTCCAGCTGCGCGAGACCCTGCGCCGGCACCTGCCCGGCCTGTCCCGCGCCGAGGCCCGCGCCCGGGCCGTCGAGCTGCTGCGGATGGTCGAGCTGCCCGACCCCGAGGACCGGCTGCGGTTCTACCCGCACCAGCTGTCCGGCGGGCAGGCGCAGCGGGTGATGATCGCGATGGCCCTGGCGTGCGACCCCGAGGTGCTGATCGCCGACGAGCCCACCACCGCGCTCGACGTCACGGTGCAGCAGGAGGTCCTCGACGTCCTGCGCCGGCTGCGCGCCCGCACCTCGGCGGCCGTCGTCCTCATCACGCACGACATGGGCGTGGTGGCGGACCTGGCGGACCGGGTCGTCGTGATGCGGCACGGCGAGGTCGTGGAGACGGCCGACGTCGTCGACCTGTTCGACGCCCCCGCCGCCGCCGCGTACACCCGCACGCTGCTGGACGCCGTGCCGCGGATCGGGGCCGACGAGCGCCCGGCCGGCACCGACGCCGCGGAGCGGCCCGCGCTCAACGTGGAGAACCTCGTCGTCGAGTACCGGAACCGCCGGGGCCGGGTGGTCCGTGCGGTCGACGACGTGACGCTGCGGGTGCAGCCGGGCGAGATGCTCGCCCTGGTCGGCGAGTCGGGCTCGGGGAAGTCGACGCTCGGCCGGTGCGCCCTCGGGCTCGCGCCGCTCACGTCCGGCACCGTCGAGGTCGTCGGCACCCGGCTGGGCCGGGACACCCCGCGCGCCGTGCGCGCGGCCCGCACGCGGATCGGCGTCGTGTTCCAGAACCCGGCCGCGTCGCTCAACCCGCGGTACACGATCGGCGAGTCCGTCGCGGAGCCCCTGCGGGTGCACGCCGGGCTGCGGGGCACCGCCCTGGCCACGCGCGTCGCCGAGCTGCTGGACGGGGTCGAGCTCCCCGCCGCCTGGGCCTCGCGGTACCCGCACGAGCTGTCCGGCGGGCAGCGGCAGCGGGTCTCCATCGCCCGCGCGGTGTCGCTGGACCCGGAGCTGCTGATCGCCGACGAGCCCACCTCCGCGCTCGACGTGTCCGTGCAGGCCACCGTGCTCGAGCTGTTCCGGTCGATCCAGCAGCGCCTCCGGTTCGCGTGCCTGTTCATCAGCCACGACCTCGCGGTCGTGGACGAGCTGGCGGACCGGGTGGCCGTGATGCACCGCGGGCGGGTGGTCGAGGTGGGCGAGCGCAGCCGCGTGCTGGGCGCGCCGGAGCACGACTACACCCGGCGGCTGCTGGCGGCGGCCCCGGTGCCGGACCCGGCGGCGCAGGCGGCGCGACGGGCGGTGCGGCTCGCCGGCTGACCAGCGTCCCCGCGGGCGGCTGCTTGCACGGAGCGGCCGCCCCCGCCACCGGGGGACGTCCGATTCGCCCGTGATGTCGACCACATGTGCGGTTTTTCACCCGCTCGATACCACCGAGATGCGCCTGACGCCACAGGAACCCGTGCGACCGTCCGATGGACAGCAGCACACGGGCCGACCCGGCCCGCGGGGCGACGTCGGCCCGGCCGACGCCGCAGGGACCTCCCCCGGGAGGTCTGGAGCACGGAGGTGGGACCGCATGACTCTCGACGACCTCGGCCGCCCGGCGGCGACGGTGACGCGACTGCCCGCCGCCTGGACCCCGTTCGACGAGCTGCGGGCCGCCGTCGGCCCCACCCCCTGCGTCGCCCGTCCGCACGCCGGGCTGGTGCACCGCGACGGGCCGTGCCAGTGCTTCGTCGGCGGGCCCGCGCCCGAGCACGCGGAGCGGCCCGAGGACGTCGTCCTCGCGCTGGCCTGGCACGGGGCCGCGTAGCCGTTCACCCGCCCCGGACCCATCCGGGCCGGCCCCCGCTCCGAACCCCTCGTGACTCACACCCGAGGGACGCAAGGAGCGATGATGCGACGCACCCGCAGCACCTACGCCGTGGCCGCGATGGCCGCCGGGCTCACCCTGAGCCTGACGCTGGCCGCCTGCAGCGGCACCGACGAGACGAGCGGCACCGCGCCGTCCGCCTCCTCGTCGATGGACGGCTCGGACCACTCCGGCATGAGCGACATGGACGCCGTCGCCCCGGTCAGCACCGGCGACCCGTTCGCCGACGCCCGGACCGCCGCCGCGCACATGCCCGAGACCGGGCTCACCCTGGCGACCGGCCTGGCCGCCGCCACGGGCACCGCCGGCGAGGTCGACTCCGACGCCGCCACCCTGCGCGCCGGTCTGACCGCGCTGCTCCAGGAGCACGTCTACCTGACGGGCATCGGCGTGGCGACCGCCTACACGGCGGGCGCCGACTCCGACGAGTTCATGGCCGCCAAGGCCGCCCTCGACGGCAACACCGACGACCTCGCGGACGCGGTGGGCTCGCTCGCCGGCGAGGAGCAGGGCACCGCGTTCCACGACCTGTGGGACGAGCACATCGGCTACTTCGTCGACTACGCCGTCGCGGTGAAGTCGGGCGACCAGGCCGGCGCCGACGCCGCACAGGCGTCGCTGGCCGGGTACACGACGCAGGCGGGCGCGTTCTTCGAGCAGATCAGCGCCGGCAACCTGCCGGCCGCCGCCGTGGCCGAGGCGCTCACCATGCACGTCACGACGCTCACCGCCGCGATCGACGCCCTCGCCGCCGGCGAGCCGACCGCGTCCGACACGCTGAAGGCCGCCGCCGACCACGTCGGCATGGACGCCGCCACCATCGCGACCGGCCTCGCCGCCGGCGCCGGCCTGTCCGGCGACGCGATGGACGACGCCTCGACCCTCCGTTCGGCGCTCACCGCGCTGCTCCAGGAGCACGTCTACCTGGCGTCCTACGCGGTGTTCACGGCCTACACGGCCGAGGGCGGGGTCGAGTCCCCCGCGTTCACCGCCGCGGCCGCCACGCTCGACGCCAACTCGGTCGCGCTGTCCGACGCCGTGACCTCGCTCGCCGGCGAGGAGAACGGCGCCGCGTTCCTCGACCTGTGGCGCGAGCACATCGGCTACTTCGTCGACTACGCCGTCGCCGACGCCACCGGGGACACCGACGGGCAGCAGGAGGCCCTGATGAACCTCGACGGCTACCGCCCGGCGGCCGGGGCGTTCTTCGAGCAGATCAGCAACGGCGAGCTGCCGGCGGACGACGTCGCGACCGGTCTCGGCATGCACGTGTCCACCCTCGCGGGCGCCATCGACTCGCTGGCGGCCACGCTCGTCCCCTGACGGGCCCGGAGACCGTGACGCCGACCCCGTTCCCCGTCGGGGCCGGCGTCACGCCCGTGCCGGGCGGGTCGCCGGGGGCCGGGTCGGGCACCGTGCGGCAGACTGCTGCGGTGTCCTCCCCCGGATCCCGCCCAGCCGCCCGCGCGACGGCCGACGAGGCCCTCGCGCGCGTCGCCGACGGCGACCGCGCCGCCTTCCCGGCGCTCTACGACATGCTGTCCCCCGCCGTGCACGGCACGGCGCTCGCCGTCCTCCGCGACCCGGACCACGCGGCGGAGGTCACCCAGGAGGTCATGGTGGAGATCTGGCGCACGGCGTCCCGGTGGGACGCCCGTCGCGGCTCGGCGCGCGCGTGGGCGACCACGATGGCGCACCGCCGGGCCGTCGACCGCGTGCGCTCGGTGCAGGCCCAGCGCACCCGCGACCAGGCGGTGCTCGACGCCGACCGGCCGCGCGCCTTCGACGTCGTCGCCGAGCAGGCCGAGTCGAACCTCGAGGCCGAGCGCGTCCGGCACTGCCTGGGCGGGCTGACGGACACCCAGCGCGAGGCCGTCGTCCTCGCCTACTACGACGGCCGGACCTACCGCGAGGTGGCCGAGTCGCTGGCGGCCCCGCTGCCGACCGTGAAGAGCCGGATCCGCGACGGCCTCACCCGGCTGCGCGACTGCCTGGGGGTGGCCGCGTGACCACGCCCACCCCGCCGCGCCCTGGCGAGCGCCGGCCCGACGACGCCGCCACCCGCGAGCTGCTCGGCGCCTGGGCGCTCGACGCCCTCGACGACGCCGAGCGCGCCCGCGTCGACGACCTGATCGCGCGCGACCCCGACGCCGCGCGCGAGGCCCGTGCGCTGCGCGAGACCGCGGCGGTGCTCGGCGAGGCCGTGGCCGTGGCGGCGCCGGACGCCGTGCGGCTCGCGGTGCTGGCCGAGATCGAGCGGACCCGGCAGGACGACCCCGCTCCGGCGGCGGCGGGGGCACCGGCGTCCGAGCCGGCGCGCCCGGCCACCCCGGCGCCGGGTGCCTCAGCACCCGGTCCTGCCGCGCCGGCCCCCGCGGCGCCCGGCACGGCCCGCGAGGAGCGGGCCCCGTCGTCGGCACCCGCACGCCCCGCCGGCACGCCCGGCGGGACCACCCGGCCCGCGGGGTCCACCCGGCCGGCCGGCCGCCGCGCGGGTCGCCGCCGCTGGGCGACCGCCGTCGCGGCGCTCGCCGTGCTCGCCGCGATCGCCGTGCCGTCGACCGTCGCCTGGCGGCAGTCCGAGCGCGCCGCGGAGGCCGAGGCCCGCGCCGACCGGATCACCGCCCTGCTCGCCGAGCCGGGCGCCCAGGTCGTCTCCGCGCCGGTGACGTCGGGCGGCACCGCCGTCGCGGTGGTCACGGCGGACGCCGCCCTGGTCACCGCGAGCGGGGTCGACGCCCCGGGCGCCGACGAGGTCTACCAGCTCTGGGTCATGCGGGACGGCGCGCCGGTCTCCGCGGGCACGACGGGCGTCACCGACGGCACGCTCCAGATCCGCACGGACGCGTACCGGACCGGCGACGCGCTCGCGCTGACGGTCGAGCCCGAGGGCGGCTCGGAGCAGCCGACGAGCGAGCCCGTGGTGGTCCTGGCCCCGGCCTGACCGGCGCTCAGTCCGCGGCGGTGTGCGCCGAGCCGCGCGGGATCACCAGCGGGGTGCCCGCCAGGGGGTCCGGGATCACCAGGCACGGCAGGCCGAACACCTCCTCGACCAGCTCGGCCGTCACCACCTCGGTCGGCCGGCCCTGCGCCACGACCGCGCCGTCCTTCATCACCACCAGGTGCGTCGCGTAGCGGGCCGCGTGGTTGAGGTCGTGCAGCACCGCGACCAGCGTGGCGCCCTCGGCGTGCAGCCGGGCGAACAGGTCCATCAGCTCGATCTGGTGCGCGATGTCGAGGAACGTCGTCGGCTCGTCGAGCAGCAGGATGCCGGTCTCCTGGGCCAGGGCCATCGCCACCCACACCCGCTGCCGCTGCCCGCCGGACAGCTCGTCGACCGGCACCGCGGACAGGTCGGTCACGCGCGTCGCGTCCATCGCGTCCGCCACCGCCCGGCGGTCGGCGTCGGACTGCTGCCGGAACAGGTTCTGGTGCGGGTAGCGGCCGCGCGCGACCAGCTCCCCGACCGTGATCCCCTCCGGCGCCAGCGCCGTCTGCGGCAGCAGCCCCACCCGGCGCGCGACCTCCTTGGTCGGCATCCGGTGGATCGACGTGCCGTCGAGCACCACCTCGCCGGCCGCCGGCCGCAGCAGCCGCGCGAGCGAGCGCAGCAGCGTCGACTTCCCGCACGCGTTCGGGCCGACGACCACCGTGAACGAGCCGTCCGGGACCGCCAGGCTGAGGTCGGTCGACACCGTCTTCCGCTCGTAGCCCAGGGTCACCCGGTCGGCCCGCAGCCGGTCCTGACTCACCATCGCCGCCGCGCCTCCTGCACGATCAGGGCCAGCAGGTACGCCCCGCCGAGCACCACCGTCACCACGCCCACCGGCAGCGCCGTGGGCAGCACGTGCTGCGCGAGCACGTCCGCGGCCAGCAGCACCACCGCGCCGGTCAGCGCCGACGCCACCAGCGGCAGCCCCGCCGACCCGGCGAGCCGCCGCGCGATCTGCGGGGCGGCCAGCGCCACGAACGCGATCGGCCCCGCGGTCGCCGTCACCGTCGCGATCAGCGCCACCGCCAGCACGACCACGGCGAGCCGGGACGCCTCGACGCGCACGCCGTGCGACCCCGCCGCGTCGTCGCCGAGCTCGAGCTGCCGGAGCGGGCCGCGGACGACCCACACCAGCGGCGCCAGCACCACCAGCACGGCGAAGGCGGGCAGCGCCTGCGACCACCCGACCAGCGAGATGGACCCGGCGCCCCAGATCGAGGCCGCGAGCGCCACCTCGGTCTTCGCCCGCAGCAGCAGCCACACGTTGACGCCGTGCAGCATCCCGGTGACGCCGATGCCGACCACGATCAGCCGGAAGCCCTGGACCCCGTCCCGGTACGCCAGCAGGTACACCACCAGCGCCGTGAGCAGCCCCGCCACCAGCGCCCCCGCGGACACGCCGAGCGTGCCCGTGCCCAGGACGGTCGTCACGACCAGCACCCCGGTGTACGAACCGGTCGAGAAGCCGATGACGTCGGGCGACCCCAGCGGGTTGCGGGTCAGCGACTGGAACAGCGCGCCCGACACCGCGAGCGCCGCGCCGAACGCCAGCGCGACCAGGACACGCGGCAGCCGCCACTCGGTCACGATCGTGGTGGCGAAGCCCTGGTCGGAGACCAGTGCCCGGACCACGTCCACCACCCCCAGGGGGTAGTCGCCCAGCCCCAGCGCCACCAGCGCGAGCAGCAGCGCGGCCACCGCGAGGCACGCCACGGCCACCCGGGGACGGCGCCGGGGGTCCGCCCGGCGGCGGGGCGGGGCGCCGGGGGCGGGCGTCGTCGCCACCCGCAGGCCGCTCACAGCCCCGTCGCCTTCCGCCGCCGCACCAGCGCGATCAGCACCGGTGCGCCCACGAAGGCGGTCACCACACCCACCGGCAGCTCCCCCGGCCACAGCAGCACCCGCGCCGCCACGTCCGCGAGCAGCACCAGCACCGGCCCGGCCAGCGCCGACAGCCCGAGGATCCACCGCTGGTCCGGGCCGACGAGCCAGCGCACGATGTGCGGCACCATCAGACCCACCAGCGTGATCGGCCCGGCCATCGCGGTCGCGCCGCCGGCCAGCAGGGTGATCGCCAGCACCGACAGCACCCGCGTCCGGCCGACCGAGGCGCCCAGCGCCGTCGCCAGGTCCTCCCCCAGCCCGAGCGTGTTCAGCGCCCCGGCCACGACCCCCGCGACCGCCAGCCCGAGCAGCACGAAGGGCAGCACCGGCACGACCACGTCCCAGCCGCGGCCCTGGAACGACCCCGACTCCCAGGTCAGCAGGACCGCGAACCGCTCCTGGTCCGTCAGCCGGAGCGCGCCGACCACCCCGGTCAGCACCGCGCTCAGCGCCACCCCCGCCAGGGTCAGCTGGACCGGCCCCGCGTTCGACCGCCCCGCCGAGCCGACCAGGTAGACCGCGACCGTCGCCAGCAGCGCACCGCCGAACGCGAACCACACGTACCCCGACGGCCGGGTCACGCCGAGCAGGACCACGCCCATCGCCACCGCGAACGCCGCGCCGCTCGTCACGCCCAGGATGCCGGGGTCCGCCAGGGGGTTGCGGGTCAGCGCCTGCATCAGCCCGCCCGCGACCGCCAGCCCGGCGCCGACCAGCACCGCCAGCACGGTGCGCGGCAGCCGCAGCCCGACGACGGCGGCGTGGTCCGCCGGCGGCACGTCCCCGCCGGTCAGCGCGTGCCACACCGTGGACAGGTCCACGGGGCGGGAGCCGACGGCCAGGCTCAGGGCCAGCGCGACCACGAGCAGGCCCGCGACCAGCAGCACCGCTGCCCCGCGCCGGGCGTGCGCGGTCGACGCCGGGCGGGCCGTCGCGGGGTGCGGTGCGCCGACCGCGCTCACCCGGGGTTCCCGCACGTCATGAGGCTAGGCTAACCTTCCGGCATCCCGATCGTGACTCCGTTCCCGAAGTCGCCGCGGGCCCTCTCCACGAAAGGCCTTCGATGAAGTCCATGCGTGTCGCCGCCGTCGCGGCGGTCGCGGTCCTGGCCCTGAGCGCGTGCTCCGGCGCCGACGACTCCGCCGGCTCGGGCGAGACTACCGCCGCGGGCGGCTCGACCTCGGCGGGCGAGGGCACCTTCCCGGCCACGGTCGACACCAAGTTCGGCGAGGTCACCGTCGAGCAGCGGCCCGAGCGGATCGTCGCGCTCGGCTGGGGCGACGCCGAGACCGCGCTCTCCCTGGGCTACCAGCCCGTCGGCGCGTCCGACTGGCTGGCGTTCGGCGGCGACGGCGTGGGCCCGTGGGCCGAGGGCCAGTACGACGAGTCGCCCGAGATCATCGACACCCTCGAGCCGTCCTACGAGGCGATCGCCGCGCTCGAGCCCGACCTGATCCTCGACGTGAAGTCGTCCGGCGACCAGGACCGGTACGACCGGCTCTCCGAGATCGCCACCACCGTCGGCGTGCCCGAGGGCGGCGACACCTGGCTCACCACCGGGGAGGAGCAGCTCGCGCTGATCTCCGCCGCCCTCGGCGTCCCGGAGAAGGGCGAGGAGCTCCAGGCCGGCCTCGACGACGCCTTCGCGCAGGCCCGGGCCGACCACCCGGACTGGGAGGGCAGGACGTTCACCGCGGCCGCGCGCACCTCGGAGGGCTGGGGCGCGTACATCGAGGGCAGCGAGCGGGTGCAGTTCATGGAGAACCTCGGGTTCGAGCAGTCCCCGACCATCGCCGGGCTGCCCGTGTCCTCCTCCGGGTTCAGCGTCGACATCTCGTCCGAGCAGCTCGACCTGCTCGACGCCGACCTGATCGTCGCGTTCCCCATCTACCTGGACGCCTCCGAGATCACCGACGACCCCCAGTGGCAGGCGGTCCCGGCCGTCGCCGACGGCCGCGCCGTGATCCTCGGCAGCGAGCTGCAGTCCGCCTACTCGCTCGGCACGGTCGGCGCGCAGCAGTACGCGCTCGACAACCTCGTGCCGCTCATCGAGGACGCGCTCGGCTCCTGAGCCCCGTCGCGCCTCCCGGCGCGGCCCCGGCGGGGGCGCCGCTCACACCGTGAGCGGCGTCCCCGTCAGCCGTTCGTAGGCCTCGAGGTACCGGGCGCGGGTCCGGTCGACGACCTCCGCGGGCAGCGCCGGCGGCTCGCCGTCCGCCGCTCGGTCCCAGCCCGACGCCGGCGAGGCCAGCCAGTCGCGGACGAACTGCTTGTCGAAGCTCGGCTGCGCCCGGCCCGGCTCCCAGGCGTCGGCCGGCCAGAACCGCGAGGAGTCCGGGGTCAGCACCTCGTCGCCCAGGGTCACGGCGTCCGTCGTCGGGTCGACGCCGAACTCCAGCTTCGTGTCCGCCAGGATCACGCCGCGCTCCCGCGCGACGCCCTCGGCCCGCGCGTACACCGCCAGCGTCAGGGCGCGGAGCTCCTCGGCCCGCTCGCGCCCGAGCTGCCTCGCGACGACGTCCAGGCTGACGTTCTCGTCGTGCTCGCCGAGCTCCGCCTTGGTCGCGGGCGTGAAGATCGGCTCCGGCAGCCGCGACCCGTCCACGAGGCCGGCCGGCAGCGGGATGCCGGTGACCTCGCCGGTCGCGCGGTACTCCGCCAGGCCCGACCCGGTCAGGTAGCCGCGGGCGACGCACTCCACGGGGAACATCTGCAGCCGCCGGCACACCATCGCCCGGCCGAGCACGGCCTCCGGCACCGCGGGCGCCTCGGCCGACACGACGTGGTTCGGCACCAGGTCGGCGAGCTGGTCGAACCACCACAGGCTGAGCCGGGTGAGCACGACGCCCTTGCCGGGGATGCCGGGGCGCAGCACGTGGTCGAACGCGCTCACCCGGTCGCTCGCCACCACGAGCACGACGTCGCCGTGCGCCTCGGCCACCGCGGCCCCGGCCTCGTGGGTGGTGTCCGGGACGTACAGGTCGCGGACCTTGCCGGAGTAGGTGTGCGTCCAGCCGGGCAGCGTGGGTGCGGTCATGGGGCCATCCTGCCGCAGCGGCGGGGCTGTCTCGCGGGGCGTCCGGGCGTCAGACCAGCGTGAGCACCCCGAGCAGCGCGACCGCCGCGCCCAGCAGCATCGACACCGTGATGAGCACGAGGTGCACGGTGAGGAACCGCGTCGGCCGCCCCTGCGCGTCCCGCGCCCGCGGGTCCTTCGCGATGCGCGCGCCGAACCGGGGCCAGACGAGCAGGCTCCAGGCGCCGGCGACGACCAGGACGAGGGACCAGGCGAGGGGCAGCTCCATGCGGGCGAGTATCCCCCGGGCAACCGGCCCCGCCCGCCGAGCGCGGTCGGTCCCGCCGAGCGCGGCAGCAGCACGTACCGCGCTCGACGGGAACCACCGCGCTCGGCGCCGCTGCCCGCCGTGCGGCGGCGCGGCCTGCCGGGCGACGGGCCGGCCTCAGCCCTCCGCGGCCGCCCGGGCGATGTCGGAGCGGTGGTGGGAGCCCGCCAGCGCGATGCGGTCGACGCCCGCGTAGGCCGTCGCGCGCGCCGCCGCCAGGTCCTGTCCCGTGCCGACGACCGACAGCACCCGGCCGCCCGCCGACACGACCGCGCCGTCCGCGCCCGCCGCCGTGCCGGCGTGCAGCACGTGGACGCCGGGGACCGCCTCGGCCTCGTCGAGCCCGGTGATGACGTCGCCGGTGCGCGGCGCCTCCGGGTACCCGGCCGACGCGACGACGACGGTGACGGCCGCCTCGTCGGTCCACTCCAGCGGCGGCAGGTCGCCGAGCCCGCCGGTCGCCGCGGCGAGCAGCACGCCCGCGAGGGGCGTCGCCAGCCGGGCCAGCACCACCTGCGTCTCGGGGTCGCCGAACCGGGCGTTGAACTCCACGACCCGGGTGCCGCGGCTGGTCAGCGCGAGCCCGCAGTACAGGACGCCGACGAACGGGGTGCCTCGCCGCGCCATCTCGTCCACGGTGGGCTGGGCGACCTGCGCGACCACCTCCCCCACCAGCCCCTCCGGCGCCCAGGGCAGCGGGGTGTACGCGCCCATGCCGCCGGTGTTCGGGCCGGTGTCGGCGTCGCCGACGCGCTTGAAGTCCTGGGCGGGCACGAGCGGGACGACGTGCGTCCCGTCCGACAGCACGAACAGCGAGACCTCGGGGCCGTCCAGGTAGTCCTCGACGACGACCCGACCGCCCGGCTTGGCCAGGCACGCGAGCGCGTGCTCCAGCGCCACGGCCCGGTCCTCGGTGACGACGACGCCCTTGCCGGCGGCGAGGCCGTCGTCCTTCACGACGTACGGCGCGCCGAACGTGTCGAGCGCGGCCTCGGCCGCGGACGCCTCGGTGACGACGACCGGGTCGGCGGTCGGCACGCCGGCGGCGGCCATGACCTCCTTGGCGAACGCCTTCGACCCCTCGAGCCGCGCGGCCTCGGCGCTCGGCCCGAACACCGGCACCCCGGCCGCCCGCACCGCGTCGGACACGCCCGCGACGAGCGGCGCCTCCGGGCCGACGACGACCAGGTCGGCCCCGAGCGAGGTCGCCAGCGCCGCGACCGCCGCGCCGTCCAGCGGGTCCACCGCGTGCAGGGTGGCCAGCGCGCCGATGCCCGGGTTGCCGGGCGCGGCGTGCAGCCCGGTGACCTGCGGGTCGCGGGACAGGGCCAGGGTGAGGGCGTGCTCGCGGGCGCCGGTCCCGACGACGAGGATCTTCACGGGGCCGACCCTACCGAGGTCGCGCTCACCCCGGCCCGGCCGTCCACGCCGACCGGGCGCCGCCGTCCGCGCGCACCTCGTCCAGCACCTCGAGCACCTGGTCGACCACCACGTCCGGCCGGTCGCGCGGCACGAGGTGGCCGCTGCCCTCCGCGACCACGAGCGCGGCGCGCGAGGAGAGCGCGAGCATGCGGTGCTGCCCGTCCTGCCAGATCCGCTCCAGCTCGGCGCCGCCGCGCACGGAGATCCCGGCGGCGGCGTAGTCCTGCGGCTCGCCCCGGGCGATGATCCGCACCGGGAGGTCGCCCAGGTCCTGGCCGCGGACGGCGTCCTCGGTCGACCCGATCAGGTCGGCCTCCTCCTGCCGCGCGGCGAAGAACGCGGGGGTGGCGACGACGTCGAGGAACCGCTCCTGCTCCGCCGGGTCGACCATGCCCGCCAGGAGCTGGTCGGCGAACAGCCGGAGCACCCCGGTGCGCTGCAGCGCCCCCAGGGCCCATGCCGGCGGGTCGGTGGGCCGGCCCTCCGCGGCGAGCACCGCCGCGGTGTCCCGGGCATCGTCCTCGGGCCGGGCGTCCACGAGCACCAGGCCGGTCACGTCCTCCGGCGCCCGCTCGGCGAGCAGCCGGGCGAACAGCCCGCCCATGGAGTGGCCGACCACGACGTAGGGGCCGGCGAGGCCCGCGCCGTCGAGCGCCGCGCGCAGGTCGCCGACGACCGCCTCACCGGTGCGCGGCTCCGGGGACGGCTCGCTCCAGGCGTACCCGGCGCGGTCGTACGCCACCACCGTGGTGCGCTCGGCGAGCGCGTCGGCGACGGCCTGCCAGCCGAGCGACGTCTCGCCGCTGCCGGCCTCGAGCACGACGACCGGCGATCCGGTGCCCCGGACGTCGAGATGCAGCGCGTGGTCGCCGACATCGATCAGCCGGCCGGGCGGCGGGTAGCGGTCCGCGGCACCGCGCGCCGACCACGCCTCGTACCCGGCGCCGGCGAGCGGCAGGGCGAGGAGGGCCAGCGCGACGGCGAGCGCGGTCCGGCGGAGCAGGGTCCTGGAGCGGTGACGGGTGGTTCGCACCCCGGCACCGTCCCCCGGCGCGGGGACCCGCCGCGTCGTCGGGACGACGGACCTGCGCGGACCGCGTCCTCCGTCCGGCGGAGTCCCCGGGGCGGGTCAGCCCAGCAGGTCGTGGATCGCGACCGTCGCCTCGCGGCCCGGGCCGACGCCGACGGCCGAGATCCGCGTGCCGCTGATCTCCTCCAGGCGTGCCAGGTACCGCTGCGCGTTGACCGGCAGGTCGGCGAGCTCGCGGGCACCGGAGATGTCCTCGGTCCAGCCGTCCAGGTACTCGTAGACCGGCTTCGCGTGGTGGTAGTCGCTCTGGTCGTCCGGCATCTCGTCGAACCGCCGGCCGTCGACGTCGTACGCCACGGCGACCGGGATCTTGTCCCGCCCGGTGAGCACGTCGAGCTTCGTGACGACCAGGTCGGTGAGGCCGTTGATCCGCGACGAGTAGCGCGCGACCACGGCGTCGTACCAGCCGGTGCGCCGCGGCCGGCAGGTGGTGGTGCCGAACTCGCCGCCGGTCTGCCGGAGCCACTCGCCGTCCTCGTCGAACAGCTCGGTCGGGTACGGGCCCTCGCCGACGCGGGTGGTGTACGCCTTGGCGACGCCGACGACCCGGTCGATGCGGGTCGGGCCGATGCCGGAACCGGTGCACGCGCCGCCCGCGGTCGCCGACGACGAGGTGACGAACGGGTACGTGCCGTGGTCGATGTCGAGCATCGTGGCCTGGCCGGCCTCGAACACCAGCGTCTTGCCGGCGTCGAGCGCCTGGTTCAGCACGAGCGGGGTGTCCGCGACGTACGGGCGCAGCCGCTCGGCGTAGCCCAGCAGGTCCTCGACCGTCTCGTCGACGGTGATCGCGCGGCGGTTGTAGACCTTCACCAGCAGGTGGTTCTTCTGGTCGAGGGCGCCCTCGACCTTCTGCCGCAGGATGTTCTCGTCGAACAGGTCCTGGATCCGGATGCCGACCCGGTTGATCTTGTCCGCGTAGGCGGGGCCGATGCCGCGGCCGGTCGTGCCGATCTTCCGCTTGCCGAGGAACCGCTCGGTGACCTTGTCGACCGTGCGGTGGTACGGGGCGATCACGTGCGCCGCGGAGGACACGAGGAGCCGCTCGGCGGACACCCCGCGGGCCTCCAGCGCGTCGATCTCCTCGAACAGCACCTCGATGTCGATGACGACGCCGTTGCCGATGACCGGCACGACGCCCGGCGACAGGATGCCGGAGGGCAGCAGGTGCAGGGCGTACTTCTCGCCGTTCACGACCACGGTGTGCCCGGCGTTGTTGCCGCCGTTGAACTTCACCACGTAGTCGATCCGCGACCCGAGCTGGTCGGTCGCCTTGCCCTTGCCCTCGTCGCCCCACTGGGTCCCGAGCACCACGACGGCCGGCATGTGATCACCACTCCCACCCTGCCTCGCGGCGGCACCCGCAGCGGTGCCGAGCGGCGTGGCTCGGGCGCGGGAGGTCCGGGCACGGGGCGGCAGGCGACCCCAGTACCTCCGAAATGCTAGCGGAGCCGCGTGATCACCGTCCGGGCGACGCCGGCACCGTTGCGTGCCGGCGCCGCGCGGGCACGGTCAGCGGAGCCCGGCGACCTCCGCGGCGGACGTGCCCGAGTCGACGAGGAACTGCGCGCAGCGCGCGGCCTCCTCGTCCTCCTCGATGGCCTCCGCGGCCTCGGCGAGCGCGAGCAGCGCCCGCAGGAAGCCCTGGTTGGGCTCGTGGTCCGCGGGGATCGGCCCCTGGCCCCTCCACCCGGCGCGACGCAGCGCGTCCAGCCCGCGGTGGTAGCCGGTGCGGGCGTAGGCGTACGCCGCGACGGGGTCGCCCTCGTCCCGGAGCGCCCGCTCGGCGAGCAGCGCCCAGGCGAGCGACGAGGCGGGCGCGCGGCGGGCGGCGTCCCGGGGGTCGCCGCCGGCGGTCAGGACGGCGCGCGCGTCGGCGTCGGCGTCCTCCGGGAGGCGGGTGGGCTCGGGTCCGAGGAGGTTGGCTCCGGTCATGCCGACAGTGTCGCAGGCGGTCGGCGAGGAACCTCGGCATGCGTGCGCACCGGGGACGCGGTTACAGTCGTCCAGCACGCGCCCCTCGTCGACAGGTCCCCCCATGATCGAGATCGCCACCTCGGCCGCGACGACGACCCTCGTCATCGCCGGGGACCTCGACCTGGCCGAGCGCGACCAGTTCCCCGAGATCGCCGCCCGCGTGGTCGGCCTGCGCCGCCAGCTGCTCGTCATCGACATGTGCGACGTGACGTTCATGGACTCGACCGGCGCGGCGTTCCTCATCTCGCTGGCGGACGCCAGCCGCAAGCGCGGCGGCGCCACGGTGCTGCGCGGCGCCGACCCGCGGGACCTGTTCGTGCTGGAGATCTGCGGGGCGCTCGAGCTGTTCCGCATCGACGCGGACCACCGGTGCGCCGCGCCCGAGGGCGACGGCACGGAGCAGGTCGCGCAGGACGCGTCCTCCCCCGCCTGACCTCGCGGACCTACGCCCCGCCGCGGGGCCCGTCCAGCACCGACGGCTCCGACGGCCGCACGCGCGCCCACACGACCTTGCCGCCGCGGGACGGCCGCCAGCCCCAGTCGGCGAGCCGCTCGACGATCCGCATGCCGAACCCGCCGATCCGGCCCGGATGCCCCTCGGTCGCGACGGGCGGCGTCGGGTTGGAGTCCTCGACCTCGATCCGCAGACCCTCGCCGGTGTCGTGCAGCCGCAGGGTGACCCGTCCCCAGCCGTGCAGCACGGCGTTGGCGACCAGCTCGGAGACGACGAGCTCGGCGTTCGACGCGTCACCCAGCTCCCAGGCGTGCGAGGTCCGCAGCACCGCGTGCCGGGCGCGGGCGATGGAACCCGGCTCGCTCGGCAGCTGCCACCGCCGGCTGCGCACGTTGCCGCCGTGCCCGGAGGTGTCCGTGAGGTCGGGGATCCGCACGACCACGACGGCGACGTCGTCCTCCGGGCTGTCGGCGAGCCGCGCCAGCAGCTCCTCGCCGATGCCCGCGGCGTCGACGGCGGACGCGCCCGCCGCCACCTCGCGCAGCGCGGCCAGGCCGTCGGGGAGCGCCCGGTCGCGGCGCTCGATGAGGCCGTCGGTGTAGAACACCAGCACGTCGCCCGGCAGCAGGTCGTGCCGGGCGGTCCGCCGGCGTCCGTCGCCGAACCCGATGAGCGCGCCCCCGGCGCCGTCGAGCAGCTCGACCTGCCCGTCCCGGACGAGCAGGGCGGGCAGGTGGCCGGCGCGCGAGTACTCCAGGTGCCAGCTCGGGCAGCCCCCGTCGTCGGGGTCCCGGCGGGTGAGCGTGGTGAGCACCAGCCCCGCGGAGCGCGGGATGCGCATGCCGCCCACGAGCTGGTCGACGCGCTCGAGCACCGGGCCGGGCTCGGTGACCTCGAAGGCGTACGCGCGCACGACCGACCGGAGCTGGCCCATGGCCGCCGCGGCCTCGACGTCGTGGCCGACGACGTCGCCGATCACCACGCCGACGACGTCGGGGGCGATCTGCGCGACGTCGTACCAGTCGCCGCCGACCTGCGCGTAGACGACGTTCGGCGCGTAGTACGACCAGACGTCGAGCCCCTCGATCTCGGCCTGCTCCGGCAGCATCGCGCGCTGCAGCGTCTCCGCCACGCGGTGCTCCCGGGCGTACAGCCGGACGTTCTCCATCGCCAGGCCGACGCGGCGCGCCGTGAGCGACAGGATCGTGCGGGTGCGCTCGTCGAGGCCGCCGCGGGCGGGGGCGGCGTGGACCAGGTCGGGGCCGGTCGCGCGCGGGACCACCGCCAGCAGGCCGAGCACGCGGTGCCGGCCGGGCAGCGGCAGGACGGCGACGTGCCCGACGGCCGCCCCGTCGGGGACGCGGGCGCGCAGGTCCTCCGCCAGCCACGCCGAGGCAGTGCCCGGCCGGCCCGGCGCGTCGGTGTCGAGGTCCAGGACCAGGTGCGTCTCGCCCTCGCCGTCCAGCAGCCGCTGCACGGGGTCGTCCCCCGGCGGCCGCGCGCCGCGCCGGGCGACGAACGGCACGCCCGTGCCGCCGGGGCCGTGCCGGCGCCCCGAGGCGCGGGGCGCGCGGGTCACGTCGACGCCGTCCGCCGCCTGCAGGCCGTCGTCGTCCACGTAGAACCCGGCCCAGGCGACCACCCGGTGCGCGAGCAGCTCCGCGATGGCGCGCAGTCCGTACGGGTCGTCCAGGTCCATCACCAGGTCGGACACCGCGCCGATCAGCGCGAGGTCCTCGCTCTCCCGGCGGACGACCTCCACCTCGGCGGCGACCGCGGCGTCGCGGTCGACCTGGTCGGTGACGTCGACCAGCGCGGCCACCCAGTGCGTCGGCTCCGTCGCGCCCTCGGCGGTCACCGGGGTCACGACCGTGCGGGCCCAGAACCAGTCGCCCCCGGCGCGGCGCAGCCGCAGCAGCGCGGAGGTCGCGCGCCGGTCCAGCACCGCGTCCTGCAGCTGGTGCAGGCCGGAGGCGTCCTCGGCGGACAGGGCGACCAGGTCGACGGCCGGTCCGGCGACGTCGTCGAGCGTGAGACCGGTGGTGTCCGTGAACGCACGGTTCACCCAGACGACGGGCCACCGGGGCGGCTCCGCGGCCACGACCAGGACCGGCATCCCCACGATCTGGCCGACCGCGCGCCCGATGGAGCCGACGGTGTCCGCGGCACCGTCGCCGGGCGTGGAGTTGACCACCACCGCCTCCGATCGTCTAGCGTTCCCGACAGATCCCGGTGCAGCAGCCCGCCGGGACGGGCCGATCACCGGCGGCGGCCCCCGTGGCAGCCGCCCGGACGGGAGGGAGCATCGTGCGCGACGGTAACAGCACACCCCCGGGCGGGCTCGCCGGGGACCAGGGCTCGGATGCCTCGGCCGCGCCGACCGTACCCGCTCCGGGCGACATCGCCGGGGAGCCGGGCTCGGTGCACGTCATCCTGTCCCCCGACCGGACCACGATCGTGCTCTCGGGCGAGGTCGACGCGGACCTCGGCGCGGACCTGGCGCAGGCGTCCACGGACGCCGAGCAGGCCGGCGTGCCCATCGAGGTGGACGCGCACCACGTGACGTTCATGGACTCGTCCGGCGTGGCGTTCCTGGCCCGGCTCGCGATGCGGACCCCGCACCGCGTGCGGCTGCTGCACGTGCCGCCGACGGTGCAGTTCCTGCTCGAGGTCACGCGGATCGGTGAGCTGCTCGACGTGGTCGAGGACGACCACCAGGCCTGAGCGGCGCACGACCGGCGGACGCACGAGGGCCCGGTCACCGTGACGGTGACCGGGCCCTCGCCGCGTCGCTCCCCGTGACGGGGACCGGGCGGATCAGCGCATGCGCTGGCCCGCCGAGCGCAGCTGCTGCGCGGCCTCGACGATGCGGGCGGCCATGCCGGCCTCGGCCAGCTTGCCCCAGGCACGCGGGTCGTAGGCCTTCTTGTTGCCCACCTCGCCGTCGACCTTCAGGACGCCGTCGTAGTTGCTGAACATGTGGCCGACCACGGGACGCGTGAACGCGTACTGGGTGTCGGTGTCGATGTTCATCTTGATGACGCCGTTGTCGACCGCCTCGGCGATCTCCGCGGCCGTGGAGCCCGAGCCGCCGTGGAACACGAGGTCGAACGGGTTCTCCTTGCCGACCTCGGCACCGACGGCCTTCTGGATGTCCGCGAGGATCGACGGGCGCAGCTTGACGGCACCCGGCTTGTACACGCCGTGCACGTTGCCGAAGGTCAGGGCCGTCAGGTAGCGGCCCTTCTCGCCGGCGCCGAGGGCGCGGACCGTCGCCAGGCCGTCCTCGGCCGTGGTGTAGAGCTTCTCGTTGATCTCGGCCTCGTGGCCGTCCTCCTCGCCGCCCACGACGCCGACCTCGATCTCGAGGATCGTGCGCGCGGCCTGCGACAGCTCGAGCAGCTCGGCCGCGATGACGAGGTTCTCGTCCAGCGGGATGTCGGAGCCGTCGAACATGTGCGACTGGAAGGTCGGGTTCTTGCCGGCCTTGACCTCCTCGGCCTCCAGGGCCAGGAGCGGGCGGACCCAGGAGTCCAGGTTCTTCTTGACGCAGTGGTCGGTGTGCAGGGCGACCGTGATGCCGTAGCCCTTGGCGACCTCGGTGGCGTACGCGGCGAGCGCGCGGGTGCCCGAGACGCGGTCCTTGACCGTGGAGCCCGACGCGTACTCGGCGCCACCGACGGACACCTGGAGGATGCCGTCCGACTCCGCCTCGGCGAAGCCCTGCAGCGCGGCGGTGATGGTCTGGGAGGACGTGATGTTCACGGCCGGGTAGGCGAACTTGCCCGCCTTCGCCCGGTCGATCATCTCGGCGTACACCTCGGGGGTGGCGATGGGCATCGCAGCAGCTCCAAAGAGAGTGGGGTTTCGCTTTCTCCCCAAGTCTGGCACGTCCTGCGCGCAGGCCGGGCGGGACGTCCTGCCCACAAGACGCGGGGCACAGCCCTCACACCCGGGCCGAGCCGCCTCCCGGGGTCCGCGTCCGCAGCTCGCGCGCCTCGCGCAGGAGCGCGGCCAGCTCCGGGACCACGCGTGCGTCCCGGGCCAGCGCCTCGTCGAGCTGGGCGGCTTCGCGCGCCGTGAGCAGGAGCGCCCCTTCCTCGACCAGGACCGTACGAGCCCGCTCCATGGCGGCGCCGAGGACGAAGGACGAGACGTCCTGCTGCTGCGCCGCGGCCGCGCGGCGGATCGTGTCCAGGGCACGGGGGGCGATGCGCATGTTGAGCCGGGCGGTGCGCTCGGTGGGCGTGGGCTCGGCGAGCACGGGACCTCCTCTGTCGATGCCTGGTGTCCGTCCGCCCACTGTATGTACGACGACTGCACGTGTTCAACCGCGATCGACGTCCGCCACCGTCGCGCGGAGGTCGCGCGTGGTGAGGTAGAGCGAGAGCGGCTGATCACGGAACCGCCGGAACCCGCGCGCGAGGTAGAACCGCGCGGCCTCCTCGTGCAGCGCGTGCACGACCACGACCTCGAAGCCGAGCGACCGGGACGCGCGCGCGATGCGCTCGAGGGCGTCGGCGAGCAGGAGCTTCCCGATCCCCCCGCCCTGGTAGTCGGCGTCGACGGCCAGCCGCGCGATCAGCACCGCGGGGACGCGGTACCGCTCCGCGCTGCCGCCGCGCGAGAAGGCGGTGTCCGGCACGGTCTCGCACGCTCGGGCGGAGCAGTACCCGGCGACCCGGCCGGCGTCGTCGTCCACGGCGAGCACGGTTCGGACGTTGTGCCGGCGGTCCTGCTGCGAGGCCTGGTCCCGGAACCAGAGGTCAAGGGCGGGCTCGCCGGACCGGAAGGTGCTGCGCCGGGCGAGCGCACGGTCGAAGTCGCGGATCACGATCACCGTCGGGCCTCCTCGGGTCGGCTCGCCCCCGAGGGTCGCGCCGACCGGCACCGAAAGGAACAGGGACGGGGCCGGCCTGTGGACCACGCTCGGCGCGCGCCCGGCGACATGCCGAGGACGCCGCCCGTCAGGCCGGGGGCGGTCCCGCGTGCCGCACCGCCCACGCGTGCATCGCGATCGCGGCCGCCGCGCCCGCGTTGATCGACCGCGTCGAGCCGTACTGGTCGATGTGCAGCACCGCGTCGGCGCCGGCCCGCGCCGCGTCGGACAGCCCCGCGGACTCCTGGCCGAACAGCAGGACGCACGCCCGGGGCACGGGGTACCCGTCGAGCGGCACGGAGCCCGGGACGTTGTCGACGCCGAGCACGGGCAGCGCGCCGCCCCCGGGGCCGGCGGTCGCCGCCCAGGCGAGCAGGTCGTCGACGTCGGGGTGGTGGTGCACGTGCAGGTAGCGGTCGGTGACCATGGCGCCGCGGCGGTTCCACCGGCGGCGGCCGACGACGTGCACCCCGGCGGCGTTGAAGGCGTTGGCGGTGCGGACCACGGAGCCGATGTTGAGGTCGTGCGCCCAGTTCTCGATGGCCACGTGGAACGGGTGCCGGCGGGTGTCCAGGTCGGCGACGACGGCCTCGACGGTCCAGTACCGGTACCGGTCGGCGACGTTGCGGCGGTCGCCGTACGCGAGCAGCTCGGGGTCCAGGCGCGGGTCGTCGGGCCAGGCGTCCGGGCCGCCGGGCCAGGGGCCGACGCCGACCTCCTCGGGGCCGCGGGCGCCGGGGTCCGCGGGGTCTGCGGCGTCCACGGTCACACCAGGTCGACCGTCAGCGCCGCGGCCGCCGCACGGGCCCGCTCCCGCGCCTGCTCGACGTCGGCACCCCGGGCGACCGCGACGGCCACCCGGCGGCGCCCCGCGACGGACGGCTTGCCGAACAGCCGCACCTGCGCGGTCGGCACCCCCAGCGCCGCGTCGACGCCCGAGAACCGCGGCACGCCGTCGCCCTCGGCGAGCACCGCGCAGGAGGCCGCCGGCCCGAGGTCGTGGACGTCGCCGGCCGGGAGCCCCAGCACCGCGCGGGCGTGCAGGGCGAACTCCGAGAGGTCCTGGGACGCGAGCGTCACGAGCCCGGTGTCGTGCGGGCGCGGCGACACCTCGGAGAACAGCACCCGGTCCCCGACGACGAACAGCTCGACGCCGAACAGGCCCCAGCCGCCCAGCGCGTCCGTCACCGCGGCGGCGACCCGCTGCGCCTCGGCGAGGGTGCCCGGCGGCAGCGGCGCGGGCTGCCAGGACTCCCGGTAGTCGCCGTCGACCTGCACGTGCCCGACCGGGGCGCAGAACGTCGTGCCGCCCGCGTGCCGGACGGTGAGCAGGGTGATCTCCGAGTCGAACCGCACGAAGCCCTCGACGATCACCCGCACCGCGGCACCGTCGCCGGCCGTGGCCCGGCCCCCGGACTGCGCGTACGCCCACGCCGCCTCGACGTCCGCCGGGCCCCGGACCACCGACTGCCCCTTGCCCGACGACGACATGACCGGCTTGACCACGCACGGCAGCCCGACCGCGTCGACGGCGTCCCGCAGCGCGTCCAGGTCGTCGACGAACCGGTACGGCGAGGTGGGCAGACCGAGCTCCTCCGCGGCCAGCCGCCGGATGCCCTCGCGGTCCATCGTGAGGACGGTGGCACGGGCGGTCGGCACGACCCGGACCCCCGCGGCCTCGACCTCGGCGAGGACGTGGGTCGCGATGGCCTCGATCTCCGGGACCACGACGTGCGGGCGCTCGGCGTCGAGGACGGCCCGCAGCGCGGTCGGGTCGAGCATGTCGACGACGTGCGACCGGTGGGCCACCTGCATGGCGGGGGCGTCCGGGTACCGGTCGACGGCCACCACCTCGACGCCGAGCCGCTGCAGCTCGATCGCGACCTCCTTGCCGAGCTCGCCCGAGCCGAGCAGCAGGACCCGGGTGGCGCCGGGCGTGAGCGGGGTGCCGAGGACGCCGGGCTCGCCGGCCTGCGGGGAGGTCGTCACGGCGGCCATCCTGTCGCACCGCCGGGCCGCCACGGCACCCCGGCACGGCGCATACCGCACCGCGCGCACCACTCACGGGCGGTGGGCCACCCACACAGGACCTGCACGCCGGGGGCCCGGGGTCCCGGCGCCCGCCCCGTACGCTGAGGCCCATGCCTGCGTCAGCCGCGCTCGTCTCGCTCGTCCCTGCCCTCGGTGCCCAGCCGGCGCTGCTGCCGGACTGGCTCGACGCGGAGCACCTCATCTCCTCGTTCGGCTCGTACGCGCTGATCGGGATCGTCCTCGTCGTGTTCATCGAGACCGGGCTGCTGTTCCCGCTGCTGCCCGGCGACTCGCTGCTGTTCACGGCGGGCGCCCTCGTCGCCCAGGAGGCGCTGGACTTCCCGCTCTGGCTGCTGTGCGCCCTGCTGTTCGCGGCGGCGTTCCTCGGCGACCAGGTGGCCTACTTCATCGGGCACAAGGTCGGCCCGCGGCTGTTCCGCCGGCCGGACTCGAAGATCTTCAAGCAGCAGTACATCGACCAGACCTACGCCTACTTCGACAAGTACGGCGGCCGGACGGTGATCCTGGCCCGGTTCGTGCCGATCGTGCGCACCTACGCCCCGGTCGCCGCGGGCGTCGGCGGCATGCGGTACCGCACGTTCGTCTCGTACAACGTCATCGGCGCCCTGCTCTGGGGCGTGGGCGTCACGGTGCTCGGGTACCTGCTCGGCACGATCTCGTTCGTCCGGGAGAACATCGAGGCGCTGGCCGTGCTCATCGTGCTCGTCTCGGTGATCCCGGTGGGGATCGAGCTGTGGCGCGGCCGCCGGGCGGCGAAGCGGGGGCAGGTGACGGCCGAGGGCCGCGACGAGCGGTACGACGAGCCCGCCGAGCGCGCCGCGGTCGAGCGGAAGGCGTTCGACCAGTGACCGCCCGGCCGATCTCCTCCTGGCTCTCGGACATGGACGGCGTCCTGGTGCACGAGGGCGTCGCCCTGCCGGGGGCGCCGGAGTTCGTGCGGGCCCTGCGCGACGGCGACCACCCGTTCCTGGTGCTGACCAACAACTCGATCTTCACGCCGCGCGACCTGCGCGCGCGGCTCGCCGCCTCGGGCATCGACCTGGCCGAGGAGTCGCTGTGGACGTCGGCGCTGGCGACCGCGCAGTTCCTCACCGACCAGGAGCCGGGCGGTTCGGCGTACGTCATCGGCGAGGCCGGCCTGACGACCGCGCTGTACGAGGCCGGCTACACCCTGACCTCGGCCGACCCCGACTTCGTGGTGCTGGGCGAGACCCGCACGTACTCGTTCGAGGCGATCACCCGGGCGATCCGGCTGATCCAGGGCGGCGCGCGGTTCATCGCGACCAACCCGGACGTCACCGGCCCCAGCCAGGAGGGCGACCTGCCCGCCACGGGCGCGGTCGCCGCGATGATCACCGCGGCGACCGGTCGGCAGCCGTACTTCGTCGGCAAGCCCAACCCGATGATGATCCGGTCCGCGCTGAACCGGATCGACGCGCACTCCGAGACGACCGCGATGATCGGCGACCGGATGGACACCGACGTCGTCGCCGGGATCGAGGCGGGGCTGCGGACGTTCCTGGTGCTCACCGGGTCGACCCGCTCCGAGGACCTGGTGCGCTACCCGTTCCGCCCGACCCAGGTCCTCGACTCGGTGGCGGACCTGGTGGCCCGCGTCCCGGAGTGGGCGCAGGCGTACCCGGGCACGGGCGGGGGCCCGGCTCCGGCGTGAGCCCTCGGTCCCGGGACCTGCCGCGGGCGGGCGCCAGGATGGCGGGGTGACCCCCACCGCGCCCGCCGCACCCGGGCCGGCCGCGCCCCGGCCGCCGGCGGCGCCCCGCCCTCGGCGCGGCCCGAGCCGGCGGCGGCGCGTCCCGCGCACCTGGGTGCCGAACCAGCACGGCGCGTGGGCGATGGTCGTCGCGCCGCCCGTGGTCGGGGCGCTCGTCGCCGGGCCGACCGGGTGGCACGCGCTGCTGCTCGTCGCGTGGCTCGCGGCGTACTGCCTGTACTTCGCGGCGTCCCGGTGGCTCCGCTCCGGCAGGAAGGCGCGGTACCGCGCGCCGGTGCTCGGCTACGCCGCGGCGACCGCCGGGCTCGGGCTGCCGCTGCTCGTCGCCCAGCCCGCCCTGCTGCGCTGGGCACCTGCCTACGCGGTGCTGCTCGCCGTGAGCCTGCGGTACGCGGCGCGCCGCGCGGACCGGTCCTACGGCAACGACCTGGTGACCATCGCGGCGGCGGTGCTGCTGACGGTCGTCGCCGCGGGGCTCGGGACCACCCCCGCGGGCTCCTGGCCGGCCGGGGCCGACCAACCGCGCGCGTGGTCGGCGGCCGGGCTGCTCGCGGCGTACCTCGTCGGCACGGTGCCCTACGTGAAGTCCATGATCCGCGAGCGCGACCGCCCCGCGACCTACCGGCTGTCGGTGGCGTACCACGCGGCACTGGTCGCGGGCGCGGCCGCGCTGGCCGCCGCGGGGCGACCCGGGGGCGGAGCCGGGGCCGCCCTGGTCGTCGTGGCGGTCGCGCTGCTGGTGCGGGCCGCGGCCCTCCCCCGGCGGGGCCGGGTGCGCCCGGCCGTGATCGGGGCGGGCGAGGTGGTCGCGACGCTCGCGGTCGTGGGGTCGGTGCTGGCGGCGGTCTGACGGCCGTCCCCGACGCCCTCCGGCCCGGCCTCGGGCCGACGGGGGTGGCCGGGCGGGAAGGCGCAGGTCTCCGCGCCCCGCGCGGGTGGGGCGCGGGGCGGGTCAGGCCAGGCCGAGGTCCGCCAGGTCGAAGAGGAAGTGGTACGGCACCCCCAGGGCCTCGATCTTCTCGCGCGCCCCCGTGGCCCGGTCGACGATCACGGCCACGCCGCGGACGTCCGCGCCCGCCTCGCGCGCGGCCTCGACCGCGGCGATCGGCGAGGCCCCGGTGGTCGAGGTGTCCTCGAGCACCACGACGGGTCGGCCGGCGATGTCCGGGCCCTCGATGCGGCGCTGCATGCCGTGCGCCTTCGCCTCCTTGCGCACGACGAACGCGTCGAGGTCCTGCCCGCGGGACGCGGCGGCGTGCAGCAGCGCGGTGGCGACCGGGTCGGCACCGAGGGTCAGGCCGCCCACGGCCTCGACGTCCGCCGTGCCCAGCCCGACCTCCTCCAGCCGGTCGAGCAGCACGTGGCCGATGAGCGGCGCGGCGCGGTGGTGCAGGGTCACCCGGCGCAGGTCGACGTAGTAGTCGGCCTCGCGGCCGGAGGACAGCGTGACCCGGCCGCGCACGACGGCCAGCTCGACGATGAGGTCGCGGAGCTGCTCGCGCGGGGTCGGGGAGAGGGAGGAGGTCGTCACGGCCGCCAGCGTAGCGAGGCCGTGCCGCGCGTCAGTCCCCCGGGGCCCTGTCCGGGCGGCGGGTGGCGAGCGCGCGGAGGGCGGAGCGGGGCAGCACCCGCAGCACGCCGGAGGCGGCCCGGTAGCGCAGGCTGGGCGTCGACAGCACGGCCCCCCGGCGCACGTCCGCGAGGGCGGTGGCCACGACCCGGTCGGCGGACAGCCAGGCCAGCTCGGGGTAGGCCTCGCCGGCACGCAGGCCGGCGCGCTCGTGGAACTCGGTGTGCGTCAGGCCCGGGGACACGACGGTGGCCGTGACGCCGGTGCCGGCGAGCTCCGCGGCGAGCCCCTCGGTGAAGGTCCGCACCCACGCCTTGTGCGCGGAGTACGTGCCGGAGGTCATGAGGGCGGCGACCGAACCGACGTTGAGGATCGCGCCGCGCCCGCGCTCGACCATGGCGCCGGCCGCGGCGTGGGACAGCACGAGCACGGCGCGGACCATGAGGTCGAGCGCCGCCTCCTGCTGCGCGAGGTCGCTGCCGACGAACCGCTGGCCCAGGCCGATGCCGGCGTTGTTCACGAGCAGGCCCACGGGCCGCTCGGTCGCGCGCAGCCGCTCCGCGACGCGCTCCACGTCGGCGCGGTCGGTCAGGTCGGCGCGCAGGACCTCCGCGCGGACGCCCGCGGCGGCGCGCAGCTGGGCGGCGAGGCGCTCCAGGCGGTCGGCGTCGCGGGCGACGAGGACGACGTCGTGGCGGGCGGTGGCGAGCTGCCACGCGAACTCGAGCCCCAGGCCGGAGCTGGCGCCCGTGATCAGTGCGGTTCCCATGCGGCCACCCTACGGTCGCGACCCCCCGGTCGCCCGGGTGCCGGTCGCCCGGTTCCCCGGGTGTCGGGAGCGGCCGGTACCGTGCCGGTCATGCGCCTCGCCACCTGGAACGTGAACTCCGTCCGCACCCGCGTCGACCGCGTGATCGCCTTCCTGGAGCGGACCGGCACGGACGTGCTGGCGATGCAGGAGACCAAGTGCAAGGACGAGCAGTTCCCCCGCGAGGCCTTCGAGGCCGCCGGCTACGAGGTGGTCACGAGCGGGTTCAGCCAGTGGAACGGCGTCGCGATCGCCTCCCGGGTCGGCATCCACGACGTCGAGCACGCCTTCGCCGGCCAGCCCGGCTGGGGCGAGGACCCGGTGACCGAGGCCCGCGCCCTCGGGGCGAGCTGCGGCGGCGTGCGGGTGTGGAGCCTGTACGTCCCGAACGGCCGCGAGGTCGGCGACCCGCACTTCGACTACAAGCTGCGCTGGCTGGAGGCGCTGCAGCAGGAGTCGCGCCGGTGGATCGAGGAGGACCCCGCGCTGCCGGTGGCCCTCGTCGGCGACTGGAACGTCGCCCCGCTCGACACGGACGTGTGGGACATCGGCGTGTTCGCCGGGCGGACGCACGTGACCCCGGCGGAGCGGGACGCGTTCCAGGCGTTCGGCGCCGGCGGCTACACCGAGGTGTCCCGCGTGCACGTGCCCGCCGAGCACACCTACACCTACTGGGACTACCAGCAGCTGCGCTTCCCGCGGAACGAGGGCATGCGGATCGACTTCACCTGGGCGTCGCCGGCCCTCGCCCCGCGGGTGACCGGCGTGTCGATCGAGCGGGTCGAGCGCAAGGGCAAGGCGCCGTCGGACCACGTGCCCGTGGTGCTGGACATCGCCGACGCGGCGTGACGGACCCGTTCGGCTACCCCGAGCCGTTCTACGCGCCCGGGTGGGCGCCGCCCCGCCCGCGCACGGACGGCGTGTCCGTCGCGGCGCTGGTCGCGGGCGTGCTCGGCACCGGACCGGTCGCCCTGGTGCTCGGCCTCGTCGGGCTGCGGCGCACGCGGCCGGGTGCCCCGGTCCGTCGCGCCGGGCGGGGCCTCGCGGTGGCGGGCGTGGCGCTCGGCGCGCTCGGGACCCTGGCCTGGGCCGGTGCGGTCGCGCTGCTGGTGGGCTCCGCGGTCGCCGCCCGCCCGCTGCCCGCGGACGTCACGGAGCCCGTCGACGCCCACGCGGTCCAGCTCGTGCCGGGCGCCTGCCTCGCGGACGTCCCCGCGGACGGGCCGGTCGACCGGGTGCGCGTCGTGCCGTGCGCCGAGCCGCACGCGGCGCAGGTGGTGTCGTCCTACGCGTTCGAGCCGGGCTCGGCGTGGCCCGGCCCCGCGGAGGCGTCCGCCCGCGTCGAGGCGTCCTGCGACCTGACCGCCGCCGAGCGCGACCAGGGCACGCGGATGCTCGCGTGGGCCCCCTCGGCGGGGTCGTGGGCGCGGGGGGACCGGACGGGCCTGTGCGTGGCGGTGCCGCCCGCCCCGGTCACGGGGTCGCTGCTGGACGGCACGGCCGCGCCGGCGTCGTCCTAGCGGTCCGCGCCGTCGATCTCGGCGGCGTCCGACGGCGGGGCGTCCTCCCCCGCGTCCAGCGGCACGACGAGCTGGTCCTGCACCTGCCGGCGCACGACGCCGGCCATGTCGGTCGCGCCGCCGTCCAGCAGCCACTGGACCTGCATGCCGTCCATCAGCGCGATGAGCTGACGGCCCGCCGCGTCCGGGTCGACCCCGTCGCGGAGCGCACCCTGCTCGGCGGCCCGCGCGTACGCCGTGGTCGCGGCGTCGAGCGCCCGGCGGTACCGGTCCTGGAAGTACACGTGCGCCGGGTGGTCCGCGGAGGTGGCCTCGGCGGAGAGCACCGCGTACAGCTCGACGATCCCGCGCCGGGTGGCGTTGAGCGCCACCAGCTCGACCAGGTGCCGCAGGGTGGTCACGCCGTCGGCGCTGTCGACGTCCAGCCAGGCGATGTCGACCTCGTCGCGGTGCTCCAGCACCGCGAGCAGCAGGGACTCCTTGGTCGGGAAGTGGTGCAGCAGGCCGGGGTGCGAGATGCCGCACCGCGCCGCGATCTCGCGCAGCGACGCCCCGCGGTAGCCCACCTCGCCGAACATGGCCGTCGCCTGGTCGATGATCTCCCGGCGCTTCGCGCGCCCCTTCGCGTACCCGCGCTGCTGCGTCTCGACGGACATCGTCCCTGGCCCCCGTCACCGTGCTCCGTGCGCGCCGGGCGGCGCGTGGTGGACAGGTTCTCACAGGAGGTCCGCGGACTCGGGAGATAAACCCGACCATGCGGTAGGCATCGGCTACAGTGGCGGCAACGACCCACCGCACGAGGAGGTGCCCCCGCATGACCGTCGCATTCGACGTCGAGCGCGTCCTGGCCGAGCTCACCCTGGAGGAGAAGGCCGCCCTGACCTCCGGCTCCGACTTCTGGCACACCGAGGGCGTCGAGCGCCTCGGCGTCCCGCCGGTGATGGTGACCGACGGCCCGCACGGCCTGCGCAAGCAGGCCGAGAGCGCCGACCACCTGGGCATCGGCAACTCCGTGCCCGCCACCTGCTTCCCGCCCGCCGCCGCGCTGGCCTCGACCTGGGACGTCGACCTGCTCGACCGGGTCGGCCGCGCGCTGGGCCGCGAGACCCGCGGCAACGAGGTCGCCGTGCTGCTCGGCCCGGGCGTCAACATGAAGCGCTCCCCGCTGTGCGGCCGGAACTTCGAGTACTTCTCCGAGGACCCGGCGCTGGCCGGGGACCTCGGCGCGGCGCTCGTGTCCGGCATCCAGTCCGAGGGCGTCGGCACGTCGCTCAAGCACTACGCCGCGAACAACCAGGAGACCGACCGCATGCGGGTCTCCTCCGACGTCGACGAGCGGACGCTGCGCGAGATCTACTTCCCCGCCTTCGAGCGCGTCGTGAAGCGGGCGCAGCCGTGGACGGTGATGTGCTCGTACAACAAGATCAACGGCACCTACGCCTCGCAGGACCCCTGGCTGCTGACCGAGGTGCTGCGCGACGAGTGGGGCTTCGAGGGCCTCGTCGTGTCCGACTGGGGCGCCGTGGTGGACCGCGTCGCCGCCGTCGCCGCCGGGCTCGACCTGGAGATGCCCGCCACCGGCGGCCGGACGGACGCGCTGGTCGTCGACGCGGTGAAGAACGGGCAGCTGGACGAGGCCGTGCTCGACACCGCCGTGCGCCGGGTGCTGACGCTGATCGCCCGCGCGCAGCCCGCGCTGGCCGAGCCCGGCTCGATCGACGTCGAGGCGCACCACGCGCTGGCCCGCGAGGCCGCGGCGGACGGCTCGGTGCTGCTGAAGAACGCGCCGGTCGACGGGACCCCGGTCCTGCCGCTGTCGGCGGACGACGCCGGTCGCGCCGTGGTGATCGGCGAGTTCGCCCGCACCCCGCGCTACCAGGGCGCCGGGTCCTCGCAGGTGAACCCGACCCGCCTGGACGACGCGCTCACGGCGCTGCGGTCGGCCACCGGCACGGACCTCGCGTTCGCCGCCGGCTTCTCGGTCGCCGGCGTGGAGGGCTCGCAGGACGCCGACGACGCCGCGCTGCTCGCGGAGGCCGTCGAGGTCGCCCGCGGCGCCGGCACCGTGCTGCTGTTCCTCGGCCTGCCCGCCCCCGACGAGTCCGAGGGCTACGACCGCACCCACCTCGACCTGCCCGCCAACCAGCTCGCCGTGCTGCGCGCGGTCGCCGAGGTGAACGACCGCGTGGTCGTCGTGCTGGCCAACGGCTCGGCGGTGGCCGTCGAGTGGCAGGCCGCCGCCGCGGCGGTGCTGGAGACGTGGCTCGGCGGCCAGGCCGGCGGCTCGGCCGTCGCGGACCTGCTGCTGGGCGTGCGGAACCCGTCCGGCAAGCTCGCCGAGACGATCCCGCACCGCGTCGAGGACACCCCCGCGTTCGGCAACTTCCCCGGGGACAACGGGCACGTCCGGTACGGCGAGGGCGTGCTCATCGGTTTCCGCTGGTACGACACCCGCCTGCTCGACGTCGCCTACCCGTTCGGCCACGGCCTGTCGTACACGACGTTCGGCTACTCCGACGTCGCGGCGACCGTGTCCGGCGAGGGCGCGACGTCCGCCGTGGACGTGTCGGTGACGGTGACCAACACCGGCGACCGCGCCGGCGCCGAGACCGTCCAGGTCTACGTCGGCGACCCCGAGGCCGCCGTGCTGCGCCCGACCCGCGAGCTCAAGGCGTTCGCGAAGGTGACGCTGGAGCCGGGCGAGTCCCGCACGCTGACCTTCGCGCTCGACGCCCGCGACCTGTCGTACTGGCACCCGGCGCTCCGGCGCTGGGCCGTCGGCGGCGGGCGCACCGTGATCGAGGTGGGCGCGTCGTCCCGCGACATCCGCGGCACGGCCGAGGTGACCATCGTCGGCGAGTCCCTGCACGGGACGCTCACCGCGGACTCGACGGTCAACGAGTGGCTCGCCCACCCGCGGGGCGCCGAGCTGCTCGGCGCCGCGTTCGGCGAGGCCACCGCGGCGCTCGACCCGACGATGCTGGCGATGATGGGCGACATGCCGATGCGCGTCGTCGCGGGCTTCGGCATGGGCGGCTTCGACCTGGCCGGGCTGGACGACCTGGTGGCGCGGGCCGGGGCCTGACCCGCCGGCGGCGCCGCACGCCGCACCCGCCCGCGGGCCCGCCGCGCACCTCGCGCGGCGGGCCTGCGGCGCGTCTGGGTCGCACCGCCACCGGGGAATGGACCCGATCGTGCCGACGCGCCCGGGCGTGTCGGCACGATCGGATCCATTCGCCTCCCAGCGGGACGACCGGGCGGGCTCGAGCGCCGGACAGACGGGCGTGCGCGCCGACGGCGTCCGGGCGGGCCCTGCGTCCCATCCCGCGCCGCGGCAGCGGTGGCAGGCTCGAGGGCACGGGGCCGCGTCCGGCGGTCGCGTCGGGGCGAGAGGGGTTCGGACATGGCAGCACCGCGGGTCGTCGTGGTCGGTGGCGGGTACGGCGGGACGCAGGTCGCCTCGCTGCTGGACGGCGTCGCCGACGTCGTCCTCGTGGACCCCAAGGACGCGTTCGTGCACGCCGCGGCGGCGCTGCGCGCGGCGGTCGACCCGTCGTGGGAGGACCGCGTGTTCTTCGGCTACGACCGCCTGCTTGACCGCGGTCTCGTGCTGCGCCAGAAGGTCGAGCGCGCGACGTCCGGGCAGGTGCGGCTCGCGGACGGCACCACGCTGGACGCCGACTACCTGGTGCTCGCGACGGGGACCGCGTACCCGTTCCCGGCCAAGTTCATCGAGTCCGAGACCGCGGTCGCGCAGGCGCGGCTCGCCCGGATGCGCGAGGGGCTGGCGCGCGCGGAGCGCGTCCTGGTCGTCGGCGCCGGCGCCGTGGGCCTGGAGCTGGTCGGCGAGCTGCTGGACGCCTACCCGCACCTGTGGATCACCCTGGTCGACCAGGCCGACGACGTGCTCACCACGGACGACTACCTGCCGGAGCTGCGGGAGACGGTGCGCGGCCAGCTCGCCGACCGGGTGGAGCTGGTGCTGGGCTCCCGCCTGGGCTACCTGCCGCCGTCGGACGTCGGCGTGCACGAGCCGTTCGTCGTGGAGACCGAGGCGGGCGTCCGCGTCGAGGCGCAGATGTGGTTCCGCTGCTACGGCAACCTGCCGGCGAGCGACTACCTGGCGGGCGACCTGATGGGTGCGCGCAACGGCCTCGGCGAGGTCCGGGTGGACGGCACCCTGGCGCTGACCGGGCACCCGACGGTGTTCGCGGTGGGCGACATCACGGACGTGCCGGAGTCGAAGCGCGCGTCGGCGGCGCGGGCGCACGCCGAGGTGGTGGCCGCGAACATCACGGCGCTGATCGAGGGGCGGGAGCCGACCGCGACCTACGCCCCGGCGCCGGAGCGCATCCTGCTGCCGCTGGGCCGCGCCGGCGGGGCCTCGCAGCTGGTCGGAGAGGACGGGGTGCGCCGCGTGGTCGGTGCGGCGGCGACGAGCCGGCTGAAGGGCGAGGACCTGTACGCGTCGAAGGTGGGCGCGCTGTTCGCCTGAGCCGGGGGTCGGTCAGCCGCGGGCGGCGAGCCGCCGGCGGCGCAGCCGGGTCCAGACGAACCGCACCACCAGCACCACGATCACCGCGTACACGGCGTAGTTGATGTAGTCCGAGTAGTGCCCGACGTCCTGCCACTGGGAGCCGAGCACGTACCCGCCGACGATCAGCAGGCTGTTCCACACGGCGCTGCCGATCGCGGTGTAGAGCAGGAACCGGACCTGCGGCATCCGCTCCAGCCCGGCGGGGATCGAGACCAGCGAGCGGACGATCGGGACGCACCGCCCGATGAGCACCGCCGCGCCGCCGTGCCGCTCGAACCACGCCTCGGCGCGGTCCAGGTCCTCGACCTCCATCAGCGGGATCTTCTCCAGCCAGCGGCGGAGCCGCGCCCGGCCGAACCACGCGCCCAGCCCGTAGAGCAGCCAGGCGCCGGCGACCGCGCCGAGCGTCGCGGAGACGATCGCCCACGCGAGGTTCATCTGCCCCTGGCTCGCGACGTACCCGGCCACGGGCAGCACGACCTCGGACGGGATCGGCGGGAACAGGTTCTCCAGCGCCACGACGAGACCGACCCCGGCGGGGCCCATCGTCTCGATGACGCTCACCACCCAGCCGGCCAGGCCGGTGAGCTCGGGCGCGGCGTCGGAGGCGGCGGGGGCGGCGGCCAGGGCGAGGGTCGCGTTCATCGCGGTCGATCGTCGCACGCGACCTCGCCCGCGGCCTGCGAGGACGGCAGTCGGGCGTGCGAGGCGCACAGGTCCTGCACACCGCGCACACCGGACATCGCGGACATGCGGCGCCGAGCGCGGTCGTCCGCGCCGGGCGCGGCAGCTCCTGCTCCCGCGCTCGGCGCGACGCACCGCGGTCGGCACCGCACCGCCCGTGGTCAGGCCCGGGTCAGCACCAGGCCGCCGTCGTCCGCGCGCGTGACCCGCACGGTGTCGCCGTCCCGGACCTCGCCTGCGAGCAGCAGCCGCGCCAGCTTGTCGCCGATCTCGCGCTGCACGAGACGCCGGAGCGGCCGGGCGCCGTACGCCGGGTCGAAGCCCTCGATCGCCAGCCACTCGCGCGCCGCCGGGTCGACGTCCAGCGTGAGCCGCCGGTCCCGCAGCCGGGCCGCGAGCGCCGCGACCTGCAGGTCCACGATCCGGCCGATCTCCTCGAGCGACAGCGGGTCGAACAGCACGATGTCGTCGAGCCGGTTGAGGAACTCCGGCTTGAACGCCGCGCGCACGGCGTCCATGACCCCCGCGCGACGCTGCTCGGGGTCGAGCAGCGGGTCCACCAGGTGCTGCGAGCCGAGGTTCGACGTCAGCACGAGGATGACGTTCCGGAAGTCGACCGTGCGCCCCTGGCCGTCGGTGAGCCGGCCGTCGTCGAGCACCTGCAGCAGGATGTCGAACACCTCGGGGTGCGCCTTCTCGACCTCGTCCAGCAGCAGCACCGAGTACGGGCGGCGCCGGACGGCCTCGGTGAGCTGGCCGCCCTCCTCGTAGCCGACGTACCCCGGGGGCGCCCCGATCAGGCGCGCGACGGAGTGCCGCTCGGCGTACTCGGACATGTCGATCCGGACCATGGCGCGCTCGTCGTCGAACAGGAAGTCCGCGAGCGCCTTGGCCAGCTCGGTCTTGCCGACGCCGGTCGGGCCGAGGAACAGGAACGACCCGGTCGGCCGGTCGGGGTCGGCGATGCCCGCGCGCGAGCGCCGCACGGCGTCCGAGACGGCGGCGACCGCCGCGGACTGCCCGATCAGCCGCTCGCCGATGACCTGCTCCATCCGGAGCAGCTTCGCGGTCTCGCCCTCCAGCAGCCGCCCGGCGGGGATGCCGGTCCACATGGCGACGACCTCGGCGATCTCGTCCGGGCCCACCTTGTCGGCGATCATCGGGGTGTCGGCCGCGACCGACGCGTCGGCCTCCCGCTCGGTGCGCTCGGCCTCCGCGATCTCCTTCTCGACCGCCGGGATCTCGCCGTACTGCAGCCGGGCGGCGGCGGCGAGGTCGCCCTCGCGCAGCAGCCGGTCCGCGGTCGAGCGCAGGTCGTCCAGGCGGGCCTTGAGGTCGCCGACCAGGTTGTGGCCGGCCTTCTCCTTCTCCCAGCGCGCGGTCAGCCCGGCGAGCTCCTCGCGGCGGTCGGCCAGGTCGGCGCGCAGCTTCTCCAGCCGCTCGCGGGAGGCCGGGTCGTCCGCCTCGGACAGCACGACCTCCTCCATCTCCAGCCGGGTGACGGCGCGCTGCAGCTCGTCGATCTCGACCGGGGAGGAGTCGAGCTCCATCCGCAGTCGGGACGCCGCCTCGTCGACCAGGTCGATCGCCTTGTCCGGGAGCTGCCGGCCGGTGATGTACCGGTCCGACAGGGTCGCGGCGGCGACCAGCGCGGCGTCGGCGATCGTCACCTTGTGGTGCGCCTCGTACCGCTCCTTGAGGCCGCGCAGGATCGCGACGGTGTCCTCCACGGACGGCTCGCCGACGAACACCTGCTGGAACCGGCGCTCCAGGGCGGGGTCCTTCTCGATCCGCTCGCGGTACTCGTCCAGCGTGGTGGCGCCGACCAGGCGCAGCTCGCCGCGGGCCAGCATCGGCTTCAGCATGTTGCCCGCGTCCATCGCGCCCTCGCCGCCGGCGCCCGCGCCGACGACCGTGTGCAGCTCGTCGATGAACGTGACGACCTCGCCCTCGGAGGAGGTGATCTCCTCCAGGACGGCCTTGAGGCGCTCCTCGAACTCGCCGCGGTACTTCGCGCCGGCGACCATCGCCGCCAGGTCGAGCGAGACCAGGCGCTTGCCGCGCAGGGACTCCGGCACGTCGCCGGCGACGATGCGCTGGGCCAGGCCCTCGACGACGGCCGTCTTGCCGACGCCGGGCTCGCCGATCAGCACCGGGTTGTTCTTGGTCCGGCGGGACAGCACCTGGATCACGCGGCGGATCTCGGCGTCCCGGCCGATCACCGGGTCGAGCTTCCCGTCGCGGGCGCGCTGCGTCAGGTCGACCCCGTACTGCTCCAGGGCCTTGTAGGTGCCCTCGGGGTTGGGGCTGGTGACCCGGGCGGAGCCGCGGACGGACGGCAGCGCCGCGGCGAGCGCGTCGCGGGACGCGCCCTGGGCGCGGAGGGCGTCGGCGACGCCGGTCTGGCCGGCGGCGAGGCCGAGCAGGAGGTGCTCGGTGGACACGTAGTCGTCGCCCAGGGTGCGCGCCTCGGCGGACGCGGCCTCGATCGCGGAGGCGGTGGCCCGGGAGGCGGTCGGCTGGGCGACGGAGGAGCCGCTCGCCGCGGGGAGGTTGACGAGGATCGCGCGCACCGCCCGGCCGAGCGCCTGGCGGTCGGCGCCCACGGCGTCGAGCAGGCCGTTCGCGACGCCGCCCTCCTGGGCGAGCAGCGCGTTCAGCAGGTGGGCCGGCTCCAGCTGCGGGTTCCCCGCGGCCGACGCCTGCTGGATGGCGTCGCCGATCGCCTCCTGCGACTTGGTGGTGAGCTTCGCGTCCAACGTCCCCTCCGTGCGTCCGGGTCGCGGCGGCCGGTCGGCCGCGCGCGTGCGTGCGTGGTGTCACCGCGCTGGATCCGCGCGGGACGTCCCGTGCAACGCCGAGCAAGTTGAGCCTATTCCGCTCAACTCTTGCCGTCGACCCGGGGTCGCCCGGGCGGACCACGACCGACGCGCGGGGGGCGTGGGTCACGGGCCCCCGGCACCGCTTCGGCCGATCGGGTGACGCCGGGTCATAGCAGCACGTGACTCTGACGGTCGTCACTGCCCGTTGTGACCGGCTTCACGCCGTCGACCCCTTTACGACACATCCTCGAAACGCGCGACACGCGCGCTGACCAGCGGAGCAGTTGAAGCGCTTCCCCGTTCCGGACATGTCGGACTTGCACGACTGTGATCTGCACATTTGCGGGCAATCCGGACACCTTTGCTGTGATCCATCTCACAAACCGTGCCCGATTTGCCGGGTGCGAGTTGCGCGAGGCCCGCCGCGTCCAACACGCTGGGCCCACTCGAGGCCGGGAGCACATCCGGCGCACAGACTCCACCCGATCGTCTCGTCGCCGCCCGTCCGAACGGGTGACACCACCGCCCCCGAAGCCCCCGCTCCTGTCACAGAGGCGCACGCCTCCCGACCGGGACAGCACACGTGCGTCCCCGCCCTCCGCCGCGTCACCGTCGCCGCCGGCCCCCTCCCGACCGACGCCGAGGTGAGCGATGTTCATCTTCATCCTGCAGATCCGGCACATGCTCGACGAGCAGGCCGAGCTGTACCTCTTCACGATCTTCTCCGGGCTCGTCTGGGCCCTGTGGCTCCTCAAGGTGGGCCTGTCCCGGCGGTACCGCCCGTGGACCGAGGAGCACCACGAGACGACCAGCGTGATCGTCCCGGTGGTCGACGAGCCCCTCGACCTGTTCCGCGACGTGCTGACGCGCGTGACCGAGCAGCGGCCCGACGAGGTGATCGTCGTCATCAACGGCGCGGTCAACCCCGGGCTCCAGGCCGTCTGCGAGGAGTTCGCGCCGCTCGTCCGCTGGGTGCACACCCCCGTCCCGGGCAAGCGGAACGCGGTCAAGATCGGCACCGAGATGTCGAAGTACGACATCACCGTGCTGCTCGACTCCGACACGGTGTGGACGCCGGGCACGCTGCCCGAGCTCATCAAGCCGTTCAAGGACGCGAACGTCGGCGGGGTCACCACCCGCCAGCGCATCCTCGAGCCGACCCGCTCCTGGATCACCCGCTGGGCGGACTGGCTGGAGAACTCGCGCTCGCTCTACTCGATGCCGGCGCAGTCGGTCCTCGGCCAGGTCGGCTGCCTCCCGGGCCGCACGATCGCGTTCCGCCGGCACATCCTCATCGACGTCATGGACGACTTCATGACCCAGCGGTTCATGGGCGTGTTCCTCGAGGTCTCCGACGACCGCACCCTGACGAACCTGACCCTCAAGCAGGGCTACCGGACCGTCTACCAGCACACGAGCCTCGTCTACACCGACGCCCCGCTGCAGGTGAAGAAGCTGTTCAAGCAGCAGCTCCGCTGGGCGAGGGGCTCGCAGTACAACACCCTGCGGATGCTCCCCTGGATGCTCGGGCACGCGCCGATCCTGGCGATCTTCTTCCTGACCGACATCCTGCTGCCGTTCCTGCTCGTCGGGACGATCGCGGGCTGGGTCTACCGCTCCGTGAGCGGAACCGGCGTCAACCTCTACGAGGCGATGCTCGAGACCTACGGTGCCCAGGCCGGCTGGTTCTGGGTCATCGGCCTGATGGTCGTGTCCTCGGTGCTGTCGATGGCGATCCGGCAGATCCGGCACCTGCAGGAGGTCCCGAGCGACTTCTTCCGGCTGCCGATCTTCATCATCGTCTCGACGTTCTTCCTCATGCCGGTCCGCCTGCTCGGCTTCCTGCGCATGGCGCACGCCTCCGGCTGGGGCACCCGGGCCGGTGCGTACGCCGGCGGCGACCCGGGCCAGGGTGGCGCCGAGGAGAACCCGCAGCCCGGCACGCTCGAGGCCGAGCTCGGCCTGATCGCCGACACCGCGCCGGTGGACGTCGTCGACCGCGGCGGCTTCCCGACGCAGCGCGACCACGCCACCGACCCGGGCGCGTACGGCGAGCCGGTGCACGCCGTCGCGGGGCACGCCCCGCTGGAGGCCGGCGCGATCGCGTCCCCCGCCCCCGCCCCGGCCGCGGCGCCGGGGACGCACACCGCGGTCGCCACCGTGGCCGCACCCGAGAGCTCGCGGCGGCACGCCCGTGCTGCCGCCCCCGCCCCCGCCCGCCGACGGCTCAACCCGCTCGCGGCGATCCCCTACGTGATCGCCGTGGTCCTGTTCGCCCTGGAGGCCCTCCTCTATGTCTGACGCACCGATCACCCCCAGCGGCAAGCACTGGTGGGCGCCCACGATGGGCCGGATGACCCTCCGCGCCCGGGTCGCGACCGCCGTCATCGTGCTGGCCCTCGTCGCCGTCACCGCCGTCGTGTGGAACCTGCCGACCGTCTCCTCGATCGTGAACGCCGAGGCCGACGAGCCCACCGCCGCCGAGCTCGCGCTCCAGCAGCGGAACGCCGAGCTCGAGGGCCAGCTCCAGTCCAGCCGCGCGCAGGCCGACGCCCTGCGCGAGGTCCTGGGCGACGAGCAGGCCGCCCGCAAGAAGGGCGAGGAGTCCGCGGCGCAGAACCAGGCGCAGCGGGAGGCCGAGGCGGCCGCAGCCGCCGAGGCGGACCAGCAGGCGGCCTCCGGGTCGTCGGGCTCGTCGAAGTCCTCCGGCTCGTCGTCCCGGTCCGGTCGCGGCGGTTCCGCGGCCGCCGCCGGCACCTCGGCGTCCGGCCACGGCTCGTCCTCCGGCAGCGGCGCGGCCAACCCGACCAACCCGCGCCCCGAGAACCCCGCCACGCCGGCGGCGCCCGCCACGCCCACCGCGCCGAGCAAGGCCGAGCTGGTGAACCCGACGAACCGCTACTTCGGCATGTACACCGAGCAGGCCCCGTTCAACTGGGCCACGTTCGACGACGCGGCGAACGCCGTCGGCCGCCAGCAGACCATGGTCGGCTTCTTCGGCGGCTGGGACGAGGACTACCGCGCCAACGCGGTCACCCGCTCCTGGCAGCGCGGGATGCTGCCGATGCTGACCTGGGAGTCCCGGCCGATCGCGTCGAAGAACGACGTGGTCGACGAGCCGGACTACACCCTCCCGAAGATCATCGCGGGCGACTTCGACGCCTACCTGACGAAGTACGCGCAGGACATCGCCGCGACCGGCCTGCCCCTGGCGATCCGCCTGGACCACGAGATGAACGGCACCTGGTACCCCTGGGCCGAGCAGACCGGCTCCGGCGCCCCGATCAACGGCAACGACGTGGGCGACTACGTGAAGATGTGGCAGCACGTCCACGACGTCTTCGAGGCCAACGGCGCCAACCAGTACGTGATCTGGGTCTGGGCCCCGAACATCGTCAACAACCTGTCCTCGTCGCACCAGAGCACCGAGTTCCTGCGGGCGCTCTACCCGGGCGACGACTACGTGGACTGGGTCGGCGTCTCCGGCTACCAGCGCCCGCCGTACAAGGCCGACAACAACGCGACCTTCTCGTACACGTACGACCGCACGCTGAACCAGCTCCGCGCGATCACGGACAAGAAGATCCTGCTGGCCGAGGTGGGCGCGTCGGAGATCGGCGGCACGAAGCCCGCGTGGGTGTCGTCGTTCTTCCAGGGCTTCGACCCCGGTCGCAACGACGACGTGATCGGCTTCGCCTGGTTCAACCTCGCGGTGACGACCTACGTCGACGGCCAGCTCGCGACCAACGACTGGCGGGTCGACTCCCGGGCCAACAGCCTCGAGGCGTTCCGGGCCGGCATCGCGGACCCGGCGCGCGACTTCGGGGGCCAGGTGCTCGCGACCGCTCCCGCCGCCGTCCCGGAGCAGCCGGCCGCGGAGGAGCCGGCAGCCGCCGCCGCCCCGGCACCCACGCCGGCGCCGACCCTGGCGCCGACGCCGGCTCCCTCCGCGGCGCCGACGGCCACGCCCGCCCCGAGCGCCTCGCCGTCGCCGTCGCCCAGCGCGACCGCCTCGCCCGCCCCGACCCCGGCGGCGACCCCGTGACCGCCCGCCGGACCCGCACTCCCCGCCACCCGCGCCCCACCGTGAGGAGCACTGCCATGAACGACGCGTCCCTCTCCGCCGCCGCCCTGTCCGCCGAGGGCCTGGCCGCGGCCGACCTGCCCGTCGAGGAGACCGAGGCCGGCACGACCGCCCGCACCGGCTCCGCCCCGCTCAAGATCAGCGTGTACGGCACCGGGTACCTCGGCGCCACGCACGCGGTCGCGATGGCCGAGCTCGGCTTCGAGGTGCTCGGCGCCGACGTCGACCAGGCCAAGGTCGACGCGCTGGCCGCCGGCAAGGTGCCGTTCTTCGAGCCCGGGCTCGACCCGCTGCTGGAGAAGCACCTCGACACCGGCCGGCTGCGGTTCACCACCGACCTCGCCTCCGCCGCCGCCTGGGGCGACGTGCACTTCATCTGCGTCGGCACGCCGCAGATGAAGACCAGCCACGCCGCGAACCTGTCCTACGTCGAGTCCGCCGCGACCACCATCGCGTCGAACCTCACCAAGGACGCGCTGATCGTCGGCAAGTCGACCGTCCCGGTCGGCACCGCCGCCCGGCTGCGCGAGGTCGTCGCCGCCCACGTCCCCGCGGGCGTCTCGCTGGAGCTCGTCTGGAACCCGGAGTTCCTGCGCGAGGGCAAGGCCGTCGAGGACACGCTGCACCCCGACCGCATCGTGCTCGGCGGCACCTCGGAGCGGGCCGAGGCCACGCTGCGCGAGGTGTACGCCGGCCCGATCGCCGAGGGCACCCCGGTCGTCGTGACCGACCTGCCGACCGCCGAGCTGGTCAAGGTCAGCGCGAACGCGTTCCTCGCCACGAAGATCTCGTTCATCAACGCGATCTCCACGGTCTGCGAGGCGGCCGGCGCCGACGTCACCGTCCTCGCCGACGCCCTGGGCCACGACGTCCGCATCGGCCGGCAGTTCCTCAACGCGGGCCTCGGGTTCGGCGGAGGCTGCCTCCCCAAGGACATCCGCGCCCTCATGCACCGTGCGAACGAGCTCGGCGCCTACCGCGCCTCCGCGCTGCTGCAGCAGGTCGACGAGATCAACATGGGCCAGCGCGAGCGCGTGCTGGACATGGCCGTCGAGGCCTGCGGCGGCTCGGTGCTGAACCGGCGGATCGGCGTGCTCGGCGCGGCGTTCAAGCCGGACACCGACGACGTCCGCGACTCGCCGGCCCTGAACGTCGCCGCGGCGCTGCACCTGCGCGGCGCCCAGGTCACCGTCTTCGACCCGGAGGCCGGCGACACCGCGCGCCGCTCGTTCCCGACCCTGTCCTACGCCACCTCGATCGAGGAGGCCGTCGAGGGCACCGACGTCGTCCTGGTGCTCACCGAGTGGGACCAGTTCGCGAACGCGGACGCCGACAAGCTGGCGCCGCTGACCGCCACGCCCCGCGTCGTCGACGCGCGCGGCAAGCTCGACCCCACCCGCTGGCGGACCGCCGGCTGGGAGTTCGCCGGTCTGGGGCGGCCCGCCGCCTGACGGGCGGCCACGGGACGGGGCGTCCCGGCCGGTCGGCGCGCGGAGGGAGCGCCGGCCGGTCGGGGCGCCCCTTCGTCGTGCCCGGCATCCGGACAGGGCCGGTCCGTCAGGTGAGCAGATCCGGACCCGAGGCCTTGCGCACCTCGGCGCCCTGCCCCCACTCTGGGACGCGACGCCCCCTCGGGGCGGGCGAACCGCGCAGGAGCCGCTGCACCGCACTCGCACCGCAGGCACCAGGCACCGCAGGCACCGCATGCCGGAGGCTTCCCCTCCGCTCGACGGGACGACCCGTCCGCCCAGCACACCGCCAGAGCACCGCGCGCCGCGGGGGTAGGCCGTGTTCATCTTCATCCTCCAGGTCCGGCACACCGTCACCGACCAGCACGAGATCTACCTGTTCGCCGTCTTCTCAGCCCTGGTGTGGGCGCTGTGGCTGATCAAGGTCGTGCTGTCCCGTCGCTACCGGCCCTGGACCGCCCCTCACCACGAGACGACCAGCGTCGTGGTGCCCGTGGTCGACGAGCCGCTCGACCTGTTCCGGGACGTGCTCCGCCGCGTCGTCGAGCAGCAGCCGGACGAGGTGGTCGTCGTCATCAACGGGGCACCGAACCCCGGTCTGGAGCGGGTCTGCGACGAGTTCGCCCCGCTCGTGCGCCGAGAGCACACCCCGGTGCCCGGCAAGCGGAACGCGGTCCGGATCGGGGTCGAGGCCTCCCGGCACGACGTGGTCGTCCTGCTCGACTCCGACACGGTCTGGACCCCCGGCACGCTGGCCGAGCTCGTCAAGCCGTTCGCCGACCCCCGGGTCGGCGGGGTCACCACCCGGCAGCGCATCCTCGACCCGGCCCGGTCCTGGATCACCCGGTGGGCCGACTGGCTGGAGAACACCCGCTCGCTGTACGCGATGCCGGCGCAGTCGGTGCTCGGCACCGTCGGCTGCCTGCCCGGGCGCACGATCGCGTTCCGGCGGCACGTGCTGGTCCGGTCCATGCCCGCGTTCCTCGCCCAGCGGTTCCTCGGCGTGTTCCTGGAGGTCAGCGACGACCGCACCCTGACCAACCTCACCCTGAAGCAGGGGTACCGGACGGCGTACCAGCACACCAGCCTCGTCTACACCGACGCCCCGCTCCGGGTCGGGAAGCTGTTCCGGCAGCAGCTCCGCTGGGCGCGGGGCTCGCAGTACAACACCCTGCGGATGCTGCCCTGGATGGCGCGGCACGCCCCGCTGCTCGCCGTGTTCTTCACCGCCGACATCCTGCTGCCGTTCCTGCTGCTCGGGACCATCGCCGGCTGGGTGTACCGCGCGTCGACCGGGACCGGGGTCAACCTGTACGAGGCGATGCTCGAGACGTACGGTGCCCAGCGCGGCTGGTACGCCGTGATCGCGCTGATGCTCGCGTCCTCGGTGCTGTCCATGACCGTCCGGCAGATCCGGCACCTGCAGGAGGTGCCCGGCGACGTGCTCCGGCTGCCGGTGTACATCGTCGTGTCGACGCTGTTCCTCATGCCGGTGCGGCTGCTCGGGTTCCTGCGGATGGCGCACGTGTCCGGCTGGGGGACGCGCGCCGGCGCGTACGCGGGGGACGACGCGGACCGGGCGACGGCCGGCGCGGACGCGCCGGGACCCGGGGCGGGGGCGGTGCCGGTGCCCGCGCTGGTGTCGGTGGCCGCGCGGGACGGTGCGGCCGCGGACCAGTGGCCCGCCCACCTCTCCCTCGCCTCCGCCCCCGTGCCGGCGGTGCCGGCCGGACCCGCCGCGACCGCACCCGCACCCGCCGTCGCCCCGGCCCGGGGCGGGACGCGCGCCGCGACGCCGCCCGCCACGCGGCGCCGCCCCAACCCACTCGCGGCCGTGCCGTACCTGGTCGCCGCCGTCCTGCTCGCCTCGGAGGCCCTCCTCTATGTCTGAGCCGTCCGCCCCCACCCTGACCGGCGCCCCGTGGTGGCTGCCGGGCACCCGCGGCATGACCGTCCGCGCCCGCGCCGCCACCGCCGCGGTGGTCGTCGCGCTCGTGACCCTGACCGTCCTGGTGTGGACGTCGCCCACCGGGCTGCCCGACGGCGGCGACCGGGACGGGCCCTCCGCCGCGGAGCTGCGGCTCCGCGCGGAGAACGACGCGCTGCAGGGCCGGCTCGCGGCGGCCGAGGCCGAGGGAGACGCGCTGCGCGGGGTCGTCGGGCGCGAGCAGACAGCCCGGCGGAACGGTCAGGCGGCGGCCGCGCAGGCGCAGGCGGAGCGCGAGGCCCAGCGGCAGGCCGAGGAGCGGGAGCGGGCTGCGGAGTCGGCCGGGTCCGGGGCGGGCACCGGGTCGGGGTCCGGGTCGGGGTCCGGGTCCGGATCGGGCTCCGGCGGGCGCTCGGGCGGCTCCGGCTCCGGGCGCCCGGGCGGGTCCGCGGGCGCGGCCGGGGCCGGCGCCGTCACGGCCGGCGGCACGGGCGCCGTCGCCGCGCCGCCCGCACCGGGCCGCCCCGCGCAGGGCCCGCCGACCGGGGGACCCGCGACACCGGCGCCGGAGCCCGCGCCCACCGCGCCCTCCCGGGCCGCGCTGCTCGACCCGGCGCAGCGGTACTACGGCATGTACACCGAGCAGGCGCCGTTCAGCTGGTCCACGTTCGACGCCGCCGCGGTCAAGGTCGGGCGGACGCCGAACATGGTCGGGTACTTCAGCGGCTGGGACCAGGGGTACCGCGCGAACGCCGTCACCCGGGCGTGGCAGCGCGGCATGCTGCCCCTGCTCACCTGGGAGTCGCGCCCGATCGAGGCCAAGAACGGCGTCACCGACGAGCCCGCCTACGCGCTGCCGCGCATCATCGAGGGCGACTGGGACGCCTACCTCACCCGGTTCGCCCAGGACGTCGTCCGCACCGGCCTGCCGGTCGCCATCCGGTTCGACCACGAGATGAACGGCTCCTGGTACCCGTGGGCCGAGCAGAACGCCGGCGGCCGGTCGGTCAACGGCAACGGCCGGGGCGACTTCGCCGACATGTGGCGGCACGTGCACGACGTCTTCGAGGCGAACGGCGCCAACCGGCACGTCATCTGGGTGTGGGCACCGAACATCATCAACAACCTGGGCGGCCCGCTCGCGCGGTTCAGCTACCCGGCGAGCCTCTACCCCGGCGACGCCTACGTGGACTGGGTCGGCGTGTCCGGCTACCAGCGGCCACCGATCCGCGCCGGCAACGACTCGACGTTCGCGTACACCTACGACCGCACCCTCGACCAGCTCCGCGAGATCACGGACAAGAAGATCCTGTTCGCCGAGGTCGGGGCGTCCGAGATCGGCGGCACCAAACCGGCCTGGCTGCGCTCGTTCTTCGGCGGCTTCGACCCGGGGCGCAACGACGACGTCATCGGGTTCTCCTGGTTCAACCTGGCCGTCACCACCTACGTCGGCGGCGAGCTCGCGACCAACGACTGGCGCGTCGACTCGCGGCCGAACAGCCTGGCGGCGTTCCGGGACGGCATCGCCGACCCGGCGCGGCGGTTCGGGGGGGCGGTGCTGCCGACCGCGCCCCCGGCCGCGGGGAGCACCGCACCGGGGTCGTCCGGGGTCGCCGGTCCGCCCAGCCCCGCGCCCACCGCGCCGGGGGCGGCCCCTCCGGGGAGCGCCGACGCCGGCACGCGGAGCGCGCCCCCGGCGCCGGGGTCCACCCCCGCACCGGGCACGGCACCCGCGCCGTCCGGGCCCGCGCCGTCCGGGTCCACCGCGGGGGGCTCCTCGGCGACGCCCACACCGCCGCCCTCCCCCGCCGAGGGCGCGGCACCGGACCCGGTCGAGGTCGCCCCGGTGCCCTCCCCGACCCCGTAGCCGGGGGTCTGGTCGGTGTCGGCGGCCAGTGGTCTGATGGTCCGGTGGCGGGCCGACCGGGTCGCGCCGGAGTCGACGGACGGGGACCACGATGACCACGCGCGACACCGCCTGGCCCGACGGCACGCCCTGCTGGGTCGAGCTCGCCGTCCCGGACCTGGAGCTCGGCCGGCAGTTCTACGGCCACCTGCTCGGCTGGGAGTGGGAGATCGGCACCGAGGAGACCGGGTTCTACTCCGAGGCGCTCGTCGGCGGCCGGCGCGCGGCCGCGCTCAGCGGGTACGTGCCCGAGGGCGCCGAGCCGCAGTGGCTCACGTTCCTCGCGACGTCGGACGTCCGCGTGCGGACCGAGGCGGCGGTCGCGGCGGGGGCCCGCGCGCTCGCCGCCCCGATGGACGTCATGGACTTCGGCGCGATGGCCGTCCTCGAGGACCCGGTCGGCGCGCGGTTCGCGCTCTGGCAGGCGGGCACGTCCCTCGGCGCGGAGGCCGTCGACGAGCACGGCGCGCTCGCGTGGACCGAGCAGATGTCCGCCGAGCCGGCGGCGGCCCGCGCGTTCTACACCGGGCTGTTCGGGTACGCGCTGGACGACATCAGCGGACCCGGGTTCGACTACACCACGCTGCTGCTCGACGGCCGGCCGGTCGGCGGGATCGGCGGCGGCGACCGGCCGGAGTGGGCGGTCTACCTGCGGGTGGCCGACACGGACGCGATCACGGCGGCGGCGCCCCGGCTCGGCGGGTCGGTGCACCTCGCGCCGGAGGACACGCCGTACGGGCGGATCGCGGGGATCACCGGGCCGTTCGGCGAGCGGTTCTGGGTGATGGCGGACACCGGGACGGAGGCGCACGGCTGACCCGGGCGCGCGGTGGGCACGTGCATGCGGCGCGGTGCGGGCACGCGGTGAGCGTGCCCGCACCGCGTGAGCGTCGTCCCCGCGCGACTACCCTCGACGCCGTGCCCGCCCCGGACCTCCCCGCTCCTCCGCCCGCCGGCGAGCCGCGCCCGGGCGACGCCTTCCAGCACCCCTCCCAGACGGCCGGCGAGCCGGTCCGCACCTTCCACCCCCGCAAGGCCACGCTCGGCGCCCGCCGGGCCGATGCGCTGGAGCGGCTGTGGCCGCGGTTCGGCGTCTCCGTGCACGACCCCGCGCTCGGCCTGCCCCCCACCGGGCCCGACGGCGCGCTCGACGCGGTCGCGCTGTTCGGCCGGTCGGCGCCGCTCGTCCTGGAGATCGGGTCGGGCATGGGCGACACCACCGCCGCCATGGCGGCCGCCGACCCGGCCCGCGACTACCTCGCCGTCGAGGTGCACCTGCCCGGCGTCGCCAACCTGCTGGCCCTGGCCGAGGAGCGCGGCCTCACGAACGTCCGGGTGGCGCACGGCGACGCGCTCGACCTGGTGCGCCGGCTGATCGCGCCCGACTCGCTCGCCGCGGTGCACGTCTACTTCCCGGACCCGTGGCCGAAGGCCCGGCACCACAAGCGGCGGATCATCGCGCCCGACCACGTCGCGCTCCTGCGCAGCCGGCTGCGGGTGGGCGGGGTCCTGCACTGCGCCACCGACTGGGAGCCGTACGCCGAGCGGATGGTCGAGGTCGTCGCGGCGGACCCCGGGCTGTCGAACCCCTACGACGGCTACGCGCCGCGCCCGGCGCACCGGCCGCTGACGAAGTTCGAGCGCCGGGGCCTGGCGGCCGGCCGCGCGTCCCGCGACGTCATCGCGACCCGCACCGCCTGACCCCGCGCGCTCGGCAGCACGGATCAACCCCTCGGCGCTACGACCGCTGACAACGTTCCTGGCGCCACCACCCAAGTGGGGCTACCGCGACACCGTGTCCGCGCGGTACGAAGTCGAGCATGCCTCTCGATGGCGGCCAACCCGTACTCACGCTGTCCTACTACCCGAGCACCGCACTCACCGACGCCGTGATCTCTTTGGCCGACGCAAACAAGGGGACTCTCGGTCTGATGCCCGCCGGCGCGATCCGAAGTCTCGCCGAGCGCGGCGACGTGCTGACAGCTGTCGATGGGCAGGGTGCCCTCGCGGGCTACGCCCTGTTCTCCGTCGCATACGGTCGAGTCCGGCTCATCCACCTATGCGTTGCGCCCCACACACGGGGCCGCGGCGTGGCTCAGCTTCTCGTACGGCGACTTGCCGACGATCATCGCGATCTCGCGGGCATCCTCGTGAAATGCCGGCGGGACTACGTGGCGGCCACTGGGCTGTGGAAGTCCCTAGATTTCCGGCCCCGATCGGAAGTTCCAGGGCGTGGCCGCGATGGTGCGACTCTGCTCGTCTGGTGGTTGTCCAACAATCTTCCCGATCTGTTCACTCTCGGCGAGGAACCGCTGACGACGCCGATCGCAATCGATCACAACGTGTTCAAGGACTTGACTGTCGACCGCGATCGCGAGGGGGCAGAGCAGTCTCAGTCGCTTGAGGCGGACTGGCTGCGGGACCAGATCACTCTCAAGGTCACCACCGAGTCCTTCCGGGAGGCCGCAGACGATCCCGATCCAACGCGACGGACGCGGCACATGAAAGCGCTCGCCGGCTTCGAGGCACTCGACTACCCGCCGAGCGCATACGAACGCGCCAAGCGAAGCTGGGAAGGAGCCGTCGGTTCCATACCCGCCAAAGACAGGAGCGACTGTAACCACATCATCAGCGCTGCGGCCGGGGGCGTGACAATCCTCGTGACTCGGGACGATGCGCTCATCAAGACCTACGGGCCCCTCGCGACCGACGTCTTTGGAATGCATCTGCTCCACCCACAGGAGGTAATCGTCCACCTCGACGAGCTCGCCGACGCCAGCCGCTACCAACCTGACAATCTCCGCGGCACCGGCTTCCAGGTCGCGCTGCTCCGGGGCGGGGCGGAGGGGCAGGTCGGTTCGCTCCTCGACAACGCGGGAGGGGAGCGTCGGACGGCCTTCAATCGACGACTCCACGACGTCGCAGCCGATACCGCCTCGACGAGGTGGTGGGTCCATGACCCTCTGGGAGCGCCGGTGGCCACTTGGGCGAGCGCGCCTCGGGCACGGGACGGCGCTCTTGAGGTTCCCCTTCTGCGTTCTGCACCTTCCACGGCGGGCGTGACGGTGAGCAAGTTGATCGCATTCCAGCTCCGCCAAGACGCGCTGGCGCACCGTCTGAACAGGATTCGCATCAGTGACCCGCATCTCGCTCGCCACGTACGGTCCGATCTGCTGAGCGACGGTTACCGCCAGATCCAGGAAACCATGGAGGCTGCCGTCCTCGACGTGCGCTCGCGCGCCGAGGCGGTCGCTGCGATGAGCGGGGATGCCGCGCTCAACGCTCACGTGCGCGACGCCGTGACCGAAGCAACCTCTCCCGAGCGGACCTTGGCGCTCGAACGGGCGCTCTGGCCCGCGAAATTGCTAGACAGTGATCTGCCGTCCTACTTGATCCCGATCCAGCCGGTGTGGGCACGACAGCTTTTTGGTTTGACGGACACGCTCTGGGTGGAGACGGGATTGCTCACCTTGAGTCGTGAGCACGTCTACTACCGGACTCCTGGGCGTTCACCCAGGGCCCCAGCACGCATCGCTTGGTACGCGTCTGACACCGGGAAGCGTGGGATCGGTGCCGTTGTCGCCGTATCGCACCTCGTTGAGGTCGACGCCGCCCACCCCGAGCAGCTGTACGCCCGCTACCGACGCCTCGGTGTCTACGGTCGCGAGAACATCTTGTCTGTCGCCCGTGACGGCACCGCGACCGCACTGCGTTTCGTTGACACCGAGACTCTACGTCACCCAGTCCTTTACGACCGGCTCTGGACCTTGCCTGGAGCGCAGGCGGAAACAACCCTGCAATCACCACTCGAGATATCGGCCCGCTTCTTCGGCTCGATCTACGACGCGGGTACCCGACGTAGATCTATCGAGGGATAAGCGTCAACGCCTCCCGAAGCGACGCATCGGCCTCACTCGTTCCGTGACTCGGGTTCAACCGGAGGTAGGCAAAACTCTGCGGCGCGGCGAGACCAGGATCCAGTTCCCTCAGCGCGAGAGGGCGTGCGAGACGCCTGGCGTCGCTGACGATGATGCCAACCGCCGAACGCTTGCCGTGGTAGTACTCCCTGTACGCGGCTCGCGGAATCCCGGCGTGCTGCTTGTGGCGCTCCCACAGTGCAGTCGGGCTTGCGATCTCCTGCCCCGCGACCTCGAACGCTCCGATCACCCGGCCGACCGGCACTGTCGCGTAGATCAGCACCGTCGTCACGTCGCCGGCCAGTGGCCGCTTCCGGAACTCCACGCCCTTGCGACCGTCGAGGATCGCCTCCGCGAAGCCGGATCGGATGGACATCACAGCGACGCGACCAACGTCGGGAAGCACCACGCTCGCCCGCCCTCCTCCGTCTGCGTCCGTGCTAGACGCTCGTCTGCCCATCTTGCACCACGCCGCCGACGAGCAGGCGCACCAGCCGCTCTGGGTTGTCCCACCGCTTGCCACCGGTCGAGCCGCCCTGCGTCAGCCCCGCCTCAGGTCGTCGATGCGGAGCACCCGGTCGGCGGTGCGGACCGCGCCCGGCCGGTGCGCGATCACCAGCACCGTCCGCCCCCGCGCCGCCTCGGCCAGCGCGTCCTGGATCTCCGCCTCGGTCGCGACGTCGAGCTGGCTCGTCGCCTCGTCGAGCACCAGCACCGGGGCGTCCAGCAGCAGCGCCCGCGCGATCGCGACCCGCTGCCGCTGCCCGCCGGACAGCCGCTCCCCCATCTCGCCGACCCGGGTCTGGTAGCCGTCCGACATCGCCACGATCGCGTCGTGCAGCGCGGCCCGCCGGCAGGCCGCCTCGAGCTCGGCGTCGGTCGCCTCGGGTGCCGCGAGGCGCAGGTTGGCGGCGAGCGTGTCGTTGAACAGGTACGTGCTCTGACCCACGACGGCGACGTGCCGGCGCAGGTCCTCCAGCGACACGTCCCGGACGTCGACGCCGCCGAGCAGCACCCGCCCGGCGTCCGGGTCCCAGGCGCGCGTCAGCAGGTTGACCAGCGTCGACTTCCCGGAGCCCGACGACCCGACGACGGCCGTGGTGCTGCCGGCGGGGACGTGCAGGTCGAGCCCCGTCAGCACCGGCCGGCGCTCGACGGACCGCAGCGCGGCCGCGGCCGGGTCGTCCGGGTCGAGGTCCGGGGCCGGGTAGGTGAACCCGACGCCCTCGAACCGGACGTCGAGCGGGCCGTCCGGCAGCCGCACCGGGTCGGCGGGCGAGGTCGTGGCGGGCGCGGCGTCGGTGATCCGCCAGATCCGGCGGGCGGCGGCGAACGCCTGCTCCAGGTCGGGTGCGACGTCCTCGACGGCGAGCACCGGGGTGAACACCGCCAGGGCGAGCACGACGGCCACGGCGTACGCGGGCCAGTCGAGGGCGCCGGAGCCGACGCGCGCCGCGCCGACCAGCGCGACGGTCACGACCGCGCCGACCATGAGCACGGAGTTCGCGGCCCGGCGGCGCGCGGTCCAGGTCGCGAGCCCCGCGAGCCCGGCGTCGACGTCCGCCGCGACGGCCCGGGCCTCGGCGCGGCGGCGGCCCGCGGCACCGAACGCCAGCACCTCGCGGACGCCCTGCAGCGACTCCGTCACCAGCTGGGCGAGCCGGCCGCGCGCGGCGCGGACCCGGGTCGCGGCGACGGCGCTGGGCGTGCGGCCCCAGCCGGGCACGACCGCCCCCACCAGCACGAGGAACGGCAGCAGCACGAGCGCGAGCACCGGGTCGTACCCGGCAGCCAGCACGACCAGCACCACGACCGGGACGACCACCGCGCTCACCGCCGGCACCAGGGTGTGCGCGAAGAACACCTCGACGCGGTCGACGTCCTTGGTCGCGCGGTTGACCAGGTCGCCGGTGCGCCGGGACAGCACGCCCGCCGGTGCCTGCGGGGCGAGCCGGTCGTAGAAGTCGACGCGGAGCATCGCCAGGGCCCGGAACGCGACGGCGTGCCCGGTGAACTGCTCGAGGTAGCGCAGCACCCCCTTGACCAGCGACAGCACGACCAGGGTCCAGACGACCGGCGCGATGGGGGCCGCCGGGTCCTCCGCGACGCGGGCGACGCCCCACGCGGAGACGCCGAGCAGGGCGATGCCGAGCAGCTGGCCGAGCACCCGGCAGACCAGCGACGCGGCGAGCGGCGGCAGCACGGGGCGGCCGAACCGGACGAGGCGCCGGGAGATCGCCGCGCGGCTCAGCGGGACGTCGGCGGGCGGGGCGCCGGCAGCCGGGGCGTCGGCGGCGGGCGTGGCGTGCGTGGCGGCGCTCACGGGCGGGCCTCCTGCTCGGTGAGCGGGCCCGCGGCGACGCCGGACAGGTCCAGCGCGCGGGCGTAGTACGAGTCGATGCCGCCGAGCCGGTCCGGCGGACCCTGCTCGACGATGCGGCCCTCGGCGAGCACCAGCACCTCGTCGGCGCCGCGGACCGTGCTCAGCCGGTGCGCGACCACGACGACGGTGCGACCCTCGCCGGCCCGGTCGAGCGCCTCCACCAGCGCGGCCTCGGAGGCCGCGTCGACCTGGCTGGTCGGCTCGTCGAGCAGCAGCACGGGCGCGTCCTTCAGCAGCGCGCGGGCGACCGCCAGCCGCTGCGCCTGCCCACCGGACAGCGACAGCCCGCGCTCGCCGACCCGGGTGGCCAGCCGGTCGGGGAAGCCGCGGACGTCGTCGGCGAGGTTCGCCTCGGCGAGCGCGTGCCACAGCCGGTCGTCGTCGGCGTCGGGCGCGGCCAGGCGCAGGTTGTCCGCCAGCGTGCCGGTGAACAGGTAGGTCGTCTGGGCGACCACGGCGGTCTGCGCGCGCACCCAGTCGACGGGGACGGCGGTGGCGTCGTGGCCGCCGACCCGGACGGCGCCGCTCGCCGGGCGCAGGTGCGCCTGGATCAGCGCGGCGACGGTGCTCTTGCCCGAGCCGGACGGGCCGATGAGCGCGACCCGCCCGCCCCGGGGCACGGTGAACGACACGTCGTCGAGCACCGGGCGGCCGCCCGGGTACGCGAACGAGACGCGGTCGAGGGCGACGGCCTCGGGCCGGGCCTCCGCGTCGGCAGGCGCGTCGCCCTCGGCCGTGCCGCGTGGATTCACGTGGAACGTGCTGGTCACAGGGGTGCGCACGCCCGGGGCGTCGCCCGCGGTCGCGGGCTGCGCGAGCACCGCGTCGATCTCGCGGACCGCCGCGCGCCCGCCCATGCCGACGTAGAAGAACTGCCCCACGCGGTCGAGCGGCTCGAGCAGCACGGTCGACACCAGGACCACGGCGACCGCCTGGCCCGGCGTGATGGCCCCGTCCCGGAGCCGCGCCATCGCGAGGCCGGCCGCCGCGGCGACCATCGCCAGGGAGAACGAGGCGTCGATGACGAGCAGCACGACCTGGTTGCCCGCGAGCAGCCGCATGACCATCCGGCGCAGCTGCTCGGCGCTCCGGGCGAGCTCCGCGCCCTTGGCGCCGGCGCGGTTGAACGCGGTCGAGGTGGGCAGGCCCTGGATCGCGTCCAGGAACTGCGCGGCGAACCGCCGGGCGGTCATCCGGTACTGCACGGACACGCTGCGGAACAGCTTCTGGAACCCGTTGACCAGCAGCGGGATCGCCGGCAGCGCGAGCGCGAGCCAGCCGGCCACCACCCAGTCGACGGTCGCGCCGAGCGCGACCAGCGCGATCACGGGGACGGTCATCGAGGCGATGATCGGGAACTTGAAGGTGACCTCGTAGGAGGCGGCCCGCTCGACGCCGTCCGTGGCGGTCGACACGAACCGGCCGGAGCGCTCCTGGGTCCGGAACGCGACGCCGAGCCGGAACATCTGGTCCAGCAGCACGTCGCGGCGCTCGACCTCGCGGCGGCCCACCGCGCCCAGGCTCAGCCGCGGGCCCGCGAAGGCGGCGGCGGCCAGGGCGACGACGCCGACGACGATCGCGACCAGCGCGCCCCCGGGGACGCCGGCGCCGGTGCGGGCGCCGTCGAGGACCGCGCCGAGCGCCAGGTAGACGGCGGTGGTGCCGGCCGCGACCACCCAGGTGAGCACGGCGGGCAGCAGGCTGGTGCGGCGGGACAGCGGGGGCGTCGGGACCTGCGGCGGGCCTAGGGGCGCGCCGCCGGGGCGGCCGGGGTGGCCGGGGTGGCTCCCGCCGGGGTGGCCGGGGTGGCCGGCGCCGGGGTGGGCGGCCGGCCGGCCTCCGGGTCGTGCGGTGGCACCGGCCGGGCGGCCGGGGTGCTGGGCGGTCATGCGGGTCCTCGGATCACGGAGCAGAAGGGGCGCGCCGGACACGGTGCCACGCGGTCGCCCTCCGCGCGACACCGTGCCGGGCACGGGGGTCCGGACCGGCGCGACCCGCGGGTCGCGCCGGTCCGTCGATCAGGCCGCGGCCGCGGCGGTCCGCTGCCGGCGACGGTACGCCGCCGCGGTGAGCAGCGCCCCGAACAGCAGCAGCGCGACGGCGTAGCCGACCGCGTCCCCGGGCTCGGCGCCCGTGGTGGCCAGGCTGCCGGATGCGGCGTCGCACTCGACCTCCGCGCCGAGCGGCAGCGTGAACGACACCGGGTCGAGCGCCGCGCCCGCGGTGTAGAACCCCTGGAACACGGTCGCACCGGCCTGGGTCAGCGTCGCCGGCACGCCGGACCACGCCACCTGCGCGGCGCCCGAGGAGGCCGAGCCGGCGGACAGGTCCAGGGTGGCGATCGCCACGCGGGACGAGCCGGACGGGCTCGCGACGGTCATCGTCAGCGTCGCCGACGAGGCGCTCGTGACGCGGACCGTCGGGTTCGAGAACGTCAGGTCCAGCTGACCGGCGTGCCCGGTGAACTGCACGCCGCCCGACCAGGACGTGGCGCCGACGGCGCCCGCGGTGTTGTAGCGCCCGGTCCCGCCGGACCAGGTCCACGGGCCGGAGCCCGCGACGCCGGACGCGCTGATCGAGCCGTTCGCGACCGGGCCGGTCACGTAGCCGCGGAACGAGTCCCGCACGCCCCAGGTGAGCGACGCCCCGGACACGGCCCGGGCCACGCAGGTCGGCGCCGCCGCCTGCACGGTGATCGGGAACTCGAGCGTCTGACCCGCGCCGACCAGCACGAGCGTGTGCCTGCCCGCCGGCGTGGACGCCGGGATGGTGACCGTCGCCGCGACCGTCCCCGACGCGTCGGCGGTGAGCGTGGCCAGCAGGACCGGGTCGGAGTGCAGCTCGAGGCGGATGCCGCCCTCACCCGCCCCGAACCCGTTCGCCGTGAGGGTGAGCTCGCCACCGGCGACGACCGCGCCCGCGGCGTTCAGCCCCTGGAGCTCGCGCACCGGCGCCGGCTCGGCGTCGCCGCCGCCGGGCAGGGTCGGCGTCGTCGGGACCGTCGGCGTGGTCGGGACCGTGGGGGTGCCGCAGCCGGTCGCAGCGCCGAGCGGCAGGGTGAACGACACGGGGTCCAGCGCGGCACCGGCCGGGTAGAACCCGGCGAACGCCGTGCTGCCCGCCGCGGTCAGCGTCGCGGGGACGCCGGACCAGGCGACCTGCGCGGCGGTGGACGCCGCGGTGCCGCCCGACAGGTCGAGCGTGGCGACCTCGACGCGCGTCGCGGGCGCCGTGCCCGAGGACACCGCCATCAGCAGGGAGGCCGTGGTGGCGCCGGTGACCCGCACCTCGGGGCTGGCGAACGTCAGGTCGAGCGCGCCGTCGTGGCCGGTGAACCGGACGCCGCCGGACCACGCGGCGGTCGCCAGGCCGGCCGCGTCGACCTGCCCGGCGCCCGAGGACCACGTCCAGGGGCCGGAGCCGGACACGCCGGTGGTGCTGATCGAGCCGTTCGCGATCGGGCTCGTGATGTAGGAGCGGAACGACTCGCGCACGCCCCAGGAGAGGGTCGCGCCGTCGATCGCGACGCACGTCGGGGCGGGGGTGGTGCCGCCGTCACCGGGCGCGGGGGTCTCGCCGCCGCCGGGGGTACCGCCGCCCGGGGTCCCGCCGCCCGGGGTCCCGCCGCCGCCCGCGGCGAAGGTGATCGGGACGGCGCGCTCGTTGCCGGCCTGGGTCGTGCCGCCGGCGCCCGTGGTGAACACCGCGAGCGTGCCGCCCGCGAGGGCCTTCTCGTCCAGCGTCTCCTTGTCGACGGTGACCGTCCAGGTGAAGCCCGCGGTGCCGTCGGCGGCGAGGGTCCACTTCAGGTAGGGCGCCGTCTCGCTGACGCCCTGCACCCAGGCGGAGTAGGCGTTCGTGCGCGCCGCCGAGGCCGCGCCCTCCGACGGGCGCCACGTGCTCGCCAGCCAACCGACCTGCGCGTAGAAGCCGGCCGGCTTGCCCGCGTTCGGGCCGTAGAGCCCGAGCGCGCTGGTGTCGTAGCCGGACCCGGTGATCGTCAGGGTCGCGCCCGCGGGGTCGAGGCCCGTGGTCGGCGACACCGTGAGCGTCGGCTCCGCGGGGGTGCCCGGCTGCTCGGTGCCGGGTTCACCCGTCCCGGGCTCCCCGGTGCCGGGCTCACCCGTGCCGGGCTCCCCGGTCCCCGGCTCGCCCGTCCCGGGCCCGGTCCCCGGCTCCTCCGTCACGGGCTCGGCGAACGCGATCGGCACGGCGAGCTCGTTGCCCGCCTGCACGACGCCCTTGGCGCCGACCGTGAACACCGCGAGCTGACCGCCGTCGATCGCGACCGCGTCCAGGGCGGCCTTCGTGATCGTCTGCGTCCAGGTGAAGTCCGCCAGGCCGTCCTCGCCGATCGTCCACTGCACGTACTCGCCGCCGGTCGGGGTGTCCTCGACCGCGACGCGGTAGGCGTTCGTCCGCGCGGACGCGGCCGCGCCCTCCGACGGGCGCCAGGTGCTCGCGAGCCAGCCGATCTGCGCGTACATCCCGGCCGTCATCGGCCCCTGGGTGAACGCGGGGTCGAAGTCCTGGCCGGTGATCGTGATGGTCGCGCCCTCCGGGTCCAGGCCCGTCGTCGGCGACACGGTCAGCGTCGGCGTCGGCGCGGCGACCGCGGGGGTCGCGACGAGCGCGGATCCCGCCCCTACGACCAGCGCGACCAGCGCGCCGGTGACCGCGCGCCAGGCGCGGGTCCTCGTTCCTCGGTGCATCGTCTCCCTCTCCGGCCCGGGAACCCGGGCGATCGTGCGGGCCGCGCCCCCCGACGGGCCGCGGTCCTCCTCGGTCACTGCTGCTGGTCGTCCGGCGCCCCGCCGGGGGTCGCACCGGGCGCGCCCGGCTCGACCGCCCCGGCCTCCCGCCGGCGGCGGGCGCCATGGGCCGCGGCCACCCCCGCCACGGTCGCGCCCACCGCCGCCGCGGCGGCCGACCCGGCGACGACCCACGGCGCGGCGCCGGAGCCCTCCGCACCCGCGCCGTCGTCGACCGGGGCCGCGACGGCGGTCACCTCGGCGGTCGGCTCGGCGGTGGGCTCGGCAGGCTCGGCGGACGGCTCCGCGCTCGGCGCGGCGGCGGCCGCGGCGTCCGGCGCGCCGAACGTCACCGGCGTGAAGGACTCGTTGTTCGCGTTCGCGACCCCGTGCGCGCCGATCGTGATGACGCCGCAGGTCACCACCCGGCAGTCGACCTCCACCGTCCCGCCGTCGGCGTCCAGGGCCGTGATCGTCGCCCCGGGGATCGTGAGGTCCGTGGACCACGAGCCGTCCTCGGCGACCTCGCCCCCGTTGGCCTCGACGGCGGTGGTCGAGCCGGGGAACGCGACGAACCGCTGGTAGCCCGCGTTCTCCTGCCCCTGCACGTCGACGGCGTACCGGTACTGGACGCCGGACACGCCGCCGGCGGACGGCCGCCAGCCGTCGGACGCGGGGTCGACCCAGCCGAACAGCACGTAGACGCCGCCGAACCCGCCCGCGACCGACTGGAAGCCGGTGCCGGACACCTGCACGCGCGTCGGCGCGTCCGCCGCGGCGACGGCCTGCCCGCCCTCGCCGGCGACGACCACCTGGGGCGCGGCGGCGGCGGGTCCGGCGGCGGCGAGCGCGGCGGCGGCGGTCAGCGCGGCGGCCGCGAGGGCGCGGAGCGGCGTCGGGGTCATCGGGGGTCCTCCGGGGTGGTGCGGGCGGCGCCGTCGCCGGTGCCGGCGGTGCGGTCGGGCAGCACGAGCAGGTCGCCCGTGCGGGGGTGGACGAGGACCTCGACCGGGTGCCGGTAGACGGCGCCGAGCAGCTCGGGGCGCAGCACCGCGGCGGGCGCGCCGAGACCCCGCACCCGGCCACCGCCGAGCAGCAGCACCCGGTCGGCGTACGCGCCGGCGAGGCTGAGGTCGTGCAGGACGGCGACGACCGCGTGCCCCGCGCGGGCGAGCTCGCGCGCCTGGCCGAGCAGCATCTCCTGGTGCCGCAGGTCGAGCGCCGCGGTCGGCTCGTCGAGCAGCAGCACCGGCGTCGCCTGGGCCCGGGCGCGGGCGTAGGCGGTGCGCGCCTTCTCGCCGCCGGAGAGCGTCGGGAACCGGCGCTCGGCGAGGTGCAGCACGTCCGCGGCGGCGGCGGCCCCGGCCACCAGGCGGTCGTCGTCGTCCTCGGCGGCGGTGCCCCGCCAGGGCGCCCGGCCCATGCGGACGACCTCGGCGACCGTGAACGGGAAGCTCAGCCCGTGCTCCTGGAGCAGCACGGCGCGCCGGCGGGCCAGGTCGGCGGGCCTCAGGCGCTCGACCGGGGCGCCGTCGGACGTCACGGTGCCGCGGGTCGGGTGCAGGTCGCCCGCGAGCAGGCCCAGCAGCGTCGACTTCCCTGCGCCGTTCGGGCCGACCACCGCGAGCAGCTCGCCGGCCTCGACGCGCAGGTCCACGCCGTCGAGCAGCGTCACCCCGTCGACGTCGTACCCGGCCCCGGCCAGCTCGACCTCCGCCGCGCTCACGCCCAGCCCCCGGCCCGGCGGCGGGTGCGGCGGATGAGCCAGAAGAAGAACGGCCCGCCGACCAGGGCGGTCAGCATGCCGATCGGCAGGTCCGCATAGGCCACCGCGGTGCGGGCGACGAGGTCGGCGGCGAGCAGCAGCACCGCCCCGCCCAGCGCGCTCAGCGGCACCAGCGCCCGGTGCCCCGGGCCCACGAGCATCCGGACCAGGTGCGGCACCACGAGCCCGACGAACGCGATGATCCCGCAGAACGCCACGGCCGCGGCGGTGAGCAGGGCGACCGCGACGATGCTGACGACGCGCAGCCGCTCGACGTCGACGCCGACGTGCCGCGCGGCCCGCTCCCCGAGCGCCAGCAGGTCGAGGCGCCGCGCGACCAGCAGGGCCACGAGCAGCCCGACGGCGACGAACGGCGCGACCACGGCCACGTACTGCCAGCGGGTCCCGTTCAGCGAGCCCAGCTGCCAGAACACGATCTGCTCGCGCGCCTGGGTGTCGGCGAGGAAGGTGAGGAGCGCGATCCCGGCACCGGCGACGGCGTTCACCGCGACGCCGGTCAGCACCAGCGTGACCACCTCGGTGCGGCCGCCGGACCGGGCGAGCAGGTAGACCACCAGCGTCGTGACGAGGCCGCCGACGAACGCCAGCGCCGCCGAGGTGAACGCGCCGAGGAAGTTCAGGCCGAACACGATGCCGGTGCACGCCGCGAGCGCCGCGCCCGAGGACACCCCGACCACGCCCGGGTCGGCGAGCGGGTTGCCGAACACGCCCTGCATGACGGCGCCGGCGGTCGCGAGGGCGGCGCCCGCGAGCACGGCCATCACGACGCGCGGGAACCGGATGGTCCACAGCGCGGCGTCGCCGTTCGCGTGGCTCGGCAGCGGGCCGACGTCCAGGCCGAGCCGGTGCAGCACCGAGCCCAGGACCTCCGCGGGCGGGACGCGGAGCTGCCCAATGCCGGCGGCGATGACCGCGAGGGCGAGCAGGGCGACGACGAGGCCGATCCCGAGCGGCACGACGCGGCGGTGCCGGGTGCGGGCCGGGCCGGGCGCGGGGGTGCTCGGTGCGCCGGCCGGCGCGACCCGGTCCGCGCCGGGCTCGCGCAGCGCCGTCACGACGCGTCCGGCGCGTAGAAGGCCCGCGCGAGCGCGTCGAGCGTCTGCGCCGAGGTGGGCCCGAACGACAGCACCTGGGTGTCGGCCATGTCGACGATCCGCCGGTGCTCGCCCGCGGGCGTCTGCGCCACGGCGGGCAGCTGCTCCAGCAGCCCGTCGACCCCGCCGACCGACTCCAGCCCCTTGGTCATCACCAGCACCAGGTCCGGCTGGGCGGCGACCAGCCCCTCGTCGGTCACCGGCCGCATGCCCTGCCAGCCGATCTCGCCGGCGACGTCGACCGCGCCGAGCGCCTCGATCAGCGAGTCCGCGCCCGAGCCCTCGCCGAACAGGTAGGACACGCCGGCCTGGCCGCGCAGGTAGAGGAACACCACCCGCAGCCGGTCGGCCGGGTCGTCGGGCGCGAGCCGGCCGACCTGCGCGCGCACGTCGTCGATCGCGGCCTGCGTGCGCGCGGCGAGCGCGGCGCCCTCGTCCGGGAGCCCGACCGCCGCCGCGACCGACGCGATCAGGTCGCCGACCGTGCCGAGCTCACGGTGGGCGTCGACCACGACCACGGGGATGCCCGCGTCCCGCATCTGCAGCACGGTGTCCCACGGGCCGAGCGTGGTGTCGGTGATGATCAGCGTCGGCGCGAGCTCGAGGATCGCCTCGCCGGACAGGTCGTGCCCGCTCGTCGTCACCACGGGCAGGTCGGCGATCTCGGGGAAGTCGGACGACGAGTCCCGGCCGACGACGCTCCCGCCCAGCCCGAGCTCGAACAGGATGCGGGACGTCGACCCGTAGAGGTCGAGCGCCAGCACCCGGCTCGTGTCGGTGACGGTGACCTCGGTGCCCTGCGCGTCCGTGAGCGTGACCGGCAGCGCGGGCTGCGGGTCGTCGGCCACGGGGTCCACCGGCGTCGCGGCGGCGACGGCGGTCTGCTCGCCCTCCCAGGCGCGGGGCTCGTCCAGCGGCGTCAGGTCGGCCAGCGCGGGCCGGTCGCCCGCGACCGCCGCCGTCCCGCCGGACGCCCCGGCCACCCCGGTGCACCCGGCGAGCGCTGCCACCACGACGGCCGCGACCAGGGCCGGGACCGACCGGAGGGCGGTGCGGCGGGGCGGGACGGGCGGGCGTGCGGGCATGACGAAGCGACTCCTGAGCGGGTGAGGCTCGCGCACGAGGGCGCTCCGAGCGGGCGCCGTGGCGAAGGTGAGCCAAACCTAAGTTAGGTACTCCTCAGAAGACAAGACGCGGTGTCAGGACGAGCGGATCGCACACGTTCGGGTGACCCGGCCCTAGCCTGGGCCGATGGACCGCCGAGCCCGCGCCGACGCCCCCGCGCCCACCCCGGAGGAGCGCGCCGACCGCCTCAAGGAACGGGTCTACGTCACGTTCGCGGCGCTGGCCGTCGTCCTCACCCTGCGGTCGCACGGGGACGTCACCGCCGGGGTCGCGGCGACGACCCTGCTCATCACCGTCGGGGGCACGGTGCTCGCGGTGCTGCTCGCCGACATGGTGTCGCACATCGCCGTGCACGCCGCGCTGCCCAGCCCCGCCGAGGCCCGGCACATGGTGGCCGTGTGCACCGGGGCGCTCGGCGTGCTGGCGCTGCCGATGGTCTTCGTGGGGGTCGCGGCCACGGGGTCCTGGACCGTCGACGGGGCGCTGCGGGCGTCGACGATCGCCCTGGTGGCGAGCCTGGGCGTCGTCGGCTGGCTCGCGGTGCGCCGGATCTCGCTGCCGGGGTGGCAGAAGCTGCTCGTGCTGGCCGCCGAGGTCGCCCTGGGCGTCGCGGTGGTCTCCCTGGAGCTCCTCGCCCACGGCTGAGGTGCGCGGGTCGGGCCGGCGTCAGCCGCGGGGGCGGTCGCCCTGGCCCTCGGCGGCGCGGGCGGCGTCGCGCTCGCGCAGGCGCTGCTCCTCGCGCTTCACCTCGGCCTGCGTGGCGCGCTCGCGGTGCAGCCACTCCGGCGACTCCTCGACGATCGCGTCGATCTGCTCGGTCGTCAGCGGGTCGGTGAGGCCGTTGCGCGCCAGGCCGGACGTCGAGATGCGCAGCCGCGCGGCGACGACGGAGCGCGGGTGCGGGCCGTTCTTCCGGAGCTCGGTCAGCCACTCCGGGGGGTTCCGCTGCAGGTCGTCGAGCTGGTCGCGCGACACCGGACCCGCCTGGAACTCCTCGGGCGTCGCGGGCAGGTAGACCCCGAGCTTGGCGGCGGCCGTGGCCGGCTTCATGGTCTGCGGCGTGCGCGCGCGGCGGGCGGGAGCGGGGGTGGGCTCGGAGGTCACCGCACCAGGATACGGACGCGGGGCGCGGCTACGCTGACGCCGATGTCCGAGCCCTCCTCCGCCGAGCCCGCCGAGCCCGCCGAGCCCGCCGCCCCGCCGCGGTTCCGGCTGCTGCTCGTCCCCGGCGTCGTCCCCGCCTCCTGGGTCCGCACCTGGCGCGAGCGGGTCGCCGACGTCCCGCTCGAGCTGGTGCACGCGCCCGCCGCCGACGCCGGGGCGGTGCTCGCGCGTGGCGAGGCCGACGCCGCCCTGCTGCGGCTGCCGGTCGACCGGGACGTGCTGTCGGCGATCCCGCTGTACGTCGAGACCACCGTCGTCGTGCTGCCGAAGGACCACCTGCTGACCGCCCTCGACGAGGTGGGCGCGGACGACCTGGCCGAGGAGACCCTGATCACCCCCGCCGACGACGTGCTGCGCTGGGCCGACGCGCCCGGCGAGCCGTCGCTCCTGCCGACGCCCGCGACGACGGAGGAGGCGGTGGCGCTCGTCGCGTCGGGGGTCGGGCTGCTGCTCGTGCCGCAGTCGCTCGCCCGGCTGCACCACCGCAAGGACCTCACGTACCGGCCGCTGACCGGCGCACCCGGGTCGCAGGCGGCGCTCGCCTGGCTCGGCGACCGGGACGGCGACCCGCTCGTCGAGGAGCTGATCGGCATCGTGCGCGGGCGGACCGTGAACAGCTCGCGGGGCCGCGGTGCCGCGGCGCCCGCGGACGCGGCCACGGGCTCGGCACGGAAGGACGCGAAGGCGGACCGCTCCGGCGGCGCGACCCCCACCGGCAGGGGCCCGAGCGGCAAGGGCACGGCCGGCAGGGGCGGCGGCGCCCCGGCCCGGGGCGGACGCCCCTCCTTCGGCTCGGGCGGCGGGCGCGGGCGGCCCGGCGGCCGACCCGGGTCGTCCCGCGGGCGCAAGGGGCGCTGAGCCGTGCACATGCCCGTGCCCGGCCTGCGGGTCACCGTCCTCACCGGCGCCGGCATCTCGACCGGCGCCGGCATCCCCGACTTCCGCGGGCCCGACGGCACCTGGACCCGGCACCCCGAGCAGGCGGAGCTGCTCGAGATCGGCCGCCTGGTCGCCGACCCCGACGTCCGACGGCGCGGCTGGCAGATGTGGCGCACGCACCCCGCGTGGACGGCGCGTCCGGCCGCGGGGCACCGCGCGCTGGTCGACCTCGCGGGCGCCGGTCGCCTGCAGGCGCTGCTGACGCAGAACTTCGACGGCCTGCACCAGGCCGCGGGCTCCGACCCCGCCGACGTGGTCGAGCTGCACGGCACCCTGCGCACCACCTCCTGCCTGGCGTGCGGCGACCGGCAGCCGACCGTCGACGTGCTCGCCCGCCTGGACGCCGAGCCCGATCCGCCGTGCGCGGTGTGCGGCGGCATCCTCAAGCCCGACGTCGTCTACTTCGGCGAGCGGCTGCCGGAGCGGGCGCTGGAGCGTGCCGTCGCCGCGGCCACCGACGGGGACGTGCTGCTGGCCGTCGGCACCACGCTCACGGTGCAGCCGGTCGCGAGCCTGGCGGCCCTCGCCGCCGACTCGGGTGCCGAGGTGGTCATCGTCAACGCCGAGCCGACGCCCTACGACCGGATCGCCGACCGTGTGGTGCGGGAGCCGATCGAGCAGGCGCTGCCGACGCTCGTCGCGGAGCTGCTCGCCCGGGACTGACGGCTGCCGTGCGCGGCGGCGTCACCCGCGCGCCCACTTCCCTGCATAGGACAGATGTCCTATAGTCCACGTGGAGTATTCAAGAAGGAGCATCACGTGGCAGGAACGCTCACCCCCCTCGCGGTCGCGGTCCTCGGACTGCTGGTCGAGGGTCCCCTGCACCCCTACGAGATGCACCAGGTGCTCCTGCACCGCGCCACGGACCGCATCGTCAAGGTCCGCCCCGGCTCGCTCTACCACTCGGTGGACCGGCTGCACCGGGACGGGCTCGTGCGGGCCGTCGGCACCGAGCGCGCCGGCAACCGCCCCGAGCGCACCACCTACGAGATCACCCCCGCCGGCCGCGACGCGCTCACCGAGCAGCTCGCCGCGATGATCGCCGCACCGGTCAACGAGTACCCCCGCCTGCCGCTCGCGCTGGCGGAGTCGCACAACCTGCCGCGGGACACCGTCCTGACCCTCCTGCGCGACCGGCGGACCCGGCTGGCGGCGGAGCTGGAGGACCTGCGCGCGGGAGTCGAGCGGGTCCGCGCCAAGGACCTCCCGGCCCGCTACTGGATCGACCTGACCTACCAGATCGCGGTGTACGAGACCGAGTCGGCCTGGATCGCCTCCTTCATCGAGGGCATCGAGTCCGGCGACATCGCCTGGTGACCCGGCGCGGCCACCGCCGCGCACCCCATCCACCCGCTCCGCGCGAGCACGCTTCCCTGCGAGGAACTCCCATGTCCGAGACCACCCGTCCCTGGCCCGCCCTCTGGGCGCTGGTCGTGGGCTTCTTCATGATCCTGGTCGACACCACGATCGTGTCCGTCGCCAACCCGGCCATCATGGCCGGGCTCGGCACCGACATCGACGCGGTGATCTGGGTGACCAGCGCCTACCTGCTCACCTACGCCGCCCCGCTGCTCGTCACCGGGCGGCTCGGCGACCGCTTCGGCCCCAAGCCGGTCTACCTGACCGGCCTGGTGGTGTTCACGCTCGCGTCGCTCGCCTGCGGCCTCGCCGGGTCGATCGGCGTGCTGATCGCGGCCCGCGCCGTGCAGGGCCTCGGCGCGGCGCTGATGACGCCGCAGACCATGGCCGTCATCACCCGGATGTTCCCGCCGGACTCCCGCGGCAAGGCGATGAGCCTGTGGGGCGCCGTCGCCGGCGTCGCGACCCTCGTCGGGCCGATCCTCGGCGGCGTGCTCGTCGACGGGCTCGGCTGGGAGTGGATCTTCTTCGTCAACGTGCCGGTCGGCGTCGTCGCGTTCGTGCTGGCCTGGCGCCTGGTGCCGCGGCTCGAGACGCACGCGCACCGGTTCGACGTCCTCGGCGTCGTGCTCAGCGCGCTCGGCATGTTCCTGCTGGTGTTCGGCATCCAGGAGGGCCAGTCCTACGACTGGGGCCTGATCGGCGGCTGGCTGCCGGTGTGGGGCGTCGTCGGCGCCGGCGTCGTCGTGCTCGCGCTCTTCGTCCTGCACCAGGCGCGCACGACGGACGAGCCGCTGCTGCCGCTCGGCCTGTTCCGCGACCGGAACTTCGCGCTGGCCAACGGCGCGATCAGCGCCCTGGGCTTCACGGTGACCTCGATGTCGCTCCCGCTGGTCTTCTACTACCAGCTGGTCCTCGGCTTCTCCCCGACCCGGTCCGCGCTGATGCTCGCGCCGATGGCCGTGATGACCCTGGTGCTGTCGCCGGTGATCGGGCGCCGCGTCGACACCGCGAACCCGCGGAACATCGCCCTGGTCGGCATGCTGCTCCAGGCGGGCGCGCTGGTGTGGTTCTTCCTCTGGCTGAGCCCGGACCCCGACCAGTGGGCCCGGCTGCTGCTGCCGAGCGCGGTGCTCGGCGTCGCGAACGCCTGCCTGTGGTCGCCGATCTCCTCGACCGCGACCCGCAACCTGCCGCGCGCGCAGGCCGGGGCCGGGTCGGGCGTGTTCAACACGACCCGGCAGATCGGCTCGGTGCTCGGCTCGGCTGCGATCGCGGCGCTCATCCAGGCGCGCCTGGTGGCCGAGCTCGGCGCGGGCGCCGGGGACTCGACGGGCGCGGCCGAGGCGGCGGGCTCGCTGCCGGAGGCGCTGACCGGCGGGTTCTCCGACGCGATGGCGCAGTCGCTGCTGCTCCCGGCGGCGATCGCGCTGGTCGGCGCGGTGCTGGTCGCGTTCTTCGCCGCCCCGTCCCGTGCCGGCCACGGCGCCCCGCCGGCGACCCCGGCCTCCGCGGCGGCCCCGGACGGCGCCGCCACCCCGGACCGCGCCACCGCCTGACCCCACCCGCGCCCGCCCGCGCAGCGCCGAGGGGGTAGCCGACACGTCGAGCGAGCATCCGGCGGATGCTCGCTCGACGTGTCCCGTACCCACTCGGCGCGGCGGGCGCCGGCGCGCCCGGGCGGCCCGGGCGCCGGCGTCAGCGCGCGTCCGCCCCCGCGCGGCGGTCGTCCTCGCCTGGGGGCGCCGCGACGCCCGGCAGCATCTCCTCGGGCAGCTCCTCGACCGGCACCACCACGAGGTCCTGCACCTTCCAGTCCAGCGCCGTCGCGGCCGCCCGCGCCTCGGCGAGCTCCCGCAGCCCGGGTGCCCGGCCCGCGCGCGGGACCACGAACGACTCGACGTGGAACACGTGCCCCTGGTCCCGCACCCGCGAGCGCGCGTCCTGGACCCAGGGCAGCGCCCGGAGCCGCTCGTCGATCGCCCGGTCGAGCGGGTGCGGCTCGTCGCCGTCGACGGTCGTGGCCCGGGCGTCCATGAGCGCGCCGGCCGCGACCCGCAGGTTGCCGACGCCGTCGCGCAGGATGCTGACCGAGATGAACAGCGCCGCCGCGGAGTCGGCCCACCACAGGCCGGCGCCGATGCCGAGGATCCCGACGACCGAGCCGAGCGCCGTCATCCAGTCGGCCTTGTTCATGTCGGCGTCCGCGTAGAGCACCCGGTCGTGCAGCGTGCGGGCGAGCGGCATCTTGGCCCGCCCGAGCAGCACCGGCGGGATCCCGGTCAGGACCATCGCGCCGATCATCGGCCAGCCGGCCCAGAACACGTGGTCGCCCAGGTGCATCACGCCGACCGGCGGGTGCTCCGCGGCGAGCAGCCCGCTGCCGGAGTCGACGACCAGGAACGCGCCCATGGTGAGCAGCGCCGCCGCCGCCACGAGGTGCCCGACCCCGACCGACCGGTGGTACCCGTAGGGGTGCGCGGTGGTCGGCCGGCGCCGCGCGAACCGCACGGCCACCAGGAAGGAGATCGGCGGGATGAAGGACAGCAGGTCCTCCGTCCACGCCGCCTTCATCGCCTGGGAGCTGCCCATCACCAGGTATACCAGGGTGACGCCGACGACCAGGAACGCGATCGTGCCCCAGGCCAGCCGGACGGCCCGGCGCAGGGCCGCCGCCTGCTCCTCCGGCAGCTCCGTGTGACCGAACGTGGCGGTCGTCCCGGGCGCGCTCACGGCAGCACGTCCCGGTGGTTCTCGAGCAGGAACGTCTCCAGCCGGACCAGGAACGCGTTCTCGCCGAGCGGCGCGGCCATCACGTGCGGCTCGGGCGCGCCGTGCTCGTCGGGCACGGTCGTGTACGGCGTGGTCAGCGCCGCCCGGGCGGACCACGGGGACCGCCCGGTGAAGCCGCCGACGACGAGGTCGAGCTCGCCCGCCTCCAGGTCGCCGATCAGCCGCTCCTCGCTGCCGACGGTCCAGTCGACGTCGGCGTCGAGCGTCTCCGCGAACTCGGCGACCACCTCGGCCTCCAGGCCGGACGGCGGTGCGCCCTCCTCGACCACGGTCCACGGCGGGTTCGCCGTGATCCCGACGCGCAGCGCGTCGCCGGTCACCCGCTCGAGCGTGCCGTCGGGGTCGGCGGGGAACCCGCCGGAGCACCCCGCGAGCAGCGCCGCGGTCAGCAGCAGTCCTGCGGTGCGTCTCATGCGGCCCGAGTGAAGCGCCTTCCGCACGTCTCCGCACGTCGGGGCCGCGCTCCTCCGGCGGGCCGGAGGAGCGCGGTGACCCCCCGGGGGGTCAGCCGTGCCGGCGACCGAGCCGCGCGCTCAGCGCCAGGCCGCCCAGCCCGATCAGGACGACCGCGGCCGCCAGCAGCCCGAGGCCCGTCCCCGTGACGGCCAGGGCGCCGCCGCCCGGCGTGGCCACGACGTCCGCCCCCGCGGGGGCGCCGCCGCCGACCGGGTCGCCGCCCGCGGGCGGGTCACCGGGGTCACCGGGGTCCCCCGGGTCCCCGGGCTCACCGGGGAGCGACGGACCGAGCACCCGCACCAGCCCGGCGTCCACCGTCGGGTCCACGTAGTCCGCCCGCGCCCCGTCCCCGGGGCCGACCGGGCGCACCCGCGGTGCGCCCGCGCCGAGCGTGACCTCCTGGGTCCAGCCGGTGGCGTCGGCGTCGGAGTCCTCGGCCGCGTCCCCCCGGCGCGGCCCGGTGAACCCGTACCGTCCCGCCAGGTCGCCGTCGAGCACGAACTGCACCCGGTACGTGCCGGCCGGCAGCAGGTCGAACAGGTACCGGCCGTCGGCGTCCGTGGTGGTGGTCGCCACGGGCTCGTCCGATCCGGCGGCGTACAGCCGGACCGTCACCCCGGCGACGCCCGGCTCGCCCGCGCCCTGGAGGCCGTCACGGTCCTCGTCCAGCCACACCCGGTCGCCCAGGGCGTAGGTCCGGTGCACCGCGACGCCCGCCCGGTTGGGCTCGAGCGTCTCGTGCTCGAGCCCGGCGGGGGTCACGCTGGCGGTGGTCACCACCATCGTGTTCCACGCCGGCGCGTCGACGTCCGCCGCGGCGACGTCGTAGGCCGTCGCGGACCGCGTGCGGAACGTCGCCGTGACGGTGTCGCCCGGCCGGAGGTTCTCCGTCGACAGGTCCAGGTCGACGCGCAGGCCGCGCACCCGGGACAGGTCGTCCACCTGGTCCGCCGGCGTCCAGACGTCCGCGGCGCAGCCGGTGCCGAACGGGTCCGCCGACCGCGGGTCGCCCGTGTAGGTGCACGTCGCGCCGTCCAGCAGGTACGACACCGTGGCCTGCGCCCCGTCCGGCAGCCCGGTGAGCTGCAGGTCGCCGAGGTACTCGGTCGCCCACACGCTGCCGCGCGCGCTGGTGCTCTGGGACCGCGACGTGCCGGTGTCGCCCGCGAACGGGAGCACGTCCACCAGCGTGGCGCTCGCCGTGGGCAGGTTGCCCGTGTTGGTCACGCGCAGCCGCCAGGTCTCGGTCCCGCCGGGCTGCGTGCGGACGAGGCAGGGCGTCCGGTAGAACCCGTCGGCCGACACGCACTCCTGGCCGCTCGCCGAGGTGTTCACGACCCCGGTCGGGGTGGCGCCGGGCGCCAGGTCCTCGGCGACGTCCTTGACCCGCAGGTAGTTCGGCAGCGCCACGACGTCGATCCGCGCGGTCGCCTCCCGGGTGAGCCCGTCGGCGGACGACAGGACGAACCGGTTGGTGAGCTCCGTGCCCGCCGGGGTCCCGGCGCGCACCGCGAGCGGAACGGTGACCACCACCTGCTCGCCCGGCATGAGCCGGGTGCCGGGCGGGAACGTCACGCGCACCTCGCCCCCGTCGACGACCACGGACGGCGCCGCGCCCGCGATGGCCGCGTCCTCGGGCGTGATGGCCACCGCGGCGGCGCCGTACGCGTCGGGGTCGTAGACGAGCTGCGGCCCGGCGGCGTCCGCGGGCAGCACGTCGGCCAGCACCGGGTCCACGATCGGCGCCGTGCCCGTGTTGGTCGCGGTGAGCCGGAACGGGAGCCGGGAGCCGGGGCCCGTGGTGGTGGTCCCGGGCGTCTTGGTCACGGTGGCGTCCAGGACGCCGTCCGTCACCTCGTAGGTCGCCAGGGCCGGGTCCAGGACGACCGGGCTCGGCTGGTGCTCCGCCTGCACGGTCCCGGTGACCTCGTTGGTCAGCGTGCCGGCCGGCACCTCCGCCCCGGTGCTGCGCAGCGTCGACCGGGGGCTGAGCGCGAAGACCGCCGTCGGGCCCTCGAACCCGCCGACCTGCCGGTTGGCGAACCACGAGCCCGCGGGCGCCCGGAAGGTCACCCGCACGCCGGTGACGTCCCGCCCGGAGGTGCCGTCCGGCAGCGCGGCGGCGCCGTCCGGCAGGGGCGGCATCGTCGTGCTCACGCCGGCGGGCAGCGCGCTGCTGACCGGCGCCGTCCACGCGCCGTCGACGCGGTACTGCACGTCGGCGGCGTAGCCGGCCCCGTCGGCGGCGGTGACGCCCGCGAGCGCCTCCAGCCCGACCAGGTCGAACGCGTCCCAGAACGCCTCCGAGGTGTCCTCGAGCACGTAGGTCGCGGGCCGGCTCACCGCCGCGTCGCTGACCCGGCGTGCGCTGAGCGACAGCCGCACGGTGCGGTCCTGCGCGGCGTACCGCGTCCCGGTGCCCGGCGAGACGGACTTGGCGAGCGCGCCGTCGAGCGGCTGCAGCGCCTCCGGGTACAGCACCGTGGCCGCCTGCGCGACGTCGTCCGGCGTTCCCGGGCCGAGGTCGCCGACCAGGGTGTTCGTGAGGGTGGTCGACGCCGGGGCCTCGGCGGTGCCCGTGATCGGGACGCCGGACCGGGTCTGCGCCCGGAGCACGGTGTCCGCGACCACGACCAGCGCGGCGCCGTCCGGCAGGGTGCCGTCGACGCGGGCCTCCGCCGACACCACGTCGGCGAGGTCGGCCGGGGACAGCGCCGCGACCGCGGCCGCGGACCCGAGGTCGTGCCGCACGCCGCCGTCGGCGCCGCGCAGGACGACCCGCACGTCGTCGGTCCCCGCCGGGGCGGTCACGGAGAGTCGGGTCAGGTCGACGTGCTCGAAGGTGCTGCCGTCGTCGGTCGCCGGGTCGGGGTCGACCAGCCGCAGCGAGCCGACCGGCACGCCGGACACGTTCTGCACCCGCATGGTCAGCCGGTTGGCCGGCCGGTCGGCGCCCGGTCCGGCGTTGTCGACGCCGATGAGCGCCGAGGCGTCGCGCCAGGACTTGCTCGCGTCCACCCGCCGGATGTCGAGCGGGGCGTCGCCGGGCCCGAAGGTCGCCGTGTCACCGGCGTCGGACGGACCCGTCAGGCCGGCGCCGACGCCGCTGCCCGCGGCCTCGACCGCCACGGTGTTGCGCAGGGCGGTGCCCGGGGCGACCGCCTCGTCGAGCACCAGCACCAGCGCCACCCGGGGGGTGAAGGTGCCGTCGATCGGCAGCGAGGCGCCGGTCGGCGTGTAGACCACGCGGACGCCGTCCGCGCCGGCCGGGACGGCGAGGTCCAGCAGCGACGTCGCGTCCGTGGTCGGGCCCGCCAGCGTCACCCAGTCGCCGCCGGTGCGGGCCAGGACCTCGGCGCGCGCCCCCGCGGGCACCTGCACGGAGCCGACCCGGTCGAGCGCCGCCGCGTCCCACAGCGACGACCCGGCGTCCCCGCCGGCGGCGTCCTCGATCACCAGGGACCCGACCGGGACGGTGGTGTCGGCGGACACGCGACCGGTGAGCGTGGCCACCAGCTCCTGGCCCGGCGCCCCGGGCAGCGGCGCGCCCTGGGCCTGCTGGGTGAGCGACTTGCTCGCGGTGGTGACGACCTGGCGCGGGACCACGGTCAGCCGCGCGGACGCCGTCCGCGCCGCCGCCGGGGTGCCGTCGGCCGCCTCGCCGTCGACCGCCACCTCGTTCGTGAACGTGCGCACCGGCGACCAGCCGGCGTCGGTGGCGACGCGGAACGGCACCGTCGCCGCGACGCCCGGGGCGAGCTCGCCCCGGTACTCGACGACGAAGCCGGTCACGACCGCGCCGGCCGGGGGCGCCGGCCAGGTGGAGGTCCCGCCGGAGGGCGGCTGCACCGCGACGGGGCCACCCACCCCGGTGCCCAGGAAGGTCACCGTGGCGCCGTCCGCGCCGGCGGGCCAGGCCGCCGCGTCCACGGCGCCCGAGCCGTCGGTGCCGAAGCCGTCGAAGCCGAGCAGGCCGGCGGCCGGGTCGCCGAGCGGGCCGGCACCGGGCGCGGAGGGCTCGGCCACGCGCAGCAGCGACAGGGCGGAGTTCGAGGCGTTGCGCGCGGTGAGCCGGACCACCGACGTCTGCCCCGCCACCACCTCGGCGCGCGCCGCGCCGTCGAAGGTCTTCCCGGCGGCGACCTCGACGGTCACCGGGTTGATCTGGAACGCGGCGGACGCCGTGCCCGTCGCGTCGCCGCGCGGGGTCGTCAGCGCGGCCGACGCGGTGTTCGGCACCCGGGTGGTCGCGTCGCGGGGGGCGGTGCCCGCCTGCCCGAGCACCAGGGCGACGGAGCCGGCGGCCCCGCCGGGGACGAGGGTGCCGTCCGCGGTGCCGTCGCCGGCGAACCGCAGCCCGACCGCCGAGACGGTCGCGAGATCCACGCCGCCGGCGTCCAGGGTCGCGCCGGGCGCAAACGGCCCGACGGTCACGGTGCCGCCCGGCGTGGTGAGGTCGATCGACAGCCCGGTCGCGCCCTCCGGCGCGGTCCAGGCGCCGAGGCCGCGCAGGACCAGCGGCGTGCCGGGGCCGAAGGCGGCGGGCGTCCCGGCGGCCGGGTCGGTCACGGTCAGCGCCGTGGCGGCCACGGGCGAGGTGTTCTGCGCGCCCAGGGTGACCGTGACGTCGCCGGGGTCGCCCGCGACCTGGTCGGCCGGCGCGACGCGCTTGGTGACGGCGACGCTCGGGGTCACCGGCACCGTGATGCCCACGGTGGCCGGTGCGCTCACCGGGTCGGCGTTGCTCGCGGTGACGTCCGCGGTGTTCGTCACCGACTTCCCGTCCCAGGACAGCGGGGTCCCGGCGGGCAGCGTGGTGCGCAGCAGCACCGACACGCTCTGGCCCGCCGCCAGCCCGACGACGCCGGGGTGGCTCGGGTCCGTCTCGCGGAACGCGACGCGGGCGGTCGCCCCGGACACCGCGACGACCGACTGGCCCGTCTGCTCGGCCTGGACGGTCACGCCGTCCGCGTCCAGCACGAACGGCTCCGGCACCGCGTCCTCGAGCGCGACGTCGGCGCACATCGCGACGATCGACTCGCAGGTCACCTCGACGGTCCACGTGACGCCGTCGCCCGGCCGCGCCGTCGTCGCCGAGGCCGTCTTGCGGACGGCCAGCGTCCCGCGGTCCCCGTCCGCCGCCTGCGCGGCCTGCGGCGTCGCCACCGCCAGCACCACGCTGACCAGCAGCAGCGCGACCACCGTCGCGACCGCCGTCAGCCGCTCCAGCATCCCCCGTGACGCGCCGCGCGCGCCTGATCCCCAGCTCATCCCCGTGCCCATCCGTCTCGACTGCGCCGGCGGTGCGGGCGCGGGTCGCGCGCCCTGGTCCGGCCGATCGGGGATCGGGACGGCCGGCGTGGCCGGGGAGGTGAGGACCGGGGTGAAAGGGGTGACAGACCCGGACGGCGTGGCGGACGGCGGTCAGAGCAGGCCGAGCTCCCGCACGCGCGCGACGGCGTCCGCCCGGCTGCGGACGCCGAGCTTGCGGTAGGCGGTCCGGGCCTGGGACTTCACGGTGTTGTGCGAGACGTGCAGCCGGGCGGCGACCTCGGCGAGCCCGGCGTCGTCCGCGAGGTGCCGCAGGACCACCAGCTCCCGCTCGGTCAGCCCGACGCCCGGGGCACCGTCGGGGACCGGCGCCGGCAGGTCGGCGAGCCGGTCGAGAGCGGCGGCCGTCGCCGGGTCCGCCGCCGCCAGCCGGGCGAGCGCCGCACGCTCGGCGGGGCTCACCAGCAGCCAGCCGGTCCGCGACCCGCCGGCGGCGAGCACCGCGCACGCCTCGCGCAGGGCGCGGGTGGCCACGGCCCGGCGCGCCTCGTCCCCGTCGCGGACCGCGTCCCCTGCGGGCGGCGCGTCCCCGGCGCGCGGTTCGGCCCGGCGGTCGCCCCCGGCGTCCGGGTCCGGCACCGTGGCGGCGGCGAGCAGGAACCGGCGCGCGGCGCGCAGCCGCGGGCCCTCGTCGGGCAGGTCGGGCGCGGCGAGCAGCGCGCGCGCCTCGTCGCGCCGGCCGGTGGACAGCAGCAGGCGCCCCCGCGCCACCCGGACCGCGGCGTGCGGCCGGCGGACGGGGTCCAGGAGCTCCAGCCCGCGCTCGGGCTGGCCGGCGGCCAGCGCCAGCACCGCCCGGGACGCCGCCAGCCGGGCGCGCCAGTAGCCGGTCGTGGGCGCCCGCCTCCCCCGGCGCAGCGCCACCGCGAGCGCCTCCTCCCCCGCGGCGGCGTGCCCCCGCAGCAGATCGGCGGTGGCGTGCGCCTCCGCGAAGGCGGGCCAGAACTCGTTGGTGCGGAGCTCGCCGGCCAGCTCGTCCAGCAGCTCGAGCGCGGCGGCCGCGTCGCCGTCCTCCAGAGCGAGGTGCACGCGCGCGAGGTCGAGGGGTGAGCGGCGGTAGGCCGTCTCGGGCCGGCGCGGGGGCTCGGTGGCGGCCGCCGCCGCGGTGGCCGCCCGCGCGCCGGCGACGTCGCCCTGCACCGCGAGGAAGCCGGCGGTGAGCGCCTGGGCGGAGAAGGCGCCGAGGGAGCCCGTGCGCTCGTGCGCGACGCCCCCGGCCGCCACCTCCAGGCCGTGCTCGACGTCACCGGCCGTGAGGAGCGAGGTGCCGAGCTGCCGGTGCAGCAGCGCCCGGAGCCCGTCGACCGTGCCGTCCGCGCCGGGCGGCGTCGCGGCGAGGTGGTCCACCGCCGCGAGCGCCGCCGCCCGGGCACGGCCGCCCCGGCCCAGCAGCCGCATCGCCACGCTCTCGGCCGCCCGGAGGACCGCGCGCTCCGCGGTCGTCGCGCGCGGGAGGTGCAGCACCGCCGCGCCCGCCGCGACGGCGAACCACTCCAGCGCCCGCGCCCGGTGCTCCGCCCGGGTGTTGTGCAGCAGGGCCACCAGCAGCGCGAGCGCCGGGCGCGCCGCCACCGCGGTCCGGGGCAGCCGCTCGAGGACCCGGATCGTGTCCTCGGCGCTCGTGCGCTGCCCCGAGCCCCACACCCGCATGACGACGGACGTCACCAGGTCCGGGTCGCCGGTCTCCGCCGCCGCGTGCAGCGCCGGGTAGTACCGGCCCGCGTGGAGCCCCCAGGCGACCACCGTGCGGAGCAGGCCCGCGACCGCGCCGGGCTCGGTGCGGGCGAGGTCCGCCCGGAGGGCCGCGCGCACGACCGGCGTGAGCCGGAGCTCCGGGCCTGCCGCCGCCGGGGCGCCGCCGGGCACGCCGGGGGGCTCCTCCCACGCGCCGAGGCCGTCCCGCTCGAGGCGCGCGAGCAGCGCCGGGGCGCCGTCCCCGGCCAGGGCCTCCGCGAGCGCCGGGGGCACGACGGCGGTGACGGAGACCCGGCGGGCCGCCGCGAGGTACGCCGCGTCGCCCGGGTCGCGGTCCAGGGCGGCGAGCACGCCGCGCGCGGCCACCTCGACCAGGGCGTCGTGCGGCGCGGTGCGCAGGTCCACCTGGCCGGCCGCCCCGGCGAGCGCCACGGTCCGCACCAGCAGGCCGAGGCCGTCGGTGGCCGCCCGCACCCGCCCGGCGGCGTCGGGCGCCTGGCCGGCGCGCGCGAGCACCTCGGCCACCTCGTCCTCGGACAGCCGCAGGTCGTCCGGGCCGAGCACCGCGACGTCGACCCGCACCGCGGCCGCCGCGAGCAGCCGGTCCTGCGACCCGCGGGTGGTGAGGGCGACGTGCAGGAGGTCGGAGCCCGCGAGCACCTCGACCAGGTCGTGGTCGACGCCGGGCGTGGACACCGCCTCGTAGCCGTCGAGCACCAGCAGCACCGGCGACGCCAGCGACCGCAGGGCGCCGGCCACCTCGCCCGCCACCGCGCGGCCGCCGCGGCGGGCCGCCGACTGCGCCGCGCCGGCGGCGCGGGCGTCCAGCAGGCCGGCCTCGACGAGCTGCTCGAGCGCCGCGGCCCACGGCTCGGGTCCGGCGGCCTCGGCGTCCAGCCACAGCACCGCGCGGTCCGTGGTCGCCCGCGCCCAGGACGCCAGCAGGAGGGTCTTGCCGGCGCCCGCCGGGCCGCGCAGGACCAGCAGCGCGGTGCCCGGGTCGAGCCGCTCGCGCAGCCCGCGGCGGGGCACGGCCCACGACGGCACCCGGGGGACGCCCCGGCGCACGGCGGTCACCGCCCGCTCCGCGCAGCGGCCGCGAGCGCCACCGCGGCGGCGGCCACCGCGAGGACCGCGGGCAGCTCGGGGCGGAGCCCGTACGCCGCCGTCGCGAGCAGGGGGCCGAGCACGAACGTCAGCGCGTTGCCGGCGTTGACGACGCCCGCGACGTCGCCCTGGCCGGCCGCCCCGACCGCGACCGACGCGGCGGACGTGCACCCGGCGGCCGCCGCCCCCACGGCCGCGCCGAACACCGCCGCCACCCCGACGAGCACCGGCGCGGGGACGGGCGCCAGGTACGCCACCAGCACCGCGAGCGCCACGGCCGCGCCCGCCCGCACGAGCCGCCACGGCGCCCACCGCAGCCGGGGCACGAGGACGCCCTGCGCGAGCACCGACCCGAGGCCCGCCGCGAGCAGCAGCGTCCCGGTCAGCGCGGTGGCGGGCTCCGGGCCGAGGCCGTAGCGGTCCTGGACCAGGAAGCCCACGCTGCCCTGGACCAGGGCGAGCGCGAGGAACACCGCGACGGAGGCGGTCACCGCGACCCGCACGCCGGGGACGGCGAGGGCGCCGAGCCGGTGCCCGCGCGGCGCCCGCGCGTCCGCGGCCGGCGCCGGGGTCGGGGTCGTGCGCCGGGTCCCGCGCGGCGACGCGAGCACCGCCGCGCCCGCGCCCGCCAAAACCAGGACGGTCGCCAGCACCGGCACCGCCGTCCCGAGCCCCGCGAGGGCGGCGGCGAGGCCGGCGCCGAGCGCGGTCGCGAGCCCTCGCACCGCCCCCGCGCGGGCGATCCAGCCGACCCGCTCGGCCTGGGTGCGGGAGCGGGCGACGAGCACCACCTGGGTCGCCGGGCCGGCCGCGGCGACCGCGGCGCCGATCCCGAGGCCGCGGGCGAGCAGCAGCAGCGCCCACGCCAGGCCGGCGGGCAGGTCCGCGGCGGCGAGCACCGCGGCGACCGCTCCGGCGCCCAGCCCGCCCGCGAGCACCGCCGCCAGCAGCACGGGACGGGCCCCGCGGCGGTCCGCCCGCCGCCCCCACCAGGGGCTCGTCGCCACGACGACCGCACCGGACAGCGACGTCACCGCGCCGGCCTGCCAGTCGGCGAGCCCGAGCTGCCGGGTGAGCGCGGGCAGGACGGCGGCGGTGGCGACCTGGGCCACGCCGACGGCGCCCAGCGCGACCAGCGCCACGGCCGCTACGCCCCGCCCGGCGCCGGCACCCGGCCCGGCGGTCGTCGGGGCGACGACGGACGACGGGGGACGCGACGGCACAGCCGCACCTTACCGAGGCCGCACGGAGGGCCCCCGGGTGCGTCCGGGCACCGGCTAGGGTGCCCCGCATGGCGCGCAGGTCGGCGGTGACGCTGCAGGAGGTGGCCCGGGCGGCGGGCGTGTCCCCCCGCACCGTGTCCAACGTCGTCACCGGCTACCCGCACGTCGCGCCCCGCACCCGGGCCCACGTCCAGTCCGTGATCGACCGGCTGGGCTACCGGGCCAACGCCGCGGCCCGCTCGCTGCGCACGGGCCGCACCGGCCTGCTGGGCCTGGTCGTGCCGGCGCTCGACCAGCCGTACTTCGCCGAGCTCGCCCGCGCGGTGGTGCGGGAGGCCACCGGGGCCGGGTTCACGGTCGTCGTGGACCAGACGGACGGCGACCCGGACCGGGAGCGCGAGCTGCTGCTGCGCGGCCCGCGCGGCGCGCTGTTCGACGGGCTGGTGCTCAGCCCGCTGTCCCTCACCCCCGACGACCTGGCGGCCGCGGACCCGGACCGCCCCGTGGTGCTGCTGGGCGAGCGGACGGTGCCGACCTCGTTCGACCACGTGCACATCGACAACGTGGCCGCCGCGCGGGACGCCACCACCCACCTGGTCGCGGCGGGCCGGCACCGGATCGCCGCGATCGGGCTGGAGCCGGGCGCGGCGGCGCGCACCGGCCCGCAGCGCGAGGCGGGGTACCGGGCGGCGCTCGCCGACGCCGGGCTGCCCGCCGACCCGCGGCTCATGCGGTACGTCGACGCCTACGAGCGGTCCGCCGGGTTCGCCGCCATGTCGGCCCTGCTCGACGCCGCCCCCCGGCCGGACGCGGTGTTCTGCTTCACCGACGTCCTCGCGGCCGGGGCGCTGCGCGCGTGCCTGACCCGCGGCGTGCGGGTGCCGGACGACGTCGCGCTGATGGGGTTCGACGACGTCGAGGAGGCGCGGTTCGCCACGCCGTCGCTCTCCTCCGTGCGGCCGGACCGGGACGCGATCGCCCGCGCCGCGGTGCGCCGGCTGGTGACGCGGGTGCAGCTCGGCGACGAGGCGGGGCCCGCCCAGGACGTCACCGTGCCGCACGCGGTGGTGGCCCGGGAGTCGACCGCGGCGTCCTGACCGTCCCGCGGCCGCCCACGGGCCGCCCCGGCCCGGGGCGACGCGCCCGGGCACGGACGTGACGCGCGCCTTTGCCACGTGGCAACATGGCCGTGCGCGACCTGGCCAGCACTCCCGCGACACCGAAGGACCGCCCATGACGACGACGTCAGCAGCCGACCGCGGCCTGCACCCCCGCCCGCAGCTCGTCCGCCCGGACCGCTGGTGGTCGCTCGACGGGCCGTGGGCCTTCGCGTTCGACGACGCGGACGCCGGGCTGCGCGAGCGCTGGCACGCCCCCGCGGCGGCCGGGCGGTTCGACCGCGAGATCGTCGTGCCGTTCCCGCCGGAGTCCGCGGCGTCCGGGATCGGCGACCACGGCGACCACGCCGCCCTGTGGTACCGGCGGGCGTTCGCGGTCCCGGCCGACCTCGGCGCGGGCCCCGGCGGCGACCGGCTGCTGCTGCACCTCGGCGCCGTCGACCACGAGGCCGACGTGTGGGTGGACGGGCAGCACGCGGTGCGGCACGAGGGCGGCCAGACGCCGTTCTCGGTCGACGTGACCGACCTGCTGGACCCGGACGCCGCCGCGGAGCAGCACGTCGTGGTCGTGCGCGCGACCGACGACCGCACCGACGTCGAGCAGCCGCGCGGCAAGCAGGACTGGCAGCCCGAGCAGCACGCGATCTGGTACCACCGCACCTCCGGCATCTGGCGCACCGTGTGGCTGGAGCGCGTCCCGGCCGTGGCCGTGGCGGACGTCGCGTGGCGGCCGGACGTGCCGGGCGGCCGGGTGGCGGCGCAGGTCCGGCTCCGCGCCGCCGCGCCGGCCGGGACGCGGGTCCGGGTCCGGCTGACCCGCGCGGGCGAGGACCTGGGTGCCGCCGAGGTGCCGGTCGAGGGCTCGGTCGCGGACGTCACTGTGCCGATCGCGCGGCAGGCGAACGGGCAGCAGTACGAGCGCCTGCTGTGGTCGCCGGACAGCCCGGTGCTGATCGACGCGGAGGTCACCCTGCTCGGCCCGGACGGCGCGCAGCTCGACCGCCTGGAGTCGTACTGCGGCCTGCGCTCGGTCGCGGTGCTCGGCGGCACGCTGCTGCTCAATGACCGGCCCTTCTTCCTCCGCTCCGTGCTCGAGCAGGGCTACTGGCCCGAGTCGCACCTGACCCCGCCGAGCCCCGACGCGCTGCGCGCCGAGGTGCAGCTGACCAAGGACCTCGGCTTCAACGCGGTCCGGGTGCACCAGAAGGTCGAGGACCCGCGCTACCTGTACTGGTGCGACGTGCTCGGGCTCGCCGTGTGGTCGGAGACGGCCGGCGCGTACCGGTTCAGCGACGAGGCGGTGGCCCAGCTGACCCGCGAGTGGCTGGACCTCGTGCGCCGTGACGTGTCGCACCCGTCGATCATCGCGTGGGTGCCGTTCAACGAGTCGTGGGGCGTGCAGCACATCCCGCACGACCCGGCGCAGCAGGCGTACAGCCGGGCGCTCACCGACCTGACCCGGGCGCTCGACCCGACGCGCCCGGTCATCTCCAACGACGGCTGGGAGCACACCGCCTCCGACCTGCTGACGGTGCACGACTACGCCGACAGCGGCGCGGTGCTCGGCCCCCGGTACGCGGACGCGGCGGCGGTCGCGGCGACCCTCGGCGGCGTCGGGCCGGCCGGGCGGCGGATGTGGGTCGGCGGCCCGGCACCCGAGCCGGGGTCGCTGCCCGTGCTGCTGACCGAGTTCGGCGGCGTCTCCTACGCGCCCGGTGCGCCCGAGGGGTCCTGGGGCTACTCCGAGGCCCGGTCGGCCGAGGACCTCGAGGCGCGGCTGTCCGACATCGTCGGGGCGGTCCGCGCGTCGACGGTGCTGCAGGGCTACTGCTACACCCAGCTCACCGACACGGGCCTGGAGACCAACGGCCTGTGCGACTCCCACCGGAACCCGAAGCTCCCGCCGGAGACCTACCGCCGGATCTTCGCCGGCTGAGCGCCGTCGCCCGCGCGGGGCTCCTCCTCGCGCCGCGCGGGCGTCAGCGTCTCCCACACCGGGCCGAACACCAGCCACCCCACCAGCACGAGCGTCGCCCGCGCACCCCAGCCGAGCAGCACCTCGCGCTGCTGCGCCGCCGCCTCGCCGGCGCCCGACGCGACGAGCAGCAGCACACCGAGCACGGCCCACGCGACGGCCCAGGCCAGCAGCACCCGCAGCCACAGCGCCCACTCGTACCGGACCCGCACCGGGCCGTGCTTGGGCGGTCGCACCGGCTCGGGACCGCCGAAGAACCGGTGCGCCACCCACGCGTCGACCGCGTGCACGGTCCGCTTCCCGAACGCGACCGTGAACCCGAGGTACAGCGCCGCGAGGCCGTGGGTCCACGTCGCCTCGCTCCCCCGGAGCAGGTCGCCGACCGTCGCGACGACCAGCACCACCTCGAGCAGCGGCTCGCAGAGCAGCAGCACCGTCGACAGGCGCCGGCGCCGCAGCACGTAGCGGGCCACGACCGCGGCGGCGAGGAACACCCAGAAGGCGACCTCGCAGGCGACGACGAGCAGGGCGACGGGGTTCTCGCGCAGGGCGTCCATGCCGGGCAGCCTCGCCGCGGAGCCGGGGCGCGGTCGTCGGCCGTCCGCACGATCCCGCGGCCCGGCGTCGTCCGTTCGGAGGACCCGCCCGGGGGAGGTCCGTGCTGGGATGGCCGCATGCCTCCGCCACGACCCGCCCGGTGGCCGCGGCTCGACGACCGCGGCGTCGCCCTGGTGTACCTCGGCGTCGGCCTGCTGCTGCTCGGTCTCGGCGTCACCAGCACCGCGCCCGCCGCCGACGGACGGGGCGCCGACGCGCTGCACGCCGGCCTGCTGGTCGCGGGCTGCGCCGCGCTCGCCGCCAAGCGCCGGCACCCGCTCGCGGTCCTGCTCGTGACCTCGGCCGCGTTCGCCGGCAGCCTCGCCGTCGGCGGCTCGGTCGGCCTGCTGCTGGTGCTCGTCGACGCGCTCTACACCGCGGGGGTGCAGCTGCCCGCACGGGGGCGGCGGTGGCTGGTCGCGGCCGCCGCCGTCCTCACGGTGGCGGCGGGGATCGCCGGCGGGGTGCTCGCCGGCGGGGTCCGCGGCGCTGTCCAGGCCCTGCTGCTCGCCGCCGCGCTGCTGGTCACGCCGCTGTGGTGGGCCTCGGACGTACGCAGCCGGACGGAGCTCGCCGCCTCGGAGGCCCGCCGCGCCACGCTGGAGCGGCGGCAGGCCGACCTGGCCCGCGCGCACGCCGCCGACGTGGCGCGGATCGCCGACCTGGACCGGGACGCCGCCGTCCGGGAGGAGCGCGCCGCGATGGCCCGGGACCTGCACGACGTGGTCGCCTCCCGGCTGTCCGCGATCGCGATCCACGCGGAGGCCGCGCTCGCGGGGGCGCCGGACGCCGGCCGCGACCGGGCGGCGCTCGGCGCCGTCCGCGGCGAGGCGGTCGCGTCGCTCGCCGAGATGCGGTCGATGGTGCTCGTGCTGCGCGGGGCCGGGGACGACCTGCCGGCCGACGCGGCCGCGGGCCTGGACCGGCTCCCCGACCTGGTCGCCGACGCCCGGGAGCGGGGGCTGGACGTCCGCGTCGCGGCTCCCCCGCGCACGGCGCTGCCGGCCGTGGTCGACCAGGCGGCGTACCGGATCGCGGGCGAGGCGCTGCGCAACGCGGTCGCGCACGGGGCTGCCGGCGGGCGGGTGGACGTGCGGGTGGACCTGACGGGCGCGGCGCTGGAGGTCGAGGTGCTGAGCGCGCTGCGGCCCCCGGGTGCCGCGTCCGGCGCGGCCGACGTCGCGGCGGGGGCCGGCCTCGGGTCCGCGACCGGGCTGCTCTCGATGCGCGAGCGGGCGCGGTCGATCGGCGGGGACGTCGCGGCGGGGCCGGAGGGCGGCCGCTGGCGGGTGCGCGCCGTGCTGCCGCTGGGCGCCGACGCCGCGTCCCGGACGGCGGCCGCCGGATGACGGTCCGCGTCCTGCTCGCCGACGACCACGGCGCGATCCGCGCCGGCCTGCGCCTCATGCTCGAGCAGGCGCCGGACGTCACGGTCGTGGGCGAGGCGGCCGACGGCGCCGCCGCGGTCGCGAACGCCCGCGCGCTGCGCCCGGACGTGGTGCTGATGGACGTCCGGATGCCGGGCACCGACGGCATCGAGGCGACCCGGCGGATCGTCGCCGAGGGCCTGGGCGCGGTGCTCGCGCTGACGACGTTCGACCTCGACGAGTACCTGTTCGGCGTGCTGCGGGCGGGCGCCGTGGGCTTCCTGCTGAAGTCGGTCGGGGCGGCGGAGCTGGTGGACGCGGTGCGGCGGGTGGCGGCCGGCGACGGGGTGCTCGCGCCGGAGGTGACGCGCAGGGTGCTGGCCGCGTCGGTCTCCGCGCCCGGGGGACCCGCGCCCGCCGACGCGCCCGTGGCGCCGCCACCGGGACTCGACCTGCTCACCGCCCGGGAGCGCGAGGTGCTGGTGCTGCTGGCGCGGGGCCGGTCGAACCAGCAGGTCGCCGACGCGCTCACGGTGTCCGAGACCACCGCGAAGACCCACGTCAGCCGGGTGCTGGCCAAGCTCGGCTGCCGGACCCGGCTGGAGGCCGCGGCCCTCGCGCACCGCGCCGGCGTGATCTGACGCACACTGCCCCGGTTTGCACCCCGTGCACGGTTGCACAGAGTGCACCCACGTGCCTACGGTCGTCCGCGTGACCACCGAGGCGGCGACGACGGACCGGCGGGCCGCGCTCAAGGCGCGCTCCCGCCGCGCGATCCTGGACGCCGCCGACGCCCTCATCGCGGAGCGGGGCGGACCGCAGTTCGGCGTCGAGGACCTCGCCGAGCGCGCCGACGTGTCCCGGCGCACCGTCTTCAACCACTTCGGGTCGCTCGACGACGTCGTCCTCACCGTCTGCACCGAGCGGCTCGGCCGGGTCATCGACCAGGTGCAGGCGGCGGCGACCGCCACCCCCGTCGGCGACGGCAGCCGGTCGTCCATGTTCGACGAGCTCGCCCAGACCCTGCGCGGCGCCGACCTGCCGCCCGCCATCACCTACCTCGCGGGGGCGCTCGGCCCGCTCGCCGAGGGCAACGACCCTCGCGCCCAGGCGCTCGGCGGTGAGGCGTTCTCGCGGGTGGCGGACCACCTCGCGACCGAGCTGGTGCGGCGCTACCCCGGCGCCGACCTCCTCGACGTCCAGCTCCTCGTCTCCTCCCTGGTGCACGGCGTCGCCGTGATCGCCCTGCACTGGGTCACCACCACCGACCCCGCCGCGCCGGACGCCCGCGCGCAGTGGGACGCCCTCGTCGACCGGCTCATCCACAGCGTCCGAGCCGGGTACATGCCGGAGCACTGACGCCCCGCACTCCCACCACCACCGAGAGAACAGGGACCATGGCAGGACTCCTCTACCGCATCGGGCGCTTCTCGGCCCGCCGCGCCTGGGCCGTCGTGACGGCCTGGGTCGTCGTGCTCGCCCTCGCCGTCGGCGCGTACTTCGCGTTCGGCGGCCAGCTCACCTCCGCCGTCACCATCCCGGGCACCGCCACCGAGCGCGTGACCGAGCAGCTGGCCGACGAGTTCCCCGCCGCGAGCGGCGGCAGCGGCACCGTGGTGTTCCACACCGCGGACGACGCCCCGTTCACCGACGCCCAGAAGGGCGCGATCAGCGACGCGCTGGCCGGCCTGGCGGACGTCGACGGCGTCACCGGCGCCACCGACCCGTTCCAGACGACCGCCCAGCTCGAGGAGAAGCAGGCGCAGGTCACCGCCGGCCGCGACCAGATCGAGCAGGGCCAGGCCCAGCTCGAGGCGGGGCAGGCCCAGCTCGACGCCGGCCGGCAGCAGATCGACGCCGCGCAGGCGCAGCTCGACACCCAGCGCGCGCAGGCGGAGGCCGCGGGCGCCCTCGCCGCGGTGCAGCCCCAGCTCGACGCCGGCCAGGCGGAGATCGACGCGCAGCAGGCGCAGCTCGACGCGCAGGCGCAGCAGCTGACCGACGGCCTCGCCGAGCTCGAGACGCAGAGCGCCCAGCTCGAGGCCGGCGCCGACCTGCTGGAGCTGTCCTCCGGCATCCGCCTCGTGTCCGAGGACGGCACCGCCGCGGTCGGCACCATCGCGTTCGAGGACTCCCAGTTCGAGATCGCCCCGGAGACCAAGGAGGCCGTCGTCGACGCCCTCGAGTCCGCGGACCTGCAGGGCGTGGACGTCGAGCTGTCGTCCGACCTGACCCAGGAGATCCCGAGCGTGCTCGGTCCGGGCGAGGTCATCGGCGTGGTCGTCGCCGGCATCGTCCTGCTGGTCATGCTGGGCTCGCTGGTCGCGGCCGGCCTGCCGATCCTGTCGGCCCTGGTCGGGGTCGGCATCGGCGCGGTCGCCTCGCTCGCCCTCTCCGGCGCGGTCGAGATGCTGTCCGTGACCCCGGTGCTCGGCATCATGCTCGGCCTCGCGGTCGGCATCGACTACTCGCTGTTCATCCTCAACCGGCACCGCCGACAGCTGCGCGACGGGGTCGAGCTCGAGGAGTCGATCGGCCTGGCCAACGGCACCGCGGGCAACGCGGTCGTGTTCGCCGGCACCACCGTCCTGGTCGCGCTGCTGGCGCTCAACGTCACCGGCATCCCGTTCCTGGGCCTCATGGGCACCGTCGGCGCCATCTGCATCCTGGTCGCGATCCTCATCGCGATCACGCTGACCCCGGCGCTGCTGTCCCGGATCGGCCTGAAGGTGCTGCCGAAGAAGCGGCGTGCGACGGTCGGGCACGAGGCGCCCGAGGCGGTCCCGACCACCCCGATGAAGACGTCCCGCGCGGTGCTCACGCTCGTCGCCGGCGTGGCGGCGCTGCTGGTCGTCGCGATCCCGGCCCTGTCCATGCGGCTCGGCCTGCCGGACGGCTCGTCCGAGTCGCCCGAGTCGACGCAGTACCGGGCGTACCAGATCACCGCCGACAAGTTCGGGGACGGCGTCAACGGCCCGCTGCTGGTGGTCGCGAACCTGCCCGACGCCGTGGCCGAGGACGAGCTGACGGCCGAGCAGGTCCGTGTCGGCCGGGAGCTCGCGGCGCACGACGACGTCGTGGCCGTCGCGCCGATCGGCGCCAACGAGGCCCGCACGGTGCTGGCGTTCCAGGTCGTCCCGACCGGGGGCCCGAACAGCGAGTCGACCGAGGCCCTGGTGCACGCGCTGCGCGACTCGTCGCCGATCGAGGGCGACGTGGAGCTCGGCGTGGCCGGCACCGCGAGCGCCAACATCGACGTGTCCGAGAAGCTGTCCGACGTGCTGCCGGGCTACCTGGCGATCGTCGTCGGCCTGTCGCTGATCATCCTCATCATCGTGTTCCGGTCGATCTTCGTGCCGGTCACCGCGACGCTCGGGTTCGTCATGTCGCTCTTCGCCGGCTTCGGCGGCGTCGTGGCGATCTACCAGTGGGGCTGGCTCGGCGGGATCTTCGGGGTGCACGACCCCAGCCCCGTGCTGAGCTTCCTGCCGATCATCGTCACCGGCGTGCTCTTCGGGCTGGCCATGGACTACCAGCTGTTCCTGGTGTCCGGGATGCGCGAGGCGTACGCCCACGGGGTCGACCCGCGGGTGGCGGTCCGGCGCGGCCTGCACGCGGGCCGGGTCGTGGTCACCGCGGCGGCGATCATCATGGCCTCGGTGTTCGCCGGGTTCATCTTCGCGGAGTCGGCGATCATCCGGCCGCTCGGCTTCGGCCTGGCGTTCGGCGTGCTGCTCGACGCCTTCGTGGTCCGCATGCTGCTGATCCCGGCCGTCATGCACCTGGCCGGGAAGTGGGCCTGGTGGATCCCGAGGTGGCTCGACCGGATCCTGCCCGACGTCGACGTGGAGGGCGCCTCGCTCGAGCGCAGCCACCCGCACCCGATGCACCGGACGTCCGCCGAGCCCGACCAGGGCACCGCGACGGAGGGCGAGCCGGCGCACCGCGCCTGACCCCTCGGAGTGGATCCTTTCGTACGGGCACGCCGCGGCGTGTCGGTGCGGAGGGATCCACTCCGCACGACCGGCACCCCGCTCGGCCCCCGCCGGGTGGGGTCCCGGCATCTCCGGCCGCGGGCTCAGGCCGGGCGGGGCGGCGGGTCCAGGAGGCGGACCGTCAGCAGGGCCGCGGCCGCCGCCACCACCGCCGCCGGGGCCGTGTCCAGCCCCGCGCGCCCGACGAGCAGCGCCGCGAACATCACCGCCGACAGCAGCAGCCGGCTGGTCGCCGCCATCCCCGCGGCCGCCCCGACGGCCACCGCGAGCGTCGGCGACACGTCCAGCGTCGCCACGGCGACCGAGGCCAGCCCGACCCCGAGGAAGATCGCCGGGAAGATCGGCCCGCCGCGGAACCCGCCGCCCATGCTGATCGCGTAGGCGAGCCCCTTCGCCACCACGAGCACCAGCACGACGCCGACCGACTCCTCGGCCACGAGCGCCGGGATCGACGACTGGCCGGAGAACAGCACGTCCCGCGGGTCCGCACCGAGCGCCCCGGCGGCCAGCGCGAGCGCCCCGACGCCCAGTCCGGACACGAGCAGCAGCGGGAGGCGTCCCACCCGCGGGCCGGCCGCCCGGAGCGCCCGCGCGAGCCGTCGGACGCCGCTGATCACCACCGCCGCGACCACCCCGACCACCAGCGCCAGCAGCAGCGACCCGGGGCGGACGCGGTCGTACTCCGGCAGGTCGGGCACGGCCAGCCCGGCCACGGGCACGCCCGCCCAGTCGCCGAACCCCGTGACCAGCACGTACGCCACGGCGGCGGCGGCCAGCGGCGGCAGCAGCGCCGCCGCCGCGAGGGCCCCGGCCCCCGCCTCGAGCAGCATGATCCCCGCGACGAGCGGACCTCCGAACAGCGTGGAGATCGCGCCGGACGCCCCGGAGACCCCGAGCAGCCCGCGCGCACGGCCGGTGACGCCCGTCCACGACGTCATCCACACGCCGACGATCCCGCCGAGCGCCATCAGCGGCGCCTCCGGCCCCAGCACCACGCCGAACCCGAGCCCGGCCAGCGCGGCCAGCGCCACACCGGCCGCGGAGACCGGCGGCAGCGCCGCCAGGCTCAGCCCCTCGACGGGGTCGTGGCCGCCGTCGCCCGGCAGCCGGCGCGCGGCGGCGACCAGCAGCGCCGCGACCACGGGCAGCCCGAGCACCAGGTACCAGGGCGGCTCGTCGGTGCCGAGCGCCGCCGGCAGCTCGGTCCACAGCAGGTCCTGGAGCACGTGCACCGCGCCGACGAACGCGAACGCCACCACCCCCGCCGGCAGCCCGACCAGGGCACCCAGCAGCGTCAGCCGGGCCAGGTCCCGCGTCGGGACGGCCGCGACGTCGGACGAGCCGGTGGCGGACACGCGGCCGACGGTACCGACGCCCCTCGTGGCGGGCCCCACCCGCACGGGATGAGCCCCCGCGCGACGCCGCGGCGAGGCCCCGCCACGTCAGCCGACCGGCATCCAGACGCGCATCGTCGACGGGCCGCGGTTCCCCCACGCGTGGTACGGCACCAGCGGCACCGCGCGCGGCTCGCCCGCCCCCGCCTCCGCGGGGCGGTCGGCGTACGGCCAGTCGCCCTCGGGGACGTCGACCGTGCGCGCGTGCACGGTCACCCCGCCGTCGCGCACCTCGGGCGCGCGCCCGGTGTCGACCCGGGCCAGCCCGACGTCCGTCCCGAGGTCGACGGACTCCAGCGCGTAGACCAGCGGCCCGGCCTCGACGGCGACCTGGCCGCGGACGGCGTCGACCCGCGGGTCGGCGACGGTGAACCGCGGCGCGACCGGGAGGTCCAGCTCGACGCGGTCGCCGGCGGCGGGCCCGTCGACGGCCACGTACCCCGGCTCGGCCGGGCGGCCGTCCACGGTGGCGCCGGCCGCCCACGCCGGGACGCGCAGCGTCAGCGTCCACGCGGCCGGCGCCTCCTCGACGACCACGACCACGCGCCCGTCGTGCGGGTAGCCGGTCTCGACCCGGAGCCGCACGGGCTCGCCGCCGACCGTCGCCGCCACGGTGCCGGGGGCGTACTGGTGCAGCTGCACCCCCGCGTCGTCGGTGCTGGCCACGTATGCGGCGAGCGACGCGACGGTGCGCGTGACGTTCGTGGGGCAGCACGACACGTGGAACCACGGGGCGCGCAGGCTGGACGCCGCGCGCGGGCTCGCCACGTCCGGGTCGGGGACCTCGCCCGGCACCCGCTGCTGCAGCGGGTTCGTGTAGAAGAACGCGGTGCCCTCGGCCGACGGCGACGCCGCCAGCACGTTGTACAGCGTCCGCTCCACGGCGTCGGCGTGCCGGGCATCGCCGGACTGCAGCACCAGCCGGTGGTTCGCGAGCACCGACGCGATGCCCGCGCAGGTCTCGGCGTACGCGCGGTCCGGCGGCAGCTCGAAGTCGAGGCCGAACGACTCGCCCTCGTGGTGCGCGCCCATGCCGCCGGTCAGGTACGTCCGGCGGGCCAGCGCCGACCGGACCTGGCCGGTGACGGCGTCGAGCAGCGCGGCGTCGCCGTCCTCGACCGCGACGTCCGCGGCCCCGGCGGCGAGGTAGAGCGCCCGGACCGCGTGGCCGCGGAGCGTCGTCGCCGACCGGACCGGCTCGTCGTCCTGGAAGTAGGACCGGCCGAGCTCGATGTCGGCCAGCACCCCGTGCCCGCGCCGCTCGACGAACAGCCGCGCCTGGTCCAGGTACCGCTGCTCGCCGGTCAGCCGGTACAGCTCGACGAGCGCCGACTCGATCTCGGGGTGCCCGTCGACGCCCTGCCGCCCGTCCGGGCCGAACTCGGCGCAGACGTGGTCGGCGGCGCGCACCGCGACCTGCACCAGCTCGTCGTCGCCGTGCGTGCGGGCCCGGGCGACACCCGCCTGGATCAGGTGCCCGATGCAGTACAGCTCGTGGCCCCACTCGGGGTCGGACCAGCGCGCGCCCTGCCCGGGCCGGCCGAACATCGTGGAGATGTACCCGTCCGGCTCCTGCGCGGCGGCGACCCGGGACGCGAGCGCCCGGAGCCGGCGGTCCAGGTCGGCGTCGCCGGTGCGGCCGACCTCCCACGACATCGCCTCGAGCAGCTTGTAGATCTCGGAGTCGGAGAACTCCCGGCCCCGGCGGCCCTCGGGCAGCGTGCCCGCGGCGGCGAGGTCGAAGTTCCCGGCCCAGCCCATCTGCTCCACCCACCGCTCGGCGTGCGCGATCATCGCGGTCGCGTTCCGGTGCTGGAGCTCGCCCCAGAAGCCGCCGTCGAGGCGGACCTCGTCGATGCCGAGCGGCTGCCAGCGGGCGGACGAGGGGGCGTGCGGGCGGCCGTGCTGGGCGGCGCGGGAGTCGGTCATCGGGGCCTCCGAGGCGGTCCGGGCGGTCACTTCACCGCTCCGACGGTCAGGCCGTCGCGCAGCAGCCGGTAGGTGCTGCTGAACACGACGAGGATCGGGATCGAGGTGAGCACGGCCAGGGCCATGAGCCCCGGCCAGTTGATGCCGAAGGCGCTCACCTGCTGCGCGAGCAGCGCGGACAGCGGGTACTGCCCGGGCGTCAGGTAGAAGTTCACGGCGTAGAGGAACTCGCCCCACGCCAGCAGGAACGTCAGCGTGCCGACGGTGGCGACGCCGTTGCGGGCGACCGGCAGCACGACCGACCAGAAGGTGCGGAGCATCCCCGCGCCGTCGATCGACGACGCCTCCTCGATCTGCGGCGGCACCGCCCGGAAGAACGGGCGCAGCAGCAGGGTGGCGAACGGGGTCAGCAGCGCGGCGTCCGCGAGCACCACCGCCGCCGTGGTGTCGAGCAGCCGCCAGCCGGAGAAGGTCTGGAACAGCGGGATCACGGTGGCCGTCTGCGGCATCATCTGCAGCACGATCAGCAGGCCGAGCGCCAGGGTCGGCAGCCACCCGCGGGTGCGGGCCAGGCCGTACGCGGCGGGGATCGCGATCACCAGGACCAGCGCGGTGGTGCTCGTCGCGATGATCACGGACTGCAGCAGGGCCCGGGCCAGGTCGCCGCTCAGCGCCTCGACGTACGCGGTGGTCACCGGCCGGAACAGGAAGGTGCGGCCCGGGTCGAAGACGTCGTCCGACGACTTCACCGAGGTGAGCAGGATCCACAGGATCGGCACCCCGTACATCAGGGTCAGCAGGGTCTTGGCGGCGACCGCCAGCGGACCGGCCTTGACGCTCATCCGTCCGCCTCCTCGCGCTTGATGCTCCGGGCGTAGACCACGGCCAGGACGAGCACGCCGACCACGGCGAGCGCGGAGGTGGCCGCGCCGAGCCCGTAGTCGTAGCGGACGAAGGCCTGCAGGTAGCCCAGGAACGGCAGGGTGTTGGTCGCGGTGCCCGGGCCGCCGTACGTCATCACGTAGATGAAGTCGAACGACCGGAACCCGTAGACCAGGGTGAGGATCAGCAGCACCAGCGTGGTCGGGCGGACCGACGGCACCATGATGTGCCGGATCTGCTGCCACTTGCTGGCGCCGTCGAGCTGCGCCGCCTCGAACACCTCGGGGTCGATCGTCATGAGCGCCGCCCGGAACACGAGCGTGTTGAACGGGATGACCGCGAACGCGTTGACGAACGCCACCGAGAACAGCGCCCAGTGCTGGTCGTAGAGGAACGGCACGGGGGTGTCGCGCAGGCCGGTGCTCGTGAGCACCGTGTTGATCAGGCCGGCGTCGTTGAGCAGGAACTTCCAGACCGACCCGTTCACCACCGGCGGCAGCGCCCAGACGAACACCATGAGCGCGAGCAGCCAGGCCGACCACCGGCCGGTGGTGCGCAGGGCGACCGCCGCGCCGAACCCGACGAGCATGCCGAGCACGGTCACCACGACGACGAACACCAGCGTGCGGCTGATCGCGGGGCCGGTCTGCCCGGTCTCGAAGCCGCGGCGCACGTTGTCGAGGCCGGTGAACACCCAGTCGGCGTTGAGCGTGGCGGCGGTGACCTGGCTGACCGCCATCCGGGCGAGCTGGACGAGCGGGTACAGGCTGAACAGGCCGAGGAACAGCGCGGCGGGCAGCAGGAACACGATCCGGCTGCCGCCCCGACGACGGCGGGTCGTCGGGGCGGCGCCGGCCCTGTCCTGCCGCGCGGGCGCGGCGGTGACGGGTGCGGACATGGCGGTCTCGTCAGCCGATCTGGCTCGTCAGCGCCGCGACGGCCTGGTCGGCCGCCGCCTGGGGCGCCTGCTGGCCGCCGATCACGGCGGACCAGGCCTGGCCGACCGTGAGCTGCACGTCCGCGACGGCGGCGGGCGGGATCGAGGCGGCCGGGTAGCTCGCGCCGAAGTCGGCGATCGTGCGGGCGAACGGGTCGAGCAGGTCGTTGCTCGTGACCACGTCGGCCTGGGCGGTGTCCGCGCGGGACGGGATGGAGCCGACCAGGTCGGGGGCGAGCTCCTGGCCCTTCGCGTCGAGGTACGTGCTCTGCAGGTACTCCCAGGCCAGCTCCGGGTCGTCGGCGTGCGCGCCGATCCCCTCGCCCTCGCCGCCCAGGTACACCTGGCCCGTGTCGCCGAGCGGCAGCGGGACGACGCCGTAGGCGAAGTCGGCGTCGGACTCGGCGGTGCCGATCTGCCAGTTGCCGTTCTGCGCGAACGCGGTCTTCCCGGCCGCGAACTGCTGGAACGGCACCGTCTGGTCCCAGGTCACGGCCTCCTGGGTCAGCCAACCGTTGTCGACCCAGCCGCGCACGCGCTCGAACCCGGAGGCCAGGGCGTCGGCGTCGAGGTTCTCGTAGTCGAACCCGGCGTCGCTGATCCACGGGTACGCCTGCCACTCGCCCTGCGACTGCGGCAGGCCGGACAGGGTGATCCCGCCGTAGCCGGCGTCCTTCGCGGCCGCCATCGCGGCCTCGAGCTCGTCCATCGTGGTGGGCGGCTCGACCCCGATCTCGTCGAGGATGTCCTGGTTGTACCAGAGGCCGAGCAGGTTCACGTAGCCCTGGACCGCGTACAGCTGGTCGTCGACGCTGTGCAGCACCGAGTCGGGGAACTGGTCCGCGTCGGCGAAGTCGGCCCACTGCTCGTCGAGCGGCGCGAGCACGCCGCCCAGGGCGAGGGTCGCGGCCTCGGCGCCGTTGAACACGACGACGTCGGGGCCGGTGCCGGCTCCCGCGGCGGACACGAGCTTCGAGTTCATCTGGTCGTAGGGGACGTAGACGTTCTCCACGGTGGCGTCGTTCTCGGACTCGAACTTCTCCTTGTACGCGTCCATGAGCGCGACCTGGTTGGGGTCGGAGAAGTAGTGCCAGACGGTGACGACGCCGTCGCCGTCGCCGCCGCTCCCGGACGTGGAGCCGGCGTCGCCACCGGCGCTGGTGCCGCCGGAGCAGGCGGCCAGCCCGAGCGCGCCGACGGCGGCCAGGGCGATCAGGGAGGTGCGTCGTGCGTTCATACGGACCGGTCTCCTCGTCGAGTGCGGTCGGTGGCCGGGCCTCTGCGCCGCGTCCACCCGGGGTGTGCCGCTCCGACGAAACCTGCCGAAACGGTTTTCGGGGACGCTAGCACCGGGATTCGACGCGCGTCAACGGGGTGCCCGTGACTCACCTTTTCGTCGTACGCTGCCCCGGAGCACCAGGACAGGGGGACCCATGACCACCGACGCACCCGGCCGCCGCCAGCCCACGCTGCGCGACGTCGCGCAGCTCGCCGGCGTCTCGGTCGCCACGGCGTCCAAGGCGATCAACGGCAAGGCCGAGGTCAGCCCGGACACCCGCCGCCGCGTGCTCGACGTCGCCGAGCGGCTGTCGTTCACCCCGAACGCGCTGGCGCGGGCGATGCTCGACGGCCACACCGGCACCGTCGGCCTACTCACCCACGACCTCGAGGGGCGGTTCTCGCTGCCGATCCTCATGGGCGCCGAGGACGCGTTCGGGGCCGGCCGGTCCAGCGTCCTGCTCTGCGACTCCCGCGGCGACGCCATCCGCGAGCAGCACCACCTGTCGACCCTGCTCGGCCGCCGGGTCGACGGGCTCATCGTCGTGGGGTCGCAGACCGACGCCCGCCCGCCGCTCGGCCGGGACCTGCCCGTCCCGGTGGTCTACACCTACGCCCCCTCCACCGACCCGGCGGACGCCTCGGTGGTGCCGGACAACGTGACCGCGGGCCGGATCGCGGTCGAGCACCTGCTCGCGACGGGCCGCCGGCGCATCGCGCACGTCTCCGGCGACGTCACCTACGCCGCCGCGACCGATCGCGCCGCGGGCGCCGACGCCGCGCTCGCCGACCACGGCCTGGAGCGCGTCGGGCCCGTCCGGTACGGCTCGTGGTCGGAGGCCTGGGGTCGCTCCTCGGTCGCGGCCCTCCTGGAGCAGGACGTGGACGCGATGGTCTGCGGCAGCGACCAGATCGCGCGCGGCGTCCTGGACGCGCTGCACGACCGGGGCGTCCGGGTGCCCGACGACGTCGCCGTGATCGGGTTCGACAACTGGGAGCCGATGATCGCCGGGTGCCGGCCTGCGCTGACGAGCATCGACATGAACTTCCAGCTCATGGGCCGCCGCGCGGCGGAGCGGCTGTTCGCGTCGCTCGAGGGCCGGGACCCCGGCGGCGTCGAGATGATCGCCCCGCGCGTGATCGTCCGGGAGTCCACGGGCGGCTGACGGCCGGCCGGCGGGTGTCGCCCCGGTCGCCGCCACCCCCTTGTCGCGGCCGCACCGCCGCCGGTATGGTCCGGTCTATACCGGTCCACCCCGCGAAGGGACGATGCAATGGTGCAGGACATCCTCCAAGGCCTCGCCGACAACCTGCTCAGCCAGGTGCCCATCCTCATCGGGCTGATCGCGCTGGTCGGCCTGCTGCTCCAGCGCAAGCCCGCCGAGGACGTCATCGGCGGCACGCTCCGCGCGGCCATCGGCGTCGTCATCATGACCATCGGCATCGACGTGTTCGTCGGCGGCCTGGCGAGCTTCCAGGCGGTCGTCTCCAGCGCCGTCGGCGTCGAGCCGCCCGCCGCGACCACCACCCTCGACGACTTCCTGGCCGGCCCGGGTGCCGCCGCCCCGCTGATCATCGCGGGCGGCTTCGTCCTGCACCTGCTGCTGGTCCGCGTCTTCCGGTCCGCGCGGTACGTCTACCTGACCGGGCACCTCATGCTCTGGATGAGCATCGTGATCGCCGCCTGCTTCGTCGAGGCGTTCGGCGACCTGGACCGCTGGACGCTCGTCGGTGCCGGGTCCGTGGTCCTCGCCTGCTACTTCACGCTGCAGCCGCTGTGGATCGCCCCGCTCATGCGCCGGGTGATGGGCCACGACCAGTTCGGCCTCGCCCACACCACCTCCACGCTGGCGCTCGCCACCGGCTACGGCGCGAAGGCGCTCCGCCTGGGCGACCCCGTCAAGCACGACACCGAGAAGCTGCGGATGCCCCGCGGCGTCGCGTTCCTCAAGGACATGAACGTCGCCACCGCGCTCGTCGTCGGCGTCATCATGCTGATCGCCCTCGCGTTCGCCGACCCCGAGACGGTCGCCGCGGTGGCCGGCGACGACCTCGCGCCGTTCGCCTGGGGCGTCATGCAGGCGCTGCGGTTCGCCGGCGGCATCGCGATCCTGCTGTTCGGCGTCCGGATGTTCCTGGCCGAGATCGTCCCCTCGTTCAAGGGCATCTCCGACCGGCTGCTGCCCGGCTCGCGGCCCGCGCTGGACATCCCGGTGATCTTCCCGAAGGCCACCACGGCCGTGATGATCGGCTTCCTCGCCTCGACCGCCACGTTCCTGGTCCTGCTCGGCGTGTTCGCCGCCGCCGGGTGGTTCGTGCTGGTGCCGCCGATGATCATGCTGTTCTTCGGCGGCGGCGCCGGCGGCGTGTTCGGCAACGCGGTCGCCGGCTGGCGCGGGGCGGTGTTCGGCGGCGTGCTGAACGGCGTCGTCCTCGCCGTCGGGCAGTGGGTGTTCTGGGGCGTGTTCTCCGGCACCGCGCCCGAGCTCGCGACCCTCGCCGACCCCGACTGGTACGTCGTGTCCGCCGTGCTCGTCGCGGCCGGCGGCGTGCTGGAGCCGCTGGGCGCCGCGGCGGTCTGGGTGATCGCCGGCGTCGTGCTCGCCGCCTCCGTCGTGGTGCTGGCCGTCCTCGGCCGGCGCGCCGCCCGGGCCGAGCGGCTGGCCGCCGCGAGCCCCGCCGCCGACGACGACCTGGTCCGTCCCTGACCGGGCGACCCGACCCCGCCACCCCCGATCCGAGGAGCACCCCGATGCCCGACCGACCCGTCCCCCTCACCGTGCTGGCCGTCTGCGGCCTCGGCATGGGCACCAGCCTCATCCTCCGGATGACCTGCGAGACCGTGCTGCAGCGCCTCGGCGTCGAGGCACGCGTCGACAACACCGACCTGTCCACCGCCAAGAGCCAGTCCCCCGACGTCCTGGTCGGCCAGGGCATGCACATGGACGACCTGGCCGGCGTCGCCACCGTGAACGTCGTGGTGGACGACTTCGTCGACGACCGGGCCCTGGAGGAGCGGCTCCGCCCGGCGCTGGAGGAGGCGGGATGGCTGTGACCGCCGCCCCGACCCGCGCCCGGCACGTGCCCGCGGCGGCCGACTGGGCCGCGGCCGTCCGGCTCGCCGGCGACCTGCTGGTGGACCTCGGCGTCGCCGGCCCCGAGTACGGCGAGGCGTGCGTCGCCTCCGTGCGGGAGCGCGGCCCGTACATCGTGCTGGCGCCCGGCCTGGCGCTCGCGCACGCCCGACCCGAGGAGGGCGCCACCGGCACCGGCGTGGTCCTCGTCCGGCTGGGCGAGCCCGTGGTGTTCGGGCACCCGGCCAACGACCCGGTCGACCTGGTGCTCGCGTTCGCGACCCCCGACGCCGAGGCGCACCTCGACGTGCTGCGCGCGCTCGCCACGGCGCTCGGCGCCGGGCTCGCGACGGACCTGCGCGCCGCGCGGGCGGACGACCTCGCGGACCTGCTCGCCGGGGCGGTGACCCGATGACCGACGCCGTCGCCGACTACGCGGCCCGGGTCGACGCGCACCTGCGCCGGGTCGCCACCGCCAACGCGGACGCGGTCCGCGCGGCCGCGGCCGTCGTGGTCGAGGTCGCCCGCGCGGGCCGGGTCCTGCACACCGCCGGCGCCGGGCACTCGCTCGCCGGCGTCCTGGAGACGTTCTTCCGTGCCGGCGGCCTGCCGTTCGTGAACCCGCTGTGGCACCCCGAGGTGCTGCCGCTCAACGGCGCGGCGGCCTCGACCGACGCCGAGCGCCGGCCGGGCCTGGGCTCCGCGGTCGCCGCCGCGGCGGAGATCCGCGCGGGCGACGGCCTGGTGGTGTTCTCCAGCTCCGGCATCAACCCCTACCCCGTCGAGATCGCCGAGGCCGCCCGCGCCGCCGGGGCGCGGGTCGTCGCGGTGACCTCCCGGGCCGCGTCCGACGCGGCCCCGCTCCGCGCCGGCCGCCGGCTCGCCGACCTGGCGGACGTGGTCCTCGACACCGGCGCCCCGCCCGGGGACGTCGCCTGGCCGCCCGACGACCCGCGCACCGCCCCGCTGTCCTCGCTCGCCAACGCGCTGTGCTGGAACCTCGTGCTCGTCGCCGCGCTCGACGCCGACCCGGACCTGCCCACCTGGCGGAGCGCGAACACCGGGGCGCCGGCGGACCACAACGCCCGGCTGCAGGAGCGGTACCGCGCCCTCGTGCCGGCGATCTGACCCGGCACGGCCGCGCGCCGGGCGCCGGTGCGCCGGACCGGCCCCCGCGCACGCGCGCGACCTGCACAATGGGCTCGGCGGGAGCAGCCGCCGGCCGCACCGGAAGGACAGCCGTGACCCCTCTGACCCGCGAGGCCGTGGGCGCCCCGCCGCCGTCGGTGGCGAAGTACGCGTGGCTCAAGCGGGTGCTGGTCGACCACATCGACCGCGACCTCGCGCCCGGGGACCCGGTGCCGTCGGAGCGCGAGCTCGCCGACGGGCTCGACGTGTCCCGGATGACCGCGCGCCGGGCCCTGTCCGAGCTGGTCGCCGAGGGGCGCATCCGCCGGGTCCCGGGCCGCGGGTCGTTCGTCGACGAGCCGACCATCCGGCTGCCCATCCAGCTCACCTCGTTCACCCACGACATGCAGCAGCGCGGCTACACCTCCGGGGCGCGCACGCTCGACAGCGGGCTCCTCGCCGCGGACGACTGGCTCAGCAGCGTGCTCGACGTCCCGCGCGGCCACCCGGTGCTGCGGATCGTCCGGCTGCGGACCGCCGACGGGCAGCCCGTCGCGCTCGAGCGGGTGCACCTCAACGCCGACGCCGTGCCCGGGCTGGCCGACGTCGACCTCACCGACCGCTCGCTCTACGGGGTGCTCGCCGACCGGTACAGCATCGTGTTCGACGGCGGGCGGCAGATCATCACCGCGCGGCTCGTCGACCCCGGCGACGCGGTGCACCTCGACCTGCCGCCGGGCTCGCCCGTCCTGCACCTGGTGCGGACGTCGACGTGGCGGGGCCGGCTCCTGGAGTACACCGTGTCCGCGTACCGCGGGGACCGGTACGAGCTCAGCAGCGCGCTGTAGCGCCGGCCTCCGGCGGCCCGGACCGGTCCCACCGGCGGGATTCCCTGCCGGACCGGCGAGTGTGAGACAGTGCGTCTCCCCAGCAGCCGGAGGAGCCCCGATGACCGCGTCGACCGATGTGGACCCGACGTCCTCGTACCTCGACGCGTTCGCCGCGGCGGCGGCCGCGCGGGTGGGCGTGCCGACCGAGTGCAGCATCATCCTGCGCAACCACCACCTGCTCGACCAGGTCGCGAGCAGCAGCGAGCGCGCCGCCCGCTGCGACCGCGCGGAGGTGAGCTCCGGGGAGGGCCCGTGCGTGGTGGCGATCCAGCAGCTCCGCGGCGAGCTGGTCCCCGACGTGCTCGCCGAGGAGCGCTGGCCCGAGTGGCGCGCGGCCGCGACCGAGGCCGGCTTCCGGTCGACCGCGGCGCTGCCCGGCCAGGTGGACGCCGAGACGACGGTGGCCCTGAACCTGTACGCCGAGACCGTCGACCCGTGGGACCGCGACACGCTCGTCCGGATGGACCGGTTCGTGCAGGAGGTCGCGGAGGCGATCCGGACCCGGGGCCTGACCGCCTGACCGCTGCGGGGCGTCAGCCCTGCAGCCTCCGGGCGAGCATCGCCTTCGACTGCTCGGCGCCCTTGTGGCTCTCGTGCTGCGCGCGCCGGAAGAAGTCCGCGAGCTCCGCGTCCCCGGCGCGGTCGGCGTCCTGGGCGTACTGCTCCAGCCGCAGGACGTTGCTCAGGCACGCCTCGGCGAACCAGATGAGGTTGTAGTCCTTGTCCGGGGTGCCCGTGACGCCCCCGGTCTCGCTGCCCGACATGATGACCCCCTCGTCACGCGACGACCGCGCGCCACCCACGCTAGGCCCGGCCCTCGCGGCCGGCGACCGCGGGCCGGTGACGGGCGCGCGACTCCCCCGGGTCGCCGGGCGGGCCGCCCGTGCCTAGCGTGGCCGCATGACGAGCAGCCCCGACCCGGACCCGGAGAACACGCCCGGCCTCGAGCCCGGTGGCGGCGTCGCCCCCGGCGACACCCCGCCCGGCGAGTCCAGCACCTCCGGCGCGGCGTTCCAGGAGCCCGACCTGCCGAGCCGGCGGACGAACTGGCTCGTGTACGCGCTGGTCGGCCTGGTGGTGGTGTGCGCGCTTCTGCTGTTCGTCGGCTACGTGGTGGGGCTGCTGGGCTGAACCGGTAGCGTCCGGGCGGAGCCCCCCTGCGCGGGTGGCCGCGACCCGAGGAGAGCCGGTGACCCCCGACACGACCGCGCCCGGCGTCGGCGACGCGCTCCGGTTCGGCCGGGACGCCGTCCTCGCGCGCCTCGGGACGACCGTCGCGCTGTTCGCCGTGCCGGTCGGGCTGCTGGTCGCCGGGACCGTCGCCCTCTCCACGTCGGTGATCGCGCCTGCCGTCGACCTGCTCCGCGTGCAGGCCGAGGCGCGGGCCGCGGCGGCGCGGGCCGGCGGCGCGTTCGCCGGGACGAGCTGGGGGATCACGCCCGGCGCCCTCGGAGCGCTGCTCGGCGCCGTCGTCGCGCTCCAGGTCGTGGCGGTGCTGCTGCAGGTGCTGGGGGCGCGGTTCGGCCTCGCGCTGGTGGACGGCGCGCGGACCGGGGCGCGGGACCTCCGGGCGCCGCGCGGCCTGGGACGGCCGCTGGCGACCGCGGTGCTGCTCGCGGTCCTGACCGCGGTCGGGACGCTGCTGCTGTCCCTGCCCGGTGTGGTGGTCGCGCTGCTCGGCCAGTACGCGGTGCTCCTGTCGTTCGACCGGGGGTTCGGGCCGGTCACGGCCCTCCGGGAGAGCACCCGGCTCGCGAGCCGGCACCCGGGGACGACCGTGCTGCTCGCGCTCGCCGTGGCGCTCGTCGGGGTCGCCGGGTGGCTGGCGTGCGGGGTCGGGCTCGTGGTGGCGTACCCGGTCGGGTGCGCGACGACCGCGTGGCTGTACCGGCGGCTCGACGGCCTGCCGGCCCGCCCCGGAGAGCGCCCGGTGGGCTGACCGCGTGCCCGGGCCGCCCACGGCACGGGGCACCCTCAGCACCCGCCCGTCCCGACCTAGGTGGCGCACCGTGACGTCCAGGATGGCGCGCGTGAGCGACAGCACCAGGGCCGACCTCGAACCGTCCGGATACGCCGACCTCCTGTCCGACCTCAAGTCCCGGGTCCGCCGGACCCAGTTCCGAGCCGCCCGCGCGGCGAACAGCGAGGTGATGCGGCTGTACTGGTCGATCGGCCGCGACATCCTGGGCCGGCAGGAGGTGCACGGGTGGGGCTCGCGCGTGGTCGAGCGGCTGGCGGCCGACCTCCGGCGAGAGTTCCCCGAGCAGCGCGGCTGGTCGCGCTCGAACCTCCTGTACATGCGCAGAGCGGCCGAGGCGTGGCCGACCGAGTCCGCGTTCGTCCAACAGGCTGTTGGACGACTGCCGTGGGGCCACGTCACCGTGCTGCTCGACCGCCTCGAGACCCGCGACGACCGCGACTGGTACGCCGCCCGGGCCGTCGACGAGGGTTGGTCCCGCAGCGTCCTGCTGCACCACATCAAGGTCGGCGCCCGTGCCGCTGCCGGAGCCGCACCGGCGAACTTCGCCGACGCCCTCGATCCCGCCGACTCCGATCTGGCACGCGAGCTGGTCAAGGACCCGTACGTCTTCGAGCACCTCGCCCTGGCCCCCACCCGCAGGGAGCGCGACGTCGAGCAGGCCCTCATGGACCGGCTGCAGGACACCCTGATGGAGCTCGGCCGCGGGATGGCGCTCGTCGGCCGGCAGTACCACCTCCCGATCGGCAGCGGTGGCGAATTCGTCATCGACCTGCTGCTCTTCCACGTGGATCAGCTGCGCTTCGTGGTCGTCGAGCTGAAGGTCGGGGACTTCGCCCCGGCGCACCTCGGGCAGCTCGGCGCGTACGTCGCGGCGGTCGACGAGCTCGTGCGCCGCCCGGAGATCCACAGGGCCACCGTCGGGATCCTGCTGTGCACCGGCCGGAACGAGTCGGCCGTCAAGTACGCCCTCGCCTCGACCAGCGCGCCCGTCGCCGTCGCCGACTACCAGGGCCTGCCGGCGGACGCCCGGGCCGCTCTGCCCCCGGCCGGGGAGCTCCAGGCGGTCGTCGACGCCGAGGTCCACCGCACCAGTCCCCGCCCGCAGCCGCCGGCGCCCGGGCGCTAGGCGGACGCGACGTCGGGCAGCCGCTCCGCCCCGGGCCCCGTCTCCGCGGTCGCCGCCTCGGGCTCCGGCGCGGCGCCCTCCGTCCCCAGACCGGGGAACCGGTCGTGCCCGTGCAGGTAGCGGACCATCGTGTTGAGCGTCGCCGCCACCGGCACCGCGAACAGCGCGCCGACGATGCCCGCGGCGATGGAGCCCGCGGTCACCACGAGGAGCACCGCGACCGGGTGCAGCGCCACCGCGTGGCCCATGAGGAACGGCTGCAGCACGTTGCCCTCGACCTGCTGCACGACCAGCACCACCGCCAGCATGAGCAGCGCCGTGACCGGGCCCTGCGCGACGAGCGCGACCAGCACCGCGACGGCGCCGGTGCTCACGGCGCCCACGAACGGGACGAACGAGGCGACGAACACCAGCACCGCGATCGGCACCGCGAGCGGCACCCCCAGGATCGCGGCGCCCAGGCCGATGCCGACCGCGTCCACCGCGCCGACCAGGATCTGGGTGCGGGTGTACGCGGCGAGGGTGACGAGGCCGCGGCGGCCCGCCTCGTGCACCCGCGGGCGCACGCCCCGCGGCAGCAGCCCGACGGTCCAGGCCCACATCGACCGGGCGTCGCGCACGAAGAAGAACGCGCAGAACAGGGCCATCACGGCGCCCGCGAGGACCTGCCCGATCGTCAGGGTGGCCGACCACGCCCCCGTCAGCAGCGTGCCCGCGTTGTCGCGGAGCGCGTCCTGGCCCTGGGCCACGAGGGCGTCGATGCGGTCCACCTCGAGCCCCGGCGGGCCGTCCGACAGCCACACGAGCGCCTGGTCCACCCCGGCCAGCGCCTGGTCGGCGAGGTCGCCCAGCCCGGTCGCGATCGACCGCCCGGACAGCACCCCGAGCGCGGCGACCAGCGCGACCAGCCCGAGCACCCCGGTCAGGCTCGCCAGCCAGGGCGGGAACCGGGCGCGACGCTCCAGCAGCCGGGCGAGCGGGGTGAGCAGCACCGCGAGCAGCAGACCGACCGCGACGGCCACGGCGACCACGCGGAAGACGTCGACCAGCCACAGCCCGACGGCGGCGGCCCCGGCGATCGCCAGCAGCCGCCACGACCACGCGGCCGCGGCGCGGACCGACGGCGGGACGGGCTGCCCCTCGGGCGGCGGACCGGCCGTCACCCGCGCGCCGCGACGGCGGCCGCGACGAGGTCCGTCAGGCTGCCGGGCTCGGTCCAGTCGTCGACGGGCGCCCCGTCGACGAGGATCGTCGGCACCCGGACCTCCGCCAGGTCGAGCGCGGCCTGGTGCGTCGCCGCGGCGACCCACGGCGCGAACACCCGGGACGTCGCGCTGCGCTCCTCGGTGCCGCCGCCCGCGGCCGTCACGCGGTACGGCGTGGTGGTCACGGCGGTGAACCGCTCCGCGACGTCCGCGGGGACGCCCGCGTCGACGGCCAGCCGCGCGATCTCCTCGTCGGGCAGGCCGTCGGGCTCGTCGGTCGGCGGCTGGGCGGCCATCAGGGCGTGCAGGACGGCGACGTAGTGCTCGGGCGACTCGTCGGCGACGACGGCCAGCGCGTTGACGACGCGGGTCGAGTACGTCCCGCCGAACCGGGCGTCCAGGAACGCGAGCGGCCGGTGCACCACGGTGACTCCGCCCTGGTCGACCAGGTCCATGAGGGCGTCGGAGTACTGCGCGTCGAACCGCTGGCACCACGGGCACCAGGGGTCGGCGTACACGTCCACGACCACGTCGCCCGCGCCCGCCACCCCCACCCCGGCCGCGCTGATCGGGATGCCGCCGCGGTCGTCGGCCGCCGCGGGGGCGGTCACGTCCGCGAGCGCCGGCGCGACCACGTCGGGGTCGCCGCCGCCGTACGTGACCTGGTCGCCGGTGGCCGCGGTGGTCGGCTCCGCGTCCTCGCGGGAGGTGTCGACGGACACGCACGCCGCTAGCGGCACGGCCACCAGGCAGGCGACGAGCGCCGCGCGCAGCGCCCGGGCCACGCGGGACGGGCGGCCCGCGCGGGCGCGCGCGGGCGTCGGTGAGGTCGTCATGTCCGATGACTCCTTCGGGTGTGCCCCCCTCGAAGTGTCGGACCCAGGGTCGCACGGCCCCCCGCCCCGTCGGCGCCCCCTAGGTCCCTGCCGGTGCTCTCCCGCCAGACCTCCCCGGGACCTCCACGGCGCCCACCCGGGACCTCCGACGGACCCCTCCGGCGCCGAGCGAGCAACCGACACGTCGAGGGGGTACCCGGCGGATACTCGCTCGACGTGTCGGGTGCCCCCTCGCGGGCGGTCTCCCGCGGTACGGCACCCGGGTTCACCCGAGCCGACCCCTCCCGCGCGGACCGTCCCTGCCGATGGGACCCGGCGTCCGACCTCCCCCGCACCCGAACGGCGGTCCCGTGAACAGCAGCTGGAACCGGCAGTCCATCGGCGCGCGCATGGCGGCGGTCTTCGGGCTGCTGACCTCGCTCATCGTCGTCGCGATCGCCCTCGGGGTGGTCACGGCCCAGGTGCAGCGCACCTACGCGGAGCGGATCGCGCAGGCCGACCGGGTGCTGCGCCTGGCCGAGGAGGCGCGGTTCCAGATCGCCGACGCCACCGGGTGGCAGGGGCTGGTCGTGGCGGACACCGCGGCGCTGGGCCCCGAGGCGGCGCTCGCCGACTCGGCGTACAACCGCTCGAGCCTGCTGGCCACCGAGGCGGACGTGCGCGCCTGGCTCGCCGACCTCGACACCACCGGGGCGACGGCCGAGGAGCAGGAGGCGTTCGACGGGTTGGCGGGCGCGTGGGACGCGTTCTTCGCCGGCGACGACGCCGTGGTGGCGCTGCTCGCGACGGGGGAGCCCGACGACTACGCCGCGGCGCTCGAGTCCATCAACGAGGGTGCGGCCGGCGCCTCGTACGACGAGGTGCTGACGCTGGTGGACCGGATCCAGGGCTCGGCGGAGTCCCGGGTGCGGGACCTGCAGGCGCGGCAGCAGGCCGAGCAGGAGCAGGGCCGGGCGGTGCTGATCGGGATCGGGGTGCTCTCGGCGGCCTTCGCCGCGTACGCCGGGCGCAAGGTCACCCGGGACATCGCCGGCCCGGCGGGCCGCATCTCGGAGGTGGCGGCCGCGCTGGCGGAGGGCGACCTGACCCGCCGCACCGGCCTGGACGCGGGGGGCGAGATCTCCCGCGCGGGCAAGGCGCTGGACGACGCGGTCGACGCGGTGTCCGCGCTCGTCGGCCAGGTCGCCCGGACCGCGCAGGGCTCCGAGGCGACGGTGGGCGCGCTGCGCGGCGCCGCCGCCGAGGGCGCCGCGGCCGCGCGGGAGACGAGCACCCAGGTCGGGGCCGTCTCGGCGTCCGCCGAGCAGGTGTCCCGCAACGTGCAGGCGGTCGCGGCGGGCGCGGAGCAGATGGGCGCGTCGATCCGGGAGATCGCGCAGAACGCGTCGCAGGCGGCGAAGGTGGCCGCGCAGGCGATGACCGAGGTGGCGGCGACGAACGAGACGGTCGCCCGGCTCGGCGCCAGCAGCCAGGAGATCGGCGCGGTCGTCAAGGTGATCACCACGATCGCGGAGCAGACCAACCTGCTGGCGCTGAACGCGACCATCGAGGCCGCCCGCGCCGGCGAGGCGGGCAAGGGCTTCGCCGTCGTCGCCGGGGAGGTCAAGGAGCTCGCCCGGGAGACCGCCGAGGCCACCGAGGACATCGCCCGGCGCGTCGAGGCCATCCAGGGCGACACCGCCGGCGCCGTGGGGGCGATCGACGGGATCTCGCAGGTGATCGCCCGGATCAACGACTACCAGCTGACCATCGCCTCGGCGGTCGAGGAGCAGACGGCGACCACGTCGGAGATGTCCCGCGGCGTGGCCGAGGCCGCAGCCGGGGCGGGCGAGATCGCCGCCGGCCTGGGGTCGGTCGCCGCCGCCGCGGACCGCAGCGCGGGCACCCTGGCGCGCGTCGACGGGGACATGGCGCAGGTGGCGGGCGCGTCCCGGGAGATGGCGACGCAGATCGCGGCGTTCCGGGTCTGAGCCCCGGCGGGGTCAGCGCCGGCGCGCGCCACGGACCAGGCTCAGCGTGAGCCAGACCGCGGCGGCCACCACGAGCAGCACCAGCACGATCGCGACGACCACGGTGATGTGCCAGGGCTTGATCGCGTCCACGCACCCGACGCTACCGACCCGCCCCCCGCCGCGCGGCCGGTTCGGGGACCGGATCCTCCCGGCGGGCGCGGGGGCTGGGGGTCAGGCCGCGCGGCGTACCCTGCGGTCGCACCACCGCGTCCCCGCCGCGGAACCGTCGAGGACCGCCCGGGCGAAGCCGGTGTTCCCCGGCACCCGGTCCAGCTCGCGTCGTGCCCGCGCCCGCAGCGCACCCGGAACCCCGTCCCGCACCTCGTCCTCCGCGTCCTGCCGCACGACGTCGACGCCGGCAGACCGTCCCGGCGCGCCGCCACGGCCACTGCGCGACGAGTGGCCTCGACCCGGCAGGCCGGACCCGGCCACCAGGCGAGCGCACCCTTGCGCGCCGCCGGGCGCGGGAGAACACTCGCGGGCAGGTCCGAGGCCGGCCGGGAGCGGTGCGGCGCGATCCGGGCCGACCGGCCGAGGGGGGCGGGCGCATGGACCTCGGAGCACGCGCGATCGCGTTCTACCTGCCGCAGTACCACCCGGTCCCGGAGAACGACGCCTGGTGGGGTCCCGGGTTCACCGAGTGGACCAACACCGTGCGGGGGCGCCCGCTGTTCCCGGGGCACCGGCAGCCGCACCTGCCCGGCGCCCTGGGCTTCTACGACCTCCGGGTGCCCGAGGCGCGCGCCGCGCAGGCCGAGCTCGCCCGGGAGCACGGCGTCGCGGCCTTCGTCTACTGGCACTACTGGTTCGGCGGCGGGCGGCGCCTGCTCGAGCGGCCGTTCGCCGAGGTGCTGGCCTCCGGCGAGCCGACGCTGCCATTCTGCCTCGCCTGGGCGAACGAGACCTGGACCGGGACCTGGCACGGCGCCCCGGACCGCGTGCTCGCCGAGCAGACCTACCCCGAGGGCGACGACGAGGCCCACCTGACGGCGCTGCTGCCGGCGTTCCGCGACGAGCGCTACCTGCGGGTCGCAGACCGGCCGGTGCTGGTCGTGCACAAGCCCGGCCAGCTGCCGGACGCCCGGGCCTTCGTGGACCGCTGGCAGGCGCTCGCCCGTGCCGCGGGCCTGCCGGGGCTCTACCTCGTCGCCGAGGTCTCGGACTGGTTCGACTGGGGCGAGGGCTTCCCGGACGCGGAGGCGGTGGGCTTCGACGCGGGCATCCAGATGCGGCTGCCCGTGCGGTTCGGGCGCCGGGAGTTCTGGCGGCGGCGGGTCGGGCGGCGCCTGGGCCGCGGGCCGGAGCACTACCCCGTCGACCCGGCCTTCCTGGCGCGCCGGCCGCTGCCCCCGACCCGGCAGCCGTGCGTCATGCCGAACTGGGACAACACGCCGCGCTCCGGCCGCCGGGGCATCGTCATGACCGGCTCGTCGCCCGAGGTGTTCCGCCGGCACGTGGCCGACGCGACGGTGCTGCTCGCCGACCGCCCGGAGCAGGAGCGGCTGCTCTGGGTGAAGTCCTGGAACGAGTGGGCCGAGGGCAACTACCTCGAGCCCGACGTGGAGCACGGCACCGGGTGGCTCGAGGCGCTGCGCGACGGGCTGCGGGCGACGACCGGCCGGGTCCCCGCGGGGCGCGAGGCGGACCCGGCGCGCGCCTGAGGGTCAGGCGGCCGGCGTCGTGCGCGGACCGTCGAACGGCCCGCCGGCCCCGAACGCCGACGCCGCGAACCGCTCGCCGATCAGCCGGTGCGTCGCTCCGTCGGGGTGCAGCGCGTCGGGCAGCGGGTGGACCTCGGCGTCGGCGGCGCCGTAGAGCGACAGCCCGTCGACCAGGTGCAGGTGCGGGTCGTCGGACCGGCGCCCGGCCACCGCCGCGAGCGCGTCCCGGACGACCCGCAGCGTGAGCCGCCCGTTCGCCAGGTCGGACCCGTCGGTGGCGACGAACTGCACCCTCCCGGCGGCGAGGGCCGCCACGTCGAACGCCCCCGGCCCGGGCGTGTCCTCGTGGATGCCGCAGTAGATCGGCGTCAGGAGCACGAGCGGGGCGTCGGGGTGCCCCTCGCGGACGGTGTCGAGGAACCCGTGCACCGCCGCCTCGAAGGTCCGGCGCCGCATCCCGTCGAGGTTCACGACGTTGATGCCGAGCGCCACGCTGATCAGGTCGGCGGGCGCATCCCGCACGACGCGGGCGGTGGCAGGGTCGACGAGCGCGCTGCCGCCGAGGCCGAGGTTCCGCAGGTCGACGCCGCCCAGCCGCGCGGCCACGGCGGGCCAGGTGCCCGCCGGGGTCGCGGCGTTGGAGCCCTGGCTGATCGAGGAGCCGTGGTGCAGCCAGACGGGCCGGTCGTCGGGGGCGGGTCGCACGGGGGCGTCGGCCCGCAGGGCGACCACCTCGACGGACTCGTTGTGCGGCAGCCAGAGCTCGACGGTCTTCTCCCCCGCGGGCAGCCCGGCGAACGCGACGGTCTGCGGGCCGCCGGGCAGCAGGGCGGAGGCGCCGGTCGCCAGGTCCGTCTCCACGGCGTCGCCGGCGGTCAGCGGCTCGCTCGCGAGCACGGCGCCGTCCACGACCAGGTCGACCGCGCCGCGCGGGCGCTCGACCTGGCGGTACGCGAGCCGGGTGGGGTGCAGGACGAGCTCGACCGCGGTGGCGGTGGTCACGAGCGACACCCGCACGCCCGCGGGCTGCGCCTCCATCGCGAGCAGCTGCGGGTCGCCGAGCTGCCGGCCCACCCACGCGGGCAGCCGGTGCGGCCGGAGCCCGCGGGCGGTGCGCTCGAGCTGGGCGGCGCCGCGGATCGTCGCGGCGAGGTCGGGGGTCAGGGGGACGTCGATCATGCGGAGGGGTCCTCGGGGTCGGGGGCGGGCCACGCCCGCAGCAGGGTGTCGAGCGCGTCGACCACCCGGTCCCACGAGTCCGCGGGGGCCGGGGCACTGTGGTCGAAGCTGCCGATGCGCTCGAGCTGGACGAAGCCGTTGATGGTGCTGCCGAGCAGCCGGATGACGTGCACGCGCTGGTCGGCGGGGACGGCGTACCCGCGGAGCAGGGCGTCGGTCAGGGCCACGACGTCGACCGCGGACGGCGCGGCCACGGCGGCGGGACCGGCGCGGCGCTGCATCGCGGCCCACCGTCCGGGGTGCTCGCGGGCGTAGTCGCGGAACGCGTCGGCGTACCCCCGCAGGGCGTCGCGCCCGGAGCGTCCCGCCAGCCCGGTGGCGATCCGCGACGCGACCTCGCCCATCGCGAGCGCGGTCACGCCGTCGAGCAGCGCGGCGCGGTCCCGCACGTGGGCGTAGAGGCTCGCGGTCTGCACGCCGAGCCGCCGGGCGACGGCGGACAGCGTGAGCGCGTCGAAGCCGGCCTCGTCGGCGAGCGCCGCGGCGTCGGCCACGACGAGGGCGGGAGTCAGTCCGGCGCGGGTCATGCCACCAACCTACAACCTTTAGGCGATCGGCTGACGGGTATAGGTCCGGCGAGTGCGAGAGGATGGCTGCCGTGACTGCTGCGCCCGCGACCCCCCGGACCGTGTTCCTCGACGTCGACGGCACGTACGCGCACCACGGCCAGGTCCCGCCCGCCCACGAGCGGGTGGTCCGCGAGGCGCGCGCCCGCGGCCACCGGGTCCTGCTGTGCACGGGCCGTCCCAAGGCGATGCTCCCCGAGCAGCTCCTCGCCGCCGGGTTCGACGGGATCGTCGCCTCAGCCGGCGGGTACGTCGAGGTCGACGGGGTGGTGCTGAGCGACCAGCGGTTCCCCGCTGACCTGGCCGCGCGCGCCATCGAGGTGCTGGACCGCCACGACGCCGCTTACCTGCTGGAGGCCCCCGACGCGCTGTACGGTCGGCCGGGCGTGGACCGCCGGCTCGACGAGCTGCTCGGCGGGCACTTCGGCCGCGACGACGGCGGCACGGACGGCGCGGCGAGCCCGCTCGAGATCCTCAAGGCCCTGCGCACCCCGGACGACCTCAGCACCTGCTCGTTCGCCAAGATCACGTACTTCGGCGCGGCGATCCCGTGGCCCGAGCTCGGCGCGGAGCTCGGCGACAGGCTCGGCATCCTCCCCAGCTCGATCGCCGCGATGGGCGACGCCGCCGGGGAGATCTACCTGCTCGGGGTGCACAAGGCGCTCGGCATCGAGGCGGTCGTCGCGCACCTCGGGGTCGCGCGCGAGGACGTGATCGCGTTCGGCGACGGGCTCAACGACCTCGAGATGCTGGAGCACGCCGGCACGGCCGTCGCCATCGAGGGCGCGGACCCGCGGGTGCTGGCGGTCGCGGACCTCGTCGTGCCCGGCCCCCAGGTCGACGGCCTCGTCGAGGGCTTCGCCCGGGTGGGCCTGGTCTGACGGCGCCCGCCGCGGGCCGGCGGGCGCCGACCGCCCGCGGTGGCCTAGCGTGGCCGATCGTGAGCCTGCCCAGCGCCCCGCCGCCCCCGCCCGCCGAGCCGCGGCTCGTGCCACCCTCGACCCCCGGGCACCTCGCCGTGCGGATGGTGCTGCTGGTCGCGGTGCTCGGCTCCGTCGCGTACGCGCTGCTCCGGCCCGCCGGGGCCGGCGGCGCGGACGCGCGGTCGTACGGCGCGCCGGACGCGCTGCTCGCGCTCGGCGTGCTCGTCGCGCTGACGGCCTCGATCATCAGCGGCCCGGAGCCGCGGCTCGCGACCCGGTGGGCGTGGTTCTGGTTGGTCGCCTACATCTGGCCCGCCGCGGTCGTCTACCTGCTGCTGGAGCCGACGGCCGCCTGGCGGCGGGAGCCGGTGGCGGCACCGCGCCGCCGGCTCACCGGCGGCTGGGCGTTCCTGATCGGCGCCCTGGTCGGCACGCCCCTCACGGCCCTGCTCGCCACGCGCTGACCGCCCGCCCCGCCCGCCGCGGGCCGAGACGCCCGCGCCCGGCGGGGCGCCGCGTGGTCACCAGCCGGCGACCTGGCGCAGACCCTCGGCCGGGGTGAGCTGCACGAGCGAGAAGCCCCCGGCGTCCTCGACCTCGAGGCTCACCGCGACGGCGCGGCCGCGCTGGTGCCGGGCGACCCACTCGAGCACCTCGAGCACGTCGCCGCCGTCGACCAGCCGCCAGCGCTCTCCGGGTGCGCCCGCCGAGGCCAGGAAGTCCACGACGTACACCGGGTGCTCCACCTGGACCCACGAGTACCGCGTGCCCACGTCCCGTACCGCCTGCATCCGCCAGCCCTCTCCCGCGCGCGACCGATGCCACCGAGTGTGGCGGCCGCAGATGAACGCCGGGCGTCCGGGAGATGGGGACTTCCTGTGCGGAGCCCGGCGGCGCCGAGATCGGCGCTTCCGCCCGAGATCGGTGCCTGCACACGCCGATCTCGGCGCGAACCGCCGATCTCGCGGGGCCCGGCGGGTCAGGCCCCCGGCGCCTCCGCCGGGTCAGGGCGCCGCGACGGGGCGCCGCTCCGGCCCAGGCGCGCGCCGACGGCGCGGGAGAGGCGGTGCGAGGGCCGCTCGACGGCCCGGAAGAACGCCTCCGCCAGCAGCAGCGACGCCGGGACGGTCAGCAGCAGGACCGCGGGCGAGGTCCAGCCGGTGAGGTAGCCGACCGCCACGACGACGGGCTCGTGCACCAGGTAGAGGCTGAACGACCGGGTACCGAGCCAGCGCACGGGGCGGTGGCTCAGCGGCCGGGCGAGCGGCCCCAGCGCGGCGACCACGAGCAGCCCGGCGCCGGCGGCCTGCAGCACCCGGGTCAGCGCGACGACCGGCACGGGCACGTCCGCCCGGGCGCCGCCGAGGTCGAGCAGCCAGTAGCTCGTCGTCAGCAGCACGGCGGCCACGAGCACCGCCGCCCAGGCCCCGCGCCCCCACCGCGCGGTGGCGGCGGCGAGCCGGTCGCGGCCCGCGGCGAGCACGCAGCCGAGCGCGAACAGCGGCAGCTGGTACGCCGCGCCGAGCGCGTAGGGCGCGTCGACGGGGCCGGTCGCCGCGCCGAGCCACGCGATCGCCGCGAGCGCGCCCAGCACCAGCGGCGCCCAGTGCCGCAGCCGGGTCGCGGCGACGACGAACAGCGGCAGCAGCAGGGAGAACAGCACCTCCCAGCGCAGCGACCACAGGGCGGTCATCGTCGAGCCCGCCCGACCGACGACCAGCAGCAGGTCGCCGAGGACGCCCGCCCGGCCGACGTCCTTGTGGAACGTGAGCCACGGGCTGAGGCCGGCGGTGTCGCCGACGGGCACCGCGAACCGCAGGACCAGCGCCAGCACCACGGCGGCCCACACCGGCAGGTACAGGCGCAGCAGCCGCTGCGGGTAGTACGGCCCCCAGCGGTGCGACGGGCGGGTCGCGGCGACGGTGAGCACGAACCCGCTGAGCACGAAGAACACCTGCACGGCGACCTCGCCCTCCCACAGCAGGTGCAGCGGCGTGGCCGACACGACCTGGACGAGCGCGCTCCGCGGGGCGGCGGGGTCGTCGTGCACCGCCATCAGCGCCGGGGTCAGCAGCAGCGAGTGGTGGACGAGGACGACGAGGGCCGCGACGCCGCGCAGGCCGTCGAGGCCCGGCAGCCGGACGCCGCCGCCCGCGCCGGCGGCCGGGGCGCCGGGGACCGGGCCGCGGACGGTCGTGGGGACGGGCATCGGCACCTCCGGGTCGGGGGCCGGCCCGGGCGGCCGACGGCGCCCGGCGTCGCGGCCCGAGGCGTCGTTGATATCCCAGAACCCGGGCACGCCTGTCCGCTTTGCACGGATTTCGCCCGATCGGATGCACAGATCAGCGCGTCGGGTCGGCCGCCTCCCCGGGCCGGTACCGCGGGAGGCGGCTCGCCGGCAGCGCGGCGACCGCGCTCAGGCCGGCGAGCACCAGCAGCCCCACCCGCAGCGTGTCCAACCGGACCTGCTCGTTGACGGCCACGGCCGCGTCGACCTGCGCCGGGTCGGCGTCGGTTCGGGACCGCAGCGCCTCGCGGAGGTCGTCGTTGCTGACGAAGTCGACCGAGTCGAGGTCGACCTGCGCGACCAGCGACGGCGGCAGCTCCGGGTGCGCGAGCACGGCGCGCCCCACCCCGATGCCGAGGATCGTGACGAGCAGCGCGCCGACCAGGGCGGTGCCGACGGCCGACGCGAGGTTCTGGGTGGTGCCGCGGATGGCCCCGACGTCCCCCGCCTGCTGCCGGGGCGCGGCCGTGACGAGCACGTTGAACACGATCGTGACCAGGGCGCCCTGGCCCACGCCGAACACCACCAGCCCGAGGACGGTCGGCAGCGTCTCCCAGTTGTTCGTCACGACCAGCGACAGCCAGGTGAGCGCGGCGGTGGTGAGCCCGAAGCCCACGAGCGCGATCGTGCGCGGCGGGAACCGGCCGTACAGCCGGACGACGAGCGTCGCGACGACGAACACCGTGAGGTTGAACGGCATCATGGCCAGGGCGGTGTCCAGCGGCGTGCGCCCCTGCACGATCTGGATGTAGAGCGGGACGGTGAAGTTCAGCGCCGCCTCCAGCGCGACGACCGTGAACATCGCGTAGACGGCCGCGCGCTCCTGCGGCGACCCGAGCACCGACAGGTCGACGAGCGGGGTCCGCCCGGACGCGACCCGGCGCCGGGTCCACCGCACGAACGCCTGCCCGAGCACCACGCCGACGACCACGAGGACCGGGGCCGGCGACACCCCCGCCACGTCGAACGGCGCGTCCGGCGCGGCGAGCAGCAGGCCCCAGGCGTCGAGGTTCTGGAAGCCGACGGACACCAGGGCCACCCCGGCCCCGACGAGCACCGCGCCCACCGCGTCGATCCGGACGGTCGGGTCGCCGGGCACCGGGCGCAGCCGCGTGCTCAGCGCGAGCACGGCGACCGCGAGCGCCAGCGCGACGCCGAACACCGGCCGCCACCCGACGAGCGTGCCCAGCACCCCGCCGAGCAGGAACGCGGCGACCCCGGCGATCGCGCGGGCGGACCCGAGGGAGCCGATCGCGGTGGCCTGCTGGTCGCCGGCGTAGCTCTGGGCGATCAGCGCGACCAGCGAGGGCACGATCACGGCCGCGGAGGCCCCCGCGAGCGCCTGCGCCGCGATCACCCAGCCGACCGAGGGGGCGAGCAGCATCAGCAGGCTGGACACCGCGAACGTGGCGACCACGACCCGGAACGCGCGGACCCAGCCGAGCCGCTGGCCGACCTTCGCCCCGGTCATCACCAGCGCGGCGACGAACAGCCCGTAGGTCACGATCGCACCGCTGACGGCCGTCGGGGGCACCCCGAAGTCGGCGACCATGCCGCCGATGGACACCGGCAGGGACGCCAGGTTGAAGGCCATCAGCACCTGCGCGAGGAACAGGCAGACGAGGGGCAGCCACGACGCGCGCCCCTCCGCGCGCGGCGTGGCCGCCCGGACCTCCTCGCTCATGCACCGGCTCCCCTCCCGGCCGCGCGGGCCGCGCCCCCGCGGGGCTGGTGGGCCCAGGGTGCTCCCACCAGGGCGGGAGCGTCCAGGCGGCGCGCCTCAGTGGGCCGCGGGACCCACCGGCTCCTGCTCCCGGTCCTGGACGCCGAGCCGCGGGCGGGCCCAGCAGTCCCCGCACTCGACGGTCCGGCTGCCGTCCTCGGCGTGGTGCACCGTCCACCGGTCGCCCCGGTCGACGCGCCCGCCGCACACGTCGCACGCGGCGCGCCGCCGGTTCAGGGCCAGCAGCAGCCAGCCGGCCAGCAGCAGGCCGAGCAGCAGCAGGACCGCGCCGAGCAGGTGGGACCCGGTGACGGCGAGGCCGCCGTCGGGGCCGGGCTCCTCGGGGTCGACCGGCTCCGGCGGGACGGGAGCCGGGTCCACGCCGGTCTCGCCCTGGAGGTGCGCCAGGACGCGGAAGTGCAGCGTCGTCGAGTCGTCGCCACCGCGGTGGCCGGTCTCGGACGCCGGCATGGTGAATCCGACCGTGACGGGCACGGTGCCGCCCTCGGGGACCCGCACCTCGGCGATCGTCGGCTGCTTCTCGGAGTGCAGCACCGCGAACTGCTCGGAGCCCTCGACGCCGGCGACGTCCCAGTGCAGGTCGATCGCCTCGCCCAGCCCGGGGTTCGGCGAGCCGGCGGGGACCGTCTCGTCGAGCAGCAGGTCGACCGAGAGGACCGCGTCCTCCGGGCCCGCGTTGCGCAGCGTCAGGGTGCGCTCGACGCGGTCGCCGGGCGAGGCGACCCGGTCGCCGACGAAGTCCGCCTCGACCGTGGTGTACCGCTGGCCGGACCAGTCGAGGTGCACGGTCGGGCCGTCCCACTCGCCGACGACGGCGCCCTCGACGACCGTGCCGTCCAGGTCCGTCGCGCCGCCGGCCGTGCCGTCTCCGGCGGCAGCGGCCGACCCGGTGCCGGCGGCGCCGCCCGCTCCTCCGGACGAACCGGAGGAGCCGGGACCGCCGACGGGGCCGGAGCCGGTGGTCGTGGGCAGGCGCTCGCCGGTGATCGGCGTGAGGCCCGCCGCCGTCAGCGCGCCCGCGCCCGTCAGCAGCAGCACGAGCGCCAGGATCCAGGCGAGCGTGCGCCCGCGCTGGGACAGGCCGCCCCCGTCGACGCGGAGCACCTGGGGCTGCGCCCCGGGGCCGGCCGGGAGGAGCACGGTACGGGAGGACATCACGTCTCGATTCGGTCGAGCGGCTGTGCGGGAAGGGGCGCCAGCACGGCGACCGGTGCCGTAGGCGGCTGCGGGTCGTGCTCGGGCTCGGCGGCGAGGTCCAGGTCGCGACCGAGGTCGCGCAGGGCGGGGTCGAGGTCGCGGTGCAGGTCGCGCTCGAACCAGGCGGGGCCGGCGTGCAGCCGGGCCAGCTCCAGCTCGCGCTCGCGGAGCTCCAGCTCGCGCTCACGCAGGTCGAGGTCGCGCTCCCGCAGCGCGCGCTCGTGGGCCAGGTCCTCGGCGTCGAGGGCCGGCGCGACGGAGGCGGGCGCGGCGAGGGCGGGCGCGGAGGGCGCCGGCGCAGCGTCGACGGGAACCCCGCCGAGGCCCGCCGGCCCGTCGGCGCCGCCGGGCGCCGCGTAGACCCGGGTGCGGGGCTTGCGCATGCTGGACGCGATGCCGAGGGCGACCAGGGCCAGCGCGGCGACGACGATCACCGTCTGCACGTTGTCGCCGACCCACTGCCGGGCCCAGCCGAGCTTCGGCACGCCGTACTGGAAGACGCCGCGGACCTGCTCCGGGGACACCGGGTCGTCGACCGCGGAGTTCGCGTCGCCCTGGGTGACGAGCCGGCAGGAGGTGCCGTCGTCGAAGGTGCCGATGGTCTTGCCGATCACCCGGTGGCTGATCAGCGCCGGGTCGTTCGGCTCGGGGAAGAACGTGACGATCTCGCCGACGCCGACCTCGGCGCAGACCTCGGCGGCGTCGATGCCCTTGACGACGATGACGTCGCCGGGCGCGAAGGTGGGCTCCATGGAGCCGGTGAGCACGGTGAGCGAGGCGCCGCCGGACAGCCGGGGCACCACGGCCAGCGCGAGGACCAGGCCGATCAGCACCAGCGCCAGGGCCGTGCCGACCGCGTGGCCGGCGATCCGCCACGGCGAGTCGTACCAGGCTCCGGAGACCCGCACCGGGCGGCTCTTCCTGCTGACGCGCGTGCCCATCCGGCGGCTCCTCCTGGCTCGTGCTGCGGTCGGTCGGTCGGGGTCGTGCGGCGGGCGCGTGGCCCGGGTGGCGCGCGAGCGCCGGGACCGGCCGCGCCGCGACCCCGGGAGGAGCCGCGGCGCGGTCGGCGGTGGCGTCAGTCCTGCGGGAGGAACTGCGCGCCGGTGTCGCGGACCTGGTTGAGCGACAGGGTCAGGTTGGACAGCGAGTCGGTCACGGTGACCTCCTCGCGGTCCGGGGTCTCGGCGTCGAACGCGCCGTAGACGACGACCGAGATCTCCTGCGTGGTGTCCTCCATCTGGAGGACCAGGTTGCCGTCGGCGTCGGGCAGACCCGCGTCCTGGCCGTCGCGCGGGGCGGCGAGGTACATGAGCGCGGTCTCGCCGTCCGTCGGGAGCTCGGCCTCCGCGGCGAGCAGCTCGCCGCCGAGGTAGACCTCGTACGTCCAGTCCATGCGCTCGTTGACCAGCGAGTTCTCGCCGAAGCCGTCCAGGACCAGCTGGCCGACCAGGTTGTCGCCCTCGAGGGTGGCCTCGGCGGAGAACGCCGCGGCGACCTTGTCGCCGGGCACGATCCGCCAGGTGTCGGCGTCGTCGATCACGTGGCCGAGCTGGGAGCCGTCCGTGCCGGTCACCGTCTCGGTGGCGTCCGCGCGATCGGCGGAGACGTCCCAGAACGTGGTGTCCTCGAGCGCGACCAGGTTCAGGTCACCCGCGGTGACCGAACCACCCTGGAAGTCGGCGTCCGCCGACCACAGGGCGAAGGTCGAGCCGCCCAGCAGCAGCGCGGTGCCGCCGGCGACCCAGAGCATGCCCTTGCGGCGCTTCTTCTCCTCGGTGACGACGACGACCGGGGCGTTGGTGGTGGTGCTCATGGTGGTGGTGTTCCTCTCGTTCGGCCCGAGCCGGGCCCTCTGGTGGACCGTTCAACGCCCCGGTGGGGGCTGAACGGGGATCTAGCGGGTGGGGAACCCCGGCTGGTCGCCGGTCCCCACGTCGGGGTTGAGGTTGGTGACGGCGGGGTCGAGCGTGATCACCACGTCGGGCTCCGCCGAGGGGTCCGGGAACAGCTGGGCGTGCCAGCTGTCCTCGTGCTGCACCTCGGTGCCGTCCAGGCCGAGGGCCTCGGCCCACGCCCGGTTGCCGTAGGTGCCGGTCGACGGGAGCGAGCGCGGGACCCCCACGCGCGCCTCCCACTCGTCGACTGCGGTGCGGGTGTTGCCGTCCTCGCCGCGGGCGGCGACGTCGACCCGGTTGGCGTAGAAGCCGTCCGGCTCGTCGAGCCAGTCCATGGCGACGCACCACTCGCGGACGACCTCGTCGCCCGCCTTGTTGGTGCCGGCGGCCTGGAGCACGTCCTGCTCCCCGCCGATCACCAGCACGTTCTTGTGCTCCTCGCCGGGCGGCGTGGCCGGCACGGCGGAGCAGTCGCCGCCGACGGCGGCCGGGTAGAGCTTGATCACGGAGCCGCCGAGCACCGTGCTGTCCGGCGCGACGCCGTCCGCGATGTCGGTGACGGTGCCGTCGCCGGCGACCGTGGAGCCGGCGGTGACGTCGAACACCAGGCCGGTGATGCCGAGCGCGGCGCCGGCCGCCTGGAACCGCCAGAACACGGGACCGGGCTGCTCGGTGCCCTCGGGGTCCATGACCCGGACGATCTCCGAGCCCGGGAGCCGCACGGTCACCGGGGCGCCGCCGTCGGACACGACGCGCGAGCCGTCCTCACCCGGCACCTGGCCGGCGAAGGTCACCGCGCCGGTCCGCATGCTCGGCTGCACGCCGTCGCGGCTGTCGGACCACAGCGCCTGCGCGCTCAGCGCGCCGGCCCAGAGCCCGAGCCCGACCACGACGACCGCGGGGCGGGACACGCGGGGCCGCCTCACCGGGCACCCCCGGTGAACTCGTCGCCCTCACGGACCTGCTCCAGCGAGATGACGAGGCCGCCGCTGCTCCACACGCCCGCCGCGTCCACCGGGTGGCCGTCCGTCCAGACGTAGTCGCCCAGGACCTCGACGCGGATCACCACGACCCAGTCCTGCGGCTCCTCGTCGTTGCTGCCGGCCAGGCCGGGCACGACGACGGTCTCGCCGAGCTGGGCGCCGCCCCCCTCGGGGGCGATCGTCATCCCGGCGTCGTTGCGCACCGAGAAGGTGACCGCGATCCGGCCGGAGGCGATGTCGTCGGCCAGCCGGGACTGCGCGGCGGGCCGGAGCCCGAAGCCGCCGGCGAGGTTGTCGCCCACCAGCGTCGTGGTGACCGGCTGGGCGATCTCGACCACGTCGCCCGGCATCGTGAAGAACTCCGCGGGGACGGTGCCGTCGAAGACGCCCTGCTCGCGCTGCACGACGCCCGGGGTGACCTGCTCCCAGGTCGGCTCGCCGACCTCGAGGGCCAGGTCGCCCGACGTGATGGTGCCGCCGGTGTACCGGGCGCTCGCGGCCCACAGGGCGAGCGTGCCGCCCAGGAGGAGCAGCGCGGCCGCGAGCGCGGCGACCGCCGGCGCGCCGAGCCGCGTGATCCGCGGCGCGGCGGTCGTGGTCCGTGCGTTCATGTCCTCCTCCTTCCCGTGGTGCCGGTCCTGCTCGGCTGTGCTGATGTGTCCATCCTTGGGCGGCCCGCAGGCCGTTCAGGGGGCCCCTCGGTGGTCCCACCGGGCCGTCTGCGCGTCGTCACGGACACCTCTCAGCACCCCGCCCCGCCGCCTCGGTGGCCCGCGCGGCTCACCCGGCGACCCGGGTGTCGCCGGGGGTCATCACCGCGCACGCGGCGACCCGCTGCGTCTCGCCCATGCCGAGCGTCGGGATCACCCCGACGAGGCCGCCCTGGCCGAGCCGGGTGTCCGTGTCGACCACCTCGACGTCCGTCAGCGCGGTGGCCCAGTCGTCGTCGGAGACGTTGGTGACGGTGTAGACCCAGCACACGGGCTGGCCGTCCAGCAGCCGGCTCCCCAGGGGCGCCTCGGTGCCGGTGGCCACGATCTGCTCGGGCGTCGAGCTGTCGGTGACGCCGTGGTACGCCCGCTTGGTGACCTCGACGGCCGGGTCGGTGGCGAACAGCCGGATGTCCAGGTCGGGCACCACGAGGTCGTGGTAGCGGACGTCCTCGGAGACCGCCGTGTGGTGCACGCGCACCCGGCTGTCCGCGGGGACGTCGCCCTCCGGCACCATGACGTTGAGCGGCCCGGTGCTGGTCGAGCCCGCGGGCATCGTCGGCGCCGGCGTGCCCAGCGTCAGGCCGTGGTCCGCCGCCGTCCCGTCCGGCGTCGCGGTGAACTGCACGTCGGACGTGGGCACCGGTGCGCCCGGCCGGGTGGTGATCCGGTAGTCCTTGCCGTCCTCCCTGCCGGCGACGACCGCCAGCAGCTCGGGGTCGACGACCAGCGGGTTCACGAACGTGATGTCCGGGTTGTCGCTGTCCGCCGGGGAGTCGTTGACCCAGCCGGACTCGGACTCGACCGTGCCGGGCTCGATGGCGGCCTCCAGCAGCGCGGAGTCGTCCGCCTTGGCGATCACCGTGAACTCGGTGCCGCCGCTGCCCTCGACCGGCTCCACCGAGACCACGCGGGCGTTGATCCGCGCGGGGTCGATCGTGTGCTCGGTGGGACGGGCCGTCAGCGTGATGGCGTCGACCGTCACCGTCTCCTCGACCAGCGGCAGCGAGGACCTGATGGTCCAGTGCTTGTCCCGGGCGAGCGTCGGGTCGTTCTGGTAGTCGGCCTGGTTGATCGACAGCTCCGGCCGGCAGGTGCCGGCGATCGTCGCGACCCGGGAGAGCTGGGACGACACCGCGGTGGCCCCCGCGTTCGGGTCGTGGGTCTGCAGGCGCAGCCCGCCGGACACGGCGCCCGTCTCCGGGTCCACCGGCAGCGCGGCTCCCTCGGGCAGGTGCGCGAGGCGCGGGTCACCGGCCACCGGCAGCGTGACGTTGATCGTCTGCCGGGCGTTCTGGGTGACCGTGACCGAGTCGACCAGGACCTCGGCCTGGTTGCGCGCCGTCCAGTACACGTCGAGCCGCGCGGGCACCGCGGGGTTCCGCGCGCCGCTGACGGTGTTGCCGCCGGTCTCGGTCGGCGGGGCGACCTCGAGATCCACGGTGCAGCTCTCGGCGACCACGGGCGCGGCCTGCTGGTTGTTCGCGCCGCGCGCGGTCGGGAACCAGGTGTTCATCTTCCCGTTGGCGCCGCGGTTGCGGTTGTTGACCATCGTCAGCACCGTCGAGTCGACCGCCCCGGCCTCCTCGCTGACGGTGTTCGTCTGGGCGCCGGTGCGCGCGCCGAACGTGTTGCGCTGGATCGTGACCGCGCCGGTCATCCGCATCCGGATCGTGGACCGGGCCGAGGTGGAGCCCCAGCCGTCGAAGTCGTTGTCCTCGATCGTGACGCCGGACGCCTGGACGTTCAGGGTGTTGGTGTGCGCGCCCTGCCAGTAGATCGCCTGCATCGACCCGGTCGCGGCGTGGAACTGGTTCCGGGCGATCAGGCCCCGGCCGGCGATCCGGTTGTTCTGCGGCAGCCGGATCATCGCGCCGGTGGCCTCGCTCGCGGTCGTGATGCCGGTGACCACGTTGTCCGTGATCTCGAAGTTCGTCATGTCGGCGCCGCGCGCGGTGGCGTCGCCCATCTCGATGAGCGGGTGGTTGACGTAGATGCGCGGGTTCGTGAGGGTGTTCCGGGCGAACACGAAGTCGCTGACCGTCGCGCCGCGCAGGTCGATCATCCGGATGCTGTTGTTGGCGGCGCGGCCGTAGTTCGGCATCGCGCTGTCGACCACCGACAGGCCCTGCACGTGCTGGTTCCGGGCGTACACCACGCCGGAGGTGCAGCCCGCGGCCGTGCTCGTGCTGCACGCGCCGGACGTCTGCGACTCGTAGGTGACGCCGCTGATCGTCAGGTTCCGCACGGCGTTCGCGGCGTTGGGGGCACCGTCGAGGAAGCCCCAGCCGCGGTCCGCGGCGCGGGCGGCGAAGCCCGAGACGGTGTAGTCGCTGACCGTGACGTCGGTCGCCCCGCCCCGCACCACCAGGAACCGGCGCGGCCGGTTGTTCTGAGTGCGGACCTCGCCGCCGGTGATCGTGACGTCCCGGGCGCGCTCGCCCACGTAGAACGTCGTCTCGCCGCCCCACGCCTGGTCGATGCCCCGCAGCGTGATGTCCGGGCCGTTCACGTGGAAGATCGCGGCGTTCGGACCGGCGAGCGTGGTGACCGAGTTCGGGAAGATCGTGTTCTCGAGGTCGATCTCGACCGGCGCGGTGACGTGGAAGACCGCGCCGAGGTCGTCGGTGATGGAGCCGCCGCCCGCGGACGGGCGCACCGTGCTCATCCAGGTGGAGGTGTCCGCGGTGAGGTCGATGCGACCGCCCGCGAAGCCCGGCTGCACGCCGATCCGGACGATGCCGGCGGCGAGGTTCAGCGCGTTCGACTCCTGGATCGCGGCCCGCAGGGTGCACGCGCCCTCCTCGGTCGCGCACACGCCGTCGCCGGGGTTCGCGTCCTCCTCGGTCCCCAGGGAGTTCACGAGCAGCTCGACGCCCGGCGTCGCGCTCTGCGCGACGCCGAAGGTCGTGACGACCAGCGCCGCGGTCACGGCCCCGGCGGTCGCGCGCTTCACCCAGCGGGACGGCCGCAGCCCGCGGAGCGCGCCCAGCGCACCGGGGCGGCCCGACCGGGCCTCGCGTCGAGTCGTCACGTCGTCCTCCTCGTGTCGTGCCGGCGGTCCCGCCGGCCTGTCCAGGTTCGGGCGCGGCGGAGGCCGCGCAGGGGGGTGCTCAGTGGGTCCGCCCCGCCGCCTCGGTGGGCGGCGGGGCGAGGACCGGGGTCCTGCGGCCGGGGCTCGGTGCCCACCGGCCGCGACGGGTCAGGCGCGGGAGTCGACCGGGATCAGCGGCGCGCAGGACGCGTACCGGTGGCTCTCCCCGACCGCGAGCGCCGGGATGCGGGCGATCAGCCCGTCGTCACCCAGCCGGGTGTCCGAGTCGCGCACCACCACGTCCGTGAGCTCGGTGGCCCAGGTGTCCCGGGAGTTGTTGGCGACCGTCCAGACCCAGCACACCGTCTGGCCGTCCCCGAGCCGGGAGCCGGCGAGCACCTCCGTGCCGGTGGCCTGGATGCTCTCGGGGGTCGACGTGTCGCCCACGTGCACGTAGGCCTGCTTGGTCAGCTGCAGCGCCGGGCTGGTGGAGTACAGCCGCACGTCGAGCGACTGCACCACGAGGCCGTCGTAGTTCACGTCCGTCGAGGCGACCTCGTGGCCGACCAGCGCGGAGGTGCCCGCCTCGACCTCGCTCTCGCCCGCCGTCACCGTGAGCGACCCCGTGGAGCTGCCGCCGGCGAGGATCGTGGGCGCGGTGTTCGCGAGCCGGACGTCGAACTCGGTGGCGACCGCGTCCGGGACGGTGCTGAACGACAGGGTGTCGGTGGGCACCGGCGCGCCGGGGCGGGTGGCGATCGAGTAGGCCTCACCCGTCTCGTCGCCCGCCAGCAGGGTGACCTGCTCCGGGTCGACGACCAGCGGGTTGACGTAGGTGATCTCCGCGTCCGTGCTCGTCGCCGGGCTGTCGTTCAGCCAGCCGGACTCCGAGGTGACCGCCCCGGCCTCGATCCCGGCCCGCAGCAGGGCCGAGTCGTCGACCCGTGCCACGACCGTGAACACGGTGTTCTCGGTGTCGGCGACAGGGGTCACGGACACGATCCGCGGGTTCAGCCGCTCCGCGTCGACGGTCAGGTCGGTGGGCTCGGCCGCCAGCTCGACGTCCGCGGCGTCCAGGCCGGTGAGCGGGAGCGAGGAGACGACGGTCCAGTGCAGGTCGCGGGTCAGGGCCGGGTCGGCCTGGCCCTCCGCCTGGTCGATCGTCAGCTCGGGCCGGCAGGTGCCGGCGAGCGACGCGACCCGGGAGAACTGCGACGAGGCCGTGGTGCTGCCGGCGTTCGGGTCCTGGGTCTGCACGCGGAGGCCGCCTGCGACCTCGCCCGTCGTCGGGTTCACCGGGATCGTCGCCCCGGCCGGCAGGTGCGCCAGCCGCTCGTCGCCCTCGAGCGGGAGCGTCACGGTGAACGTCTGCGGCGCCTGCTCGGTGACGGTGACCGACTCGAGGTACACCTCGGCGGCGGAGCCGGACGTCCAGTACAGGTCCAGCGTGGTGGGCGACTCCGGGTTGCGGGCGGTGGCCAGCGCGGGCGCGCCGGACGGCGGCGCGACCTCCAGGTCGATGGTGCAGCGCTCGGCGCCCACGAGGGTCGCCTGGGTGTTGTCCGCGGCGCGCGCGGTCGGGTACCAGGTGTTGAGCTTGCCGTTCGCGCCGAGGTTCCGGTTGTTCACCAGCGTCTGCACGATGGCGTCCACGGCCCCGGCCTCCTCGGCGACGGTGTTGACCTGCGAGCCGCTGCCGGTGCCGAAGGTGTTCCGCTGCACGGTGACCGCGCCGGTGTGCCGGAGCCGGATCGTGGACCGGGAGGCCGCCGAGCCCCAGCCGTCGAACGCGTTGTCCTCGATCACGACGTTCGACGGCGCGACGCTCAGCGTGTTGGCGCCGGGCCCCTGCCAGTAGACGGCCTGCGTCGGGCCGGTGGCCGCCTGGAACGTGTTCCGCGCGATGAGGCCGCGGTCGCGGATCGTGCCGCCGAAGGGCAGCCGGATCGCGCCGCTCTCGGCCTCGGTCGCGGCGGTGACGCCGGCGAAGACGTTGTCGACGATCTCGAAGTCGTGCACCGTCGCCCGGGTCGCGGCGGTGCCGCCGAACTCGATGAGCGGCAGGCCGGCGCGCAGCTGCGGGGTGGTGATCGTGTTGTTCGCGAACACGAACCGGTCGACGGTGGCCGAGCGCAGGTCCATGATCCGGGTGCTCGCGCTCACCGCGCGGTTGAAGTTCACCACCGTGTTGTTGGTGAACGTGAAGTCGGTGACGGTCTGGCCGCGCAGCGACATCGGCGACGAGGAGCAGCCGCCCGCGGCGCTCGCGCCGCACGCGCCGGTGGCGCCGGCCGTGTAGGTGACGTTGTCCACGACGAGCCCGCGGACCGGGTTGGTGGCGGTCGCGCCGTCGACGTAGCCCCAGCCCCACTGGGTGTCGTTCGACGCGTAGCCGGACACCGTGTAGTTGCTGATCCGGACGTCGCTGGCGCCGCCGCGCACCAGGACGAACCGCTCGGGGTAGTAGTTCGCGGTCGCGATGGTGCCGCCGGTGATGTGGATGTTCGAGGCGTTCGGCCCGACGTAGAACGTGGTCTCGGCGCTGAACGACTGGTCGACGCGCTCCATCGTGATGTCGGGGCCGTTGAGGTGGAACACCGCGGCGGCCGGCAGGTCCGCGTTGTTGTTCGGCGCGGCGGTGATCTTGTTCTCCAGGTCGATGGTCACCGGGGCCAGGACGTCGAACACCGCGCCGCCGTCGCCCGTGATCGTGCCGCCGCCGGCGCTCAGCGCGGTGGTGCGCATCCAGGTGGACTGGGTGGCGACCAGCACGATGCGCCCGCCCGCGAACTGGGGGTGCACGCCGATGCGCACCTCGCCGGGGCCGGCGTTCAGCGCATTGGACTCCATGATCGCCGCGCGCAGGGTGCACTCCCCCGTCGCGGTCTCGCAGACGCCGTCGCCCGGGTTCGCGTCGACGGTCGTCGCGAGGGAGTCGACCAGCAGCTCGTGGGTCCACGCCGACTCCGCGGGCGCGGGGTCGGCGACCGCGGCCGTCACGCCACCGGCCATGAGCGCGGAGGTGGCGGTCAGGGCCGCGACCGTGCGCGACCAGCGCCGTGCGGCGAGGGCGCGCAGTCCGGGGCGGCGCGCGGCGCCGGCGCGCAGGGCGGCGCGGTCCCGGCGGGGCGCGTCGGGCGCGGGTCGAGCGGGCATCGGTTCTCCTCACGGCGGTTCGGTCCGGCCCCGGCGGGTCCGCCGCCAGGCCGGTCGCCCGCGGTCCACCGGGGGCGCGAGCGGTCTCGAGCCTCTCGGCCCCGCGACCCGGCTCAGGGCCCCGACGGTGCCTGCGTGCGCGCTCTCGGTACCCGGCGCCCTCGTCCTGGGGGCCGGCCGGCACCGGCCTCGGTGCGCAGGGCCCGACGGCCGGGGCACCGAGATCCCCCCGTCCCGGCACCCAGTCCCCCACCGAGGCGCCCGGAGTCGGCGGCAGGGTTGTCCCCGGTCGACCGGCCGGTGTTCCGGGGGGATCTCGGGCACGTCGCCGGGCGGACGACGACGCCCCGCCGGCCGGTCGACCACGCGACGACGCACCCGGGTCTGGTCAATCCGCCCGAACAGCGGTGCACTGGGGACAGGTTGCCTCGCGCGCTCGACGACGTTCGCCGACGAAGGACCAGGTGGGACCGATGACGGATCAGATCGCCGACGGCGTGGCCGCCCTCGTGGGACGCGGGACCAGCGTGCTGCTCACCGGTCCGGTCGGCTCCGGGCGCTCGCACGCGCTGCGCCGCGTCGCCGCGCAGCTGGACCGGTCCGGCCGGGACGTGCTGACGGTGAGCGGGGTGGCCGGCACGCCGCCGCTCGCCGCCGTGCGGCTGGCGCTGCCGGGCGTGCTCCCCGGGCGCGGCACCGAGCCGGGCGGCTTCGCCGGGCTGCACCAGGCGCTGCTCGAGCACCTCGAGGGCGACGACGCGGTGATCGTGGTCGACGACGGCCACCTGCTGGACCGGGAGTCCTGGGGGCTGCTCGGCTCGGTGCACCGTCGGCTCGGCACCCCGGCGGTCACGACCGTCGTGCCCGGCGTCCCGTTCGTGCCGTGGTTCGTGGAGAACGTGCGGCCGGTGGTGGAGGTCGCGATCGGCGGCCTGTCCGCCGAGGGGCTGCACGCGCTGCTCGAGGACCGCGCGCAGGGGCCCGTGCCGCCCCAGCTGTCGGTCCGGATCCACGCCGAGACCGGCGGGCAGCCGTCGCTCGCGCTGGCCGTGTTCGACGAGGCCCGGCGGCGCGGCTGGGAGCCCGGCCCCGTGCCCGACGAGCTGCTGCGCTCCGCGCGGGTCTCCGGGATGTACGCGGCGGCGGTGTCCGGCCTGCCGCCCGAGGACCGGGACTCCCTCGAGCTGCTCGGCGTGGTCGGACCGCTGCCGCTGCGCGCCGCGCTCGCCCTGCTCGGCGGGACCCGGCTGTCCGCGCTGGAGCGCCGGGGCGTGCTGCGGACCGGCCGCTCGGCCGGGGAGCCGACCGTCACGGTCGCCCCACCCGGGCTCGCCGACCACCTCGCGCGGGCGACCGGCGAGACCACGCGGTACCGCCTGGTCGCCGCCGCGCTCGGCACGCTCGACACGGTCCCCGACGGGGACGACGGCGGCCTGCGCACCCGGCTGCGCGGCCTGCTCACCGCCGTCGGCGACCGCGCGCCCGGACCCGGCCCCGCCGGGTGGGCCGAGGACCCCGGCGCGGGCGGGGCGGCCGTCGCCCGGCTGCTCGCCACCCGGGTGCGGATCCAGCTCGCCGAGGCGACGAGGCGGTGGCAGGACGACCCCCGCACCGAGCACGCCGCCGAGCTGCTCCGGCTGCTGCTGTCGGTCGAGGACGAGCCGGGCCGCGCCGACGACGTCCTGGCCCGCACGGACCGGTCCACCGACCTCGACGGCTTCGCGCCGGTGCAGCTGCGGTACCTCGAGGGCCGCTGGGCGATCGCCCAGGGCGCCGCCCCCGCCGCCGTCGCCGACGGGCTCGCGGGCGGCCTGCCGCCGGGGGCGTCGCCCGCCCACCGGGAGGCGCTGGACTCGCTCGCCGTGGCCCTGCGCGCGGAGTACGGCCGCGTGCCCGACGACTACGCCGCCGTGCTCGCGCCGCGGGCCGACGGCGACGGCGCCGCGGCGCTCGCCGCACGGGTGGCGCTGGCGGCGTGCCACGTGATCGCTGGCCGGCACGACGACGCCGCGGACCTGCTCACCCAGGAGCGGGGCGGCTGGCCCGCGCTGCTGCGCGAGAGCGCCGACGTGCTCTCCGTGCTCACGCGCTACGGCAGCGGCCGGCTGGCCGAGGGCGTCGACCGCGCCCGCGCGCTGGCGGGGGCGGCCGTCGACGACGGGTCGCCGGCCACCTGGGTCGGCGGGCTGTACGTGGCAGCCCTGTGCCTGGGCAGCCGGATGCGGCTCGACGCCGCCCGCCGCGAGCTGCTGCCGGTGCTCGCCTCGGGGCTGCGCGCCCGCGCGCTCGTCGTCGCGCCGGACCTCGCCGCCCGGGTGCTGCTCGCGACCCTGTCGCTGCACACCCAGCAGACCGGTCTGGTCCCGGGCCTGCGGACGCTCGCCGAGGAGCACGACGCCCCCGCCGACGCCCTGCCGTTCGGCGACGCGCTGTGGGTGTCGGCCATGAGCCTGTTCGCGGGCGGGGAGCCCGGCGAGGGCACGCGGCTGCTCGACCTGCTGACCGACCGGGAGCGCGGGCTGGGCCACCACCTCGCCGCGGACGCCACCCGGATCTACCGGCTGCTGCTCGCCTTCGACCCCGACCTCGCGACCGCGTTCCGCGGCACCGCCGAGCGGGTCGGCGGCGAGGCCTACCTGACCTACCTCGACGCCCAGCACGCGCTCCGGGACGGCCGCGACCCGGAGGCGCTCATGGCCGTCGCCCGGCGGTTCGTCGCCCTGGACATGCGGGAGCAGGCGGTCCGCTGCTACCTGATCGCGGCCGGGCTGCTGCAGGTCGCCGGCGACGACGACGGCGCGGCGCGCGCCCGCGCGGACGCGCAGGTGCTCGGGTCCACGCCGTCGGTCCCGCTGGACGAGCAGGCCGGCAGCGCCGAGCTGACCGAGCGGGAGCGGGAGATCGCGGCGCTCATCGCGCGGGGCGAGTCCACGTCGGCCATCGCCCGGCGCCTGTTCCTCAGCCGACGGACCGTCGAGAGCCACCTCTACAACATCCGGCGGAAGACCGGCGCCAAGGACCGCGCCGACATCGGCCGGATCGTCGACCCGTACGCCTGACCGCCGTGCGCCGCCGCCACCTACCCACGCCCGCGCGCGCGACGACGCGTGCCAGGCTGCGGCCGTGACGACGGACCTGCTCTGGCTCGGCGCGCTGGCGCTGCCGGCCGCGCTCGCCGTCGTGCTGCTGCGCCGGACCCCCGACCCGGCCCGCAGCACGGCCGCGGCCGCGCCGGCCACGCTGCTCCCCCTGGCGGTCCTGGCGGTGCTCGGCACCGGCGCGGGGTCCGGCGTCGCGGCCGCCGCCGACGGCGGGCTCGTGCTGGTCGACGCGGTGTCGCGCCCCCTGGTGCTCGTCGCGACCGTGCTGTACGCCGCGGCGCTCGTCGTGACCGCCCGGGCCGGCAGCCCCGGCGCCGTGCGGCTGACCGCGCTGCTGCTGCTGTGCTGCACCGGCAACGCCCTGGCGCTGCTCGCCGCGGACGTGCTCGCCCTGGTCGCCGGGTGCCTGCTCACCACCGTCGCCGTCGCGCTGATGGCCCGGCTGCCGGGGACCGCCGCCGCGCGGTCCGCCGCCCGGGTCCACCTGGCGCTGGCCGTCGCCGCGGACGCGGCGCTCGTCGCGGCCGCGGCGCTGGTGGTCGGGGCGGGCGCCCGGCGGCTCGCCGACGTGCCGGCCGTGGTCGCGGACTCCCCGGTCCTGGTGCCCGTCGTGGCGCTGACCCTCGTCGCGTTCGGCATCCGCGCCGCCACGTTCCCGCTGCACGGCTGGCTGCCGCTGCTGGAGTCCACGGTCGCGATCCCGGTGGGGGCCGTCCTCAGCGGCAGCGTGGTCAAGATCGGGCTGGTCGGCCTGCTGCGGCTGCTGCCGCTCGGCGAGGTCGCCCTGCCCGGCTGGGGCACCGCCGTCGTGGTCGTGGCGCTCGTCGGCGGGCTGCTGGCGCTCGTGCCGGGCGTGCTCAACGACGACGCCGAGGTGTCGCTGGGCTACAGCACCGTCGGCCAGATGGGGTTCATCACGGTGCTGGTCGGGGTGGCGCTCGCGATCCCGGAGCTCGCCCAGGCCTGCGCGCTGTCCGCGGTCGTGTACGCGGTGCACCACGGCATGGCCAAGGGCGGCCTCGTGCTGTCGGTGCAGATCTGGCAGCGGCACGGCGGCGGTCCGCTCCGGGCGCTGGTGCTCGCCGGCGCCGCGGTGCTGGCCCTCGCGGTCGTCGGCGCGCCGTTCGGCAGCGGCGCGGTGGCGAAGTACGCCGCGAAGCGCGCCATCGCCGACGGCCCGGAGCTCACCGTCATCACCGTGGCGCTGCCGTTCGTCGCGACCGTCTCGACGCTGATCCTGGTCCGCACCGCCACGATCCTGCGCCGGCACGTGCGGCCCGGCCCGGTCGGCGCGGACGTCGGCCTGGTGTCCTGGGCCGTGCTGTGCCTCGGCGGGACCGCCGCGACCTGGTACCTGGCCGGCCAGTGGGTGCCCGTGCTGTCGGTGCCGGCCCTGGACACCGTCACGCTGTGGCAGGCGACCTGGCCGGTGCTGCTCGGTCTCGGGATCGCCGGCCTGGCCGCCGGCGCGGTGCGGGCCGGCCTGGTGCCCGCGCGGGTCCGGTCGCTCACCGTGCCGCGCGGCGACCTCGTGGCGCTCCTGGGACGGGCGCTGGACGCGGCGTCCCGGAGGCGCGGCCGCGCGCCGGCGGGCACGGCGACGCCCCCGGACGGGCCCGGGTGACGTCCCGGCCGGGCTCCTGCGGTCAGAGGGTGTCGAGCTGGTCGTCGATCTCGGTGAACCGCTCCACGGCGGGGTGGTCCAGCACCGTGCCGCGCGCGACGACGTAGGCCGGGCTCGCGAGGGCCCGGAGGTCGGTCAGCGGATCGGCGTCGACGACCAGCAGGTCGGCGGCCCGCCCGGCCTCGACCGCGCCCGTCACGGCCTCCAGGCCGAGCATGCGCGCGTTCCCGCCCGTCGCGGCGTGCAGGGCCGCGGCGGGGGTCAGGCGGCCGTGCCGGACCAGGAAGTCGATCTCCCGCCAGGTGTTGTAGTGGGTGACGTAGGTCAGCGCCGAGTCCGTGCCCATGCCGATCGCGATGCCGTTGGCCTGGGCGTCCTGGATGCCCTGCAGCATCTCCTCGAGGATCATCTCCGCGTTGGCGTGCACGATGTCGCCCACCCCGGTGTCGGACCGCGGGAGCCGGACCAGCGGCAGGCAGGCCTGCAGGGTCGGGACCAGGGCCGACCAGCCGCGCAGCGACCGGGGGTTGTCCCGGAACAGGTCGATGATCTCGGCGTTCATTCCCGCGCCGTGCTCGATGGTGTCGACCCCGGCGCGCAGGGCGCGGGCGATGCCCTCCTTGCTCTGGGCGTGCGCGGCGACGAGCACGCCGGCCGTGTGGGCCTCCTCGCAGATCGCGGTCATCTCCGCCTCGGTGAGCTGGGGCCGCCCGGCCTCGCCGATCGCGCGGGCGTCGGTCACGCCGCCCGTCGCGGCGATCTTGATCGCGCCGACCCCCTTGCGCAGGTTGGTCCGCACGTTCCGGCGCGCGTCCCACGGGTTGTCGCCGACCAGGGCGATCGTCGGGGTGCCGTGCCCCCCGGTCCCCGCGAGCAGCGGCCCCGAGGGCAGCAGCCGGGGCCCGACGTGCTCGCCCGCGTCGATCTCCTCGCGGACCTGGACGACCTCGTAGGCGACGTCGCCCAGGCTGCGGATCGTGGTGACGCCCGACCGCAGCTGGGTGTCGACGTTGCGGCGTGCCCGGCCGGTCACCATGCGGCGGCCCACCCGGGAGTGGAAGAACGTCGAGACGAGCTGCTCCGCCGACTCGCTCGTCAGGATCGGCGGGAGGGGCTTGCCGTCGGCGAACAGGTGCGCGTGCGCGTTGATCAGCCCCGGCAGGACGAACCGGCCGGTCCCGCGCAGCCGGCGGTACCCGGGGGGCACCGCGACCGAGGCGGCGGGGCCGACCTCGGCGATGGTGCCGGTCGCGTCGACGAGGACGGTGTGGTCGGTCAGGACGGTGCCGGCGGCGTCGCCGGTGACGACGGTGGCGCCGGTCAGCGCGAACGGTGTGCTGCTCATCGGGGTGGTCTCCGTTCCTGGGGTGTGCTCGGGGGTGGCCCGACGGGCCGGGGCCCGGGGACGTTGTCCGCGACGAGGGCGGCGAACTTCACGCCGAGGCAGATGGCGACGAAGGTCGCCAGGCTCGTCGTCAGGGCGTCGGTGTCCGTGCCGGTGAGCGCGACCAGGCCGACGGTCCCGGGCACCAGCAGCAGGAAGGCCGGCTGGAACGTCGCCGCGGCGGGCAGGGCCAGCGTGCGGCGCTCCCCCCAGCGCGCGACCAGGAACAGGACCGCGGCCGCGATCCCCGCCGCGGCGGCCTCGCCGACGGCCGGGGACAGCGCCCGCAGCAGCGTGAAGGTCGCGGTCATCACCACGACGTTGACCGCGCTCAGCCGGGCCCCCGAGCCGAAGGCGAGCCCGACGCCGGCCGCGAGCACCGCCACGCCCACCCAGGCGACCCACCCCGGCGGGAGCTGCTGCCAGGCGCTGGCGTCGACCGGGGCGGGGCCCGCCTCCTGGCCGATCAGCGCCACCGAGCCGGGGTCGACGGTGAGGCCGGTGAGGCTCGCGCCCGCGAAGATGCCCAGCGCCATCAGCGCCAGGACCAGCAGCCCGTACACCAGGCGCCCGCTGCCGGTGACGACGTCCGTGGCGGTCAGGTCCAGCAGGGCGTTCGTGATCAGCGCCCCGGGGACCAGGATGGCGATCGGCGCGCACACCCCGAACAGCGGGATCGGCCCCCACGACGCCGCGGCGGCGACCCCGCCGACAGCCAGCGTCGAGGCCAGCGCCACCACGAACGGCAGCACCGCCGACCCGCCCTCGAGCCGTCCCAGCACCTGCGTCAGGGCCCCGACGCCCGCGCCGACGACGAGCGCCACGAGGATCGCCCACCACGGGCAGCGGGTGACCACGGCCAGGCCGCACGCCACCAGCGCGCTGCCGAGGACCTGCTCCGCACGGGGGTGCCGGCGGCGCATGGCGCGCACGGCCGCGATCCGCTCGGGGACCTGCCCGAGGCCCACCTCGCCGGCCTCGACCTGCCGGCCCAGCCTGCTGGCGTGCGCGGCCTGCTCGAACGACAGGTCGGCGCCGCCGGAGGCGACCAGGGTGGAGGCGCCGCTCTCCCGGCCCGTGACCACCACCGTCTGCGCGAGCACCGACGCCGTCACCGCGCCCGAGCGCTCCAGCGACCGGCGCACCTCGCCCACCGAGGCACCCGCCTCCAGCAGGAGCACGCCGAGCTCCCCGAGCACGCGCCGCTCGCCCGCGCCGGCGGGATCGCTGCCGCCTGGACTCATCGCCCCCCCTGCGCTGCTCGGCGCCCCGCCCCCTGGCTCTGACGGCTCGACGCTATCCCCGCGACCTCGTCGCGGGAACCGTCATCGGCGCGGCTCCAGCGACGCGGCGGCGCGGTGTCGGTGTCCCGCCGGGGCACGTCGGTGCCGGTGGTCGCGCACCTCGGTGCCGCTCGCCCGCACCGGCGCACGCCGCCCCGGTTGCCGGTACGCCCCGTCCGTGCGGGGATGGGGCGTGCTCGCTGACCCGACAGGGACGCGCCGGTGACCGGCCGCCCGCCGCTGCGCATCTCGGTCGTCGTGCCCGCGCGCGACGAGGAGGACCGGCTCCCGCGCTGCCTCGCCTCCCTCGCGGCGCAGACCCGCCTGCCGGACGAGGTGGTCGTGGTGGACAACGCCAGCACCGACGCCACCGCCCGCCTCGCCGCGGCGGCGGGCGCCCGGGTCCTGCACGAGGCCGAGCGCGGCATCTGGCCCGCGGCCGCCGCCGGGTACGACGCCGCCACCGGCGACGTGATCGCGCGGGTGGACGCCGACACCGTGCTGCCGCCGGACTGGCTGGCCCGGGTCGAGGCGCTGCTCGCCGGCGACCCGGGGTGCGCGGCGGTCACCGGGCCGGGGCGGTTCCGGCTCGGGCCGGCGGACGCGCCGGGGCGGTCCCGGCCGGACGGTCGCAGCCTGCTGGGCCGGCCGGGCGGGCCGGGGGCGCGGGGCGGGCCGGGGGCGCGGGGCGGGCCGGGGCTGCTGGGGCGGATGGGCGGCGGGCTCGCGCACCTGCTGTACATGCGCGCGTACTTCGTCCTCGGAGGGCTCGCGCTCGGCGGCCCCCCGGTGTTCGGGTCGGCGTGCGCCGTGCGGGCCACGGCGTGGCGGGCCGCCCGGCACGAGGTGCACCGCGAGGCCGACGTCCACGACGACCTGGACCTGAGCTTCCACCTGCCGCCCGGGTCGGTGCGTTACGACGCCGGCCTGGCGGTGTCGATCTCGGCCCGGCCGCTGCGGTCGCCGCGCGGGATGGGCCGGCGGCTCGCCCGCGGCTGGCGGTCCGTGGTGCTGCACTGGCCGGAGCAGGCGCCGTGGCGCGCACCCGGTCGGCGGGCGGCGTGGTGGCAGGGGTCGCCCGCGGTGGCGGGGCGGACGCGGCGCTGACGCCGGGCGGACTGCCGGTGTGGTCGGGTCGTGCAGTCGGTGTGGTCAGCCGGACGGGCGGACCGGCTGGCGCAGCACCGTGCGCAGCCGCTCGGGCGCGACCCGGCGCGGGTCACCGAGGTAGATCTCGTGGTGCCGGCCGTTCCAGGTCAGGCCGCGGTCGGGCATGACCTCGTGGTGCAGCCGGGCGAGCGTGGGCGCCTCGTCGTCGTACGACCCCACGTGCAGCACCTGGAGGCACCGGCCCTCGTCGAGCGTCAACGGCCGGACCCGGTCGACCGGGAGGTCCGGCTTCCGCCCCGCCGCGGCGGCGAGCCCGTCGGCGACGTCCTCCGCCGCCACCGCGTCCGGCAGCGGGATCAGCATCGTCCAGCACCAGTCGCCCTTGCGGCCCGCCGTGAACGCCGCGGGGTCCGCGCTCGACCACAGCCCCTCGAGCGGGCCCACCACGAACGCCTCGCCCGTGCGCCGCTTCAGCTCCGCGCGCACCGCGTAGGCGGCGGTGTACAGCGCGCCGACGGCGTCCGCGTAGGCGGCGGACGTGTTCGGGTCGCCGTGCCCGTCGACGGCGAGGTAGTCCGCCGGAGGCACCACCACCTCGGCCCACTCGACGCCCGCCCGGTACTGCTCGGCGCGCTCGCGCCGCACGTCGATCGCCACCGTCGTCCCTCCCGAGGTCGTCGTCCCACCATCCTGGCGCAGCCGGACGAGCACGCGGCAAGGTCCGCCCGCGCCCGCCCGTCCGCCCCCTCGTACCGCGAGTGAGCAACCGACACGTCGAGCGAGTAGTCGGCGACTACTCGCTCGACGTGTCGAGTACCCCCTCGGCGCGCCGGGCGGGCCACGGGACCCGAGCGGCGGGCGGGCGGCCGGCGGGGCACCCGGGGCCGGGGCCGGGGCCGGGGCCGGGGCCGGGGCGAGCACCACCCAGCGGCGCGCTCGGCGCCACTCAGGCGCCGCTGAGCGCGTCCCGGGCCGTGCCTAGCGTGGCCCGGTGAGCCCGCCGACGGCCCCGGCCCCCACCGAGCCCCGTGCCGACGGCGCCGCCAGCCACCAGCTGCTGCTCGGCGCGTCCCTCACGCTCGTGGTGCTCGGGCAGGTGATGGTGCTCTCCGCGTCCGCCGTGGACTCGATCGCCCGCGGCAACTCCCCCTACGCGCTCGCGGCGGAGCAGCTGCAGTTCGCGGTGCTCGGCGTCGCGGCGATGCTCGTGGCCGCCCGGGTGCCGCTGCGGGTGTACCGGAGGGCCGCGGCGCCGCTGCTGCTCGCCGCGCTGGTGCTGCAGCTGCTCGTGTTCACCCCGCTCGGGCTCAGCCAGGGCGAGCGGCGGAGCTGGGTCGCGCTCGGCCCGGTCGTCGGCCAGCCCGCCGAGGTGGTCAAGCTCGGCCTGGTGCTGTGGCTCGCGCGCGTCCTCGCGGCCCGGCAGGAGGGCATCCACGACTGGCGGACCGCCGCGTTCCCGGCGGTGCCGGGCGCGGTGGTGGCGGTCGTCGCCACGCTCGCCGGGCATGACGTCGGCACCTCGCTCGTCATGGCGACCCTCGTCGCGGCGGCGCTGTTCGTCGCGGGCGCCCCGCTGCGGCTGTTCGCGGTGGCGGGCGCCGCGTCCGCGCTCGCCTTCGTGGCGATCGCCGCGTCCGCGCCCCGCCGGGTGCAGCGGATCAGCGACTGGCTGGGTGGCGACTGCGACCCCCTGGGCAGCTGCTACCAGACCACCCAGGGCCTGCGGGCCCTGGCCTCCGGCGGCTGGCTCGGGACCGGTCTCGGGCAGTCCCGGCAGAAGTGGTCCTACCTGCCCGAGGCCCACAACGACTTCATCTTCGCGATCATCGGCGAGGAGCTCGGGCTGGCCGGGACGCTCCTGGTGCTGGCGCTGCTCGCGGTGCTGGCGCTGGCCATGCTGCGGGTGATCGGCCGGCACCCGGACCCGTTCGCCCGCATCGTCACGGGCGGCGTGCTCGGGTGGGTGGTGTCGCAGGCGCTGATCAACATCGGGACCGTCATCGGCCTGGCCCCGGTCATCGGCGTGCCGCTGCCGCTGGTGTCGGCGGGCGGCTCCGCGCTGGTCGCCACGATGCTGGCGCTCGGGGTGGTCCTGGCGTGCGCGCGCACCGAACCGGGGGCGGCAGAGGCGCTGGCCGCGCGCCCGGGGGTGCTGCGGCGGTCGCTCGCGGTGCTCGGGCGGCCGCGCGCCGCCCGGACGCGACGAGCGCGCTGATCGGCCGAGGGGGGGGCCGGGTCCGGGTCAGCCGACCGCGCCGACCCAGACGTCGACCGGTGCCGGGGTCGAGGGTGATGCGTCACACCCGCGAGGCGGGCGGAGAAAGCGCTGGGGTCGTACGGCCGGCCGCTGCTACGGTCGTGCCGTGGAGACGATCGAGGTCGACAGAGCCTAGCCACCGGACCGCCGGTGGCTCGCCCCGTCGTCCGACGCGCAGCGCCGGTCCGCCCGTCCGGGCGTCGACCGCGCCGCGACGAGTCCCCCCGGCACGTCCGGCGCCGCACCGCCCCCGGTGCGCGCCGACCCGTCGCCCGCTCGCGCACGCGCCGCACTCCCGTGCACCGCGCGTCGTGCCCGCGAACCGCGCCCCGGGTCGGCCGCCCACGCCGACCAGCGCTCCCCCGCCCGCGGGCCGGGGAGGGAGAAGAGCACGCCCATGTCCCCGTCCCCGTCCGTCACCCTGCGCGCCGTCACCCTGGTGTGGCCCGACGGCACGACCGCCCTCGACCGCGTCGACGGCACGTTCACCACGGGCCGCACCGGCCTCGTCGGCCGGAACGGCGCCGGCAAGTCCACGCTCCTCCGGCTCGTCGCCGGCCTCCTCGCCCCCACGGCGGGCGTCGTCGACGTCGCCGGCGAGGTCGGCTACCTCCCCCAGACGCTCACGCTCGCGCGCGACACCACCGTCGCGGCCCTGCTGGGCATCGACGGCACCCTGGCGGCGCTGCGCGCCATCGAGTCCGGCGACGTCGACCCGCGGCACTTCGACGCCGTCGGAGACGACTGGGACATCGAGGCCCGCGCGGGCGAGGCGCTGGACCGGATCGGGTTCGCCGCGGCCGACCTGCCGCGCCGCGTCGCCGAGGTGTCGGGCGGCGAGGCCATGCTGATCGCGGTGACCGGGCTGCGCCTGCGCCGCACCCCGGTCACGCTGCTCGACGAGCCCACCAACAACCTCGACCGGCCGACCCGGGCGCGGCTCGCCGAGATCGTCGACAGCTGGCCCGGGACGCTCGTGGTGGTCAGCCACGACCTGGAGCTGCTGGAGCACGTCGACCGGATCGCCGAGCTGCACGACGGCGTCCTCGAGACGTTCGGCGGCACCTACAGCGCCTGGCAGGAGCACCGGGCCGCGGAGCAGGCCGCCGCCGAGCAGGCCGCGCGGTCCGCGCAGCAGGCCCTCCGGTCCGAGAAGCGCCAGCGCGCGGAGGCGGAGACGACGCTCGCCCGCCGCGCGCGGACCGCCCGGGCGACCCAGCGGGACGGGGGCATCCCGAAGATCCTCGCGGGGAACCGCGCCAGCCGGGCCCAGGCGTCGGCGGGCGCGCTGCGGTCGACGCTCGACGACCGGGTCCGCGCCGCCCAGACGGCTGTCGACGCCGCCGACGCCCGGGTGCGGGACGACGAGCACATCCACCTGGCCCTGCCCGACCCCGGGGTGCCGCGCGGGCGGCGGATCGCCGAGATCGTCGACGCCGGCGGCACCGTCGTCGTGCAGGGCCCGGAGCGCGTCGCCCTCGTCGGGGCGAACGGCACCGGCAAGACGACGCTGCTGGAGCACCTGGTCCGCGGGACCGCGCCGGTGCCCGGCCGCCCGCACGGTCGGCTGCTGACGGATGCGGTCGGGTACCTGCCGCAGCGGCTCGACGGCCTGGACGACGAGGCCGGCGCGCTGGCGGCGGTGCAGGCCGTCGCGCCCGGGACACCTGCCGGGACGCTGCGCAACCAGCTCGCCCGGCTGCTGCTCCGCGGCGACGCGGTCGACCGGCCGGTGCGGACGCTGTCCGGCGGCGAGCGGTTCCGGGTCGCGCTCGCGCGGCTGCTGCTCGCGGACCCGCCCGCCCAGCTGCTGGTCCTCGACGAGCCGACGAACAACCTCGACCTCGCGAGCGTCGCGCAGCTCGCGGAGGCCCTCGACGCCTACCGGGGTGCGCTGCTCGTGGTCAGCCACGACCGGCCGTTCCTGGAGCGGATCGGGATCGACACGGTGCTCGAGCTGACCGCGGACGGACGGGTGCACCGGCGCGCGGAGCTCCCTGCCTGAGCCGCGTGCGGCGGCCCGGGTGCGTCGGCACCCGGGCCGCCGGGGCGGCTCGACCCGCCGGCGAGGGGTGTCGCGCCGCTCAGCCGCGCGCGCCGCGCGTCCAGACGGTCGGGTCGCCGCCGCGGTGCTCGAGGCCCCTCGAGCCGCCGAGATCCACGTCCCCGCCCGGGCCGACAGCACCCCGAACAACGGCGCCGCGAGCGTCGAGCCGGGCTACGCCGCGGCCATCTGGATGCCGTGGTCGCAGCCCGGCTGCCGTCAGGCGCCGTCCGCCTGCGCGATGCAGAACTGGTTGCCGTCGGGGTCGGCGAGCACCGTCCAGCGGAGGCCGGGCATCGCCTGCTGGGCCACCAGCGTCGCGCCGTCCGCGAGCAGGGCACGCACCGCGGCCTCCCGGTCCTGCGCGTGCATGTCGACGTGCACGCGGTTCTTCCCGGGCGTGGGATCCGCGACCTTCTGGAACGCGAGCGCGGGACCGTCGGGTCGGTCGACGGTGACGAACCAGCCGTCCGCCTCGTCGCGCACCGTCCCGCCGACGTGCCGGGCCCACCAGGTCGCCAGGGCGACCGCGTCGGTGGTGTCGAAGGTGATCATGCCCACGGAGAGGGTCGTCATGAGCACACCGTAGAGCGCGGCCCGTCAGCGGCGGGACGCGGTCGGGCGGTCGCCCGCCGTCACCACCCCCGCCCAGCCCGGGCGGGTCGGGCGCGTGCCGAGGCGGTCCGGCCGGGAGCGGTGGACGACGTACGGCCGCCAGGGGTACCCGACCGCGGACGGACGGGCGCACCGGCGCGCGGAGCTCCCTGTCTGATCGGGGCGTCGCGGCCTGGGTGCTGGCACCCAGGCCGCGACGGCCGGACCTCCGTTCTCCTCCGATCCCGGCGCCGCCCGCCGATCGGTGCCCCGTCCGGTCCGGGGGCGGCTCCCCCGTCGAGAGAACGAGGGAACCCATGCCACACGCCCGTCCGACATGGTCGGAGCGGCTGCGCCGCCCGGCCGCCCTCGCCGCTGCGGCGGCCGTCGTCGCGATCCTGGCGCCGGCGTCGCCGGCCACCGCAGCGGTCACGGCCACCGTCACGCTCTCCGCACCGGTCGCGGGGGCGGAGCGGATCGACCGCACCGCCACCTACGACCTGAGCTGCGACTTCGACGGACCGACCGAGCGCACGGGCGGGTTCTGGGCGCTCAGCAGCAGCGCGGGTCGCGCCGGCGGCGGCGAGCTCACCCTGGTCGACGACGGCCTGCACCGCTCCGGGCAGTTCACCATCGACTACGCCGCGCTGCCGGCGGGCTCGTACACGATCACCGCGGCCTGCTACACGACGTCGTCGTCCTCGGTATGGACGACCCGGCCCGTCACGCTGGGCGACGTCGCGACGTCCACCACCGTCGTCTCGCCCGGCACCGTAGTGCTCGGCCAGCAGTCGACCCTGGCCGCGACCGTCGTCGGCGTCCCCGCCGGCCAGCTCGTCCACTTCGCCCTCGGCGAGGACGAGATCGGGACCGCACCCGTCGACGCCTCGGGCCGCGCGCAGATCTCCTACGCGTTCACGACCTCCGGGACGGTGTACGCCCGGTTCCTCGGCTCGGAGGGCTTCGCCCCCTCGGGCTCCCTGTCCTCGGTGACCGTGCTGTCCGACGTCGTCGCGGGCACGTACTCGTACGCGCCGCGCCCGACCGTGGGCACCCGGGTCCAGTTCGACACCTGGGGCTGGAGCCCGTCACCGCAGCAGGGCCTCACCCTCGGCTACGCGTGGTCGGTCGGCGGCGAGGTCGTCAGCCGCGAGGAGACCTTCACCCCGTCGGCCGAGCAGGTCGGCCAGGAGCTGTCCGTCACCGTGACCGGCTCGCACCCGCTCCTGGCACCCGGCACCGCGAAGTCGCTCACGACCGTCATCGGCACCGTCGAGCGCGGGACGATCACCGAGGGGCACGTGAGCGTCGAGGGCACCGTGGACGGCCAGGCCGTCCTGGGGCAGCCGCTCGTCGCGCGCGCCTCGGGCTGGACGGGCGCGACCGTCTCCTACCAGTGGTTCATCGGCGACGACGAGTTCTCGCGCCCCGGTGACACCTACACGCCGGTGCCGGCCGACCTGGGCCGGTCGATCCGGCTGCGCGCCACCGTCACCGCCCCCGGCATGACGACGGTCTGGGACGACGCGTGGGTCCGGGGCTCGGTCGCGACCCCGACCGTCACCGTCGGTTCGTCCACCGTGACCGTCGGCCGCGACGCCGTCGTGCCCGTCACCGTCGCCGGCCCCGCGGGCGCGCCGGTCCCCGCGGGCGAGGTGCAGGTCACCCTGACGCCCCGTGCCGGCGGCGACCCGGTCGCCCTCGACCCGGCGTCGCTCACCGGCAGCGGCACCGCCTCCGTCTCCGTGGCCGGCCTCGCGGTGGGCACCTACGACGTCGTCGCGACGTACCTGCCCGGGTCGAGCCCCCACGCCGCGTACTCGGTCCCCGCGGCGACCGACCTGCCGTCCGACCCGTACCGCACCGCCACCGGCTCCGGCACCGTCACCGTGACCAAGGCCGCGGTCGGGGTGCGGCTCGACGGCGCGCTGACGGTGGCGGTCGCGACCCGGGGCGAGCTGACCGCGGCCGTCACCGGCGCCGCCGCGGGACAGGCGTTCGTCGTGCGCGAGGGCGGCACCGTCCTCGGGCGCGGCACGGTCGCGGCGGGCGGCGGTCTGACGTTCCGCCTGCCCGTCCTCGCCGTCGGCGCCCACGACGTCGTCGTGGAGCTGCCCGAGACCGCCACCACGCTGGCCGCGTCGGCGACGGCGCGGGTGACGGTCCTCGGCGAGCCGCCCCGCGTGGGCGTGCTGCCGACCGCGGCGCTGGACACCCCGAAGGCCGCGACGGCCCCGGGGCAGCAGATGGAGCTCGTGGCCGAGGGCTTCCAGCCCGGCGAGACCGTCGCGTTCTACCTGCACTCCGACCCGGTGTTCCTCGGCACGGCCGTCGCCGGCGCGGACGGGGTCGCCCGCCTGCTCGCGACCGTCCCCGCGGACGTCCCGGCTGGCGCGCACACGGTGTACGCGACCGGCGGCACGACCGGGCGCTGGGCGACGCTGGCCGTCGAGCTGGCCGTCCCCGGCGCAGCGGCGGCTCCGTCGGCCGGGACCGGGGCTCCTGCGGCAGCGCCGCCGGCCGCGGCGGCCGGGGACCTGGCCGTCACGGGCGCGCAGACCGGCGGGGCGCTGGCCGCCGCGTGGCTGCTGCTGCTCGGCGGCGCGGGTCTCGTCGTGCTCGCCCGTCGGGCGCGCGCGTCGCGCTGACTCCCGGGCGCTGCCCCGGGCTGCCCGGCGAGCTGGGGCGAGCGGGCGCCACCCTCCGCCGAGGTAGGACCCCTGCACCGAGGTAGGGCCGTCCACGGTCCTACCTCGGCGCGCGGGTCCTACCTCGGCGCGCGGGTCCTACCTCGGCGCGCGGGTCCTACCTCGGCGCGCGGGTCCTCCCTCGGCGCGCGGGTCCTCCCTCGGCACGAGGTGCGGGCGGGCGAGCGATCTCGGCGTCGTCAGCGGCGCCCCGCGCGGGGGCGGTCGCCCGCCGTCACGCCCTCCCAGCCCGGACGGGTCGGGCGCGTGCCGAGGCGGTCCGGCCGGGAGCGGTAGACGACGTACGGCCGCCAGAGGTACCCGAGCGGGACGCTGAACACGTGCACCAGCCGCGTGAACGGCCACAGCGCGAACAGCAGCATGGCCGCCATGCCGTGCAGCTGGAACCCGAGCGGGGCGTCCGCCATGAGCTCCGGGTGCAGGTCGAACCGGAAGATGCCGCGGAACCACACGGAGACGCCCTCGCGGTAGTCGTAGTGGCCGCCGAGGTTGAGGATCGAGCCCGCGATCGTGTTCCACATGCCCAGCGCGATGACGACCGCGAGCACCAGGTACATCACCTTGTCCATGCGGGTGGTCGCGCGGAACACCGGCCCGACGGTCCGCCGCCGGTAGATGAGCAGGACCAGCCCGACCAGGGTGCACACCCCGGCGACGGCGCCGATGCTGATCGCGAGCGCGTGGTAGACCTCGTCGCTCATCCCGACCGCCCGAGTCCAGGACTTCGGGATGCCGAGGCCCATGACGTGCCCGAGGAACACGGCGAGGATGCCGAAGTGGAACAGCGGGCTGGCCCAGCGCAGCAGCCGCCGCTCGTAGAGCTGGGACGACCGCGTGGTCCAGCCGAACTTGTCGTACCGGTACCGCCAGACGTGGCCGAGCACGAACACGGCCAGGCAGACGTAGGGCACGACGACCCAGAGCAGGACGTCCCGGGTGGAGGTCATGGGCGGGCTCCGATCGTGACGGGCTGCGGTCCGGGGTAGGTGTCGAGGCCGACGTCCTCGTCGGGCGGGCCCTCGGCGGCGAGCCGGGCGACGGCCTCCCGGTCGTCGCCGCCGAGCGGCGGGAGGGTGGCGCACACCGACACCAGGGCGTCGGCCCACGGGGACCGGGCGTCGAGGAGCGCGAGCCGCAGCAGCTCGAGCCCCGCCCGGTGCGCGAGCAGCAGCCCGATGCCGGCGGCCCGGCCGGCGGCGTCCCCCGCGCCGCACAGCTCCAGGACGACCCCGAGGTGGTCGGGCAGCTCGCCGTCGGCGACCTCGAAGCCCGCGTGCCGCAGCGCCTGGGTGACCTCGACGAGCGCGACCCCGCGCCGGCGGGTGTCGCCGTAGGCGTAGTACGTCAGGTACGGGCTGCACCGGCGCTTGAGGTCGAAGGTCGCGACGTAGTCGGTGGCGAGCTCCGGGACGGGACGGGCCCCGAGGTGGTCGGCGAGGCGGCGCAGCGGGTCGCCGACCTCCGGGCGCACCTCGTCGAGCGCCGCGCGGACGGTGGGCAGCAGCGCGAGCAGGTCCTCGGTCGGGTAGTCGAGCAGGAGCGCGGCGGCGCGGTGCGCGACGGCGTGCTCGCGGGTCGCCAGGCGCCGGGCGGTGGCGGCGCGCTCGACGCGGTTCACGGCGCCCCCGTCCCGGGGCCGCTCGCACCGTCGGCGTCCGGCCCCGGGTCCGGGTCGCCCGCGGCTCCTGCGTCCCCCGGACCCCCCGCCCGCGGCGGGAACATCCCCTCGGGCGCCCCCTTGCCGTCCCAGTTGAGCAGGTTGACCCGCGCCCGCCGGCTCGACGGGTCGGCCACCGTGTCCGCGGTCTGCCGCTGCTGCAGCATGTGGAAGTTCTCCACCGCGACGGGGTCGTTCCGGAACGCGCCGCCCGAGCCCTCGCCGAACGGCCCGGACCCGCCCATCCCCGGACCGCCGTCGTAGTCCAGCGCGCACTCGGTGGCCAGCTCCTCGAGCTGGTGCGCCTGCTCGGCGTGCGCGGTCGGGATGACGTACCGCTCCTCGTACTTGGCGATCGCGAGCAGCCGGTACATCTCCCGCATCCCGGCCTCGTCCATCCCGACGTCCGCGGGGATCGACGGGTCGCCGGCGCGGCCCATGTTCAGGTCGCGCATGTACGACCGCATGGCGGCGAGCTTGCGGAGCACCGCCGTCACCGGGGCGGTGTCGCCGGCGGTGAACAGCTCGGCCAGGTACTCGACCGGGATGCGCAGGGTGTCGATGGCGGCGAACAGGTTGCCGGCCGCCTCGGCGTCCTCGCCGGTCTCGGCCACGACGTCCACGACCGGCGACAGCGGCGGGATGTACCAGACCATCGGCATCGTGCGGTACTCGGGGTGCAGGGGCAGCGCCACCTCGTAGTCGTGGATCAGCCGCCACACCGGCGACCGCTGGGCCGCCTCGACCCAGTCCCGCGGGATGCCCGCGCGCTCGGCCTCCCGGACCACCTCGGGGTCCCGCGGGTCGAGCAGGACCTCGCGCTGGGCCGCGAGCAGCCGCTTCTCGTCCGGCTCGCTCGCCGCGGCGAGCACCCGGTCGGCGTCGTAGAGCACCAGCCCGAGGTAGCGCAGCCGCCCGACGCACGTCTCGGAGCAGACGGTCGGCAGCCCGACCTCGATGCGCGGGAAGCAGAACGTGCACTTCTCGGCCTTGCCGGTGCGGTGGTTGAAGTAGATCTTCTTGTACGGGCAGCCGGTGACGCACTTGCGCCAGCCGCGGCACTTGTCCTGGTCGACGAGGACGATGCCGTCCTCCGCCCGCTTGTAGATCGCGCCCGAGGGGCAGGACGCGGCGCACGACGGGTTGAGGCAGTGCTCGCAGATCCGCGGCAGGTAGAACATGAACGTCTGCTCGAACTCGAGCCGCACCTTGTCCGACACCTTCTGCAGCACCGGGTCGGCCGCGGTGAGCGTCGGCCCGCCGCCCAGGTCGTCGTCCCAGTTGGCCGACCACCTCACCTGCATGTCCTGGCCGGTGAGCAGGGACTTCGGCCGGGCGACGGGGCTGTGCTCCTGCAGCGGCGCGGAGGTCAGCCGGTCGTAGTCGTAGGTCCACGGCTCGTAGTAGGCGTCGATCGACGGCTGCTTGGGGCTGGCGAAGATCGTCAGCAGGTTCTTCAGCCGGCCGCCGGCCTTGAGCTGGAGCCTGCCGCGCCGGTTCAGCGTCCAGCCGCCCTCCCAGCGCTCCTGGTCCTCGTAGCCGCGCGGGTAGCCCTGGCCGGGCCGGGTCTCGACGTTGTTGAACCAGACGTACTCGGTGCCCGCGCGGTTCGTCCACGCCTGCTTGCACGTGACCGAGCAGGTGTGGCACCCGATGCACTTGTCGAGGTTCATCACCATCGCCATCTGCGCCATGACTCGCATCAGTACTGCACCTCCTGGCTGCGGCGGCGGACGACGGTGACCTCGTCGCGCTGGTTGCCGGTGGGACCGAGGTAGTTGAACGCGTAGGACAGCTGCGCGTAGCCGCCGACCAGGTGGGTCGGCTTGATGAGCAGCCGGGTCAGCGAGTTGTGGATGCCGCCCCGTCGCCCGGTGGTCTCGGTGAGCGGCACGTCGATGAGCCGGTCCTGCGCGTGGTGCATGTAGACGGTGCCGGCGGGCATCCGGTGCGACACCACCGCCCGCGCCACGACGACGCCGTTGCGGTTGACCGCCTCGACCCAGTCGTTGTCCGCGACGCCGATGGTCTCCGCGTCGCGGTCGCTCATCCAGATGGTCGGGCCGCCGCGGGACAGCGACAGCATGAACAGGTTGTCCTGGTACTCGGAGTGGATCGACCACTTGTTGTGCGGGGTCAGGTACCGCACGGTGACGCCCACCCCGCCGTCCCGCGCGCCGCCCGGGCCGCCGAGCAGCGGCTCGTCGAACAGCCGGTTCATGTCGAGCGGCGGCCGGAACACCGGCAGGTTCTCACCCAGCTCGGTCATCCAGTCGTGGTCGAGGTAGAGGTGCTGCCGGCCGGTGAGCGTGTGCCACGGCTTGAGCCGCTCGACGTTGATGGTGAACGGGGAGTACCGCCGGCCGCCGGTCTCCGACCCGGACCACTCAGGGGAGGTGATCACGGGGACGGGCTCCTGCTGGGTGTCCCGGAAGCTGACCCGCTTGCCCGCGTGCTCCTCGGCGAGGTCGGCGAGCGGGCGGCCGGTCCGCGCCTCGAGGGTGTGGAAGCCCTGCACCGCCAGCCGGCCGTTGGTGGTGCCGGACAGCGCCAGGATCGCCTCGCAGGCGTCGACGTCGCGGGCCAGCGACGGCCGGCCGGCCGCCGGTCCCCCGCGGACGACGCCGTTGACCCGGCCGAGCAGCTCCACCTCCTGGGTGACGTCGAACGTGACGCCCTTGGTGGTGGTGCCGAGCGTGTCGATCACCGGCCCGAGCGCCGCCATGCGCGCCGCGACCGCCGGGTAGTCCCGCTCGACCACGACCAGCTTCGGCATGGTCTTCCCGGGCACCGGGTCGCACTCCCCGTCCTTCCAGTCGAGCACCCGGCCGTGCGGGGTGGCGAGCTCGTCCGGGGTGTCGTGCGTCAGCGGCACGGCGACGACGTCGCGGCGGACCCCGAGGTGCTCGGCCGCGAGCTCGCTGAACCGGCGGGCCAGGGTGTGGAACGCGTCGAAGTCCGTGCGCGTCTGCCACGGCGGCGCGATCGCGGGGCTGAACGAGTTCACGAACGGGTGCATGTCCGTGGTGTTCAGGTCGTGCTTCTCGTACCAGGTGGCCGCCGGGAGCACGACGTCGGAGTAGATCGTCGTGCTGGTCATCCGGAAGTCGAGCGCGACGAGCAGGTCGAGCTTCCCGGAGGGCGCGTCCTCGCGCCAGACCACGTCCCGGGGACGGGCGCCGGGCGGGGCCTCGTCGGCCCGCAGGTTCGAGTCGGTGCCGAGCAGGTGGTGCAGGAAGTACTCGTTGCCCTTCGCCGAGCTGCCGAGCAGGTTCGCCCGCCAGACGGTGAGGACCCGCGGGAAGTTCTCCGGCGCGTCCGGGTCCTCGGCGGCGAACCGCAGGTCGCCCGACCGCAGCTGCTCGGGGATCGTCTCGGTCACCGGGCGCCCGGCCTGCTCCGCCTCGTCCGCGAGGTCGAGCGGGTTGCGGTCGAAGGTCGGGTACGAGGGCATCCAGCCGAGCCGCGCCGACTGCGCGATGAGGTCCGCGGTGGTGCGCCCCGCGAACCGGCCACCCGTCCCCGGCGCCGCCGCGGCGAGGGTGTCGGCGGAGAACGGGTCGTACCGGAACTGGTCGGTGTTGAGGTACCAGTACGCGGTCTGGATCATCGTCCGGGCGGGCCGACCCCAGTCCAGCGCGTTGGCGTACATGCCGTGGCCGGTGACCGGCCGCACCTTCTCCTGCCCGACGTAGTGCGCCCAGCCGCCGCCGTTCACCCCCTGGCAGCCGGTGAGGGTCGTCAGGGTGAGGAACGCCCGGTAGATCGTGTCCGAGTGGAACCAGTGGTTGGTCCCGGCGCCCATGACGATCATCGACCGGCCGCGGGACTCCTCGGCGTTCGCCGCGAACTCCCGGCCGATCCGCTCGGCCTTCGCCGCCGGCACGCCGGTGAACTGCTCCTGCCAGGCCGGGGTGCACGGCGAGTCGGCGTCGTCGTAGCCGGTCGGCCACTCGCCCGGCAGCCCGGTCCGCCCGACCCCGTACTGCGCGAGGACCAGGTCGAACACGGTGGTGACGAGGTGCCCGCCGACCCGCCGGACCGGCACCCCGCGCCGGACGGTGGCGGCGGCGCCGTCGAGGGTGTCGAACCGCGGCAGCACCACCTCGACGGCGCCCTCGCCCGCCGGGTCGTCCGCCATCGTCAGCAGCGGGTCGACCTCCCCCAGGTCGAGGTTCCACCGGCCCGCGCCGGCCTCGCCGTAGTGGAACCCGAGCGACCCGCCGGGGACGACCGGCGCCCCGGTGACCCGGTCCACCAGCACCGTCTTGAACGCCGCGTGCTCGCTGCGCGCCTCGGCGCCCGGCAGGTCGGCCGCGGTGAGGAACTTCCCGGGGACGACGCCGTCGGCGGTCTCGTCGAGGCGGACCAGGAACGGCAGGTCGGTGTACCGCTTCACGTAGTCGGTGAAGTAGGGCACCTGCCGCTCGACGTAGAACTCGCGCAGCATGACGTGGCCCATCGCCATCGCCAGCGCGCCGTCGGTCCCCGGGGCGGCGGCCAGCCACTCGTCCGCGAACTTCACGTTGTCGGCGTAGTCCGGCGCGACCGCGACGACCTTCTGGCCGCGGTAGCGTGCCTCGGCCATCCAGTGCGCGTCGGGGGTGCGGGTCACCGGCAGGTTGGAGCCCCACATGATGAGGTAGCCCGCGTCCCACCAGTCCCCGGACTCCGGCACGTCGGTCTGGTCGCCGAACACCTGCGGCGACGCCACCGGCAGGTCCGCGTACCAGTCGTAGAACGACAGCATCGGCGCGCCGATCAGCGAGTGGTACCGGGCGCCGGCGCCGTGCGACACCATCGACATCGCGGGGATCGGCGAGAACCCGGCCACCCGGTCCGGCCCGTACGCGCGGATGGTGTGCACCTGCGCGGCCGCGACGATCTCGATCGCCTCGTCCCAGCTCGCGCGGACCAGCCCGCCCTTGCCGCGGACCTCCTTGTAGCGGCGGGCGGTCGCGGGGTCCTCGACGATGCTCGCCCACGCCGCGACCGGGTCGCCGCCGGCCCGCCGCTTCGCGTCCCGGTACAGCTCCAGCAGCCGGCCGCGGACGTAGGGGTACCGGACCCGGGTCGGCGAGTAGGTGTACCAGCTGAAGGCGGCGCCGCGCGGGCAGCCCCGGGGCTCGTACTCCGGCCGGTCCGGGCCGACCGACGGGTAGTCGGTCTCCTGGGACTCCCAGGTGATGATCCCGTCCTTGACGTACACCTTCCACGAGCACGAGCCCGTGCAGTTCACGCCGTGCGTCGACCGGACGACCTTGTCGTGGCTCCACCGGTCGCGGTAGAAGGTGTCCGCGTCGCGGCCGCCCTGCTGGTAGAGCGTGCGCAGGTCGGGCGACACCTCGCCGCGGCGGAGGTGCCGCCCCAGGCGGAGCAGGGCGTCCGAGGCGGGCGAGTCGAGCCCCGGGGCGAGCGGGGTGTCGGGTGCGTTCACGGGGGCTGCTCCTCGGTCGGACGGGTCAGCTCGGCTTCTCGGCGCCGGGCCGCGCGTAGTACCACCAGGTGAGCGCCGTGCACAGGGCGAAGTACACGACGCAGCCGATGAAGAAGGTCCGCGGCGCCATCATCGACAGCGCGATGCCGACCAGGAACGGCCCGAAGGCCGCGATGGAGGCGGTGAACCCGATGACGCCGCCGGCCTGCCGCTTGGGGAAGATCATCGGCATCTGCTTGAACGTGCCGGCGTTGCCCATCCCCGCGAAGAAGAAGATCGCGAGCATGCCGAGCAGCAGCCCGGTGAACTGGCCCCGGTCCGTCGGCGACAGGTAGAACACGGTGACCACGGTGCTCACGGTCATGCCGATCCCGGACACCAGCGTGAAGACGGCGCCGCCGTACCGGTCGCACAGCGGACCGAGCGCCGCCCGTACCACGGAGCCGATCAGCGGCCCGAGGAACGCGAACGCCAGCGGGTCGGGCGGGTTGTCGAAGCCGCCGTACTCGTTGGTGATGATCAGCCCGAACTGCGCCGCGAACCCGCTGAAGGCGCCGAACGTCATCAGGTAGATCGCGGTCATCACCCAGGTGTGCTTCTCCCGGAAGATGTCCAGCTGCTGGCGGATGTTCGCCTGGACCGGGACCCGGCGCAGCAGCACCGCGGCCAGCACGCCGCCGAGCACCACCCACGGCACCAGCACGAGCCCGGCGTTGTGCAGCCAGAGGTCCTCGCCGCTGCTGGTCTGCTGCGGCGTCAGCGCCGCGGTCCCGAGCAGGCCGAAGCCCACCACCCAGGGCGTGAGGAACTGGATGAGGCTCACGCCGAAGTTGCCGATGCCGGCCTGCAGGCCCAGGGCGGTGCCGGACAGGCGCTTGGGGAAGAAGTAGCTGGTCGAGGGCATGAAGCCCGAGAACGCACCGCCGCCGATGCCGGCCGCGGCCGCCAGGAAGATCAGCACCCAGTACGGCGTGGTCGCGTCCCGGACCGCGATGGTCCAGCCCAGCATCGGCATCAGCATCAGCGTGGCCGTGCCGCCGACGAGCGTCCGGGTGCCGACGATCGGCGGCAGGAACATGTAGACCATGCGCATGAGGCCGCCCGCGAGCCCGGGCACGGCGACCAGCCAGTAGAGCTGCCCCTTGGTCAGGTCGAAGCCGATGTCGTTCAGCCGCGGGGCGATGGCGCTGACCAGGTACCAGACGCAGAACGCGAGCGTGAGGTTGTACGTGGTCACCCACAGCGTCCGCCACGCGAACCGCCGGTCCCAGGTCTCCTCGCGCTCCGGGTCCCACCGCGCGAGGTCCACCCGCGGATCGAAACGGCTCATGCGGACTCCCTCGCCTCGCCGGCGGTGCCTCCTCGCACCGCCGTACCCCTGCCGGCCAGTCAACCGAGCGCGCCCGCCGGGACCAACCCGGGATCGCCGTGACAAATCCTGACCCGCGGGTGTGACGCACGTCTCACGGCCGAGGCTAGCGGGTGCCGGCCCCCGGGGCAGGGCCATCGTCGGGATCCGGTGCCGCGGACCGCACCACGAGGTGCAGCCGGCACCGGTCCGGACCCACGAACGGCTCCAGGCGCTCGGCCGCGAGCGGGCCGCCCGTGGACGCGAGCACCCCGCGGACCAGCTCCAGGTGCACCCCGCAGACCTCGGCGGGGTGTGCGCGGGCGAGGTCCGCGAACGGGCAGCGGTGCAGCCCGACGGCGAGCGGCTCCGGCTCCACGACCGGGTCGAGCCCGACCTCCTCGAGATGCACCTCCAGGGCCGCGAACTGGGGCCGGCAGTCCTCCGGGACGGAGCCCGCGGCCCCGCCGCCCGCGTCCGCGAGCAGCCGCGCCCGCAGCCGCTCGTCCAGGCCCGCGCCCGCCGGGCGGGCCGAGCAGCGGTACAGCACGCGCGGCCGGCCCCGGGTGGTCCGGCGCTCCGTGGACCGCTCGACGAAGCCCGACGCCGCCAGCCGCTCCAGGTGCTCCCGCGCGGTGTTGACGTGCACCCCGGCCTCGCGGGCCAGCTCCTCCACCGCCACGTCGCCACCCGCGCGCTGCAGCAGGTGCAGCAGCAGCACCCGGCTCCGGGAGCCGAGCGCGGTGGCGGCGGGAGCGGGACGGGCCGGCATGGCGCCGAGTATCACGCCGACCGGTCCGGCGGTCCACCCCCGGATCCCGGTGCCGGCCGGGCCCGTCTTTTCCACGGCAGGGACGGCTGGTCGGCCGCCGCCCCCGCGGGTAGCGTCGCGAGGGCGGCGACGGCGCCGCGCCGGACCAGGACCCACGGGGGGACGATGCTGCACGGCGAGGTGGCGGGGCACGCGGCGCACGGGGACCGGACGGTCGCCGGCCCGGTCGGCCGCGCCGCCGTCGTGGTCGCCTCGGACCGGTGCGCGCGCGGCGAGGCGACGGACCGCTCGGGCCCGCTCGCCGCGGACCTGCTGCGCGCCGCCGGGCTCGACGTCGGGGAACCGGTCGTGGTGCCGGACGGCGCCGGCTCCGTGGGCGCCGCGCTGCGGGCCGCGGTGACCGGTGGCGCGCGGGTCGTGGTGACCAGCGGCGGCACCGGCGTCGGGCCCCGGGACGCCACGCCGGAGGGCACGCGGCCGCTGCTGGCCCGCGAGCTGCCCGGCCTCGCCGAGGCGCTCCGCCGGCACGGCGAGGGGCACGTCGCCACCGCGGTGCTGTCCCGCGGCCTGGCGGGCGTGACCGCCGAGGGCGCGCTCGTCGTCAACCTGCCCGGCAGCCCCGCCGGGGTCCGGCAGGGCCTGGAGGTGCTGGTGCCGCTGCTCGCCCACCTGCTCGACCAGCTCGACGGAGGAGCGCACGGATGATCCACGCCCGGCTGACGACCGACCCGCTCGACCTGGCCGCGCACGTGGCGGTCCTGGACGACCCGCGGTCCGGCGCCGTCGCGACGTTCGTCGGCCGGGTCCGCGACCACGACCCCGACGCCGAGGGCCCGGTGGTCGCGCTGGAGTACTCGGCGCACCCGGACGCCGAGGCGGTGCTCGCCCGGATCGCGGCCGAGGTCGCCCGCGACCCCGACGTGCTCGGCGTGGCCGTGTCGCACCGGGTCGGCCGGCTGGACGTCGGGGGCACCGCGATCGTCGCCGCGGTCAGCACCGCGCACCGCGCGCCGGCGTTCGACGCGTGCCGGACCCTGGTCGAGCGGGTCAAGGCCGAGCTGCCCGTGTGGAAGCGGCAGCTGCTCGCCGACGGGTCGCACGTCTGGGTGGGGTCCGCGTGACCGGGGGGCAGGAGGCTGCCGCCGGCGGCGCCGCACCGCTGGTCGACCGGTTCGGCCGGGTGCACCGCGACCTGCGGATCTCGCTGACCGACCGGTGCTCGCTGCGCTGCACGTACTGCATGCCGGCGGAGGGCGTCCCCTGGCTCGCGGGCGCGACGATGCTGAGCACGGACGAGATCGTCCGGGTCGCCTCGGTCGCGGTCGGGCTCGGGGTCCGGGAGGTGCGGCTGACGGGTGGCGAGCCGCTGCTCCGGCCGGACGTGGTGGACGTGGTGCGCCGCATCGCCGCCCTGCGCGGCGCCGACGGCCCGCCCGAGGTGTCGGTGACGACCAACGCCCTGCGCCTGCCCGGGCTCGCGGCACCGCTCGCCGACGCCGGGCTCGCCCGGGTCAACATCAGCGTCGACACCCTGGACCGGGAGCGGTTCGCCCGGCTGACGCGCCGGGACCGGCTGCCGCAGGTGCTCGCGGGGATCGCCGCGGCGGACGCGGCCGGCCTGCACCCGGTCAAGCTCAACGCCGTCGCCATGCGCGGGGTCAACGACGACGAGGTGGTCGCGCTCACGGAGTTCGCCGTCGAGCGCGGCTACGAGATGCGCTTCATCGAGCAGATGCCGCTCGACGCCGGGCACACCTGGGACCGCACGGAGATGGTGACCCAGGCGGAGATCCTCGCCGCACTGCGGACCCGGTTCACGCTGACCGAGGTCCCCGGGCGGGGTGCGGCGCCCGCCGAGCGCTGGCTGGTCGACGGCGGACCCGCGACCGTCGGGGTCATCGCCTCGGTCACGGCGCCGTTCTGCGGGTCCTGCGACCGGGTCCGGCTCACCGCCGACGGCCAGCTGCGGGCGTGCCTGTTCGCGCGGACCGAGACGGACCTGCGCGGTCTGCTGCGGTCGGGGGCGGACGACGCCGCGCTGGCGGAGGCGTTCCGGGCCTGCCTCGCCGGGAAGCGCGCGGGCCACGACATCGACGACCCGGGGTTCCTGCAGCCCGACCGGCCGATGAGCGCGATCGGCGGCTGACGCCTCAGCCGCCCGCGAACGGCGGCAGCACATCCACCCGGCCGCCGGGCGGCACGGCGCCGGCCGGGACGTCGAGGCGCTGCCCCTCGTGCAGCAGCGCGCACCGGTCGAGCACGCGCTCGAGACCGGCGCCGTGCCGGGCCGCGAGCGCCGCGCGCAGCTCGCCGGCGGTGCCGGCCCCCACCTGCTCTGTGACGGTGCCGGCGGCCTCGGCGGCGGCCGCGAAGGAGCGCACGGTGATCACGGCGTCCCCGTCCCCTGCTCCTCGCGCCACGACCGAGCCGCAGCGCCGAGCCGGTCGAGCACCTGGTCCAGCGCCGCGCGGTCGCCCGAGCCGGCACCCACCGCGTAGCCCGCGAGGAAGCCGGTCAGCGGCACCGCGGGCCGGCCCACGCCGTGCGCCACGTCCCGCGCCAGGTCGAGCAGCCGGTCCACGTCGACCGCGGACGGATCGACGCCGAGGTCAGCCGCCTGCGCGGCGACCCAGCGCTGCAGGTCCTCACCGGCCGGCTCCTGCTGGTCCCCGCTCATCCGGTCCCCTCCCCCGCTCCCGGCCGGCCCGGCGGCCCGGCCTGCGTCAGCGACCGCTCCAGCGCGGCCACCGCCTCCCACGTGTCGGCGTCGCGCGCCGCCTCCGCCGAGCCCGGCAGCCCGACCAGCCGCAGCCCGGCGACCAGGCGCCGCACGGAGCAGCCGTGCACCCCGCCGTCCGCCTCCCGCGCCGCGACCGCCGCCCGCAGCGGAGCGGCCCGGTAGACGGCGGCCAGCGGCTGCGGGTGGCCCTCGTCGTCGACCAGGACCGCGCCGTCGGCCGCCGGGTCCGCGTCCAGCAGGTCCCGCAGCGCCGGCACCGCCGCGGCGGCGAGCGGCATGTCGCAGGCGAGCACCAGCACCCGGTCCGCCGGCGGCGGGCCGGCGGCGTCGAGCGACCGCAGCCCGGCCGCCACCCCCGCGGCGGGTCCGCCGGCCGGCGGGTCCTCGAGGGTGGTGGCGACGCCCGGGCGCGCGAGCGACGGCGGCCCGACCACCACCACGCGGCGCGCGCCGGCGGTCGCGTCCAGCGCCCGGTCGAGCAGCGTCCGCCCGCCCAGCAGCACCTCCGCCTTGACCACGCCGCCGAGCCGGAGCCCCTGCCCGCCGGCCAGCACCAGCGCGTCGAGCACCGTCACGGGCCCTCCCGGCGCCAGTCGCCGGACCGGCCGCCGGACTTCGCGACCACCCGGACACCCTCGATCGAGACGCCCCGGTCAAGGCCCTTCACCATGTCGACGACCGCGAGCGCGGCGACCGACACCGCGGTCAGCGCCTCCATCTCCACGCCGGTGCGGTCGGCGGTCCGGACGGTCGCGGTCAGGTCGACCCCCTCGTCGGTGACCTCCAGGTCGACCACCACGCCGTGCACGCCGATGACGTGCGCGAGCGGCAGCAGCGCGGGGGTGCGCTTCGCCGCCGCGATGCCCGCGACCCGCGCGACCGCGAGGACGTCGCCCTTGGGCACGTCGCCGGACCGCAGCGCCGCGACCACGTGCGCCGGGCAGCGCACGTGCCCCTCGGCCGTCGCCGTGCGGACGGTCGGCTGCTTGGCGGTGACGTCGACCATCCGCGCGCGCCCGGCGTGGTCGAGGTGGGTGAAGGGCTGCGTCACGTGTCCGTCCTCAGGATGCGCAGGGGGGCGCCGCGCTCCACGGCGCCGGAGCCCGCCGGCACGACGGCCAGCCCGTCCGACCCTGCCAGACCGGCCACGAGGTGGGAACCCGACCCCCCGGGGGCGGCCCGGCGGGCGCGCAGTGCTCCCCCGTCCCCGGTCAGGGCCACCGGCATGTACTGGTCGCGGCCCGCCGGCGGCGTCCACGCGTCGTCGGCCACGGCCACGACCTCGGGGCGGCCGCTGCCCGTCAGCCCCCGCAGCCGGCGGACCACCGGGCGGACGAACAGCTCCGCCGACACGTGCGCGCTGACCGGGTTGCCGGGCAGGCAGAGCACCGGCGTCCCGTCCGCGAGCCGGCCCGCGCCCTGCGGCTTGCCCGGCTGCATCGCGACGGGCCCGAACACGACGCCCTGCCCGCGCAGCAGCTCCTTCACCACGTCGTAGGCGCCGGCGGACACCCCACCCGAGGTGACGACCAGGTCGGCGTCGGCGGCCACCTCGCGCAGGACGTCCGCGAGCCGCGCCGGGTCGTCCGGCACCGAGCCGACGCGCACCACGTCCGCGCCGGCGGCGGCGACCGCCGCGGCGAGCAGCACGGAGTTCGAGTCGGGCAGCTGGCCGTGCGCCAGCGCGCTCCCCGCCGGGACGAGCTCCGAGCCGGTGGACAGCACCGCGACCCGCGGGCGCCGGTGCACGCGGACGGCGCCGGCGTTCACCGCGGCGGCCGCCGCGACCTGCGCCGGCCCGAGCAGCGTGCCCGCGCGCAGCACCAGGTCGCCCGCGGCGACGTCCTCGCCCGCACGCCGGATGTGCGCGCCCGGCGCGGGCGCCCGGTCGATCCGGACGGTCGCCGTGCCGCCGTCGGTGTGCTCGACGGGCACGACCGCGTCCGCGCCCGCCGGGACCGGGGCACCGGTCATGATCCGCGCCGCCGTGCCGGCCTCGACCCGCGGGCGACGGGGCGTCCCGGCGGGCAGGTCCGCCACGACGGGCAGCGCGACCGGGCGGTCCGGCGCCGCGTCCGCGACGTCCGCCCGGCGCACCGCGTAGCCGTCCATCGCGGAGTTGTCCCAGCGCGGCAGGAGCTCCGGGGCGTGCAGGTCGACGGCGAGCACGTGGCCGGCGGCGGCGGCCGGGGCGAGGTCGACCACCGGCAGGGGCGCGACCAGCTCGAGCACGGCCGCGAGGTGGTCGGCGACGGCGCGCATCAGCCGGCCCGCCCCGGGCCGGTCCGTCCGGGCGCGTGCGGCGTGCTGGTCACCGGTCCTCCCCGTCGTCGTGGTCGTCCGGCCCGCCGTGCGCGCCGCCCCCCGATGTCTACCGCGCCGGGACCGCGCGCCGCACCCCCGGTCGCCGTCAATAACGCGCGAGCGTCGGGTCGACCTGGTCGACCCAGCCGAGCACGCCGCCGTCCAGGTGCGCGACGTCGGCCCGCCCGGCCTCCAGCAGCGCGAGCGCCGCCTGCTCCGAGCGGACCCCGCTGCGGCACAGCACGACGACCGGCCGGTCCGCCGGCACCGCGTCGAGGCCCGACCCGTCCAGCACGCGGGCGAGCGGCACGTGGACCGCGCCCGGGAGGGCCACCACGTCGAGCTCGGCGGCCTCCCGGACGTCCAGCAGCGTGAACGGCTCGGCGCCCCGGGCGCGGCGGTCGAGCATGGCGGCCAGCTCGCGGGGGGCGACGAGCGGGACGGGGGCGGGCGCGGGGGCGGCGGGAGGCGTGGCGGCGGGGGTCGGGGCGGCCGCCGCCGGGCGACCGGCCGGGACCGCTCGCGCCCGCACCGGGATCTCCGACCAGCGCGCCGCGAGCGCGTCGAGGACGAGCACGCGCCCGAGCAGGGGCCGGCCGACCCCGGTCACCAGCTTCACCACCTCGGTCGCCATCAGGCTCCCGACCTGCCCGCACATCGCGCCGAGCACGCCGCCCTCCGCGCAGGACGGCACGGTGCCCGGGTCCGGCGGCTCGGGGAACAGGTCCCGCAGACCGACCCCCGGCACCCCGGCCGGCGGTGCGGACCAGAACACGCTCACCTGCGCGTCGAACCGGAACACCGAGCCCCACACCTCCGGCAGCCCGAGCCGGCCGCACGCGTCCGCGACCAGGTAGCGGGTCGGGAAGTTGTCGGTGCCGTCGACCACCACGTCGTAGTCCGCGAGCAGGTCGACCGTGCCGGCGTCGAGGCGCACCTGGTGCCGCACGACGCGCACGTCCGGGTCGAGCCGGTGCACCGCCTCGGCGGCGCTGTCCACCTTGCGCCGCCCCACGTCCGCGACCCCGTGCACGACCTGGCGCTGCAGGTTGGACAGCTCGACGTCGTCCGCGTCGACCACGCCGATCGTGCCCACGCCCGCCGCGGCGAGGTACTGCAGCACCGGCGCGCCCAGCCCGCCCGCGCCGACCACGCACACGCGGGCGGCGCGCAGCCGGCGCTGGCCGGTCTCGCCCAGGGCGGGCAGCAGCAGGTGCCGCGACCAGCGCTCGCGCTCGGCGGGCGTCAGCGGCGGCCCCGGCTCGACGAGCGGCGGCAGGGACGGGTCCGGCTCCACGGGGCCAGGCTAGGACGCCGGGGGTGCCGGCGGGAGGGCGTCGTGCAGCTCCGTCGCGACCAGGACCGCCGGGGCGACCGTCCGCAGCGGTCGCAGGGGATCGGCCGGCCGGTCGCGGGGGCGGGGCTCGGCGGGCGCGAGGGCGTCGGCGAGGGCGTCGGCCCGGTAGGCAGCGAGCAGGTGCCGGGGGTGGCCGTCCGCGTCGAGCGCGATCGCGGCGCGCGCCGCCGGGTGCTCGTCGAGCGCGGCCAGGAGCCGGGGGACGGCGCGTGCGGCGCCGGGCTCGCCCGCGGCGAGCACCAGGACGACGTCGGCGCGGCCGCCCAGGGCGCGGCGGCCGGCGTCGAGAGCCGCCACGAGGCCGCCGTCGGCCGGGGCCTCGTGGCGCACCACCACCGTCGGCCACGGCTCGACCCCCGGCTGCGGACCGGACGCCGCCGCCCCGTCCTGGGGCGCCGCGGCCCCCTCCGCACCGGCGGCCAGGACCAGCACGCCGACCCGCTCCGCGCGGTCCCCTCCGGGCGCCGGGTGGAGCGCGCTGCCTCCGGTGCCCGGCGCGTCCGTCGCCGGTCGCCGTGGGGCGCGCCGGACGGCCGAGGCGTCGTCCCGCGCGCCCACCACCCGGCCCCGGTCGAGCCGCACCACGCGGTCCGCCAGCCGCTCGACGTCGCCGGCGTCGTGCGAGACCAGCACCACCGGCACGCGCGCGTCCGCGAGGTGCGCCCGGAGCAGGTCCCGCACCCGCGCGCGGGAGCCGGCGTCGAGCGCCGAGAACGGCTCGTCCAGCAGCAGCAGCCGCGGCCGCGCGGCCAGGGCCCGGGCCAGCGCCACCCGCTGCGCCTGACCGCCCGACAGCCGGGCGGCCCGCTGCCCCGCGCGGTCGCCGACGCCGAGCCTGTCCAGCCAGCGCGCGGCCTCCGCCCGGGCCGGGCCCGGCCGCACGCCGCGGGCGCGCAGCCCGAACGCCGCGTTCTCCAGCGCCGACAGGTGCGGCACCAGCAGGTGGTCCTGGAACACGGTGCCGACCTCCCGGTCGGCGGGTGGGACGTGCACCCCGTCGCCGTCCAGGACCCGCCCCGCGAGCGCCACCCGGCTGCCGCCGGCGGGCAGCAGCCCGGTCAGCGCGTGCAGCGCGGTGGTCTTGCCCGACCCGTTCGGCCCGACCAGCGCGACGACCTCCCCCGGCTCGACGTCGAGCGCGAGGTCCAGCGCGAAGTCGCCCCGCCGCACGGCGATCCGGGCGTGCAGGCCCGCCGCGGTCACGCCCGCACCCCGGTGAGCCAGCGGCCGCGCAGCGCGAGCAGGACGACGAGGCTCAGGGCGACCAGGACCAGCGACAGCGCGACGGCGGCGTCAGGGTCGGTCTCCATCGTCAGGTAGATGGCCAGCGGCATCGTTCGGGTCGTGCCCGGGAAGTTGCCGGCGAACGTGATCGTCGCCCCGAACTCCCCCAGCGCCCGCGCGAAGGCGAGGACCGCCCCGGACACGATCCCCGGCAGCGCCCGCGGCAGCGTGACCCGGCGCAGCACGTACCAGGGGCTCGCCCCGAACGTCGTCGCGGCCGCCTCCGTCCGGCCGTCGAGCCCGCGCAGCGTGCCCTCCACGGCGATGACCAGGAACGGCAGGGCCACGAACGTCTCGGCGACGACCACCGCGGGCGTCGTGAACGGCAGCGTGACCCCGGTCCACCGGTCCAGCGGCTCCCCGAGCAGGCCCACCCGGCCCAGCAGCATCAGCAGCGCGACGCCGCCGACCACCGGCGGCAGCACCAGCGGCACCGTCACCAGCGCGCGGACCACCCGGGCGAGCCAGCCCTCCGACCGCGCCAGCACCCACGCGAGCGGCACCCCGAGCACCAGGCAGATCGCCGTCGCCGCCGTCGCGCAGCGCAGCGACAGCCACAGCGCCTCGACCACCGGCCCGGACGCGATCGTCGTCGCCATCCGCCCCCACGGCGCCCGGACCACCAGCGCCACGAACGGCAGGACGAGCAGCGCCACGGCGAGCACCGCGGGGACCAGCAGGCCGGCCGGCGCGCGGGGGCGGGTGCGGGCGCGCATCAGCTCACGACGAACCCGGCCGCCTCGAGCGCCTCCGCACCCACGACCGACAGCACGAGGTCGCGGAAGGCGGCGGCCGCGTCGGGGTTCGGCGCGTCCGCGAGCACGGCGACCGGGTACTCGTTGACCACGTCCACGTCGTCGGGCACGTCGACGCCCTCGACGGCGTCGCCCGCGGCGAGCACGTCGGTGCGGTAGACGACGGCTGCGTCCACCTCGCCGAGCACCACCTTGGAGAGGGTCGCCGACACGTCCTTCTCGTAGGTGTCCGGCTGCGGCACGACGCCCGCCTGCGCGAACATCTCCTGCGCCGCCGCCCCGCACGGCACCTCGACGGCGCACAGCGCGAGCGTCAGGCCCGCGTCCGCGAAGTCCTCGACGCCCGTGACGCCGCCCGGGTTGCCCGCGGGCACGGCGATCTGCAGCGTGTTCGTCGCGAACACCTCCGGCGGCCCGGTCAGGTCCACGACCTGCGCCATCGTGCTGCTGCTCGCCGTGGCGAGCACGTCCGCCGGCGCACCGGCCAGCACCTGCTGCGCCAGCGCCGAGCTCGCCCCGAAGCCGAACGTGACGCGCGCGCCCGGGTGGTCCTCCTCGAACCGCTCGCCGAGCGCGGTGAACGCGTCCGTCAGCGAGGCCGCCGCGAGCACGACGACGTCCCCGGAGAGGTCCGGGGACGACGAGGACCGCTCGCCGTCGGGTGCGGCCCGTGCCGTCGTCGCGTCCGCGGCGCCACCGGCCGACGAGCAGCCGGCGAGCGCGGCGACCGCGACGGCGAGCAGGGCGAGCGCGGCCCGGGCCCGGGTGGCGGTCATGCCTGCCGGTCCCGCTCGAGGGAGACGTTGGTGGCCTTCACCGCGGCGACGGCGGCGCTCCCCACCTCCAGCCCGAGCTCGTCGACCGCCTCCCGGCTGATCAGCGAGACCACCCGGAACGGGCCGGCCTGCAGCTCGACCTGCGCCATCACCGTGTCCTTCACGACGCGGGTGACCACGCCGCGCAGCCGGTTCCGCATCGACACGTCCGCCGCCCGGGCGTCGGTGACCGAGCGGCGCTCGCCCTGGCGGCGCAGCTCCTCGGCGAGGTCCGCCCCGGCGACCGTCCAGCGGCCGCTGCCCGGGTCGCGGCGCCCCGGCAGGCGGCCCTGCTCGATCCACCGGCGGACCGTGTCGCTGCTGACCCCGACCAGGTCGGCCGCCTCGCTGAGGGTGAACGTGGTCATGCGGCGACGGTAGCGCGGACAGAGGCGCAGATGCGCCCCGATTGGCGCCACGAGCCCGCATCTGCGGGAGGCGCGCTCGCCGCGCGGGCCGCCTCGGCGGTGCCGGGGTCTGCGGCCGTCGGCGGGGGCGGCTCGCCGAGTGAGCAACCGACACGTCGAGGGGGTAGCCGCCGGCTGCTCGCTCGACGTGTCGGCTACCCCCTCGGTGCCGGGCGGCGGCGCACGGGGCGGCGGAGCCGGTGTGGCGGGGCGCACGCCGGGCCGGTTTGGGCCGAGCGCCCGCGACCTGTACTCTCTTCTACGGCCCTCCGGGGCCGATGCGCCCGTAGCTCAATGGATAGAGCATCTGACTACGGATCAGAAGGTTGGGGGTTCGAGTCCCTCCGGGCGCACAGCGCATAACGGCCCTTCACCAGCAGACTAGCGGTGAGGGGCCGTTCGCACGTCAGGCGAGTGCAGACAGCCGTGCACACCAGGCCTCGTGCCTACGACCTCCTTTCACGCAGGCGCGCGGCGTGGACGACACCCCTTGCGGAGTCTCAGCGGACTGCGGTGGGCTTGGCGCATGCTCGCTAGCGCGATCCACCTACCGACCCTTGGCGTGCGGTGAGCGGGCGGCGCCTCCGCCTTCCAGCTCGCGACCTTGGTCCGAGAGGCCCGGATCGTCGATGGCGCAGCCCGGCGGACGACATACCGGTGCTGGATCGTGTCTCGGAGTCCGGAGTGGCGCTCCGAGAACGTATTGGGCTGACTCCGCTCGTCATGCGATGGCGCGTCTCCCTGGAGATGACCCCGAGATACGCCGGCCGCGGGTTCAGCGCCCTGATCGTTCGCACTGCTGAGATCGAGCCCTGGGAGCGAGAGGCCGCACGACGGGGCCTCATCGGCGCACCACGCGAGGAGTGGCCGCTGGAACCGATCGTCGATCCCGTTGAGGAGCAACCCGTGTACTCATTCATCTCGTGCACGCTCCGCCAGGCCGCAGACCGCACCGGGGTGTCGGAGACGACGCTCTCGAACGCGATCGCCGATGGCTATCTGACTGCGCATCGAGCCGGCGATCGGGGCGGACGCATCGTTCTGCGAGCGGTCGACCTAGACGAGTGGGTGCAGTCCCTGCCTACTGAGAGCCCGAAAGAACGGGAGTGGTCGCGCAGGTACGGGTGACGGGCGCAGATCGCCGGGCCGGTGGCGTCACTGGGGCTGGCGGTGCCTGCGTGGGTCGATCACAGCCTCCGCCCACGTCGGTAGGACACCGCCATGGCGCTGCCAGGACCCGACTGTCAGGTGGATACCCATGCGTCCGAGGAGGTTCTGCAAGACGGCGTCGCGTATCGCGCCGGTGCGCAGTCGTCCAGCCGGGAGCGCGTCAAGGTGAGGGGCGCGAGACAGGATGAGCTGCCATTCCTTCAACGCCTCCGCGTCGACCAGCCAGCTGCGCCCCGCTCGCGCCCCGGGAAGGATCGCCTCCCTGATCCAGCGCCGCACCGCCTCAAGCGGCACTTCGAGCTGGTGCGCCACCTCCTCCGCCGGAATCGCGCCCTGCAGGTCGACGATCGGCTCAGGTGCCGGGTTGACTCGCCGGGGACGCGGCGGTGGGAGGATTCGCCGGCGAGGGTTGTCGGGCTGCTCGACCGCGGCGTTGCCGCGGAGTGTGAGCCACAGACCTAGCTCGTTGACGTCGAATCGCCTGCCGCCTGCCACGCGGTAGGCGGGCAGCTCGCTGGCCGAAGCAGCCCGGTTGACCCATGCCGGGGTGACGGACAACAACCTGGCGACCGCTGTGGCGGTGAGCAAGTGGTCGGTCAAGCACCTATCTCCGTTCGAAAGTGGCAGCGAAGCGGAACGCGTCAGGCCAAACTTGCGCGCATGTCCATCGACTGGGACTTCACCTCGAAGGGGTCGGACGCCGGCGCGGTGCTCGACCGGCTCTTCGGCGTCGCGGACTGGTATGCCCAGGTCAACATGCTCTGGTGGGTCAGCTCGACCGCCCTTATTGGTGCGCTCTTGGCTGGGGTGTGGTCGAAGCGGCTCGAACTACGCTCGTCGCCGAAGTGGGCCCGCCGGGTCGCGAGCCTAGGCGCAATCTTCCTCAGCACGATTGTCGCGTTCGGACTCGTGTCTTCCGTGATCGGGTTCCGCCTGGGATCGAGCGGCCTTGGAGCCTGCGACGCGGCTGGCCCCGAGGTCTGCCAGCCCTCCGGAGAGGGCTTCATCTTCCTGCTTGAGCCTTGGGCAGTGGTGATCGGGACATCGTCGTTCGTCATCGCCCTGGTCGCCTGGGTGAGGTACTTCTATGGTCCCCGGCTTCGGCGGTGGCGTCGACGCGTTCGTACGCTGTGGATGCGACGACGTGGCATTGCTCGCGTCTGAACCTCGGCATGGCTCGCGCGCACGCACACGCCGAGTCTCTGTTGCCAGGCGACGGGAGAGACGCCTAGCACCGCCGGACGTCCTCGACGGACAGCCACACGGCGCCAGTCATTACGCGCAGGTCTGCGATGCGGACGCGGATGACGCCGCCGCACCACTCGACGGCGAAGGTGTCGACGAGCTCGATGCCGGTTTCCCAGCGAAGTCGCGCGGTGACGGGGATGGGGCGCTCGACGTCGTGGTGGACGCCGGCAGGGACCGGGCGCGCGTTGAGCAGCGGGACGGTGCTCTTCAAGCGGGAGAGGCCGCCCGGCACGGTCTGGGTGAGCGTGTGGTCGTGGAGCACGCGGGCATCGTCTGGGCCAGGGCTGACATTGGCTTGGCGTCGAACGGTGCTGACGATCGAGTGAACCGCCCCCACCTGAAGTTCCGGTCGGATACTCTCCCGGGTGGCAGAGGGGGATGACCCCGCACGACAGGGGGTCGAATGGCTGTCAACCGCGACAAGTTGCGCTGGGAAGGGCTGCGGTCCTGGGTGTACCCGGTGCTCGCTGTCGCGGCAGCGGGCGGGGCTCCGATGCTCTGGGACGCTGCGTCGAACGATCCTCAGGGCAGGTGGGACAGCCCCCTGGTTTGGCCCGCCATGTTGGTAGGGCTCGCGGCGCTCTTCTTCACGTACAAGCAGGGCACAGCCGCGATGACCGCTGTGCGCTCGTCCCGGAGCACAGTCCGTGACTACAACCACCGACTGGCGGACACGATCAAGGTCTTGGGATCCCTGCCGGACGCGAAGAACGGCCCGGAGGCACGGCGGGAGTTCGTCGAGACCGTCGCACGTGAAGCCAAGGCGATCATGGATCTCGGCGGTCAGCGCATCTGCATCTACGAACTCGACAGCGGCGATGCCGATGACAACGGAGGCGCCGCCGCGGCCGGCGAGGTAGACGGCGAGCAAGGGGGTGACTTCCTGCGGTTGATCGCCAAGGCTGGACGTCCAGACCAGCCGCGCGAGATCTTCACTACGAACACCCCGTTCGGGGCTGCCGCCATCGCCAACGCTACCGGGCATCTGACCCGCTGCTACGACCACTCAAACCGTGACGGCTTCCCGGTCGACCGTGACGAAGAGTCCCCCTGGGCGTCCTTCATCGCAGTACCGCTCCATGTGGACGACAGGCCGCGCGGTCTGATGACGATCGACACGAGCGAGGACGTCACCTTCACCAGCGATCAGGTGTCGATCGCGAAGACCATCGCCTGCTTCATCGAGATCGGGATGAAGAACTCCTACACGGCGGCTGTCGAGACCGCGCCGGAGGTCCAGAACGCGCAGGCACGGCTGAACCTGATCGAGGCCGGGGATCCCGCCCAGGGTCAGACCGTTCGGGTACAGTCGGAAGACATCGAGGGGAGGTAGACATGGCACAGATCCACGACGTGGCGGCGTACATGATCGACCACTTCGACAGTGGCATCTCGACGATGAAGCTGCAGAAGCTCTGCTACATGGCTCAGGGCTGGTCTCTTGCGCTCGTCGATGAGCCCCTCTTCGACGACGACTTCGAGGCGTGGAAGCGCGGACCGGTTGCCCGCACCCTGTTCAACGTGCACCGGGGCTCGTTCAGCAAGAAGGAGTGGCCGCAAGGTGACGCCAGTCAGCTGAGCCAGCGCGAGGCGATCATCTGCGACGCCGTGGTAGCGAACTACGGAAGCCTCAGTGGCCTTGAGTTGAGCGAGTTGACGCATCTCCCTGGGACACCCTGGTCGACCACCCGCGCGGCGGAGCTCCTTCAGGATCACGAGCCTTCGCAGGCACCCATCTCGAAGGACCTGATGCGCACCTACTTCAAGAAGACGCTTCTCCAGCCCTCCCAGTAGTCTCACCAACGCACGACAGCGCCCCGCCCTCCCGGAGGAGGGTGGGGCGCTGTTCGCGCGTCAGAGCGCGACGGTGTACCAGGGGTTGAGCCACTGACCGGCGCCGTGGTCGCGGTACCGGACCTCGATCCGGCCATCGAACACCGACAGCATCGCGGAGACCATCTGCGGCGCGGACGGGATGGGCAGTACGAACGGCCCGCCGACGGACACGGTCGCGAAGTTCCCGCCGGGCGCCCGACCCCCGGTACGCAAACGCGCTCGAGGTGGCGCAGTGCGTGCCCGGGCCGGTCCTACGGTGGCGCGCATGGACACGATGACGATCGGCATGATCACGTTCGACACCACGGACGCGCGGGCGCTCGCCACCTGGTGGTCGCGCCACACGGGCGGCACCGTGCAGGGTCCCGACGACGGCGCCTCCGCGGTGATCGCGCCCGCGCTCGGCGGGCCGATGCTGGCGTTCCAGCGGGTCGACGACCCGACGCCCGGCAAGAACCGGGCGCACGTGGACCTCATGGTCGCCGACCGGCGGGCGACCGCCGCGGCCATGGTGGCGGACGGGGCGACGCTCGTCGGCGAGCGCGGGCACGACGGCTTCTCCTGGACCACGTTGGCCGACCCGGACGGCAACCAGTTCTGCCTCGCCCAGGCGGACGGCGCCTGACCGGTCGCCCCGCCCGCCACCCAGCAGCCGGGCGGGGCGCCGATGACTTTCCACATCGGCAACCGATCGCATAGACTTGCCGACATGGAAACCGATGACGCCGACCGCCCCGGGCCCCGCACCCCGCCCTCGCCCGCCGAGGCCCGCGCGGCGCTGGCCGACCTCCGCGCGGACGGCGCCGCGCTCGCGGACCGCGTCGTCACCCCCGCGTGGTACCACCCGGTGCTGGGCGCGATCGTCGCCGCCATCACCTGCACCCAGGCGATCGGGTCGCACGCGCGCCTGATCTTCCTGCCGATCGCGCTGTTCGCCCTGCCCCTCCTCGTCGTCACGTACCGCCGGCGCTACGGTGTCTGGCTCAGCGGGCCGGCCGGACCGCGGTCGCAGCGGATCCAGCGGGCGCTGATGGTCGTGCTCCTCCTCGTGTTCGGCGGCGCGCTCCTCATCGGGCTGACCCCGATCCCCTACCCGTGGGTCCTGCCGCTGGCGGTCGTCGGCCTGGTCGTCCCGATCACGCTCGGCCGCCGGTACGACGACGCCCTGCGCCGCGAGCTCGCGTCCCCCCGGCCGGGGGCCGCGTGACCGCCGCCGTCACCCCCGAGTTCAGCGACGTCGTGCACTCCCCCGCCCGGCTGCGCATCTGCGGCGTGCTCCGGCGAGGCGCCGAGATCGAGTTCGCCGTGCTGCGCGACATGCTCGCGCTGTCGGACGCGAACCTGTCCAAGAACCTGCGCGTCCTCGCCGACGCGGACATCGTGGCGGTCCGCAAGGAGCGGTCGCCGGCCCGCTCCGACGCACGCCGTCTCACCTGGGTCACCCTCACCCCTGCCGGCCGGCGCACCGTCGAGGCGCACCTCGCCGCGCTCGCGGAGATCGCCGGGGACTGACGCCGGGCCGGCACCCCTCCCGACGGCCGACCACCTCACCGCCCGGTCCCGGGGCTGGGTGGTGCGCAGCGGATGGCACCGTCGAGGTCATGACCAGGATCCGCGGGGACGCGCGCCCGGGCGACTCCGCGGCGGCGGCGCGCACGGTGCTCGACGCGGCGCGCGCACGCCTCGACCGGGTGTTCGCCGACTTCGACACGGTCGTCGTCGCGTTCTCCGGCGGCAAGGACTCGGGGGCGATGCTGCACCTGGTGCTGGACCACATGCGTGCCCGCGGCATCCGCAAGCCCGTCCACGTGTTCCACATGGACTACGAGGGCCAGTACTCCGCCACCACCGAGTACGTCGACTCCGTGCTCTCGTCGGACCCTGACCTCGTCGTGCCCTGGCGGGTGTGCCTGCCGGTCGCGGTCGGCTGCGCGGCCACCATGTTCGACGACCACTGGCGGCCCTGGGACCCCGCGCTGCGCGACCGCTGGGTGCGACCGCTGCCGGACCACCCGGGCGTCGTGCACGCCGGGAACGTGCCCCCCGGCTTCCCCGCGTTCGAGGGCGTGCCGGACTACGAGGTGTACGACGCGTTCGAGGTCTGGCTGCACCGGGTCACCGGCGCGCGGCGCACCGCCGTCCTGATCGGCATCCGGGAGGAGGAGTCGCTGCACCGGTACGCGACGATCAACCGCGACGACCGTCGGTCCATGCACGACGGCCTGCGGTGGACGTCGCAGCTGGCGCCGGGGGTGGTCAAGGCGTACCCGATCCACGACTGGCGCCTCGGCGACGTGTGGCACGCGCACGCCCGGTTCGGCTGGTCGTACAACCGGCTGTACGACCTGATGCACCTGGCGGGCGTGCCGCCGCACCAGATGCGGGTGGCCTCCCCCTTCATCAGCCAGGGCATCCGCCAGCTGCACCTGTACCGGGTGATCGAGCCGGAGCTGTGGGCGCGCCTGGTCGGCCGGGTCAACGGCGCCAACTTCGCGGCGCTCTACGCGTCGGGCCGGGCGATGGGCGCACGGGACGTCACGCTGCCGCGCGGGCACACCTGGGCCACCTACCTGCGGTTCCTGCTCACCACCGTCCCCGCGGCGGTGCGCGGGCGGTACCTGGAGAAGTTCCACACCTCGGTGCGGTACTGGACGGAGCGGGGCGGTGCGCTGCCCACCCCGACGGTGCAGGCGATGCGCGCCGCAGGCGTCGAGGCCGAGTACCTGGGCCCGGCGGTGCACCGGACCTACGCCCGGCCGCACGAGATGGTCCGGTTCCTGAGCTACCCGGACGACCTGCCGGGCATCCCCGACTTCGCCTCCCTGCCGAGCTACAAGAGGATGTGCGTGACGGTCCTGCGCAACGACCACGTCTGCCGGTACATGGGGTTCAGCCCGACCAAGGCGGACGAGACCCGCCGGCGCTCCGCGCTGGAGAGGTACGAGGCGGTGACGGCGTCGTGAGGCACACCTCCCCCGTCTACGGCGTGCGCGCCGTCCCCGTCGAACGCGTCCGGGCCAACGCCTACAACCCCAACGTCGTCGCCCCGCCGGAGATGGCGCTGCTGGAGCAGAGCATCTGGGTGGACGGGTACACCCAGCCGGTGGTGTGCACCGACGCGGGTGACGGCACGTACGAGATCGTCGACGGCTACCACCGGTACCGGGTGATGATGACCTCGGCCAGGATCCGGGAGCGCGAGCGCGGCCTGCTGCCGGTCGTCCTGATCGACACCGACGAGCCCAGCCGGATGGCCTCGACCATCCGGCACAACCGCGCGCGCGGCGCGCACGCGGTCGAGCTGATGTCCCAGATCGTGACCGAGCTCGTCGAGGCCGGGATGAGCGACACCTGGATCCAGCGCAACATCGGCATGGACCGCGACGAGCTGCTCCGGCTGAAGCAGATCACCGGGATCGCCGCGCTGTTCGCGGACCACGAGTTCACCCGGCTGGACGACGGGGGGGCCTCCGACCACCGGCTGGGGTGACGCGCGGGCCGGTAGCGCGACCACCCCGGGGGCGGTCGCCGGCGCGTCGCGGTGCGCGGCCCCGGCGGGTCAGACCCGCCGGGCGACGACCGCGAGCCAGGGCGACCCCGGCCACCACGCGTCCCCGGCGAGGCTGGACCACGTGCGCTCGACCCGTAGCCCCGCCCGGGCGAGCACCGGGGTGAGCGTCGCGGGCGTGTAGTCGTGGAACCACATCCGGTACGTGGTCAGGTCTTCGGGACCCGCGACGACCGTGTACTGCCGGCACCGGAGGTCGTCGGGGTACACGTGGGTGCGGGCGAGCACGAGGTGCGGTCCCGGGCGCCACAGCCCGCCGTCCTCGACCGACCAGGCGTCGGCCTCGCGGTCCTGAGCCGGCGTCGAGACGTCCAGCACGAGCGCGCCCCCGGGCGCGAGCGCCGCCCGCAGCCGGCCGAGCAGGTCGTCGCGGACCTCGTCGCCGAACGTCGACAGCTCGCCGTAGGCCTGCAGGACGAGGTCGAACCGGTCCGGGTCGTCGAGGGTGCGGAAGTCCTGCCGTCGGAGCTCGACGTCGACGCCGCGGCGCCCGCGGACCGGCGGGCGTGCGCGAGCGAGCCGGCGCTCAGGTCGACCCCGACGACCCGGCAGCCGCGGGCCGCCAGCCGCACGGCGTACAGGCCTGGACCGCAGCCGAGGTCGAGGACGCGGGCCCCGGGGCGCGCGAGGCCGGTCGCGACCAGGTGCGCCACGGTGCGGTCGATCTCCGCGAGCGGTCGGCTGGCCGCGTCGTGCGACTGGTCGAGGTGCGCCTCCAGCAGCCGCTCCATTATCAGCCCACTGATGGGACGACGCGCGGAACGTAGGTCCCGCAACGCGTCCGGGCCCTGTCGACGGGCGCCGTCGTCACCGGCCGTCGTCCCGGACGAACCGCACGACGTCCCCCGGGACGAGCTCGTCCACCACCCCGACGTACGGCGCCGCCACGTCCGCCACGCGCGCCTGCAGCGGGTGCAGCGGGCGGTCGGCGCGCATCAGGTGGACCTCGCCCCGGTACCGGCCGGAGCCGGCCAGGTCCATCTGCAGGCTGCCGCGGGCGCGGGTGTCACCGTTCCGCAGCCGGGCCGGCGCGCGATCCCCGCGGGTCTCTTCCAGCCGGAAGGCCACCTCGGCGCTGTCGGGGCGCAGCCGCCAGGGCCGGTCGAGCAGGAACGCGGCCGCCGGGTCGACGCCGACGAGCGGCACCGTCACCTCGCCGGTCCGCTCGTGGTGGTCGATCCACGCCAGGTGCTGCTCCTGGACGGTCCCCTCGGCGCACACGACAGCCGCACCGGGGCTCAGCCGGCGCAGCTGCAGGTAGTTCCGCCACACCGTGCGGTGCCGCTGCTCCTCGACGGTCGGCAGCCCGAGGCCGAGCGGCGCACGGAACGTGACCTCGCCGGGCACGAAGGCGTACCGGGGGAGGCCGCGGTCGGCGAACACCGCGTCCTGCGCGCGGTAGGTGGCCGTCGACAGCCCGGTCTCGGGTCGCGGGTAGTAGTTGTGCCACCCGGCGAGCGGCAGGCCGCCGAGCGCGTCGAGGTCGGGGGCCTGCGCCGTGCTGGCGTTCAGCGCGATCCGGCAGCCGGTGCGGTCCGCGATCGCGCGCACCTCGGCGGTGTCGAACCCGAAGTCGATCCGCAGCACCGTGACGCCCCAGTCGCGCAGCCGGTCGAGGGCCGGCAGGCCGCCTCCGAGCCGCTCGAGCGTCAGCGGCGAGACGTCGCCGCAGAACGTCAGCCCGTGCTCGGCGTGCAGCCGCCGCAGCAGCGCACCGTGCTCCGCCAGCGTGTCGCTCTCCGGGAGGTGCAGCGAGGTGAACACCGGGCCGTCGGGTGCGCCGTGGCGCACCGTCTGCGCGACGACGGCTCGCTGCACCTCCGGGCCGTCGGTGGGGTAGAGCGACCAGAGCACGGCGGTCTCCTTCCTCGTCGTCCGGTCCTGCGTCGGCTCACGCCAGCCGCTCGACCATGTGCTCCTTGAACCCGAACAGGTACGTGAGGACGAACCCCATGACGTAGGAGACGAGCAGGCCGCCGACGTACCAGAGCCAGTGCCCGTTCGTGATCACGGCGGTCATGAGCACCCCGGACAGCCCGAGCGCGCCCGCGCCGAAGCCGTCGGTCGCCTGCATCCCGAAGGCCACGAACGCGCCGCCGAAGCCGCCTCCCAGGCACGCGGTGATCAGCGGGTAGAACAGCGGCAGCGAGACGCCGTAGATGAGCGGCTCGCCGACGCCGAGGACGCCGATCGGCAGCGCCGCACGGATGATCCCCTTGAGCCGGGCGCTCTTGGTCTTGACGTAGATGGCGACGGCCATGCCGACCTCGCCCGCGCCGGCCATCGCCAGCACGGGCAGCAGCTCGGTGAACCCGTGGTCGGCGATCAGCTGCGCGTGCAGCGGCGTCAGGCCCTGGTGGATGCCGAGCATCACGAGCGGCAGGAACAGCGAGGCCAGCAGGTAGCCGCCGACGATCCCGCCCTGCTCCAGCGCGAAGTCGATCAGCAGCCAGTTGATGCCCTGCATCAGCAGCGCGGACAGGGGCATGACGACGAAGACGCACACCACCGCGCCCACCAGCACGGTGACGACGGGGACCACGAACAGGTCGACGGCAGCGGGCACCAGCGCGCGGACGCGCTTCTCGATGACGGTGAACAGCCACGCGGTGATGATCACGCCGATCACCCCGCCGAGCGCCGGGCTCAGCTCGCCGAAAACCGGGATGACGAGCGGTTGCGCGGCGGTGGCGGTCCCGTCGGCGGCCGTCCCGGCGGGGATGCCCGCGAGCGCGGGCAGGTACGGCACCGCCCCGGCGATCAGGCCGAGCACCGGCGTGCCGCCGAACTCCTGCGCCGTGTTGTACCCGACGAGCAGGTGCAGCGCGCCGACGACGATCCCGCCGATCCCGGCGAAGGCCAGGTACCAGGGTTTGTCGACGACGTCGGGGGCGGCGACCTTCCAGACGTTCGCGATCGCGATGATCAGGCCGCAGGCGATGAACCCGGGGATGATCGGCACGAAGATGTTCCCGATGTGCCGGAACAGGCCGTGCACGCCGGTGGTGTGCCGGGACTTCACCTTCGCCTTGTTCTCGGCCTCGAGCGCGCGCAGGTCGGCCGCTGCGTCCCCCTCGACGGCGCCCGCCTCGGCCGCGCCGACCGAGCCCGCGGCGGCGCCGGCGGCGACGGGCACCTCGGCCGCACGCCGCGCCGCCCGGGCGGCGAACGCGTCCCGCAGGCGCTGGGCGTGCCCGGGCCCGACGACGACCTGGAGCTGCTCGCCCTCGACGACGCCGATGACGCCGTCCAGCGCCCGGATGGCGTCCGCGTCGACCGCGGACGGGTCGACGACGTTCAGCCTCAGCCGGGTCATGCAGTTGGTGAACGAGTCGACGTTGTCCAGGCCGCCGACGAGCGGCACGAGGTCGTCGCTGAGCTTCGAGTAGTCCACGGTGACTCCTCCGGTCGGGTCAGGGTCAGGGCGTCGGCGGCAGCGCGCCGCGCACGAAGCCGTGCGCGGCGATCAGCCGGGTGCGGGCGGTACCGGCGTCGACGCCGCAGAGCAGCGCGACGATGGCGGTCTTGGGGTGGTCGCCGGCGTCGGCGAGAGCTCCGCGGGCGGTGGCGTCGTCGCAGCCGGTGGCGTCCCGGACGATGCGGACGGCCCGCTCGCGCAGCTTGGCGTTGCTGGGCCGGACGTCCACCATGAGGTTGCCGTAGACCTTGCCGAGCCGGACCATCGCGGCCGTCGAGATCATGTTCAGGACCAGCTTCTGGCCGGTGCCCGCCTTGAGCCGCGTGGACCCGGTGAGCACCTCCGGACCGGTGTCGAGCTCGATCCGCACGTCCGCGTGCCGGCCGACCTCGGAGTCCGGGTTGCAGGCGATCGCGACGGTGCTCGCGCCGACGGCGCGCGCCGCGTCCAGCCCCCCGACGACGTACGGGGTCCGGCCGGACGCCGCGAGCCCGATCACGGTGTCCCGGTCGGTCACGCCGAGGTCCGCCAGGTCCCGCGCACCGAGCTCCGGGTCGTCCTCCGCGCCCTCGACCGCCTCGAACATCGCGCCGGGCCCCCCGGCCAGCACGCCGACGACCTGGCCTGGGTCGGTGCTGAACGTCGGGGGGCACTCGGCGGCGTCCAGGACGCCGAGGCGGCCGCTGGTGCCCGCGCCGAGGTAGACGAGCCGCCCGCCGTGGGCCAGCGAGTCGACCGCCAGGGCGACCGCGGCCGCGATCGCACCGAGCTCGGCTTCGACGGCGTCGGGCACGCGCCGGTCCTCGGCGTTCATGACGGCGAGCAGGTCCTCGACGGGCAGCGCGTCGAGGTCCGCGCTGCGCGGGTTGCGGCTCTCGGTTCCGAGAGCGAGCAGGTCGGCCACGTGAACTCCTTCGTCCGGGGGCATGACACCATGTTGCACCATCACCCGCCAGAATCAAACATCGTTTCATCCGCTGTGCCACACTGGCGTCCGCGCACCGGGCGCCGAGGACGGGAGGTCGCGTGTCGGACAGTGCGGTGGAGGTGCTCGACGCCCTCCGGACGGCGCTCCCCCGGCTCGGACCCGCGGAGGCCCGCGTCGCCGAGGCCCTGCTGCGCGACCCCGATGCCGGCGTGAACGCCACGGCGGCCACCCTCGCCGCGCTCGCCCGGGTCTCGCCCGCGTCCGTGGTCCGGCTGGCCAGGACGCTCGGGTACTCGGGTCTGCCGGACCTGCGGGTGCGCCTGGCGCAGGACCTCTCCCGGCGAGCCGTGGAGCTGGAGCGCTCCGACATCGCCGAGGGCACGATCAACGCCTCGGACCCGCTCGCCGACATGGTCGCGAAGCTCGCGTTCCACGAGGCGCGGACGATCGAGCAGACCGCCCGCGCGCTCGACCTCGACGCCCTCGACCGCGTCGCGCACGCCGTCGCCGAGGGCCACCACACCGCCGTGTTCGGCGTCGGCGCCTCCGGCCTGGCGGCGGCCGACCTCGCGCAGAAGCTCCAGCGCATCGGCCTGATGTGCCTGTCCGCCGCCGACACCCACGTCCAGATGACCCACGCCGCGCTCGCCGACGAGCGGACCACCGCCATCGCCCTGTCCTTCAGCGGCGGCACCGTCGACGTCGTGCAGGCGCTGGAGGTGGCCGGGCGCGCCGGCGCGCACACCGTCGCCGTCACCAACGACGACCGCTCCCCGCTGGCGCGGGCCGCGCGGGACGTGCTGCGCACCCCCGCCCGCGAGGCGACCGCCCGGGCCGCCGCGCTCGCGAGCCGGATGGCACAGCTCGCCGTCGTCGACTTCCTGTTCATGCGGGTCGCCCAGCTGCGGTTCGACGACCTCGACCACGCCCTGCGCGCGACCCGGCAGGCGGTCGACCCGCACCACCTGCCACCCGACGAGCCGGCCCGCTGACCTGACGGGAGGTCGCGCCCCGGACGCCCTAGGACCGGCCGCGCACGAGCCAGACCTTGGCCGCCTCGGGGTCGGCGAGGAACCGCGTGGGCACCGGCAGGGGCGTCGCCCCGCGCCGGGCCGTCCGGGGCAGTCGCCGGGCGTCCGTCCGCCGCGCACCGACGATCGCCACCTTCACCAGGAGCGGGCGCAGCGCGTCCAGGTGCGCGACCAGGAGGCGCCGGCCGGCGGTGCCGAGGCGGGTCCCGTAGAGGTCGATCCAGACGAGGTGCGACGTGCCGACCCCGAGGAGGAAGTCCTGCTCGGCGTGGATCACCTCGGCCAGCGCGCCCAGGTCGCGGCCGCGCTCGCCGTACTTGAGGCCGTGGATCTCGCCGCCGAGGTAGTGGTAGGGGTACGTCGAGCCCCCGGGTGAACGCCGCGGATCGGTTCGTCCCGAGGACGTGGCGGCCGGCCCCGCGGGTCGTCCGCGCCGAATGTCTGACGCCCGCGCACCGACCCCCGCAGGACGCGCCCACGGCGACGTCGGCATCACCTCCGGCGGCTTCTGCTGCGGCGGCGGGACCCCTGAGCTCGACGCCGGCGGGCGTCCCGCGTGCGATCGACCCTGTGGCGGCCACGCACGGGGCGCGCGCGACACCTAGAGCCGGGTGACGATCCGCTCGCGCTCGAACCGCCGGACCACGAGGAAGAACGCGAGGACGTCGGCGATGAGCAGCACCAGGCACCCGGCGAGCGCGACCGGGGCGTCGAACAGGGTGAGGCCGGTGGCCTGGCCGACGACCAGCCCGAGGATCGGGAACACGACGAACATCGCGGTGCCCTGCGCCCCCTGCATGGTGGTCGACCGCCCGGACACGGCGACGATCAGGCTGGTCGCGAGGAACCCGACGAGCGGCACCAGACCGACGATCAGGACCACCCAGGTCCAGGTGGGGAAGAACAGGCCGCCCATCGTCGACCAGCCCAGCGCGTTCACGATCACGGTGTAGACGCCGAACGCGGCCCAGGTCAGGACGACGGCGGGGATCACGGACCCGAGCACCTTGGCGAGCACGAGCTCGCGGTTGGTCAGCGGGGTGTAGAGCAGGCCCTCGATGGTGCGGCGCTCCTTCTCCCCGACGAGGCTCGAGCTCGCGGTCATGCTCGCCACCATGACGGGGATGAGCAGGAAGAGCGGGGCCATGAAGTAGACGGTGACGGTGAAGAGCACGGTCTGCTCGCTGGTGTAGTCGGCGGGCACGACGCCGGCGGGCAGGTTGTCGAGGAAGCTCTGCAGCCCGTTGATGGTGGAGGCGAGCACGCCCGTGGTGCCGAGCAGACCGACCGCGGTCGGGATGATCACCGCGAAGACGGCGGGCACGATCACCATCGAGGTCATGACCTGCTTGTTCCGGAGCACCTCGAGCCAGTCCTTGCGGATCACGGCCCGGACCCGGCGTCGGTCGATCATGCGGCACCCCGCTCGTCGAGGGTGGCGAAGTAGAGCTGCTCGATGGTCGGCCTGTTCGGTACCACCGCGTGCACCGGGATGCCGTCGCGGACGAGCGCTGCGACGGCCGCCGGGACGGTGCCCGCGTCGGGGGTGGCGAGGTCCACCCGGCCGGCCACGTCGGCGCCCGCCGCGCCGAGGCCGACCCGGGCCGCTCCCCCCAGTGCTGCCTCGATCACCGCGCGGGCGCGCCGCGCGTCGCCTCCGACGGTGAGCGCGTACCGGTGCTCCGGCCACCGTCGGCGCAGCAGCGTGTCCACCGGGCCGGCGGTCAGCAGGCGGCCGCGGTCGAGGATCCCGACGTCCGTGCACAGCGTCTCGAGACCGTGCAGCTGGTGGGTGCAGATGATGACCGTCGTGCTCGACGACCGGATCATCTGGCGCAGGTGGTCGATCAGGTCGGCGGACGCCTCGGGGTCGAGTCCCGCGGTGGGCTCGTCGAGGAAGACCAGGTCGGGCTCGTGCAGGATGGCGCGCCCGACGGCGAGCTTCTGCCGCATGCCCTTGCTCAGCACGCCGACGAGCGACTCCGCCCGCTCCCCCAGGCCCAGCATCTCGAGGACCGCGTCGACCCGCTCGTCCAGCGCGCGGCGCCCGACGCCGTGCAGCGTGCCCCAGGTGCGCAGGTTGTCGCGCGCGCTGAGCGTGCCGTAGAGGTGGGTGTCGGTCTGCACGCCGATCCGGCGGCGGAGCGCGTCCCCGCTCGCGGGGGTCACGCGCACCCCGAACAGGGCGACGTCGCCCGCGTCGGGGGTCAGCAGCCCGGTCAGCAGCCGGACGGTGGTCGTCTTGCCGGACCCGTTCGGGCCGAGCAGCCCGAACGCGTGCCCGGTGCCGACCCGGAACGACACGTCCGCCAGGGCCTCGCGGTCGCCGAACCGCTTCGTGAGACCCGCGACCTCGACAGCGGGGGGCAGGTCGGTCACGACCGCCTCCCCGGTCGGCGGTCGCCGTCGCCGGCTCGGGAAGCCGGCTCCGGTGGCCGGGGCGGGGCCGGCGGCGATCCCGCCCCGGCCGCGGTGCCGGCGGCCCGGGCACGGCGCAGGCCGGAGCGCAGCGGGACCACCACGACGGCGAGCGACGCCGCGGCGGCGACCGGCAGCGAGGCTCCGACGAGCAGACCTCCGCGGCCGTGCGGGGCGCGGGCCTGGGCGAGGGTGGCCGCGACGACTCCCGCGGAGACCACGGCGAGGGAGGTCGCGTGCGCCGAGCGGACGAGCCGGTCCTGCACGGACGCCGTCCGACGCTGCGCCCACGCGGCCGGCGCGGCACCGAGCGCGACCGTGCCGAGCGTGGTCCACCGGGGCGCGGCGCCGCGCGGCCGCCCGGTCGGGCCGAATCCCGTGGGGACGGTGGCGGGGAGCCGACGCCAGGCCAGGGCGAGCGCACCGGCGGTCAGGCCTGCGAGCACCACCGGCACGCGCTGCGCGTGGCGGACCTGCGCCTCGGGGACGAGGTCGAGGACGTCGTCGCCCCCCTCGTCCGGGCGCAGCAGACCCGCCCGGACCGCCACGGCGCCGAGGTTGAGGGTCCAGCCCACCCCGAGCAGCCGCGGGACGACCAGCCGGGGGTCCATGGGGTCCCACGCCCGGGACCGGACCGCCGCGCTGACCGGTCCCCGGGTCTCGACGGGCAGCCCGAGCACGCGCCAGCGGGCGGAACCGGGGGGTGCGTCGTCGGCGAGCGTGTCGCGCAGGACGGTCGCGTACTGGGCGGGGTCGCCGAGGACCGACACGGGGTCGAGGCCCGCGTCGGCGAGCTCGTCGAGCTGCGCGGACAGCGCGAGGAGCGCCCGACGGCGGTCCGCGGCGCCCAGGCCGCCCAGGTGCGCGCCCACGGCGCGGAGGTACGGGTTCACGTCGGGACCTCCCGGAGGATCTCGGCCATCGCCCGGCCCAGGTCCGACCAGGCGGCGGAACCCTCGGACAGCCAGGACCGTCCGTCGGGGGTGAGCCAGTAGTACTTCCGCGGCGGGCCCCCGACCGCCTCGCCCCACCGCGAGCCGACCAGCCCGGCCTTCTCGAGCCGGGCCAGCAGCGGGTACACCGTGCCCGGGGTCGCGGTGAGGGCGGGATGGGCGCCGAGCCGGTCGATGATCCCGAGGGAGTAGCACTCCTCGCGGCTGAGCACCGCGAGGATCGCGAGCTCGAGCACGCCCTTGCGGAGCTGTGCCGTCCGCGGATTACCTTGCATGACCTACATGCTGGCATCACAAGGAACCGGCGCACAAGCCGGGACGTCCCCGGGGTGCGGTCGGTCACCACACGCCGGGCAGCAGCCGACGGCGGACCCGCCGGGCGTAGTCCGCGTACCCCGGCAGCTCGCGGCGGAGCATCGCGTCCTCCAGGGCCGTGCGCAGCACGACGACCACCACGATCGCCGCGGCCACGAGGCCCGCGGCCGGGCCGAACACCATCGGCACCGCCGCGCACCACAGCAGGATGACGGCGTAGCCGGGGTGGCGGACCAGCGCGTAGGGCCCGGTCGTGCACACCACCTGGCCGCGGTCCCGCTGGATGCGCACGCTGGACTCGAAGCCCCGGTTGTGCAGCAGGGGCCAGACAGCGAGCACGCAGGTCACCGCGGTGATCGCCATGCCGGCCCCGAACCACCCCGCCGCCGTCGGCGGGTGCCCGAGGCGCACCGCCGCACCGGCGACCGCGTAGACGCCGTAGAACGCCAGCAGCACGTAGCCGAGCAGCAGCACCCTGTCCCACGCCTCGGTGCCGGGCTGCACGCGCCGCCGCGCGTCGAGCAGCTCCGGGTCGCGCCGGTGCAGCAGCGCCGCCGCCCCGGCGGTCGTCACCGTGTACACCGCGAAGTACGCGATCCCGCGGGCCTCCCACCGCCCGGCGGCCAGGAAGAAGAGCGCCGCGCCCAGCGCGCGCTGGACGAGCAGGATGCCGACGTACCGCCGCGCGCCGTCGCGGACCGCGGCCTCGGGGTCGGGCGGGCGTCTGGGCATGCGGACCTCCTCGCCGGTGCCCCCCCCCGGTTCCGCCTCGACGGTACCGAGCACCGTCGGGCACGTCAGCCCGCTCTGGCCGGGACTGCGTAGGTGGCGGCGCTCACCCGCTCGCGGGTCCGGGCGGCGTGCGGGACCGGGGCACCGCTAGCGTGCGAGCACCTGACGCGGCGCGGCCGTGCGCCGCGCGACGAGAGGACCACCATGACGTCCGGCGAGATCACCGTGCCCGCACTCCCGTTCCCGCTCACCGCGACCGGCGACGTCGCCTGGGCCGTCGGCGACGGGGCGCTGCGCGCCACCGCCGCGCCGCGGTCGGACATCTTCGCCGACCCCGCCGGCGGCGCCCCGCAGCTCGACGCGGCCCGGGTCCTGGGCGAGCTGCCTGAGGGGGACCTGAGCCTGCTCTGCCGGGTCGACGTGGACTTCGCCTCGGACTTCGACGCCGGCGTGCTGCTGCTGTGGTTCGACGACCGCCACTGGGCCAAGCTCTGCTTCGAGCGCTCCCCGGCCGGCGAGCCCACCATCGTCACCGTGGTCAACCGCGGAGTGTCGGACGACGCCAACGCCTTCACCGTGCCGAGCGGCACCGCGTGGCTGCGGGTGTCGCGCGCCGGCGCGGTGTGGGCGTTCCACGCCTCCCTCGACGGCGCGACCTGGCGGCTGGTGCGGCTGTTCGCGCTGGACGCCCCCGGCGTCCGGCCGCGGCTCGGGTTCGAGGTCCAGTCCCCGGCGGGCGACGGGTGCGACGTCACGTTCTCCGACATCCGGTTCGGCACCACCACCCTGACCGACCCGCGCGACGGCTCCTGACGGCCACGCGGTCGCGCCCCCCGCGGCGCCGCCGGAGCCCCCCGGCCGACGCGCTCGCGGGTGCCGCGGGCGTACCGCTCCGGACCGGCCGCGAGCTCGGCGCGGACCCCGGCGGCGAGCGCGTCGTCCGGGTGGACGTCCAGCAAGCGACGCATCGTGAGGCACTGCGCCGCCTGGTTGCGGTCCCCGCTCTGCTGGCCCGCGAGCGCCGCAGACCTCGACGGCCCCCACCCCGGGCTCGGCGGCTCGGGCACGGGCTCGCTCGGTGAACGTGACGCTGAGGTCCACGCCGGTGCCCGTCAGACGGCCGCGACGCCAGCGACGCCGCACGGCCGGGGACCGGCAGAGATCCGGAGGCGATCGCGCGTCAGCCGCCCCGGGCACGACCCGGCCCCTTGGTCCCGGCCGGCCGGCGGGGACCCGGCCTAGCGTGGCGGGGACGACGCCGCAGCCGGCACGGAGCCGACCGCGCGACACCGAAGGGCAGGCCCGCCGTGGAGATCCTCGGGATCGACAACGTCTTCCGCCAGGTCGGCGACCTGGACCGCGCCGTCGCGTTCTACACCGACGTGCTCGGCTTCCGGTTGCACAGGCGGCTCGACGCGATGGGCACCGCCCTGCTCGCGGTCGGCGACGAGGTGCCGGGTCTCGGCCTCGGCGTGGCGGACGCCCCGCGCACCGACGGGCACCGGGTCTGGGTCGAGGTCCCGGACGCCCGCGCGGCCGCGGCGGAGCTGACCGCGCGCGGCGCCACCCTGTGCGCGCCGCCGTTCCAGGTCGGCACGGGGTGGACGGTCGAGGTCGCCGATCCCTGGGGCAACGTGACCGGGTTCACCGACTACCTGCTGCGCCCGGACCTCGGTCGCCCCGCCCCGGAATGACCGTGGTGCCGCCACGAGGCGCGGCGAAGGCTGTGCTCGAGCTGCGACCGCTCGCCGACGCCGACGTGCCGCTGGTGGAGACCTGGCTCCACCGGGAGCACGTCCGCCGCTGGTTCGAGGTGCCGCGGCTGGGCGTCACGATCGAGGACTGGCTGACCGAGATCCGTCGGCGGGACGACGAGTTCCGCTGGCTGACGCACCTCGTCGCGTCCTGGGCGGGCCGCCCGATCGGGATGGGCCAGTTCTACCGCTGCGAGGACAGCGGCGAGGACTGGGGCGCGCTGCCGCTCGCCGGCGCGTACGGCATCGACTACCTGATCGGTGAGCCGGACTGCACCGGCCGGGGCCTGGGCGGTGCGTTGGTCCGCGCGCTCGTCGACCGCGTGCTGGCGCTGCCCGGCGCGCACCGGATCTACGCGGACGTCGACCCCGCCAACCAGCCGTCGGTGCGCACGCTGCTGTCGCTCGGGTTCGCGCACGTCGGCGACGGCCGCTACGCCCTCGACCGGACGGCGCCGCACGGGGACGGCGCCGCCTGAGGTCGGGCCGTGCTGCCGTCACCCGCCCCAGTCCCCGAGGGCGCCCTCGAGCGCGCCGAGCGCCGCGTCGACGACCGCCCACCGCTCGTCGTCGGGGCAGCCGCGGTCCACCCAGCGCAGGCACGCCGCGTCGAGGAACCCGAAGTAGCCCCACAGCGCGTACTCGTGCCGCTGCTGCCGGTCGGTCGCGAGCAGCGCCCGGAGCCGGTCGACGTAGTCGCCGCGTGCGCGCGCACGCACGTCCGCGGCGGCCTCCGGCTCGCTGCCCGGGCCGCGCACCGGCCGGGCCCACGACTGCGGGTGCCCCGCGATGTGGTCCAGGTAGACGACCGTCGCGGCCCGGACGCGGTCGCGCACGGGGGCCCCGTCGGGCACGGCGCCGAGGGCCACCGCCTGCCGGGCGAGGAGGTCGTCGACGGCGAGCCGCACCACCTCGGCGTACAGCGGCTCCTTGCCTGCGAAGTAGCGGTACAGCAGCGCGTCCGAGGCGCCGGCCCGCCGGGCGATGTCCGAGATCGTCACGGAGGCGTAGGAGCTCCGCGCGAACGCCTCCGCCGCCGCGGCGACGATGGCCGCCCGGCGCACGTCGGGGTCCAGGCGAACGCGGGGCTGCCGGTCGGGTCGGGTCACCTTGTCATCGTAGGCGTGGTGAACTACGTTCAGTAACGTTAGTGAACCGCATTCATCAGGAGGGCGTCCGCATGCACCGGGCCGATCACGCCGTGTGGTGGCACGTCTACCCGCTCGGGTTCGCCGGGGCGCCGGTGCACGGCGCGCACACCGACGCGCCGCGGCTGCGCCGCCTGATCGCGTGGCTCGACTACGCCGTCGACCTCGGCGCCTCCGGACTGCTGCTGGGTCCGGTGTTCGCCTCGCAGACGCACGGCTACGACACCCTGGACCACCACCGGATCGACCCGCGCCTGGGCACCGACGGCGATCTCGACGACCTGGTGGCGGCGTGCCGGGCGCGCGGCCTGCGCCTGGTGCTCGACGGCGTGTTCAGCCACGTCGGTCGCCGGCACCCCGCCCTGCTCCGCGCGCTGCGGGACGGGCCGGGGAGCGCGGACGCGGCGCTGTTCGACATCGACTGGGACCACCCGGGCGGCCCGTCGCCGCGGGTCTTCGAGGGCCACGACGGCCTGGCCCGGCTCGACCACCGCACGCCGCGGACGGCCGCCTTCGTCGGCGACGTGCTGGCGCACTGGCTCGACCGCGGGATCGACGGCTGGCGCCTGGACGCCGCCTACTCCGTCGACCCGGCATTCTGGGCCACGGTCCTGCCCCCGGTGCGGCGCGCGCACCCCGCCGCCTGGATCCTCGGGGAGGTGATCCACGGCGACTACCCCGAGATCGTCCGCGCGTCCGGCATGGACTCGGTGACGCAGTACGAGCTGTGGAAGGCGATCTGGTCCAGCATCGCCGACCGCAACCTGTTCGAGCTCGACTGGGCGCTCCAGCGGCACACCACCTTCCTGGAGGCGTTCGTCCCCCAGACCTTCGTGGGCAACCACGACGTCACGCGCGTCGCCACCCGGGTGGGACCCGAGGGTGCGCTCGTGGCCCTGGTCGTCCTGATGACCGTGGGCGGGATCCCGTCCGTCTACTCCGGCGACGAGCAGGCGTTCACCGGGCTCAAGGAGCAGCGGCAGGGCGGCGACGACGCCGTCCGGCCCGCCTTCCCCGACCGGCCCGATGAGCTGGCCCCGTGGGGCGCGCCGACCTACCGCGCCCACCAGGACCTCATCGGGCTGCGCCGTCGGCACCCGTGGCTCACCACCGCCCGCACGCAGACGCTGCACCTGGACAACACCCGGCACGTCTACCGCTCGCGGTCCCGGGACGGGTGGGATCACCTGGACATCGAGATCGACCTCTCCGGCGCGACGCCCGCCGCGACGGTCCGCGACGCCGCCGGCGACCGCCTGTGGCACACCCCCGGCCGGGCGACCACGTGAGCGGCGCAGCCGCGGGGGCCCCGGCCCCCGCCCGCCGGCGGGCCCGATCACGCCCCACGCAGCGCCTCGACGACCTGGTGCGGGCGACGCCGTGGATGCTCCGCGTCCTGCGCGCCGCCCGGTCGGCCGACCTGCCGCAGTGCTGGGTGGGTGGCGGCGTCCTGCGCGACCTGGTGTGGGACTCCGCCGTCGGCCGCTTCGACCCCGCGCGCGTCCGGGACGTGGACGTCGCGTTCTTCGACGCCGCCGACCTCAGCCCCCACCGGGACCGGCGCGCCGACCTGGCGCTGCGGGCCGTCGAGCCGGACGTGCCGTGGGAGGCCACCAACCAGGCCGCCGTCCACACCTGGTACGCCGCCGCGTTCGGCGACGAGGTGCCGCCGCTGCGCTCGACGCTCGACGGGGTGCGGACCTGGCCGGAGACCGCGACGTCCGTGGCCGTCCGGCTCGACGACGCCGACCGGCTGCACGTGACCGGGGTGGCCGGCGGCCTGCCGGACCTGCTGGGCCTGGTGCACCGGCGCAACCCCCGGCGGGTGAGCGTCGAGGAGTACCGTCGTCGTCTGGCGCGCCGGGACTTCGTCGACCGGTGGCCGCACGTCCAGGTGGTCCCCGAGTGACGCCGCGGCCGAACAGGAGGTGCCGGTGACGGACCGTTCCGGTGCCGCCGCGCGCGTGCGGGTCGCCGTCGTCGACGACCAGGCCATGGTCCGGCTCGGCCTGCGGATGATCGTCGACCACGAACCGGACCTGACGGTCGTGGCCGAGGCGGCGGACGGCGCCGCCGCCCTCGACTCGATCCGCGCGACCCGGCCGGACGTGGTCCTGATGGACGTCCGGATGCCCGAGGTCGACGGCATCGAGGCGACCGGGGCCGTCCGGGCCGACCCTCGCCTGGCCGAGGTGCGGGTCGTGGTCCTGACCACGTTCGACGACGAGGAGTACGTGGCGGGCGCCCTGCGCGCGGGGGCGGACGCCTTCCTGCTGAAGGGCACCGACCCGGGCACCCTCGTCACCGCGGTGCGCCGCGTGCACGCGGGGGGAAGCCTGCTCGACCCGGCCGTCACCCCGATGGTCCTCGACCAGTGGCGCCGCTGGGACCGGACCCGACCCGACAGCCCGGGAGCACGATCGCGGCTCGACGCCCTCACCGACCGCGAGCGGGACGTGCTGCTCGCCGTGGCGCGCGGCCGGGCGAACCAGGAGATCGCCGAGCTGCTGGGGTTGACCCTCGCCACGGTGAAGGCCTACGTGCACGCCCTGCTGTCCAAGACGGGGTGCACGGCGCGTGCCCAGCTCGTGGTGCTGGCCTACGAGTCCGGGGCGGTCGTCCCGGGCGACAGCCCTCTCGGCCCAGAAGGGCCCTGACCGCCCCGGGGTGGGCCCGCGCCCTCACCTTCCGATAGGGGCGCCGCGCCCCGGGCGTCGGCCCGCGGCCCGACGCGGACCCGCGTGGGGCGGCGCGAGGGTCGGTGCATGCTCCGCCACCGCCCTCGCCCCGCGACCGACCCCGGTCCGCTGCCCCGACCGACACCCGTCCTGCACCGCGACGCGGCCGCGCCGGCGCGCCCCCCTCGCCGGTGGCCCCGACGCGCGACCACGGCGGCCGCCGTCCTGCTCGGGCGCGCCGCGCGCGTGGTCGTCCGCCTGCTCGGCGGGTCGGGGTCGGCCCTGCCGGGCCGCGTCGTCGCGCGGGTGTTCCCGACGGCGGCGGCGGACCTGCTCGCCCAGCTGCCGCGCGGCGTGGTGCTGGTCACCGGCAGCAACGGCAAGACGACCACCACTTGGCTGATCAGCGCCCTGCTGCGGGGGCACGGCCTGGACGTGGTCAGCAACCCGACCGGCAGCAACCTCGCCCGCGGCGTCACCTCCGCCCTGGTCTCCCGGGCGCGGCTGACGGGGCGGCTCGACGGCGACGTCGCCGTGCTGGAGGTCGACGAGGCGCACGCCCTCGCGGTCGCCGAGCAGGTCGGCCCGACCTGCGTCGTGCTGCTGAACGTCGTCCGGGACCAGCTCGACCGGTTCGCCGAGACCGACGGCGTCGCCCGGCTCCTGGGGCGGGCTGCGGCGCGGAGCACCGACGCGGTCGTGGTCAACGCCGACGACCCGCACCTGCACGACCTGGCCCGGACCCTGGAGGTCCCACGGGTGCTGACCTTCGGTGCGGGCCCCGCCCTGCGCGACCGGGTGCCCGTCGACGCGCTGGTGGGCTCGCCGCGAACCGGTGGCCCGCCGACTCCCGGGGGCCGGGCGACGATCGAGCTCACGTGCTACGACGACGACGGCCGCGCCAGCATCGAGGGTCCGGGCGTGGGCCTCACGACCCGACTCGCCCTGCACGGCGTGCACAACGCGGTCAACGCGGCTGCGGCGGTGGCGGCCGCCCGCGCCGTCCTCGGCGCGGAGTTCGCGCCGGCGACCGCCGCCGCCGGGCTGTCGACCTCGGTCCCGGCGTTCGGGCGCGGCGAGCTCGTGCGCGTCGAGGGGCGGGACCTGCGCATCGTCCTGGTCAAGAACCCGTGCGGGTTCCGCGCGGCGCTCGACGCCTTCGCGGCCGAGTGCTCCGAGGTCCTGGTCGCCGTGAACGACGCGTACGCGGACGGGCGGGACGCGAGCTGGCTGTGGGACGTGGACCTCCGGGCCCTGCGGCGGGTCGCCCCCGTGCACACGGCCGGCACCCGCGCGCACGACCTCGCGCTGCGCCTCGGCTACGACGGGGTGGGCGTCGCGGACGCGATCACCGACGTGCACGCGGCCGTCACGGCGTTCGTCGCGGGCCCCGCTCCCGCCGACTCCGGCCGCCCCCGGCTGGTGCTGTGCACCTACACCGCGATGCTGCAGGTCCGCCGGGCCCTCGGGGCCGTCCACCCGGTCGAGGACGGCCTGCGGTGACCGGTGGCCTGCGCGTCCTGTGGCTCTACCCGACGCACATGAGCACCTACGGCGACGCCGGCAACGTGCAGGCCGTCCGCCGCCGGCTGGCGGACCTGGGGGTCGAGGGAACCGTCGATCGCCTGGAAGTGGGCGACCGCGCGCCGCGCGACGTCGACCTGGTGCTCGGCGGCGGGGGCCAGGACAGCGGTCAGGAGCGGGTGCACGCCGACCTGCTCGCTCACGGTGGCTGGTTGGCGGAGCTCGCCGCGGACGGCGTGCCGATGCTGCTGGTGTGCGGCATGTACCAGCTCTTCGGACACCGGGTCAGCACCGCCTCCGGCGCCGAGCTGGACGGCCTCGGGGTGCTCGACGTCGTCACGGCGGCCGGTCGCGGGCGGCTCGTCGGCAACGTGCGGGCCCGGTCGCCCGAACTGGGCACGCTCGTCGGGTACGAGAACCACAGCGGGCGCACGGTCCTGGGGCCCCGCGCCCGCCCGCTGGCCCGGGTGTCCCGCGGGCGGGGGAACAACGGCCGGGACCGCACCGAGGGCGCCCGGTGGCAGCATGTGGTCGGGACCTACCTGCACGGGCCGGTCCTGCCGCTGAACCCGGCGCTGCTCGACCTGATGGTGACCACCGCGGTCTCCCGGCGGTTCGGCCCCGACGCGATCGCCGGGCACGCGCCGCCGCCGGACGCCGCCGAGGCGCGCGCCGCGGCCCTGCGCCGCCCGCGATGACCCGGGGGCACCGACCGACGGAGGGAGCCGACGTGTGGCTCGACGGCTTCACCGCGCCGTCGTCGGACCCGCGTGCCGCGCGGAGCGACGCCCTGCTCGGGGCCGGCCTCCTGGTCGGGTGGACCGGGCTCGTCGTGCTCGCCCTCCGCTGGGACTACTGGTGGCCCCAGACCATCGAGGGGTACCTGTGGACGGGGGTCGGGTTCGCGGTCCCGGTGGCGCTGCGCCGCCTGGCCCCGCGCACCGGGTACTGGGTGACGGTGATCGGCTACCCCCTGGGCTACACCGCCGTGACCGGCGGCGGAGGGCTGGGCTCCGACCTGCACGCACTGCCGCTGGTGGCCGCCGCGTTCCTCGCGACGGCAGCGGGCCTGACCGCCTGGGTGGTCGGCCCGTGCACGAGCGTGACCGTCGTCGTGCTCCAGGTCGGTGCCACCGGCATCGGGTCCACGCTGCGCGGGTCCCCCGTGCCGCCCTTCCTGTCGCGCACCGCGCTGCTGGTGCTCCTGGTCGCCGCGGCGGCCGCGCTCGGCGCTCTCGTGCGGCGCCTGAACGGCACCCTGCGGGTGCTCGCCGACCGCAACGCCGAGCTGCGCGCGCTGCAGGAGGAGCGGACGCGCGCCGCGGTGCACGAGGAGCGGACCCGGATCGCGCGCGAGCTGCACGACGTCGTCGCGCACCACGTCACCGCGATCGTGGTGCGCGCCCAGGCCGCGGACCGGGTCGGCGACCGCGAGCCGGAGGCGTCCCGCGACGCCGTCCGGTGGATCGCGCCGACCGGCCGGGAGGCGCTGTCGGCGATGCGCTCCGCCGTCCGCGCGCTGCGGGGGGCCGGGGAGGACGGCGTCGCCCCGCTGGCGCCCGCGCCCGGCCTGGCGGACCTGCCCGCCGTCCTCGCCCGGATGCGCGGCGCCGGGCTCGCCGTGTCCGCGGACCTGCCGGAGCCGCTGCCGCCGTGCCCGCCCGCCGTGGCTCTGGCCGTCGTCCGCACGACCCAGGAGGCGCTGACGAACGTGCTCGCGCACTCGACGGCGACGCGGGCGCGGCTGCGGCTGGAGCGCGGGGGCGCCCGCTGGACGCTCGAGATCGACGATCCCGGGCCGGCGCGGGCGACCCCGACGGCGACCGGCGGGGGCCACGGGGTCGGGCACATGCGCGAGCGCGCGGCGGCGTGCGGCGGCATGCTCACCGCCGGCCCGCGGGGGGACGGCGGCTGGGTCGTGCGGATGGACCTGCCTGCCTGACGCCGCGCCCGGGCCCCGCCGCCCGCGGTCCGCTCGACGACCTCGGCGAGGCCGGCGGCGTCCACCGCGATCTCGACGTGCGGGTGGCGACGTCGCCGTCCGGCACCTGGCCGGTGACCCACGGGACGTCCACCAGGCGCGGGTCGTGGCCGTCGGCGACCACTGGCCAGCCGTTCTCCGCGACCGACGGCTGCGCCGGGCAGGCGCGACGCCGGTGTCGGCACCCCCCTCGCGGGTGCCGCCACCTGGATGTCGCCCTGGCACCAGAGGGGGTGCCGCGAGCGCCCTACGGTCCCCGGCATGGCACTCGTCCACGACGCGACCCCCACCCCCAGCACGCTCGACCTGATCACCGCCTGGCTGCCGACGCAGCCGTGGTGCGACGCCGGCGGCGGCCCCGTGACGCCGGTGGGCGCGTTCCGGTTCGACGACCCCGCCGGCGAGGTCGGCATCGTGTCGCACCTCGTGCGGTCCGGCGGGCGGGTGGTGCACGTGCCGCTGACGTACCGCGGTGCCGAGCTGGCCGGAGCGGGACGGTGGCTCGTGGGCACGATGCGGCACCCGGTGCTGGGGACGCGGTGGGTGTACGACGGTGAGGGCGACCCGGTCTACCGCGACGAGGTGAGTCGGGTGATCCGCTGCGGCGGCACGCAGGCCCGTGAGCTCGTCGCGACCCCCGACGGTCCGGTCGAGCGGGAACCCACGGCGCGGGTGCGCGGCAGCGGGGCGCCGGGCGCCGCGGACGGCGCCCTGGTCCTCGTGCGGCGGCCGGCGCCCGCCGTCGAGGTGGTCGCGGGCGGGACGCTCACCGGCACCTGGCCCGGGCAGCAGACCCCGGCCGCGCTCGCCTACCTGTTCCTGGGTGAGGCGGGCGTGGGGGGCTCCGTGGCGCCCGGACGATCCCGGCGCGGCCGGTCGCCCGCCGGTTGACCACCCGCGGCGCGACGCGCCGGCAGCGTCCGGAACCACACCCGGTCGCCGTCGGGGTCGACCAGCGCCATGGAGTGAGCACCCCGCGGGCAGGTGGTCGGCGGCTCGAGCGCCTCGAGGCCCGGCGCGAGCACCCGCCCGTGCTCGGTGGCGTCGACGGCGACGACGAGCTCGGCTCGCGGCGCCCCGGCCCCGAGACCGCCGCCGGCGTCGTGCAGCGTCAGGGTGGCACCGCGGCTGTGGATCGTCTGGTGGACGGAGTCGTCCGCGTCGGACGTCGTCGCCAGCACCGCTCGTGAGGCGGGCAACCGACGGACACCGTCCGCGCGCAGGCCGACCTCGGCCACCCGCACCATCGACCTCAGGGCGCAGGGGCCTGTCGAAGGCGGTGGACCCCCGTCCCGGAACGGCGAACCAGCGATGGACACCGATCCTCGACCGGCCGGGGCGCCCGCGGTCCGGGATCGTGAGCCCACGGCCGGCCGACGGTGCGTGCCGGCACGGATCGGCTAGCCCGGCGCCCCCAGGTCCCGCGCCACCCGGGTGACGCGTTCGAGCAGCGACTTGAGCTGGTCCAGCTCGGCCGGCTCCAGAGCGGCGCCGAGCGCGGCGTCCAGCTCGGCCACCCGCCCGTCCGCCCGCTCGAACACGTCGCTCCCCTCCGGGGTCGGGCGGACCTCGATGAGCGTGCCGTGCACCGGGTGCGCGCGCCGCTCGATCAGCCCGCGGCGCTCGAGCCGCACCAGGGTGCTGTTCATCGTCTGCGGCGTGACCCCGCACCGCCGCGCCAGCTCGGCGCCCGTCATCCCGGCGTTGTCCGAGAGCACCGCCAGGACGCTCTGCTGCGCCGGGGTCATGTCGAACGGGCGCAGCGCCCGCTCTTTGGCGGCCTGCGTCGCCTGCTCGGCACGTCTGATCGAGCCGAGCAGCCGCTCCGAGTAGTGCACACCCGCAGCGTATCAACACCGTACCCGGAATAAGGGGGCTGTTAGGCATCAGTTCTCTGATAGCGTACGAACCAGCCCATCGAGGAGGTGCGATGACTCTCGGCCCGGTGCCGGCGCAGCCGGCGACGCCCGACCCGCGGCGCTGGCTCGTGCTGGCCGTCGGCATGCTCGCCATGACCGCCGCGTGCGCGTTCCAGTTCGGGCTGGCCAACCTCATCCCCGCCCTCCGCGACGGCGGCCTCTCGCTCCACGAGGCAGGGCTCCTGGTGGCGGCCCCGAGCGCCGGTCTGCTGCTGACCCTGATCGCCTGGGGCGCCGCCGCGGACCGGTGGGGCGAGCGGGTGGTGCTGGCCACAGGTCTCACGGTCGCCGGGGTCGTGCTGCTCCTGGCCTCGCGCGTCGGGACGGCGCCGGCGATGGGCGCGTGCTTCCTGGTGGCCGGCGCGGCGGGCGCCGCCGCGCACGCCTCGAGCGGGCGGCTGATCATGGGCTGGTTCGCCGCGGGCGAGCGCGGGCTCGCGATGGGGATCCGGCAGACCGCTCAGCCGGCGGGCGTCGCGCTGGCCGCGCTCACGCTGCCGGGCCTGGCCGGAGCGTCCACCCGGTCCGCGCTGACCTTCCTCGGCCTGCTCAGCCTGCTGGCGGCGAACGCCGTCGCCCTGCTGGTCCGCGACCCGGCCCGCTCCGCCGCGGTGCCCGGTGCGACGCCGGGTGCGGCGTCCGGTTCGCCCTACCGGACGCCGGTGCTGTGGCGGATCCACGCCGCCAGCGCGCTGCTGATCGTGCCCCAGTTCGCCGTCTCCACCTTCGCGGTGGTGCTCCTGGTCGACGGGCACGGCTTCGACCCGGTGACCGCGGGGCGCGCCCTCGCCGGTGCCCAGATCGCCAGCGCCGCGCTCCGCCTCCTCGCGGGGTGGTGGTCCGACCGGGTGCAGTCGCGCCTGCGCCCGATGCGCACGGTCGCCCTCGTCATCGGGGCGGTCGTCGGGGTGCTGGCGGTGAGCGGCGGCACCCCGCTGGCGGTCGTGGCGCTCCTGGTCGCGGCCGCCGTGACCGCGGCCCCGAACGGGCTGGCGTTCACCGCGGTGGCCGAGCACGCCGGGCGGGCCTGGTCCGGCCGTGCGCTCGGGGTGCAGAACACGGCCCAGAACGCCGTGGCCGCCGCGGCACCGCCGGTGCTCGGCGCCCTCATCGGTGCCGTCGGACCCGGACCCGCGTTCCTCGCGGTCCTGCCGCTGCCCCTGCTCGCCGCCGCGGTCGTCCCGGCACGCGCCGAACGGGACCACGCCGACACCGCCGAGACCATCCCCGACCCGGCGCGCGCACCCGCCGCCGGGTCGGGGACCCGCCCCTGACCGCGCCCGTCCGGGCGACCGACGAGGAGATGCGATGCCCCACGTCCGACACCTGCCCCACCTGACCGCCGAGGCCGCGCGCGCGGTGACCGACGCCGCCCTGGCCGCCGCCGAGGGCATCGCGTGCCGCTCCTCGATCGCGGTCGTCGACGCGGCGGGCCACCTGATGGCGTTCGCCCGGATGGACGACGCGCCGGTCATCACCGTCCAGGTGGCCACCGACAAGGCGTACACCGCCGCAGGCTTCGCGCTCTCCACAGCCGCGTGGCACGAGCTCATCAAGGATGACGCGCCGCTGGCTCTGGGCGCCCCGAGCCAGATCGACCGGCTCGTGACCTTCGGCGGGGGCGTCCCCATCACGCTCGAGGGGCACGTCGTCGGCGGGATCGGGGTGTGCGGCGGCCACTGGAGCGACGACGTCACGGTCGCCGAGGCGGGGCTCGCCGCACTGGCCCCCGACGAACGGCGCTCCGGGGCACCCCGACTCCACGACCCGGACGCGGGGCCGTCGTGACGCCTGCCAGGACCATCGTGATCACCGGCGCGAGCTCCGGCATCGGCGCCGCCGCGGCGCGGCAGCTCGCCCAGCGCGGCCACCGCCTCGTCCTGGTCGGCCGGTCCCCCGAGCGCACCCGGGCGGTCGCCGCGGAGATCGGCGCGGAGTCGCACCTCGCGGACTTCGCCGACCTCACCCAGGTGCGCCGCCTCGCCGACACGCTCGCGGCCACCTACCACCGGATCGACGTCCTCGCCAACAACGCCGGCGCCGTCGCCGAGACATGGGCCCTCACCACCGACCGGCTGGAGCGGACGTTCCAGGTCAACTACCTGGCGCCGTTCCTGCTGACCACCCGGCTGCTGCCCGTGCTCACGGCCAGCCGCGCGACGGTGATCCAGACCGCCGGCGGGGCCGCGCGGGCGCGTGCCCGGCTGACGCTCGACGACCTCCAGCGCCGCGAGGGCTACCGGCCGTCCGCGGCGTTCGGCAACGCCCGGCTCGCGTGCGTCCTGTTCACCCAGGAGCTGCAGCGCCGCCACGGCGCGCTCGGTTCGGTCCGCGGCGTGCACCCGGTCGCGTTCCATCCCGGGATCGTGGCCACCACGGCGGGTCCCGGGGCTGCCGGGCCGCCCCGGCGGTCGTCGGAGCTCGACGCCGCCCGCGGCGCCGACCCGCTCGTCTGGCTCGCGGAGGGCACGGCCGGCTCCACGTTCCTGCCGGGAACCTGCTACGTCCGGCGAGAGCCCGCGACCTGGCTGCCCGCGGCGGCGCGAGACCCCCGGGGCGCGCGCGACCTGTGGGACCGGTCCGCGGACCTCGTCCGCAGGCGCCGCGCACCCGGTGCGGTCCGGCGCCCCGCAGGCGTCGTCGACCCACCGGCCTCCCGGACGGCGAGGGCAGGATCGTGACCGCCCGGCAGGAGGCCACGGGTGCGCCCGCGACGACGCCCAAGACCGTCGTCATCACCGGCGCGAGCTCCGGGATCGGGGCCGCGGCCGCCCGGACGCTCGCGGCGCGCGGCCACCGCGTGGTCGTCGTCGGGCGCTGCCCGGCGCGCACGCGGGCGGTGGCCGAGGAGATCGGCGCGGAGCACCACGTCGCCGACTTCGCCGATCTCGCCCAGGTGCGCGGCCTGGCTGACACGCTCGCGGCGACCTGCCCGCGGATCGACGTCCTGGCGAACAACGCCGGCGCGATCATGGGGCACTGGGCGTCGACGGTGGACCGGCTCGAGCGGACCCTCCAGGTCAACCACCTGGCCCCGTTCCTGCTCACGGCCCGGCTGCTGCCCACCCTCGCCGCCAGCCGCGCCACGGTGATCCAGACCGCGAGCGAGGCCGCCCGGGTCTTCGCACGGCTGCGGTTGCAGGACCTGAACAGCGTCCGTGAGTACACGCCGCAGGTCGCCTACGGCAACGCCAAGCTCGCGAACATCCTGTTCACCCAGGAGCTCCAGCACCGGCACGGCGCGCTCGGGACCGTCCACGGGGTGAACGCGGTCGCCTTCCACCCCGGGATCGTCGGCACCGGCTTCGCCGCCGAGACCACGCACCCGATTCGGCACGTCTACCACGGTCGGCTCCGGCGGCTGCTCACCACCGCCCCGGAACGTGGCGCCGACCAGCTCGTGCTGCTCGCCGAGGGCACGGCCGGCGTCACCTTCACGCCCGGCATCTACTACGTCCGGCGCCGACCCGCCCGGAGGGTGCACCCGCTGATGCGGGACCCGCGCGTGGCGCGCGAGCTGTGGAACAGGTCGGCGGAGCTCGTCGGGGCGCTCGCATGACCGCGGCGCACCGACCGGTGCGCCGGGAGCACCCAGGAGGGACGGAGCGCGCATGAACGTCACGCCCAACGCGTTCGGGCACTACCTCGACCCCGACCCGCCGGCGGAGCCGGCGCCGGGGGACGCCGGCCGTCTGCGGACCTGGGCGCTGCGGCTCGCGGTCGGGGCCGCGCTCTCCTCGACCCTCCTGTCGGCGATAGTCGCGCTGACGCTCGCTCCCGTGGACGAGCACGCGATCGCGACCGCGCCGACCTGGTCCGTCGTCGCCGTGCTGGGGACGCTCGCCGTCCAGGTCGCCGCGACGCTCGCGGGCATCGCCGCCCTCGTCCTCGGGGCCACCGCCGCCGTCCGCCGGCGCGGCGGCCGGGAGGTCGCCGTCGCGCTCGTCGTCGCAGCCCTCGCCCCGTTCGTGAGCCTCGGCGTCTTCCTCGTCCTGGTCTGACCCCCGTCCCCCGAAGGAGGCGCGATGCCGCGCACGACCCCTACCGGACCGGCCCCCGCGCCGCACCTGCTCGCGAGCACCCTGCTGGCGCTGCTGCCGGGCGTCGTCCTCGTCACGGCCGCCCTGCTGCTCGTGCGCGCCTGGCGGCCCGACCTCACGGACCGGGTGGCGGTCCGGTTCGACACGACCCGCCCCACCCGGTACCGCAGCCTCACCGGGTTCCTGCTCGCCCTCACCGTCACCATCGTCGTGCTCGCGCTCGGCGGCTGGCTGGTGGCGCTGCTCGGCGGTCGGACCGCGCTCGCACGCCGCTCAGCGGTCGGGTTCGCCGCGGGGATGTCCGCGTCCGGTGCCGCGCTCACGGTCGGTCCGGCGGAGGCGCACCGCGGCCTCGCCGACCCGTCGAGCGCGGCGGTCCCGACCACGGCGATCCTGGTGGCGAGCGGCCTCGGCCCGGTCGTCGCCGGGCCGGCCGTCGACGTGCAGCGGGCCGACCGCCCGCTGACGGTCGTCTCGGTGGACGACGCCGGCACCGCCGCGGCGGTGCTCGCCAGGCTCGTCGAGCGCGAACGGCAGCCGGAGCGTGGGCGGGAGGGCGGGGCGGCGTGAGCGCGGGAACGGCGACGGCCGAGGTCCTGCGGATCCGGGGGCTGCGCAAGCGGTACCGCGGGCGGGACGGGGTGCAGGCGAACGGTGGGATCGACCTCGACGTGCTCCCCGGGCAGGTGGTCGGGCTGCTGGGGCACAACGGCGCGGGCAAGACCACCCTGGTCAACCAGGTCGTCGGCCTGGTCCGGCCCGACGACGGCACCGTGCACGTCGACGGCGTGGACGCGGTGGCCCAGCCGCACCTCGCCCGCGCGCGGACCTCGGTCCAGGCCCAGGCCGCCGTCCCCATCACCGGGCTGACCCCACGCCGCGCGATCGAGCTCGTCGGCCGCATCCGCGGCGGGCCCAGGACCCGGGTGCGCACCCGCACCGGCGAGCTGCTGGACGCCCTCGACCTGACCACCTGGGCCGACACCCCCGCCGAGCGGGTCTCCGGGGGCGTCGCCCGCCTCACCGCGTTCGCCATGACCGTCGTGCACCCCGGCCCCCTGGTCGTCCTCGACGAACCCACCAACGACGTCGACCCCGTCCGCCGCCGGCTGCTCTGGCAGCAGATCCGCACCCTGGGCGACCACGGCCACGGCGTCCTGCTCGTCACCCACAACGTCCGCGAAGCCGAACGCGTCGTCGACCGGCTCGCCATCCTCGACCACGGGGTCGTCCTGGCCCAGGGCACCCCCGCCGAGCTGACCGCCGACCTCCGCGGCTCGCTGACCGTCGAGGTCGACCTGGCCGGCGACGGCACCGGGTTCGCGTGGCACCCCGCCGTCCGGCCCGGCGCGATCGCCCGCGGCCGGGCCGTCGGAACCGTCCCGGCGCAGGACGCCGCCGAGGTCGTCGCCTGGGCGCAGTCCCAGGTCGGGTCCGGAGGGCTGGAGCGGTACGCCCTCACCCCGGCCTCCCTCGAGGACGTCTACGTCGCGCTGGCGGGCCGGCCGCAGGACCGCGCCGACCCGGCGACCGGGGTGGTCGCATGACCGCCGTCCACCAGACCCTGCTGCTCACGCAGTGGCGGCTGCGCCGGCAGACCGCGATGCTCCCGATCATCGTCGTCGAGCAGACGTTCTTCGCGATCGCGGCCGTCCTCGGGTACGGCCTGCTCATCGGCGACCCGGACCCCGCCACGGCGACCTACCTCGCGACGGGCGCCCCGACGATCATGCTCGTGATCGTGGGCATGGTGACGGCCCCGCACGAGCTGGTCGTGTCGCGGGCCGAGGGCAGCATGGACTGGATCCGCACCCTTCCGGTCCCGCGACTGTCCTACCTCGTCGCGGACCTGCTCATGTGGGTCCTGATCGCCCTCCCCGGCACCGTGCTCGGCATCGTCACCGGCGTGCTGCGGTTCGACGTGGACCTGTCGATCGCGCCGTGGGTGGTCCCCGGGGCGCTGCTCGTCTCGCTCGGCGCCGCCTCGGTCGGCTACGCCATCGGAACCCTGCTCCCCCCGACCCTGGCCCAGACGACCACCCAGGTGCTGCTCTTCGTCGTCCTGCTGTTCTCCCCGGTCTCGTACCCCGCCGACCGGCTCCCCGGCTGGCTGCAGGGGCTGCACGACTGGCTCCCGATCCAGCCGATGGCCGACCTGATGCGCGCCGGGCTCGCGCAGGACACGTTCGACCTGCCCGCACGGTCCCTCGTCGTGCTGCTGTCCTGGTGCGCGGTCGGCGTCGCCGGCGCGACCTGGGCGCTGCGGCGTCGGGCGTGACCCGACCGGAGCGTGCGATGACCGGCACGACGCCGAGCGGCCGAGGAGCCCGAGGCCGACGGCCCGCTCGTGACCTGGCGGTCACGACCGCCGTCGAGCGGCACCGCGCCGCCCTGCGACTGCTGACGCCGACCGAGGTCCCCGGGTACCTGTCCGCGCACTCGGGGCTGCCCGGTCGTCGCTGCGACCTGGACGCGCTCACCGCGTTCGGCAACGTGGCTCCCCCGGCCCTGATCCGCGACCTGGCGCACCACGAGGACGAGTACCTGCGCGCGTGCGGCACCGCCGCCCTCGGCGGCCTGGTGGGCGATCTGGAGAGGTGCGTCAGCACGCGCACCGCTGCCCGGCGCGCCCTGGTGCTGGCCGTGCTGCACGCCCGCGCGAGCGACCCGCTCTGGCGCGTCCGCGAGGCCGCCGCCCTGGCGCTGCACCGGGTGGGCGACCGTCGTGCGGGCAGCCTGCGGCTGCTGGTCGCCGACTGGATCCACGACCCCGACCCGCTGGTGCGCCGTGCGGCGCTCGCCGGCATCTGCGAGCCACGCCTGCTCACCGACCCGCGCTCGGCCGCCGTCGCGCTCGAGGCGTGCCACATCGCGACCCGGTCGATCACCACGCTCCCGGGAACCGACCGCCGCGACCCGGCCGTGCGCGCCTTGCGCACCGCACTCGGCTCCTGCTGGAGCATCGCCGTCGCGGCCGGACCTGAGGCGGGCCTGCCGGCCTTCCGGGAGCTCGAGGAGTCCACCGACCCCGACGCCTGCTGGATCACCCGGATGAGCCGCACCAAGCCGCGCCTCGCCCGGCTCCTGCGGCCCCGGCCGCCGGCGCGCTGACCGGGTGCGGGCTCGCGGCACGTCGCGAGGCGCAAGGGCGGGCGGGCGCCGGAGCTGCGGAGACAGCGTCACCGCAGGTGCTCGACGGCCAGCACCACCGCGAGGAGCACGTAGCAGCCCGAGAAGCCCTTCATCACCGCGGCGAGCAGGCTCGGCCGACGGATCAGGACAGGCCGGAGTACCGAGGCGGTGATCCCGTAGACCGCGAACACGACCCACGTCATCATCATGAACAGCGCACCCAGCGCGGCCATCTGGACCGTGGCCTCCGCCGGGCGGGTGCCGCCGACGAACTGCGGCAGGAACGCGACGAAGAACACCGTCAGCTTCGGGTTGAGCACGTTGAGGACGATCCCGTCGCGGAGGACTCCACCCGGGGTGCGTGCCGCGACCCCGTCCACACCCAGCCCCTCACCCCCCGCGGAGCGCCACGTGCTCCAGGCGAGGTGCAGCAGGTAGGCGACGCCGGCCCACACGACCACCCCGTAGAGCGCGGCGCTCGCGTGCAGCACCGCCGCGAGGCCGCTGATCGCCGCGAGCAGGTGCGGCACGATGCCCAGGGTGCAGGCGAAGGCGGCCCAGACCGCCGCGCGGCGCCCGCGGACCAGCCCGGCGCCGAGGGTGTAGACCACCCCCGTCCCGGGCGTCGCGACCACCACCAGGCTCGTGATCAGGAACGACCAGGACACCGCGCCCCCGATCGACGCCGTCCCGGGATCGTCGCGTGAGCCGGGGACACCGCCCCGATGTCCCGGTCGTCCCGCTCGTCACCCACGTCGACCTCCTCCACCGCGCACCGCACGCGGTGCGCACCTGATGTCCGCGCCGAGCGTACGAACGGCGCAGGGCTGCGACGGGAGGTCCGCCGCGCCCGGGTGGTGCCGACGACCAGTGCGTAGGTGGAGCGGCGTCGATCGCGCTGCGTGCCGGCGGCCCACGGGGCAGCAGCCGCGGAGCGCTAGCGTCGGGACGACGTGACCGAGTTCGCGGAGGGGAGGACGGGTGCCGGGTTGGGAGCGCGCGCTCGAGGCCTACCTCGCGATCGCCGACGAGGACGTCCCGTGGATGCTCGTCGGCAGCGCCGCCACCCGGGTGCAGGGCGTCGCCGTCGAGCCGGGTGACGTCGACGTGCTCGTGCACCCGGGCACCACGGACGACGCCGTGCGGGCCCTCGCCGAGCGGCTGACGGCGTTCGCCGTCCCGGGCCCGGGTACGGCGGACCTCGCGACGTTCCGGAGCACACCCGATCGCCCCCTGGCCGCGACGCCCGACCGGCAGTGGCTGTTCGGCCGCTGGTGCGTCGACGGCGGGACGCTCGAGATCGCGCGGATCCGCGCCGATGTCCCCGCGCCGGCCGTCGTCGAGACGATGGGGACCGGGGTGTGGGCGACCCGACGCACGATCGGCTGGCGGGGGCAGGAGGTTCCGGTCGTCCCCCTGGAGGTCCAGCTCGCGACCGTGCTGCTGCGCGGTCAGCGGGACCGGGAGCGGGCCGTCCGCGCGCGGCTCGCCGCCGTGGGGACGGACGAGGCGCTGCTGGCGCGGGCGCTCGCCGACCGCGGGCTGCCGGCGGCCTGACCCGGCCCTTCGTCCGCGCCGGAGGACCGGCGAGGGGAGCGCGGGCCGGGAAGCGCGGGGCGGGGGCCGCGAGGCGGCAGCAGGGGTACGGCGTCCACGGCCGGCGCGGCCTGGGCCGCGCGCCCGAACGGGAGCGGCCCGCCGCGAGGTCGGGCGACATGCTGGGCCAGGTGCGCCTGACCGCGTCGAGGGAGATGCACGCCCGGAACGCTGCCGAGGCCCGGCGCGCCGTGAGCCGCCACTGGACCGCGATCGACCGCGGCCCTTGTCCGGGTACCGGCGCGCCCCCGGCGCCGAACCCCTCCCTCACTGACCTCGCGCAGACGCCGGAGGCGTTCGACCATGACCGAGACGAGCACGCGCACCCCACCGCGATCCGCCCTGCTGTGGATCCTGTTCGCAACCACCTGCTGCCTGGCCGGGTGGATCCTCAGCGACCTCACCCGGGCGGACGCCGCGCCAGGCCCGGCGGCACCGGCGACCGCAGCGAGCCTCGCGCCCGAACCGACCCCGCCCGCGGCCGCTCCCGAGTCTGCCCCCGCACCGACGGTCGTGGTGGTCACGGTGCCGGAGGCGGCTGCGCTGCCCGCCGACCGACTGACCGACGCCGTGCGGGTCATGGCCGTGGCGCCCGCGACGGCGCCCGCCCGACCCACCGCCGTCCCGGCCCCCCGCGCGCCCGGCGACCGGCCGTCCGCAGACGCGGACGCGGTTCCGCTGCGCACGCCGGGTGGCGGAGCCGCGTCCGCGCTCGCACCCTCCGCGCCCTCGACCTGGGTCTCCTGGCTGCAGGTCGTCGCGAGCGACGGCGCCGTCGTCCTGGTGGGGCCGGACGGGCAGCTCGTCGCGAACACGGGCGACGCCTCGACCGGCGGGGCGGTCGTCCTGGAGCCGCAGGGGTCGGTGGTGGCGACCACCCCGGACGGGTCGGGTGCGACGCCGGGCTCGTCGACCTCCGCGCAGCCGGGCCTCACGTCCGTCCGGACGACGACCGGACCGACGACCGGACCGACGGCCGCGACGGCGACCGGGGCGGCGACCGGGGCGGTCTCCGTCGCCCAGGGCGCGATGCCCGATCCCCGCGTGGCCGCGCAGGCCACGTTCGACCACGTCGCGTTCTCCGGCTACGAGGACCACTCCCTGCGCGTCGGCGGCGACCGCAACCTCATCGCCTACGACGACGCCAACCTGTTCGTGGACCATGTCGGGCGCATCGACGCGAACACCGGCGACACCGACTCCAGCGGGATCAACGCGGTCGACGTGACGGGGTCGGTGATCCGGTCCGGAGCCTCCGGCGGCGTCGAGGACGAGCCGGGCGAGGAGCCCGAGGAGGAGGAGTCCGTGGAGCCGGAGAGCCCCGACGACGCGGCCACGGCCCCGGCGGGGACGAGCGCACCGGCCCAGGGTGCGGGGGTCGCGACGTCGCCGACCCCGGCCACCCCCGCGCCGGCCGGCAGCACCTCGCTCTCGGTCTCCGGCGACGGCTTCGACGACCTGTCCGTGCACACCTCGGGCGACGGCAACGTCATCTCCGACGAGGACTCCAACCTCGTCGTCGGCGGGACGGGACCGGTCACGGCGCAGGTCGGCGACGCGGACACGGCGGGCGTGCTCGTCATGGGCGTGCACGACTCCACCGTGGTCAGCGGCTGCGCGGCCGAGGTGTGCCCCTGACGGACCGACCCGGCGCGTCTCCCGACCGGTTCCCGTCGTCCGTCAGCGCATCTGGAGGGCGAACACCCCCCAGCCGACGTGCTCCCGCGTGGTCGCGGCGTACCGCGCGGGCCCGGTCGCGAGCTCGTCGCGGACCTCCGCGGCGAGCTCGTCGTCCGGGTGCTCGTCGAGCCAGCGACGCATCGTGAGCCACTGCGCCGCCTGGTACCGGTCCCAGGACTGCTGGTCGGCGAGCACCATCTCGACCACGTCGTAGCCGAGCCCGCCGAGGTGCGCGAGCAGCTGCGGCAGGGGCAGGAAGTCGTCGGGTGCGGCGGCACCGCAGGCCTCGGCGGTGGCGCGGTCCGGGGGCGTGACCCGCCAGTAGGGCTCGCCGATCAGCATCGTGCCACCGGGGCGCAGGCTCTGCTGCAGCAGCGCGACGGTCCCGGCGACGCCCCCGCCGATCCACGTCGCACCCACGCAGGCCGCGAGGTCGACGGGCTCGTCGCTGCGCCACCCGGCGGCATCCCCGTGCACGAACGTGACGCGGTCCGCGACGCCGAGCTCGACGGCGCGCGCGCGGGCGCGCTCGGTGAACGTGACGCTGAGGTCAACGCCGGTGCCGGTGAGGCCGTGGTCCCGCGCCCAGGTGCACAGCATCTCGCCCGAGCCGCTGGCCAGGTCCAGCGCCGTCGACCCGGGCGCGAGCCGCAGCGCCTCGCCGAGCACGGCGTACTGCTGGGCGGTGAACGGGTTGTGGATCCGGTGCTCGCTCTCGCGCACGGTGAAGATGCGGGGGATGTCCAAGGCCGGCTCCTGGCGGGGTCGCGGGTGGGGGGTGCGCGGGACGCTACCGGCGCCGCACCGTGGCGGACCAGGGGATTCCCGGGGGCCGACGCCGGACCCCGCGCCGGATGGACCATGTCGGGCGCGTCCGCGGCTGGGCCCCCGGCCCCGTCGCGGTTGCCACACCTACAGGGCAGGACCGGGGGTCCACGCACGGGACGCTAGCGGCCGCGGTCGCAGCCGCCCGGGACCCGGACTCGCCGGTGCGGACCCCTGCCCGGGCTCCCGGGACCGTCCCCGCTGCCACCCACTCCAACGCGCCTTCGCGGCTTCTTGAGTGGCGTCTGCGCCGCCCTAGCGTTCGACGCGTCCCACCTGGTCGGCGTCGCTCGCCGCGCTCGGAGAGCGCAGGGCGTCGGAGCACCACGTGGGGCGCGCGGGGGGCCGCCGACGAGGGTGAGGATCCGTCATGTCAGCAAGGTGGAAGGGCCGGGTCACGTTCCTGGCCGTGGGGACGCTCGCCGCGGCGAGCCTGACCGGTGCCGTCGGCACCGCGGCGTTCGCCGAGGACGGCGACGCGGTGACGCCGACGTCCGGCGCGGAGTTCGACGCGACCGCGCGGGCGCTGCTCGCGCTCGACGGCGTCGAGGCGGTGACGGTGGACGCCGACGGCACCGTCGTCGTGGCGACCACGGAGGACGTCGGGGACCTGCCCGCGGAGGCGGAGCAGTTCGTCGACGAGCACCGGAACGTCGACGTGCTCGTGCTGGACGGCCCCGTGGAGGCGCTGGCCGCGACCGACGTCGTGGGCGGCGCGGGCTACGCGTCGTTCGACCCGGCGTCCCTGGACGGCGACTCCGAGGACGTCCCCGTCGGGCTGTGCTCGATCGGGTTCTCCGGGTTCACCCCCTCGGGGGCGCCCGCCGTGATCTCGGCCGGGCACTGCGCCAAGGACGGGCTGTTCTCCGAGAGCGTCCTGTCGGTCCCGGCGGGCGACCCCGCCGGTGGCGGCTCCGCGTTCGATGTGCTCGCGCCGCTCGGCACGCTCGGCTTCGCGCAGTACGGCGGGCCCGGCAACACGCACGGCAGCGACGGCGACACCGCGAGCACGGACGTCTCCGTGATCGACGTGACCAACGCCGGCCTGACGCTGCGGCCCGCCGTCACCGACTGGACCACCGTGTCCGACCTGTCGCTGTCGACCCGGCCCGTGACCGCCGTCGGCCGCGCGCAGCTGGGCCAGCCGGTGGTGAAGAGCGGCCGGACGACCGGGTTCACCTCCGGGACCGCGCTGTCCTCCGGCTGGGCCGAGGTCTCGGGCCGCTACGTGTACGGGTTCTTCAGCGCCGTCGTGTCCGACAGCGGCGACTCCGGCGGCGCCGTGCTGCAGGGCGGCACCGCGATCGGGCTGGTGTCCGGCGGCACCACGGCCGGCGGGCAGCCGGTGATGTTCGCCGCGGACCTGGAGACCGCCCTGGCCCGCACCGGCGGGTACACGGTGGCGCTCGACCTCGCCGCGCCCGTCCTCACCGGACCGGCGTCCGGCGCGACGATCGTGCCCGGGGCCATGATCAGCGGCACCGCCCCCGCGGGCACGGTGCTGTCGGTCGACAGCGACCGGGAGGCGCCGCAGACCGTGACCGTCGCCGCCGACGGCACCTGGTCGTTCGCCGCGCCCACCACCCGCGGCCCCGTCTCCTACACGCTGGTCGCCCGGAGCGGGTACTCGGCGTCCCCGGCGGTGCAGATCGCCTACGACGTCGTGCCGGCCACCGTCGTGACCCGCCCCGGTGACGGCGAGCGGGTCCTGACCGCCCTGCAGCGGATCGCCGGCGTCGGAGAGCCGGGCGAGACGGTCGAGCTGTCCGGCGCGGTCGCCGCGACGCTCGTGGTCGCCGACGACGGCACCTGGGAGCACCCCGTCGACCTGTCCTACGGCCGGTACTCGGTCACCGTGGCCCAGGTCAGCGGCGTGCCGTCGGTGCCCATGACGAACGCCTTCGAGGTCGTCCCGGTCGCGCCCGCGATCACCGGCCTCGACGACGGCGCGACCTTCCCCGAGGGCGCCGCCCCGACCACCGTCTCCGGGACCGGCCTGGACGGCGCCACCGTCGAGGTCACCGTCGGCGACCGCGCGGCGGTGCCGGCGGACGTCACGGCGGGCGGCTGGGCCCTGGCGCTCGGCGACGCGCTCGGCGCGGGTCACCACGTCATCGCCGCGACCCAGACCATCAACGGCGCGGTCAGCGACGCGACCGCGGTCGGGATCACCGTCACCGCGACCGCCGCGCCCGCGGTGACGGCGACCGACGACCCGCTCGCCCGGACGGGTGCCGGGACGGCCGGCCTGATCGCCGCGATCGCGGCGGTCCTGCTGCTGGGCGGCGCCGCCGCGACCTACGCCGCGCGCCGTTCCGCGGCGTAGCCGGTGCGCTGAGAGGGCAGGAGGTGCGCGCTTCCCGGCCGGGAGGCCCGCACCTCCTGCCCTCTCGGCGTCGCGCGTGCGGCCGCGGGGGCGTGTCGGGTCGGGCAGGTCCTCGCCCGGCCGACCGGCCGCTTCGTGCGGTTCGCGGCCGTCGCCGACCAGGACGCGACCCCCGCGGAGGTCGTCGAGATGGCGGTCACCGGGGCCGGCGTGCTCGCCGCCGTCGTCCGCACCGCGGCACCGGGCGTGCGGGCGTTCCACCCCGCGGGAGCCGCGGACGCCGAGGGTTTCGCCGACCTCACGGTCCCCGGCGACGCCGTCACCGGACTCTGGGAGGTGCAGGGGACCTCGGTGGCCCCGGTGCCGTACGACGGCGTCCTCGCCGTCGACCACGCCACCTCCGCGTCCCTGGCGGGCGCGCTGGCGGTGCACTACGGCGAGGTCGGCGCCGACGGGCAGGTGGCGCGGTGGCACTCCGCCGGGACGCTCGCCGAGCCGGTCCCCTACGGCGACGCCCTCACCCGCGTGCCCGCCGTCAGCGCGGAGCGGCCCGCCGTCATCCCGGTGCGCGTCTCGCTGCCCGACCCGAGCCTCGTCACGGGCGACCCCGGCCAGACGCTCGCCGTGACGGCGACCTTCACGGTGAGCTACCTCGACGGCGGTGGGGGTGGCGGAGAGGCCGTGCCCCCGCCGGTCGGGCCGCCCGGCGGCGGCGACCTCGCGGTCACCGGCGCCGGGCCGTGGGCCGGGCTGCTCGCCGCCCTGCTGCTCGCGGCGGGCGCGTACCTGCGCAGCCGGCGCCGACGGGCCACCGGCTGACGCCGCACGTCGTCATGGTTCGGCCGGGCTTTCGGCAGCCGGGCCCGCGGACTCGCCTCCACGGGCCCGGCCGTTCTGCTTCCCCGCCCGGACGGGGTACGTCGCCAGCGCCGTGATCCCGACGAGCACCGCGACAGCCAGCACGACGTGCTGCTGCAGCGCCGCGACCGCCCGGCCCAGGCCCGGCACCGTCCACAGCACCCGCCCCACCTCGGTCACGGTGTACGGCCGGGCGTCTCGCTCGTCGTTCGCGTCGCCCTGCAGCACCAGCTCGACCGCGGTCCCGCCCGAGGTGCCGGCGACCGTGCCGGCAGGCGTGACCTGCACGACCCGGTGGGTGACCAGGCCGTCGCGCTCGTGGCGCGGGACGGTCACGACGTCGCCGACCGCGACGGTGTCCGCCGGCACGGTGCGGGCCAGGGTGAGCGCCCCCACCGGGATGGTGGGCTCCATCGAGCCGGACACGACGATCGCCGGCCGGACGGAGAGCAGCAGGCACAGCACGACCGCCAGGAGGCTGAGGACGCCGACGACGGCGGCCACGTCGAGCAGCACCCGCTGCGCGCCGAGCAGGACGCGCGTCGGCCGGTCGGTCGCCGTCACGCGGCAGCCACGGACGTCGCGTCGAACCGCACCGTCAGGTGCGCCTGGCCCCCGTTGAGGGCGGTCGTGGCCGGGTCCTCGAGGTAGTGCACCAGCAGGGTGAGCGTGGTGTCGGACCCCGCGGCCCCCGCCGTCCACGGCTCCCCGTCCTCGACGGGGTCGGCGGCCCGCGCGGCCAGCACGCCGAGGTCGGCGGTCGCGCCGAGCGGCACGCCGCCCTGCGGGTCGTCCGGGCCGGTACCGAGCAGCACCTCGCCGCCCGGGCCGAGGACGGTGACGCGGAGGTACGGGGTGATGTCGGGGGTGCCGGCCACCGCCTCCCCCGCCACCGTCGCCAGCACGTCGGCGGCGAGCTCCGGGTGGTTCGCCGCCACCCGGACCTGGGACTGCACCGTCCGGCCCGGGACCAGCGCGTCGCGGTCCGGGACGTCGACCGGCATCGGCGCGCCGGGCTCGGCGTCGTGCGCGACGCCGCCGGCGTCCACCAGCACGATCTCGAACGGGTCGGCCGAGCCGACGCCCTCCGTGCCGAGGTTCAGGTGGGCGGCGTCGGTGAACGCCGCCGCGGTGGCGACGGTGCCGGCGACCAGCACGAGCGCGAACGCCGCGAGCGGCGCCAGCCGGCGCCGTGCCGGCCACCGGGGGGGCCGGGGTCCGCGTGCGCTCCCCCGGGGCGCGCGGCTCATGACGTCGCCGCCACGGTGCCCGGCATGATCAGGTTCGTCAGGCCCTGGTTCGACCCGGTGGGCGTGCTCGTGGTCGCGAACCCGTCCCGCACCAGGGAGTTGGTGTTGTTGCGCGCTCCCTGCTGCCCGCCGCCCCAGAGCCCGATCGACCCGTCCGCGCGCAGGGCCGCGCCCGTGTACCCGGTGCCGGCGACGGACTCGACCACGCCGAGCGAGTCGAGCCGGGTCGGCAGGGTGGGGTTGGTGGTCGACGCGCCGCCGGTGGCCGGGTCCAGGCCGCCCGCCAGGGTGTACCGACCCCAGACCCAGGCGTAGCCCTGCGTGTCGAGCGCGATCACGTAGTCCACGGTGGGGGCGATCATCTGCGCTCCGATCGGCATCTCGACCGGGGTCGGGGTGTTGTTCACCGCGGCCGTGCCGCTGGGCCGCCCGGTGCCCCAGAAGCTCGCGTTGCCCCAGCCGAGCACGGTCCCGTCGGCGAGGATGGCCTGATTGCCGTAGTAGTGCCCGGTCAGCGACCGGATGCCGCAGGTGTCCTCGGGCGAGTTCGCCACGACGCCGACGGCCTCGCAGCCCGAGGTGGTGTAGGTGGACAGGGAGGCCGACTGGATCGGGCTGTTCGCGTTGGCGGTGGTGTTGTCGCCGCCAGGGGCGCCGGCCAGCGTGCCGGCGGCGTTCGAGAACCCCCACCAGAGCACGCCGCTGAGCGGGTCGGCGGGGTCGGTGTTCCCGCGGATCGCCCAGCCGTTCCACATGCCGGCGCCGATGGAGTGCACCCCGGTGAGGATGCGGGTCGGGGTGGCGCTGGAGGTCGAGGAACCGCCTTGGCCCGTGATGCCGCGGGCCTGGGCGTAGCCCCAGGTGTAGACGTCGCCGGTGTCCGTGAGTGCCATGAACACGCCGGACGAGGACGTGAGGTCGACGACCGTGCCCGGGATGTCGACCTGGCCCGGCTGGGTGAACGGGACGGTGGTGCTCGGCCGGCCCATCACGTTGTTGGACTGGTTGCCGCCCCAGGTGTAGACCCGACCGTCGTCGGACAGGGCCGCGATCCCCGTGTACGCCACGTTCGTGGGGTAGAAGTTGTCGAGGCTGGTGCCGGCGGTCTCGACCACCCGCCGCGCGCCGTCGGGGTGGTCGTCGGACGGCAGGGTCAGCAGGGTGACCGCCGCGTTCGACGCGACGGTGGCGGCCCCGGTCCCGGACAGCCCGTTGCCCCGGAAGCCCCAGATCGCCAGCGTGCCGTCGTCCTGCACGGCGGTGAAGGTGCCGTTGAGGTAGGTCACCTGGGGGACGAACGTGGTGGTGGGGGTGCGGAACACGTCGGTCGTGGCGGTGGCGCGGTCGGTGTACGCCGCGGTGGTCGCCGGCACCGCCGTGGCGGCCAGCCCGAGGAGGACCAGTCCGGCGGTGCCGGCCAGGACGCGGCGAGCGCCGCGGCGGCGGCTACGGACGCGGGCGGGCCTCACGATCCCGCCCCCCTGGTCGCAGCGGCGCGGCGCCGGTGCACGACGCGCAGCAGCAGGCCCGTCGCGGTGAGCGCGGCGGCCAGCAGCACCAGCGCGAGCACCTGCCCGCCGGTGGTGGCGAGGACCTCGGACTGGAACGGCGGTGCGGGCGGCGCGCCGGGCGGCGACTCCTGCGTGGCCACCAGCCCGAAGGTGAGCGTCAGCCCCACCCCCTGCACCGCGTCGGTCGCCGTCGCCGGCAGCGTCGCGGTGCCGCGCACGGTGATCCCCTCGGCGGGCAGGACACCGAGGTCGACGGGCGTCGCCCCCAGCTCCGCGGCGGTGCCCTCCGCCAGCACGTCGCCCGCCGGGTCGCTGAGGGTGAGCTGCAGCGCGTCCGGCCCGTCGGCGAGCGGCCCGGTCCCGCCCTCGACGACGAGGACCAGGTCGGTCGGGGCGGTGGCGTCGGCGGGCCGGGCGGTGACGTCGAAGCCGGTGCTGTGGCCCGGGTAGGGCACGGCGACCTGCACGGTGGTCGTCGACCCGGACACCAGGTCCGGGCCGGCCGCGCCGGGCAGGGCGATCCCGCCGGCGGTCAGCGCGGCGGCGAGCAGCACCGCGCCCACGGCGATCATGAGGTGCTCCCGTCGAACTGCAGGCCGAGGACCATCGCCCGGCCGTAGTAGTAGGGGTTGCCGAGCGCCGTCTCGAGCGTCACCGACACCTGGACGCGCCGGGCCACGCCCTGGGTCCACTCGCCGGGCAGCGCGACCGGTCCGTCATCGGGGTCGTGGTCGGTGACGACCGGCTCGCCGTCGACGGCGACGGTGAACAGCGCGACGTCGTACGGTTCGGCGCCCGGCCCGTCGACGCCGGGGTCGGGCGGCAGCGGCTCGGGCCTCAGGTTCAGCAGCGTGAGCACGACCGGGCCGGTGGCGGGCGTCGTCGTCACGACGTCGGCCTCGACCGCCGGCGCCCCGCCCGGACCCGGGACCACGGTGTCGATCACGTACGGGTCCGGGTTGCCCTGCACGACGGTCCCGGTGGTGTCGAGGAAGGCGATGTCGTACGCCCCGCCGAGGTTCCCGAGGTCGGCCTCGGCGGCGTCGGTGAACGCCGCGTCCGTGATCGCGGTGCCGCCGACCAGCAGGACGACCCCGGCGGCGGCCGCGAGGGCCAGCGCCCGCCGGTCGAATCCCGTCCGCGTGGCCGGTCGCCACCTCCGCGCGGTCACCGGCTCGTCCCCTCGAACGCGACCTGCACCCCGGTGCGCCAGTCGGGCAAGGTGTTCAGCGGCAGGGTGATGCTCAGGTCGAGCACCCGCTCGTCGGCGCGGTCGGCCCCCACCTCGCCCGCCAGGGGCACCCGGATGGTGTCCGCGGGACCGGCCGCCAGGACGGCGCCGTCCTCGGCGACGGTCACCTGCAGCGCGGCGAACAGGTCGCCGGTCTCCGGGTCCGGGTCCACGAGGTCGAGCACCACGTCGGCGGGCGTGCCCGAGGCGTTGCGCACCGCGACCCGCACGTCGAGCGTGCCGCCCGGGGGCAGCGTGTCCTCGGCGAGCACGAGGTCCCACGGCGCGGTGCTCGGGTGCCAGTCCGCTGCGGCGGGCTGCCAGTCCGGGGCGGTGCCGGCCGCGGACTCCAGGGCGAACGTCACCCCGGTGAACTCCACGCGGACGTCCTCGCGCTCGACGACCTGGGCCGCCGTGACCGCGACGAGCAGGCACACCGGGACCACGAGCACCGCAGCACGGCGCAGCGACGCGCGCATCCGACCTCCTCCGGGTCCGGGGCCCGGCCGGGCCGCCGACGGGCCGCCCGACCGGGTGACGACGATCCGGGTCAGACGGACTCGCCGTCGAAGGTCGCCTGCAGGAAGGCGCCCTTGCCGGACAGGTCGTTGTCGGGGAAGGTCGCGCCGGACTCGGTCTGCGACAGCAGCCGGATCGCGATGGTGACCGTGCTCTCCTCGTCGGCCGCCAGGTCGTTCAGCGCCAGCGCCGACACCTCGGCGAACGTCAGGTCCGTCTCGGCGATCGCGGTGGCGCCCAGCGAGGTGGCGGGCATGCTGATGCTGAACCGGAGGCTCGACAGGTAGTTCGCGTCGGTGACCACGCCGTTCGCCGCGTCGTCGGGCAGCTGGCTCAGCGTCAGCGTGAGCGACGAGTTGAACACCGGCGAGTCGTTGCGCACCGGGATGACGACGCTGATCGGGTCGGACCCCGGGAACACGGCCTGGGCGCCGTCGATGGCGATCGGCACGCCCGCGGGGTCGTCGGCCTCCTGCCACTGGCCGGCGATGAACGCGCCCTCCGCGTCCGTGGCGCCCACCTGGATGTTGTAGGTGCTGTCCGCGCCGCCGATGCCGTTGGTGCCCAGGTTCAGGTGGGCGGCGTCGGTGAACGCTGCGGTGGTGATCAGGGCGGCAGCCGCGGCGAGCGACCCCCAGGCCAGCAGCGCCTTGCGCTGCCGTGCCTTGTCCACGACGGTCTCGGTGCTCATCTCGTCCCCCAACGCGGCTGCAGGAGTCAGTGTGGCGCAGATCACACTACGCGCGGGAATGGGTGACGACTACCCCTTTCGGGTGACTGCCGGGTCGGGCCGGCGCTGCGTAGGTGCTCCCGGCCGCGGCGCTGGACCACTCACCACCCGTAGCGTCGACGGGTGCCCGACGACGCCCCCGCCGCCACCACGTCCCGCTCCGCCACCCTCTGGTCGCTCGCCCGCGGCGTCCTCGTCGGCGGCGCCGAGGCCCTCCCCGGCATCAGCGGCGGCACCGTCGCCCTGGTGACCGGCGTCTACGAGACCGCGGTGACCGGAGCGGGCCACGCGGTGACCGCTGCGCGGCTCGCGCTCACGGACCGCGCCCGCGCCCGCACCGAGCTGGCACGGGTGCGCTGGTCGGTGATCGTGCCGCTGCTGATCGGCATCGTGCCCGGGCTGCTGGTCACGGTGCGGTTCCTCGCCCCGATGCTGGAGGAGCACCCGGTCCCGCTGTACGGGCTGTTCCTCGGCATGACCGCGGCGGCACTGGTGGTGCCGGTGCGGATGGCGGGCGCTGGGTGGTCGGCCGGCGAGGTCGCCCGGGCGCTCGTCGTGGCGGCGGTCGTGTTCGTGCTCGTCGGCCTGCCGCCGCAGCACCTGACCCCGACCTACCCGGTGGTGCTGGTCGCGGCGGCCGTCGCCGCGTGCGCCCTGGCGCTGCCCGGGACGTCCGGCTCGTTCCTGCTGCTGACGTTCGGGCTGTACCAGCCGACGCTCGCCGCGGTGAACGACCGGGACTGGGGCTACGTCGCGGTGTTCCTCGCCGGGATGGTGCTCGGGCTGGCGTGCTTCGTGAAGGCCCTGCAGTGGCTGCTCGAGCACCGGCGCCGCCCGGCCCTCGTGCTGCTGTCGGGCGTGATGGCCGGGGCCCTTCGGGCGCTCTGGCCGTGGCAGGAGGACGACCGGACGCTGCTCGCACCCGGTGACCAGGCGGGGCTCGCGGCGGCGATGTTCGTCCTCGGCGCGGCCGCGGTGCTGGGGCTGATCGCCGCGGAACGGCGATCGCGGGCGCTGCCCGCCGCCGTCTGACCACCCGGTCCCCGGCGGGCGTCGCCCCAGGCCACGGCGTTCCGTCCCACGATGAGGACGACCCGGCCCGCTCCGCGCGCCCGGCTTATTCTGGAGTCATTCCAGTAACGAGCACGAGGAGAACCCATGCACTGCTTCGAGGACGCGCGGACCGGCCAGGAGGTGCCCGCCGTGGCGATGTGCCAGGCCTGCGGGGCCGGCGTGTGCGCCGCGCACGTCGCGCAGCGCACCGTGTCCGGGGTGCGCACGAACGCCGTGGGCGCGCCCAGCGCGGGCCCCGACCGCCGGGTGCTGCACTGCCTGGCGTGCGCCCGGCCCTGACCACCGGCCCCCGGTCGCGACCACCCGCCCGGGGGCGACCACCGGCCGCCGGATCGCGACTGCAGGCCGCCGGGCCCGGCTCGGCGCTCCGAGGTAGCCGGGCCGTCGGGGGGTGCGGCGGAGCCCGGCGCCACGCTCAGCCGCAGGCCACCAGGACCGCGTCCGGCTCCACCTCGACCGGGTGGAGCTCGGGCCGCGCGCGCAGGAACTGCGCCGGCCGCGCCAGCGCCCCGTCGGCCCACGGCACGTCCGCGGACACCTCGACGACCAGCGGCGCGATCCGGGTCGCGATCGCGGACGGCGCGCCTCCCGGCGGCGCGAGGGGCGTGATCTGCCGCCCGAGCGCGAGCCCCGCCGCCAGGCCGAGCGACCCGGACCTCCCGACCAGGACCAGCTCGCCGTCGAGGGGCAGCGCCAGCAGCAGCGCACCCGGCTGGACGGCGGAACCGGTGACCGCGGTGGCCACCAGGTCGACCACCGACCGGTGCTTGACCTTGCGCCAGTCCCGCGTCCCGGGCCGGTAGGGCTGGTCGAGGCCCTTGGCCACCAGGCCGTCGACCCCCAGCCCGGCGAGGTCCCGGAACCAGCGCGCCGCCAGGTCGACGTCGCCGGTCAGCGGGGACGTCGACAGGGCACCGGACCACCCGGCGGCGAGCTCCTCCAACGCGATCCGCCGCTCGATGAACGGCTGGGGCCGCAGGTCGACGTGCTCGCGCTGGATGACGTCGAACACGACGAACTCGGCCGGCAGCTGCGCGGCGAAGGCGTCGGGCCGGGCGGCCGCGGCCCGGCGCTGGAGGGCGCCGAAGTCGACGCGCCCGGAGCGCCGGACCACGAGCTCTCCGTCGAGCACGGTCCCCGGCGGCACCTGGGCCGCGACGGCCCCCGCCACCTCGGGGAAGTCGGGGGTCAGGTCCGCGCCGTGCCGGGAGCGCAGCAGCGTGCGCGGGCCGTCGGCGAGCGCGAGCAGCCGCATGCCGTCCCACTTGGGCTCCCAGGCCGTGCCGCCGGGCAGCCCCACGGTCTCGTGCAGGCCGGGCACCGGGCGCGCCAGGGCCAGGCCGCTGGAGTCCTCCGGGGTGCGGGGCACGCGCGAACTGTACGCCCGCTTTCCTCCGGATATGTGGCGTTTCGTCCGATTTCGTTCGGACGGGTGAGCGGACCGCCGCCCGTCAGGCGTCGGGCCGGCCGGCGGGGTCCGGGTCCACCTCGTCCGGGTGCAGCTCGGGTCGCGCGCGCAGGAACTGCGCGGGACCGGCCAGAGCGCCCCGGGACCAGCGCACGTCCGCGGAGACCTCGACGACGAGCGGCGCGATCGCCGTGGCCACGGTGGACCCCGGGTCGGCGGTCGCACCGCGGCCCGCCACCGGCGTCAGCACCCGCGCGAGAGCCAGGGCGGCGACGGCACCCACGGCCCGGGACCGGCCGACGGGCACCAGCTCCCCGCCGACGGGCAGCGCGAGGAGCAGGGCGTCCGGCTGGTCGACCGGTCCGGTCACCGCCGTGGCCACGAGGTCGACGGCCGAGCGGTGCTTGACCTTGAGCCAGTCGCGCGCGCCGCCGCGGTACGGCTGGTCGAGGCCCTTGGCGACGAGCCCGTCGGCGCCGGTGCCGGCGAGGTCGCGGAACCAGCCGGCCGCGACGTCGACGTCCGCCGTCAGCGGCGACAGCGAGAGCGCGGCCGGCCAGCGCTCCGCCAGCTCGGCGAGCGCCCGCCGCCGCTCGAGCAGCGGCTGGTCGCGCCGGTCGACGTGCTCGCGCAGCAGCAGGTCGAACGCCAGGTACTCCGCCGGGGCGTGCCGTGCGGCGTACCCCGCCGTCCGGCTGGTCGCGAGCCGGTGCTGCAGCGCGCCGAAGTCGAGCCGCCCGTCCCGCCGCACCACGAGCTCGCCGTCCAGCACGGTGCCCGCGGGGACGTGGGCCGCGACCGCGGCGACCACCTCGGGGAACGCCAGGGTCAGGTCCTCGCCGTGCCGGGAGCGCAGCGCCGTGGCGGCCCCGTCCGCGAGCGCCAGCACCCGCATCCCGTCCCACTTCGGCTCCCAGGCGGTGCCGCCGGGCAGGCCCTGGGTGTCGGCGATGCTCCGGACCGGGCGGGCCAGGGCCGGCTCGACGGGCTCCTCGCGGGCGTGGCGCACGGGCGTCTCCTCGGGTCGGGTCGGGTCGGGTCAGGCGCTCGTGGCCGGGCGCGGCGTCGGCACCGCCGGCCCGGTGCGGACCACGCGCACCGCGGCGCCCGTCCCGCGGCCGCCGGGGGCGTGGTCGCCGGTGCCGGGCGACCAGCGGTGGCCGCCGGGGGTGGCGGCGACCCGCACCCCGAGCACCACCGTGCCGCCCGCCGCGGCCGCCGGGGCCGACTCCGGCAGGGTCGCGGTGCCGTGCACGGTCACCGGCTCGTCACCCGCGGGCCCCAGCGCCACCTCGGCACCGCGCAGCCCGCGCGTGCTCCCGGTGGCCAGCACCGCGCCCGTGTCGTCGCTCAGGGTGAGCTCGAGGTGGGCGTCGGCGGGACCGGTGGCGTCGCCCAGCACGAGCGTGAGGGCCTCGGGGCCGCCGTCCGCGGGGCGCGCCGTGATGTGGAAGCTCGACGAGCCGCCGGGGGCCGGGACGGGCACGGGCACCTGGCCGCCCGCGCCGGCGCGCAGGTCGACGCCCGCGGTCGGCAGGGCGATCGACGCGCCGAGGGCGCCGGCGCCGAGCACGCCGCCGACGGTCAGGGCGATCGCCGCCGCGACCACCCGCGACACGAGCATCCGCATCTCCGTCCCCTCCCGTCGTCGTCGTGCGGCGCCAGGGCGCCGTCGTTGCGCGGGACGCGTGACCCGCCGGCCGGGGCGCAGCGTGCCGGTGGGCTCGGCGGCGGTCGGCCCTGGCCGGCCGTGCGCGGCGGCCGGGGTCCCTGGAGAAGATGTCCCGTCCCGCCGCGCGCACCGCACGCCGGTCGCGGCGCGGGATCGCGTCCCTGGCGCGCCTCGACGTCCTCGACGCTACGTCGGCGGCACCACTCAGCCGCGGGGGACCCGGGCCTTTGAGGGGTCCACCCGGGCCGGCACCTGGGGCGCGAGCTCCCTGTAGGTGGCAGGCAGCGGGTCGGGGCGCGGGCCCCTCAGAGCGCCGCCGCCACCGCGCGCCCGGCCGTCCGCCCTGTCAGCAGGCACCCGCCCAGGAACGTGCCCTCCAGCGCCCGGTAGCCGTGCGCCCCGCCGCCGCCGAACCCCGCGGCCTCGCCCGCCGCGTACAGGCCCGGGACCGGCGCGCCGTCCAGCCCGAGCGCCCGGCTGTCGAGGTCCGTCTGGATGCCGCCGAGCGTCTTGCGCGTGATGACCCGCAGCCGCACGCCGATCAGCGGCCCGGCGGCGGGGTCGAGCACCCGGTGCGGCCGGGCGACCCGCAGCAGCCGGTCGCCGCGGTACCGCCGCGCGTTCCGGATGCTCTGCAGCTGCGCGTCCCTCCCGAACGGGTTCGCCAGCTCGGCGTCCCGCTCGCGGACCTGGCGCTCGATCGCGCCGGCGTCCAGCAGCGGCTCGGCGGTGAGGGCGTTCATCCCGGCGACCAGCTCTCGGAGCGAGCCCGCGACGACGAAGTCCTCGCCGCGCTCCTTGAACGCCTCGACCGGACCCGGGGCCCCGCGGCCCAGCCGCGTGCGGAGCAGCAGCCGGTAGTCGCGGCGGGTGATGTCGGGGTTCTGCTCCGACCCGGACAGCGCGAACTCCTTCTCGATGACCTTCTGGGTCAGCACGAACCAGGAGTGGTCGTACGGCTGCAGGTCCGGGTCCGCCCGCAGCAGCCGGAGGGTGCCGACCGTGTCGTGGCCGGGGAGCCCGGGCGGCGGCAGCCGCCGGCCCAGCGCGTCGAACCACACCGAGGACGGCCCGGGCAGGATGCGGATGCCGTGCCCCGGCCACACCGGCGCCCAGTTCGCGATCCCCTCGGTGTAGTGCCACATGCGGTCCCGGTTCACCAGCCGCACCCCGTCGGCGGCCGCGATGTCGAGCATCCTCCCGTCCACGGACGCCGGCACGCCGGTCAGCATCGTGCGGGGCGGCGTGCCCAGCCGGTCGGGCCACCAGCGGCGCACCCGCTCGTGGTCGCCGCCGATGCCGCCGGTCGCGAGCACGACCGCCTGGGCGGTCAGCGTGAAGTCCCCGACGACGTCGCGATTGGTCCGGACCCCGCGGGGGGCGCCGTCGCCGGCGAGGACCGCGCCGTGCACGCCGGTGACCGCCCCGTCGGTGCGGACCAGGCCGTCCACCCGGTGCCGGAACCGCAGCACCAGCCGCCCGTCCGCCGCGGCCGTGCGCACCCGGTCCGCGAACGGCTCGCTGATCCCGGTGCCGCTCCCCCACGGCACGTGGAACCGCGGCACCGAGTTGCCGTGCCCGCCGGGCAGCCCGTCGCCCCGCTCCGCCCAGCCGACCACCGGCGTGAACCGCACGCCGCGCTCGTGCAGCCACGGCAGGGCGTCCCCCGCGGCGAACTCCACGAACGCGCGCCCCCAGCGCACCGCCCAGGCGTCCTCGGGCAGGTCGCCGTCCAGCCGGTCCCAGCCCGCCGTGCCCTGCCAGTCCCGCCACGCCAGGTCGAGCGAGTCCCGGACGCCGAACCGGCGCTGCATCGGGCTGCCGACCAGGAAGATCCCGCCGAACGACCACCACGCCTGGCCGCCGAGGTTCGCCGGGCTCTCCTGCTCGACGAGGACCACCCGCCGGCCGGCCCGCACCAGCTCGTCGGCGGCGACCAGCCCCGCCAGGCCGCCGCCCACCACGATGACGTCCGCGTCCACGCGCACCCCCCGCCGCCCGCGGCTCCGCCCCGTCGCGGTGCCGGCTGCTGGGAGCCTAGCGAGAGGGCCGGGCGCGGCGCCGACCCCGTCAGGGGTGCAGCGGCCAGACCACCGGCACGACGAGCACGACGACCACGAGCCAGGCCACCGTGATCACGGCGCCCAGTCGCCAGTAGTCGCCGAACCGGTAGCCGGCCGGGTCCTTCACGATCATGTTCGCCGGGGTGGCCACCGGGGTGAGGAACGACGCCGCCCCGGCGGCCGCCACCAGCATCAGGACCGGCGCCGGGGCGACGCCGACGTGCTCCGCCGAGGCCAGCGCGATCGGCGCCACGACCAGCACCGTCGCCGCGTTCGACACGAACTGCCCGAGCGCGACCGTGAGCACGAACAGCGCGACGAGCAGCACCCGCCCGTCGCCCTCGGGCACCAGCCCGACCACCACGTCCGCCACCAGGTCGGCGGCGCCGGACTCCGCGATCGCGACGGACAGCGGGATCAGCCCGCCGATGAGGATCAGCGTCTCCCAGGGCACCGCCCGCAGCGCCCGGGGCACCTGCACGACCCCGGCCAGCACCATCGCGACCGCGCCGACCAGCCCCGCGGTGGCGGGGGCGACCGCGCCGGACGCCAGCAGCGCGATCGTCGCGACCAGCACCAGCACGGCGCGGGCGGCCGGCCACCCGAGCCGCGGGTCCTCGTGCACCGTCGCGCCCGCGGGCGGCGTCGCGGGCACGCGGTCCGGGAGCAGCCGCCCGCCGAGCAGCACGGTGACGGCGACGGTGACCAGCGTCAGCGGCACGCCGAGCCAGGCGAACTCGACGAACCCGAACCGCTCCCCCGTCGCCTCGGCCAGAGCGTCGGACACGATGACGTTCACCGGGCTGCCGCTGAGGGTCAGCAGGGCCCCGGCGCTCGCCGCGTACGCCAGCGGGATCGCGAGCCGGGACGTCGCGAGGCCGGCCCGGCGGGCGACGAGCGCCGCGACCGGCAGCACCGCGGCGGCGGCCCCGTTGGGGGTGACGAGCGCCGAGGAGAGGGCCGCGAGCGCCATGACGGCCACCAGCACCCGGCCGCGGGAGGTGCCGGCCCGCTCGAGCAGGCGGTCCCCCGCCCAGGCGGTGACCCCGGTGGCCTGCAGCCCCTCGCTGAGCACGAACAGCGTGGCGATGAAGAGGACGACGGGGTCGCCGAAGCCGGCCAGCGCCTGCTGCTGCGTCAGCACCCCGGTGGCGGCCAGCGCGAGGGCGGTGAGCACGGCGACCAGCGCTGCCGGCAGCCGGTTCCAGACGAGCAGCACGACGGCCGCGGCCAGCACGAGCAGACTGACCGCGGCGTCCGACACGTCCCGGCCCGCTCAGAGACCGAACGGCCGCGCGACCTCGCGGAGGGTGTCGGCGGAGTGCCGCAGCGCGGCGGCCTCCTCGTCGGACAGCGGCACCCGCAGCGGGGTGCCGGCCCCGGCGTGGCTCACGACCGTCGGTACCGACAGGCACACGTCGCCGAGATCCCCGTACCCGTCCAGCCGGGAGGACACCGGCATGACCCGGTGCTCGTCGTTCGTGATCGCCTCGACGATCCGGGAGCCGGCGAGCCCGATCGCGTAGCTGGTGGCGCCCTTGCCGGCGATGATCTCGTACGCCGCGTGCACCACGTCGTGCGCGATCCGGTCCCGGACCTCCCGGGTCAGCGGCTCCCGGCCCGGCAGCGGGTCCAGCTCCAGCAGCGGGACGCCGCCGATCGTCGCCGCCGTCCACAGCGGGACGGCGGTGTCGCCGTGCTCGCCGGCCACGTAGGCGTGCACGTTCTGCACCGCGACCCCGACGTGCTGCGCGATCAGGTACCGGAACCGCGACGAGTCGAGCACGGTGCCCGAGCCCAGGACCTGCTCCCGCGGCAGCCCGGAGTACCGGAGCGCGGCACGGGTGACGACGTCGACCGGGTTGGTCACCATCACGTACACCGCGTCCGGCGCCACCTCGGCGAGCCGCGGCATCATCGTCCGCATCAGGCCGATCGTCGCGCGGGCCAGGTCGGTCCGGCTCTGGCCGGGCTCCTGCTTGGCGCCCGCCGTCACCACCACGACGTCCGACCCCGCGCAGGCCGTGATGTCGTCGGTGCCGACGACGTGCGCCATCGGCATGAACTGGATGCCGTGCGCCAGGTCGAGCGCCTGCGCCCGGACCTTCGTCGTGTCGATGTCGTGCAGCACGACCTCCCGGGCCGCCCCACGCATGAGCACGGCGTACGCGAGCGTCGCGCCGACGGAGCCCGCGCCGATCACCGACACCTTCGCCGTGGGCGGGCGGACCGGCACGGTCCCGCCCTCCGCCGGCCGGTCGAGCCCCTCGACGTGTCCGTGCTCCTCTGCCACAGCAGCCCCCCTCGCCGCGCGAACGCCGGCACCCCCGGCGCGCTCCAGGCTAGGCCGCGCGGCGCCCGCTGGGAACGGGCCGCGGCTGCCCCGTCCCGCCGAGGGCCTGCGCCGACGCTCTCCGGCCCGCCCGCGCCCCGAGCGGCCCCGCGGGTCAGGCGGGCGACCGGCGGAGGCGGCGCGCCGCGACCAGCGCCGCGCCGGCCGCGACCAGCGCCAGGGCGGCCGCGGCGGCGGCGTCGGCCTCCGCGCCCGTGACGGCGAGGCGCCCGGCGCCGGTGATCCTCAGGTCGTCCCAGCCGATCAGCGTGCCGTCGGCCGCGACCACCGCCACCCGGTGCGCGCCCGCGGGGGCGTCCGCCGGGAGGGCGACCCGCACGGTGCCGTCCGTCGCCACGACCACCCGTCCGAGGTGCACCGGGGTGGAGTGCAGCCACACGTCGACCGTCTCGCCCGCGTGCGCCGTCCCGACGGTGATCGTGATCGTCCCGCCCGGTGCCGCGGAGGACGGGACCCGGACCTGGCCGCGGGTGGCCTCGGTCAGCGCGCCGGGCGCGACCGGGGCGGGAGCGGCCGGTGCGGCCGGCCCGGCGCCCGTGCCGGGGGTGGCCGGCGTCGTCCCCGGGCCGGCGCCGGGACCCGCGCCCGGACCGGCGCCGGGGCCGGTCCCGGGCCCCGTCCCCGGGTCGGTGCCCGGGTCCGTCCCGGGGTCCGTCCCCGGGTCGACCGGGTCGCAGTCGAGCGTCCCGCCGCGCAGCGAGTGCCCGTCGGTCGCCGCGTCGTCCGCGTAGAACGTCGCCACCGTGCCGTCGGTGCACTCCGCCCGGGGCGCGAGCGCGAAGCCCTCGTTCGCGATGTTCGCCGAGCCGGCGGGCCGGTCGTACACGTGCGTGGCGGCGAACGCGCCGTCGGCGCCGATCTCGTACAGCGCCGTCCGGCCCTCGCAGGCCTCGTCGCAGACGACCCACAGCGCGGCGCGGTCGGCGTCGAACTGCACGTCGGCGACGAGCGCGAGGTCGGTCTCGATGGTCGCGACCCGGGTGGACCCGCCGTCGTCGGCGAGGGCGTAGGCGTAGACCGCCGCGGTGCCCTCGACGCCGACGAGGAACAGGCCGGTGCCGTGCCCCGGGTACCGGGACGGCTGGTAGGCGGCGCCGGTCGTGGCGTCGACGAAGCCCCGCGCGACCAGGAAGCTGTCCGGGACCCAGGTGATGCCCTCGAGCCCCGCGTTGGCACCGAGCCCCGGGAAGTCCGCGGCGAGGTTCCACTCCCGGGTGGCGGTGAGCGTGCCGCTGGTGCCGGTCGCGTCGTAGCGCAGCACCGACGGCCGGCTGACCTTGCTCGCGGCGCCGCCGTCGCGCTCGGACGACACGTAGATCCCGTTCGCGCTGTCGTCGCCCACCAGGGTGACGCCCTCGGCGTCGACCACCGAGCCCGGCAGGCCGGTGCCCGCGGGGTAGGCGAGCACCTTGCCGGCGCCCCAGCCCTGCGTGGCGTCCGGGGCCCAGCCGCCCTGCCCGTCCGGGACGATCCGGTAGAGCAGGCCGTCGCCGTTCTGCACGGCCCACAGCGTGCCCGGGGCGCTCGTGCCGGACGGCTCGTAGTCGAGGCCGCTCAGGTCGCCGGCGAAGGTGCCCTCGGCGTCGAGCGTGCGCACGTCCGCGCCACCCGGCCAGGTCTCGGAGGTGATGATCCCTGCGCACTCGTTGCGCGCGCCCTTGGTGGGGGCGGCGGTGCTGGCGAACTCACCCGCGCCGTCGGGGCAGCGGCCGTACGTGGTGCCGGCGTGCGCCGTCCAGGAGTACGCGTCGACGACCGTGGCGCCGTCCGGCGTCAGCAGCCGCGCGCTGTCCGCGCCGCCGAGGCCGAAGCCGAACGCCGCCTCGTCGAGCACGAGGTAGCCGCCGGCGGCGATCGTGGTGCCGGCCGGGACCGGGTACCGGTGGGTGTCGTCCGCGTCGGCGAAGAGGTAGCCGGACAGGTCGACCTCGGCCACGCCGGTGTTCACGAGCTCGACCCAGTCGCCCGGGGTGCCGCCGCTCGACTCGACCTCGTTGATCCGCACCGGGACGCGGCAGTCGTTCGGTGCGCCCTTCGTCGAGACGCTGGTCGTGGCGAACGCGCCCGTGCCGTCCGGGCAGCGCCCGTAGGTGGTGCCGACGGCGTGCGCCGTCCAGGTGTAGGACGCGACCTCCGTCACGCCGTCCGGCAGGAAGATCCGCGCGGCGTCGGCACCGCCGAGACCGAAGCCGAAGTCGGGGTCGGTGGCGGTCTCGCCCTCGAGCACGAGGAGCGCCCCCGGCTCGACGACGGTGCCCGCGGCGATCCGGTCGGTCCGGCCGTCGTCGTCGTCCTTGACGACGTAGCCGGACAGGTCGAGGGCGGTCGTGCCCGTGTTCATCAGCTCGATCCAGTCGGTGTCGTCGCCGTTGGACTCGACCTCGTTGATCACCAGGGCACCCCCGGCGGCGGGCGGGGCGCAGTCGTTCGCGGCGCCCTTCGTGGCCGAGGCGGTCGTGGTGAACTCCCCCGTGCCGTCGGCGCACCTGCCCCAGCTCGTCGCCGGCTCCTGGGTCCAGGCGTACGCGTCGAGCAGCGTGGTCCCGTCCGCGGCGTACAGCCGGGCCGTGTCGGCCTTGCCGAGCCCGAACCCGGCGGGGTCCCCGTCCGTGTCCGTGTCCACCGCCAGGTACCCGCCGGGCGCCAGCACCGTGCCCGGGGGCAGCGCGAGCGTGCGGTCGTCCTTGTCGTCCTTCAGCACGTAGCCGGAGACGTCGACCGGCGCGGAGCCGGTGTTCACCAGCTCGACCCAGTCCTGCGCGACGTCGACCTCGTTGATCGCGACGGTGCCCAGGACGGGGGCCGCCGCGGGCACCCCGCCCGCCGCGAGCGCCGGCGCCGCGGTGCCGAGCGCGGAGGTGAGCAGGAGGGTCACGGCGGCGGCGGTCGCCGGGGATCGCCAGGTCTGTCGCACGACGGAGGGCCTTTCGCAGGTCAGGAGGGTCGTGCGCAGGGTCGCGTGCGGGCGCGAACGGCCGGTGAACGGCGGGCGACGCGGCGGCGGCCGGCGCCCGGACAAACCGGGCGGGCGTAGCAGGAGCCCGGAGGCGACGGGGACCGCACGGCCACGTGCATTGACGGGGGCCCTGGTGGCGTTCTACCGTGCTGCTTCGTATTAGCGAGGAGGTCCGGTGACGACGAAGTCGCGCAAGCCCAGCCAGCGCGACATCGCGCGCGTCGCCGGGGTGTCGCAGGCGGCGGTGTCCATGGTGCTCAACGGCAAGGCCGACCAGTACCACCTGGCCGCCGCCACCCAGGAGCGCGTGCGCGCCGCGATCTCCGAGCTCGGGTACGTCCCGGACGTCGCCGGGCGCTCGCTGCGCGGCGGTCGCAACGGGCTGCTGGGGGTGCACACCTACGAGTCGGTGTTCCCGGTCGCGGTGGAGGACTACTACCACGAGTTCCTCGTCGGTATCGAGCAGGCGGCGGTACGGCTGCGCCAGGACCTCATCCTGTTCGCGTCCACCGAGCGCGCCGACGGCACCCGCCGGATCTACGGCGAGCGGGGCAACCGTCTGCGGCTCGCCGACGGCGCCGTGATCCTCGGCCACCGCCAGTCCAGCGAGGAGGTCGCGATGCTCGCGGCCGAGGGCTACCCGTTCGTGTTCATCGGCCGGCGCCAGGTGCCGGGCGCCCCCGCGCCGTACGTGACGGCGGACTACGCCGCCGGGACCACTACCGTCGTGGACGCGGTGGCCGCCGCCGGGCACCGCCGTGTCGCCTACCTCGGGCCCGCTGCTCGGTTCTCGCCGCAGCACGAGCGGCACGCTGCCTTCACCGCGGCCGCCGCGGCGCGCGGGCTGACGGTCACGGCGGAGGAGTTCGCCGAGCCGACGTCCTTCGACGCCGATCGACTGGCGGCGCTGCTCGCCGACGGCACGACCGCCCTGCTGCTGGAGACCCCCGAGGTCGGACAGGCCGTGGCTCGCGCGGCCGGGGAGCGTGGGCTCGCGCTGCCGCGCGACCTGTCCGTCGTCGTCCTGGACCAGGTGTCCGGGGCGCTCGCCGGATGGAGCCACCTGGACGTGCCTCGGCGCGAGATGGGCGACCGGGCGGTGAGCGTCCTGCTCGGCGTCCTGGACGGGCAGCTCGGCCCCGAGCACCGCGACGTCGTCCCGTGCGGCCCGTTCGACCCGGTCACCGTCGCCGCCCCGCCCCACCCGTAGACCCGTTCCACCCTCCACCCACATGGCAGGCCCCCGGCTTGCTGTTACGAATCAGGAAGGACACTCGATGACGAGCACCTCCCACCGCCGGACCGCGGCGGTCGCCGTGGTCGCTGCTCTCGGGCTGCTCACCACCGGCTGCGCCCAGGGCGCGCCGGCCGGAGACGACAGCCCGGGCGGCGACGCCGACAGCATCACCGTGTGGTTCCCGGGTGCCAACCAGGCGGAGATCGACCTGGTCAACGGCACCATCGTCCCCGCGTTCGAGGAGGAGACCGGCGCGGACGTCGAGGTGACCTTCGTCGACTGGGGCGACCTGTCGCCCAAGCTGAACGCCGCGTTCGCGGCCGGCACGGCGCCCGACGTGTTCGGTCACGGGCCGGCTGCGGTCGCGGATTTCGTGGCCAACGACCGCGTCGCCGACCTCACGCCGTACCTCGACCAGCTGGACCCGGCGCTGGCCGAGGACGTCGCCGCGGGCCTGCCCGGTGGGCAGGTGGACGGAACGCAGTACCTGATCCCGCTGTCCCTGCAGGGCATGCTCGTGGCCTACGACGCCGACGCGTTCACCGCAGCGGGCCTCGACCCGGACGACCCGCCCACCACCTGGGAGGGCGTGCTGGAGGCCGCGCAGCAGCTGACCGAGCGCGACGGCGGCACGGTGACCCGGTCCGGGCTGCTCGTGCCGTCGAACCCGATCGGCACGGAGCAGGCGTTCGCCGGCTTCCTGTCCGCTGCGGGCGGCGCGCTGCTCTCCGACGACGGGGGCGAGGTCGCCTTCGACTCGCCGGAGGGCGAGCAGGCGCTGCAGTACTACGTCGACCTGTTCACGGGCGACCAGCCGGTCGCCGGGATGCTCGGCGAGGACTACGTCAACCTCCCGCCGGCGCAGCAGCCGCTGGTGCTCGGCGACGCCGCGATGGCGCTGCTGACGCCGCCCGCCATGAAGCAGGCGTTCGAGGCGGCACCGGACAAGGACCTGCGCGTCCTGCCGGCCCTGTCGTTCGAGGGCGCGGACCCCGCGATGTGGGGCGGGGCCGGGCCCGGCCTGATGATCAACGCCGACTCGCCGGCGCCGGACCTCGCCTGGGACTTCATCTCGTACATGCTCGACCCCGACGTCGCGGCGCAGTACACCGAGGGGATCGGCGCGGTGCCCGTGCACGCCTCGGCGGCCGAGTCCAACTACGTCAGCGGCAGCCCCGTGATGCAGGCGTTCGTCGAGGCCGCGCCGACCTTCGTGCCCAACCCGAACGTGACCGGCTGGGTGGGCATGCGCGACGCGCTCGACGCCCGGCTGCAGGAGGCGCTGTTCGGCAGCGCGGACGTCCCGACCACGCTGTCGACGGCCGCCGACGAGGTCGGGGCGCTCATCGGGGCCGAGGGCTGAGGACACCACCCGTGAGCGCTGTCGTCTCCACTCCCGCCGGGGTCGCCGCAGCGACGACCCCGGCGGGGGGCCCGCCGCCCCGCCGTCGCCGCAGGGGCCGGTTCACCGGCCTGTGGTTCGTCCTGCCCGCCGCCGTCGTGGTGGTGGCCTTCACCCTCGTCCCGGTCGTGTACGGCCTCGGGCTGTCGTTCACCGAGTACTCGCCGCTGGGCCGCACCGGCCCGCAGCCCGTCGGGTTCGACAACTACGTCGCCCTGGCGCAGGACGCCGGCTTCCGCCGGTCGATCGGGGTGACGCTGCGGTACGTCCTCCAGGTCCTGCCCGTGCTGGTGCCGCTGGCGCTGGTGCTCGCGATCCTGGCCAACCGGCCGTTCCGCGGCGTGGGGCTGTTCCGGTCGGCGCTGTACCTGCCGCACATCGTGTCCCTGACCGCGGTGTCGATGGTCTGGCTGTGGATCTACTCCCGCAACGGCCTGGTCAACGAGCTGCTCGACGTGCTGGGGATGGGGCCGCAGCGCTGGCTGTACGAACCCGACACCGCGCTGTCGGCCGTGTCGGTGATGCGGGTGTGGAAGGCCCTCGGCTCCAACATGGTGCTGCTGCTCGCCGGCCTGCAGTCCATCCCGCGGCACCTGTACGAGGCCGCCCGGATGGACGGCGCCAACGCCTGGCAGCAGTTCTGGCACGTCACCCTGCCCGGGCTGCGGCCGATGCTCACCTACGTCGTGACGATGGACATCATCTTCCTGTCCCAGTCGTTCGCCGAGATCTTCGTGCTGACGCAGGGCGGCCCGCTCGGGTCCACCACCACGGTCAACGTGCTGATCTACGAGCAGGCGTTCCAGTACAACCAGATGGGCACGGCCTCGGCGATGGCGTTCGTGCTGTTCGCGCTCATCATCGGCTTCTCGTTCCTGTCCATCCGCGGGCTGCAGGGGAGGAACCGATGACCGCGCTCGCCCCCACCCGCTCCCGACGCGTCCCGCGGCGCACCCGCGGCGACCGGCGCAGCCCGGGCTCGATCCTCGTCCTGGTCGTGGCCACGGCGCTGGTGCTCGTGCCGTTCCTGTGGATGGTGTCCCTGGCGTTCACGCCGGAGGAGGCGGCATTCGGGTCGGCCCGGCTGGTGCCCGAGGACCCGACGATCCAGAACTTCGTGCGGGCGCTGTCCGGCGGCGGGCTCGGCCGGGCGTTCCTGAACTCGCTGGTCGTCACCCTGATCGCGGTCGGGACCAACTGCGTCCTGGCGATCGCCGCCGGGTACGCGTTCGCGCTGCTGCCGTTCCGGGGCAGCACGGCGATCTTCTACACGCTGGTCTCGACGGTCGCGATCCCCGTGTCGGTGACGCTGATCCCACTGTTCCTCATGGCCAAGACGTTCCCCCTGACCGGGGGCAACGACGTGTTCGGCCAGGGCGGGACCGGGCTGCTCGACTCGCTCGGCGGAGTCGTCCTGCCCTACCTGATCATGCCGATGAACATCTTCCTGGCGAAGCAGTTCTTCTCGGCCTTCGACCTGGACATGGCCGAGGCCGCCCGGATCGACGGCGCGGGCGAGCTGCGGGTCTTCCGGCAGATCTACCTCCCGCTGGCCCGCCCGCTGGTCGCGGTCGTCGCGATCTTCACCTTCACCGGCGTCTGGGACGACTTCCTCTGGCCGCTGGTCGTCACCAGCTCGCAGGACATGCAGACGGTGCAGCTCGCGCTCACGCGGTTCCTGGGGAGCGGCAACGTCCAGTACGGCGCCCTGATGGCCGCCGCCGTGCTCGTGACGCTGCCCGTCCTGATCGTCTTCCTGTTCAACCAGCGCCACTTCATCTCCGGCCTCACCGAGGGCTCCGTCAAGGGCTGAGCCCCCCGTCCGACCCACCCGACCGCGCACCACGCGGGCCGGCCACGCGGCCGCGCCCGGAGAGAGAGCCACACGTGTCCCACGACCTGCACGCCGACCTCGTCGTCCTCGGCGGCGGCCTCGGCGGCGTCGCCGCCGCCCTCACCGCCGCCGACCTGGGCCTGCGGGTGGTCCTGACCGAGGAGCACGCGATGCTCGGCGGTCAGCTCACCACCCAGGCCGTCCCGCCCGACGAGCACCCCTGGGTCGAGAGCGACCTCACCTCTCCGAGCTACCGGCGGCTGCGCGACGGCATCCGCGACTGGTACCGCGACGGGTACCCGCTGACCCCGGCAGCCGCGGCCGACCCCGAGCTGAACCCGGGGCTCGGCTTCGTGTCCCGGGTGTGCGCGGAGCCGTGGGTAGGCGGTGCGGTCCTGGACCGGATGCTCGCGCCGCACATCGCCGCCGGGCGGGTGCGGGTGCTGCGCGGCTGGGTGCCCGACGCCGCCGACGTCGACGGCGACGCGGTGCGTGCCGTCACCGTGCGGCACGTGGCGTCCGGCGAGGCCCGGACTCTCACGGCGCCCCTGTTCGTCGACGCCACCGAGCTCGGCGACGTGCTGCCGCTGGCCGGCGTCGAGCACGTCGTGGGCGCCGAGGCACGGGAGGAGACCGGCGAGCTGCACGCCCCCGACGTCGCGGACCCGCGGGACCAGCAGGCGGTCTCCTGGTGCTTCGCCGTGGAGTACCGCCCGGGAGAGGACCACACCATCGACCGCCCGGCGGGCTACGACCACTGGCGCAGCCACGTCGACCCGTTCTGGCCCGGGCCGCAGCTGTCCTGGGAGGACGTGGAACCCATCACGCTCGAGCGGCGCACCCGACCGATCTTCGACGGACCGACCGACGCGCCGCGGGTCGAGGACCTGTGGCACTACCGCCGCATCCTCGCGCGGACCCAGTTCCGGCCCGGGTTCCTCGAGCACGACGTCTCCCTGGTCAACTGGCCGCAGATCGACTACTGGGCCGCCCCGCTGGTCGGCGGCACCGCCGAGGACCGCGCGACGGCGCTGGCCGGGGCGCGGGACCTGTCGCTGTCGTTCCTGTACTGGATGCAGACCGAGGCACCCCGGCACGACGGCGGCACCGGCTACCCCGGTCTGCGCCCCCGCGGGGACCTGCTCGGCTCCGACGACCACCTGGCCGTCGCCCCGTACATCCGCGAGTCCCGCCGGATCCGCGCCCGGTTCACGGTGACCGAGGCGCACATCGGCCGCGAGATGCGCGGCCCGGGCGTCCCCGCCGAGCAGTTCGCCGACACCGTCGGGCTGGGCTACTACCGGATCGACCTGCACCCGAGCACGTCCGGGCGCACGTACGTCGACATCGACTCGCTGCCGTTCCAGATCCCGCTGGGCGCTCTCGTGCCCGTCCGGGTGCGCAACCTGCTGCCCGCGGGCAAGAACATCGGCACCACGCACATCACGAACGGCGCCTACCGCCTGCACCCCGTGGAGTGGTCGATCGGGGAGGCCGTCGGCGCGCTCGCCGAGCACTGCGCCCGCACCGGTCTGGCCCCGCAGGACGTGCACGCGGACCCCGAGCAGGTCGCCGCCGTCCAGGCGACGCTGACCGGTCGTCTCGGGGTCACCCTGCACTGGCCGCGCGAGGTGCTCGAGTGGAGCCCGGTGCAGGACCACGTCCCCACCGAGGAGACCGTGCTGGCCGGGGACGCCCGGTGACCGCCCGGTTCCCGGCCGACTTCCTCTGGGGCGCGGCCACCGCGGCCTACCAGGTGGAGGGCGCGGCGCACGAGGACGGGCGCACCGACTCGATCTGGGACGCGTTCGCCCGGGTCCCGGGCGCGGTGCTCGGCGGCGACGACGGCGAGGTGGCCTGCGACCAGTACCACCGGTACCGCGAGGACGTCGCCCTGATGGCCGACCTCGGGCTCGGGGCGTACCGGTTCTCCACCTCCTGGGCCCGGGTGCGCCCGGACGGCGTGACCGGCCCCGGCGGTGTGAACCGGCGGGGCCTGGACTACTACTCCCGCCTGGTGGACGCCCTGCTCGAGCACGACATCGACCCCTGGGTGACGCTCTACCACTGGGACCTGCCGCAGGCGCTGGAGGAGCGCGGCGGCTGGGCCGAGCGCGACACCGCGGAGCGCTTCGTCGAGTACGCGCTCACGGTGCACGACGCGCTGCGCGACCGGGTACGGGTGTGGACCACGCTGAACGAGCCGTGGTGCTCGGCGTTCCTCGGCTACACCGCGGGCGAGCAGGCCCCCGGGCGGCAGTCGCCCGCGGACGGCCTGCGCGCCGCGCACCACCTGCTGCTCGCGCACGGCCTCGCGACGCGCGAGCTGCGCTCCGTCGACCCCGGGGCGACGCTCGGCGTGACCCTGAACTTCGCACCCCAGACCCCGGTCGACCCGACCGACGCCGCAGACGTGGACGCCACCCGGCGGATCGACGCGCAGAAGCACCGGGTGTTCCTCGACCCGCTGTTCCGCGCCGCGTACCCCGCGGACCTCCTCGAGGACCTGGCCGCCGGCGGGCTGGGCGACGTGCTGCCCGGTGTCGTCCGCGACGGCGACCTCGCCGCCATCGCGACGCCCGTGGACGTGCTGGGCCTCAACTACTACGCGGGCGAGGCCGTCTCCGCGCGTCCCGATCCGCACCCCCCGGTCCCCCTGCCCACCGGCGGGCGGCCGACCTCGTCGCCGCTGCCGCTGCCGGACGGGATCCACCTGCACTCGCGCGGGCTGCCGCGCACCGGCATCGGCTGGGAGGTCCAGCCGGACGGCCTCACCGCGCTGCTGCTCCGGTTGCACCGCGAGTACACCGGCCCTGCCGGCGTCCGGCTGGTCGTGACCGAGAACGGCTCCGCGTGGCCGGACGAGGTCGGTGCCGACGGCCGCGTCGCCGACCTGCCGCGGCAGGACTACCTGGTGCGGCACCTGCGCGCGGTCGCCGACGCGGTCGGCGCCGGGGCCGACGTGCTGGGGTACTTCGCCTGGTCGCTGCTCGACAACTTCGAGTGGGCCTGCGGCTACAGCCAGCGCTTCGGGCTCGTGCATGTGGACTACGCCACCCTGGCCCGCACCGTGAAGGACAGCGGCCGGCTCTACGCACGGGTGGCCGCGACAGGCGTCGTCCCCGACGCCTGACCACCGGGCCGGCCGGGCACGCCCCGGCCGGCCGCACACCAGGAGGAGGCACGACGATGACGTCAGACCCGAACCGCGGACAGGGCGCGTGGTGGACCACGAGGCCGGTGCCGCGCAGGACCGTGATGGCGGGGATCGTCGCGGCCTCCGCCGCGGCCGCGCTCCCGCTCGGCGCCGGCAGCGCCGCCGCCGGGACGGTCACCTCTCAGGACGCGTCCGTGACCTACGACGCCGCGGCGGGGACCTGGACGCTGCGGACGGCCACCCTGGAGCGCGTCCTGCGCTTCTCCGCAGGCACGTTCCAGCAGACCTCGCTGCTCAACCGGGCGACCGGTCGCCAGTTCCAGCAGTCCGGCGTGTCGGCCGAGTTCCGGGTGCGCGCGGGCGGCGTCGACCACCGGGGCTCGTCCGGCGGGTGGACGCTCGTGGGCCAGACCACCGGCCGCCGCGCGGACGGGGTGCTCGTGCTGACGATCGACCTGCAGAACGCCGTCCTCGGCGTGCGCCGCACCTACCTGCTCTACCCCGGCACGGCGTTCGTCGAGGACCGGACGCACGTGACCAACCGCACCGCCGGCCCGCTCGAGGTCACCGACTGCTCGGCCGTGAGCATGCGCGTCCTCGGTGGCGACGCCTCCCGGGTCCAGCTGTACACGATGACGGGTGACAAGGCGTCGACCAGCCCGTGGCACCAGCTCCAGGGGCCGTTCTCAATGGCCTCCGGGCTGCGCAACCCGGGAGGGCGCGGAGGCAACGGCCACGCGGAGTTCCTCACGCTTCGCGACCCGGACACCGGCGACGGCATCGTCGTGACCTGGGACTACACCGGCAACTGGGTCCTGAACGTGGGCGACTCCTACGGCAAGATCCTCGTGGAGCCACGCACGACCACCGCGACGGCGCTCGCGCCCGGTGCCACCATCCACGGCCCGCTCGGCCGCATCGGCCTGTACCGCGGCGACATCGACGACATGGGCAACGCCCTGCTCGGCTTCACGTACCGCTACCTGTGGGAACACACGCACGACGCCTACTTCCCGATGATCAGGTACGGCGGATACGGCTCCGACCGCACCACGATCGTGCAGAAGATCGAGCAGCTCGCCTACCTCGGGGGCGACATGGTGTGGATCGACGACGGCTGGCAGGACGCGGTCGGCGACTGGAACGACCGCCCGGACGAACCGCTCGCCGAGTACCGAGCCCACGCAGCACGGCACGGTCAGCACCTCGGCCTCTGGCTCGTCCCGTGGGGCGCTGAAGCCGGTTCGGCGGTGGCGGCGGCGCACCCGGGCTGGATGGTCGACCCGACCGACCGCAAGGCCGGGCTGGACATCCGGCGACCCGACGTCGTCGCCCACATCCGGCAGGTCGTCAACGCCCGTCAGGCGGAGTTCGGGCCGTTCCAGCTGAAGACCGACTTCGGGGCCGACTCCGGCGACCCGGTCAAGGCGCACGCGACCATGCAGGTCCTGCGGACGTTCGTCGAGGACAACCCCGACGCGTCGCTCCAGCTCTGCTCGGACGGCGGCGGCCTGCTCACCATGGGCACCGCCGCACTGTCCGACCTGGTGCTGCAGCAGGACGGCCCGGCCTCGCGCGCCGAGGGGTACTGGTCGTCGCTGCTGTACCCGACCGAGAAGCTGATCTGCTCCTACGGGCGCTCCAACATTGGCGCGCCCTACCAGCCGGCCAACCGCCACCTGCTCAGCTTCCACCTGACCGTCGCCGGGGACACCACCGCCGGCCCCGCTGCACTGGAGCCGCTGCGCAAGGACGCGGACCTGTACCGGTACCTGCGCGCCCGCGGAGTCCTCGGCCGGGGCGTCAGGGTGTACCGGCCGACCGTGGACGCGGGACAGGACCCCACGGGCATCCTGCTCAAGCTCAGCGAGGACGGCGTGCGTGGCTACATCACGTTCCCGATGGGCGCGTTCGCAGCGGGCGCGTCGGTCGTGGTCGTGCCGAAGGGCCTGACCCCGGACCGGTCCTACACGGTGTCGTCGCAGGAAGGCACCGTCGCCCGAGCGACCCGGACCGGTGCCGAGTGGACGAGTCAGGGCTTCGCGATCACCGGCTACCGGGACGGCGAGGTCATCTACCTCAACCTCGAGGACCGGCCCGGTGCCGGCTACGACCGCACGCCGCCCGGCGCGCCCTCCTCCGCGACGGCTGCTCCCGCACGGCGGGTCGGCTTCGACGGCGTCGAGCTGTCCTGGGCCCCCGGTACCGATGACACCTGGGTCTCGTACGTCGAGCTGCTGAAGAACGGGGCTCCGTTCTGGAAGGTCAGCAGGGGCGACTACTACTTCGACCGAGCAGGCACCACGTCCGACACCTACGACCTGCGGACCGTGGACGGCGACGGCAACGCGTCGAGCCTCGTCCGCGCGCTGTGGGCGTGAGGCGTCGGAGCGATCGCGGCCTCGTCGCCGCCCATTGAGGAGGCCCGCCACCTCCGACCAGCGTTATCGCTGGTCAGGAGGCTGGCGGGCCTCGTCACGCGGAGACGGTGGGATTTGAACCCACGGAAGGGTTGCCCCTTCACGACCTTAGCAGGGTCGCGCACTAGACCTGGCTATGCGACGTCTCCAGACTGCGACACAGTACCGGGCGTCCCGGGCACCCGGCAAAGCGGCCCGCGCGGGCCGCCCGCGGCACGCGACGGGTCAGTGCTCGAAGCCCCACTCCCGGTCGGTCAGCATCCGCGCGACGGCCAGCCCGACCGACAGCGCGACGACCACCAGGCCCGCCTGGACGCCGTACGCCAGGGCCTGGGTGGTGTCGCCGTTCGACAGGTAGAACACCGACCGGTAGGCCGAGACCCCCGGGACCATGATGACGACGGCGGGGACGGACACGGTGATCCGCGGGACCCCCAGCCGCGGCGCGATCACGGCGGCGAGCAGCCCGACCAGCAGCGCCGCCCCCGCCGCCGCGGCCTGCGGCGCGACCTCCCCGACGAGGTACAGCCGCCCCGTGTTGGCCACCATCCCGACGACGGCGGCACCCAGGGCCATCCGCCAGGGGCTGTTGAACATCAGCGCGAAGCCGAGCACGCCGACGAAGCTCGCGACCATCCGCAGCGCCAGGAGCAGCCCCGAGTGCAGCACCGGGCCGGCCTCGGGGTCCGGGGACAGCCCGACCGCGATCGACACGCCCCAGACCGCGAGCGCCGCCGAGGTGAGGATCATCAGCGCGTAGGTCAGCCGGGCGACGCCCGCCGAGAAGTCGAGCTTCGCGAGGTCGAGCCCCCCGGTGACCAGCGGGAAGCCGGGCACCAGGAACAGCACCGCCGAGACGTAGCCGGCCGCGTGCCGCACCTCCGTGGCGCCGAGCTCGTGCACGGCCGACACCAGCCCCAGGTACGCCAGGCAGGCCAGCGCGGCGGCCAGCATGGTGACGCCGAACTGGTTGAACCCGCGGTGCAGCAGCAGCCGCCGGGTCAGCTGCCCGAGCCAGGCCGCGACGAAGGCGCCGGCCATCTCGACCGGGCCGCCGTTGTTGAGGAACGCGAACGCCGCGCACGCGACCGCCGCCCACAGCGCGTTGACGGCGTCGGGGTAGAGCGGCCGCTTGCGCTCGATCCGGTCGAGCTCGGCGGACACCTCCTCGACGGTCGCGCGCCGGCCCGACCGGGCGAGGTCCCCGGCGAGGTGCTCGAGCTCCGCCAGCCGGTCCGCGTTGATGCCGACGGACCGGACCTCGGCGACCTCGGTGCGGAAGCTCGGGCCGCGGTGCGACGTCGTGGTGATCTCGGTGAGGGTCACGTGCGCCTCGTGCCGGTCGACGCCGATCGCGCGCGCGATCCGCGCCATCGACGACTTGACCCGGTACGACCCGGTCCCGGCGGACAGGCTCAGCCGGCCGACGCGCAGGGCGACGCCGGACTGGCGGATGAGCTCGAGCTCGTCGTCGGTCGGTTGGGTCGGCACGCGCACCATGATGACGGGCCCGCACGCTGGTGAGCGGGACGTCGGTACCGGGTGGCGCGGTGCCCGGGCGCCGCCCCGCCACGCCTCGCCGCCGGGCGCGCCTGTCGGTACCGTGGCCGGACGCGCTGGTCGGGGGACCGGCGGACGAGGCATCGGGGGCACGGTGCGGGCGAGGTCGGGTAGCAGCGCGCGGCAGGACGGCACGACGACGGCACGGGCGGCGGCGGGGCGCGCCCGCGGCCGGTGGGCCGTCGCGGCGCTCGCCGGGCTGCTGCTCGGCGCGCTCGCACCGGGCGCCGGCCCCGCGCAGGCCGCGCCGGCGGACGACTGCGCCGCGCCGACCCGGACCGTCACCGGCTCCGCGTCCGGCACCGCCCTCGACGTCGCCCCGGGCGAGGTCGTGCTGCTCGCCGGCGGGACCCAGGCCGGCGGCGTGAACGCGCTGCCCGCGGGGGCGACCCTGTGCGTCGCGGCCGGCGCGACCCTCGCCCCGGCCTACCTGAACAACGCCGCCGGCACCCTGTACGTGGCGCCCGGCGGCACCGCGACCATGCCGTCCACCGCCGTCAACGCGGGCTTCGTGCTCGACAACGCCGGCACCGCCACGTTCGCCGGGCTCGCCCTCAACGGCCCCGGGACGGTGACCAACCGGGCCGGCGCCACCCTGACCGTCACCGGTGCGTTCACCCCGGCCGCCGGCACGATCGTCAACGACGGCACGCTCGCGCTGCCGGGCGGGGCGACGCTGAACTCCCCGGTGTCGCTCACCAACAACGGCACCCTCACCGCCGCGGGCACGACGATCGTCAACGGGCCGTTCGTGAACGCGGGCACCGCGACGCTCGGCGGGGACCTCGTGGTCAACGGCTCCGGCTCGCTGACCAACCTCTGCGTGCTCAGCGCCGCCGGCGGCTTCACGAACAGCGGCGGTTCCAGCAGCACCGGCCTGGTCGCGCTCGGCGGAGGCTTCGTGAACCAGGCCACCTGGCGGCAGACGCCCGCCGCCGCGCTCACCGCGACGACGCTCGCGGACGACGGCACGGTCACCGGGTTCGGCCGGTACGTGTTCACCGGGACGACCAGCGTGCAGGGCGGGTTCGACGGCGACACCCGGTTCATCCCGATCTTCGTCGACGTCCCCGGCACCACGTTCCCCGACACCGGCGCGGGTTCGGTCACGAACGTCGACGTGCGGGACCTGGCGGTGCCGGGGCCCGCCGACTACCCGGCGCTCGACTGCGCCGACCCGGCCGCGCCGGCGTCCGCCGACGTGCAGGTCACCAAGACCGGGCCGGCGGACGTCGGCCCCGGCGGGCAGCTCACGTACACGATCGACGTGACGAACGCCGGGCCCGACCCCGCGGCGGGCGTCACCGTCACCGACGACCTGCCCGCCACGCTCACCGGCGTCACCGCCTCGGCCGGCGGGGTGGTCGCGCCGCCCACGGTCACCTGGTCGCTCGGCACGCTGGCCGTCGGCGACACCGTCACGCTCACCGTGACCGGGACCGCCCCGGCGGACGGGGTGCTGGTGAACACCGCGCGAGCGTCCGCCACGACCCCCGACCCCGACGCCTCGAACAACGACGGCACCGCCGCTTCGGAGACGGTGACGACCGAGGTCGCGCCCGGCCCCGACGTGGCCGGCCCGCCCACCGCCGACGACCTCGTGCGCGAGACGGTCGTGGGCCGCCCGGTCGTCTCCGCCGTGACCGGGAGCAGCCCCGACCCCGACCTGCAGCTGCGGTTCAGCACCGTGACCGGACCGTCCGACGGCACGCTGATCCTGCTGCCGGGCGGGAGGTTCGGGTACCTGCCGGACGCCGGGTTCGTCGGCACGGACACGTTCACCTACCGCGTCTGCGACAACCAGACCCCCGCGCAGTGCAGCGCGCCCGCGACCGTGACGCTGATCGTGCACCCGCTCGCGGTCGACGACGAGACCACCACGCTCGTCGACCGACCCGTCACCATCGACGTGCTGGCCAACGACCCGCCCGGCGCCGCGCTGTCGACCACCCTGGTCGACCCGCCCGACCACGGCCTGGTGACCGTGGACCCCGCGACGGGCACCGTCGTCTACACGCCGGGACCGGGGTACCTCGGCACCGACTCGTTCACCTACCAGGCGTGCGCCCCCGACGACCCGACCGACTGCGCCACCGCGGTCGTCACCGTGCACGTCTGGCCGGACAACGCGCCGCCGGTCGCACCGCCGCTGTTCCTGGAGACCGCCGTCGACACCCCGGTCGCGGGCGACCCCGCCGTCAGCGACCCGGACGGGGACGCCGTCGCGATCACGTCGACGTTCCCGACGTCCGCCGGGGGGACCGTGACCGTCTCCGGCGGGACCACCACGTACACGCCGCCACCCGGGTTCGCGGGGCGGGACCTGTATCAGTACACGGTGTGCGACGACGGGACGCCGGTGCTGTGCAGCACCGGCCTGGTCACCGTGCTGGTCGACCCGGTCGCCGTCGACGACGCCGCCACGACACCCGAGGGCACGCCCGTGACCATCGACGTCGCCGCGAACGACCGGGGCACGGTGCTGGCGCCGGACGTCACCGCCGGGCCCGGGCACGGGTCGGTCGCGCTCGTGGACGGGGCGCTCGTGTACACGCCGGCGCCCGGGTTCGTCGGGACGGACACCTTCACGTACCGGGTGTGCGCGGCCGACGTGTCACCGGCGTGCGCGAGCGCGGTGGTCACGGTGACGGTCACCGGGGCGGGCGGTGGCGACGACGGCGGGACCGGAGGCGGCGGCGGGACCGGGGGCGGCGGCGGGACCGGGAGCGGCGGGTCGGGCGGGTCGGGCGGCAGCGGGGGCTCGACCGGCGGGACCGGCGCGCCCGTGGCCGGGGACACCCTGCCGCGGACCGGCGCGGACAGCGCGCCGCTCGCGGCGGTCGCGCTCGCCCTGGCAGGGGGCGGCATCGCCCTGCGCACGGCCACGGGCCGGCTCCGTCGGGGACACCGCGCGCGACGCTGAGGCGGGACCCCGGAGGGCGCTCGACCGGCAGCGCCGGCGTGCGCTGGAGCGGGGACGGCCGGGGCCGATACTGGACCCCGTGCCGACCCCGACCCGCTGCCCCTGCCTGAGCGGCCTGACTTACGACGAGTGCTGCGGCCCGCTGCACCGCGGGGAGCGGGCCGCCCCGACCGCGGAGGCGCTGATGCGGTCGCGGTACAGCGCGTTCGCCGTGGGTGACCCCGCCTACCTGCTGGCGACGTGGCACCCGTCCACCCGGCCCGCGGCGATCGACCTGGACGACGCGACGGTGTGGCGCCGGCTCGACGTGCTCGCGACCTCCGACGGCGGGCCGTTCGACACCGGGGGGACGGTCGAGTTCCGGGCCTCGTACAGCGACCCGAGCGGTCGCGGGTCGCTGCACGAGGTGAGCCGGTTCGTCCGCGAGGACGGCGCGTGGACCTACGTCGACGGGTCGGTGGACCCCGGCCGGCGCTGACGCGCGCGCAGGACGAGCGCGCCGGCGGCGACCAGGGCGAGCGCGAGCAGCGAACCCGCCGCGAGCGCGCCACCCGTGACCGCCAGGCCACCCGGGTCCGTCCCGGTGCGCGGGGCGCCCGGCACCGTCGGGCCGCCATCCGGGGCGCCGCCGTCGACGCCCCCGCCGGTCGTGCCGCCGCCCCCGCCGGCGCCGCCCTGGCCGGGCGGCGTGGTCGGCCCGGGGCCAGGGCCCGGCTCAGGATCCGGGCCGGGCGCAGGATCCGGGGAGGGGACGGGCTCGGGCGACGGCTCGGGCTCCGGCTCCGGCGAGGGGTCGGGCTCCGGCTCGGGCTCCGGCTCGGGCTCCGGCTCCGGCTCGGGCTCCGGCTCCGGCTCCGGCTCCGGCTCCGGCTCCGGCTCCGGCTCCGGCTCCGGCTCCGGCTCGGGCTCCGGCTCGGGCTCCGGCTCGGGCTCCGGGTCGACCACCATCTCCGGCACCAAGGCCGTCGTCCCCGCGGTCACCGGCTGCACGGCCGGCACCCCCGCGGGCGCCTGCGCACGGGCGGTGGCGGTCGCGTGCACCTCCCCCGCCTCCCGGTCGGCAGCGGTCACCACGTACACCTCCGTGGCCGCGCAGCCGGTCACGTCCCCGGGCGCCAGGGTGGTCGCCGCGCACACGACGTCGCCGGCGGGCACGTCCCCCACCTGCAGGCCGGTGACGGCGACGTCGTGCACGGTGACGGTGCCGGTGCTCGCCACCTCGAACGCGTACCGGACCCGCACCTCGGACACGCCGGGGGCGTCGTCCTGCTCGACGGTGGCGGTCATCTCCAGCGCGATCTCCGCCACTGCGGCGCGCGTCGGGGTCGTGACGGCGTGCTCCCCGTCGGCCGGCGTCCCGGCGGCCGTCCGCGCGGTCGCCCGGGCGACCGCCGCGACCCCGCCCGCCACGAGGTCCGCCTCCGTCACGACGTGCTCGGCGTCCCCGGTGCAGGTGGTCGTGGCACCGGGGTCGAGCTCGGTGGCCCCGCAGGTCGCGGAGCCGGCGCGGTCGTGCTCGACGACCAGCCCGCTGAGCGGCAGGTCGCCGGTGTTCTCGACGGCGACGTCGTACCGCACGACGTCGCCGACACCCGCGACGTCGTCGCCGTGGTCCGCCACCAGCACGGCCTCCTGCGTGACCGCGAGGGCGGCGGTCGCCGCGACGAGCGGGACGTCGAGCGTGCCCGGGACGGGGACCAGCGGGTCGGCGTGCGCCGGCACGGTCGCGTCCGGGGACGCCACGCTCCTGACCCCGGAGGCGAGCAGGTCGGCGTCCCGCAGCACGTAGGGCTCCGCCGCGCAGACCGTCGCCTCGCCCGGCGCCAGCGCCGTCGCGTCGCAGGTGACCGCGACGCCCAGGTCCTCGCGGACGCGCACGTCGGTCAGGTCGACGTCGCCCGTGTTCCGCACCTCGTAGGCGAGCAGGACGAGGTCGCCCGCCGTGACGAGCCCGCCCGGGCCCCCGTCGACCACCGCGGACGTGGTGATCTCGAGCCCGGGGCTCCCGGTGATCGCCACGAGGACGTCGTCGGTCGCCGTGACGGGCCCGTCCGCGCCGATCGCCGTCGCCCGTGCCGCGTTCAGCAGCTCGCCGGCCCGGGCGTGCTCGGCCCCGACGACGACCTCGACCCGGCACGTCACCGACGCGGTCGCGGAGCCGGCGGGTCCGAGCTCGGGCACCGTGCACACCGCGTCGGGTCCGACCAGCGGGTCGTGCACCTGGACGTCGGTCAGCGGCTCGGCGTCGGTGTTCGTGACCACCAGGTCGAACGGGACCGCGCTGCCGGCCCGGAACGCGTCCGGCAGGTCGTCGGTCTGCGCCACCTGGACGACCAGGTGGAGGGGCGACAGGGGCTCGACCGTGCGGACCTCCACGTCGCGGATCAGGTGCACGTCGCTCACGGCGCCCGTCGCGGCGGCGAAGCCCAGCTTGTACGTCGCGGGCGCCTCCTCGGCCATGGTGTGCGTGAGCACGGTCTGGTAGGCGGTGCGGGTCCCGGTGAAGTCGATCTCGACCGTGACGTCCGGCCGGACGTCGGGGCTGACGGTGACGCGCACGTTCCGCTGCGCGGCCGCGAGCAGCGCCGTCGTCGAGGTCCAGCCGGAGGCGTCGAGCCGTTGCGCGGACCTGTCGAGCTCCCGGGTCGCGAGCCAGCAGTAGCCGGTGCCTCCGTCGCCCGGGCCGCGGACGGTCACCGCGTTCGGCACCAGCCCGGCGGTGTACGGCGACGGCGCCGCGCACCCCGCACCGCGTCCGGTGTCGTCCCGCGCGAAGTTCCCGTACAGGTCGAACCCGACGCCGAGGTAGGCGCCGGAGACCCCCGGCGTCGTCCGGTCCTGGGCGTAGCCGAGGCTGCCGCCGAAGGCGCCGAGCTCGCGCAGGTCGTGCGCGCCGTCGACGAGCACGAGCCCGATGCCGTCGGCGCCGTCCCCGCCGCGGGGTCGGTACATGTACTGGTCGTACTCGACCACGAGCCCGGCACCTGCGGGGACGGCGCGGTCGAGGGCCACGCCGCCCGCTTGGCTCACCACGTCGTCGGTGAGCTGCAGGAAGCCCGGAGCCGCGCCGGGCGTCGGCCCGCTGCCGCTCCCGGGCGGGCAGGGCCCCAGCGCGGACCCGCCGGCCACCGGGGGCGTCAGGCCCGTGGACGCGCCGGTCAGGCAGACCGAGCCGAGCGGGATCACGCGGGGGTCCGCGACCGCCCGGCCCTCGAACGTCTCGAGCAGCAGCAGCGACCCCTCGTCCGCCGCGGCGGGCCTCGGTGCCTCTGCGGCGGGGACGCCCACCGCCCCCGCGAGCGCCAGGGCGAGCGCCGTCACGGTCGTCCCCAGGGCGCGCGCCACTCGGCGCGCCGGTGTTCTCGGCATCTGCGTGTCCTCCTCCGGACGGCTCCCGCGCCGTCGTCTGGACCGCATGCCAGCGCAGCGCGACGCACGATGTCTGGGCCCGTAGGTGGACGATGGGACTTTTGCGTATCACCACCGGTGCAGCAACGTCGTAGTTGAGTGGTTCCACAGAGGTCGAGTAGGTGGTCGCGCGGTGATTGAGCGCCACGACCGCCACGCAATTCCGGCGTCGGCCGCCAGGGCGGTTCGACTGTTTCGTCCGGTTTCTCCGGCAGTTCACCGGCGATACACAGCCGACGCCGAGGGTCGAGGAGGCGAGTGACCGCTCGCCGTGACTCGACAGGAAAAGAGATCATGACCCGACGACCCAGCCGGTGGCTCTCCCTCGCGGGGACGAGCGCGATCGCCGCCGCCGTCGCCCTGACCTCGGCCGTGCCCGCGGCCGCTGCCGACCCCACCAGCCCGAAGAACGTCATCGTCCTCATCGGCGACGGCATGGGCTACAACCACATCGACGCCGCGTCGCTCTACGAGCACGGCACCACCTATGCCCAGGTCGACGTCGACCCGCAGGCCGGCACGATCCGGCACCTGCCCGGGACGGCGTCGCAGGTGTTCCAGTCGTTCCCCGTCCAGGTCGCCATGTCGACCCACTCGGCCAACGGCCGCGCGGAGTACGACCCGACCAAGGCCTGGGCCGACTTCGACTGGATCTCCGAGGGCGCCACCGACTCCGCCGCCGCGGGGACCGCGCTGGCCACGGGGGTGAAGACGAACAACGGCATGCTCGGCCTCGACCCCGAGGGCAACCGGGTCGAGAACGTCGCCGAGCGCGCCGCCGAGCTCGACAAGGCCACCGGCGTGGTCACGTCGGTGCAGTTCTCGCACGCGACGCCCGCGTCGTGGGGCGCGCACAACGCCAGCCGCAACGACCTGCACGGCATCTCCGACGAGATGATCGCGGGCCCGCTCGACGTCATCATGGGCGCCGGTCACCCGTACTTCGACGACGACCACCAGGCGATCGGCACCGGCCGGTTCGACTACCTCAGCGAGGGCGCCTGGAACAAGCTCACGGACGGCCAGACCCCGTTCACCCTGATCGAGGACAGGGCCGAGTTCGAGGCGCTGGCCGCGGGCGGCGACGTCCCCGAGCAGGTCTTCGGCCTCGCCCAGGTCGCCTCCACGCTGCAGCAGGCGCGCTCCGGCGGTGCCGAGGGGCAGCTGCCGTTCGAGGTCGCGCAGAACGACGTCGCGTCCCTCGCCACGATGACCCAGGGTGCGCTCAACGTGCTGGAGCAGGACGAGGACGGGCTGTTCCTCATGGTCGAGGGCGGCGCCATCGACTGGACCGGCCACGCCAACGAGACCACCCGGAACATCGAGGAGACGGTCGAGTTCAACCGCGCCGTCGAGACGGTCGTCGACTGGGTCGAGGCCGAGTCCTCCTGGGACGAGACCCTCGTCATCGTCACCGCCGACCACGAGACGGGCTACCTCGACGGGTCGCAGTCCGACCCGACCTGGACGCCGATCACCGGCGCCAAGGGCCAGCTGCCGGACGAGGCCTGGTTCTCCGGCAACCACACCAACCAGCTCGTCCCGCTGTTCGCCAAGGGCGCCGGGTCGGAGCTGCTCGCCTCCTACGCGACGGGGACCGACCCGGTCCGCGGCGCCTACCTGGACAACGTCGACGTCGCCCGGGTGGCGTTCGAGTCCTGGGGCCGCGAGGACGCGCCGGAGGCCGGTGAGATCCCGCTGACCGCGACCGTGCCGCAGGCCGGCGAGGTCGAGGGCTCGCTCACCATGTCGGTGGCCGACTTCGGCGAGGGCGTGGCCCTCGGCGGCGGCGCCGACGTCGGCGACCGGCTCCGGTTCGGCGGCGCGCTGCCGACGGTGTCGGTGACCGACTCCCGCTCGAACGCCCAGGCGGGGACGGGCGGCTGGACCGTCTCCGGCCAGGCGGCGGACCTGTCCACCGGCTCGCAGGTCCTGCGGGCGCAGCACCTCGGCTGGACGCCGGGCCTGCTCACCACCAGGCCGGGCGTCACGCCCGGCTCGCCGGTCGCGACCGTCCTCGGCGGCGGCGCGGGCCTCGCCACCCCGGCGACGCTCGCGACGGCGACCTCGGACGGCCGGCTCGGCACCACCCACCTCACCGCCGAGCTCGCGCTCGAGGTCCCCGTCGACACCCGCGCCGGCGAGTACGCCGGCTCGCTCACGGTGTCGCTGTTCCCGGTCGACTGACCCCACCGCGAGGGCCCGGCGCCGCCCGCACGGGCACGCCGGGCCCTCGCCCCGCCCTCCCCCGCCACCTCCCCCGCGACCCGCTGGAGACCGCCGTGCCGCGCACCACCACCCCGCGACGCCGTCGGGCGTCCGCCGCCCTCGCCCTCGCCGCCGCCCTGGCGCTGCCCACCGCCGGGCACGCCGCCGCGCTCGCGCCCGCCGCGGGCGACCCGGCGCCCGCCGCCGAGGCCGCCGCCCGCACCACCTGGGCCCTGGAGCCGGCCACCGCCGACGGCCCCGACGGCCGGGTGTCGTTCCGGCACGACGTCGACCCCGGCACCGAGATCGCCGAGCACGTCACGCTCACCAACTTCTCCGACCACGCGGCGACCTTCGAGGTGTACGCCGGCGACGGGCTCCTCACCGCCGACGGGCAGTTCGACCTGCCGCCGACCGGGTCCGAGGCCGAGGCCGCCGGGGCCTGGATCGCGCTCGGCGACGCGGCAGGCGCGCTCGCCGAGCCCGGTGCGGTCCACCGCGTCGAGGTGCCGGCCGCGTCGGCGGTGACGCTGCCGCTCGTCGTCCGCGTGCCCGCCGACGCCACCCCCGGCGACCACCCCGCCGGCGTCGTCGCCGCGCTCGCCACCGACGCGGGCGCGGGCGTCGCGATGGACAGCCGGGTCGGGGCGCGCCTGCACCTGCGGGTCACCGGCGACCTCGCCCCGGCGCTGGCCGTGCAGGACGTGCGCACGACGTGGACCCCGTCGTGGAACCCGTTCGCCCCCGGCACGCTGCGCGTCGACTACACCGTGGCGAACACCGGCAACGTCCGCCTCGGGACCACGTCGTCCGCGAGCGCCGCCGGGCCGTTCGGCGCCGCCCGCACGACCGTGGACGGTCCCGCGCTGCGCGAGGTGCTGCCCGGGGGCACCGCCGCGAGCAGCGTCGAGGTCGAGGCGTGGCCGCTGGTCCGGCTCGGCGGCGGGGTCGCCGTCGCACCGTCGGTCGTCGGCGGGGACGAGGTGACGGCCGCCCTGACGGCCGCCGAGTCGTCCTGGTCGGCCTGGGCCGTGCCCTGGCCGCAGCTCGGGCTGGTGCTCCTGCTGGTCGGCGTGGCGCTGGCCGTCCGCCGGGCGCGCGCCCGGCGGGAGGCCCTGACGCAGCGGCGGATCGCCGCGGCGGTCGCGCAGGCCGGCGGTGCGGGCTCGGCGGTCTGACGTCCGGGCCGGGCCGGGCTCACGCGTCCCCGGTGGCGGCCGCCACCCACGCGTCGAGCTCGGCCCGGTGGTGGTCCACGAACTCCCGCTGGAGCTCGTGGCTGACCTGCCGGACCCCGTCGTCGTACGCGACCTCCACCTGGCACCCGACGTCGGCGACGGCCATCGCGATCTCGTGCGCCGTGAACGCGCGCACCTCCTCCGGGTCCACGTCGGGCTCCCCGGGTCCGTCCGGGTCGGCCGCCCAGTCCCAGGCCTCCAGCAGCGCCTGGTAGTCCGGGTCGTCCCACCCCTGGACCCGGTTCCACTCGTCGTTGAGCGGCTGGTAGACCGAGTCCCGCGAGTCGAGGCCGCCGAAGCCGGCCGCCGCCATGCACGCGGACCACGCGGCGTCGAGGGCGCGCACCCGCGGGTCGACGGCGATCTGCTCCCACACCTCGCGCATCGCGTCCTGGAGCCCGGCGAACTCGTCCGACGGGTCGTCGTCCCAGACCTCGTGGTGGGCCGCGCCGTTGCAGCCCGCCCGGGTCCAGTCGTACTCCCACTCGTCGGCGTCGAACGTCTCGTCCGCCTCGTGCGGCGGGCCCCAGAGCGCCGCCCAGTACGCGTCCCGCTCGGCGTCGGACATCGCGTCGAGGTACTCCTGGTTGGGGTCCTCCGTCATCGGGAGCTCCTGGTCGTCCCAGCCGTAGGGGTCGGTGCTGATCCCGTAGCCGTACTGCTCGGCGAACTCGGCGGTGCCCCACGCGACCTCCGGGTCCACGCCGGACACCACGCCCCCGTCGCCGTCGGCGGGGACGTAGTCGAACCCCTGCTCGCGCATGCACGCCGCGATGCGCTCCTCGGCCTCGCGCTGCCGCCGGTCGTGCTCGGCCTGCTGGTCCTCGGCGCTCGGCGCGTCGCCGTCCGCCCAGCCGTACACGCGGGCGAGGTACTCCTCGAGCGGGCCGAGGTCGGGCGCGGGTGCGGGTGCGGTGGCGCCCGCGTCGGGCGACCCACCGGTGCAGCCGGCGAGCAGGAGCGCAGCGGCGCAGGCGCCGGCGAGGACGTGGCGGACGGTGGTCGGGGGCATGGCGATCCTCTCTGATCGACCGCCCCCCGGTCGGGCACGACCGTACGCACCGCCGGCACCTAGGTGGCGGTTCACCCGCACCTACGAGGTCGCGGGCGCCGACGGCCGCCGATGGGTGGGGAAAGCCGTTCCCGACGAGGACCCGCCATGCCCCGCACCCGCTCCGCCCTGCCCCGGTCGACCTCCCGCTGGTCGGCGCCGCTCGCCGTCGCCGTCCGGGCGGCCACCGTCGCGCTGCTCGCCGCCGTCGTGCTCGCCCCCTCCCCGGCCTCCGCGGCGGGCACGGGCGCCCCGGTCCGGGCGGCCGCTCCCACCGCCGCTGCCCCGGTCGACCGGCTCACCTCCGGCCAGGAACTCACCGCGGGCACCGCGCTCACCGCGGTCGGCAGCGCCCACACCCTCGCGGTCGGCGCCGACGGCGACGTGACCGTGCGCCTCGGCGGCGGTCCGGTCCTCTGGCACACCGGGACGACCGGCAACCCCGGGGCGCGGCTCGTGCAGCAGCCGTCGGGGGCGCTGGAGGTGCGCTCGGCGTCGGGGACGCTGCTCTGGACGACGGGCGCGGCGTCGGCGGGGGCACGGTCGATCGTCAAGCCGGACGGCGTCGTGTACACCGTGGACACGGCGGGCCGGCTGGTGTGGAAGTCCACCACCGACGGCCCCGCCCTGCGGACGTCGGCCGCCGACCGGGTGCCGTCGGGTGGGCTCCTGCTCGCGGGCGAGTCGATCGCCACCGGGGACGTGCGGCTGACGATGGGCGGAGACGGCGACCTCGCCCTCACCCGCGCCGGCGGGGTCGAGTGGCGGACCGGCACGTCGGCCCCCGGCGCCTCCGCGCGGGTCACCACCGCCGGCGACCTGCAGGTGATCTCCCCGGCGGGCGCGGTGCTGTGGTCGGCCGGTGCGGCGTCCCCCGGCGCCCGGCTCGTCGTCAAGGACCACGGGCGCATCTACCTGATCGCGCGGGACGGGGCGAGCGCCTGGTCCTCGCCGACCCCGGCCACCGAGAAGGTGCCGGCCGTCGTGACCCTGCCCCTGCCCGCGCCGCTGCCGGTGGTGCACCGCCCCGGCTCGGGCTCCGGGGGCGCGTCGACGGACGGGGGCTCGGGCGAGAGGGTCTACCGCACCGTCCTGTCCGGTGCGCCGCAGTACGCCGACCCCGCCTCCGACGTCGCCCGCGCCGCGGCCACCGCCCGCACGCAGGGCCGGACCGCCGACGCCCTGCTGCTCGACAAGGCCGCGAGCGGCGGCTCCGCGCGCTGGCTGGGCCCCGCCGACGGCACCACCGCCGTCCGCAGCTACGCCGCGGCGGCCACCGCGGCCGGTCGGACCCCGGTCTTCGTCACCTACGCCATCCCGCACCGCGACTGCGGGTCCTACTCCGCGGGCGGCCTCGCGACCGCCGACGAGTACCGCGCCTGGGTCACCGGCGTCGCCGCGGGCCTGCGCGGCGCGCGCGCCGTCGTCGTGGTCGAGCCGGACGCGCTGCTGCACCTCGACCGGTGCGGGGACCGCGACGAGCGCCTCGCGCTGCTGCGCACCTCCGTGGAGGCCTACGCCGCCGCCGGCGCCGAGGTCTACCTCGACGCCGCCAGCAGCAACAGCTTCGGCTGGAGCGCCGACCAGCTCCGCGAGATGGCGCTGCGGCTGCGGGCCGCGGGCGTCGACCGCGCCGCGGGCTTCTCGGTCAACGTGTCGAACTTCCAGCGCAGCGCGCACGAGGAGGCCTACGGCACCTACCTGTCGGCGCTGCTCGGCGGCAAGGCGTTCGTCGTGGACACCTCGCGCAACGGCGCGGGGCCGCTCGCCGGGCCGGACGGCACCGTGTGGTGCAACCCCGACGGGCGCGCGCTCGGCGCCCGACCCGGCGCGACCGGCGCGGGCCCGCACGTGGCGAACCTGTGGATCAAGACGGTCGGGCGCTCGGACGGGACGTGCAACGGCGGCCCGGCCGCCGGGACGTACTGGGAGGAGTACACCCTGGGGCTCGCGGCACGCGCGGCGTGGTGACGCGGCGCCGGGGCCCCGCCGCGGACGTGCGACCGAACCCGTCGCGCGCCGCCTGCAACGTTCCGGCCCGCGGAACCGTCCTTGTGTGTGACGCTGTCGCAGCACCAGGGGGTGGGGATGGACCGGGCCGGGAGGTCTGACGACCTGATGGCGGAGCTGGTCCGCCGGCGCGGGGACGCGCTCGGGGCCTACGCGTACCTGCTCACCGGCGACCTGCGGGAGGCCGAGGACCTGCTCCAGGACGCGCTGGTCACCACGTTCGCCCGGTCCCGGGTGCTCGAGCTCGAGTCGGCCGAGGGCTACCTGCGCCGCGTGATGGCGACGACCTGGGTCGACCGGTACCGGCGCCGGCGGCAGTGGGACCGCGTGCGGCACCTGCTCGGCCGGGCGGACAGCTACGACGGCCCCGCCGAACGGGTGGCCGAGCGCCGCGACGTGCAGGCGGCCCTCGACGGGCTGTCCCGGCGGCAGCGGGCGTGCGTCGTGCTGCGCTACTGGGACGACCTGCAGGTGCGGGACATCGCGGCCGTCCTGGGCATCGCCGAGGGCACCGTCAAGCGCTACCTCAGCACCGCGGTGGCCCGGCTCGCCGAGGTGCTCGGCCCGCAGGCCGCGCTGCTGCCGTCCGAGACCGTGCTCGTCCACGAGGGGGACCGCCGATGAGCGAGGACCTGCGCGCCGGCCTGGCGGAGATCGCCGTCGGGGCGGCCCGTGTGCTCCGCACCCCGCCGGTCGCCGACCTCCGGCGCCGGGTCCGCCGACGCCGGGCCGTCCGGCGCACGGCGGGCGTCGCCGCCGCCCTCGTCGCCGCGACCTCCGTCGGCGCCGCGGCGCTGGCGCTCGGCGCGGTCCCCGGGCCGAGCCCGGTGGCGCCCGCTCGTCCGACGTCCTCCGCCTCCCCCTCGCCGAGCCCGTCGGCGACGCCGACGACGGCCACCGGGCCGGTGGCGGGCTGGGTCCCGGGCACCGAGCCCTGCGGGACCGCGCCCGCCGTCCAGCTGCACGACAGCGCCGTGGTGGAGGTCCAGGGCGCCGTCGTGCCCGGCGCCTTCGACGTGCCGGCGGCGGCGTTCCGCGGCGGCGCGGGCGACACCACGCTGTTCCTGAACCTGCAGACGACGAGCGACCGCCCGGGCGAGCCCGCCGGCGACGGGACGTCCGACCTCCGGGTGCTGCTGCTGGACGAGACCGGCACGGTCGCGTTCTGGAACGAGCCGGGCCGCGAGCTGCCGCAGGTCGAGTCCACCACCAGCCCCGGCACCTTCTCGCCCTCCTGGCTGTACCCGGCCCTGGACTGCCGGACGGGCCGGCCGCTGTCCGGGACGTTCCGTGTGATCGCGTCGGACGCCGACGAGACGGTCGAGCTGGCGCCCGTGGCGCTGGGTGACGCGTTCGACGCCGTGGCCGCGGCCCGCACGGCCGAGCAGGCCGTCCAGCGCTACCAGGACCGTCCCGTGTGCGGGCAGCCGCTGCCGGACGCGTGGCGGCGCGCCGCCGCGGACCCCGACCTGGTGGCGTCGTTCGGGCCCGAGGGCGCGCCGACCCGGATCGGCAGCGCCGGGCTGCACGTCCCGGTGACCCTGACGGCGACGCGCGCCGGGCTGGAGGGGCTCGTGCCGCAGGGCCTGCGCGCGGTGCTCGTGGACGACTCCGGCACGGTCGTGACCGGTCCCGACGGGTTCTCGGTCGTCGACGGGGCCCTGACCGGGACCCCGTTCGCGGTGGAGCCCGGCGGGGCGTTCGCGTCCGAGGTGTTCCAGTGGTGGTCCGGCTGCCCCGAGCCGCCCTGGGCCCAGCCGACCGCCGGCGACTACGACCTGTACGTCCTGGACACCGTCGCGGCGACCGACGCCGACGGCCGGACGGCGCCGCGGACGGTCGCCGGCGGCCCCTTCCGGGTGACCTTCGACCCGACCCGGTGAGCGGAGCGGAGGGCGTGGGATTCGAACCCACGAGGACGCCTTTCGACGCCCCAACGGTTTTCAAGACCGTCGCTTTCGGCCGCTCAGCCAGCCCTCCCACGAACGCGGCGACCCTACCAGCGGGAACCCGAGCGAGAAGGGGTGGCTGGGGTCTGCCGAACCTCGCTACCCTGGACCTGCAGGACGCCATCAGGCCTCCCGCCTTGCCTTGGGCCCCGTCGACGGACGGGGCCCTCGTGCGTCTACGGGGTCCAGCAGTGCTCGTGCTCGACGACGGGCGCCGCCTGGAGCAGCCGGGAGTGGTGCGACGGCGCGAAGTGGTACTGCGCGACCAGGGAGTCGAGCCCGGCCTCGATCCGGTGGACGGCGGCACCGTCGACGAGCACCGCTCCGAGGTAGAAGCGGTCCGTCGAGTACGGACTCGTCCACGTACGCCAGCAGCAGCCCCGACGGCTCCTCGTGATCCGTCAGCGAGCGCACCCGCCACCCTGTCCCGCCGTACCGACCCGGACTGAGTCCGGTCGTGGTCGAGACGCATGTTCTCGCATGATCAGCGGGGAGAGCACCACTCAGCGGCACCCACGCAGCGACGACCTCAGGGCAGGATCGCGTCCACGTACCCGCCGTCCACCCGCACCGCGCCACCGGTCGTCGCCGACGCCAGCGGTGATGCCAGGTACACCACCAGGTTCGCGATCTCCTCGGGCTCGATCAGCCGCTGCAGCAGCGACTGCGGCCGGTGCCGCCGCATGAACTCGCGCTGCGCCTCGTCCCACGGGAGGTCCTTCTCGACCAGCGAGTACACGAACTCCTCGACGCCGCCGGTGTGCGTCGGTCCGGCGATCACCGAGTTCACCGTGACCCCGGTCCCGGCCGCCTCCTTGGCGAAGCCGCGGGACACCGCGAGCAGGGCGGTCTTCGACATCCCGTAGTGGATCATCTCGGCCGGGATGACGACGGCCGAGTCCGAGGCGATGTTCAGCACCCGGCCCCACCCGCGCCCGGTCATCCCCGGCAGGTACGCCCGGGTCAGCCGGACGGCGGCGAGCACGTTGACCTCGAAGTACCGGCGCCACTCGTCGTCGGTGATCTCCAGCGCCGGGCGGGCCTCGAAGATGCCGAGGTTGTTGACCAGCACGTCGACGTCGGGGACGGCGGCGCGGACCGCCTCGGCGCCCGCGTCGGTGCTGACGTCGCCGGGTGCGGCGACGAACGACCCGGGGCCGTCCCCGTGCTCCGCGGCCAGCCGCGCGACGGCGGTTCCGACCGAGCCGGCGGTGCGGCCGTTGACGGCCACGCGGGCCCCGGCGCGGGCGAGGCCGGCGGCGATCGCCGCGCCGATGCCCTGGGTGGATCCGGTGACGAGCGCGGTGCGCCCGGTGAGGTCGAGCTGCGTCATGCCCCGACGGTAGGCGGTCGAGGGCGGACTCCGCGAGGCGCGGTCAGCGGGCCCACGGGGGCCCGGCGGCCGCGCGGGCGGCGGCGACCGCCTCGTCGATCCGTCGCTGAGCGGCCTCGGCGCGGCGCCAGCGCAGCAGCACCGCGGCGACCACGGCGGCGGCGACCAGGACCACCACGGCGACCTGCACCCACGGCAGCGCCCACGCGCTGAACGGCACCTGCACCAGGACGGAGGCGCCGGTGAGCGCGTCCTCGCCCACGACGACCGGGGTGATCGTCACCTCCCCGGACAGCCGCCCCAGCGGCCAGGCGGGGACCTCGGTGATGACGGGGACGGAGGCGCCGGGCAGCACCTCCCGCGGGTCCGGCCCCTCGGTGCCGCCCCCGGCAAGGCCGAACGGGCCGGCGACGTGGGTGGCGACGGTACCGCCGAGCCGGACGTTGCCGACGTTCGCGATCTGGTACTCCAGCCGCAGCGTGCCGGCGGCCAACGGGTTCCAGGACGGGACGTAGGTCGCCACGACCTCGGGCACCGCGAGGGCGGTGACCAGGTCCCCGGTGACCCGCAGGTGCAGGCGGGCGCCGACCCGGCTGTCGACCCCGGCCCCGTCGGCGGTGCTCGTGGCCACGGCGGCGACGATCCCGGCGGGGTGGTCGCCGGGCGTGGCCTCGGCGGGGACGCGCACGACGAACGGCACGGTGACGGTGCCGCCCCCGGCGACCTCCAGGTGCTGCACGGTCCCGGGCTCGGCGAGGGCGCCCGCCGGGTCGCCCATCGCGATCCAGGACCCTGCCCCGACCGGGGTGGTCCCCGCCGGAGGCAGGTCGAACTGCCCGTCGGAGGTGAGCACGCCGTCGCCCGCGTAGACCTGGAAGGTCACCGGGTGCTCGCTGAAGTTGGTCAGCGCGACGTGCTCGGTGATCTCGGCGCCGGGGTCGAGGGTGTGCCGGTAGGAGACCCGCCCGTCGGGGCCGTCGGGGGTCGCGGGCTCCAGCGCCCAGGTGGTGCGCTCGGTCGCGGCCGCCGCGGCGGCCTGGCCGAGGGCGGGCGCACCGAGCCCCGGCAGCAGCGCGAGGCCCACGGCGAGGGCGAGCGCGGCGGGCTGCCGGGGACGGCGGGTGGTGGACGTGCGGGGCACGGCGGGCTCCGTGAGGGGTGTCGAGGGCGGGCACGGCGGTGCCGACGCGGCCGGGGCGACCGGCCGCGTCGGCACCGGGGGTCAGTCGACCGGGAACAGCGTGAGCGTGACGGCGCCCGCGTAGCTGCCGGCCGGCGCGTCGACCGGCACGTCGAGCACCACGCCCGCGGTCAGCTCGGTGGCACCGGCACGGCCGTGCGACGCCGCGGTGGCGAGGGTCGCGGGGGCCGCGAGCCCGGTGCCACCGGCGAGGCGGGTCGAGACGGGCGACCCGGGCGTGACGCAGTGCTTGTCGCTGAGCAGGACCGGCGTCCAGCCGAGGTTCTCGGCGGTGAGCGTCGTGGCGCCCGCGACGAGGTCGCGGGCTTGGCCGGACACGGTCCAGCCGCCGTCGCCGGCCTGCGCGTCGGAGCGCGAGTCGGTCACGGTGACGGTCGGCAGGGCGCCCTCGAACCGCAGCCGGTCCCCGGCGTTGGTCGGCGAGCCGAGGTCGAGGCCGGAACCGGCGACCGACATGGCCAGCACGCCGTCCGTCTGCTCGGGGCGCGGCACGGTCGCGGTGACGTCGACCGTCCCCTCGTCGCCGGTCCCGGGCTCCGCGGGGTCGACCGGCGGGCCGACGTCCGGGGGGGTCTCGGGGTCGACCGGCGGGTCGACCACGCCCGGCTCCTCGCCCGCGACGTCCACGTCGATGACGTTGTAGAACGCGGCGCCGGTGTCGTCGACCGTCCACGCGGCGTAGATGACGTGGTAGCCCACCCGGTCCGCCGGGACGTCCACCACGTGCACGGCACCGGCGGTCGGCATCGACCCGTCGTGCTGCACGGTGCCGATCTTCTCGAACGACGCGCGGCTCAGCGGCGCGTTCTGGTCCCAGCCCGGGACCGTCATGAAGTAGTCCCACTTGGTGGTCTTGTGCGGTGCCGTGTACACCCAGCTGATCCGGTTCGGCCCGGGGGAGATCGCGTTCTTCACCCACCGGTCCGCGGACTGCTCGTCCAGCGCGGAGAACCGCGCGTTCCCCGCCGAGGCGAGCTGTCCGTCGGCCGGGCCCGCCTCCGGGAAGCCCTTGGGGCCCTCGATGCTCTGCGGCTCGTACTGCACCGCGCCGAGGTTCGCGTTGGTGCGCAGCGCCGCCCGGGCCACCATGCCCGACTCGGACCCACCGACGTAGCCGTGCGACCACGCAGCCGGTGCCGTCGCCAGGGCGACCGGCGCGAGCAGCGCCAGCGCCGCCCCCGTCCCCAGCGCGCGTCTGATCAGTCTCATCTTCCCGTCCTCTCCCACCAGGGGGCGGCCGGCCCGCGGCGCGCGAGGTCGAGTCGCCCCCGCTCGAACGGCCCGTGCCGGGACGGCCACGGGCTCGTCGTCGACGCTAAGGACGCCGACCGGGGGGTAGGTGTTCTGCGACGTCGCAGATCACGCGCCACGTTTCGCACAAATGCGGTGGGCACCCGAGATGCGGGTGGCTGTAGGGGGCAGGTTCTCGGGCGGTCGGCGCGAGGGGGTCAGGCCGCGACGTCCCACCAGCGGTCCGGGAGGCCCGGGGACACGACCGTCAGGCCGTGGATCGCGGCGACAGAGGCCAGCCGCACGTCGTACGACGCGAACGCCGTGACCTCCGGGTGCGCCAGCGCGACGCCGAGGTGCAGGGACGCGAACGGCGACAGGACCGCGGTGGTCATCGCGGCGGCGCCGACGGCCTGGTCCGAGAACCGGACGACCTCCAGCTGCTCGGCGGCGTCGCGGGCGCGCGCGCGGACGTGCGCCGGCGCCGTGGCGGCCGCGTGGCGCAGCTCGCTCAGGGACAGCGACGTGACGAGGAGGTCGGCTCCGTGCCGCTCCGCCCACCGCTGCCAGTCCACCGAGTGGTCCGGGAACGGCAGGTAGCGCACGAGCGCCGAGCCGTCGGCGTAGACCCGCACGCCCCGCACTGTAGCGGGGCGCGCGGGCCGGGCCGTCACGCGTGGTTGCGCAGGCGCTCCATGGCGAGCTGCACGAGCGAGATCAGCGTCTGCTTGGTCGCCGTGCGGGACCGGGCGTCGGTGTAGAGCACCGGCACGTGCGCCGGGATGGCGAGCGCCTCGCGCACGTCCTCCAGGCGGTGCTTGGCGACGCCGTCGAAGCAGTTCACGCCGACGACGAACGGGATGCCGCGGGACTCGAAGTAGTCGACGGCCGGGAAGCACTGGTCCAGGCGGTCGGTGTCGACCAGCACGACCGCGCCGATCGC
>NZ_VEGH01000020.1 GCF_007679345.1 Cellulosimicrobium cellulans
CGGCGCGGGCGCTGGCGCAGGCGCGGGCCGGCGGTCGGGCGCGGGCGCGGCCCGGGGGCAGCGGCGGGCGCGAGGCCGGCCCGTCGCGGAGCGGGCCGCGCGCGCGGCGCTGGGGTCAGTGCGTGATCGCCAGGCGGGCGTGCAGCCGGCGCAGGGGTGCCGGGGCCCACCAGTTCAGGTCGCCCAGCACGGTCATCGTGGCGGGCACCAGCAGCAGCCGGACCAGGGTCGCGTCGATCAGCACCGCCACGGCCAGCGAGAAGCCGACCTCCTTGATCACCAGCAGCTCGCCGGCGACGAACCCCGCGAACACCGCGATGATGATCGCCGCCGCGGAGGTGATGACCCGGCCGGACCGCTGCAGCCCGAGCCGGACGGCCACGTCGTTGGGCGCCCCGGCGTCGTGCAGCTCCTTGATCCGGGACAGCAGGAACACCTCGTAGTCCATCGCCAGCCCGAAGGCGAACGCGATGACGAGCGCGAGCACGTAGGTCTCGATGCCGCCGGTGGGGTCGAACGCGAGCAGCCCGGACAGGTGCCCGTCCTGGAACACCCAGACCAGCACGCCGAGCGACGCGCAGAGCGACACGATGTTGGTGAGCAGCGCCTTGATCGGCACCAGCACCGAGCCGGTCATGAGGAACAGCAGCACGAGGGTGGCGACGGCCACGATGCCGAGCGCCCAGGGTGCGCGGTCCACCAGCGCGTCGGTGAAGTCGATCTGGTTCGCGGCCTGCCCGCCGACGTAGGCCTCGAACGGCAGGTCCAGGTCCCGCAGCTCGTGCACGACCGCCTGGGCGTCCGCGCCGCCGGGGTCGTCGGTGTCGGGGCGCACGCCGATCACGACGACCGACCCGCGCGCGACCGGCGCGTCCACGGAGGCCACGCCGTCCAGCGCCTCGAGGTCCGGCACGACGGCCTGCGCGTCCGCGACGGACGTCCGGGCGACCACGGGCACCGCGGCCGAGGTGGACGCGGGGTACTGCTCGGCGAGCACCTGCACGTACTCGCGCTGCGGGCTGGACCGGGGGAGCAGCTCGGTGGTGGAGTTCCGCAGCTCGAGGTGCAGCAGCGGGGTCGCGAGCACCAGCAGCACCGCCAGCGAGCCGCCCATCACCCACCAGGGGCGCCGCTGCACGCGCGCGGCGAGGCGGGAGAACACGCCCTCCTCGCGCTCGACGTCGGCGGTGCGGGCCAGCACGGCGCGCACCCCGGGGACCCGGGACAGCACGCTGGGCCGCGCGAGGCGACGGCCCGCCAGCACGAGCAGCGCGGGCACCAGGGTCAGCGCCGTGGCGACGGCGAACACGATGACGGCCACGGAGCCGGCGCCGAACGCCCGGAGGATGTCCTGCCGGAACACGAGCAGGCCGGCGATCGAGATCGCGACGGTGAGCGCGGAGAACGCGACGGTGCGGCCCGCCGTGGACATGGTGGTGAGCAGCGCGCCGACCACGGCCCCGTCGCCGCGCCGCCGCCGGGCGGACCGGCCCTCGTCGTCGCCGAGGGTCTTGCCGAGCTCCTCGCGGAACCGGGAGACGATGAGCAGGCCGTAGTCGATCGACAGGCCGAGGCCGAGCACGGTCACCACGTTGACCACGGACGACTCCAGGTCGTCCATGAGGTACGACAGCCCGACGAGGGCGCCGAGGCCGCCCGCGATCGACGCGATCGCGCCGGCCAGGGGCATCGCGGCCGCGAGGAAGCCGCCGAACACCAGCACCATGATGAGCAGCGCGACCGGCAGCGCGATCGCCTCGCCCGTGGTCAGGTCCTGCTCCACCTGGTCCGTGATCGCCGAGACGATGAGCGAGGTGCCGCCGACGAGCCCGGTCGCCTCCGGGGCGACGGCGTGCAGCGCGTCGGGCACCGCCTCGAGCCGGTCGCGCAGCTCGCGCAGCGCGGCCGACTCGGCGTCGTCCGACAGCTCCGGGTCGAGCTCGGCGACCAGGAGGAACCCGTCGCCGTCCTGCGCCAGCAGCGGCGCCGCGGCCGGGTTCGCGGGGCCCTCGGGCAGCACGAACGGGTCGATCACCGACACCACGCCGTCGACCGCGGCGACGTCCTCGCGGGCGGGTGCCAGCGCCTCCGCCAGCCCCTCGGTCGCGGGGTCCGCGCCCTGCACGACGAGGCTGAGGGACGCGCCGGACGTGCTGGTGGAGGCGAGCAGCTCGCTCGCGGTCGCGCTGTCCGAGCCGGGGACGACCGGCTCGCCGGTGCTCAGCCGGTCGAACAGGTTCTGCCCGCCGACCCCGACGAGCGCCACCGCGAAGCAGCCCGCGGCGACGACGACCCACACGAGCACCGTGAGGCGGGGGTGGCGGGCGACCAGGCGGCCGAGGCTCTCGAACACGCGGGCCAGCATCGCAGGCCCGGCGCCCCTCGCGCACCACCGGTCCCGCGCGCCCCACCCGTCCCGGCCCCGCGGCGCGGCGTGTGGGACCGCGCCCGTAGGCTCGTGGGCATGGATCTGTTCGACGCGGTGACCTCGACGGCGCAGGGCACGCCCGCCCCGTCGGCCGGGGCGCCGCTGGCGGTGCGCATGCGCCCGCGCAGCCTGGCGGAGGTCGCCGGGCAGGAGCACCTGCTGGTACCGGGCTCGCCGCTGCGGCGGCTGGTCGAGCCGGGCGACGCCACGGCGCGGCGGGCGGCCCCGTCCTCGGTGGTGCTCTGGGGCCCGCCGGGCACGGGCAAGACGACGCTCGCGTACCTGGTCGCCACGACGTCCGGCCGCCGGTTCGTCGAGCTGTCGGCCGTCACCGCCGGCGTGAAGGACGTGCGGCAGGTCGTCGACGACGCGCGGCGCCGGCTGGCGTCCGACGGCTCGGAGACGGTGCTGTTCATCGACGAGGTGCACCGGTTCACGAAGGCCCAGCAGGACGCCCTGCTGCCGAGCGTGGAGAACCGCTGGGTGACGCTCGTCGCGGCGACGACCGAGAACCCGAGCTTCTCGGTGAACTCGCCGCTGCTGTCCCGGTCGCTGCTGCTGACGCTCAAGCCGCTCGAGACGGACGACGTCCGGGCGCTGATCCGGCGGGCCGTCGAGGACGAGCGCGGGCTCGGCGGTGCGGTCGTGCTCACCGACGACGCCGAGGAGCACCTGCTCCGGCTGTCCGGCGGCGACGCGCGCAAGGCGCTGACGATCCTCGAGGCGGCGGCGGGCGCCGCGCTGGCCGACCGGGAGGCGCGGCTGGCGGACCCGGACGTCGACCTCGGGGAGGACGCGGACGCCCCCGCGGTCGTCGACCTGGCCACCACCGAGCGCGCGATCGACGTCGCCGCCGTCCGGTACGACCGGGACGGCGACCAGCACTACGACGTGATCAGCGCGTTCATCAAGTCGGTGCGCGGCTCGGACGTCGACGCGTCGCTGCACTACCTCGCCCGGATGATCGCGGCGGGGGAGGACCCGCGGTTCATCGCGCGCCGGATCGTCATCTCGGCGTCCGAGGACGTGGGCATGGCCGACCCGAGCGCGCTGCAGACCGCGGTCGCCGCGGCGCAGGCCGTGCAGCTCATCGGCATGCCCGAGGCGCGGATCATCCTGGCCGAGGCCGTGGTGCACCTGGCGACGGCGCCGAAGTCGAACGCCGCGTACAACGGGATCAACGCCGCCCTCGCCGACGTGCAGGCGGGCCGGCTCGGCTCGGTGCCCGCGCACCTGCGCGACGCGCACTACGCCGGCGCCAAGCAGCTGGGCCACGGCAAGGGCTACCTGTACGCGCACGACCACCCGCACGGGATCGCCGCCCAGCAGTACCTGCCCGACGACCTGGTGGGCACGCGGTACTACAGCCCGACGGAGAACGGCTACGAGCGTCAGGTCGGCGAGCGGCTCGGCCGGATCCGCTCGGTGCTGGACCAGGCGCCGCCGCCGACGGACGGGTGACCCGGGCTGGCACCGCGCCGTCCGGGGCCGCATTAGGCCCAGCGACGCGCACCCGGTAGAGTTGCACGGTCGTCCGCACCCGGGGTCTCCCCGTGGGTCAGCCGGACGACCGCCTGGGGTCCTAGCCGCGTCCGCCTCGTACGGACGCACGGAGGTCGGCCCCACGCCCCGCCCGGGAGCAACCGGGCACGGGTGTGCCGTACGAGAAACGACAGGAAGAACCACATGAGCAACGTGACGCGTGCGCGTCGCCAGGTGCGCCTCTCGCGCGCCCTCGGCCTCGCGCTCACCCCGAAGGCCGTCAAGCACTTCGAGAAGCGCCCCTACCCGCCCGGCGAGCACGGCCGCGCCCGCCGCCGCACCGAGTCCGACTACGCGGTGCGTCTGCGCGAGAAGCAGCGTCTGCGCGCCCAGTACGCGCTGCGTGAGAAGCAGCTCGCCCGTGCGTACGAGGACGCCCGCAAGGCCCCGGGCCTGACCGGTGAGGCCCTGGTCGAGGACCTCGAGACCCGTCTCGACGCGCTGGTGCTCCGCGCCGGCTTCGCCCGCACCATCCTGCAGGCGCGCCAGGTCGTGACCCACCGCCACATCCTCGTCGACGGCAAGATCGTGGACCGTCCGTCCTTCCGCGTGAAGGAGGGCCAGACCCTGCAGATCAAGCCCAAGTCGCAGACCACCGTGCCGTTCCAGGTGGCCGCCGCCGGCGCCCACCGCGACGTGCTGCCGGCCGTCCCGGGCTACCTGGACGTCCAGCTCGAGAAGCTGTCGGCCGTGCTGGTGCGCCGCCCGAAGCGCGCCGAGGTCCCCGTGACCTGCGACGTCCAGCTGGTCGTCGAGTACTACGCCCGCTGAGGCACCCCGCACGCACGACCGCGACGCCCCCGCACCGCCCGTCACCGGGCCGGCGCCGGGGCGTCGCGGCGTTCCGGCCCGCGGACGCGGCCGGGCACCCGGCGCGGCACCGTCCGCCGGGTAGGGTTCACCCGACGTCGGACGACGTCGGGACGACGCAGAAGGGCTGGCCATGCTGGGAGACATCGCGGGGCTCATCGCGGCCATCGCCTTCGTGCTGCTGGTGGGTGCGCTCGCCGTGCCGCTGGTGAAGCTCGGCCGGGTGCTGGACGAGACCCGGACCTCGGTCAAGGAGATCACCGAGCACACGGTGCCGATCCTCGACGAGGCCGCGACCACGGTGTCGTCCACGAACACCCAGCTCGAGCGGGTCGACGCGATCACCACCTCGGCCGCCCAGATCACGCAGAACGCGTCGGCGCTCACGTCGCTGTTCGCGGCCACCGTCGGCGGGCCGATGATCAAGGTCGCCGCCTTCAGCTACGGCGTGCGGCGCGCCCTGTCCGGCCTGGGCCGCGGGCGGTCCGGGCGATGAGCCGGCTGCTCTGGGTCGCGGTGGGCGCCGTGGCGGCCGTCGCCGGCGCCAAGCGGCTCGGCCTGCTGGACGACCTGACGGGCGCCCCCGCCGGGCACGGCGCGCACGCCGACGGCTCGGCGACCGGCGCGGCGGGGACCGCCCGGGCCACCGCCGGCACGGCCGCCCGCGCCGCGCGCACCGCGTTCCGCGCGGGCGCGACCACCGCCGGCGCCGTGCGGTCGCTGTCCGACGCGCGCCGCGAGTTCCGCACCGGCATGGCCGAGCGCGAGGCCCAGCTGCGGCACGACCTGGTCGGCGACGTGGACGTGGACGCGATCCGCGCCGCGCGCGCCGGGCGCCGCGCCGCCGACCGGGAGGCGGAGCACGACGCCGGCGGCGCCGTCCCGCCCGCCTGGCACCGGGACCCCGAGGCCCGCGAGGCGGCCCGCGCCGCCCGCGCCCGCAGGGGCTGGGCCGACGAGCCCACGGACGACCCGGCCGACGGCGACGGCGACCTGCCGTACTCGTTCTACTGACCTGCACCTCGCGGCCCCTAGGCTGCACCCGGTCGCCCGCGCGGGAACACACCCGCGGCGCGCGACGCTGAACCACGAGAACGGGCAGGGGCCCGCGACCCCCGCCACCCGACCCAGACGAGGACACCATGCGCACCGCCGAGATCCGCCAGCGTTGGCTCGACTTCTTCGAGGCCCGCGGCCACGCCGTGGTGCCGTCGGCCCCGCTGATCTCGCCCGACCCGTCGACGCTGTTCGTCATCGCGGGCATGGTGCCGTTCATCCCGTACATGCTCGGCGAGCAGACGGCCCCGTGGCCGCGCGCGACGAGCGTGCAGAAGTGCGTGCGCACCCTCGACATCGAGGAGGTCGGCAAGACCACGCGGCACGGCACGTTCTTCCAGATGAACGGCAACTTCTCGTTCGGCGACTACTTCAAGGAGGGGGCGATCACCCACGCGTGGGAGCTGATCACCACTCCGCAGGACCAGGGCGGCTACGGCTTCGACCCCGAGAAGATCTGGGTCACGGTCTACGAGACCGACGACGAGGCGGCCGCGCTCTGGAAGAAGATCGCCGGCCTGCCGGACGAGCGCATCCAGCGCCGCGGCATGAAGGACAACTACTGGTCCACCGGCGCGCGCGGCCCCGCGGGCCCGTGCTCGGAGATCTACGTCGACCGCGGCCCGGAGTACGGCGCCGAGGGCGGCCCGGTCGTCGACGAGGACCGGTACATCGAGATCTGGAACCTCGTGTTCATGCAGTACGAGCGTGGCGACGGGGGCGGCAAGGAGAACTTCCCGATCCTCGGCGAGCTCAAGCAGAAGAACATCGACACCGGCATGGGCCTGGAGCGCGTCGCGTTCCTCCTGCAGGGCGTCGACAACATGTACGAGATCGACGAGGTCTTCCCGGTCATCGAGGCCGCGCAGCAGCTGTCCGGTCGCCGGTACGGCGCGGACCACGAGGACGACGTCCGGATGCGCGTCGTCGCGGACCACGTGCGCTCGGGCCTGATGCTCATGGGCGACGGCGTCGTGCCGTCGAACGAGGGCCGCGGCTACGTGCTGCGCCGCCTGCTGCGCCGCGCCGTCCGCGCGATGCGCCTGCTCGGCGTCGAGACCCCGGCGCTGCCGACGCTGCTGCCGGTGTCCCGCGACGCGATGTCGCCGTCGTACCCGGAGCTGGCGCGCGACTTCGACCGGATCGCCAAGGTCGCGTACGCGGAGGAGGAGGCGTTCCTGCGCACCCTCACCGCGGGCACCTCCATCCTCGACCTCGCGGTCTCCGAGGCGAAGTCCACGGGCACCGGGACGCCGAGCGCGGCCCCGCTGCTGTCGGGCGAGAAGGCGTTCCAGCTGCACGACACCTACGGCTTCCCGATCGACCTCACGCTCGAGATGGCCGCCGAGCAGGGCGTGTCCGTCGACGAGAAGGCGTTCCGCACGCTCATGCAGGCGCAGCGCGACCGCGCCCGGGCGGACGCGCTGGCCAAGCGCGCGGGCCGCACGGACACCGCGGCGTACCAGGACCTGCACGCGACGCTGAGCGGGTCCGGGGCGAAGCCGGTGGAGTTCGTCGGCTACGACCGCAGCACCTCCCGCTCGCGGGTCGTCGGCCTGCTGGTCGACGGGCAGCCCTCGCCGGCGGCCACCGCGCCGGCCGAGGTCGAGGTCGTCCTGGACGTCACGCCGTTCTACGCCGAGATGGGCGGCCAGCTGGCCGACCACGGCACGATCGTGCTGGACGGCGGCGCGACCATCGAGGTCGACGACGTGCAGGCGCCGGTCAAGGGTCTGCCCGTGCACCGCGGCCGCCTGGTCGAGGGCACCGTCACGCTGGACGAGCCGGGCGTCGCGTCGATCGACACCGCGCGCCGCATCGCGATCAGCCGCGCGCACACCGCGACGCACATGGTGCACAAGGCCATCCAGGAGTCCCTCGGCCCGTCGGCCACCCAGGCGGGCTCCGAGAACGCGCCCAGCCGCGTCCGCTTCGACTTCCGCGCCGGCCAGGCGGTCCCGCAGGGCGTGCTGTCCGAGGTCGAGGAGCGGGTGAACACCCGGCTCCAGGAGAACCTCGAGGTCACCGACGCGGTCATGCCGATCGCCGAGGCCCGCGCGCTCGGCGCCATGGCGCTGTTCGGCGAGAAGTACGGCGACCAGGTCCGCGTCGTGTCCATCGGCGGCGACTGGTCCCGCGAGCTCTGCGGCGGCACGCACGTGCGGCAGTCCGGCGAGCTCGGCCTGGTCACCCTGCTCGGCGAGGCCTCGATCGGCTCCGGCGTCCGCCGGGTCGACGCGCTCGTCGGCGACGGGGCGTACGGGTTCCACGCCAAGGAGCGCGCCCTCGTCGGCCAGATCTCCGGCCTGCTCGGGGCGCGCCCCGACGAGCTCGCCGACCGGGTGTCCTCGCTGATGACCCGCCTCAAGGAGTCCGAGAAGGAGCTCGCGGGGCTGCGCGCCGCGCAGGTGCTCGCGATCGCCGGCTCGCTGGCGTCCTCGGCGGCGGAGATCGGCGGCACCCGCGTGGTCACCCACGACGCGGGCGAGGTCGCCGCGGACGACCTGCGCACCCTGGTGCTCGACGTCCGCTCCCGCCTCGGCGAGTCGGCCCCGGCCGTCGTCGCTGTCGGCGGCGTGGCCAAGGGCCGCCCGGTGGTCGTGGTCGCGACGAACGCCGCGGCGCGGGAGAAGGGCGTCCGCGCGGGCGCCCTGGTCAAGACCGCGTCCGCCCTGCTCGGCGGCGGTGGCGGCGGCAAGGACGACCTGGCGCAGGGCGGTGGAGCCGACGCCGCCCGGCTGCCCGAGGCGCTCGCCGGCATCCGCGAGGCGATCGGAGCGGGGGCCTGAGCCCCGTGGCCGGCACCCCGGGCGCGGCCGAGACGCCCGGCGTGCCGGACCCCGACGCCGTGGTGCGCGGGGCCCGGCTCGCCGTGGACGTCGGCTCCGTCCGGGTCGGCCTCGCGGCCAGCGACCCGGACGGCTTGGTGGCCACGCCGGTCGACACGCTGCCCCGTGACACCCGCCCGCCGGCACCCGGCGCGCTGCCCTCGGACGTCGCCACGATCGTCGCCGAGGTGGCCGAGCGGTTCGCCGCGGCGGTCTACGTCGGCCTCCCGAAGCACCTGTCCGGGACCGAGGGCTCGGCAGCACAGGCCGCACGCGCGTACGCTGGTGCGCTGGCGCAGGCCGTCGCACCGGTTCCGGTGCGGCTGGTCGACGAGCGGATGAGCACGGTGTCCGCCCATCAGGCGCTGCACGCGTCCGGCAGGTCCGGGCGTCGTCACCGGGCGGTCGTCGACCAGGCGGCCGCGGTGGTGATCCTGCAGACCGCGCTCGACGCGGAGCGCTCCACGGGCCGCCGGCCCGGCGAGCGGGTCACGGCGACCCGCCCGGAGCGCCCCGAGGGGGAGCGCCCGGGGGGTCCGCAGGAGGACGGACGAGCAGGACACACCGAAGGGACGACCGAGTGAGCGACCTGTTCCTCGGTGCTCCGCAGCAGGAGCACCACGAGGCGCCCCCGCCCTCGCGCCGCTCGCGCCGCGACTCGCAGGAGCAGCGGACCAAGCAGCGCAAGCACCGCCGTCGGCGCACGTTCGTCGTGCTGCTGCTCGCGCTCGTCCTGGTCGGCGGCGCCGGCTTCGTCGTGTGGAGCGTGTTCGGCGGGCTGTTCTCCGGCTCCGGCGGCGAGGAGACCGTCCAGGACTACCCGGGGCCCGGCAGCGGCGAGACCCAGGTGGTCGTCGCGTCCGGCGACACCGGCGGCGCCATCGGCCAGACGCTGGTCGACGCGGGCGTCGTCGCCACCACGAAGGCGTTCACGAGCGCGTACGCGGCCAACCCCGCCGCGACCGGCATCCAGCCCGGCACCTACACGCTCCAGCTCGAGATGAAGGCCAGCGACGCGGTCAACGCGCTGCTCGACCCCGCCAACCGCGTCTCGAACCGGGTCACCATCCCCGAGGGCTACACCGCCCAGCAGATCTACCAGCGCGTCTACGAGGTCACCGGCATCACCGTCGAGGACCTGCAGGCCGCCGCGGCCGACCCCGCCGCGATCGGGCTCCCGGCCGAGGCCGGCGGGAACGTCGAGGGCTGGCTGTTCCCCATGACCTACGAGGTCGAGCCCGGGTCGAGCGCCGCCAGCGTGCTCTCGCAGATGGTGGCCCGCACGACGGCGCTGCTCACCAGCAAGGGCGTCGCGCAGGACCAGTGGGAGACGGTGCTGAACAAGGCGTCGATCGTGGAGCGCGAGGGCAAGCTCGACGAGGACCGGCCGAAGATCGCGCGGGCGATCGAGAACCGCCTCGAGATCCAGATGCCCCTGCAGGTCGACGCCACCGTGCTCTACGGCGTCGGGGTGACCGGTCGCTCGCCGACCCGCGCCGAGCTCGACGACGCGTCCAACCCGTACAACTCGTACAAGACGACCGGTCTGCCGCCGACCCCGATCGCCAACCCGGGCGAGGCGTCCATCGACGCGGTCATCACGCCCGCGGACGGCCCGTGGCTGTTCTGGGTCACGGTCAACCCGGACACCGGCGAGACCAAGTTCGCCGAGACCTACGACGAGCACCAGACCTACGTGAACGAGCTCAGGGCCTGGGAGGACGCGAACCAGTGACCTCCGGCTCAGCGCGCCGGGCGGCCGTCCTCGGCCACCCGATCGGGCACTCCCTGTCGCCGGTCCTGCACCGGGCCGCGTACCGGGCGCTCGGGCTGGACTGCTGGTCGTACGACGCGGTCGACGTGACCGAGGAGCAGCTGCCGGCGTTCGTCGGCGACCTCGACGCCACGTGGGCCGGGCTCAGCCTCACCATGCCGCTCAAGCAGACCGTGCTGCCGCTGCTCGACCACGTCGAGCCACTCGCGGGCGTCGTCGGCGCGGTGAACACCGTGCTCGTCCAGGCCGGCGGGTCGGGACGACCGGTGCTGACCGGCGCCAACACGGACGTGCACGGCATCGTGGCGGCGCTCTCGGAGGGCCTCGCGGCCAGCGAGGGCGGCGCCGGCGCGGCGCCGGGGGAGCGGCCGCCCGCGCGGAGCGCCGTCGTCCTCGGCGCCGGCGCCACCGCGGCCTCCGCCCTGGCCGCGCTGGCCGAGCTGGGCTGCGCCGCGCCCGTCGTGCTCGCGCGGTCCCTGGGCCGGACCGGTGCGCTCGCGCGCGCCGCGCACCGCATGGGCGTCGAGCCGGTGTTCCGGTCGCTCGACGGCGCGCTCGACGCGATGGCCGGTGCCGACCTGGTCGTCTCGACCCTGCCGCCGCGCGCGGCGGACGGCCTGGCCTCCGGGCTCGCCGCCGGTGCCGCGCACGCCCCCCGGCCGGACGCCGTCCTGCTCGACGTCGCCTACGACCCGCGGCCCACCGCGCTGCACGCAGCGTGGCTCGGCGCCGGCGGCGTCGCCGTGCCGGGGGAGCGGATGCTGCTGCACCAGGCCGCCGAGCAGGTGCGGCTCATGACCGGGCGGCCCGGCCCGCTCGCGGCGATGGACGCCGCGCTCGGCGCGGCGCTCGACGGGCGCGCGGACGGCGCGGTCGACGGCTCGGCGACGGGCACCGCCGCCCGCTGACCGGGGGTTTCACCCGCGCCACGACCGTCGCGCGCCGGACCCGTGCCCGCCGGACCCTCATCTCCCCGCGCCGACCTGCCGATGGGCCCTACGGGGCCGGTGCACCTGCCTGCCCCGGACGAAAGGGCAACGGGGTGAAGCAGCTCGGCGAGATCCTGCTGGACGAGGGCCTGGTCAGCGAGGCGCAGCTCATGGCGGCGCTGGACGAGCAGATGGCCCGGGGGCAGTCCCTCGGCCGGACGCTCGTCGAGATCGGGGTCCTCACCGAGGGCCAGCTGGTCGCCGCGCTGGCCCGCCAGGTCGGCATGGCGTTCGTCGACCTCGACGAGTACCAGGTCGACCGCTCCGCGGTGTCGATGGTGCCCGCCGCGCTGTGCCGGCGGTACACGGTGCTGCCCGTCGGGTTCCAGGACGGGGCGCTCGTGCTCGCCACCGCCGACCCGGGCAACGTCGTCGCGGTCGACGACGTCCGCACCGTCTCGGGCATGGCGGTCCTGCCGATCGTCGCGACCTACGAGAACCTCAGCCGCGCGATCGAGCGGTTCTGCCGCGCCGACGGCGAGATGGAGGACCTGTCCTCGGCGTTCGAGGAGGAGCACCAGTCCCAGCAGGCCGAGGTCGACCTGTCGAACATCGGCAACGCCGTCGAGGACGACGCCCCGATCGTCCGGTACGTCAACCTGCTGGTGACCCAGGCGATCTCCGACCGGGCCTCGGACATCCACATCGAGCCCACCGAGCACGACCTGCGCGTGCGGTACCGGATCGACGGCGTGCTGCACGAGATGCAGCGCTCGCCCAAGCAGATCCAGGGCGGTGTCATCTCGCGCGTCAAGATCATGTCGGACATCGACATCGCCGAGCGCCGCAAGCCCCAGGACGGCCGCATGTCCGTCACCCACAACGGTCGCAAGATCGACCTCCGCGTCGCCACGCTGCCGACCGTGTGGGGCGAGAAGATCGTCATGCGGATCCTGGACAACTCCACCGCCTCGCTCGACCTGCGGGACCTGGCGTTCCTCGAGCAGAACTACGAGACGTACCGCGAGGCGTACACCAAGCCCTACGGGATGATCCTCGTCACCGGGCCCACGGGGTCCGGCAAGTCGACCACCCTCTACGCGACCCTGAACGCGGTCTCCAAGCCGGAGATCAACGTCATCACCGTCGAGGACCCGGTCGAGTACCGGCTCGCCGGCATCAACCAGGTGCAGGTCAACCCCAAGGCCGGCCTGACGTTCGCCGGAGCGCTGCGCTCCATCCTGCGGTCCGACCCCGACGTCGTCCTCCTCGGTGAGATCCGCGACCACGAGACCGCCCAGATCGCCATCGAGGCGGCGCTCACCGGCCACCTCGTCCTCTCGACGCTGCACACCAACGACGCCCCGTCCGCGGTCACCCGGCTCACCGAGATGGGGATCGAGCCGTTCCTGGTCGGCTCGGCGCTCGACGCCGTCGTCGCCCAGCGGCTCGCCCGGCGGCTGTGCGCCAAGTGCTGCGAGTCCTACACCCCGACCGAGACCGAGCTCATCGGCGCCCGGTTCCCCTGGGTGCCGGGCGAGCCACTGCCCGAGCTGTTCCGCCCGGTCGGCTGCGTCGCCTGCTCCCGCACCGGGTACCGCGGGCGCGTCGCCCTGCACGAGGTGATGCGGGTGACGGAGGACATCGAGCGGCTCGCCGTCGCACGCGCCTCCGCGGCCGAGATCGGTGCCACCGCGCGGTCGCAGGGGATGATCACGCTCCGCGACGACGGGTGGCAGAAGGTCGCGCTGGGGCAGACGTCGGTGGAGGAGATCCTGCGGGTCGTCGCGTGACCGGGTGGTGCGGGGGCCGATCGCTCAAGAACGGCGGGGCTCCGACCGATGAGAGCGAACGACACGGCGCCGCAGGTCGGCGGGCCGGAGTGCGAGGGGTGGAGCGGTGAGCGAGTACGACACGCCTGAGCCGTGGCAGCAGACGCAGGCGCTGCCGCCGTACGTGCCGGGTGGCTCCGGTGCGCCGGCCGCGTCGGCACCGGTGCCGACGATGGCGCCGCCCGCCGCGGCCCCCGCGGCTCCCGGGCCGCGTGGGTACGGGATCCCGTCGCCCGCCGCCCCGCCCGCCCCCGGTGGGGCGTACCCCGTGGCGCCGCCGACCGGGTCCCCGGTGCCGGGCGTTCCCGCACCCACGTCCCCGGTGCCGGCCGCCGGGCACGCACCGGTCGCGCACACGGGGCAGCCCCCCGCGCGCCCCGCCGCGGCGCCGGGCACCCGGGCGGCGCTCCGCACCGGCGGCGTGCGTGCGGGCATGGGCGAGCAGTCGCGCGACGGCGACCTCGACCTCGAGGGTGCGCTGCACGCGATGGTCGCGGCCGGCGCCTCCGACCTGCACCTCACGTCGGGTGCCGCGCCCACGATCCGGCTGTCCGGCTCGCTGGTGCCGCTCGAGGGCTACGACGTGCTGCAGCCCGAGGCGCTGCGCCGCACCCTGTACTCGGTTCTCACCCAGAAGCAGCGGGAGAAGTTCGAGGCCAACCTCGAGCTGGACCTGTCCTACGCCGTGCGCGGCCTCGCCCGGTTCCGCCTCAACCTGTACCAGCAGCGCGAGTCCATCGGTGCCGCGTTCCGCGTGATCCCCTACGAGATCAAGCCCCTGGAGCAGCTGGGCGTCCCGCCGATCGTGGCGACCTTTGCGGGCCTGCCGCGCGGCCTGGTCCTCGTGACCGGCCCGACCGGATCCGGCAAGTCGACCACGCTCGCGTCCGTCATCGACCTCGCCAACCGCACCCGGTCGGACCACATCATGACGGTCGAGGATCCAATCGAGTTCCTGCACCGGCACAAGAAGGCGCTGGTCAACCAGCGCGAGGTGGGGGAGGACACCCACTCGTTCGCCAACGCGCTCAAGCACGTGCTGCGCCAGGACCCCGACATCATCCTGGTCGGCGAGATGCGCGACCTGGAGACCATCTCCGTCGCGCTGACCGCAGCCGAGACCGGCCACCTCGTGTTCGCGACCCTGCACACGCAGGACGCGGCGCAGACCATCGACCGCATCATCGACGTCTTCCCCTCGGGGCAGCAGGCGCAGGTGCGCACGCAGCTCGCCGGCGCGATCCGGGGCGTCGTCAGCCAGACGCTGTGCAAGCGCGCGAGCGGAGTCGGCCGGTCGGTCGCCACCGAGGTGATGGTCGCGACCCCTGCCATCCGGAACCTCATCCGCGAGGGCAAGACCCACCAGATCTACTCGGCCATGCAGGCCGGTGCCCAGCAGGGCATGCACACCATGGACCAGCACCTCGCCGAGCTCGTGAAGTCGGGCGCGATCACCTACGAGGTCGGTCTCGAGAAGTGCCACCACATCGAGGACTACAACCGGCTGACCGGCCGGTTCTCCGGCCAGTCGCAGGGCGCAGCCGGCCTCGGTCCGGACTCGTACGGGATGCAGGGACACTGATGGCCACCACCACCGCCTCCGGCGCCAGGACGTTCGAGTACGCCGTCCGCGACCGCGAGGGCAAGCTCGTCAAGGGACGCGTCGACGCGGCCAGCGAGACCGCCGTCGCCCACCGGTTGCGGGAGATGGGCCTCGCCGCGCTGTCGATCGAGGAGGTCAAGACCACCGGCCTCCAGCGGGAGATCTCGATCCCGGGCCTCGGTGAGCGGATCACCCTGAAGGACCTCGCGGTCGCGGCCCGCCAGCTGGCCACGATGATCAACTCGGGGCTCTCGCTGATCCGTGCGCTGGCGATCCTCGCCGATCAAACCGAGTCGAAGCCGCTCGCCAAGGTCGTCGCCCAGGTCCGGACCGACGTCGAGACGGGCGTCGCGTTCTCGGTGGCGCTCGGCAAGCACCCGATCGTCTTCCCGCCCCTGATGATCAACATGGTCAGGGCCGGCGAGGTCGGCGGATTCCTGGACGAGGTCCTGGTCTCCGTCGCGGAGAACTTCGAGTCCGAGGTGAAGCTGCGCGGCAAGGTCAAGAGCGCCATGACCTACCCCGTCGTGGTGTTCATCATCGCGATCCTGGCGGTCGTGGGCATGCTGCTCTTCATCGTGCCGATCTTCGCGACCATGTTCTCGTCTCTCGGCGGCGACCTCCCCGCCCCGACCCAGTTCCTCGTGGTGCTCTCGGGGATCATGAAGTGGGCGATCATCCCGCTCGTGATCGCGGTGATCCTGTTCGCCGTCTGGTGGGGCAAGCACAAGAACGACCGAGCGGTGCGGGAGAAGGTCGACCCGGCCAAGCTGAAGCTCCCGGTCTTCGGCAAGCTCTTCCAGAAGATCGCGATCTCCCGGTTCACCCGCAACTTCGGCGCGATGATCCACGCCGGCGTGCCGATCCTGCAGGCACTCGAGATCGTGGGGGAGACCAGCGGCAGCATCGTGATCGAGCGGGCCACCCGAGCGGTGCAGGAGTCCGTGCGGACCGGGCAGTCCCTCGCGGGGCCGCTGGCCCAGCACTCGATCTTCCCGCCGATGGTCGTGCAGATGATGGCCGTCGGTGAGGACACCGGCGCGCTGGACACGATGCTCGGCAAGGTCGCCGACTTCTACGACCAGGAGGTCGAGTCGACCACCGAGCAGCTCACGAGCCTCATCGAGCCGCTCATGATCGTCGTGCTCGGTTCCCTCATCGGCGGCATGATCATCGCCCTCTACATGCCGATCTTCTCGATCTTCAACCTGGTGCAGTAGCCGAGGGTCGCGCGCAGCCCCGGACGACCCAGGTCGTGCGGGGTTCCCGCACGCCCGGACCCGCACTCCCGGGTGACTGGCGAAATGTCCGACCGGTCCGATTGGCCGCGCCATTCGGGTGATTCCGGTGGACGCCGGCACGGAGCGCTCAAGTGCGCGGGTGCCGCGTCCGAAGTCATGTTCGGCGGCGGCCCCGGTGGTCGCCGGCACCTGACTCATTGGACATGGAACTGAAACAGGAGATGCGCTCATGATCGCTCGCATCCGCAAGTCGATGGACGAGAAGGACAAGGGCTTCACGCTCATCGAGCTCCTCGTCGTGGTGATCATCATCGGGATCCTGGCGGCCATCGCCATCCCGGTGTTCATGAACCAGCGCAAGAAGGCGGTCGACGCGTCGATCAAGTCCGACCTGCGCACGGTCGCCACCGCGCTGGAGACGTACTACACCGACAACCAGTCCTACGCCTCCGCCACCCAGACGGACGCCACGCTCACGATCGGCACGGGAGCGACCGCGCAGACGGTCAAGCTCAGCCCGGACAACACGATCACGGTCACCGCCCCGGCCGACGGCACCTACTGCCTCTTCGGCAAGAACGCCAAGGGCACGGGTGGTTCCACCAACGGCTACACGTACAAGAGTGCCGGTGGTCTCGTGGCCGGTACGGCCGCAGCCTCCGGCTGCTGACCGGCCCCGTCGCGACCAGGAAGCCCCGCGTGCCGGCACGCGGGGCTTCCGCATGCCACGGACGGGTGATGGAACCCGCTCCGGAATGTCGCATTTGACCGGTTAGCGTCGCCAAACGGGTGATTCCTGGACGTGGGACGCGGGTGTCGTTAAGTCGGGCCTCCCCGTACCCGAAGTCATCTTCGGCGGAGGTCCACGACCACCGGCAACTGACTCACTGGACTCGAATCTGAAACAGGAGATGCGCTCATGATGGCTCGCATCCGCAAGTCGATGGACGAGAAGGACAAGGGCTTCACGCTCATCGAGCTCCTCGTCGTGGTGATCATCATCGGGATCCTGGCAGCCATCGCCATCCCGGTGTTCATGAACCAGCGCAAGAAGGCGGTCGACTCCTCGATCAAGTCCGACCTGCGCACGGTCGCCACCGCGCTGGAGACGTACTACACGGACAACCAGGAGTACATCGCGGCCACCGGCACCGCCGGGACGATCACGCTCGGCGCCGCGGGCGCCGAGGCGACCAAGCTCAGCCCGGGCAACGTCGTCACCGTGACGGTCAGCACCGCGAAGGACTCGTACTGCATCAAGGGCACCAACCCGAAGGGCACCGACACCACCAACGGGTTCTTCTACTCGAGCAAGGGCGGCGGCCTCATGCCCGCCGGCACCACCGCCTGCACCCCGTGACGTCGCAGGTCGGCTGAGCAGCACGGCGAGGGCCGCGGGCGGGAGAACCGCCCGCGGCCCGGCCGCGTCGCGAGAGAAGGAGCACAAGAGCATGGACCGCGCACCCGCCCGCCGCTCCGACGACGGCTTCACCCTCGTCGAGGTCATCGTCGCGCTCGCCCTCATGTCCGTGGTCGCGACCGCGGCCCTCTACTTCTTCCTCGGTGGCACGCGCGCGGTCACGCACCAGCAGCGCTCCCAGAACGCCGTGGTCGTGGCGAACGAGGCGATGGAGCTGGCGTACAGCGCGGCGGCGAAGGCGGACGGCAACGGCACGAGCGGGCTCGTCAAGGGCCGGAGCCAGAGCCAGGTCACGGCCGCGTGGACCGCTCTGGCGTCGAAGGGCATCGAGGGCTACTCGACGACCTACCCCGCCTGGGACCCGGCGGGCGCGGGCACGCAGGCCGTCGACATCACCCGGCACACCAAGCTCAGCGGGGTCGACTACGCCGTCACCACGCTCATCGGCACCTGCTACCGCAGCACGGCGACCGCCTCGGCGCCCTGCTCGATCATCGGGCAGAACCCGCCGTCGTCGACGCCCGCCGGCTACGCCCGGCTCATGCGCGTGATGACGTACGTGACCTGGGACGACGCCGGCAACACCTGCGGGAGCGACGGCTGCTCGTACCAGGTGTCCTCGCTGATCGACCCGAACGCCGACCTGACCTGGAACAACACCACCAAGCCGATCGCGGTCGACGACGTCGCGCTGGTCAACGTGGGGCAGTCGGTCGACATCGACGTGCTGAGCAACGACATCATCGGGGTCCTCGTGTCGAATCCCGTCCGGAACCTCACCGTGACCAAGGGGACGGGGACGGTCACGCTGCTGTCGAGCGGGAAGGTCCGGTTCACCGCGCCCACCACGGCGTCGGGCAAAATGACCTTCACCTACTCCCTCAAGGACCAGGCGGGGCGCGAGTCGAACGTCGCGACGGTCACCGTGTCGGTGTACGGGCAGGCGGTGCCGGACTCGGCGTCCACCATCAAGAGGCGCCCGATCACGATCGGCGTGGGCGCGAACGACCGCGGCACGCCGGCGACGATCCAGATCACCAAGCAGCCCGCCAAGGGCACGGCGACCCCGTCCGGGTCGTCGGTGGTCTACGACCCGGGCGACAACATCGGGACCTTCACGTTCGAGTACCAGTTCACCGACGCGGACGGCCTGCCGAGCTCGACGACGACGGTCACCGTGGTCGTGAGCGACTGGCCGCCGCCCCAGGCGGCGAACCTCATCGTCGACGTCCCGGCGACCGTGCTCGGGTCGACGCTGGACCTGGGCATGCTCACGAAGACCAACAACCCCGAGGGCTACCTGGTCGAGATCCTGTCGAGCAACATGAGCCAGGGCCGGCTCGTGGTGGACGGCCGGGACTACAACGCCCAGACCAACCGCAAGGGTGGCACGGTCGGCTACACCCAGCAGGGCAACGTGCTGGGGATCTGGACCTTCCAGTACCGGGTGCTCACCCCTGACTCCTCGCAGTGGACGGCGACGCGCACCGTGACGCTCCGGATCATGCCGGTCGCGGCGGCGGACACGTTCAAGGCCGACAGGAACAGCACCGTCGGTCTGAACATCGGAGCCAACGACGCCCCGATGAACTACGGCGGGACGGTCGGGCTCTCACCGATCAGGAGCAACCCGAGCTGCGGCTCGTTCCCCACCGCCCAGAACGACTTCCAGAACGGGGTCGTCAGCTTCAGGACCCCCGATCAGAACAAGTTCAGCTGCACGTTCACGTACACGCTGCAGGGCACCGGCGCCTACGCGGAGCTCAAGTCGAACACGGTGTCTGTGACGGTGACGAACAAGTGAGGAAGCTGATCCGGACCCTCCGGCGCGGCGACGACCGCGGCCTCACCCTGGTCGAGCTGATCGTCGCCATCGGGATCTTCTCGGTGGTGGTGGCCGTCTGCATGGCGGGCATCGTCATCATGACGCGCAGCACCGTGCGGGCGGACGTGGTCGCCGGCTCCGGCGACGCCGCGCGCACGGCCTTCCAGCGCATGGAGCGCCAGGTGCGGTACGCGGAGTCGATCAACTACCCGGGGGTGGGCCCGAGCGGCGCCCGGTACGTGGAGTTCCGGACCGGCGCCACCGTGTCGAGGTCCGGCGTCGCCACGTGCACGCAGTGGCGGTGGGTGCCGAGCACCGGCGCGCTGCAGATGCGCTCCTGGAACGACACCTCGAGCCCGAGCGTCTCGGCCTGGAGCACGCTCACCTCGGACGTGCTCCCGGACGCCGACACGTCCGGTCGCCCCTACCCGTTCGAGGTGTCCGCGGCGACGGGGACCTCCCCGCGCCAGACGCTCACCCTGCGCATGCGCGTGGGCAACGCGACGGTCGACGCGGGAGTGGACAGCGAGACCACCTTCGTCGCGCGGAACTCCAGCACGAAGTCGGTGAGCAACGCGGACACCGACGGCGACGGCCAGTCCGACACGAAGGTCTGCATCACGGGGACGGGACGGGAGTGACGGTGCGAACGGGACGACGGGACGCGGCACGCGCCATGCGCGGCGGGGTGCTGCGCGGCCTGCGGGCGGACGACGGGATCGCCATGCTCAGCGCGATCATCATGGTCCTGATCCTGGCGTCGCTGAGCCTCGTCGTGCTCGCGCTGGTCGCCGCGCAGGTGAAGCCCACGGAGTTCGCCCGGAAGAACACCCGGACCATCTTCGCCGCGGAGGCGGGCGTCGAGGCGGCGCTCGGCCAGATCCGCTCGGTCGCCTCGGCGCCGGACTTCACCGGGGCGGTGTACGGCGACCTGACCAAGCTCCCGTGCACGCTCACGGGGACCGTGAGCGACGCGGCCGGGGCTCTCACGTACTCCGTGACGGTCCGGTACTACAAGGACAACCCCGCCGGGAAGACCGAGACCTGGCTCGAGGCGAACAAGATGGCGTGCCGGCCGGCGACCCAGCCGGCGTACGCCTACCTGAAGTCGCAGGGCTTCTCGGAGACGACGCCGCGGCTGTCCGTGAACGAGGCCGACCGCACGCTCTCGAGCGTCTACCAGTTCAACACCACGAACACCAACGTCGCCGGTGGCCGCATCTACACGTTCTACAGCGGCTTCTGCCTGCGCGCGGACACCGTCTCCGCCGGCTCCAAGATCACCTACGTCGCCAAGGCGTCGTGCGGCACGGACGACGACCGCGAGCTGTGGCTGTACGACTCGGACTACAAGATCAAGCTCGCGGTGACGACGCTGCCGGGTGCGACGCAGCTGTGCATCACGGGCGCGCCCTCCGCCGGGGCGTCGTCAGTCGAGGCCACCCTCCAGAACTGCAAGACGGACTCCTCGCGGTGGAACCAGCTGTGGAGCTGGGAGGGCGGCTCGCGGTGGCGCGGCGAGAACTCCGCGATCTCCGACTACTCGAGCTACTGCCTGTACTCGGGCGCCACGGGTGGGACGGCGCTGAGCGGCAACAAGCTCAGCGTGGCCAACCAGTGCGCCGGCGACAGCGAGTGGGGATCCTTCAACCCCGACCCGGCCGTGGGCCCCGGCGCCGCGAGCATCGACACGAAGCAGATCGTGAACTACCTGGAGTTCGGGCGCTGCTTCGACGTCACCGACGTGGACGTGAACAAGGAGTTCATGATCGCGTACCCGTGCAAGCAGGACCCCAGCGGCGGCTCGCTGCTCGACTGGAACCACAAGTGGTACTACACGGAGCCCACGACGGGCAGCGTCGCGGCTCCCCAGCAGATCTACGTTCTGAGGAACAACTCGACGTCGAACAAGTACTGCCTGCAGTCCCCGGGCGCGGGCGGCCAGTACGTCACTCTCACGTCGGCGTGCAGCACGGCGCAGAACCAGAAGTGGACCCGTTACCAGGACACCGGCAACTCGACCAGCTACACGTTCGTCGACTACCTGGGTCGGTGCATCGGCATCGGCGACAAGTACAACTCGGCGTGGTCGAAGCTCGTCGTGACCTCGTGCTCGGGCGAGGCCGACCAGAAGTGGAACGCGCCGCCGGAGAAGGTCGAGGCGTCGATCGGCAACTACCTGGAGGGGGCGCGCTCGTGACCCTGCGCGACCGGTGACCGGGTTCCTCGTCGCCGCGGCGGCCGTCCTGGGCCTCCTGATCGGCTCCTTCCTCAACGTCGTCGTCTGGCGGGTCCCGCGGGCCGAGTCGGTCGTGTCGCCCCCGTCGGCCTGTCCGCGCTGCGGCCACCGGATCGCCGCACGCGACAACGTGCCGGTGCTCTCCTGGCTCCTGCTGCGGGGCCGCTGCCGGGAGTGCGGCGAGCCGATCTCCGTCCGGTACCCGCTGGTCGAGGGCATGACTGCCGTGCTGTTCGCCGGCGCGGCCGCCGTGGTCGGGCCGTCGTGGGTCCTGCCCGCGGTTCTCTACCTCGTGGCGGTCGGGATGGCGCTGGCGCTCATCGACCTCGACGTCCACCGGCTCCCCGACGCGATCGTGCTGCCCTCCTACCCGGTCGCGGTCCTGCTGCTCCTGCTCGCGGACCTCGCGCCTGGTGACGGGTTTGACGGCGGCGCGTGGTTGCGCGCGCTGGTCGGTGCGGTCGCCCTGTTCGCCTTCTACTTCCTCCTGCTCGTGGTCTGGCCCGGCGGGATGGGCCTCGGCGACGTGAAGCTCGCCGGCTTGCTCGGCCTGTACCTCGGCTGGTTCGGGTGGGGTGCCGTGCTGGTCGGCGCCTTCGGCGCGTTCGTCCTCGGCGGGGTGTTCGCGGTCGCCCTGCTGGCGACCGGCCGGGCGACGCGCGGCTCGGGCGTCCCGTTCGGCCCGTGGATGATCGCCGGGGCATTTCTCGGCATCGCCGCCGGTGAGCCGCTCTGGCACGCCTATTTGTCCGTTTTCTGAACGATCAGGCTCGGTGCACCCGCTCATTTCCTCAAGGTGATCCGAGCGGTGCCCGATAAGCATCTCGACAACGACGAGGCGAAGGGACGTGCGGTGGCCTCAACACGTGTGGTCGGACTGGACATCGGGACGAGCGCGGTGCGCGCGACCGAGGTCGCGTTCGGTGGCGGCGGTCCGGCCGCGGGCGGGGGGACGCTCCTCCGGTTCGGTCAGGTCGACCTGCCCCCCGGCGCGGTTCGCGACGGTGAGGTGGTCGAGCAGGCCGTCGTCTCGCACGCGATCAAGCAGCTGTGGCAGCAGGCCGGGTTCACCACCAAGGACGTGGTGGTGGGCGTCGGCAACCAGCGGGTGATCGTGCGCGAGCTCGAGCTGCCGTGGATGCCCCTCGCGCAGCTCAAGGCGTCGTTGCCGTACCAGGTGGCCGAGCTGCTCCCGGTCGCCGCGGGCGACGCCCTGCTCGACTTCGTGCCGACCGGCGAGTCGAACGGCCAGCGCGGGCGCATGGTGCACGGCATGCTCGTCGCCGCTCAGCGCGACACGGTGGTCGCCAACGTCCTGGCGGTGGAGGGCGCCGGTCTGCGGCCGTCCATGGTCGACCTCAACGCGTTCGCCCTGGTGCGCGCTCTCGCCCGAGGGCCGCACGGTGCGGGCGTCGTCGCGTTCGTCGACATCGGGGCGCGGGTGACGAACGTCGTCGTCGCCGTCGACGGCGTGCCGGCCCTGGTCCGGATGATCCCGACCGGCGGCCAGCACATCACCGACGCGGTCGCGACCGCTCTGGGATCCACCGCCCCCGAGGCCGAAGGCGTGAAGCGCGAGATCGGGCTCGGTTTCGGCGCCCCGGCGGGCCTCGAGCCCGCGGCCGAGGCCATCAGCGGTGTCGCCCGGCAGCTCGTCGAGGCGGTCCGCAACACGTTCGTCTACTACGCGAGCAACCATCCGGGCGCGGGCATCGACGGCGTCGTGCTGTCGGGCGGCGGCGCGCACCTGCCCGGGCTCGGGCAGTACCTGTCCAGCTCGACCCGCGCGGCCGTCGCTCTCGGGGACGCGCTGCACGGGCTCAAGCTCGGCAAGACCCTCGACCGTTCCCGGCTGGCCGGCGCCGAGTCCCTCGTCGCGCTGCCCGTCGGTCTCGCCCACGGAGTCGCCGCATGACCGCCACCGCTGAGCGCCCGGTCGCCAAGAAGGGTCGGAAGGAGGCGCCTGCGGGCGTGCTCGCGCCCATCGGTCTGCCGCAGGTCAACCTGCTCCCGCCCGAGGTCCGCGCCGCGCGGTCGCTCTCGGTCGTCAAGCGCTGGCTCGCGATCTCGCTGCTGATGCTGCTGGTGGTCATCGGGCTGGGCTACGCGGCGTCCCTAATGGCCCGCAGCTCGGCGGACGCCGAGCTGGCGGACGCCGATGCCGCCACGCTGACCCTCCGGGCAGAGGAGCGCGAGTACGCGGAGGTGCCGCGGGTCCTCGGCGCGCTGGCCACCACGGAGCAGGCCGTGCAGTCCGGCATGGCGCTCGAGGTCACGTGGAAGCCGTTCGTCGACGCGGTCGCCGCGGTGCTGCCGGACGGCGTCAGCATCGACCAGTTCACGCTCACCGGGCCCTCCCCGTTCGTCGACTCCGTCGCTCCGACGGACCCCCTGCAGTCGGCGGGCATCGGGTCCCTGTCCTTCGAGCTGCGCTCGGCCACCCCGGTCAGCACCGCCGACGTCCTGGAGGCGATCGGCTCGGTCCCCGGGCTCGACTCGCCGTGGGCCTCGTCCGTCGCGGTGACCGAGGAGGAGGGGACCGTCTTCTACAAGGTCTCCGCGTCGGCCCAGCTGACCGACGTCGCGCTCGCGCAGCGGTTCGTCGAGACTGAGGGGGAGTGACCATGTCCGGATCCAAGTCCACCACCTGGGTCGTGGGCACGGTGGTGCTCGCGCTCGTCCTGCTCGCGGCCGGGTGGTTCCTGCTCGTCGGGCCCGTCCTGACGACGGCGGGCGAGACCCGTGCGCAGGCCGAGGAGGTGCGCGCCTCCAACGACCAGCTGCAGAGCAAGATCGTGACGCTGAAGAAGCAGTTCGAGCAGCTGCCGGAGTTCCAGCAGCAGCTCGCCCAGCTGCAGCAGAAGGTCCCCACGACGGGTGACATCGCCGGCTACCTGCGCCAGATCGACGCGGAGGCCGGCGCGCGCGGCGTCACGCTGACCACGATCACGCCGTCGTCCGGTGAGCTGTTCTCGCCCCAGGCTCCCGCGGCGGAGCCGGCGGCCGACAGCGGGGCCGCCCCGGAGGACGGTGCGACCACCGACGCCACGGCGACGGACGAGGGGACCGACGGCGCCGCGGAGGGCGCGGTCGCGGCGGAGGCGGCGACCACGGACACGGCCCCTGCTGCCGCCGGTCCGGTGCTCCCGGTGGTGGCGGCACCCGCAGGCATGATCGACGTGCCGATCACGATCACGGCGCTCGGGTCGTACGACAACGTGATGGGGTGGCTGGAGGCCGTGCAGCAGACGGTCCCGCGTCTCCAGCTGGTCACGTCGCTGAACGGGGTCAGCCAGAAGGACGCCGAGGCGTCGGGCGGTCGCCCGGCCACCACTGTCGGTGATCTCGAGCTGACCGTCACGGGCTACCTGTACGTGCTGCCGGGCACGCCGGCCGTCGTCCCCGCGGACACGCCGGAAGAGTCGCTGGCGGACCTGCCGCCGGCGATCCCGGGCAAGAACCCGCTCGTGCCCGTCGGCTGATCCCGCGCCTCGGCGAGCACGAACCGCGCCCCGGCCCACGACGTGGACCGGGGCGCGGTTGTGTCCCCGCGACGTGGGAAGATCCCGTCCATGCTCCGTTGGTTGACGTCCGGTGAGTCGCACGGCCCCGCCCTGGTGGGCGTCCTCGAGGGCCTGCCCGCGGGTGTGCAGGTCGAGTCGGCCCACATCCGCGACGCCCTGGCGCGGCGCCGGCTCGGCTACGGCCGCGGCGCGCGCATGAAGTTCGAGCAGGACGAGGTCCGCATCCTCGGCGGCGTGCGCCTGGGCGAGTCGCAGGGCGGCCCGGTCGCGATCGAGATCGGCAACACCGAGTGGCCCAAGTGGGTCGACGTGATGTCGTCCGACCCGGTGGACGACCCGGAGAAGCTGAACCGCGCGCGCAACGCCCCGCTGACCCGGCCGCGCCCGGGCCACGCGGACCTGGTCGGCATGCGCAAGTACGCGTTCGACGACGCCCGCCCGGTGCTCGAGCGCGCGTCGGCGCGCGAGACCGCGGCCCGCGTCGCGCTCGGCACGGTCGCGGCGCGGTTCCTCGAGCAGGCCGCGGGCATCCGCCTGGTGTCGCACGTGGTCGGCATCGGCCCGGTCGCGGCGCCCGACGGCGCGGCGCTGCCGACCCCGGACGACGTCGCGGCGCTGGACGCCGACCCGGTGCGCTGCTTCGACGCGCCCACCTCGGCGGCGATGGTGGCGGAGATCGACGAGTGCCACAAGGACGGCGACACGCTCGGCGGGGTCGTCGAGGTGCTGGTCTACGGCCTCCCGTCCGGCCTCGGGTCGTACGTGCACGCGGACCGGCGGCTGGACGCGCGGCTCGCCGGCGCGCTCATGGGCATCCAGGCGATCAAGGGCGTCGAGGTCGGCGACGGCTTCCGCACCGCGACCCGCCGCGGCTCGCAGGCGCACGACGAGATGGAGCGGGACGCCGACGGCGTGATCCGCCGGCGCAGCAACCGCGCGGGCGGCCTCGAGGGCGGCATGACGAACGGCGAGATCCTGCGCGTGCGCGCGGCGATGAAGCCGATCTCGACGGTGCCGCGCGCGCTCGACACGGTGGACACCTCCAGCAACGAGCCCGCGAAGGCGCAGCACCAGCGCTCGGACGTGTGCGCAGTGCCGCCGGCGGCCGTCGTGGCCGAGGCGATGGTCGCGCTCGTGGTGGCCGACGCGCTGCTGGAGAAGACCGGCGGCGACTCGGTGGGCGAGGTGCGCCGGAACCTCGACGCGTACGTCGCGTCCGTCCCCGACCTGCTGCGATGAGCGCCCGCCCGCGGGTCGTCCTGATCGGTCCGCCCGGGTCGGGCAAGTCGACGGTGGCGCTGGCGCTGGCGGGGCGCTGGCAGCTCGCCGCCCGGGACACCGACGCGGACGTGGAGCGCGTCGCCGGCAAGTCGGTCGCGGACGTGTTCGTGGAGGACGGCGAGCCGCGGTTCCGCGAGCTGGAGCACGAGGCGGTGCGCCGGGCGCTCGTCGAGCACGACGGTGTCCTGGCGCTCGGCGGCGGCGCGGTGCTGCACCCGCTGACGCAGGAGGAGCTCGCCGCGTACCGGACGGCCGGCGGCGCGGTGGTCTTCCTCGACGTCAGCCTGCGGCACGCCGCGCCCCGCGTCGGGTTCAACCAGGCGCGGCCGCTGCTGCTGGGCAACCCGCGGGCGCGCTGGCAGCAGCTGATGGACGAGCGCCGGCCGGTGTACGAGCGGGTCGCCTCGCTCGTCGTGTCGACCGACGGGATCACGCCCGCCCAGGTGGCGGAGCGCATCGAGGAGGCGTTGGCGGACCAGCGCACGGACGACCACGGGGCGGGGCGATGAGCGTGCGCACGGTGCAGGTGTCGGGCGACCAGCCGTACGAGGTGGTGATCGGGCGCAACCTGCTCGGTGAGCTGCCGCGGCTGCTCGGCGACGGCGTCCGCAAGGTGCTGGTGATCCACCCGACGGCGCTGGCGGCGACCGCCGAGGCGGTCCGCGAGGACCTGACGGCGCAGGGGTACGAGGCGCTGCTCGCCGAGGTGCCGGACGCGGAGCCGGCCAAGTCGGCGCAGGTCGCGTCGTTCTGCTGGCAGGTGCTCGGCCAGGCGGACTTCACGCGCAGCGACGCGGTGATCGGCCTCGGCGGCGGGGCGACCACCGACCTCGCGGGCTTCGTCGCGTCGACGTGGCTGCGCGGCGTGAAGGTCGTGCACGTCCCGACGACGCTGCTCGCCATGGTCGACGCGGCGGTCGGGGGCAAGACCGGGATCAACACCGTCGAGGGCAAGAACCTGGTCGGCACCTTCTACCCGCCGGCCGGCGTGCTGTGCGACCTCGCCGCGCTGGAGAGCATGCCGACGCACGACTACGTCGCCGGGCTGGGCGAGGTCGTGAAGTGCGGGTTCATCGCCGACCCGCGCATCCTCGAGCTGGTCGAGGCGAACGGCCCGGAGATCACCGACCCCGCGCGGGCCGCCTCGTCGGAGGTCCTGGCGGAGCTGGTCGAGCGGTCGGTCGCCGTGAAGGCGCGGGTCGTGGGGGAGGACCTCAAGGAGGCCGGCCTGCGCGAGATCCTTAACTACGGCCACACCCTGGGCCACGCGATCGAGCACGTCGAGCGGTACTCCTGGCGGCACGGCGCGGCCGTGTCGGTCGGCATGGTGTACGCCGCCGAGCTGGCGCGGCTCGCGGGCCGGCTGGACGAGGCCGTCGTCGCCCGGCACCGGTCGATCCTCACGGGGCTCGGCCTGCCGACGTCGTACCGGGGCGACCGGTGGGACCAGCTGCACGCCGCCATGCGCCGGGACAAGAAGACCCGGGGCGACCTGCTGCGGTTCGTGGTGCTGGACGACGTGGCGCGGCCGGCCCGGCTCGAGGGGCCGGATCCGTCGCTGCTCGTGGCCGCGTACGCGGAGATCTCGGAGGGGGCGGCGACCCCGAGGGGTCTGTCGCTGGGCTGAGCCCACAACCCTCCTGGGTTGTTAGGACAGATACAAACCGCAGAGGTTGTAAGAGCGTCTACCACCTCCTACGCTGGGCGACATGTGGACGCTCACGGTGGACCAGGAGGGGAGCCGACGCGTCGGTGACCGGGTCGACGCGCTGCTCGCCGGGCTCGCGGCCGCGTCGCCGCTCGTCGGTGCCGCGCCGGGCGCGGTCGTGCTGCCGTTCGAGCGCACGGTGGGTGACGAGGTCCAGGGGGTCATCGCCGACGCGGACCTGGTCGTCGCGCTGACCCTGCACCTCGTCCGTACCGGCGGGTGGAGCATCGGGATCGGCGCCGGCGTGGTGGACACGCCGCTGCCCGCGTCCTCCCGGGCCGGGTCCGGCAGCGCGTTCATCCACGCGCGCGAGGCCGTCGAGGCGGCGAAGTCCCGGCTGCGCAGCGTGCCGCTCGCCGTGCGCGGGCCGGACGCGGACCTGGCGTCCGAGGCCGAGGGCGTGCTGACGCTGCTGGGCTCCGTGGTCGCGCGCCGGACCGAGGCGGGCTGGTCCGTCGTCGACCGCCTGGCCGGGGGCGGGGGCGGACCCGCGGCGCGGCAGGAGGACGTCGCGGCCGCGCTCGGCATCAGCCAGCAGGCGGTCAGCGCCCGGCTGCGGGCGGCGCTGTGGGCCGAGGAGGTCGCGGCCCGGCCCGCCGCGGCGCGCCTGCTCCGGCTGGCGGGCGGGTCCGGCCACGATGGATCCGCCGACGACCGGGAGGGGCGCGCGTGACGACGCTGTGGGGGACCGTGCTGGTCGTGGGCGCCCTGGCGGTCAGCGTCGGCCTCGGCTGGGTCGCCGCGGCGGGCGTCCTGCGGCTCGCCGACCGCGGCGGCCGGCGGTCGGGCGCGGACGGTGCCCGGGCCGCGCGCGCCGGTGCCGAGCACCCTGTCGGTCCCGCCAACGACCGCCCGCGCGAGTACCGCAAGGGCCGGGTGAACCCCGGCGCGGACGGTGACGCGGACACCCGCGCCCTCGGCGACGGCCCCGACAGCGACCGCGCCCGGGCCAAGCTGCGCGGCGGCACCTGGATCGGCGTCCTCGAGCGGTTGGCGATCACCGGCACCCTGCTGGCCGGCGAGCCTGGCGGCGTCGCCGTCGTCGTCGCGGTCAAGGGCCTCGGCCGGTACCCCGAGCTGCGGGCGGGCGACGACCCGGCGGTGTCCGAGCGGTTCGTGATCGGCACGCTGGCGTCGCTCGTGTGGGCGGCGGGCGTCGGGGTGCTCGGGCGCTGGCTGCTGACGCGGTGACGCACGACGCCGGGTGACGCGGCCGGTCACGCGCGGAGTCAGCGTCCCCGAGCGTCCGGGTTCACCCGATCCAGCGGTCCAGTCACGGGCAGCGCTTCCCGATGGGGACGCATGCGCGGTGACCAGGAGCGGCCGGGGGAGGACCGTGACGTCGCCGCGCGCGACCACCTCGCGATCGGCCTGTTCGTCATGGCGGTGGTCACGGCGCTGGGCGGGATCTGGCCCGCCGACCCGTTCTCGCCGGCGCAGTGGTGGCTGGTGGTCTCGGCGGTCGACGTGGTCCTCTGCGGGCTGCTCCTCGCCCTGCCGGTGCACCAGCGGAGCACGCAGGCGGTCGTGATCGCCGGCGTGGTCGTGTCCGCGGTGCTCGTCACCACCTGCCACACCGCGCAGGGCGTCGTGGTGTTCGCGCTCGGGTTCGTCGTCGCGGGGCAGTTCGCGGCGTACGCGCTGGAGCGGAGGCGCGCGGCGGTGGTCGCCGGGGTCGTGGTGGCCGCGATCGCGCTGTCCGCGACGTTCGCGCCGGCGTCGGTGCACCCGGTCATCGTGGTCGCGGCGAGCACGATGGCGCTGCTGTCGTGCTGGCTCATGGCCGAGCAGTCCGAGCGGCTGCGCCGGCTGGCGCGCACGGACCACCTCACGGGGGCGCTGACCCGCGGGGCGTTCCACGAGCGCGTGGCCGACGTGGTCCCGCGCGCCCTGCGCAGCGGGGCGGTGCTGAGCGTCGTGGCGTTCGACGTCGACGACTTCAAGGTCGTGAACGCCCGGCACGGCCACCTCGGCGCCGACGACCTCATGGCGGCGCTCACGGCGGCGTGGCGCGCGGCGCTCCCCGGCCGGGCGTTCCTCGGGCGGGTCGGCGGCGACGAGTTCCTGGCGGTGCTGCCGGGCGCGGACGAGGCGCAAGCCCGCCGGTGGGCCGCGACCGCGACGCACGGGAGCGCGCTGTCGTCCAGCGCGGGGGTCGCGACGCTGCGCCCCGAGGACACGGTGCGCAGCCTGCTCGACCGGGCCGACGCCGACCTGTTCGTCGCGAAGGACGCGCGTCGGACGCTCGCCGGCAACGTCTGACCCGCCGCGCGCGGGACCCCGGCGGTCGACGGGCGGTCCCGCGCGCTAAGATGGTCGGCGGCCCAGCCCCGCCCGCGACCCGCGGGCGCGCGTGGCGGCCCCGGCAGACGCACCCAGGACAGGAAGCAGCGACACGTGGCGACGACGAACGACCTGAAGAACGGCACCGTGCTGAAGATCGACGGCCAGCTCTGGACGGTCATCGAGTTCCAGCACGTGAAGCCCGGCAAGGGCGGCGCGTTCGTCCGGACCAAGCTCAAGAACGTCCTCTCGGGCAAGGTGGTCGACCGCACGTTCAACGCCGGCCTGAAGGTCGAGACGGCGAACGTCGACAAGCGCGACATGCAGTACCTGTACAAGGACGGCGAGGACTTCGTGTTCATGGACACGGACACCTACGACCAGATCACCGTCCCGGCCGCCACCGTGGGCGACGCCGCCAACTTCATGCTCGAGAGCACCAGCGCGATGGTCGCCACCAACGAGGGCGTGCCGCTGTACGTCGAGCTGCCGCCGTCGGTGACCCTCATGGTCACCTACACGGAGCCGGGCCTGCAGGGCGACCGCTCGTCGGCCGGCACCAAGCCCGCGACGCTCGAGACCGGCTACCAGATCCAGGTCCCGCTGTTCCTGGAGTCGGACACCAAGGTCAAGGTCGACACCCGCGACGGCAGCTACCTGGGTCGCGTGAACGACTGAGGTGGGAGCTCGTACCAAGGCCCGCAAGCGGGCCCTCGACGTCCTCTTCGAGGCCGAGCAGCGCCGGCTCGACCCGCTGACCGTCCTGGCGGACCGCATCGCCCAGCCCGGCACCGAGGCGGCCCTGCCGCAGTACTCGGTCGAGCTGGTCGAGGGCGTACAGGCGCAGCGGGCGCGGATCGACGAGGTCATCGCGACGCACTCGCACGGCTGGACGATCGAGCGGATGCCCGCGGTCGACCGCGAGCTGCTGCGGATCGGCACGTGGGAGATCCTGTTCAACGACGACGTGCCCGACGCCGTCGCCGTGGACGAGGCCGTCGAGCTGGCCCGCAGCCTGTCGACGGACGAGTCCCCGGGCTTCGTCAACGGCCTCCTGGGCCGCCTGGTCGACCTGAAGCCGACCCTCCTGGCCTGACCCGCGCACGCACGGCCCCCGCCGCCCTCCCGGGCGGACGGGGGCCGTCCTGCGTCCGGGGCGACGCCGAGTCTCCATCGCGTGCCTGTGCGGGGCGCTGGTCGCAGAGGCGCGAAGTGGAGACTCGGCGACAGCGCGGGCGCGGCAGCGCGGGCGCGGCAGCGCGGGCGCGGCAGCGCGGGCGTGGCAGCGCGGGCGTGGCGCGGGTCACGGCGCCCGCGGGGTGGACGCGGCGGGCCGCGGCCGCGGCCGCTGTGTAAGGTGCCGGGGAACGAGCATTCCTTTAACACCGTCCCGTGAGGCGGGGAAGGAGCGGCCCGGATGACCTCCGGTACCCCCGTGCCCGACGACGCAGCAGCCACCGGCAGCACCGTCGTCCTGGGCGAGCAGGACGTGGCCCGCGCGCTGACGCGCATCGCCCACGAGATCCTCGAGCGCAACAAGGGCGGCGACGACCTCGTCGTCCTCGGCATCCCGACCCGCGGTGTCCCGCTGGCCCACCGCCTCGCGGCGCGGCTCGCGGCCGTGGAGCCCGGCCTGGTGGCCGAGGACCTGGTCGGCAGCCTGGACGTCACGATGTACCGCGACGACCTGGCGCAGCACCCCACCCGCAGCATCGGCGCGACCAGCGTCCCGGCGCGCGGCATCGACGGCAAGGTCGTCGTGCTGGTGGACGACGTGCTGTACTCCGGCCGCACGATCCGCGCGGCGCTGGACGCCCTGAACGACCTGGGCCGCCCGCGGGCGGTGCAGCTGGCCGCCCTGGTGGACCGCGGGCACCGCGAGCTGCCGATCCGGGCGGACTTCGTCGGCAAGAACCTCCCGACGTCGACGGCGGAGCGCGTGCGCGTGCTGCTCGCCGAGACCGACGGCCGCACCGAGGTCGTCATCGAGGGGGGACCGCGATGAGGCACCTCCTGTCCACGGCCGACCTCGACCGCGCCGCCGCGATCCGCGTCCTCGACACGGCCGCCCAGATGGCGGCGACCCAGGGCCGGCAGATCAAGAAGCTGCCGACGCTGCGCGGCCGCACGGTGGTCAACCTGTTCTTCGAGGACTCGACCCGCACGCGCATCTCGTTCGAGACGGCCGCCAAGCGGCTGAGCGCGGACGTCATCAACTTCTCGGCCAAGGGGTCGAGCGTGTCCAAGGGCGAGTCCCTCAAGGACACCGCGCTGACCCTGCAGGCGATGGGCGCGGACGCGATCGTCATCCGGCACCAGGCCAGCGGCGCGCCGCACACGCTCGCGCACGCCGGCTGGACCGAGGCCGCGGTGGTCAACGCCGGCGACGGGATGCACCAGCACCCGACGCAGGCGCTGCTCGACGCGTTCACCATCCGCCGGCACCTGACGGGCAGCGCCACCAACCCCGACGGCGTCGGCAACGACCTCGCCGGGCTGCACGTGGCGGTCGTCGGCGACGTCCTGCACAGCCGGGTCGCCCGGTCGAACGTCGACCTGCTGCACACCCTCGGCGCCCGGGTGACCCTCGTCGCCCCGCCGACGCTGCTCCCCGTCGGCGTCGGCCCCTGGCCCGCCGAGGTGTCCTACCGGCTGGACGACGTCCTCGCCCAGGGCCCCGACGCGGTGATGATGCTGCGCGTGCAGCGCGAGCGGATGTCGACGGCGGGCGGCGGGTTCTTCCCGAGCCCGCTGGAGTACACCCGGCTGTACGGCCTGGACGCGCGCCGCCTGGCGACGCTGCCGGACCACAGCATCGTGCTGCACCCCGGGCCGATGAACCGCGGGCTGGAGATCTCCGCGGACGCGGCGGACTCGCCGCGGGCCGTGATCGTCGAGCAGGTCGCGAACGGCGTGGCCGTGCGCATGGCGGTGCTCTACCTGCTGCTCGCGGGCGACGGCGACACCGCGGGCGCGGCTCCCGCGACCGGCGCCGTCCCCGCCCTGACCAGCACCCCCGCCACCACCACCGCGCCCACCACCACCGCCGGAGCCACCGCATGACCGCGCAGTACCTGCTCAAGGACGTCCGCATCCTCGGCGGCGACCCCACCGACGTCCTGGTCGCCGGCGGCCTGGTCGCGGCGATCGGCCCGGAGGCCGGCGACGCGGCCGAGAACGCGCCCGACGACCTGGACGTCATCGACGCGACCGGCATGGTGCTGCTGCCCGGCCTGGTCGACCTGCACACCCACCTGCGCGAGCCCGGCCGGGAGGACGCCGAGACGATCGCGTCCGGCACCCGTGCGGCGGCGGTCGGCGGGTTCACCGCGGTGCACGCCATGGCGAACACGACGCCGACGCAGGACACGGCCGGCGTCGTCGAGCAGGTGTGGCGCCTCGGCGCGCAGGCCGGCTGGACCGACGTGCACCCGGTGGGCGCGGTCAGCGTGGGCCTGGCGGGGGAGCACCTCGCCGAGCTCGGCGCGATGGCCGACTCCGCCGCCCGGGTGCGGGTGTTCAGCGACGACGGCAAGTGCGTGCACGACCCGGTGCTGATGCGCCGCGCGCTCGAGTACGTGAAGGCGTTCGACGGCGTGATCGCCCAGCACGCGCAGGAGCCGCGGCTGACCGAGGGCGCCCAGATGCACGAGGGCGTCGTCTCCGCCGAGATCGGCCTGGCCGGCTGGCCCGCCGTCGCGGAGGAGGCGATCATCGCCCGCGACGTGCTGCTCGCCGAGCACGTCGGCTCGCGGCTGCACGTGTGCCACCTGTCGACGGCCGGTTCGGTGGAGATCGTCCGCTGGGCGAAGTCGCGCGGCATCGACGTCACCGCCGAGGTCACCCCGCACCACCTGGTCCTGACGGACGAGGAGGCCCGCGGCTACGACCCGGTGTTCAAGGTGAACCCGCCGCTGCGCACGCAGGCCGACGTCGACGCGGTCCGCGAGGGCCTGGCCGACGGGACGATCGACATCGTCGCGACCGACCACGCCCCGCACACCCGCGAGGACAAGGACTGCGAGTGGGCGGCGGCCGCGTTCGGCATGACCGGCCTGGAGACCGCGCTGTCGGTCGTGCAGCAGACGATGGTCGACACCGGCCGGATGACCTGGGCCGACGTCGCCCGGGTCCTGTCCACGAACCCGGCGCGGATCGGCCGGGTCGAGGGCCACGGCCGCCCGATCGCGGTGGGGGAGCCGGCCAACCTCGTGCTGGTCGACCCGGAGCAGCGCCGGGTGGTCGAGCCCGAGAGGCAGGCCACCGCGTCGGCGAACTCGCCGCTGCGCGGCCGGGAGCTGCCGGGCCGGGTCGTCGCGACGTTCCTGCGCGGGCGCGCCACGGTGCTCGACGGCGTGCCGCAGGACGACCCGGCCGACCCGCGGTTCGCGGCGGGGCGGGTGACGCCCTGATGCCGCCCTGGCTGTCCGTGACGATCCTCGTCGTGCTGGGCGCCGCGCTGCTGCTCGGCATGGTCAAGGGCTGGCGCCGCCTCGTCCGGGGCCCGGGCGAGGTGCCCGCGCCCCCGGCCGTCCCCGCCGACGACGCCCTGGGCGACGCCCGCACCGAGCCGCTCGACGCCACCTACGTGTCGACGACCCGGGCCGGCGACTGGCTCGACCGCGTCGGGTCGCACGGCCTCGGCGTGCGCTCCGCCGCCACGGTCGCCGTGCACGACGCCGGCGTGGTGGTGCGACGACGAGGCGCGCCGGACGTGTTCGTCCCGCGCGCGGCGCTGCGCGCGGTGGGCACCTCCGGCGGCATGGCCGGCAAGGTCGTCGGCGGCGAGGGGCTGGTCGTGCTGACCTGGGTCCCCAGCCCGGACGACGACCCCTGCGGCCTCGACACCGGCCTGCGCCTGCGGCACCGCCAGGAGGCGGACGCGCTGCTCGCGGCCACCCAGACCCTCATCGGAACGACACCCGCCGCGGGCGGGTCCAAGGAGAGCTCATGACGGACGCACTGCTGGTCCTCGAGGACGGGCGGACGTTCGCCGGCGAGGCCTACGGGGCCACCGGCACCACCTGGGGCGAGATCGTCTTCAACACCGGCATGACCGGGTACCAGGAGACGCTGACCGACCCCAGCTACCACCGCCAGATCGTCGTGATGACTGCGCCGCACATCGGCAACACCGGCGTCAATGACGAGGACCCCGAGTCGGGCCGGATCTGGGTCTCGGGCTACGTCGTGCGGGACCCCGCGCGCCGCGCGTCGAACTGGCGCAGCGACCGCAGCCTGGACGAGGAGCTCGCGGCGCAGGGCGTCGTCGGGATCTCCGGCATCGACACCCGCGCCCTGACCCGGCACCTGCGCGAGCGCGGCGTGATGCGCGCGGCGATCGTGTCGGGCGACGCGCTGCTCGACGCCGCCGGTCGCCGGCGCGCGGCCGAGGACCTGGTCGCCGAGGTGCAGGACCGCCCGCAGATGGCCGGCGCCGACCTGGCCGGCGAGGTGTCCACCGACGCCGCGTACGTCGTGAAGGCCCTGGGCCCCGACGGCGCCGAGCTCGCGGAGCCCGTCGCCCGCGTCGCCGCCGTCGACCTCGGCATCAAGTCGATGACCCCGAACCGGATGGCCGAGCGCGGCATCGAGGTGCACGTGCTGCCCGCGCAGTCGTCCATCGACGACGTGCTCGCCACCGCCCCCGACGGCGTGTTCTTCTCCAACGGCCCCGGCGACCCGTCCGCGGCGACCCACGAGGTCGAGCTGCTCCGCGAGGTGCTGGACCGGAAGATCCCGTTCTTCGGCATCTGCTACGGCAACCAGCTGCTCGGGCGGGCGCTCGGCTACGGCACCTACAAGCTCGGCTACGGGCACCGCGGCGTGAACCAGCCGGTGCTCGACCGCGCCACCGGCCGCGTCGAGATCACCGCGCACAACCACGGCTTCGCGGTCGACGCGCCGCTCGACGAGGTGTCGGTCGCCCCGCACGACGGCGGGCGGTACGGCCGCGTGACCGTGTCGCACGTCGACCTCAACGACGACGTCGTCGAGGGCCTGGCCGCCCTCGACCTGCCGGCCTTCTCGGTGCAGTACCACCCCGAGGCCGCCGCCGGCCCGCACGACGCCGCCTACCTGTTCGACCGGTTCCTGGACCTCATGCGCGACCCGTCCGCGGGCGCCGCTGCAGCCGGCCAGGCGACCGACGTCACCACGACCCCGAAGGGCGCCTGATGCCTCGCCGCACCGACATCCACTCCGTCCTCGTCATCGGCTCCGGCCCGATCGTCATCGGGCAGGCCGCGGAGTTCGACTACTCCGGCACCCAGGCGTGCCGCGTGCTGAAGGAGGAGGGCCTGCGGGTCGTCCTCGTGAACTCGAACCCCGCGACGATCATGACCGACCCGGAGTTCGCCGACGCGACCTACGTCGAGCCGATCACCACCGAGGTGCTCACCTCGATCATCGCCAAGGAGCGCCCCGACGCGATCCTGCCGACGCTGGGCGGCCAGACCGCGCTCAACGCGGCGATCGCGCTGGACGAGGCCGGCGTGCTCGAGCAGTACGGTGTCGAGCTGATCGGCGCCAACATCCCCGCCATCCAGAAGGGCGAGGACCGCGAGCAGTTCAAGCAGGTCGTCGAGGTCTGCGGTGGCGAGTCCGCGCGGTCGGCGATCGTGCACACCATCGACGACGCGCTGGGCGCCGTCGAGGACCTGGGCTACCCGGTCGTCGTCCGCCCGTCGTTCACGATGGGTGGCCTGGGCTCCGGCATCGCGTACGACGAGGCCGACCTGCGCCGCATCGTGGGCCAGGGCCTGCACTACTCGCCGACCACCGAGGTGCTCCTGGAGGAGTCGATCCTCGGCTGGAAGGAGTACGAGCTCGAGCTGATGCGCGACAAGGCGGACAACGTCGTGGTCGTGTGCTCGATCGAGAACGTCGACCCGGTCGGCGTGCACACCGGCGACTCGGTCACCGTCGCCCCGGCGCTCACGCTCACCGACCGCGAGTACCAGCGGCTGCGCGACATCGGCATCGCCGTGATCCGCGAGGTCGGCGTGGACACCGGTGGCTGCAACATCCAGTTCGCGGTGAACCCGGACACGGGCCGGATCATCGTCATCGAGATGAACCCGCGCGTGTCGCGGTCGTCGGCGCTGGCGTCGAAGGCCACCGGCTTCCCGATCGCGAAGATCGCGGCCCGTCTGGCGGTCGGCTACACGCTGGACGAGATCCCCAACGACATCACCGGTTCCACCCCGGCGTCGTTCGAGCCCACGCTCGACTACGTCGTGGTCAAGGTGCCGCGGTTCGCGTTCGAGAAGTTCCCGGCCGCCGACCCGACGCTGACCACCACCATGAAGTCCGTCGGCGAGGCGATGGCCCTGGGCCGCAACTTCACCGAGGCGCTGGGCAAGGCCATGCGCTCCATCGACCGGAAGGGCACGACGTTCCACTGGGACGGCGAGGCCCTGACCGGTGAGGCGCTGGACGCGCTCGTCGCGACCATCTCCCGCCCGACCGAGCACCGCCTGGTCGACGTGCAGCAGGTGCTCCGCGCCGGGGTGTCCGTCGACGAGGTGTACGCCCGCACCGGCATCGACCCGTGGTTCCTCGACCAGCTGCAGCTGATCAACGAGGTCGCCGCGGAGACCGCCGCCGCGCCGGAGCTGACCGCCGCGGTGCTGCGCCGCGCCAAGCGGCACGGCCTGTCCGACGTCCAGGTCGCGCAGCTGCGCGGCGTGAGCGAGGACGTGGCGCGCGAGGTGCGGCAGGCGCTCGGCGTCCGCCCGGTCTACAAGACGGTCGACACCTGTGCCGCCGAGTTCGCGGCCCGGACGCCGTACCACTACTCGTCCTACGACGAGGAGACCGAGGTCGCCCCGCGCGAGCGCCCGGCGGTGCTCATCCTGGGCTCGGGCCCGAACCGCATCGGCCAGGGCATCGAGTTCGACTACTCCTGCGTGCACGCGACGCTGGCGCTCAAGGGCGAGTACGAGACCGTCATGGTCAACTGCAACCCCGAGACCGTGTCGACGGACTACGACACCGCGGACCGGCTGTACTTCGAGCCGCTGACCTTCGAGGACGTCCTCGAGGTCTACGAGGCCGAGAAGGCCGCCGGCCCGGTCGCCGGCCTCATCGTGCAGCTCGGCGGGCAGACCCCGCTGTCGCTCGCGCAGCGCCTGGAGGACGCGGGCCTGCCGATCCTCGGCACCCCGCCGGCCGCGATCGACGCCGCGGAGGACCGCGGCGCGTTCGGCGCCGTGCTCGCCGCGGCGGGCCTGCCCGCGCCGGCGTTCGGCACCGCCACCACGCTGCCGGTCGCGCGGGAGACCGCCGCCCGGATCGGCTACCCCGTGCTCGTGCGCCCGTCGTACGTGCTCGGCGGCCGCGGCATGGAGATCGTCTACTCCGACGAGCAGCTGACCGAGTACGTCGAGCGCGCGCTGGCCGAGGCCACCGCCCGCGGCGGCGCGCTGCCCCCGCTGCTGATCGACCGGTTCCTGGACGACGCGATCGAGATCGACGTCGACGCGCTGTACGACGGCACCGAGCTGTTCCTCGGCGGCGTCATGGAGCACATCGAGGAGGCCGGCATCCACTCCGGCGACTCGGCCTGCGTGCTGCCGCCGGTGTCGCTGTCCGAGTCGGAGCTGCAGCGGATCCGCGTGTCGACCGAGGCCATCGCGCAGGGCGTCGGGGTCCGCGGCCTGCTCAACATCCAGTTCGCGCTGGTGTCCGACGTGCTCTACGTCCTCGAGGCGAACCCGCGCGCGTCCCGCACCGTGCCGTTCGTGTCCAAGGCGACGGGCGTCCCGCTGGCCAAAGCGGCGGCGCTGGTGATGACCGGCCGGTCGATCGCCGACCTGCGCGCCTCGGGCGTGCTGCCGGTCGACGACGCGAGCGTCATCGACCTGGACGCGCCGATCGCCGTCAAGGAGGCCGTGCTGCCGTTCAAGCGGTTCCGCACCGCCGACGGCACCGTGGTCGACACCGTGCTCGGCCCGGAGATGCGGTCCACCGGCGAGGTCATGGGCTTCGACACCGACTTCCCGACGGCGTTCGCGAAGTCGCAGTCGGCGGCGTTCGGCGGCCTGCCGACCTCCGGCCGGGCGTTCATCTCGGTCGCCGACCGGGACAAGCGGTCGATCGTGTTCCCGGTGAAGCGGCTGCAGGAGCTGGGCTTCGAGATCCTGGCGACCGACGGCACCGCCGCCGTGCTCAAGCGCAACGGCATCGCGTCGAACGTCGTGCGGAAGTTCTCGTCCGGCCGCGGGCCGGCGGGGGAGCCGACGATCGTCGACCTCATCTCGGCCGGCGAGGTCGACATGGTCGTGAACACGCCGTCGGGCCAGGGCGCGCGCGCCGACGGCTACGAGATCCGCGCGGCCACCACCGCAGCGGACAAGGCGATCGTCACGACCGTGCAGCAGCTCGGCGCTGCGGTGCAGGGCATCGAGGCCGCGCTGGCCGGGCCGTTCGGCGTCGCGAGCCTGCAGGAGCACGACGCGGCGACCGCCGCCCGGCGCGCCGCGGTGGCCGCGGGGGCGTCCGTCGCCGGCGGCGGCGGGGTCGTCGCGTGAGGCCGTTCGGCGCCCGCCTCGCGGCGGCGATGGCCGAGCACGGCCCGCTCTGCGTCGGCATCGACCCCCACGCGTCCCTGCTGGACGCGTGGGGGCTGCCGGACAGCCCCGAGGGCGTGCGCCGGTTCGCGCTCACCGTCATGGAGGCCGTGGGCGGCCGGGTCGCGGCCGTGAAGCCGCAGGCCGCGTTCTTCGAGCGGCACGGGTCCGCGGGCGTCGCGGCGCTCGAGGAGGTCGTCGCGGCGGGCCGGGACACCGGGACGCTGGTCGTGGTCGACGCCAAGCGCGGCGACATCGGGTCGACCATGGGCGCCTACGCGGACGCGTTCCTGCGGGACGGCTCGTCGCTCGCGGGCGACGCGCTGACCGTGTCGCCGTACCTGGGGTTCGGCTCGCTGCGGCCGGCCGTGGACCTGGCGCTCGCCACGGGGCGCGGGCTGTTCGTGCTCGCGCTGACCTCGAACCCGGAGGGGTCGGAGGTGCAGCACGCGCGGGACGCGGACGGCGTGGCCGTCGCGGACCGGGTGGCGCGCGCGGCGGGGGCGTCGAACGCGGCGGAGCTCGCGGACGGCGGCGTGGCGGCGGGAGAGGCGCTGGGGTCGATCGGCCTCGTCGTCGGCGCCACCGTCGGCGACGCGGCAGCGCGGCTGGGCCTCGACCTGGCGGCCGTGCGCGGGCCGCTGCTGGCACCCGGCGTGGGGGCGCAGGGCGCGGGGTCGGCGGAGCTGGCGGCCGTGTTCGGCGACGCCCGGTCCGCGGTGCTGGCCTCGTCGTCGCGGGGCGTCCTGGCGGCGGGGCCGGACGTGCGTGCGCTGCGCGACGCCGCCCGCGCCGCGGCCGACGCGGCCGGGGCAGCGCTGCGCTGAGGCTCGCGGTCACCTCCTCGGATCCGTTGCCCGGAGCGACGGCTCCGAGGAGGTTTCGCGGCGACACGCTGCCGGGACGTGCCGGTTCGCCCTTCCCGTGCCATCCTCGGGAGATGGGCCCTCGGTCCCGGGGCGACGTCGCACCGGACCCCCGCGGGGACCACGCATGTTCCATGTCCCTGCCTCCCGACAGTGATGAGAAGGTGACTCACGTGGCACTTCCGACTCTCACCCCCGAGCAGCGCGCAGCGGCGCTCGAGAAGGCCGCCGCCGCCCGCCAGGCCCGCGCGGAGGTCAAGAACCGGCTGAAGTACTCGCAGGGCTCGCTGTCCGAGGTGATCGCCCAGGGCCAGAAGGACGAGACCATCGGCAAGCTCAAGGTGCTCGCCCTGCTCGAGTCCCTCCCGGGAGTGGGTAAGGTCAAGGCACGCCAGATCATCTCCGAGATCGGCATCTCGGAGACCCGCCGCGTGCGTGGCCTCGGCCCGCACCAGGTGAAGGCGCTGATCGACCGGTTCGGGTGACCGGTCGGTCCCACCGACGCCGGCCCGCGGGGCCGCACAACTCCAGGAGCACCAGAGCAGCATGACGACGCCGCGCGCCCGGTTGACCGTCCTCGCCGGACCCACGGCCGTCGGCAAGGGCACCGTGTCCGCCGACCTGCGGGCGCGGTACCCGCAGGTCTGGCTCTCCGTGTCGGCCACGACCCGGCCCCCGCGGCCGGGCGAGGTCGACGGCCTGCACTACCACTTCGTGACGCCCGAGGAGTTCGACCGCATGGTCGCCGACGGCGAGCTGCTCGAGTGGGCGGTCGTGCACGGCCGGAACCGCTACGGCACCCCCCGGCGGCCCGTCGAGGAGCGGCTGGCCGCCGGGGAGCCCGCGCTGCTCGAGATCGACCTGCAGGGCGCGCGCCAGGTCCGGACGACGATGCCCGAGGCCCAGTTCGTGTTCCTCGCCCCGCCGTCGATGGACGAGCTGGTCCGCCGGCTCGTCGGCCGCGGCACGGAGGACGCCGAGGAGCGCGCGCGCCGGCTCGCGACCGCCGAGGTCGAGATGGCCGCCGAGCCCGAGTTCGACCACGTCGTGGTCAACGACGACGTCCGGCGCGCCACGGACGAGCTGGTCGCGCTGATGGGCCTGCCCGCGGCTGTAGACTGATCGGCAGTCCCCACCCCCTTCGACTACGGGAGCCACCGTGTCCGGAACCGTCGCCGAGCCCATCGGCATCACCGACCCGCCGATCGACCGCCTGCTCGAGCGCGCCGACTCCAAGTACGCGCTGGTCATCTACTCGGCCAAGCGCGCGCGCCAGATCAACGCCTACTACTCGCAGCTCAACGAGGGCCTGCTCGAGTACGTCGGCCCGCTGGTGGAGACCCGCCCGCAGGAGAAGCCGCTGTCCATCGCGATGCGCGAGATCGACGCGGGCCTGCTGACGGTCGCCCCGAACGAGGCCTGAGCCTCCCGCGCTGACGTGCGCATCGTCCTCGGCGTCGCCGGCGGCATCGCCGCGTACAAGGCCGCCCACGTCCTGAGGTCGTTCACCGAGGCGGGTCACGACGTCCGCGTCGTGCCCACCCGGGCGGCCCTGGAGTTCGTCGGGCGCGCCACCTGGGAGGCCCTGTCCGGGCACCCGGTGACGTCCGAGGTGTTCGACGACGTGCCCGAGGTCGCCCACGTGCGCCTCGGGCGCGAGGCCGACCTGGTGGTCGTCGCGCCCGCCACCGCGGACCTGCTGGCCCGTGCGGCCTCGGGGCGCGCCGACGACCTGCTCGCCGCCACGCTGCTGACCGCCACGTGCCCGGTGCTGATGGCGCCGGCGATGCACACCGAGATGTGGCAGCACCCGGCGACCCGGGCCAACGTCGCGACCCTGCGCGAGCGGGGCGTGCACGTGCTCGACCCCGACTCGGGACGGCTGACCGGCGCGGACAGCGGCCCGGGCCGGCTCCCGGAGCCCGACGCGATCGCCGCTGCCGCTCTCGCGCTCGTCGACCCGGAGGGCAAGCCCCGGCCCCAGGACCTCGCCGGCCGGACCGTCGTCGTCTCGGCCGGCGGCACCCGCGAGCCGCTCGACCCGGTGCGGTTCCTCGGCAACCGGTCCTCGGGCAAGCAGGGCGTGGCCCTGGCCCGGACCGCGCAGGCGCGGGGCGCCCGCGTCACGCTGGTCGCCGCCAACCTCGCCGTGCGGCCGCCCGCCGGCGTGCGGGTCGTGCCCGTCGAGACCACCGCCGAGCTGCAGGACGCCGTGCGCGCGGCCGCGGTCGACGCCGACGTGGTCGTGATGGCCGCCGCCGTGGCGGACTTCCGGCCGGCGACCGGCTCCGCGCACAAGATCAAGAAGCAGGCCGACGGGTCGGTGCCGCCCCTCGCGCTCGTGCAGAACCCCGACGTGCTCGCCGGGCTGGTCACGGACCCGCCGCGCGCGGACGGCCGCCAGGTGGTCGTCGGGTTCGCCGCCGAGACGGGCGACGACACCGGCGGCGTGCTCGACCACGGCCGGGCGAAGGCCCGGCGCAAGGGCGCCGACCTGCTCGCGGTCAACGCCGTCGGCGGTGGCCGGGGCTTCGGGGCGGAGCAGAACGCCCTGACGATCCTCGACCGCGACGGCGAGGTCGTCGCCACGACCGAGGGCAGCAAGGACGCGGTGTCCGACGGGCTGTGGGACGCGGTCGTCCGCGTGCTGCCCGCCTGACACCCAGGGACCGCGCGTCCGGCTAGCCTGTGCGCATGACGACGCCCGCCGACATGCGCCTCTTCACGTCCGAGTCCGTCACGGAGGGCCATCCGGACAAGGTCTGCGACCAGATCTCCGACGCGATCCTCGACGCGATCCTGGAGCAGGATCCCACCGCCCGCGTGGCGGTCGAGACCATGGTCACCACCGGCCTGGTGCACGTGGCCGGCGAGGTCACGACGACGGCGTACGTGGAGATCCCGCAGATCATCCGGCAGGTCGTGCGCGGCATCGGCTACACCTCCTCCGACATCGGCTTCGACGGCGACTCCTGCGGGGTGTCGGTGTCGATCGGCCAGCAGTCGCCCGACATCGCGCAGGGCGTCGACAAGGCGTGGGAGTCGCGGCAGGACGCGTCCGACCACGACCCGCTCGACCTGCAGGGCGCGGGCGACCAGGGCCTGATGTTCGGCTACGCCTCCGACGACACCGAGAGCCTGCTCCCGCTGCCGATCTGGCTGTCCCACCGCCTCGCCGAGCGCCTCGCGCTCGTCCGCAAGGAGGGCGTGGTCCCGGACCTGCGCCCCGACGGCAAGACCCAGGTGACGGTGGCCTACGACGGCGACCGCGCGGTGAAGCTCGACACCGTGGTGCTGTCCACCCAGCACGGCCCCGGCGTGCACCTGGAGAGCGAGCTCGCCCCCGCGATCGCCGAGCACGTCGTCGCGCCGGTGCTCGAGGCGGCCGGCCTCGACCTCGACGTCAGCGACTACCGGCTGCTGGTCAACCCCACCGGCCAGTTCGTCGTCGGCGGCCCGCAGGGCGACGCCGGCCTCACCGGCCGGAAGATCATCGTCGACACCTACGGCGGCATGGCCCGGCACGGCGGCGGCGCCTTCTCGGGCAAGGACCCGTCGAAGGTCGACCGCTCCGCCGCGTACGCCATGCGCTGGGTCGCCAAGAACGTGGTCGCCGCGGGCCTGGCCCGCCGGTGCGAGGTGCAGGTCGCGTACGCGATCGGCAAGGCGCACCCGGTCGGCCTGTACGTCGAGACGTTCGGCACCGGGACGGTGCCCGTCGAGCGGCTGACCGCCGCGATCCGCGAGGTGTTCGACCTGCGGCCCGCCGCGATCATCCGGGACCTCGACCTGCTGCGGCCGATCTACCGGAAGACCGCCGCGTACGGCCACTTCGGCCGGGCGCTGCCCGAGTTCACCTGGGAGCGCACCGACCGCGTGGACGCGCTGCGCTCCGCCCTGTCCTGAGCGACCGGGTGGCGGACGGGCCCGCGGCGGCGGGCGCCCCCGGCGTCCCCGAGCAGCCGACGCTGCTCGGGCTCGACGGGGTCGGCGCCGCGGGGTCGACCGGCGGCGGCCGCGGGGCCGCGGGCGCGCGCGGGGCCGGTGGCGCCCGGCCGCGGCGGCGCGCCCGCGCGCGGGACGTCGACGTCGAGCCCGCCGCCGAGCTGCCCGTCGCCCGGGTGGCCGTCGAGCTCGCGCCGGCGCACCTGGACCGCCCGTTCGAGTACCTGGTGCCCGCCGCCCTCGCGGAGGCCGCCGCGCCCGGGACCCGGGTGAAGGTGCGGTTCGGCGCGCAGGACGTCGACGGCTACGTCCTCGACCGGACCGCGGAGCCCGAGCACGACGGCGCCCTCGTGCCGCTGCGGCGCGTGGTGTCGCCCGAGCCCGTGCTGACGCCCGCCGTCGGGCGGTTGGCGCGCGCCGTCGCCGACCGGTACGCGGGGACGCTCGCCGACGTGCTGCGGCTGGCGGTGCCGCCGCGGCACGCGCGGACCGAGGGGGAGGTGCCGCCGGCCGTGGCGGCGGGCGGAGCCGTGCCCGGGGCTGCGGACGAGACCGCGGCCCGGGCGGCTCCCGGTGCCGTGCTTGCGGCTGGGCCCGAGGTCGCCGCTGCCGGTCCGGGTGCCGCGCCCGCCGCTTCCCCCGGTGCCTCGGCGGCCGCTACGGCCGGTGCCGGCCCTGCCGCCGCGCCGGGTGCCGGTCCTGGTCCTGGCCCCGTTGCTCCTCCCGCCGCCCCGGCATGGGCGCCGTACCGCGGCGGTCCCGCGTTCCTGGCCCACCTCGCCGCCGGCGGCTCCCCGCGCGCGGCCTGGTCGGCCCTGCCGGGTCCGGCGGGGGAGCGCTGGCCCGACGGGGTGGCCGAGGCGGCCCGGGCCACCCTCGCGAGCGGGCGGGGCGTGCTCGTCGTCGTGCCCGACGCCCGGGACGTCGACCGGGTGTGCGCCGCGCTGGTCGCGGCGGGCGTGCCCGCGTGGTCCCCGGAGGGCACGGACGCGAGCCACGTCCGGCTGATGGCCGACGACGGCCCCGCGCGCCGGTACCGCGCCTTCCTCGCCGCGCTGCGCGGGCACGCCCGCGTGGTCGTGGGCACCCGCGCCGCCGCGTTCGCGCCGGTGCGGGACCTCGGGCTCGCGGTGTGCTGGGACGACGGCGACGACCTGCACGCCGAGCCGCGCGCGCCGTACCCGCACGTCCGCGAGGTGCTCGGTCTGCGCGCCGAGCTCGAGGGCTGCGGCCTGCTGCTGGCCGCGCACGCCCGGTCGACCGAGGTGCAGGCGCTCGTCGCGTCCGGCTGGGTCCGGGCCGTCGCCGCCGACCGGGACGTGGTCCGCGCGCGGACCCCGCGCGTGCGGGCGCTGACCAGCGTGGAGCTCGCCCGGGAGGGCGCCGCCGCGGCCGCCCGGCTCCCCGGTGAGGCCTGGCGGACCATCCGGGACCGGCTCGCGGACGGGCCGGTGCTCGTCCAGGTGCCGCGGGCCGGCTACCTGCCCGCGGTGGCGTGCGCGCGGTGCCGGGAGGTCGCCCGGTGCACGCACTGCCACGGGCCGCTGGCGCTCACCTCCGGCGACGGCGCCGCGCAGTGCCGCTGGTGCGGGCGCCTGGCGATCCAGTGGCGGTGCGAGGCCTGCGGCAACGGCACGTTCCGGTCCGTCGCGGTCGGCTCGGACCGGACCGCCGAGGAGCTGGGGCGCGCCTTTCCCGGCGTGACCGTGCGGCACTCCGGCGCGCGGTCCGGCGTCCTCGCCGAGGTGCCCGACCGGCCCGCGCTCGTGGTGTCGACCATCGGCGCCGAGCCGGTGGCCCCGGCGGGCTACGCCGCGGCGGTGCTGCTGGACGCCGCCGTGACCACCGGGTCCACCTCGCTGCGCGCCACCGAGGACGCGCTGCGGCGCTGGCTCGCCGCGGCCGCGCTGGTCCGGTCGTCCCGGGACGGCGGCGTCGTGCTCCTCGTCGGCGACGGCGCGGAGCGACCCACCCAGGCGCTCGTGCGCTGGGACCCGGTGGGCCTCGCGGAGCGCGAGCTCGCGGAGCGCGCCGAGGTCCGGCTCCCGCCGGTCGTGCGGGTCGCCGAGCTGGTCGGCACCCGGGAGGTCGTCGCCGCCGTGCTCGCCCGGGTCGAGCTGCCGGAGGGCTCCGACGTGCTCGGGCCGGTCCCGCAGCCGGAGCCGCTCGCGCCGGGCGCCGCCGCCGTGCAGGAGTCCCTGGATCCGCCCGTGCGCACCCTCGTCCGGGTGCCCGTCGCGCACGGTCGCACCCTCGCGCGGTCGCTCGCCGCGTCCCTCGCCGTGCGCAGCGCCCGCCGGGAGGGCGGGACGGTCCGCGTGCGGCTCGACCCGGAGGAGATGCTGTGACCCCCGAGCCCGCCCGGCCCGCCGAGCCCGCCCGGCGCGTCGAGCCCGCCCGGCGCGTCGAGGCCGTCGTGTTCGACCTGGGCAACGTGCTGGTGCGCTGGGAGGCCGAGCGCGCCTTCGACGGCGTGCTGACCGACGCCGAGGTCGAGCGCTTCCTCACCGACGTCGACTTCCCGGCGCTCAACCTCCGGCAGGACGCCGGCCGGTCCTGGCGGGAGGCGCGCGACGAGGTCGCCCGTACCCACCCCGAGCACGCGGCGACCGTCGACCTCTACGTCGAGCGGTTCGCGCACGCCCTGCCGGGGCCGGTGCCGGGCAGCGCCGAGGTGGTGGACGACCTGCGGGCGGCGGGCATCCGGGTGCTCGGGCTCACCAACTGGTCGGCGGAGACCTACCACCACGGGGAGCGCGTCGCGCCCGTGATCGGGCGGCTCGAGGGGGTCGTCGTCTCCGGGCGCGAGGGGGTGGTGAAGCCGGACCCGCGGATCTTCGCGGTGCTGGCGGCCCGGCACGGCCTGGACCCGGCGCGGACGGTGTTCGTCGACGACAGCCCGGCCAACGTCGCCGGCGCGGCGGCGCTCGGCTACCAGGCGGTGCTGTTCACGGGGGCGGCGGCGCTCCGGGCGGAGCTGGTGGCGCGGGGCGCGCTCCCGCGCTGAGCCGGGGCCCGGCCCGCGGCGTCGGCGCGCGCGCCGCCGAGCGAGACCCGCACGGGTGCCGAACGGGACCCGCACGGGTGCCGGGCGGGACCCGCACGGGTGCCGGGCGGCCGCGGCACTAGGATCGGTGCCCATGCGCCTGCTCTTCGCCGGGACGCCCGCGGTGGCGCTGCCCTCGCTCGACGCCCTGCTCGCCTCCCGCCACGAGGTCGTCGCCGTCCTCACCCGCCCCGACGCCCGCGCGGGCCGCGGCCGGACGCTCACCCCGAGCCCGGTCAAGGAGCGGGCGCTCGAGGCCGGGCTCGAGGTGCTCACCCCGGCGACGCTCAAGGACCCCGAGGCGCAGGCGAGGATCGCGCAGATCGCGCCGGACGCCGCGCCCGTCGTCGCGTACGGCAACCTCGTGCCGCCCGCCGTCCTCGGCGTGCCCCGGCACGGCTGGGTCAACCTGCACTTCTCGGTGCTACCCGCCTGGCGCGGCGCGGCGCCGGTGCAGCACGCGATCATCGCCGGCGACGAGGTCACCGGCGCCTCGACCTTCCTGCTGGAGGCCGGTCTCGACACCGGTCCCGTGCTCGGGACCCTCACCGAGACCATCCGGCCGCTCGACACGTCCGGGGACCTGCTCGGCCGGCTCGCCGACGCGGGCTCGGACCTGCTCGTGAAGACCCTCGACGCGCTGGAGGACGGCGTCCTCACCGCCGTCCCGCAGCCCGCCGACGGCGTCAGCCTCGCGCCGCGGCTCACCACCGAGGACGCCCGGGTCCGCTGGCAGCACCCGGCCATGGCGGTCGACCGCCGAGTCCGCGGCTGCACCCCGGCCCCCGGCGCCTGGACGACGCTGCCCGACGGCGCGCGGCTCGGGCTGGGCCCGGTGCGGCTCGTGCCCGACGTCACCGACCTGGCGCCCGGCGCCGTCCGCGTCGGTCGGGGCGAGGTGCTCGTGGGCACCGGCACGCACGCCGTCCGGCTCGGCGAGGTCCGCCCCGCGGGGAAGCGCGCGATGGCCGCGGCCGACTGGGCGCGCGGCGCGCGACTCGACGAGGGCACCGTGCTCGGCCTCGAAGCCGCCGCGGGCGAGGGGGCGGACGCGTGAGCGGCGAGCGCGGAACCGGGCGGGGCGGCGGGGCGCGCGACGGCGGCGGCGGGGGTCGCGGCCGCGCCGGCGACGCGGGGCGAGGTCAGGGCGACGGCGCGGGCCGCGGTCAGGGCGGCGGAGCGGGTCGCGGTCACGGCGGCAGCGCGGGCGCCGAGCGTGCCGAGCGTCGGAACGCCGCCGGGCGCCAGCGCCCCGCGTCCCGCCAGGGCGGGGGACCGCGCGAGCGCACCGCCGCAGCGCCCTCTGCCCGCCGCCGGTCGTCCGACCCCGCACGCACCGCGGCGTTCGACGTGCTGCGCACCGTCGCGGAGTCGGACGCCTACGCCAACCTCGTGCTTCCGCCGCTGCTGCGCGAGCGCGGCATCCGCGGCCGGGACGCGGGCTTCGCGACCGAGCTCGCCTACGGGGCCCTGCGCCTGCGCGGCCGGTACGACGCCGTCCTCGCGCAGTGCACCGGGCGGTCGCTCGACCAGGTGGACCCGCCCGTGCTCGACGCCCTGCGGCTGGGCGCGCACCAGCTGCTCGGGATGCGCGTGCCGCCGCACGCCGCCGTGTCCGAGACCGTCGGGCTCGTCCGCGAGCAGGTCGGCGCCGGGCCCGCGCAGTTCGTGAACGCCGTCCTGCGAGCCGTGTCCCGCGAGCCGCTGGACGTGTGGCTCGAGCGGATCGGCGACGCGGCCGACCCGGCGGGGACCGACGCCGTCGCCCGGCTGTCGGCCGTCGACAGCCACCCCGCCTGGGTCACCCGCGCTCTGCGCGAGGCGCTCGTCGGCCACGGCCGTGCCGCCGACGAGCTCGGGTCGCTGCTCGCCGCGGACAACGAGTCGCCGCGGGTGTCGCTGGTCGCGCGGCCGGGGCTGCTCGACCGCGACGACCTGCTGGCCGCCGCCGGTCCCGACGCCGCGCCGGGCCGGTGGTCGCCGACCGCCGTGACCCTCGCGGGTGGCGGCGACCCGGCCGGGCTGTCCGACGTGCGGGCCGGCCGGGCCGGCGTCCAGGACGAGGGCAGCCAGCTCGTCGCCCTCGCCCTTGCGGACGCGCCGCTCGACGGCCCGGACGGCCGGTGGCTCGACCTGTGCGCCGGCCCCGGAGGCAAGGCCGCGCTGCTGGCTGCGCTCGCCGCGGAGCGCGGCGCCCGTCTCGTGGCGAACGAGGTGCAGCCGCACCGGGCCCGGCTCGTGCGGCAGGCGGTCGCCGCCGTGCCGGACGGCGCCGTGGAGGACGTGCGGGTCGGGGACGGCCGGGAGGTCGGCGACGCCGAGCCCGGCGCCTACGACCGCGTGCTGCTCGACGCGCCGTGCACCGGCCTGGGCGCCCTGCGACGCCGGCCGGAGTCCCGCTGGCGACGCACGCCGTCCGACCTGGCCCAGCTCACCGCGCTGCAGCGCGACCTGCTGGCGTCCGCGCTGCGCGCCGTCCGGGTCGGCGGTGTCGTCGCCTACGTCACCTGCTCGCCGGTGCTGGCGGAGACGCAGCTGGCGGTGGTCGACGCGACCCGGGCCGTGCGGAAGGGCGGGCTCGACGTCGAGGTGCTCGACGCGCCGGCCGTGCTGCACGGCATCGCCCCGGGCCTCGACCTGCCCGCGCGTCCGGACGCCCAGCTCTGGCCGCACGCGCACGGGACCGACGCGATGCACCTGACGCTCCTGCGCCGCACGGCCTGAGGTCGCGCGCCTCGGCCCGGCTCGCGCCTCTGCACGCCTCGGCTCCGCGCGCCTCGGCTCCGCCGCGCCTCGGCCCCGCGCATCCCGGCCCCGCGCGCCCGCGTGCCGCGAGCGCCGCGCCCGCGGGGCGGCGCCGCGCCCGGCGGCTTCGCGCGAGCGCCGATAGCCTGGGTCCGTGCACGCGCAGATCAGCCCCAGCATCCTGTCCGCCGACTTCGCCAACCTCGAGCGCGACCTGCACCGGATCAGCCGGGCCGACTGGGCGCACGTGGACGTCATGGACAACCACTTCGTGCCCAACCTGACGCTCGGCCTGCCCGTCGTGCGGCGGATCATCGAGGTGTCGCCGGTCCCGGTCGACGTGCACCTGATGATCGAGGCCGCCGACCGCTGGGCCGTCGACTACGCGCACGCCGGCGCCGCCTCGGTCACGTTCCACGCCGAGGCCGCCCAGGCCGCCGTGCGGCTCGCCCGGGAGATCCGCGCGGCCGGGGCCCGGGCCAGCGTCGCCCTGCGGCCCGCGTCGCCGGTCGAGCCGCTGCTGGACCTGCTGCCCGAGTTCGACATGGTGCTCGTCATGACCGTCGAGCCCGGGTTCGGCGGCCAGGCCTTCATCGAGGGCACGCTGCCGAAGATCCGCCGGCTGCGCGCCGCGATCGACGAGCAGGGCGCCGACACCTGGATCCAGGTCGACGGCGGGGTGTCGCGGAGCACCGTCGAGACCGTGGCCGCGGCGGGCGCCAACGTGTTCGTCGCCGGGTCCGCCGTGTACGGCGCCGAGGACCCGAACGCGGAGATCGACGCCCTGCGCGGCCTCGCGGACGAGGCGCTCGCGCGCCGCTGACCCTCAGCCGCGGACGGCGTCCGCGCCCGGGCCCCGCGTCCGGGCGGGAATGCCGCGTGTGGCATCATCGTTCGGAAGTACACACACGTGCTCCGGGGTCGGTGAAAGTCCGAGCCGGCGGTGACAGTCCGCGACCCGCAGACGCCTGACGGCGCGAGCGGTTGACCTGGTGGAACTCCAGGACCGACGGTGAAAGTCCGGATGGGAGGAGTCGTGGCGGTGTGCTCGGCGTGAGCCGGGCGCGCCGTGGACGTCGCGCACCCGCGCGCCGACCGCACCCCGGAGACCTGTCGGTCGAGGGGAGCGGGAGTGGCAGCGGGCACGGCGGTCGAGGCGACCGGGGTCGAGCGGGACGCGATGGCGCGCGCCCTCGACCTGGCGCGCCGTGGACCCGCGCACGGGCCCAACCCCCGCGTCGGCTGCGTGCTGCTGGCCCCCGCCGGCGCCGGCGCGACCGCCCCCGCCGGCACGACCGCCCCCGCCGGCGCGACCGCCCCCGCCGGCGCCCCGTCGACCGACCCCGGTCCCGTCCCGGGGGCCCGCGTGCTGGGCGAGGGCTGGCACCGCGGCGCTGGCACCCCGCACGCGGAGGTCGCCGCGCTCGCCGACGCCCGCTCGCGCGGCGCGGACGTCCGGGGGGCGACCGCCGTCGTGACCCTCGAGCCGTGCGACCACACCGGCCGCACCGGCCCGTGCTCGATCGCGCTGCTCGAGGCCGGCGTGGCGCGCGTCGTCGTCGCCGTCCCGGACCCCAACCCGGCCGCGGCCGGGGGCGCCGGGCGGCTGCGCGCGGCAGGAGTCGAGGTGGTCCTCGGCGTCGAGGAGGCCGCCGGCCGCGAGCTGCTCGGGCCGTGGCTGCACGCCGTGTCCCGGGGGCGGCCGCACGTCACGCTCAAGCTCGCCGCGACGCTCGACGGACGCGTGGCCGCGGCCGACGGGTCGAGCCGGTGGATCACGTCCCCGGAGTCCCGCGCGCACGCGCACGCCCTGCGGGCCGAGGTCGACGCGCTCGTCGTCGGCACCGGCACCGCGCTGGCGGACGACCCGGCGCTCACCGCGCGGGAGCGGGACGGCGCGCTCGCCGCCCACCAGCCGCTGCGGGTGGTCGTGGGGACCCGGGACCTGCCCGGCGCCGGTCGGCTCGCCGGCCCCGGCGGGGAGGTCCTGCACCTGCGCACCCGCGACCCGCGGGAGGTGCTCGCCGCGCTGCACGCCCGCGAGGTGCGGCGCGTGCTCGTCGAGGGCGGGCCGACGCTCGCCGCGGCGTTCCTGCGCGCGGGCGTCGTGGACCAGGTGCACGCGTACGTCGCGCCCGTGCTGCTGGGCGCGGGACGGGCCGCCGTGGGCGACCTGGGGATCGGTTCGATCGGGGACGCGCTGCGGCTGCGGACCCGCGAGGTACGGCCGCTGGGGCCCGACGTGCTCGTCGTGGCCGACGTCGAGGAGGAGGAGCGCTGATGTTCACCGGCATCGTCGAGGAGGTCGGCACCGTGGTGGAGCTGGACCTGGCACCGGGCGGCGGGGACGCGGCCGGGGGCGTCCCGGGCGCGTCCGGCGCGGGGGAGGGCGACGCGCGGCTCGTGCTGCGCGGTCCGCTGGTCACCTCCGACGCCCGGCACGGCGACTCCATCGCGGTGTCCGGCGTCTGCCTCACCGTCACCGACCTGCCCGGCGACGGCACCTTCGCCGTCGACGTCATGCCCGAGTCGCTGCGGAGGACCGCCCTCGGCGACCTCGCGCCGGGGTCCCCGGTCAACCTGGAGCGGGCGGTGCGCGCCGACGCCCGGCTGGGCGGCCACGTCGTCCAGGGGCACGTCGACGGCGTGGGCACCGTGCGGCGGCGCGCGCCCGGGCCGCGCTGGGACGAGGTGGAGATCGCGCTCGACCCGGCGCTCGCCCGGTACGTCGCGGAGAAGGGCTCGGTCGCCGTCGCCGGCGTCTCGCTCACCGTCACCGCGGTCGGCCCGGACTGGTTCGGGGTGTCGCTGATCCCGACGACGCTCGCCGCGACGACCCTCGGCGACGCGGTCGTCGGGACCCGCGTGAACCTGGAGGTGGACGTGCTGGCGAAGTACGTCGAGCGGCTGCTGACCGCGGGCGCGGTGGCGGGGGTCGCCGGTGCGGGCTCGTCGGAGGTGGCCCGGTGACCGCCGTCGACCCCGTGCGTCCCGAGCCCGGCCTGCCGGACGCCGAGGCCCCGATCGACCTCGGCACCGTCGAGCAGGCGCTCGCCGAGCTCCGCGCCGGCCGTCCCGTGCTCGTCTCCGACTCCGAGGACCGCGAGAACGAGGCCGACGTCGTCCTCGCCGCCTCCCTCGCGACGCCGGAGTGGGTCGCCTGGACCATCCGGCACTCGTCGGGCTACCTGTGCGCGCCGATGACCGCCGCCCGGGCGGACGCCCTCGACCTGCCGCTCATGGTCCCGTCCTCCCAGGACCCGCGGCGCACCGCGTACACGGTCACGGTGGACGCGGCCTCCGGTGTCTCGACCGGCATCTCCGCCGCCGACCGCACCCGCACGCTGCGGGTGCTCGCCGACCCCGCGTCCGGCACCGAGGACCTGATCCGGCCGGGGCACGTGCTCCCGCTGCGCGCCGTGCCGGGCGGTGTCCTGCACCGGGCCGGGCACACCGAGGCCGCCGTCGACCTGTGCCGGCTGGCCGGGGTCGAGCCCGTCGCCGCCATCGCCGAGCTCGTGCACGACGACGGCACGATGATGCGGCTGCCCGCGACGGCGGCGCTCGCCCGCGAGCACGGCCTGGTCGTGCTCACCATCGCCGACCTCATCGCCTGGCGCACCGCGCACGACGACCTGCCGGCGGAGCCGGAGCCCGGCCCCGACACGGCCGCCGCCGCCCCCGCGCGCCGCGTGCACCGCGCGCACAGCGCCGTGCTGCCCACCCGGCACGGCGAGTTCCGGGTGCACGCGTACCGCGACCTGCGCACCGGGGCGGACCACGTGGCCCTCGTCGCCGCCCAGGGGCTGGCCGAGCAGCCGGTCGTGCGGGTGCACTCCGAGTGCCTCACCGGCGACGCGTTCGGCTCGGCCCGCTGCGATTGCGGCCCCCAGCTCGACGCCGCCCTGGAGCGCGCCGCCCGCGAGGGCGGGGCCGTCGTCTACCTGCGCGGGCACGAGGGCCGGGGGATCGGCCTGCTCGCCAAGATCGGCGCCTACGCCCTGCAGGACGAGGGCCGGGACACCGTCGAGGCGAACATCGACCTCGGCTGGCCCGCCGACCGGCGCGAGTACGGCGCGGCCGCCGCGATCCTCGCGGACCTCGGCGCCCGCCGGATCACCCTGCTGACCAACAACCCGGCGAAGGTCGCCGGCCTCACCGCGCACGGCATCGACGTCGTCGAGGTGCGCGGGCTCGAGGTCGGCCGCACCCCGCACAACGAGGCCTACCTGCGCACCAAGGCCCGGGCCATGGGGCACCTGCTGCCCGGCCTGGACCGCGACCCCCATCCCACCACCCCCACGGGCCCGACCCCCTCGGGCCCGGCCACCACGTCTCGTACGGAGGACGCACGATGAGCGGCAGCGGCGCTCCCACCCTCACCGTCGACGGGAGCGGCCTGCGGGTCGCGGTCGTCGCGGCCAGCTGGCACACCACCGTCATGGACGGCCTGCTCGCGGGCTCCCGGCGCGCGCTCGCCGCCGCCGGCGTCACCGACGCCCGGGAGGTGCGCGTGCCCGGCACGTTCGAGCTCCCGGTCGCGGCGGGACGGCTCGCCCGGTCCGGCGACTACGACGCGGTCGTCGCGCTCGGCGTCGTCATCCGCGGCGGCACCCCGCACTTCGACTACGTCTGCCAGGCCGCCACCTCCGGCCTCACCGACGTCGCCGTGCAGACCGGCGTCCCGGTCGGCTTCGGCGTGCTGACCTGCGACGACGAGGCGCAGGCCCTCGACCGCGCCGGGCTCGAGGGATCGCACGAGGACAAGGGCGCGGAGGCGGCGGAGGCGGCGGTCGCGACCGTCGTCGCGCTGCGCGGGCTGTGAACGTCCTCGGCTGGCTGTTCGACGCCCAGCTCGTGATCGCCGGGCACCCCGTCCTCTGGCGGGAGGTCATCGGCAACCTGTTCGGCCTCGCGTCCGCGCTCGGCGGCCTGCGCCGCAGGGTGTGGGCGTGGCCGGTCGGCATCGTCGGCAACGTCCTGCTGTTCACGGTGTTCCTCGGCGGCGTGTTCCACACCCCGCAGGCGCGCGACCTGTACGGCCAGGCGGGGCGCCAGGTGTTCTTCGTCGCCGTCGCGGTCTACGGCTGGGTGCGCTGGTCGCAGGCCCGCCGGGTGGCGCGGGAGCACGGCGACGCCGACGCCCCCGCCGTCGTGCCCCGGTGGGCCGGGCGGTCGGGCTGGATCCAGCTCGGCGTGGTCGGGGTCGTCGGCACCGTCGCGTGCGCCCTGGTCTTCCGGGCCCTCGGGTCGTGGGGTCCGTGGGCCGACGCGTGGATCTTCGTCGGCTCGCTGCTCGCGACCTACGGCATGGCGCGCGGCTGGATCGAGTTCTGGCTCATCTGGATCGCCGTCGACGCCGTCGGCGTGCCCCTGCTGCTCAGCGCGGGCTACTACCCGTCGGCGTTCCTGTACCTGGTGTACGCGGGCGTCGTGATCTCGGGCTTCGTCGTGTGGTGGCGCGCCCGGCGGGAGTCCGAGCCGCTGCAGGTCACGGCGGCGGCCGGGGTCGAGGGGTGAGCGCCCGGGCGCTGGACGCCGGACCGGGGGAGGGCGTCCGACCGTCTACCCTGGCGGGCGTGAAGACGTTCGACGCGCTGTTCGCTGAGCTCACCGAGAAGGCGGCCACCCGGCCCGCCGGTTCGGGCACCGTCAAGGAGCTGGACGCCGGCGTCCATGCGATCGGCAAGAAGATCGTCGAGGAGGCCGCCGAGGTGTGGATGGCCGCCGAGTACGAGGGCGACGCCCGCACCGCCGAGGAGATCTCCCAGCTCCTCTACCACCTGCAGGTGCTCATGGTCGCCAAGGGCCTCACGCTCGAGGACGTGTACGCCCACCTCTGACCCGGCCCGCTCGACCCCGCTGCTCCCTTTCACACCTGAACACCCCCGGAGAACCCCCGTGCTGAGGATCGCCGTCCCGAACAAGGGCTCGCTCGCCGAGCCCGCCTCCGACATGCTGCGCGAGGCGGGCTACCGCCAGCGCCGCGACTCCCGCGAGCTCGTCCTGCCCGACGCCGACAACGGCGTCGAGTTCTTCTTCCTGCGGCCCCGCGACATCGCCGTGTACGTCGGCACCGGCACCGTCGACGTCGGCATCACCGGCCGGGACCTGCTGCTCGACTCCGAGTCGCCCGCGACCGAGCACCTGCAGCTCGGCTTCGCCCGGTCGACCTTCCGGTTCGCCACCCAGGCCGGCCAGATGAACGACGTCCGCGAGGTCGCCGGCCGGCGCGTCGCCACGTCGTACCCCGTGCTCGTCGCCGACTACCTGCGCAGCCAGGGCGTCGTGCCGTCCGAGGTCGTCCGCCTGGACGGCGCCGTCGAGACCGCGATCCGGCTCGGCGTCGCCGACGTCATCGCCGACGTCGTCGAGACCGGCACCACGCTGCGCGCCGCGGGGCTCGACGTCTTCGGCGACCCGATCCTCAAGTCCGAGGCCGTGCTCGTGCGCCGCGCCGGCGTCGACGAGCCCGCCGGGCTCGACGTGCTCACCCGGCGCCTCCAGGGCGTGCTGACCGCCCGCGAGTACGTGCTGATGGACTACGACGTGCCGACCGCGCTGGTCGAGCAGGCCGTCGCGATCACCCCGGGCCTGGAGTCGCCCACCGTGTCGCCCCTGCACAACCGCGACTGGGCGGCCGTCCGGGCCATGGTGCGGCGCTCGGAGACCAACCGGGTGATGGACGCGCTGTACGACGTCGGCGCCCGCGCCATCCTCGTGACGTCCATCCACGCCTGCCGGCTCTGACGGGGCGGACGCGCGATGACCGGGGTGGATCGGCGACGGGCGAGCACGAGGGCGGACGGGCGATGACCGGGGCGGTCGGGCGATGACCGGCGAGCCGGGGCGAGGCTCGCGCGACGGGGACGGGGACGACCTCCGCCCCGGGGCGGCCGGCGAGGGCGACGCCGGGCGGCGACCCGCGCTCGACGACGTCTTCCGGCCGCGGGCCGCGCGCCTCGTCACCGGCACCCTGGCCGTCGTCGTCGCCGCTGCGACCGTCCTGCTCATCGTGCTGCTGTCCACCACCGGCATCGACGGCTGGTCCACGGCCGACCTCAGCGGCATCGCACTCGTCGGGCTCGCGATCGTCTGGTTCCTCTGGCGCCAGGCGACCGTCGCCGCCACGCCCACCGCCGACGGGCTGCGCGTGCGCAACCTCGCCAGCACCCGGACCGTCGCCTGGGCCGAGATCGTCTGGGTCCGGTTCGGCGAGGGCAGGCCGTGGGTCCAGCTCGACCTCGACGACGGCGACACCCTCGCAGTCATGGGTGTGCAGCGCTCGGACGGCGAGCGGGCCCGGCGCGAGGCGAAGCGGCTCGCGACGCTGGTGGCGGCGCGGCAGCGGGCCGGGCGGGACGACTAGGTCGTGCCGGACCGGCCCGAGATCGTCTGCCTCTGCGGTTCTGCCCGGTTCGCCGTCGAGCTGCGTGCGGCGAACCGCGCGCTCAGCCTCGCCGGCGCCGTCGTCCTCGCGCCGATCGAGGCGGGCGACCCGCTGACCGCCGAGCAGCGGGCCGCGCTCGGTGCCGTGCACCTGCGCAAGATCGACCTGGCCGACCGGGTGGTCGTCGTCAGCCCCGGCGGGTACGTGGGGGAGTCCACGGCCGCCGAGATCGCCTACGCCCGCGCCGCCGGGAAGCCGGTCTCGTTCACCGACCCCACCTGAGGCGCACGTCCACCCGCCTCGCCTCGATCTGCTCTGCCGCCTCCGCGACGGTCCGTCCACCCGCGTGCGCCTCGGTCCGCTCTGCCGCCTCCGCCTCGGTCCCGGCCTCCCGCGTACGCCTCGATCCACCCTCCCGGCGCCGTGCAGCGCACGTCCGCAGACGCGGTCGACTCCCGGGGCGCCGTGTCAGTACGGCGGGGGGTCGTCGTGGACGTCCGGTGGGGGTGGGTCGGGCGGGGGGTCGGGGGGTGGTGTGCGGAGGCGGCGGGGTCCGGTGAGGTGCTGGGTGGGGTGGTTGGTGCCGGGTCGGGTGCGGTAGGTGTGGCCGGTGGGGTCGGTCCAGTCGTGGGTGCCGGGTTCGGGTTGGTGCAGGGCGAACCGGGCGTGGTGCTTGGCGCGGTGGTGGCGGGGGCAGGTGGGTCCGAGGTTGGTGTGGCTGGTGCTGCCCGGGGGGTGCGGGTCCTGGGGTGCGGGTGACCAGTCGTGGGTGTGGTCGAGGTCGCAGTGGTGGGCGGGCACGGGGCAGCCGGGGAAGGTGCAGGTGCGGTCGCGGTACCGGACGTGGTCGGCCAGGGCTGCCGGTGGTCGGTAGGTGGTGCGTCCGACGTCCAGGACGGTGCCGGACAGGTCGTCGGTGACCAGCCGGCGCCACACCCCGCCCTGGGCGAGGGCGCGGGCGGTGGTGGCGTCGATCGGGCCGTACCCCGCGAGGTCGGCGGGGGTGTCGTCCTGGCCGATGAGGGACGACAGCGGCACGGTGACCAGGACGTGGGTGCGCGGGTCGCGCGTCCCGGCCCGGCCGGCGCCCGCGCGCCCCGCGTCGGTGACCGCGGGCGCGGTGGTGCCGGTCGTGGTCGGATCGGGCGCGGGCGGTCCGGTCGGGTGCGCGCGTGCGGTCTCGGGGGTCGCCGCGGGCGTGGGGGTGCCGCGTGGGCCGGGCAGGTACCCGGGGGTGGCGGCGGGCGAGGCGCCGGTGACCGCGAGGGCGGCGGCCGGGGTGCCGGTCAGGACGCAGTCCACGAGGGTGTCGGCGCGCAGCTGGTCCAGGGTGCGGGGGTCACCCGCGGCCCTGGCGGAGCGGGCCGCACCGTGCAGGGCGGTGTCGATGCCGATCGCGTGCTCGGCGGGCAGCACCAGATGCATCTCGGCCATCTGGTCCGGCAACGCCCGCGGTCGGGTCACGCCCCGCCCGGCCCGGGCGGTGTCCCGCCGGTCCTGGGCGTGCTCGGGGTCGACCCGCAGCAGCGCCCGCTCCAGGTCCGCCTTGACCTGGGTGGTCGTGGAGTGCGCCGCCCGGGGCAGCACGTCGTCCTGCACCGGCCCGGACACCCACGCGACCTGGTCACCCAGCCGGGCCGCGATCACCCGGGCCGCCGGCACGCTGATCCGCCCCTGA
>NZ_VEGH01000021.1 GCF_007679345.1 Cellulosimicrobium cellulans
TCGAGGTGGGCGGGCTGGTCGTCCAGGCCCAGGAGGGTCGAGGCGGGGATGGTGATGCGGACCTCGGCGCCCGGGCGACCCGAGCAGCGGGCGCAGCCGCGGCGAGCGGCCGGGGACGCGGCCGTGACGGTGCTGGGCGCGTGGACGGGTGCGGTGGCTCCGGTCGGTGCGCCGGGTGCGGCGGCGCCGGTGCCGGGGCAGGCGTCGGCCTCGGTCTCTGTCTCTGTCGGCGCGGTGGGCACAGCGGCCGATGAAGCCGGGGACTGCCCGCCAGGCGCGGGGAGCGTGGCGGGCGAAGCGATCCGCGAACCCGAGTCCGCCCGGACGGACGCGGGGTGCGCGGCGGGCACAGGGTCGGGCGGAGCCAGGTCCGTCTCACCGGACGCGGGGTGCGCGACGGCCTCGCCGACCGGGAAGAGCGTGGCGATCGGGGTCGGCTCGGCCGGGGGTGCGAGGACGGGGCCGTTGCGGTCGGTGAACGTCGCCCCATTCCACGAGCGTGTGGGTTGCGGCGGTTGCGGTGGTCCGGGGGTCAGGTGGACCTCGAAGGCCGGCCCGTCGGACGCCGGCACGTCCCCGACGACCAGGTCCCGCAGGCCGTCGGCGCGCAGCTGGTCCAGGGTGCGCCCGTCACCCAGGGCCTTGGCGGTCTTCGCGGCGTGGGTCAGCACCCCGTCGACCCGGATCGCGTCGGCAGCGTCCAGCACCAGCCACATCGAGGCCATCCCGTTCGGTTGGGGCCTCGGGTGGCTGACCTTCCTGGTCCGCCGGGCGCGGTCGTGGCGACCGGCGGCGCCCTCGGGGTCGACGAGCCGGATCTCCCGCGCCACGCGCTGCCGCAGCTGGCCGACCGAGCACTGGTCGGCGTCCGGGAGCACCGCGTCCTCCACGGCGTGCGCGACCTGGAACGGCAGGTCGGCCAGCTCCGCGGTCAGCACCTGGGCCTTGGCGGCGTCGACGTGCCCGGTCTCCAGCGCCTGCCGGGTGGCGCCGAGCAGCCCGTCCAGGACCAGCGCCCGGTGCACGGTCCTGGTCGCGGTCACCCGGGGCCAGCCCAGCCGCATCGCCAGCTCGTCGCCGGCCACGCACGCCTGCGTCGGGGGCGCACCGGCGAGCGGGGACCACTCCGGGCGCATCTCCTCGCGACGGGCCAGCTCGGCGACCATGGCCAGCGTGCGGGCGTGCTGGTAGGACTCGACGCGGTCCTGCGCGGCGATCGCCTCGACCAGGATCGCCGGGCTCAGCACCGTCAGATCCAGACCCCGCAGCCACGCATCCAGCTCCGGTCCGGGCGGGCAGGACCGGATCGCCTCGACCTGCCGCTGCTCGCCCGTCCGGGGCGCCCCGCCGGCTGCCACCACGGGGTCCGGACCGAGGTCGGTCAGGCACGTCCCGTCGGGCCCGTAGACCGGCAGCACCACGGCGGCGACCACGTCGCCATCCGGGTGTTCCTGCAGGTCAGGTGCCATGGAACAACGCTACCGGCGACCACCGACACGCCCCGCCGGGCGCCCCCGTCGTAGGCTGCCCCCGTGCGAGCGACCCTCATCCACGGCCCCCACGACGTCCGCCTCGAGCAGGTCCCGGACCCCACGATCCAGCGCCCCACCGACGCCCTCGTGCGGGTCGTCGCGTCGTGCGTGTGCGGATCCGACCTGTGGCCCTACCGCGGCGTGCGGCCGACCAGGCAGCCGCGCCGGATCGGGCACGAGTTCGTCGGCGTGGTCGAGGAGGTCGGGTCGGACGTCCGGACGCTGCGGCCGGGGCAGTTCGTGGTCGCGCCGTTCACCGTCTCGGACGGGACCTGCGTGCACTGCCGCAACGGCGTGCACACGTCCTGCGTGCACAGCAGCGGCTGGGGCGGGGACGACGCCGAGGGTGTGTTCACCGACGCCGGGCAGGGCGAGTACGTCCGGGTCCCGCTGGCCGACGGCACCCTCGTCGCGATGCCCGACACCCCCGACGCCGACCTGCTGCCGCACGTCCTCACGCTGACCGACGTCATGGGCACCGGGCACCACGCCGCCCTGTCGGCGGGCGTCGGACCGGGCTCGACCGTGGCCGTCGTCGGCGACGGCGCGGTCGGCCTGTGCGCGGTGCTCGCGGCGAAGCGGCTCGGCGCCGAGCGCGTCGTCGCCATGTCCCGGCACGCCTCCCGGCAGGCGCTGGCGCGCGAGTTCGGCGCGACCGACGTCGTGGCCGAGCGCGGCGACGAGGGCGCCGCGGCGGTGCGCGACCTCCTGGGCGGGAGCGGCCCGGACCAGGTGCTGGAGTGCGTCGGCACCAAGGAGTCGATGCAGCAGGCGCTCGACACGGCGCGTCCGGGCGGGCAGGTCGGCTTCGTGGGCGTCCCCGCGGGCGGGCCCGAGCTGCCGGTGCAGCAGATGTTCGGCAGCAACGTCGGCGTCCGCGGCGGGATCGCCCCGGTGCGCGCGTACATCGAGGAGCTCGCCGCCGAGGTGTGGTCGGGCGCGATCCGGCCCGGCAAGGTGTTCGACCTGGTGCTCCCGCTCGACGAGGTCGCCGAGGCGTACGCCGCGATGGACGAGCGCCGCGCGATCAAGTCGATGCTGCTGCCCTGACGCGCGCCGTCCCGCCGAGGACCGGCGTGCGCGGGGCGGCGCCGGGGTGACCGGCCCGGGTAGGTTCGACCGCGTGAGCCAGCCCACCCCGCCGCCCACCCCGCCGTCCGCGCACGCCACCCTCGCCGACGTCGTCGGCGTGCTGGAGCGCCGCTACCCGCCGCGCACCGCCGAGTCGTGGGACCGCGTCGGGCTCGTGACCGGCGACCCCGACCAGCCGGTCCGCCGGGTGCTGTTCGCGGTCGACCCGCTCGCCGCCGTCGTCGACGAGGCGCTGGACTGGGGCGCGGACCTCGTCGTGGTGCACCACCCGCTGCTGCTCCGCGGCGTGCACTCGGTCGCCGCGACCAGCGCCAAGGGCGCGCTGCTGCACCGGCTGATCCGAGGCGGGGTGGCCCTCTACACGGCGCACACCAACGCGGACGCGGCGGCCGGCGGCGTGGCGGACGAGCTGGCCCGCCTGGTCGGCCTGCAGGACCTGCGCCCGCTCGTCCCCGCGCCGGCCGAGCCGCTCGACAAGCACGTCGTGTTCGTCCCCGCCGGCGACGCCGAGCGCCTGGTCGACGCCCTGGCCGCGGCGGGTGCCGGCGCGATCGGCGAGTACAGCCGGTGCGCGTGGACGTCGACGGGCGAGGGCACGTTCACCCCGTCCGACGCGGCGACCCCGGCCGTCGGTCGCGCCGGCGAGGCGGCCCGCGTCGTCGAGGCCCGCGTCGAGATGGTGGCGCCTCGACGGCGGCGGGCCGCGGTCGTCGCCGCGATGCGCGCCGCGCACCCGTACGAGGAGCCGGCGTTCGACGTCCTGGAGCTGGCGACCTGGGACGGCCCGACCGGCACCGGCCGCGTCGGGCACCTGCCCGAGCCGCTCACCCTGCGCGCGTTCGCCGAGCGGGTCGCAGCCGCGCTCCCCGCCACGGCGCAGGGCATCCGGTACGCCGGCCCGGCGGACGCGGCGGTGCGCACGGTGGCGGTCGTCGGGGGGTCGGGCGACTCGCTGTTCGACGACGTCCGGTCCGCCGGCGCCGACGCCTACCTCACCGCCGACCTGCGGCACCACCCGGCCTCCGAGCTGCGCGAGCGCGCCGAGTTCGAGGCCCGCGGGGCCGCCGCCAGCCCGCCCTACCTGGTGGACGCTGCGCACTTCGCCTCCGAGTGGCCCTGGCTGCGGGGCGCGGAGCGCGACCTGCGCGCCGACCTGGCCGCGCGCGGCACTACGGTGGAGACCCGCGTGAGCACCCTGCGCACCGACCCGTGGACCGGCCGCGTCCCGGCGCCCTCCAGCACCACCGCACCGTCGGAAGGACACCACCCGTGACCAAGGCCTCCCCGCAGGACCAGAAGCGGCTGCTCGACCTCCAGGGGCTCGACACCAAGCTCGACCAGCTGGCGCACAAGCGCACCGCGCTGCCGCAGCACAAGCGGATCGCCGAGCTGGACGCGCAGCTGAAGGACCTGGACACCGCCATCGCCGCCTCCCGCACCGCGGTCGGCGACATCCAGCGCGAGGTCAGCAAGGCCGAGTCCGACGTGCAGCAGGTCCGGGACCGCGCCGCGCGCGACCGGACCCGGCTCGACTCCGGGCAGGGCTCCGCGAAGGACCTGCAGGCGCTGCAGAGCGAGCTCGTCTCGCTGGCCCGCCGGCAGGGCGACCTCGAGGAGGTCGAGCTCGAGGCGATGGAGCGGCTGGAGGCGCACGAGGGCACCCTCGGCGAGCTCACCACCGCGCACGCGGCGCTGCTCAACGACCGCGCGGCCGTCGTGGCCGAGCGCGACGCCGAGCTCGCGATCATCGAGAAGCAGGCCGACGAGGTGCGGACCCAGCGGGACGCGATGGCCGCCCCGCTGGCCGAGCCGCTGATCCAGCTCTACGACCGGCTGCGCGGGCGGCTCGGCGGCGTGGCCGTCGCGGCGCTGCGGCACGGGCGGTCCGAGGGCAGCGGCCTGCCGGTGCCCGCCACCGAGCTCGCGAAGATCAAGGCGACGCCCGAGGACGAGATCGTCTACTGCGAGGACTCCGGTCGGATCCTGGTCCGCGGCGAGGACGCGTACTGATGGCCGCCGACAGCCCGCAGGGGAGCGCGCAGCCGCTGGAGCCGGAGGCCGGGACGCCCGCGCCCGCGTCGCCCGCGCGCCGCGGGCGCCCGTCCGGCGCGGCGGTGCGGTTCGACGACGCGCAGCCGGTCACGGTGATCCTGGTCCGGCACGGCGAGACCGAGATGACCGTCTCCCGCGGCTACTCCGGGTCGTCCGAGCCCGGCCCGTCGCTCACCGAGCGCGGGCGCGGCCAGGCCGCCGCCGCGGGCGAGCTGGTCCGGCGGGTCGGCGACGACCTGTGGGGCGACGTCCCGTACCCGACCGAGCTCATCGCGTCCCCGATGGTCCGGACCCAGGAGACGGCCGCGATCATCGGCGCGCGCCTCGGCCTGACCCCGCGCGTGGACGCCGCGTTCCAGGAGGCCGACTTCGGCGCCTGGCAGGGGCTCACGGCCGAGGAGATCGAGCAGCGCTGGCCCGGTCAGCTCGAGCCGTGGCACACCCGCGCCGACCTCCGTCCCGACGGCGGCGAGTCGATCGCCGACGTGGGGGAGCGGATCGGCGCCGGGCTCGACGCCCTGCTCGCCGCGGGCACCGACCGGACCGTGGTCGTCGTCTCGCACGCCGTGGCGATCCGGGCCGCGCTCGGGCGGACGATGGGCGCGCAGCCGGGGTCGTGGAGCCAGCTGCGGGTCGCGCCGGCGTCGGTGAGCATCATCCGGCTGTTCGCGGACAAGCGGGACGAGGTCGCCGTGGCCGGGGCGCCGAGCGAGGGTTGGCCGGCGCGCGGCTGAGTCGCCGGCTCACCCAGGGCCCTGGGCCGGTGCGTCCGTGTCGGGCGGTCGCCCGGCGGGTGCGGATCCGAGCCCGAACGAGCTCAGCCACGCATCGACGGCGGGAATGGCCATGATCTTGGCGACCGCGGCGGCCAGCGCGGCGGTAGACGCCGAGGCGCCGAGAAGCCACAGGCTCCACGACTCGGGAATCCACTCGCCGAGGTCGTCGACCACGATGCCGACGATGACGGGCGCTGCCAACCCGAGTGCGATCAGCGTCGAGAGGAATGCTTGGAGAGCGGTGCGGGTCGCGACGCGAGCGTGACGGTGCGTGCGCTTCCGGGGGGTCTGGTATCGAAATGGAGTCCTCCTGAAGTGGGGTCAGATGCGGCGTCCCGGCAGTTGGCCGGACACGTCCGGTCGGCCGGCTCGTAGCCTCGACGCGGTTGGCGTTGCTGGGGCACCCCCGCGGCGGGTGGCGGCCTCTCGTCGTGCGATGAACTCCTCGACGGCCGACTGCCGAAAGCGCCAGGCGGACGTCGTGCCGCCACGGCCCGTCTTGAAGCCCCGGAGCTCGCCGCGTCGGGCCAGTTCACGAACTGTCTGCGGATCCTGGCCTGTGCGTTCGGCCACGTCGCGGACCGTCAACGGTGGTTCGACGCGCTCTCGGCCTCGTTTGTGTGCGCGTTCGGCGATGAAGTCAGATGTTCTGCTCCTATCGATCATCGTGCGAAGTCCCCTCTCGGTCCTGCGGTCGTCGTCGTCCGCCGCCGCACCGCGGCGCCGGCCGGTTTGTCCGCTGTCTGCACGTTCGGCGACAGCAGCGTCCCCGGAGCTACGAGCGCGCTCCGCGGTCTGTGTCCCTCGGCGCTCGGCACACGGCGGTGCGGGCGCTCGCGCTTCGCCACCGTGGCAGTAGACCACCCACTCAACGGGCGGAGGCGCTCGATGGGTGGTGCCGCGTGCCTAACATCGCCGCCGATGGCGCTGCCCGGTGCTCCCGGGCCGTGCCGGGCACCGACGGTCGGGAGTAAGAATGAGGCATCGGTTGGCTGCGATGGCGGGGGTGCTGATGTTGATGGCGTCAGGAGCGTGCACGCCGGACGAGGATGGCCGCAGGGTGGAGGGCGGGGAGTCGGCCGACAGCGGGGTCGGTGAACCCACCGGGAGGCGCGACTCGTACCTGGGGCTTTTCCCGGAGTTCGAGGCGGCGGTGTTCGCCGGCGCGGGTGACGAGACAGTGGAGCTCCCCGGCGGCGCGTGGGCGGGCTTGGTGTTCGCAGAGTTCGCTGGCTCCGGTGCGGTGAGCGTGTGGGAGACGGACGCGTCGGGCGTCCCGATCAGCACGTTGGTCAATCGCCACGGCCCCTACCGTGGGACGCTCGCGTACGGGCTCGACGGACTCACGAACGCATCCGCGTTGACAGTGCGTGCTCCCGCCGAATGGACCATCCGCATCCTGCCGGTCACCTCGGCTGCGGAGCTGCCTCCGGAGGGCTCCGGAGACGGCGTGTTCAGGAACCTCGCGTTCGACGGGAAGGTTCCTGTGACCTATCCGGGCGACGAGGTCTTTACGATGACGGCCTTCCCCGACTTCGCCTGGCCCGAGCTCAAGATCTATTCGATCCCTCATCTCGACGTCTCCGAGGTGGTCCCCGGGAGCACTGCCTCGAGTCAGATCTCGCTGTCGCAGTACGACCGGCTCGTCGTCGTCCGCTCGACCGGGTCGTGGACGATCGGCTGAGTCGAGGTCCGCCCGCCACGTGCACGGCGGGCGGTGTGCCCGCCGTGCACGGGCTGTCACCGGAGCGACCCTGCGTTCAGCCGCCGCTGCATCTCGGCGATGGCCGGCGACCGCGCCCAGAACGCGCCGTCGGCGAAGGTGCCGACGCGGCTCTGGAGCGCACGGAACGTGGTCGGCCCGCCGATGCCGTCTGCGGGCACGCCGAGCCAGTTCTGCATGGCTCGCATGAGGGGCGAGCCCTTCGGCGCACCGACCCATTCCCACCCCGAGGTCAGTCCGGGGTTGTTGCTCCGGTGCGCGGAGTACTGGCTCGACACCACGCCGTCGACGTACGTGCCGAAGCACTTCTGGAGGGCGGCTGTCGTCGCACGGCCCCAGTACCCGTCGGTGACGAGGCCCACGCTGGCGTGGGGGAGGTCGAACGTCCACTCCAGGTCGGGGGCGGTCACGCCCTCGCGGTCGTACGCGGGACGCCCGTACCCGACGATCGTGATCCCTCGGCTGAGCGGACCCCGGAGCTTGCGAGCGACGCAGCCGCCGGAGTCCTCGCTGCCGGGCATGTCGGCCCGTGAGGTGTTGCCCTCGATCGTGTAGGCGCCGAGTCCGTTCACGCTCTCGACGATGCCCACGTGGTTCACGTACCCGCGCGCTGCGCCGATCTTCATGTACAGGATGTCCCCCCGTCGTACGCCCGACAGGCCGTTGGTCCAGCGACCGCGAGCCTTGAACCAGTCGGCTCCCGCAGGGGTGCTCATGTGACGGGGGATGATCTCGCCGAGCATCCCCGACTGATTCGCGCACCACGAGACGAACATCGCGCACCAGAAATCGTGGTATCCGTACCAGTGGGTGTAGATGCTGTCACGCGGGTCGCCGTTCCAGTGGACCTTTCCGGGCTGGAATGCCGCGCCCTTCAGGCCCCTCGACGGCTCCCCGGTCGCAACTCCCAGAATCATGTCCGCCGTTCGAATCATGACATCAGTCCGGGTTCCGGTTGCCGAGATCCACCGCATCCTGAGATGCGGTGGGATCATCGCCCATCGGAAACTCGTCGACCTCTTCTGGCGGGATGTTGGCGATCTCTTCAGGCGTCAGTTCCGACATGTGTTTCTCCTTCGCTGCGACCGGTCGGTCGCGTAGTGCGCCGAGAATCGGTATGTCCTCGGCTGCGATGGAGATGACGTTAGTTTGCAGGAAAGCGCACGGCCAAGTTGCTCGATGTTCCTTGATGCCGCTTGGTGCGAGTGATTGTTGTTTGTTGTTCATCGCCGGACTGAGGTGAAGCCCGCGCTGCCCAAGGCGAGCGGAAGGAGGTGCAGGGGCGCGCGGTGACGAGCGCCGGTCGTGGCGCCGTCCGGCCGCCAAGGTGGGAACCGAGCACCTACTCAGGTGGACGAAGGCACGCCGCAATGAAGTCGTCCAGTCGTCTGGGCGGCTGGTCAGGCGGTCCGCTCGGCCTCTCAGACCGGCGGGTCGGTGCGGCGACGCAGCCGCCAGGGGCGCGCGGCCGGGAGCAGCCCCGGCACGCCGCCCATCGACCACCGCTGCTGCCGCCCCGGCAGGCCGCGCGCCGCCGACAGGCCGACGAGGACGCCCAGCGCGATCGCCACCATCGTGCCGCCGGTCGTCACGAGCGTGGACACGCCGTTGCTGTCGCCGTCCAGCAGGCTGGTCACCCCGACCAGGCCGAGGGCACCGGGCACCAGCATCCAGAAGGCGGGCAGGAACGACACGAGCGGAGACGGGCCCGACGGGAACCGGGACACCGCCAGTGCGACCGGCGTCATGGCGAGCGCGCCGACGAACGCCGACAGCGCCCCGCCGAGCAGCGCGTCCCCGAGCACCTGCGCGCCGTACGCGACGGCGAGCACCAGGACGACCCAGCCGATGGTCCGCGGCCGACCGCACCGGTAGACGACCGTGCCGGCCCCGAACACCGCGACGCCGATCCACGGCGCGACGGGACCGAGGGCGTTGCTGCTGGAGGCGAGGTCGACGGCGGGCACGCCGACCAGGGCGGCGGCCGCGACGATCCCGCCCGCCAGCAGGACGAGCTGCATCGCGCCCGCGGCGATGCGCCCCGCTCCGGAGAGCATCTGCCCGGTGGCGAGCTCGATGACCCCGGTCGTGAGCAGGCCGCCCGGCAGGAACAGCACGAGGGGGGCGACCAGCGACGGGAGCACGCCGAGATCGGGTACGACCCGCGCCGCGAGCAGCACGGCCGCCGCGACGACGAACGCGGACGCGACGGTCACCAGCACCTCGGCGCCGCTGGGCATGCGGCCCGCCACCAGCTGCACGGCGCCGACGGCGAGGCCGAGCCCGGCGGCGAACAGCAGGTCGAGCCACGAGCCGCCGAGGAGCGCGGCGATGCCCACCGACAGCAGCAGGTAACCGCCGAGCCGCGCGAGCATCCCGAACGGGGGCGCGCCCGCGCGCAGCAGCGTGATCCGGGCGGTCGAGCCGGCGACGTCCGCGTCCGGCTCCGCGACGTCGCGGAGCACGTCGGTGAGCTCGTCGACCTGGTGCAGGAGCAGGGGACGGCGCCCGGTCGACACGGCCGCAGTGGCGACGCCGTCCCCGTCGGGCACCGAGACGAGCAGCGCGGTCGGCAGGACCACGGTCTCGGTGCCCGGCACCCCGTGCACGGCGGCGATCTCGTCCAGGGTGTCGGCGACGGAGGACACCGTGTGCCCGGCGTCGACCATGGCCTCGCCCGCCACGACCATGAGGCGCAGCACCTCGGCGGGGGTGGGGGGCGTGGGCAGCTCGGCGGTGTCGCCGTCGACGGCGGGCAGGGCGGCGGTCGTCGCGTCGGACTCGGCCGCGGCGGCCCCCGCGCCGGTCGCCCCCGCGCCGCCCGCCTCGGCCGCGAGCCGGGCGCGGCGGGCCGAGATGGCCACGACCGCGACCGCCCCCGCGACGACGACGGCGAGCGCCGCGATCAGCTCGGCCCAGGGCGTCGAGGACGTGGTGACGGCGGGCGGGCGGCTGAACTGCCGGGACCCGCCCGTCCCCGCCCCGGCGTCGGTGGGTGACGGAGTCGGGCTGGGAGCCGGGCTGCCGGTGGGTGCCGGCGTCGACGTCGGGCCCGGCGTCGGCGTGGGCTGCGGCTCCGCCGTCGGCACCGGCGCGGGGACCTGCTGGGTCGGCGTCGGCGTCGGCACGGGCGTGGTGGTGGGGGCGGGTTGCGCCGGCGAGGGGGTGGGGGACGGCGCGGGGACGGCCCCCGTGCCCGCGTCCTGACCCTCGTCGGTGGTCGTGCCGGGAGCGGCCGCGCCGTCGCGCTGCGTGCCGGAGCCGCCGTCGGACACCGAGGCCCCCGCCGGGGCGCCCGCGAGGGCGACGACGCCGACCAGGGCGAGCACGAGCGCCAGCAGCAGCGCCGCGACCCGCGCGGTGCTCGTGCGTCGCATGCTGCTGCCGTCCCCCTGCCGGTCGATCACCACGGGCGGCCATCCCGGCCTGGACCCACGGTAGCCCGACGGGTCGCCCACGGCGTGCCCCGGCGGTGGCCGGCCGGTGGGTGGCGGGTGAAGGGGCGGTGCAGGGCAGCGGGACCGCCGCGGCCCTGCCCGGTCCGGTCGGTGCCGGCCGGCCGTGCGGCTACGCGACGACGAGCGACAGCGTCGCGGCCCGTCCGGCAGGTGCGTCCAGCTCGACCGCGAGCAGCTCCGTGCCGACCAGCTCCTGCGCCGCGCGGGCCAGCCGCTCCGCCGTCGTCGGCGCCCCGCCGCGGCGGGTGAGCAGGTGGCGGGTGAGCACGCCGCGCGTGTGCTTGGCGTGGTGGGACACCACGGAGCGCCTCCCGTCGACCTCGCGTAGCACCCGCACCTGCACCCACGACCCGTGGGCGGCCCGCGGCGGTCTCCACGCGGCGAGGTAGGTGGCCGAACGGCAGTCGACGACCAGCTCGCCGGCCTCGGCCCGCGGGTCGAGCTCGGCCCGCAGCGGCTCCCGCCACACGGCCGCGAGCGGCCCGACGCCCGGCAGGTCGACGCCCATCGACAGCCGGTAGGCCGGGATCCGGTCCTCGGGAGCGACCAGGCCCCACAGCCCGGACACGACGCGCACGCTCTCCGCGGCGCGCCGGCGCTGGGTCGTCGTCAGCCGGTCCAGTCCCGCCGCCCCGTACAGCACGCCGGTGTACACCGAGCGCGCCTCCGCGGCGGGCGCGTGCCGCAGGTCGACGTTGCGGGCCACCTCGTCGGCGATGCCCGCGCCCACGCCCAGCACCTCGACGGCGTCCGGGCGCGCGCTCGCCGCGACCAGGGCGTCCAGCACGCGCTCACGCGTCGGCGTCAGGGCCGGGGCGGACAGGGCGGCCGGGTCGAGCGCGGCGCCGCGCACGGGCGCCGTCTTGCCCTCGGACGGGGGGAGGAGGATCAGCACGCGCTGAACTGTAGGCGGCGCGGGGCGGTCGGCCGGCGCGCGGCGAGGGTGCGGTTCGCCACGTGCGGCGCGACCCCGGTGGCCCGCGGGCGTCCCGGCCCGCGCACGCACCATGAGGCCGTCGTGAGGGCGCTGCCGGCACTGCTCGCCGGGTGCGGCACGGACGCGGGGTCCCGGCGTCGGCGACGTGCGTGGAGCCACGGCGTCCCGCGCGCGGGCCGGTCGGGGTGCGACCATCGCGGGGTGCTGACGCGGGGGATGGACGGGGTGACGCGGGCCTGGGTCCGCGCGACGGGCCGACGGGTGGACCTGCCCGCGACGCCGTGGCTGCAGGGACCGGTCGGGGATCTCGACCGCGTCGGTGACGCGTGGCTCCCGGCGGAGGCCCACCGGCTCGGCGCCGAGGTGGCCGGACAGGGCGGCGGAGGTGACGCCGGGCCCCAGGGCCTGCTCGGGTCGATGGCGGAGCTGGACCGACCGGACTTCGCCGCCGACGCGCTCGCCGGGCCGGTCCGCCGGTTCTACGAGCGCACCTCGACCTGGCGGCTCGACGCCTGGGTCGGCTGGGCCCCGTGGGCGTGGCCGTTCGGCTGGGCGGTCGCCGCGCTGTTCGCGCGCCGCCTGGACCAGCTCGCCCTGCCCCTGCGCTCCCTCGACCTCGCGCACGGCATGTCGAGCGCCGTCACGCCGCTCGTCCGGGACGGCGCCCAGGTCGGTGCCCTGTGGCTGCGCCGCCTCCGCGCCACCGGCCGGATCGTGTTCAGCGGCCTGTACGGCGTCGTGCGGCTCCCGGCGTCCGGCGAGCCCGCCGTGCGCGTGACGTTCCCGCTGCCGCGCGGTCGGCTCGTGGTCCTCCTCCGGCCCACCGCGACCGCCGACGGCGGCCTCGTGCTCACGTCGGGGGCGGGGGCGTGGGGCGACCCGGGCGCGTACCTCGTCGTCGACCGGCCCGCCGGCTGCTGGGCGCGGCGCATCCCGGTGCACGAGCGGTTCCACGTGTTCGAGGACCCCGAGGGGGTGCTCCGCACGGACCACGGCCTGCGGCTCGGCACCCTGCCCGTGCTGCGGCTGCACTACCGGCTGACCGAGTCGGCCGGGCAGGAGCCGGCCCTCCGCGAGGGCGAGGCTGCGGCCGGGGCGTAGTAGGCTGACGGGCGCGGATGAGCTGGCCAGGCGGCCGCGTCGAGCCCTCGGGCTCGCCGAGGAACGTCCGGGCTCCACAGGGCAGGGTGGTGGGTAACGCCCACCCGGGGTGACCCGCGGGACAGTGCCACAGAAAGCAGACCGCCACCGCACGGCTCTCGGGCCGGACGGTGGTAAGGGTGAAACGGTGGTGTAAGAGACCACCAGCGTGCCGGGTGACCGGCACGGCTCGGTAAACCCCACCCGGAGCAAGGCCAGACAGGGAGCGTTCGAGGGCTGCCCGCCCGAGCTCCCGGGTAGGCCGCTGGAGGCGCACGGCAACGTGCGTCGTAGATGGATGGTCGCCACCCGCGCGGGGGTAACCGCGCGCGGGGACAGAACCCGGCGTACCGGCCAGCTCATCCGCGCACGAGGCAGCCCCGGCCACGTCGGCCGGCGCTTCGTCGTGCGTCGGCGGACGGTGCGCGGCCCCACGGTGGCGCGCGGCCCCGACCCCGGGCGCCGCGGGCCGAGCGCCCCTACCCTGGACGGGAGAAGACCGACGGAGGGGGCCCGTCATGTCCGAGGCGCGCTTCAGGATGACCCGGCTCGCGGTGGACGAGGCGGCGGACAGCCGCAGTCTCGCCGAGCTCGCGGAGCGGCTCACGCGGGACCCGACCGCGCACTACCAGGGCGCGGTGCCGGCCGAGGTGGGCGCGGTCGTGCACGGCGTGCTGACGTGGGGAGCGCGGCCCGGGAGGCCGCGCGAGCACCACGCGGCGGTCACGGTCGAGCGCCTCGCCTGACGGGCTGCCCGCGCCCCGGCCGCCGGGGCTCCGCGTCGACGTGCGCGGTGCCCGCGTCCAGGTCGACGGGCGGAGCGCCGTCACCCACGTCGTGCCGGTCGTGCCGCTGGCGCTCCTGCTCCTCGGTGGTGTGGGTCCGGCTCGGCTGGAACACGTCGATGAGCTCGGCGACCATCCCGCCGCCGGCCGCCGCGCCGCCCGTGTCCCGACGGCGCGACCGGCCGCGCGCCCGGAGGTCGAGCAGCCCCCACGCGACGAGGCGGTCGAGCAGGACGAGGAGCGCGACGGTCGCGGCCACCGCGACCACCCACCCGGTCACGTCCATGCGGCCCAGTGTCCCTCGCTCCCGGTGCCCCGGAGCCGTGCGACGTCGCCTACGCGCACCCCCGCCGTCGCACATCCGCCGCCGGCAGCCACACCGCGCCCGTCATCACCCGCAGGTCCACGATCCGCACCCGGACCAGGGCCGGGGTCCACTCGACCGCCACCGTGTCCAGGGGCTCCGGGCCGGTCTCCCAGCGCAGGGTGACGGTGACCGGGATGGGCCGCTCGACGTCGTGGTGCACGCCGGGCGGGACCGGCCGCGCGTTGAGCAGCGGGACGGCCGACCGCAGCCGGGACAGGCCGCCCGGGACGGTCTGCGCGAGGTTCACCACGGCAGTGTGCGCCGTCGGCCTCGCCGACGCGCGGGTGGTCCCGGGTGATGTCACCCACGGCCGGGCGCGGGCGGGAGAATGGCCGGCGTGCAGCCCGACGTGACCGTCCGCCCGATGACCGCCGCGCACGCCCCGGGAGTGCTGGCGGTGTTCGCCGAGGGGATCGCGACCGGCCACGCGACCTTCGAGAGCGCGGCGCCGACCTGGGCCGCGTTCGACGCCTCCCACCTGCCCGAGCACCGGTTCGTGGCGCTCGCCGGCGAGACCGCGGTAGATGCGGGGTCCGGGAGCCGGGAACCCCGCGACGAGGACGGTCTCGGCGGGGTCGGCGGGGTCGGCGCGGACGGGCCGGCCGACGCGCCGGAGGCGCCCGGTGGGACGGTGCTCGGGTGGGTCGCCGCGTCGCCGGTGTCCCGCCGGGCGGTGTACGCCGGGGTGGTGGAGGCGTCGCTGTACGTCGGCGGCGCCGCCCGCGGCCGCGGGGTCGGCCGGGCGCTGATGGCGGCGCTGCTGGACTCCGCCGCGGCGGGCGGGGTGTGGACGGTGCAGTCGTCGGTGTTCCCGGAGAACACCGGGAGCCTGGCCCTGCACGCGGCGACGGGGTTCCGGGTGGTCGGCACGCGGGAGCGGATCGCCCGCATGACGTACGGCCCGCTCGCCGGCCGGTGGCGGGACGTCGTGCTGCTGGAGCGCCGTCTCTGACACGTGGCGATCGCGGGCACCACGGACTTCGGTCCTGGTCAGACGCCCGCGGAGGCCCCAGGCTGGGCACGGGGGCTGAGGACGACGGCCCCCGCGCACGAGTCAGGGGGGCTCGGATGGAACGGCGACGCCTGCCGCGGATCGCCGCGCTGAGCGGCCCGGAGGCCACGCACGCGCACCACGTCGAGGTGCACTCGCCGGTGCCGGCGGGCCCCGCGGCGCTCACCTGGACGCTGACGCTGGTCGCCGCCGACGGCACCCCGCTGGCGGAGAGCCGGACGACGTCGCCCGACTTCCCGCTCCCGCTCGCCGACATCGCCCAGGTGCACCTGGACGTCGTGGGGCTGGTGCAGACGGGGCAGTGGGAGCCCGTCGCGACCGCGCGGGGCGGTGCCCGGTTCCGCGCGGCCGTCCGGGCCACGCCCCCGCCGGAGTAGCCTCCGGACGGCACGACGCCCCGCCCCGGGTGCCCGGGACGGGGCGTGGTCGGCGCGGAGGCTCAGTGCTTGAACGCGTCCTTGACCTTCTCGCCGGCGTCCTTGATGTCGGCCTTCGACTGGTCGGTGCGGCCCTCGGCCTCGAGGCGCTCGTCGTCCGAGGCGCGCCCGGTGGCCTCCTTGACCTTGCCGGCAGCCTTCTCGGCAGCGTTCGAGATCTTGTCGTCGAGTCCCATACGTCCTCCTTCTCCGGACCGGTACGTCGTGCCTCCGACGCTATGCCGGGTCGTGCGCGGTCGCATCCCGAGCGCCCGGGCCGGAGGCGCGAACGCCCAGGTCAGGCGGAGTCGTCCTCGGCCTGGTCCGCCGCGAGCAGGGCGGCCAGCTCGGAGGGGGTCGACCGGAGCAGGCAGAACTCGTTTCCCTCCGGGTCGGCGAGGACGTGCCAGGTGACGTCCGGCCCCTGCCCGACGTCGACCCGCACCGCCCCGAGCGTCAGCAGCCGGTCGAGCTCGGTGGCCTGGTCGGAGCCGTCGGGCGGCCGCACGTCGACGTGCAGCCGGTTCTTCACGCGCTTGGCGTCGGGCACCCGCAGGAACAGCCACGGCGTGGCGGCCACGCCCGGCGGCGGGAGGAGGTCCACCTCGTCGGCCACCTCCTCGACCGCCTGCCAGCCCAGGACCTCGGCCCACCACCGGGCGAGCGCGGACGGGTCGTGCGCGTCGATGCACAGCTGGCTCAGGTCGAGTCCCATGCGGCGACCGTAGACGCACGAGGGCGCCGCCACCAGACCCCGGCGGCGGCGCCCTCGCGGCGGGCGTCAGTCGCCCTTGACCCCCGCGACCGGCGTGCCGGCCCGGGCCGCCAGCGCCGCGGCGCCGACGATGCCGGCCGCGTTCCGCAGCTGCGCGGGCACGATCGGCGCGCGCAGGTGCAGCAGCGGCAGGAACTTCTCGTGGTGCTTGGACACGCCGCCGCCGACGACGATGAGGTCCGGCCAGAACAGGTCCTCGATGACGCCGAAGTACCGCTGCAGCCGCTCGGCCCACTGCGGGAAGTCGAGGTCCTCGCGCTCGCGCGCGGAGTCGGCGGCGCGCGACTCGGCGTCGTGGCCGTCGATCTCCAGGTGGCCGAGCTCGAGGTTCGGCACGAGGACCCCGTCGGCGACGATCGCGGTGCCGATGCCGGTGCCGAGCGTGCAGATGAAGGTGACGCCGGAGGTGGACCGCGCGGCGCCGTACAGCGTCTCGGCGTACCCGGCGGCGTCGGCGTCGTTGACCGCGAGCACCGGCCGGCCGAGCGCGTCGCCGAGGACGTGCTCGATGTTGGTGCCGATCCAGGAGCCGTCGACGTTCGCGGCGGACCGCGCGACGCCGTGCTGGACGACCGCGGGGAACGTCACGCCGATGGCGGCGTCCTCGGGCAGGTCGAACCGCTTGACCAGCTCGACGACCGTCTCCGCGACCGCGGCGGGGGTGGCCGGCTGGGGGGTGGGGATGCGGACGCGGTCGGCGGCGAACTCGCCCGAGGCCAGGTCGACCGGCGCGCCCTTGATGCCCGACCCGCCGATGTCGATGCCGAACGCCGTGCGCTCGTTCTTGCCGTGGTGGTTGCTCATGGGAGTGTGAGGATCTCCGCTCCGGTGTCGGTGACCAGCAGGGTGTGCTCGAACTGCGCGCTGCGGCGCAGGTCCGCGGTGACCACGGTCCACCCGTCGTCCCACGTCGTCCAGTCGGCGGTGCCCAGGTTGAGCATCGGCTCGATCGTGAAGACCATCCCGGGCTCGATGACCCGGTCGTACATCGGGGCCGCGTCGTAGTGCGGGATGACCAGCCCGGTGTGGAACGCCTCGCCGACGCCGTGGCCGGTGTAGTCGCGCACGACGCCGTAGCCGAACCGCGCGGCGTACTTCTCGATGACCCGGCCGATGACGTTGACCTCGCGGCCGGGGCGCACGGCCTTGATCGCGCGCGCCAGCGCCTCCTCGGTGCGCTCGACCAGCAGCCGGGACTCCTCGTCCACGTCGCCGCACAGGAACGTCGCGTTGTTGTCGCCGTGCACGCCGTCGACGTAGGCGGTGATGTCGAGGTTGACGAGGTCGCCGTCCTCGAGGACGGTCGAGTCGGGGATGCCGTGGCAGATGACCTCGTTCACCGAGGTGCACACCGACTTGGGGAAGCCGCGGTAGCCGAGCGTCGACGGGTACGCGTGGTGGTCGAGCAGGAACTCGTGCCCGATGCGGTCGAGCTCGTCGGTGGTGACGCCGGGTGCGACGTGCCGGCCGACCTCCTGCAGCGCCTGCGCGGCGATCCGCGCGGACACCCGGATGCGCTCGACGACCTCGGGGGCGACGACGTCGCTGCCGGTGTACGGGGTCGGCGCGGGCCGGTCGACGTACTCGGGGCGGGGGATGGAGGCGGGGACCGGTCGCCGGGGGCTCACGGTGCCCGGGACCAGCGCCGGCCTCGGCGCGTGCACGGACGTCATGCCTGGCAGTCTACGAAGAAGCGGTCGTGCCGGGTGAGCCGGACGGCCCAGGACGAGGAGGACGGACCCGTGGCCGACGAGTTCTACTACAACACCGAGACCGGGCAGGTCGAGCAGGGCAAGCAGTCGACGTGGTCGCACCTGATGGGCCCCTACCCGACCCGCGAGGCGGCGCAGCACGCGCTGGACAAGGCCCGGGCCCGCACCGAGGCGTGGGACGAGGAAGACCGCCGGGACCGCTGAGCCCGGCGGGGGACCGGGCCCCGCCCGGCGGGTACGCCGCCGCGCCCGACGGGTCCGACGCCGCGGTCAGCCCGCCGGCGCCTCGCCGCGCAGGCGGGCGGCCACCTCGGCGACGACCTCGGGGGAGCCGACGATCTCGAAGTGCATCTCGTCGCGCCGGCCGTCGAAGTCGCCGCCCCACGCGACGGCCGGGTGCACCTCGGCGAGGATCGACCGGATCGCCGCGACCTGCTCGTCGGTGAACGTGTCCCGCGCGCCGAGCGGGTGCTCGGTCGCGTTGAGGTCGACCGAGGTGCCGGAGGCGTGGTTCGACAGCCCGTCGCCGGCGTCGTCCTCCTCGCCGCGGACCGTGCGGTAGCCCCAGCCCCAGGAGCTCGCGGGGTCGACCGGCTCGACCTCGGCGTCGAACCGCGCCGCGACGTGCTCGAGCACGAACCGGACGTCACCGCCGCGCAGCCGGCCGGTGACCCACGGCGAGACCTCCAGCAGCGGGTCCGCGCCGTCGTCGAACGCCGGCCAGCAGTTCTGGGAGGTCGTCGCGTCGGGCACGCACGAGGCGTCGACGACGGCCACCGGCACCGGGTCGGGCTCGGCGGCGGGCGCCGGCCCGCCCAGCAGGCGCACGACGGCGACCACCAGCGCGACGACGAGGGCCAGCACGAGCGCCGCGCCGACGCCGAGGACGACCACGCCGCGCCGGGTCAGGCGCAGCCGGGGCCGCCGCGCGGGCGGGCGCGGGCTGCGGGGTGCGGTCGACCGGGGTGCCGACGACCGGGGTGCCGACGACCGCGGGGCGGGGGACCCCGACGGGGAGCGCGCCGCGGCCGGCTGCTGGACGGCGGAGTCGCGGCGCATGCCCCGAGCGTAGGGGGCCCGGGGGACCACCCGGTGCAGCACGCGCGACGCCGGGTGCGTGGTCAGCGGCGGGCGAGGTGCGCGACGACGGGCCGGTGGTCGCTCGTGCCGACCCGGTCCAGCACGCCGAACGCCGTCACCCGCCACGCGCGCCCGTCGACCAGCACGTGGTCGATCGGCGCGGCGAGCACGCGGGGCACGTCCGCGGGCCACGTGCCGAGACCGGCCGCCCCGACCTCGGCCGCGGCGTCGACGCACGGGCCCAGGTCGTCCAGGCCGGGGTGGTCGAGGGTCGCGTTGAGGTCGCCCGCGACGATCACCCCCGGCGTGGTCCGGCACGTGTCCGCGACGCCCGCGGCGTGCGCGCGCCAGTCCGGCATCGACGACTCCGCGGAGGGCGCACGGGTGTGGACCGCGACCACGACCTCCGGGGACACGGCGGACGCACCGGCGCGCACCGCACCGCCGCGCACCGCGGCGAAGGTGCCGAGCTCGGTGGCGGGCAGGCCCGCGGAGGTCGGGGCGTACGCGCCCAGGCTGTCGCGCACCAGGAGCGCGACGCCCTCGACGCGGGTGCTCGCGGAGTCGGCCGCGAGGGCGGTGGTCGGGCGGCCGGCGTCGGTCAGCGCGCGGGCCACGGCGCGGGCGGTCGCCCCCGAGGTCTCGGCGAGCACCACGAGGTCGGCGTCCTGCTGCTGGACGAGCGCGGTGAGGTCCTCGGGCCCGACGACGCCGAAGGTGTTGAACGACAGCACGACGAGCTCCCCGTCGGCGGCGGGGCCCGGGTCCGATCCGTCGACGCCGCGACCGGCGAGCACCGCGGCCTGCGCGCCGGCGCCCAGCGCGAGGACGGCGGCCAGGGCCAGGGGCAGCCGCCGGCCCGGCCGGCGCAGCCCCGCCCGACCGCCGACGCGGCGCCAGGCCTCCACGGTGCCCACCAGCAGCAGCGCGCCGCCGACCAGCAGGCACGCGACCAGCCCGCGCAGGGCGACGAGCTGGGCGACGGGCGTCCGGTCCGCCAGGCCGAGCCGGTCGGGCGCGACCAGGACGACGACGACCGCCGCCGCGAGCACCAGCACCCCGGCCGCGAGCGCCGCCCGGGCCCGGGCGCGCCGCGGGCGGCCGCCGCCGGCCGTCGGCGACGCGGTCAGCTGAGGAACGAGTGGTCGGCGTCGGGCCACTGCCCGCCGCGCACCTCGGCGGCGTAGGCGCGGGCGGCCTCGCCGAGCAGCTGCCCGACGGGCGCGAACGCCTTGGCGAACCGCGGCGACCACTCGCCCATGCCCGCCATGTCGGTCCAGACGAGCACCTGGCCGTCGCACTCGGCGCCCGCGCCGATGCCGATCGTCGGGATGCGCAGGATCTCCGTGACCCGGGCGGCGACCGGCGCCGGCACCATCTCCAGGACGACCGCGACCGCGCCCGCCTCCTGCACGGCGAGGGCGTCCTCGGCGAGCCGCTCGGCCGCCTCGTCGCCGCGGCCCTGCACCCGGTGGCCGCCGAGGGTGTTCTCGGACTGCGGGGTGAAGCCCAGGTGCCCGACGACCGGGATGCCGGCGTCGGTGAGCGCGCGGATCTGCGGGGCCACCCGGACGCCGCCCTCGAACTTCACGGCGTGCGCGCCGGCCTCCTTGAGGTACCGGGCCGCGGTCGCCAGGGCCTGCGCCGGGCCGGCCTCGTACGAGCCGAACGGCAGGTCCGCCACGACGAGCGCCCGGCGGGCCGCGCGCACGACGGCGCGCGTCGGCGGGATCATCTCGTCCACGGTGACCGGGATCGGCGACGCGTGGCCGAGCATCGTGTTGCCGATCGAGTCGCCGACCAGCAGCAGGTCGATGCCCGCGTCGTCGAAGATGCGCGCCGTCGCGAAGTCGTAGGCGGTGAGCATGGTGAGCCGCTCGCCGCGCTCCTTCGCCTCGGCGAGGTGGTGCACGCGGACGCGGCGCGGGGCGGGTGCGGCCGCGGGGGAGGCGGGGGTGCCGGGGGTGGCTGCCGGGTTCGGCTGCTCGGACATCAGTGCTGCTCCACGGTGTCGGTGGTCGTGCCGGTCGCGCGCGCGGTGGCCTCCGCCGAGGCGGTGGTGTCCACGGGCTCGCGCCAGCGCGTGGTGATCGGCAGCCTACGGTCCCGGCCGAACGCCAGGGCCGTCACCTTGGGGCCGAGCGGGTACTGCCGGCGCTTCCACTCGGCGCGGTCGACCAGCGACAGCACCTTGTCGACGATCTCCGGGTCGAAGCCGCGGGCGAGCAGCTCGGCGCGGCCCTCGGCGTGCTCGACGTAGGCGTCCAGCACCTGGTCGAGCAGGTCGTACGGCGGCAGGGAGTCCTGGTCGACCTGGCCCGGGCGGAGCTCCGCCGACGGCGGCTTGGTGATCGAGCTCTCCGGGATCGGCGGGACCTGGCCGGCGTCGACCGCGTGGTGGTTCCGCCACCGGGCGAGCGCCCACACCCGGGACTTGTCGACGTCCTTGAGCGGGGCGTAGCCGCCGACGGCGTCGCCGTAGATCGTCGAGTAGCCGACCGCGAGCTCGGTCTTGTTGCCCGTGGCGAGCACCAGGTGGCCCTCGGCGTTGGACAGGGCCATGAGGATCACGCCGCGCACCCGGGCCTGCAGGTTCTCCGCGGCGACGCCGTCGAGCGCCATCTCGCCCTCGAAGGCGTCGACCATCGGCTTGATCGCCTGCACCCGGTAGTCGGCGCCGATGCGGGCGGCGAGGTCCGCCGCGTCGTCCTTCGAGTGGTCCGACGACCAGCGGGACGGCATGGACACGCCGACGACCTTGTCGCCGCCGATGGCGTCCGCCGCGATCGCGGCCACCAGCGCGGAGTCGATGCCGCCGGACATGCCGAGCACGACGGAGCGGAAGCCGTTCTTGCGCACGTAGCCGGCCAGGCCCGTCACCAGGGCCCGGTAGATCTCCTCGTCCGGGTCCAGCGGCTGGGCCGTCGTCCCGCGCTCGAGGGCCGCGCCGCGCGCCGGCAGGTCCCAGACCAGCAGGTGCTCGACGAACTGGGGCGCGGACGCCAGCAGGGTGCCGTCCGGGCCGATGACGAACGAGCCGCCGTCGAACACCAGGTCGTCCTGGCCGCCGACCATGTTGACGTAGGCCAGCGGGGCCGCGACCTCGGCGGCCCGGCGCGCGGCCAGGTCGGTGCGGATGTGGCCCTTGCCCTCCTCGAACGGCGAGCCGTTGATGACGAGCAGCAGGTCGATGTCGTCGTCGGACAGCTCGGCGACCGGGCCGTCCTGCCAGATGTCCTCGCAGATCAGCAGGCCGACGCGGCGGCCCGCCACCTCGACCACGGTGGGCTCGCCGCCGGGCGTGAAGATCCGGAACTCGTCGAAGACGCCGTAGTTCGGCAGGTGGTGCTTGTCGTACCGCTGGTGCACCGAGCCGCGCTGCAGCACGACCGCCTGGTTCGTGGGGCGGGCCGGGGCGTCGTCGTGCTCGCGCACGGTGCGCTCGCCGACCGTGCCCACCACGACCGTGAGGTCCCCGAGCCCGGCCTCGTCCAGCGCCCGGGCCAGGTCGGCGAGGGCGCGCTCGGCGCCGCGGCGGAACGAGGCGCGCAGGGCCAGGTCCTCGATCGGGTAGCCGGTGACGGTCATCTCGGGGAACGCCACGAGGTCGGCCCCCGCCTCGGCGGCCTTCCGGGCCCAGGCGAGGACGGCGTCGGCGTTCCCGGCGAGGTCGCCCACGCAGGTGTCGATCTGGGCGAGGGCGACGCGGAGTCCGGTCTGGTCAGGCATACCGGTGAGCCTATTCCGGCCGGGAGGGCACCGGCGCGACGAGGCCCGGCGCGTGCGTCACCTCGCGGACACACGGATCAGGCAGGATGTCCCCCATGGACAGGCAGCAGGAGTTCGTCCTCCGCACCGTGGAGGAGCGCGACATCCGTTTCATCCGGCTCTGGTTCACCGACGTGCTGGGGACGCTGAAGTCCGTCGCCGTCGCGCCGGCGGAGCTCGAGGCGGCGTTCTCGGAGGGCATCGGGTTCGACGGCTCCTCGATCGAGGGCCTGACCCGGGTCTACGAGGCGGACATGATCGCCAAGCCCGACCCGACGACCTTCCAGGTGCTGCCCTGGCGCGGGGAGCGGCACGGCACCGCGCGGATGTTCTGCGACATCCTCACCCCCGAGGGCGAGCCGTCCCTGGCCGACTCCCGCAACGTCCTCAAGCGCGCGCTGGCCCGGGCGAGCGAGAAGGGCTTCACCTTCTACACGCACCCCGAGGTCGAGTTCTACCTGTTCGACGCCCCCGCCGACCCGACGCAGCCGCTGGTCCCCGTCGACCAGGGCGGCTACTTCGACCACGTGCCGCGCGGCACCGCGCACGACTTCCGGCGCGCCGCGATCACCATGCTGGAGTCCATGGGCATCTCGGTGGAGTTCTCCCACCACGAGGCCGGCCCGGGCCAGAACGAGATCGACCTGCGGTACGCCGACGCCCTGACCACCGCGGACAACATCATGACGTTCCGCACGGTGGTCAAGGAGGTCGCGCTGGAGCAGGGGGTGTTCGCGTCCTTCATGCCGAAGCCGCTGGCCGACCAGCCGGGCTCGGGCATGCACACGCACCTGTCGCTGTTCGAGGGCGACCGGAACGCCTTCCACGAGCCGGGCGGGCACCTGGAGCTGTCGAAGACCGCGCGCTCGTTCATCGCCGGCCTGCTCAAGCACGCCGCCGAGATCACCGCGGTGACGAACCAGTTCACGAACTCGTACAAGCGGCTCTGGGGCGGCTCCGAGGCCCCGTCGTACATCTGCTGGGGCCACAACAACCGGTCCGCGCTGGTCCGGGTGCCGATGTACAAGCCGGGCAAGTCCAACTCGGCGCGCATCGAGTACCGCGCGGTCGACTCGGCCACCAACCCGTACCTGGCGTTCGCGGTGCTGCTGGCCGCCGGCCTCAAGGGCGTCGAGGAGGGCTACGAGCTGCCCGAGGGCGCCGACGACGACGTGTGGGAGCTGACCGACGCCGAGCGCCGCGCGCTGGGCATCGAGCCGCTGCCGGCGACGCTGGAGAACGCGATCGCCGTCATGGAGCGGTCCGAGCTGGTCGCGGAGACGCTCGGCGAGCACGTCTTCGACTTCGTGCTGAAGAACAAGAAGCGCGAGTGGGAGGAGTACCGCTCCCAGGTCACCCCCTACGAGCTGCGCCGCTTCCTCCCGATGCTCTGACCCGTCGCCGACACCGCCGCCGTCGCGTCGAGATCGCAGAAGATGCGGGGTTCCCGGCCCAGGAACCCCGCATCTTCTGCATGCTCGGCGTCCTGGAGGGCGGGTGTGGGGAGCGCGTGGGGCGGCGGGGGTGCCGGGGTCGGTAGCGTGGGCGCGTGAGCAGCACGTCGGTCGGTCGGGGCAGCACGCTCGCGGGTCGGCTGACCCGCGCCGGGTTCGCGGACGTCGCGCGCGCGGAGCGGCTGCTGGCCGATGCCGCGCTGCTGCGGCTGGTGGGTGGCGACGAGGCCGTCCCCGACGACGACGCGCCGCGCGCCGCTCCCGGACCCGACGGCCTCCCGGGGGGCGCCGCGCTCGCCACCGAGGTGCTGGTCCCCGCGCTCGCCGAGTCCGCCGACCCGGACCAGGCCCTGCTCTCGCTCGCGAAGATCGCCGGCGCCGTCGAGCCGGACGCCCCGCGCCGCGACCGGCTCGCCGCCGCGCTCGCCGAGGACGGCCCGGCCCGGGACCGGCTGCTGGCCGTCGTCGGCGCGTCCGTGGCGCTCGGCGACGACCTCAGCGCGCACCCCGAGCACCTGGACGTGGTCCTGGACGACGCCCCGGGCACGGGCGTGCCGGTCGGCGAGGTGCGGGCGGAGCTGCTGGCGGCCGTCGGCGCGGACCCGGCCGCCGCGGTGCCGGTCGCGGGCACGGCGGGGCCGGACGGCGTGGACGCCATGCGCCGCGCGTACCGGCGCCGGCTGCTGCGGATCGCCGCCACCGACCTCACGTCCGGCGAGCCGCTGACCCGGCTGCCGGGCGTCGCCGCCGCCCTCGCGGACCTGGCCGCCGCCGCGCTGGAGGCCTCGCTGGCGCTGGCCCGCGCCGAGCTCGACGACCACGGCGCCTCGGTGCGCCTCGCCGTCATCGGCATGGGCAAGACCGGCGGCCGCGAGCTCAACTACGTGAGCGACGTGGACGTGGTCTACGTCGCCGAGCCTGTCGAGGGCGCCGACGAGGCCGAGGCCCTGGCCGCGGGCACCCGGCTCGCGACCGCGATGGCCCGCGCGTGCGCCGCGCCGTCCGGCGAGCCCGCGCTGTGGCCGGTCGACGCCGCGCTGCGCCCCGAGGGCAAGGACGGCCCGCTGGTGCGCACGCTCGACTCGCACCGGTCGTACTACGAGCGCTGGGCCAAGACCTGGGAGTTCCAGGCGCTGCTCAAGGCCCGCCCGCTCGCCGGCGACGCGGAGCTGGGCCGGGCGTACGTCGAGGCGACCAACCCGATGGTCTGGCAGGCGGTCCGCCGGGAGAACTTCGTCTCCGACTCCCAGGCCATGCGCCGCCGGGTGGAGAAGAACGTGCCCGCCGCGGAGGCGGACCGGCAGATCAAGCTCGGCGTCGGCGGGCTCCGGGACGTCGAGTTCACCGTGCAACTGCTGCAGCTCGTGCACGGCCGCGCTGACCCGGAGATCCGCAGCGGCAACACCCTCACCGCGTTGGCGGCGCTGTCGGCCGCCGGGTACGTCGGCCGCGAGCACGCGGGGCAGCTCGCGGTCTGCTACCGGTTCCTGCGGGCCATCGAGCACCGGATCCAGCTGCACCGGCTGCGCCGCACCCACCTGATGCCGACCGCCGCGGCCGACCTGCGCCGGCTCGCGCGGTCGCTCGGGATGCGTGCCGAGGGCGCCGAGGGGCTGCTCGAGCGCTGGCGGCAGGTGCGCCGCGAGGTCCGCGACCTGCACGAGGCGCTGTTCTACCGGCCGCTGCTCCCGGCGACCGCGCAGCTGTCCACCGAGGACGTCAGCCTGGCGCCCGAGGCCGCGCGCGAGCGGCTGGCGGCCGTCGGCTACCGCGACCCGGCCGGCGCCGTCCGGCACATCGCGGCGCTGACCGAGGGCGTGACCCGGCGGTCGGCGATCCAGCGGCAGCTGCTGCCGGTGATGATCGGCTGGTTCGCGGACGGCCCGGACCCCGACGGCGGGCTGCTCGCGTTCCGGCGGCTGTCCGAGACGCTCGGCGGGACGCACTGGTACCTCAAGATGCTCCGCGACTCCGGCACGGCCGCCGAGCGGCTGGCGCGCGCGCTGTCGACCTCGCGGTACGTCGCGGACGCGCTGGCCCGGTCGCCGGAGTCGGTGGCCTGGCTGGACGACGACGCCGAGCTCGAGCCGCGCAGCCAGGACCGGCTGGCGGCCGAGGCGGACGCGATCCTCACCCGCGCGTCCGAGCCGGTGCCGGCCGCGACCGCCCTGCGCGCGCTGCGGCGCCGGGAGCTGGCGCGCACCGCGGTCGCCGACGTGCTCGGCGTGGTGACCGGCACCCGGGCGTCGCGCAGCCTGACCGCCACGGCCGACGTGCTGCTGGCCGGGGCGCTGCGGGTGGCCGCGTGGGAGGAGCGGGCCGCGCGCGGGCTCGACGCCGACCCGACGGCGTTGCTGGTGGTCGCGATGGGCCGGCTCGGGGGGCGCGAGATGGGCTACACCTCGGACGCCGACGTGCTGTTCGTGCACGACCCGGTGCGCGGGGCGGACGGCGCGGTCGACGGCGTGCTGGCGCAGGAGTTCGCCACCGGCGTCGCCACCCGGCTGCGCGCGCTGCTCGGTGCGGTCGGTCCCGAACCCGCCCTCGAGGTGGACGCGGACCTGCGCCCGGAGGGCCGCAACGGCCCGCTGGTGCGCTCGTTCGACGCGTACGCCGAGTACTACGCCCGCTGGTCGCTGGTCTGGGAGAGCCAGGCGCTGCTCCGGGCGCGGCCGGTGGCGGGCGACCCGGCGCTGGGGGAGCGGTTCGTCGCGCTGGCGGACCCGCTGCGGTACCCGGCGGGCGGGCTGGACGCCGCCGGCGTGCGCGAGGTCCGGCGCATCAAGGCCCGGGTGGAGTCCGAGCGGCTGCCGCGCGGCGTCGACCCGACGCGGCACCTCAAGCTCGGGCGCGGCGGGATCGCCGACGTCGAGTGGACCGCCCAGCTGCTGCAGCTCCGGCACGCGCACGCGGTGCCCGGCCTGCGCACGACGTCGACGCTCGACGCGCTCGCCGCGGCCCGGGAGGCCGGGCTGGTGTCCGAGGACGACGCGGCGGTGCTCGCCGAGGCCTGGGACCTCGCGTCGCGGCTCCGGGACGCGCTCGTGCTGTGGACCGGCCGGACCGGCGGCGCGGCGGACGTCCTGCCGCACGACCGCCAGGTGCTGACCGGCCTGGCCGCGGTGCTGGGCTACCCGTCCGGCTCGGGCCAGGACCTGGAGGACGCCTGGCTGCGCGCCTCCCGCCGCTCCCGCCAGGCGGTCGAGGACGTCTTCTACGCCTGAGCTCGCGAGCCCCTGACGCACGAATGGATCCCTCCGCACCGACACGCGCCGGCGTGTTGGTGCGGAAGGATCCATTCGCGCGGTGCGGGCGGTGTGCGCGCGCGGGCGGGCTCAGTCCGGGGGGTCGAGGGGGTCCGGGCTGGCGGTCAACGCGCCGTCCTCGAGGTTCTCCTCGAGGTCCTGGGCCACGTCGTCGCCGCGGTCGACGCCGCCGAGGTCCCGCTCGGGCTCGGCGTCGGGCGCGTCGGGGTCCTCGCCGGGAGTGTCGGGGATCCAGTCGTCGGTCGAGTCGGTCACGCGTCCTCCTCGGGTCGGGGTCCGGCACCCGCGCGGCGCCGGTGCGCCCGACGCTAGGCGGGCTCGGCGGGCGGCGCGACCGGGGGCCGGAGCTCGTCCCCGCCGTCGCGCGGCTCGTCGTCCTTGCGCCGGCCGACGTTCTCCTCCTGGAGCAGCGAGGGGTCGACGAGCTCGTGCCGCCGCAGGTAGGTCGACAGCACGGCCTGGATGGTCGCGACGACGGGCAGCGCCAGGAACGCCCCCAGCGCGCCGAACACCGCCCCGGCGGCGATCACCGACAGGAACGCGACGGCCGGGTTCAGCGCGAGCGACCGCTGGGACACCTTGGGGGTGAGCACCAGGTTCTCGATCTGCTGGTACGCGATGATGAACGCCAGGACCGCGAGGGCCCGCAGCGGCGACACGGTGAGCGCCACCAGCACGGGCAGGGCGCCGCCGATGTAGGTGCCGACGGTCGGGATGAACTGGGAGACCAGGCCGGTGAACACGGCCAGCGGCAGCGCGTACGGGATCTGGATCAGCGCCAGGAAGGCCCAGGTCGCCACGGTCGAGATGGCGGCGAGCACCAGCCGGGAGTTGATGAACCCGGCGACCTTGTCCTGCGACACCTCCCACACCCGCAGCACCTCGCGCTGCCGGTGCGGGGCCAGGTACCGGCAGACGGCCGCGCGGAACTTCGGGCCGGCGCTCGCCATGTAGTAGACGACCAGCAGGACCGCGGTGGCGGTGAACAGCCCACCGGCGATCGAGGTGCCGACCCCGATGACGCCGGGCGCGATGCTGCCGACGTAGTCGCCGGCGTTGTCGAGCAGCTCGTCGGTCCGCGGGAGCTGGACGTCGAACCGGTCCGCGGCCATCGCGCGCAGGTCCGCGTAGTAGCCGGGGATGGACTGGACGAGGTCCACGAGCTGGTTGACGAACAGGCCGCCGAGCAGGCCGAGCACCGCGATCCCGAGGACGAGCGCGCCGACCATCGTGATCCCGGTGGCGAGCGGCCGCTTCACCTTGTGCCGGCCGAGCCACAGGATCATCGGCTCCATCGCGAGGGCCACGAACCACGAGATGACGATGATCGTGAGGACGTTGCCGAGCATCGAGGCCGCGCGCCAGATCAGGATGCCGGCGAACACCGCGACGACCCCCATGGCGAGCGCGCGCGGCAGCCACCGCGGCGGGATGCGGGAGTCGCGGGCGCCCGGGGCGAGCCCGGAGCCGCGGGCGGCGGGCGCCGGGCGCGGGGCAGGGTCGTCGAGCGCGGGCATGCGGGGCTCCGTGGGGTCGGCGGCGGGTGCGCCGGACAGGCTACCGGCGGCCGGTGCCCGGGTCGGGGACGCGCCCGGGACCAGCGTCCCGGCTGTCGGCTGGACAACCGGGCGTACCGTGTGTGAGCGTTAACATACAACGATGGAGAAGTCCGCCGGGGACGAGCCCGGCGCTCTCGACGAGGAGACGACAGTGACGGACGTCGACGCCGGCGTGGGCGTGAACCCGATCGTGCTGCAGCGGGCGGACCCCTGCGTGCTGCGGCACGGGGGGCAGTACTACTTCACGGGCTCGCACCCGCTGTACGACCGGATCGTGCTCCGGCGCGCGGAGCGCCTGGAGGACCTGCAGGCCGCCGAGGAGGTGACGATCTGGGAGCGGCACGCCGCCGGCCCGCAGTCGCACCTGATCTGGGCGCCGGAGATCCACCGCGTCGGCGACGCCTGGTACGTGTACTACGCCGCGGCCCCGGACGACCACGGGACGGTCGACGTGCCCGGGACCGCCGAGACGTTCAACCACCGGGTCTACGTGCTGGAGAACACCGCCGCCGACCCGTTCGAGGGGCAGTGGGTCGAGCGGGGCCAGGTCGACACCGGGTGGGAGTCGTTCGCCCTCGACGCGACCAGCGCGGTGATCGACGGCACCCAGTACCTGGTCTGGGCGCAGCAGGCGTTCGACGTGCGCGGGCACTCCAACCTGTACATCGCCCCGATGGCCAACCCCTGGACGCTGGCCGGGCCGGCGGTCGAGCTGTCCCGCCCGGAGTTCGACTGGGAGGTCAAGGGGTTCTGGGTCAACGAGGGCCCCTCGGTCCTGGTCCGCGGCGGCCGCGTCTTCCTCACGTACTCGGGCGCCGCGACCGGCATCGACTACGCGATGGGCGTGCTGACCGCCGACCTGGGGTCCGACCTGCTCGACCCGGCGTCGTGGACCAAGAGCGAGACGCCGGTGTTCGTGTCCGACCCGGCGGCGGGCCAGTACGGGCCGGGGCACAACTCGTTCACCGAGCTGCCCGACGGCACCCCGGTGCTCGTCTACCACGCCCGCACCTACACCGAGATCGTCGGCGACCCGCTGTGGGACCCCAACCGGCACGCCCGCGCCCAGGTCCTGCCGTTCGACGACCACGGCGACCCCGTCTGGGGCACGCCCGTGCCCGACACCCGTCCCACCCCGACCTCGACCGAGGTCCTCAGCCCCGCCGGAGACCCGAAGTGACCACCAGCACCACCCCCGCCGCAGAGCAGCGCCCGAGCGCCCTGGAGTCGCTGAAGCGCGGAGTGTTCTGGAACTACGGCGGGCTGTTCTTCTTCTACTTCGCCATCTGGCAGCTCGCGTTCACGTTCCTGCCGCTGTGGCTCGCCCGCGAGGGCATGGGCACCGGCGCGATCGGCGTCGTCAGCACCGTCTCCGCGATCACCGCGCTCGCGCTCCAGCCGGTCTACGGGTTCCTCCAGGACCGGCTCGGGTTCAAGAAGTACCTGTTCGCGTTCGTCGTGCTCTGCGCCGCGTTCATGGGGCCGTTCTTCGTGTTCGTGTTCCAGCCGCTGATCGGCGTGAACGAGTACCTGGCGGCGGTCGTCGGCGGCGTGTTCCTCAGCCTGTGCCTGAACTCGGGCGTCGGCGTCGTGGAGGCGTTCAGCGAGCGGGCCAGCCGCGCCAACGGCTACGAGTACGGCCACGCCCGGCTGTTCGGCTCGCTCGCGGGCGGCACCGCGGCGCTGGTCGGCGGGTTCATCTGGGCCGCCAACCCGGACAGCATCTGGTGGGCCGGCTCGGTGTCGGCGATCGTGCTGGGCACGCTGCTGTTCGTGGCCCGGGTGCCCCGGGGCGACGGAGCGCAGGCCGCGGGCGCCGGGGCCGACGCCGGCTCGGGCGGCACGAAGGTCTCGAAGGAGACCGTGCTCGCCCTGCTGCGCGACCGGAACTTCCTCGGCTTCGTCGTGCTGATGTTCGGCACCGCGGCGCTGTACGACGTGTTCGACCAGCAGTTCCCGAACTACTTCGCCACGTTCGTCGCCAGCGGGGACCCCGAGGTGCTGTTCTCCCGGGTCGTGGCGGTGCAGATCTTCGCCGAGGCGGCGTTCATGGTCGCCGCGCCGTTCATCGTCAACAAGATCGGCGCCCGCAAGGGCCTCATGGTGTTCGCGGCGATCCTGCTGGTGCGGGTGCTCGGCTCGGCGTTCTTCACGCACGAGTGGCTGCTCATCGCCTGGCGCCTGCTGGCCGCCATCGAGATGCCGTTCCTGCTGGTGTCGGTCATGAAGTACATCACCCGGATGTTCGACGTCCGGATCTCCGCCACCGCGTACATGCTGGGCTTCAACTTCGCCAAGCAGATCGGCATCGCGATCTTCGCGTCGGTGTTCGGCGCCTCGTACGCGGCGATCGGGTTCGCCCACTCGTACCTGATCATGGCCGGCGTGATCCTGGCGGTGACCCTGGTGGCGCGGTTCCTCATGGCGGACGACCGGGACCGGGTGGCCCCGGGCGAGCCGGCCGACCGCGCGGACGGCGGCGCGCCGACCCACGTGCTCGCCTCCTCCTGAGCAGGGGGTCCCGCGGCCGGACCGGGCCGCGGGACCCCCACCCTCGCCTATGCTGCACGCAGGCCGCGACAGATGGAGGGACCCGTGCCCGACCATCCCGCGGGGAGCCCCGCGACGCCGTCGCCCCAGGCCGCGGCGCAGCGCCTGCTGACGTCGGTCGGCAACCCCGCCCTGGAGCGCCTGGCGCAGCTCGCGTCCCGGCTCCTCGACGCCTCCTCCTCGCAGGTGTCCCTGCTGGCCGACGTCCCCAGCGCCGGCACCGGCGCCCCGGTGCCCGCGGACGCCGGGCCGGTCGTCGGCGCCTCCGGCACGCGCAGCGCGCTCCAGGACCGGGTGTGCGCCGTGACCGCGCGGCTCGGCCGGCCGCTCGTCGTCGCGGACGCCCGCAGGGACGACCGGCTGCGCGACCTCGACGTGGTGGCCGACGGCGGGGTGCGGGCGTACCTCGGCGTGCCGCTGGTCGGCAAGGACGGCCACGTCGTCGGCGCGCTCTGCGTGTACGACGCCCAGGTGCGCGCCTGGTCGACCGACGACGTGCTCGTGCTGACCGACCTGGCGGCCTCGGCCGTCGCGGAGCTGGAGCTGTCGGCGCTGGCCGTGGAGTACGAGGCCGACCGGGTGCGGTGGCAGCTCGCGGTGACCGCGGGCGAGGTCGGCAGCTTCGACTGGGACCTCGCGACGGGCGTGCTCGCCTGGGACGACGAGCTGCACGCGATCTTCGGCCTGGAGCCCGGGACGTTCGGCGGCACGATCGAGGCGTTCGAGGCGTGCCTGCACCCGGACGACCGCGCGCGCGTCGCGGAGGCGCTCCGGGACGCGATCGACCGCGTCGCGCAGTACACCGCCGAGTACCGGGTCGTGCACCCCTCGGGCGGCCTGCGCTGGGTGAAGGCGAAGGGCATGGCGCTGCCCGGCCCGGACGGCACCGCGGTGCGGGTACTCGGCGCGGCGTACGACACCACCGTCGAGCGCGAGGCGGACGCCCGGATCGCGCGGGTGCTCGAGACCATGCAGACCGCGTTCTTCCTGCTGGACGACGCGTGGCGGTTCACCTACGTCAACGCCGAGGCCGAGCGGGTGCTCGGGCGCACCCGCGGCGAGCTGCTCGGCGGCGTGATCTGGGACCTGTTCCCGCTGTCGGTCGGGTCGGCGTTCGAGGAGCACTACCGCGGGGCGGCCGAGTCGGGCACCGCGCGGTCCTTCGAGGCGTACTACCCGCCGCCGCTCGACGGCTGGTACGAGGTCCGGGCGCACCCCGGGCCGGACGGGCTGTCGGTCTACTTCCACGACATCACCGAGCGCCGCCGGCTCGAGGAGCAGCGCGCGGCCGCCCTCGCCGAGGCGGACGCGGCGACCAGCCGCCTGGCCCTGCTCGCCACCGTGGGGGAGGACCTGAGCGCCACGCTGGACACCGAGTACGCGGTGGGCCGGCTCGCGCGGCACGTCGTCCGGCACTTCGGCTCGTGGGCACTGGTGACCCTCTGGGACGAGGACCGGCAGCTCCGGGACATCGCGGGCTACCACGCGGATCCCGCGCGCCGGCGCGCGGTGGCCCGCTACACGCAGCTCCGGCTCCGCGCGCTCTCGCCGACCTCGTTCCTGCACCGCGCGCTGAGGTCCGGGGAGCCCGTGGTCATCCCGGGCGCGACCGCCGCGATCCTGCCGCTCCTGGCCGGGGAGGCGCGCGACGTGTTCGCCGAGCTCGCGCCCCGCACCGGGTACGCGGTGCCGATGCGGGCCCGCGGCCGCACGGTCGGCGCGATCTCGCTCTTCCTGGACGAGGGGCACGCGGACCTCGCCGAGGAGGACCTCGCGCTGCTCGTCCAGGTCGCCGACCGGGCCGGGCTCGCGCTGGACAACGCCCGCCTGTACGAGGGGCAGCGCCGGATGGCCGAGACGCTCCAGCGCGCGCTGCTGTCGGCGCCCGCCCAGCCGGACGACCTCGAGATCGCGGTCCGGTACGTGCCGGCGGCCCGGGCGGCCCAGGTCGGCGGCGACTGGTACGACGCGTTCCTCCAGCCCTCGGGGTCGACCGTCGTCGTGATCGGCGACGTGATGGGCCACGACCGGCACGCCGCGGCGGTGATGAGCCAGGTGCGCACCCTGCTGCGCGGCATCGCGGCGACCACCGGCGGCAGCCCGGCCGAGGTGCTGCGCTCCCTGGACGCCGCGCTGGACACGCTGCGGGTCGACGCGATGGCGACCGCGCTGGTCGGCCGGCTCGAGCAGACGGCCGAGGACCGTGCGGCGGGCACGACCCGGTTCCGCTGGACCAACGCCGGCCACCTGCCGCCGCTCCTGGTCGCGCCGGACGGCACCGTGCGCGAGCTGCGCGCGCCGCGGCCCGAGCTGGTGCTCGGGGTGTCGCCGGAGAACGCGCGCACCGACTCGGTGGTCGAGCTGCCGCGCGGGTCGACCGTGCTGCTCTACACCGACGGGCTGGTCGAGCGGCGCGGGGCGCACCTGCAGGAGGGCATCGACGCGCTGGCGGAGCTCGTCACGGAGCTGGCGCCGGAGGCGCAGGCCCGGGCAGCGGGGTCCGCGACGCTCGACGCCGCGTTCCTCGCGGACGCCGTGCTGGCGCGCGGGGCGGCGGGGGACGCGCCCGAGGACGACATCGCCCTGCTCGTCGTGCACCTCGGGCTCCAGGACGGGGACGCGCCGGGACGCTGACCCCGCCGGCCACGCGCGGGTGAACCCGTGCCGCCGATCAGGCGCGCATCCGGGTGAATCGCGCGTACGATCCCCGCAAACGTCACATATCGGGCAGGCGGAGCGGTCGGCCCGGGTGCGTCACCAGGGAGGCCCGCCCGTGCAGCTGCCCGACGACGCCGTGCCCGCGCGGCCGGCAGACGACCGCCCCGCGCCCCTGGTGAGCGTGGGCGTGCCCGTCTACAACGGCGACCTCTACCTCGAGGAGGCGCTCACCGCGCTGCGGGACCAGGACCTCCGCGACATCGAGGTGATCGTCTCCGACAACGGGTCGACCGACGAGACGGGCAAGATCGCCCGGGCGTTCGCCGAGGCGGACCCGCGGTTCCGGTACGTGCGCTCCGAGCAGAACCGGGGCGTGCCGTGGAACTTCAACCGGGTGCTCGACCTGGCGCGCGCGCCGCTGTTCCTGTGGAACGCCGCCGACGACGTGGTGGAGCCGCAGCACCTCGTGCGGTGCCGGGAGGCGCTGCTCGCGCACCCCGCGGCCGACATCGCGTTCCCGCGGGTGACGCTGGTGGACGCCGCGGGCGACGTCGTCGGGTACATGGACGACGAGGACCTGTCCTACCTCGGCCTCGCCCCCGCGGAGCGGGTCGACCAGCTGCTGCGCCGCTCGTCGTGGCAGGCCATCGCCTGGGGCGGGATGCTGCGCACCGACGCGCTGCGGGCCATGGGCGGGCACCCGCGGTTCTTCGGCGGGGACATCGTGCTGGGCATCCGGTCGGCGCTGCGGGCGGAGTGGGTCGTGGTCCCCGAGCGGCTGTTCCGCTGCCGGCGGCACGACAACCAGAACAGCAAGGCCGTGGGCGCGGACCCCATCGTGCAGGTGCGCAGCTACGACCCGGCGTTCCGGCGCCCCGTGGCGTTCCCGCAGTGGTACCTCGCCTACCGGATGCTCGCCGAGCCGCTGGTGGCCCCGGTGCCGCCCGCCGACCGGGCGCGGGCGCTGGTCTCGGTGGCACGGCGGTGGACCCTGCCGGAGTGGCGGCTGCTGGCGTACGACCTCAAGCGCAACGCCATCCGGCTGCGCCGCGGGCAGTACCAGGGCGCGTACTCGGCGTCGTCGGGCTACTGGGTCTGACGGCCGGGACCTTCGTCCCGGGTCGGCGGGAACCGGGATGCCGGCTCGTGCGTTGGGGGAGTCGATCGTGCCCCCGACCTGGAGAGAGATGGACGGCGACAGTAGTAGTCACCCCCTGCGCCCGCGCGAGACGGCGACGGGGGGTGAGATCTGATGTGGGTGCTGTCCCTGCTCCTGGGCGTGCTCGTCGTGCTGGCGATCACCGCCGCGACCGGGTACTTCGTCGCGCAGGAGTTCGCGTACATGGCCGTCGACCGGTCGCGGCTGAACGCCCGCGCCGCCGACGGTGACGCCGGTGCGCGCCGCGCGCTCACCGTGACCCGGCGCACCTCGTTCATGCTGTCCGGCGCCCAGCTGGGCATCACCGTCACCGGCCTGCTCGTCGGGTACGTCGCGGAGCCGCTGATCGGCGACGCGCTCGGCGAGGCCCTGGGTGGCGTCGGCGTGCCGACCGCGGTCGGCGTGGCCGTCGGCACCGTGTTCGCGCTGCTGCTGTCGACGCTGGTGCAGATGCTGTTCGGCGAGCTGTTCCCGAAGAACCTCGCGATCGCGCGCCCGGAGCCCGTGGCCGTGAAGCTGGCGTCGTCGACGACCGCGTACCTCACCGTGTTCGGCTGGCTGATCCGGGTGTTCGACTCCGCGTCGAACGCCCTGCTGCGGCTGCTGCGCATCGAGCCGGTCCACGACGTCGAGCACTCCGCGACCGCGCGCGACCTGGAGCACATCGTCGCCGAGTCCGCCGAGTCGGGGGACCTGCCGCGGGAGCTGTCGGTCCTGCTGGACCGGATCCTCGACTTCCCGGACCAGGACGTCGAGCACGCGATGATCCCGCGCTCGCGGGTCGACGTCGTGCGCGCCGGCGCCACCGTGGGCGAGGTCCGGGAGCAGATGGCCAGCGGGCACTCCCGGTACCCGGTGCTGTCCCCGGACGACGAGGTGCTGGGCGTCGTGCACCTGCAGGACGTCCTGGTCGCCACCGAGCCCGGCGAGCCCGTCGAGCGGCTCATGCGCGCGCCGGAGCTGGTGCCGACGTCGATGGCCCTGCCCGACGCGCTGCGCCAGCTCGCCGCGGGGCGCGACCAGCTGGCCTGCGTGCTGGACGAGTACGGCGGCTTCGCCGGCGTGCTGACGTTCGAGGACCTCGCGGAGGAGCTCGTCGGCGAGATCACCGACGAGCACGACACCGGCGTGCACGCGCCGACCCTCGCGGAGGACGACGGCGCCTGGACCATGGCGGGCGACGTCCACGTCGACGAGGTCGAGCGCGCCGTGGGCCGCGACCTGCCCGCCGGCGACTGGGAGACGATCGGCGGCCTCGCCATCGCGGCGCACGGCTCTCTGCCCGCCGCCGGGACCAGCGTCGTGCTGCTGCTCCCGGACGACCCGGGCGAGCTCGCGCACGCGGGCGACCCGGACCCCGTGTGGATGCGGGTCGACGTGCTGGAGATCGAGCGGCACGTCCCGGCGCTGGTGCGGGTGACCGTGCCCGCCGACCCGCCGCCCACCGAGGACGAGCGCGCCGACGCCGTCGAGCGCGACCAGGAGGAGAACCGATGAGCCCCCTCGTCGTCGTGATCGTGACCGTCGGCCTGATCGCCCTGTCGGCGTTCTTCGTGGCCGTCGAGTTCGCGGCGCTCGCCGCCAAGCGGTACCGGTTGGAGGAGGCCGCCCCGCGCAGCCGGTCCGCCCGGGCCGCCCTGCGCAGCTCGACCGAGCTCACCGTGCTGCTCGCCGGGTCCCAGCTCGGCATCACCGCGTGCACCCTGGCGCTCGGCGCCGTCACCAAGCCCGCGGTGCACCACTGGCTGACGCCGCTGTTCGAGGGCTGGGGCGTCGCGCTCTGGCTCGCGGACGTGGCCGGGTTCGTCCTGGCGCTGATCATCGTGACGTTCCTGCACCTGGTCGTCGGCGAGATGGCGCCGAAGTCCTGGGCGATCGCCCACCCCGAGACGTCCGCGATCCTGCTGGCCACCCCGATGCGCGCGTTCATGTGGCTGACCCGGCCGCTGCTGCGCGTGCTCAACCAGGCGGCGAACTGGTGCCTGCGGCGGGTCGGCGTCGAGCCGGCCGACCAGGTCGCCACCGGGCAGAACCCGGACGACCTGCGTCACCTGGTCGAGCACTCCGCCAACGTCGGCGCGCTGGACGCGTCGTACTCCCGGCAGCTCACCGGGGCGCTGGAGCTGCAGTCGCTGACCGTCCGGGACCTGGTCCGCGCGGGCGGGTCGCCGACGGCCGTCGCGCCGGACGCGACGATGGCGGACGTCCGGCTCGCCACGCAGGCCTCCGGGCACCTCCGGGTGCTCGTCGGCACCGGCGACCGGCTCGACGGGGTCGTGCACGTGCGGGACACCCTGGCGCACCCGGACACCGCGCCCGTGGGGACGCTGGCGCGCCCGGTGCTGCGGCTCGAGGCCGACGCGCCGGTGTCGGGGGCGCTGACGCAGATGCGCGAGGGGCGCCAGCACCTGGCGCTGGTGCTCGACGGCGGCCGGACCCTCGGCGTGGTGACCCTGGCGGACGTCCTCGCGCGCCTCTTCCCGCTGGCGGCCCCGGAGGCCGCGGCCGCTCCCGCCGACCCGCGCTGACCCGGGCCGGCCCCGGGCGCCGTCCTGGCGCCCCGCTGATCGTCGCGAGCCCACCCGATCGACCGGGTGGGCTCGCGGCGACCGGGTGGTGATCGGGGATCGGCGGGGCCCAGGGGGCCGGCGGGGGCCCGGGGTCAGGCCGGGGCGGGGGTGCGCGGAGCCGTGTCGCGGGCGCGGAGCCAGGCGTCGGCGTCGGCCCGCGGCATCGGCCGGCCGTGCAGGTACCCCTGGGTGCGGTCGCAGCCCATGCGGCGCAGCGCCTCGTCCGTCGCGGCGTCCTCGACGCCCTCGGCGATCAGCCGCAGTCCCAGGTGGTGCGCGAGCTCGAGCGTCCCGGACACGATCGCCCGGGTGCGCGCGTCGGTCGTCAGCCGGGCGGTGAACGACCGGTCGAGCTTGAGCTCGCCCGCGGGCAGCTCGTTGAGGTACGTCAGCGACGAGTACCCCGACCCGTAGTCGTCGATCGCCAGCCCGATGCCGCGGTCCGCGATCGCCCGGGTCACGGCCACGGCGTGCGGCGGGTCGTGCATCAGCGTCGTCTCGGTGATCTCGACGACCAGGCCCGCCGCGCGCAGCCCCGCGGCGGCGAGCGCGTCGTCGAGCGTCGCGAGCAGCCGCGGGTGGCCCAGGCAGGACGTCGACAGGTTCACCGCCACCGGGAGGTCGCGGCCCTCGTCCTGCCACCGCGCGGCGGTCCGGGTGGCCTGCGCCAGGACCCGCTCGGTGAGGGCGAACATCGACCCGGTCTGCTCGGCCAGGTCGACGAACGCGGCCGGGGGCAGCAGGCCGCGCTCCGGGTGCGCCCAGCGGACGAGCGCCTCCATGCCGACCACCCGCCCGTCCGCGCAGTCGAGCTGCGGCTGGTAGTGCAGCTCCAGGACGCCGTGCCGGTCGTCGCCCTCCGCCGCGGAGAGCAGGGCGCGCAGCTCGTCGGCCAGGGCCATCTCGTCGCGGTCGCGCGCGTCGGCCGCCTCGTCGTAGACGCGCACGCCGCCCCCGGCCCGCTTGGCCGCGTACATCGCGGTGTCGGCCCAGCGCACCAGCTCCCCGTCGCGGTGGTCGCCGAACGCCGTGCTGGCGACGCCGATGCTCGCGTCGAGCCGGACCACCCGGCCGGTGACCTCGATCGGCTCGCGGACGGCGTCGCGCAGCGCGTGCGCGACCGCCGTGGCCTGCCCGACGTCGTGGTGGTCCAGCACGACGCCGAACTCGTCGCCCCCGAACCGCGCGAGGAGCGCGCTGCCGTCCAGGCGGGCCTGGAGCCGCCGGCTGACGGTCCGGATCACGGCGTCGCCCGCCGGGTGGCCGTACCGGTCGTTGACGTCCTTGAACCGGTCGAGGTCGATGACCAGCAACGCCGCCCCGGTGCGCGCCGCGGCGAACCGGTCGGCCACCTCGAGCATCGCGCGGCGGTTGGCCACCCCGGTGAGCGGGTCGGTCCGGGCCTCTTTGCGGGTGGCGGCCAGCGCCGCGAGCTCGCTGGCGGTGCGCAGCAGCTGCGCGCAGCCGCCGCCGACCCCCGCGGCGGCGAGCAGCGCGACCCACGGGGTCCCCGTCGGGCGCAGGCTGTCCAGCACCAGCACGACGGTGCTCGCGGCGATGGCGATCATGGCGCAGGTCGTCACCACGAGCGTGGAGGCGAAGTGCCCGCGCAGCGGCGGCGGCTTGATCGTGCCCGCCCGTGCGGTGACCAGGGTCAGCGCGGCCCAGCAGACGACGGCGGGGACCGCGGGCGCGCCGTCGGCCGGCAGCCAGGGGAGCAGCACCAGCTCGACCGCGGCCATCGCGCCCAGGCCCGTCAGCAGCAGCCACGCGCGCGGGTCGTCCCGGAGCCCGCCCAGCACGGTCACGACCAGGGTCATCACCGCCAGCACGATCAGCACCGCCGCCCGGAGCAGGTGCCCCTCGGCGGCCCGGCCCGGCCCGTCGGCCGGCAGCACGCCGACCGCGACCGCCCAGACCAGCAGCGCGAGCGTGCCGAGCGTCGACCCGGCGAAGTTGACCCAGTCGACCGGGTGCACGGCCGAGGTCCGGAACCGGTTCCAGGTCAGCATGCCCTGGTGCGCGCACAGCACGGCGACGACGCCGCCGGCCGTGAGGCCGAGCCCACGCAGGTCACCCGCGGCCGGACCGCGCACCGTCAGGTCGACCGCCGCCTCCGCGGCGAGCCCGGCGGCGACCGCGGTGACCGACCGGCCGCACCACCGCCACAGGCCGCGCTCCTCGAGCGAGCGGATCGGGCCCTGCTGCCGCAGCACGACGCCGGCCGCCGCCGCTGCCAGCGCGCCGCCCGCCGCGGTCAGCCCGGCGGTCCCCGTCGCGCACTCGACGACGGCCAGCAGCGCGACGAGCACCGCGGGGCCCAGGAGCAGCGGACCGGGCGGCAGGACGCGGCGCCGCGGCGGGGCGGTCGTGGAGGGCATCACCGACACCATCGGCGCGCCGGAGCGGCAGCCGAGCCGTGCGCCCCGAGTTCACCCGGGGCGCACGGCCCCTCGACCCCGCGACGACGCCGTCCTACGGTGGGGCGATGGGGCGGCTGATCTACTCGATGTTCACCTCGCTCGACGGGTACGCGGCGGACGCGTCCGGCAGCAGCGACTGGGGCGGCGCGCTGGACCCGGCGCTGCACGACTTCATCTCGGACCAGACGCGGTCGGTCGGCACGTACCTGTACGGCCGCCGCATGTACGAGACGATGTCGTTCTGGGAGACGGCGCTGGAGGCGCCCGACCCGCCCCCGTTCGTCCGGACCTACGCCGAGGTGTGGCAGGCGGCGGACAAGGTCGTCTACTCCACGACGCTCGAGGAGCCGACGACGGCGCGGACCACCGTCGAGCGGACGTTCGACCCGGAGGCGGTGCGCGCCTGGGTGTCGGCGCTCGACCACGACGTGACCGTCGACGGGCCGACGCTCGCGGCGCACGCGCTGCGCGCGGGGATCGTCGACGAGGTGCAGCCGTACCTCGCACCGGTGTCGGTCGGGGGCGGCCTGCGGTTCTGGCCCGAGGACGTGCCGCTCGACCTGGAGCTGCTGGAGCAGCGCGGGTTCGGCAACGGGACCCTGTGGCTCCGGTACGCGGTGCGCCGGGGCTGACGGGGGCCCGCGTGGCGGCCGGGGCACCCGGCGGTTGACGACCGCGCGGCGGCGCGGGACCGTGGTCCCGCCGGTCCACGAGAGGGGGGCGACGACGATGTCGCTGCGGTGCACGGTCGGACGGCACGCCTGGCGCGTGCGGCGGAACCCGGAGAAGGGCGGCGCGGACGCGCTGTACGAGGTCTGCGCCCGCTGCGGGCGGGACCGGCCGGTCTTCGACCGGGCCGACGGCAGCGGCCTGGCCGTCCTCGGGCTCGGCGGCACGGCGGGGCCGGGGGCCGGTCCGGCCTGAGCGGGTCGCCCCGCCGGGTGCGTGCCGGGCCGGGCGCCGCCCGCGGCGTCAGGCGTGCAGGCCGAAGTCCGCGGCGTACCCCGGGTCGGTGATCGCCGGGCGGGTCAGCGCGAACGCCGCGATGTCGTGCGCCGTCGACCCCGCGGTGACGAGGTCGGCGAGCACCGAGCCGACCAGGCTCGCGAACTTGCCGCCGTGCCCCGCGCCGTTGAACACCGCGACGTGGGGGTGGCCGGGCACGGTGTCGAGCACGAACTCGCGGTCGGGTGGCATGTCGTAGACGCACACCGCGCTGCGCAGCGGGGGACCGGCCGCCGCCGGCAGGTGCCGCGCGAGGAACTCCCGGGAGCGCTCCGTGGTCGCGGGGTCGGGTCGGTGCGTGCGGCCCGCGCTGGTGACGAAGTGCCCGCGCATGTCCCGGGCGATCTTGACGCCCGCCTCGCCGTACACCGGGAAGCCGTACATCACCTCGTCGCCGTGCCACACCCAGATCGGGAACCGCTCGGGCGTGAAGTCCGCGAGCCGGGACGACGCGACGTAGTCGACCTGCTCCTCGGACAGCGTCAGGCGGAAGTCGAGCCCGAGGTCCGGCATCAGGTCCCCGAGCCAGGACGCCGCGGCGACGACCAGCCCGCCCGCCTCGACGTCGCCCGCGGAGGTGCGCACGGTGACCCCGCCCTCGCGGACGTCCACGCCGGTGACCCGGGTGTGCGGCCAGAACTCGACGCCCGCGGCCAGCGCGAGCGACGTGTGCGCCGAGACGGACCGCCGGATGTCGATCAGCCCGGCGTCCGCCTGGTGCAGCGCCGTGGTGCCGTCCGGGACCTGCCACTGCGGGTACCGCGCGCGCAGGTCGGCGGTCGACAGGTCCTCGAACCGCGCGCCGCCGGCGGCCATCGCGTCGCGGAACACCGCGAGCCGGTCCGTGCCGTCCGGGTCGGGCGGGGCGAGGTCGAGCCCGCCGGTGCGCGTGAACACCTGCAGGCCGGACTCCCGCTCCACCCGGTCCCACGCGGCGAACATGGCGTCGGTCAGGCGGACGTACTCGGGCCGGTGGTAGGACCGCCGGATGATCCGGGAGTGGTCGCCGGACGAGCCGAGCGAGTTCACCAGGTCGAACTGCTCGACGACGAGCACCCGCCCGGCGCCCGCGCGGGCGAGCCAGTACGCGGCGGCCGAGCCGACGGCCCCGGCCCCGATGACGACGTGCGAGTAGGTGCGTGCCACGCGCCGCACGCTAGCCCGCGGGCGCGTCGTGGTCGACGGGCGTCCACGGGGCGCGCCGACGTCGCGGCCGGCGCCGCGGTGGGTCCGGTCAGGCGCGTCCCGCGGCGGTGGCGGCCTCGGTGGCGACCGACCCCGGGTCCAGGTCCGGCCGTCCGCCGGGGTGACCCACCGTGCGGCGGGCCGCGACCGCCGCCCACCACGCGGCCTCCACCGGCGCCCGCCCGCTCGCGAGCGCCACGGCGAGCGCGGCCGTCGACGCGTCGCCCGCGCCGGTCGGGTCGACGGGGTCGTCGCCGAGGAGCGGGGTCACGACGTGCCCGCCCGGCCACGCGACCACGTCCCCGTCCTGCCCGGCGGCGAGCCGCACCGCGCGCGCACCCCGGGTGACGAGGTCCGCCGCGGCGGCGACCGCGTCCTCGACCCCGCGCACCGGCCGCCCGGCGAGCGCCGCGGCCTCCCCGGCGTCCGCCCGCAGCACGGCCCCGGCGGCGAGCAGCTCCGCGAGGAGCCCGGCGTCGTCGCTCGCCCCGTCGGCGACGACCAGCGGGCGCGCCGACGTCCGGGCTCCGCCGTCCGGCGCCCCGCGCGGATCCCCGGCCCGGCCGGGGTTGCCCGGCCGCGGCGGGGTGACGACGCGGAGGGCGGCGCGGACCGCGTCGGCCGGCTGCTGCAGCTGGAGCAGGACCGCGTCGGCCGCGCGCAGCCGGTCGGCCGACGCCGCCACGTCGGCGGGCGTGAGGAGCACGGGGGGCTCGACGTGCTCGAGCAGCCGGCGCTCGCCGGGCGGACCGACGACGTCGACCAGCAGGGCGGTCCGCGCGGCGGCGCGCACCACGACCCCGTCGACGTCGAGGCCCGCCGCCCGCGCCTCGTCGAGCACCAGGCGACCCGCGGGGTCGTCGCCGACCACGCCGACCAGCGCGACCCCGGCCCCGAGCCGCCGGCACGCGCGGGCCTGGTTCGCGCCCTTGCCGCCGAGCAGCTCGGAGCGCCCGCGGACGTCGGCCGAACCGCCGGCGTCCGGGACCCCGTCGACCGTCAGCACCAGGTCGCGCCCGGCCTGCCCGACCACCACGACCCGCACGCCACCCGATCCCGCACCCATGCCGCCAGCCTGACCCGCCCGCCCCGCACCCGCACCCGTTCCGGCGCACCCGTGCCAGGCGGGGGAGGCGGCCCGCGGGTCAGCCGCGCAGGTAGCCGTCGAGCCAGTCGAACACCCGCTGCTCGGTGAGCGACCGGGCGAGCGGCTGGCAGTGGCCGTCGGCACCCTCGGCCGCGGTGAACGGCACCAGGGTCGAGACGCCCGGCGTCAGGGCCGCCAGCCGCCGGGACTGCCCGGGCCAGAACTGCTCGCCCTCCGGGTCGGTGATCAGCAGCGCGTGGTGATCCGGTCCGCGACGTCCGCGACGTCGTACCGGCGCACCTCGCGCAGCGTGGCGGCGTACCCGTCCGCGCCGTAGGGCCGTGCCCGGAACCGCCAGGTCCGCGCGGTGCTCCGGGACAGCCGCATGCCCAGCTCCATGTCACGGTCGAAGGCGTGGTCCTCGCCCTTGTCGAGCAGCTTCAGCAGGCTGCCGGGGACCTCGCGCTCCCAGGACGCCGCGACGTCCACCACCCCCGGGTCGACCACGGCGGCGACCGGCCGGTGCTCGAAGGCCAGCGCCCGCGCGACCCAGTACCCGGCCTGGCTCACCCCGTAGACGGCCACCCGGTCCGCGTCGACCTCGGGCCGGACGAGCACCGCGTCGAGAACGGGGGTCAGGACCTTCTCCCAGTCCGGGCGGAACGGGACGCCGCGCTCGAACAGCACCGACTGCTGCCCCGGGCCGTCGAAGACCAGCGCGTGGTAGCCGCGGCGCAGCGCCCCGGCCACGCACTCGCCCCACAGCGAGGTGAGCGAGCCGTCGCTGCCGTTGACCGCCACCACGGTCGGGCGCGCCCCGCCGCCCGGAGCCCGGAACAGGTACCCGGGCAGCGCGTCGCCCTCGTACGGCACGGCCACGCGCTCCACGTCGAGACCGGCGTGGTCGACCCACGCGTCCCACGCCCGCCGGTGCGCGCGGAACGTCGGCAGCAGGTCCGCGTCCGACGCGAGCGCCGCCACGGCGTTCACCGCCACCGCGAGGTACGCCGACGCCCGCAGGTACGCCGCGGCCGCGCTGACCCGGTGGCCGCCCGCCGCGGCGGCGTCGCCCTGGGCGGCGACCCGGTCGCCGAGGTCGCGCCAGGCGGCGAACCACGCGTCGTGGTCCTTGGCGGGCACGCCCGCGACGGCCGCCAGCACCTCCCCGACGTCGGCGGCCCCGTGGACCGCGCGGCCCAGCGTGCTGCGGATGACCTCGTCGCGGTCGGCCTCGGGCGAGAACCGGACCGGGTGCGTGCGGTGGGCGGGCATGGCGGCGTCCTTCCGGGGCGGCGGCACGGTGGTGCCCCCACGCTCCACCCGGACCCGCACCGGCCGCCTCATCCGGTGCGGTCGATCCGCGGGGCCCGGGCCGCCCGCGTCAGCCCTCGCGCGCGTCCAGCACCGCCCGGACCCGCGCGGTGTCCGCGTCCGTCCAGCCCTCCGGCGCGGCGACCGCCGCCCAGCCGTCGAGGGTGAGCGCGTCGTAGTTGTGCCCGTGCCCGTCGGGCACGGCCTTCGAGTTCACCATGTCGAAGGTCAGCTGCCAGAACGTCACCAGCGGGTACCACGTCATCGTCAGGCCGCCCTCGCCGCTGTGCGGCGCGGAGAGCCAGTCCGGGCGGGTCAGCAGGAGGTCCGGGCCCCACCACACGATCGGGTCGGACGCGTGCTGCAGGTACAGCACCCGCGGGGCCTCCCACGCGGTCGGCGGCGTCGCGATCTGCTCGGTGTCGCCCGCGAACCGCACGAGCAGGCCGCTGGCGTACACCGGCGCGGCGGGGGTGGTGCCCGGGTCGCGCCGGTCCATCAGGGCGTGCCACACCGGGTTGGAGTTCGGCGGGCCGACCCACAGCACGCCGTCCGTCCGGGCCCGGATGTCCGCGAGCGAGTCGTACGCGCTCTCCGAGCCGTACGAGCCGAGGCTCTCGCCGTAGGCCAGCAGCTGCGGGCGGTCCTCGGGCGGCAGCGCGGCGACCCGCGCCTCGACGGCCGCGGCGAGCGCCCGGGCCTCGTCGGCGGCGCGGGACTTGTCGACCAGGAACGACAGCCAGCTCGGCAGGTAGGAGTACTGCGTCGCCACGGTCGCGGTGTCCCCGCCGTGCATCAGCTCCAGCGCGGACACGGCCGAGTCGTTGACCCAGCCGCTGCCCGTCGTCGTGACGACCAGCAGCACCGCGCGGTCGAACCCGCCGGCGCGCTCGAGGTCCGCCACCGCGAGGTCCGCCCGCCCCTCGGCGGTGCCGGCGCTGTCCAGGCCGGCGAACACCCGGACCGGCGTCGTGGTCGTGCCCGTGGTGGCGGCGGCGAGCTCGTCGGCGGTGGGGCCCTCGGCGACGAACCGACGGCCCTCGCGCCCCAGGGTGTCCCACGGCACCAGGGACGCCGGCGACCCCGACCGCTCCGCCGCCTCGGGCTGCGTGACGCCCGGGTGGTCCTCCGTGTTGGCCAGGGCGAACGCCCCGTCCACGGCGGACAGCGCCCGGCCGAGCAGCACGTCGTTCACCAGCACCACGGTCAGCACCGCCACCAGGACGACCGCCACCGCCCCCGCGAGCAGCCGCGGGAACCGCAGCCAGCGCTGCAGCCCGCGCTCGACCCGCAGCCCGACCCAGCGCAGCCCGCGCGCCAGCAGCACGAACGCGGCCGCCACGAGCACGAGCAGCGGTCCGGCGCGCAGCCAGTCGCCGGTGCTCGGGCCGGTCATCCCGATCGCCGCGGTCATCTCGCGCTGCCAGCGGGCGCCGTTCACCAGCGCGAGGACCAGCCCCGCGACCACGAGCACGGCCAACGCGGGCAGCCGCCACGGCCGCACCGCGACCCGCACCCGCGGCGGGACGCGGTGCCGCGCGACCACGACCAGCCGGCGCCAGGCGCGCAGGTGGCGCAGCGCCCACGCGACCGCGACCCCGAGCCCGTAGCCCAGCGCGCCCGAGATGCCCGAGACCAGGGCCTGGAAGAGCCAGTCGCGGGGGAGCAGCGACGGGGTCATGGCGAGCATCGCGAGCAGGGTGCCGAGGACGACGCCGGGGACGCTCGGCGGGCGGGGTCGGCGCCGCCGGGGCGTGGCGGGGCCGGGGGCGGGGCCCGAGGGGTCCGGGGTCGGCGCGGGCGCGGGGGTGGCGGCCGGCGTGGAGGCCGGGGTGGGCGCGGGGTGCGTCATGGGGCGGGTCCCTTCCTGGCGTGCCGCGGGAGCGCGGGGGGCCCGTCGTCGTCGGTCGCGGCCTCGATCGTCGCAGATGCCCGCCTCCGGGGTCGCCACCCGCGCCGGATGGTGCGCCCCTCGGCCGGGCGACTCCGCCCCGCGCCGTCGAGGTCCGCACCTGCGCCGGCCGGCCCCGGGCCCGGGCGGGGTCCGCCGGCGGCTCGCGGCCGCCTGCGCGTGCGCAGCGCGGTCCGCGGGCGCCGGCCGCACCGAGTGGGCGACACTGGGTCGGAACGCACCGTCCCGACCTGGAGGTCCACCCGTGGCCACGCCCCCGCTGCCGTCCGACGCCGTCGCGATGCTCCGCCGCCCGAACCCCGCCGTGATGGCGACGCTGCGCTCCGACGGCACGCCCGTCTCCGCCGCGACCTGGTACCTGTGGCGCGAGGACGGCCGGGTGCTGCTCAACCTCGACGGCTCGCGGGTCCGGCTGCGGCACCTGCGCCGGGACCCCCGCGTGACGCTGACCGTGCTGGACGCCGACGACTGGTACACCCACGTGACGCTGGTCGGCCGGGTCGTCGAGATCACCGAGGACACGGACCGCTCGGGCATCGACAGCCTGTCGGAGCACTACACCGGCCACGCGTACCCCGACCGGGAGAGCCCGCGGTTCTCGGCGGTCGTCGAGGTCGACCGCTGGCACGGCTGGGGCGCGCACCAGAGCTGAGCGGGGCCCCGCGCCCGCGCCCGTGCCCGCGCCGAGGGGGTACGCGACGCGTCGGGCGAGCAGTCGCCGGCTACTCGCTCGACGCGCCGGCTACCCGCTCGCCGACGGGGGCGTCGGCTCGCGCAGCATCGCCCACGGTCGGGGACCGGCGACGGGGACCTCGCCGGTCGCCACGAAGCCGAACCGCTCGTAGAGCCGGCGGCTCGCCTCCGTGGTCGCCTCGAGGTACGCCGGGAGGCCCGCCGCGTCCACCGCCGCCAGCCGGTGCCGGAGCAGGGCGGAGCCGACGCCGAGCCCGCGCGCCTCGGGTCCGACGGCGATCTCCTCGAGGTACCAGTGCGCGGCGCGCGGCCGGTGCCGCTCGTAGCGGGCGGTCTGCGCTGACGCGGTCGGCAGGTGCCGCAGCCCGATCGCCCGGACGACCGCCGGGAGCTGGCGCAGCCGCTGCCGCAGCGGCGCCTCCGGGCCGGGCCCGTGCCAGACGGCGACGCCCACCGGCGGGCCGTCCGGCGCGGTGCGGGCGACGTCGACGGTCCCCGCCGGGAGCGGGCCGGAGCGCAGCTGGGCGGTGTGCAGGGCGACCAGGCGGGCGGTGCGGTCGCGGTCGCCGGGGAACATCGCGCGGATCACCGGGTCGTCGCCGAGGGCGTCGGCGAGCAGCCGCGCGCAGGCGACCGCCTCGTCGGGTCGGGCGGGCTCGACGACGACCGTCACGGCGCGGTCCTTCCGGGGAGGGGGCTGCGGGCTGCCCCCAGCATGCCCCGTCGGCCCGGCTACGTCGCGACCCCCAGCCGCCGGGCGAGCGGGACCGCCCGCAGCACCGCGCGCGCCGCGGGCCCGCGCGCCCCCACCAGCAGGTCGACCTGCGGCCGCGCGGCGGGCCACAGCCGCGCCCCGACGGCGTAGTGCGAGCCGAACCCCGGGTCGACGAACGGCGCATCCGTGGTGCCGAGCAGGTACGTCATCGCCGCGAGCCGGCCGACCGAACCCGGGCTGAACCGGCGGAACCGCTCGTCGTACGCGTCCAGCAGCCCGAACCAGCCGCCGCCGGACCGGACGTGGAACCCGGCCCAGATCGTCTCGCCGCCGGCGGTGAGCCGCAGCGCGTCCAGGTCGCCGTCGCGGCGGAACGCGGACACCATGTCGCGGAACCAGCGCTCGTCCGCGGCGTCCAGCCCGAGCGCCGCGCCGCCCCGGCCCGGGTCGCCCTTCCACCCCGCGGCCTGCAGCGCGACGAACCGGTCGACCGCCGCCGGGTCGTCCGACTCGTCCCGCAGCTCCAGCGGCCCGCCGAGCTCCCGGGACAGACCCCGGGCGACGCGCCGGACGTTCCGGGCGTCCTCCGTGCGCAGGTGGGCGGTCGACAGCGGCGGGTCCACGACCACCCCGTCGACGGGCGCCGGCACCGGCACGACGTCGAACGCCGCCCGGGGCGCCCAGGCCCCGACGTCGCGGCTGCGCTCGTGCACCCGGATCCGCCGCCGGGCGGTCACCCGGTCGAGCACCTCGGCCAGCGGCCCCTCGGCGGGGAACCGGCGCAGCAGCGCGAGCCCCGGCAACCCGACGGCCGGCCCGCCGCGCAGCAGGGCGTCCAGCGCCTCGGCCGCCCGGTCCCGGTGCAGCAGCGGGTGGTGCCGGTCGCACTGCGACGTCATGAACTCGCCGCCCGTGGTCAGCGCCCGGACCGGCAGCCGCGGGGCGACCCGCTTCGTCGTGACCGCGAGCGCGCCCCGCCACGCCCCGTCCTCGACCGCGGCCAGCACCCGGACCTCGTGCGCGTCGGGCCGCGCGCGGGCGCTGAGCAGGAACCGCGGGTCGAGGCACATGTTCGGGGCGAGCGCCTCGGCGGCGAGGCGCTGCCAGGCCCGCGCGTCAGCATCGGTGACCTCCGCGAGCGGGATGAGCCGGATGTCCATGGGCCGACGGTAGGGCGGCATTTGCCCGGTTTTATCCCGATCGGGGGGTGAACTGGGACCGCCTCACCCGACCGGCCCAGCCCCGCGGCCTCCGCTGTCCGGGTCCGCCCGTGCCGATCAGCGAGGGGCAGGGCCGGACACCGGAGGCCGGGGGCGCCGCTACGGCAGCCGCACGTGCTGCGGGCCCAGCTCCGCGACGCTCCGCACGCCGAGCAGCGCCATCGTGCGCCGGACCTCGCGGGTCAGGATCTCCGCCGCCCGGTCGACACCGCGCTCGCCCCCGGCCATCAGCCCGTACAGGTACGCCCGGCCCACCATCGTCGCGTCCGCCCCGAGCGCGAGCGCGGCCACGACGTCCGCGCCGGACAGGATGCCGGTGTCCAACCACACCTCGGCGCGGTCGCCGACCGCCTCCTTCGCGTCCGGCAGCAGCCGCAGCGGCACCGGCGCCCGGTCGAGCTGCCGCCCGCCGTGGTTGGACAGCACGATCGCGTCCGCACCGGCCTCGACCACCCGGCGCGCGTCCGCGACGGTCTGGATGCCCTTGATCACCAGCGGACCGTCCCAGGACGCCCGCAGCCACTCCAGGTCGGCGATCGTCATCGTCGGGTCGAACAGCTTGTCCAGCAGGTCCGCGACGGTCCCGCCCCAGGTCGACAGGGACGCGAACTCCAGCGGCCGGGTGGTGAGGAGGTTGACCCACCACGCGGGGTGCATCCCCGCGTCCAGCACGGTCTTCACCGACAGCGCGGGCGGGATCGAGAACCCGTTGCGGGTGTCCCGCAGCCGCGCGCCGGCGACAGGCACGTCGACCGTGAGCTGCAGCGCCTCGAACCCCGACGCCTTCGCCCGGGCCATCAGGTCCTCGCCCGCGGCGCGGTCCTTCCACACGTAGAGCTGGAACCACTTGCGGGCGTCCGGGGCCGCCGCGGCGACGTCCTCGATCGACGTGGTGCCCATCGTCGACAGCGCGTACGGGATGCCGCGGCGCTCCGCGACCCGGGCGACGGCCCGCTCGCCCTCGTGGTGCATCATCCGCGTGAACCCGGTGGGGGCGAACGAGAACGGCACCGCGGCCGGCTTGCCGAGCATGTCGGTGGTCGTGTCGACCTCCGAGACGTCCTGCAGGATCGACGGGCTGAACTCGAGCTGCCGGAACAGCGACCGCGCGCGGCGCAGGCTGATCTCGGCCTCGGCGGCGCCGTCGGTGTAGTCGAACACCGACCGCGGCGTGCGGCGACGGGCGACCGTCCGCAGGTCGGCGATCGTCAGCGCGTCCGCCAGGCGGCGGCGCGTCGGGTCGAGCCGGACCGGCTTGGGCCGCAGCAGCGGCTTGAGCTCGGACCACTTCGGCAGCTGGCGCTCGGTCATGGGCTGATCCTCCCTCGGGCCGCGGCTCAGCGCAGGAACGCGGCGGCGACGCCGGAGTCGACGGGGACGTGCAGGCCGGTGGTCTGCACCAGGTCCGGCCCGGTCAGCGCGAACACCGCGGCGGCGACGTGCTCGGGCAGCACCTCGCGCTTCAGCAGGGTGCGCTGGGCGTAGTAGGCGCCCAGCTCCTCCTCGGGGACGCCGTAGGTGGCTGCCCGCTGGGCGCCCCAGCCGCCGGCGAAGATGCCCGACCCGCGCACCACGCCGTCGGGGTTCACGCCGTTGACCCGGATGCCGTGCTCCCCGAGCTCGGCGGCCAGCAGCCGCACCTGGTGCGCCTGGTCCGCCTTGGTCGCGGAGTACGCGACGTTGTTCGGGCCGGCGAACAGCGAGTTCTTCGACGCGATGTACACGATGTCGCCGCCCATGCCCTGGGCGATCATCGCCCGCGCCGCCTCCCGGGAGACCAGGAACGACCCGCGGGCCATGACGTCGTGCTGCAGGTCCCAGTCCCGGGTCGTCGTCTCGAGCAGCGGCTTGGAGATCGACAGCCCCGCGTTGTTCACGACCAGGTCCACGCCGCCGAACGCCAGCACCGACTCGCGGACGAGCCCGGCGACGGCGTCCTCGTCGGTGACGTCCGCGCGCACGGCCACGGCGACGTCGGGCCCGCCGAGGGCTGCCGCCACCTCCTGCGCGCCCTCCAGGTTCACGTCCGCGGCCACGACGCACGCGCCCTCGGCGGCCAGCCGCTCGGCGATCGCCTTGCCGATGCCGGACCCGGCGCCGGTGACCAGCGCGACGCGGGTGGCCAGCGGCTTCGGCCTCGGCATCCGCGCGAGCTTGGCCTCCTCCAGCGCCCAGTACTCGATCCGGAACTTCTCCGACTCCGGGATGGGGGCGTAGGTGCTGATCGCCTCGGCACCGCGCATCACGTTGATCGCGTTGACGTAGAACTCCCCGGCCACGCGCGCCGTCTGCTTGTCCTTGCCGTACGAGAACATCCCGACCCCCGGCACCAGCACGATCGCCGGGTCCGCCCCGCGCATCGCGGGGGAGTCCGGTCCGGCGTGCCGCTCGTAGTACGCCCGGTACTCGTCGCGGTAGGCGGCGTGGCGCTCGCGCAGGTGCACGACCACCTCGTCCAGCGGGGCGTCCGCGGGCAGGTCGACGACCAGCGGCGAGACCTTCGTGCGCAGGAAGTGGTCCGGGCACGACGTGCCGAGCGCCGCGAGCCGGCCCAGCTCCTCGCGGGCGACGAGGTCGAGCACCACGTCGGTGTCGGTGTAGTGGCCGACCTGGGGCCGGTCCGTCGACGCGAGCCCGCGGATCACCGGCGCCAGGGCCGCCGCCCGGGCGCGCCGCTCGTCGGCCGGCAGCGGCGCGTACCCGGGGCGGACCGCGCCGAACGGGTGCCGGCCCTCGGCGGCCAGCGCCTCGGTGCGCTCGGCGATGAACCGCTCGGCGGTGCGGATGATCCGCAGCGACCGCTCCTCGGCCTCCTCGGACGTGTCACCCCAGGCGGTGATCCCGTGACCGCCCAGGACGCAGCCGATCGCCTGGGGGTTCTGCTCCTTGATCGCGGCGATGTCCAGGCCCAGCTGGAACCCCGGCCGCCGCCACGGCACCCACACCACCGCGTCGCCGAACACCTCGCAGGTGAGCGCCGCGCCGTCCGCGGCGGTGGCCAGCGCGATGCCCGCGTCCGGGTGCAGGTGGTCGACGTGCGCCGCGTCGACCAGGCCGTGCATCGCCGTGTCGATCGACGGCGCGGCGCCGCCGCGGCCGTGCAGGCAGTAGTCGAACGCCGCGACCATCTCGTCCTCGCGCTCGATCCCCGGGTACACCTCGACGAGCGCACGCAGCCGGTCCAGGCGCAGCACCGCGAGGTTCTTCTCGGTCAGCGTGCCGAGGTCGCCGCCCGACCCCTTCACCCACAGCAGCTCCACCGGCCGGCCGGTCGCCGGGTCGGTGGCGGTGCCCTTGGCGGACGTGTTGCCGCCGGCGTAGTTGGTGGTGCGCGGGTCGGCGCCGAGGCGGTTCGAGCGCGCGATCAGGTCGGCGGCGGGGTTGGACATCGTCGTCTCCGGCTCGTGGGGGATGAATCGATTCACAACCTAAGTGGGTCGATGGTCCCGCGTCAACGGAGGGCGTGCGAGGGTGAGGTGCACCGCGAGCCGGCGGTGCGGGTCGTTGAGCGCGGCGCGCGGGGCGGTGTGGGTCGTGAGGTGCGGTGTGCGGAGGCCCGGGGCGAGGCTCGTGGTCCCGGGTCTCGACCTAGGGCGCTGACCAGGCGGCGATCGCCAGCGGCACGAACAGCACCGCGGCGACAGCCGCGATGCCGAGGTACACCCGGAACATCGTGCGGCCGGCACCCGACGGCGCGGCGGGGGAGCGTCGTCGCAGCCACAGGATCACCCCGAACCCGACCGCCCCGACGACGACGAACGGGACCGCGAGCACCACGATGTCGGCCATCCAGCCTCCTCTGATCGGCAACGCTGCCACGGGCGGAGGACGGCCGCGCGACGGGCGGGTCAGAACGGGGGTGGTGCGTCGTAGGGGTCGGTGGTGGCGTCGTGGTTGCGGCCGGTGCCGGGTCGGGTGAGGTAGCGGTGCCCGGTGGGGGTGATCCACTCGAACAGGCCGGGTTGGATCTGGCGCAGGCGGAAGCCGCCGTCAGTCTTGAGCCGGTGGTGCCGGTGGCACAGGGGTCCGAGGTTGTCGGCGTCGGTGCGGCCGAGGGGCGTGTCGGGTGGGTCGCCTGGCCTTCGGTGGTACTCGATGGTGTGGTCGAGGTCGGCGCTGCGGGCCGGGACGGTGCAGCCGGGTGCGGCGCAGGTGGTGTCGCGGGTGCGGACGAACTCGTCGAGCGCGGCGGGTGGTCGATAGCGCTGGCGGCCGACGTCCAGGACCTGGCCGGTGAGGGGGTCGGTGATGATGCGCCGCCAGGTGCCGCCGTCGGCCAGGGCCCGGGCGCGCACGGCGTCGATCGGGCCGTACCCGTCGAGGTCGGCGGGGTGGTCGTCCAGGCCCAGGAGGGTGGAGGCGGCGATGGTGAGGTTGACCTCGGCGCCGGGGCGCCCCGCGCAGCGGGTGCAGCTGCGACGCGCGGCGGCGGTCGCGAGGTCGGACGCGGGCGCGGCCGGGACCGGAGCGGCCGGCGCAGCACCGGGCGCGGGCTCGGTGCTGGCAGGAGGTGGGGTCGGCGCGGTCTCGCCCGGCGCCATCTCGCTCGGTGTGGGCGCGATCGGCACGGATTCGGTCGGCGCCGTGCTGGCCTCGGGGTCGCTCACCGGGGTGAGCGTGGCGGTCGGGATCGGCTCGGCCGGCCGGGTGGGTGCGCCACGGGTGGTGGTCTCCGGCCACCGGCGCGATGCCCGGCGCCGGGTGGGGACCGGTGCGGGTGGGTCGAGGTGGACCTCGAACGCCGGCCCGTCCGATTCGGGCACGTCACCCACGACCAGATCCCTGAAGCCGTCCGCACGGAGCTGGTCCAGGGTGCGGGGGTCGCCCAGGGCCTTGGCGGTGCGGGCCGCGTGGTGCAGGACCCCGTCGACCCGGGTGGCGTCCTCGGCGGCCAGCACCACCCACATCGCCGCCATCCCGTGCGGGCGGCGTCGGGGGCGGGTGACCCGGCGGGTGCACCGGGCGCGGGTGTTGCGTCCGGCCTCCCCTTGGGGGTCGGCGATCCGGACCTCGCGGGCCACCCGCTGCTCGAGCTGCCGGCGGGAGCACTGGGCGGCGTCGGGCAGGACCGCGTCCTCCACGGCGTGCGCGGCCTG
>NZ_VEGH01000022.1 GCF_007679345.1 Cellulosimicrobium cellulans
ACGCCGACAACCTCGGACCCCTGTGCCACCGCCACCACCGCCTCAAGACCGACGGCGGCTTCCGGCTGCGCCAGATCCAACCCGGCCTGTTCGAGTGGATCACCCCCACCGGACACCGCTACCTCACCCGACCCGGCACCGGGCGTGCGCGCGACGCCACGGCAGACCCGTACGACGAACCACCCCCGTTCTAGTCCGACGCCCCCGCGTCGTCGATGTCGGTGGTGCGCGGCACACTGGGCTCCATGTGTGGCCGCTACGCGCAGACCCGCGCCGCCGACCAGCTCGAGCGCGATCTCGCGATCGACCGGATCCTCGGCGAGCACCCGGGGCCGTCCTGGAACGTCGCCCCGACGCAGGACGTGCCGGTGGTGCTCGAGCGCGTCGAGGACGACGGACCGCAGCGCCAGCTCCGCCAGGCCCGCTGGGGCCTGGTGCCGTCGTGGGCCAAGGACGTGTCGATCGGGTCGCGGATGATCAACGCCCGCTCCGAGACCGTGCTCGACAAGCCGGCGTTCCGGAAGGCGGCGGCGCGGCGACGCGCGCTGGTCCCGATGGACGGCTACTACGAGTGGCAGGCCAACGAGCGCGGCCCCAAGACGCCGTACTTCCTGCACGGCGCGGAGCCGCTGGCGGCCGCCGGCCTGTACGAGCTCTGGCGCGACCACGCCAAGGCCGACGACGACCCGACGCGCTGGCTGTGGACCGTCACGATCATCACGCGCCCCGCGACCGACAGCCTCGGGCACATCCACGACCGCTGCCCGGTCCTGCTGCCCGGCCACCTGTGGGACGAGTGGCTGGACCCGACGATCACGGCCGCCGACGAGGTCGGGGCGATGCTGGTGAACGTGCCCGAGCCGCACCTCACGCCCCGCGAGGTCGGCCGGGCGGTGGGCAACGTGGCGAACGACGGGCCGGGGCTGGTCGAGCCGGTGGCGCCGGAGCCCGGGACCGAGGGCTGAGGCGACAGCCCGTCAGGCCATCGCGCGCGCCTTCGCCGCCCGCCAGTAGCCGCAGAAGGTCACGTCATGCTTGGGCACGCCGGCCGCGACCCAGTGCCGCCGCGTCGCAGCGACCAGCGACTGCTCCCCCACGACCCACGCGGTGACCGGCTCGTCCGGCACCGGCAGCGCCTCGACGGCCCCGAGCGCCGCCGGACCCGCGACCGCGTGCGGGTCGTCCCGCACCACCCAGCGCACCTGCACGCCCGCCGGTCCGGCGAGGTCCTGGACGTCGTCGGCGTGCGGCACCTCGACCACGGCGACGCCCCGGGCACCGACGCCGAGGGAGCGGAGGATGCCGGCGACCGCGGGCAGCCCGGTCTCGTCGGCGACGAGCAGCACCCGGTCGTGCGCGGTGGCCGCGGGGAACGTGATGCCCTCGTCGAGGATCGCGACGGCGTCGCCGGGCGCGCAGGTCCGCGCCCAGGTCGCGGCGGGGCCGGAGGTGCCGTCCTCGGGGGTCCCGTGCAGCACGAAGTCGACGTCGAGCTCGGGACCGTCGGGACCGTCGGGTCGGAAGGCCCGGACCGTGTAGTTCCGCAGCACGGGCCGCTCGGTCCGGGCGATCGCGAGGTACCTGAGGTACGCGAGGGTGTCGAGCTTGTTCGGCAGCCGGGACAGCACGGCGTCGTCGGCCACGGGGATGAACAGCCGGAACCACTGGTCGAAGCCCATCGGCCGGAACCGCGCCGCGTCGCCGCCGCCCAGCGTGACGCGGACGAACCCGGTCGACACGCGCGCGGTGCGCAGGACGTGCAGGGTGAGCAGCTCGGTGACCTCGGGCTTGCGCCGGCCCGCGGTGATGGTGCTGCTGCGGGCCACGGGTGCTCTCCTGTCGTCGATGTTGGTAAGGCTCGCCTTACCGGGAGGTGCGACGGTAGCAGCCGGGACCCGGGCGCCGGAATCCCCCGGCGCCTCGCAGTCCCCCGGCGGCGACCCGCCGCGGGCGCCCAGTGGTGCCGGGACGTCGGTCCGTGGCGGGCAGCGCCCGCAGGTGGCGGGATGGTGCGCATGGGGACCGACCGCTCCGACGACGCACCCGGACCCGGCGTCCTGCTCTGCTGGATCCCGCTGGGCGCGGGCGGGCCGCGGGTGGTGCGCGCGAGCGGCCGCTGCTACGAGACGCTCGCCGCGCTCCGGGACCGCCGCCGGCCACGGGCGCTCGTGCACGGCGCGCTGCTCGTCCGGCCGGCGTCCGGCCCCGAGGTCGCGGTCGAGGTGACGCCGGTCTGGGGCCAGCCGCCGGTCGACCGCGGCGTCGTCGCGACCGGTCCGGTCGGTGCGCGACCGCTCGGCAGGTCCCGGCTCTTCCGCTACGAGGTCCGGTGCTGGTCGGGCGGCGCGGTGCCCGACCAGGCGTGGGCGCTGGCGCGGCGGCGGGTGTCGGCGGACCCACGCGTGGCGGAGCGGCTGCTGGCGGCGGCGCCGGGCGTGCCGGCGCGCACCTGGGGCGGTCGGGCGCCGGGCGACCGGGACATGTGGACGTCGAACTCGGTGGTGGCCTGGCTGCTCGGGGCCGCGGGGCTCGACCCGGTCCCGCTCGGACCGCCCCCGGGCTGCCGCGCGCCGGGCTGGGACGCGGGCGTGCGGGCCGCCGCGGAGCGCACCGCCGCCCGGCCGGCGCCCTCCGGCCTCGCGACCCGGGATCCGCGCGGGCCGGGCCGGGCACCGTAGGTCGAGCGGTCAGGACACCCGGCCGAGCGCGATCGCCGCGTGCAGCAGGGCGCCCAGGGACTCGTTGTCGGTGATCGCGCCCGCGCGCACCAGGTCCAGCAGCTCGGGCCACGGCACGCGGCGCAGGCCGACGATCCCCTCCTCGTGCTGCGCGTGCGCCTCGTCGGCCGGCCGCAGCCCGCGGGCGAGCAGCACGTGCCCCGGCGCGTGCGCGACGCCGTTGAGGGAGAACACCGGCCCGAGGTGCGTCCAGTCGGCGGCGGCGAGCCCGGTCTCCTCGCGCAGCTCGCGCGCCGCCGCGACCAGCGGGTCCTCGCCGTCGGACCCGCCCGCCGGCACCTCGAGCGACACCGCGCCCGTGGTGTACCGCTCGACCTCGACCAGCACCACCTCGCCGTCGTCGGTGACCGGGACGACGAAGACGGCCGGGTTCCGGACCTCGACGACGCCGTAGACCCCCTCCCCGCCGTCGGGCCGGGTGACGGCGTCCTCGCGGACCCGGATCCACGGGTTCTCGTAGACGGTGCGCGAGTCGTGGGCGTGCCAGGCGGACATGCCCGCCATCGTGCCAGCCGGGCGGGCGGGGTCAGCGCCGCCGGTCGCCCGGGCCGCGCGAGGCGTGCCGGGCCAGGTGCGCCGCGCCGAGCGCGACCAGACCGATCCCGACCGCGCCCAGCGCCCCGGCGGCGAGGCCCGCGGCGTCCGAGCCGGTGGCCGCGAGGACGGCCGGAGCCGGGTCGGCAGGGTGCACGGGGTCCGCGGGGTCCGCCCGGCCCCCCGTGTGCGCCGGGGACGCGGCCGGCGACCCGACCGCCGCCGCCACGGTGGCCGCGCCCGGGTCGGCCGCCGCCACGCAGGACGCCGCGCCGGGGTCCCCGGGCACCTCCTCGACCACCGCGGGGTGCTCGATCGTCCGCACGGGGTGCTCGACGGTCTCCGCCGGGTGCTCGATCGTCCGCTCCGGGTGCGTGACCGTCACGGCGGGGTGCTCGACGGACGCCCACTCGTCGGGGACCTCGACGGTCTCGGTCACGGCGGGGTGCCGCTCGACGTGCGTCTCCGCCTCGTGCCGGACCGTCTCGGTCCACGCCTCGCGGTCCACGACGGTCTCGGTCCACGCGTCCTGCACGACGGTCTGCTCCTCGCGCACGAGCTGCCAGCCGTTGCCCGGGAAGGACGACCGGTCGGTGAACCAGCGCTCGCCGTTGCCGTTCTGCTGCCGGAACAGCCACCGGGTCTGCGTCACGGCCGGGTGCTCGACGGCGTGCGTCTCGGCGGGGTGCTCGATCGTCTCGGTCCACGCCTCCCGGTCGACGACGGTCTCCTCGTACGCGGCCGACACCTCCCGCTCGACGGCGTGCGCGGGCGTCACGAGCACGCGCTCGGTCCACGCGGCGCGCACCGTCTCGGTCCACGCGGGCACGGTCTCCGTCCAGGCCTCGCGGACGGTCTCGGTCCACCCGGGGACGGTCTCGGTCCAGGCCGCGGCCCGCAGCACCGGCCTCGACGCCGCAGGCGCGGCCGCCGTGCACACGATCCAGCGCCCGACCGACGACGCCGCGGGGGCCCCGGACGACGCCGCGGGGGCGGCCGGGAGGACCAGCGTCGCGCCCGAGACGGACGCGGCGAGGACGAGGGCGAGGGACGACATGATGGGCTCCTGGCGGCTCTGCGGGGGCGGCCGACCCGCCCCCGGCGACGTCCACCACGCTCCCGCCGCGGGCACCCCCGCGACCTCGTCCGACCGGCTCGTCCGACCCGGTCCGTCCGGATGCTCCTCGTCGCTGGGCGGCCCTGCCGGCCTCACCCCCCGACCGGCGGCACCAGCCCCGCGTCGTGCGCCACGATCGCCGCCTGGGTCCGGTTCTGGACCCCGAGCTTCGTCATCGCGTGCGCCAGGTGCGCCTTCACGGTCGGCTCCGCCAGGTACAGCCGGCGCGCGGTCTCCGCGTTCGACAACCCCTCCGCCACGCAGGCGAGCACGTCGCGCTCCCGGGCGCTGAGCGGGGCGACCCGGTCCCGGGCCTCCTGGGCCACCCCCGACAGCGCCGGGCCGACCGCGTCGAGCAGCCGCCGGGTGACCGCCGGCGACAGCATCGCGTCCCCCGCGGCGGCCGCGCGGATCCCCCGGTGCAGCTCCTCGACGGTGCTGTCCTTGAGCAGGTAGCCCGCGGCCCCGAGCCGCAGCGCCGGGACGAGGTACCGGTCGGACAGGAAGCCGGTGAGGACGACGACGGCCGTGCCGGTCCCGGCCCGGAGGATCTCCTGGGCCGCGCTCAGGCCGTCCATCACGGGCATCTGCAGGTCGAGCAGCACGACGTCGGGCCGGTGGGCGCGCACCTGCTCGACCGCCTCGCGCCCGTCCCCGGCCTCCCCCACCACCTCCAGGTCCGGCGCGGCGTCGACGAGCCGGGCGATGCCCTGGCGGAACAGCGCCTCGTCGTCGACCACCAGCACCCGGATCATGCCGGCACGGAGCGGCGCGGCAGCCGCGCGTCCAGCAGGAAGCCGCCCGCGGGTGTCGGCCCGGCGTCCAGGCGCCCGCCCACGAGGGCCACCCGCTCGCGCAGGCCGGCGAGCCCGGTGCCGCCGGTGGTCAGGCCGGTCGGCGTCGCGCGCGCCTCGGTCGTGAGCACCTGCACGTGCAGCTCGGGCCCCGCGTCCTCGACCAGGACGCGGGTGCCCGCGCCGGGCGCGTGCCGGACCGCGTTGGTCAGGCCCTCGCGGACCACGCGGACGGCGGTGCGCTCCGCGGGGTCCGGCGGGTCGCGGTGCGCCGCGGCCACGACGGCGGTGACGGGCTGGCCGACGTCGCGCGCGGCGGCGACCAGGCCCTCGACCTCCGGGAGCGCGTGCCGGGCCAGGCCGTCCTCGCCGGGGTCGTGGCGCAGCAGGCGCAGCACCTCGCGCATCTCGTCCAGGGCGGCGCGCCCGGTGTCCCGGATCTCGGTCGCGGCGGCGTGCACCGCCGGGTCGTCGGAGGCGCCGTCGAGCAGGTTCGCGTGCAGCACGATGAGGCTGATCCGGTGCGCGACGACGTCGTGCAGCTCGCCGGCGAGCCGGGTGCGCTCGGCCCGCCGCACCGCGAGGGCAGCGGCCTCCGCGGCGGCGCGCTCCTGCGCCACCCGGAGGGCGGCCGCGGCCGCCGCCGAGCGCTGCCCGCGCCCTGCGAGCCACGGCACCAGCACGTCGATCAGCAGCACGAGCGGCACGGCGACGCCCGACCGGAACGAGGTCAGCCGCCAGGCCGGCCAGATCATCGCCAGCGCGGCGAGCAGCCCGAGCCACCCCGCGCGCGGGCCCGCCCACCGCCCGACCAGGTACAGCGCGACCGGCGTCGCGACGACGGGCGAGAGCAGGCACAGCGGCAGGCACACCGCGAGCGCCACCGTCTCCCGCCGCAGCAGCAGCGCGGCGGCCCCGACCAGCTGCGCCGCGGCCTCCCAGGCGACCGGCTCGAGCGCGACCCCGGCCCGGGCGCGCGCGAGCACGAGGCCCAGGCCCGCCGCGGCGGCGACGGCGGACAGCGCCTGGCGCGGAGCGCCCACGGCGCGGTCGTCGGGCATGGCGACTCCCCCCGGTCGTCGGTGCTCGCGACGAGCCTGTCGCCCGCGACGGCCCGGGGCGTCGTCCGTCGCGGATGACCCGTGCGGCCGCGCCGGCCGTCGGCGGGCCGGGGTCACCCGGCCCGGGCGATGCGCGCCGCTCGCCCGCGCCGGGACGCTGGCAGACGTCCCACCCCGGCGAGGGGCCGCGGGACCGACCCGACCGACGAAGGAGCACGACGGTGGCCACTCTCAGCGTGTGGAAGTTCGAGACCCCCGGCGGCGCCCAGCAGGCCGAGCAGGCGCTCGAGTCGCTGGCGAAGCAGGAGCTCATCCAGGTGCACGACGCCGCCACGGTGTCCTGGGACCCGGACAAGTCGAAGCCCAAGACGCGGCAGGCGCACAGCCTCGCGGCCGCCGGCGCCCTCGGCGGGACGTTCTGGGGCATGCTGTTCGGCCTGCTGTTCTTCGTCCCGCTCCTCGGCGCCGCCATCGGCGCGGCGGCCGGCGCGCTCGCGGGGTCGCTCACGGACGTCGGCATCGACGACGACTTCATCGACTCGGTGCGCAGCAAGGTCACGCCGGGCACGTCGGCGCTGTTCCTGCTGTCGTCCAACGCGGTGCCCGACCGGGTGGTGGCGGCACTCAAGGAGCAGGGCATCCACCCCGAGCTGATCCAGACCAACCTGTCCGAGGACGAGGAGGCGCGGCTGCGCGAGGCGTTCGACGAGAACGCCTGACCGGTGGGTCGGCCGGGTCCGGCCCGGCGGGGAGGAGGAGGGCGATGTCGAGGACATCCGTGCACGAGGGGGCCGCGGCGCGGCCCCGGCCGCGGGAGACGGCCTGGGTCGGCTGGATCTGGTTCGGCGCGCTGATGATGATCCTGATGGGCCTGTGGGGCATGTTCACCGGCCTGGTCGCGGTCTTCTCGCCGCACACGATCGTCGCCTGGACGACCTACGGGCTGGCGGCGGTGGACGTCTCCACCTGGGGGTGGGTGCACCTCGCGGTCGCGGCCCTCGTCTTCCTGGTCGGCATCTCGCTGCTGACCACGGCCGCGGGCTGGGCGCGGGTGACGGCCGTGGTCCTGGTGGGGCTGCAGCTGCTGCTGCAGTTCGTGGCGCTGCCCGCGACGCCGTGGTGGTCGCTGGTGTCCATCGGCCTGTGCGTGACGGTGCTGTGGGCGCTGGTCGTGCACGGCGGCGAGCTGCGGCCCGTGTCGACCTGACCGGCCCCGCCGCCCGCGGAGCCGGGTGCGGCGGTGCCCCGGTGGGGGCGCCGCCGCCCTGCGGCGCGCTCAGAGCAGGCCGCGCTGCACCGCCGTCCGGACCGCCGCGCGGCGCCCGTCCACCCCGAGCTTCCGGTAGATGGCCCGCATGTGCGTCTTCACGGTGTTGATCGACAGGAACAGCGAGCCGGCGATCTCCTCGGAGGTCAGCGACGAGCGCAGGCAGGCGAGCACGTCCCGCTCCCGGGGCGTCAGGTCCCAGGTGGACGCCCGGGGCGCGGGCGCCTCGTGCTCCGCGACCAGCAGCCGGGTGATCAGCGGCTCGTGCGCGCTGCCCCACTCCAGGTGCGCCGACAGCAGCGGGTGCAGCGCCGCGGCGCGGTCCCGCAGCGGCCGGACGAGCCCGTGCGGCGCGGCGGCGGCGAGCGCCGCCTCGAGGGCGAGGTGCGCCGCGGCGGCGTCCTCGTCGGCGCGCAGGGCCGCCTGCGCCGCCAGGTTCGCGACCCGCACCTGGGCGGGCGTCCCGCCCAGCGCGGCGGCGGCCGCGGCGGCGGCGCGCTCGGCGGCCTCCAGCGCTCGCTCGGCGGCCTCGATCTCCCCGATCCGCAGCAGCAGGTCGCTCTGCCAGCCGAGCGCGAGCGGGTCGCTGAACGCGGCCGACGTCTCGTCGACCAGCGCGAGCGCCTCCCGCGGCCGGTCCTCGACGCCCAGCTGCACGGCCGTGAGGAAGGCGCGGAACGCGGTCAGGTGCTCGGGCGCCGACCCGTCCGGCCAGGGCGCGTCGGTGATCTCGCGGGCCCGGGCCAGTCCGGGGGCGTCGCCCTGCGCGAGGCAGACGACCGCGAGCACCCCGGCCGCGTGCACGGCGACCTCCCGCCGGTTGCGGCCGGCCGCCTCGATCGCGGCCCGCAGGTGGCCCGCCGCGGCGCACAGCTCGTCGCGCCAGTACGCGGCGATGCCGCAGGCCAGGTGGGCGGACGCGACGATGCCGGCTCCCTGCCAGTCGTGCAGCGCCGCGGTGGCGAGCACGGCCTGCGCGGCGGCCAGCGCCCCGCCGGCGTCGCCGCGCTGCGCGGCGGCCAGCGCCTCCTCCGCGCGGCAGCCCAGCTCGAGCGCGACCCAGCCGCGCTCCGCGGCGAGCGCCCCGCCCTCCGCGAGGTGGGTCAGCGCCGCGGGGTGCGGCCCGTACTGCTGGAGGGCGGCCCGCCCCACGAGGTACAGGCCGAGCGCGCGGGCGGCGTCGTCCGGCGCGCCGCCGCCGGCGACCCCGTCGTCGAGCAGCGCCCGGCCGCGCCGCACCGACTCCTGCAGCGACGGGCGCCCCGGGCCGAGGAACGTCCGCACCAGCTCCCCGACCCACGCCGCCCGGGCGTCGTCGTCGCCCGCGCCGTCGGCGTCGTAGGCGTGCGCCGCCGCGAGCGCCAGGAGCACGTCGGGGTCGCTGCGGTACCGCGGGGGCAGCGCCGCGCGCAGGCCGCGCACCTGGCCGACGTCGCCGCGCACCACCAGGTCCGGCCACCGCTCGCCGAGCACCCGCGCCGCCAGGTCGGGCGCGTGCCCGTCCAGCGCGTGCCGGATCGCGGCCGCGGGGTCGCGCGGCCCGAGGTGCGCCGCGACGACCCGGTGCGCGACCCGCGCCGCGAGCGGGTCGCGCCGCGCCAGCACCGCGCGCGCGTGCGCGGCGACCAGCGCGTGCCACCGGTACACCGGCCCGTCGCCGGCGTCCCCGACGTCGGTGAGGAACAGCCCGCGCGCGACGCACTCGTCGAGCAGCCGCGCCCCGCCCGGCACCAGCGCCTCGGCCAGCTCGGGGTCGACCTGGCCGGCCACGCTCGCGCGCAGCAGGAAGTCGGCGAGGTCGTCCGGCAGCGACCCGATCACCTCCTCGACCAGGTAGCCGGTGATCGGCACGTCCCGGTCCCGGAGCTGCGCCAGCGGCTCCCCGGAGCCGGCGAGCACGTCGGCGGCCAGGGCGAGCCGCACGGCGACCGGCCAGCCCCGCGTGACCTCCCAGAGCGCGCGGACCGTGGCGCCCTCCGCCGGCACGCCGGCGGCGCGGACCACGTCGGCGACCTCGTCCTCGGTGAACGCCAGGGCCCGCTCCCGCAGCTCGCCGACCTCACCGGCCATCCGCATCCGGTTCACCGGCAGCGCTGCGTCGTACCGGCCGGCCAGCACGAACCGGGGGCCCGCGTACCGCAGCACCGGACCCAGGACCTCGCGGGCCGTCCGGGCCGAGAGCAGGTGCACGTCGTCCAGGACCACCACCGTCTCGGGCGGCAGCGTCTCCAGCGCCGCCACGAGGGCGTCCACCCGGCGGGCGAGCGTCCCCGGCGCGCGGCCGGAGGCGGGGGCGGCACCGGGGCGCGCCCCCGGGGCGAGGCAGGCGAGCGCCTCGCCCAGCACGCGCACCAGGCGGCCGGGCTCGTCGTCCAGCGGGTCGAGCGACACCCAGGCGACGGGGCCGGGCTCCCGGGCGGCCCACTGCGCGAGCAGCGTGGTCTTGCCGAAGCCCGCCGGCGCGCTCACCACGGTCAGCCGGTGACCGACCACCGTGGCCGCCAGCGCCTCGTCGCAGCGCGACCGCGCGACCAGCCCGTGCGGGGGACGCGGCACCGTGAACTTCCCGTCGGGCACGGTGCGACCACGCCGTGCCCCCGGGCGCCCCTCCGGTCCCGTCCTGCCGCCGTCGTCACCAGCGTCCATGTCCACGCCCCCCCGATGCGTGCCCGACTCACCGTAGACCGCGTGCTCGCGGACGCCGGCTCCCCTGCACCAGAGTGACAGGTCCGCGCTGATCGTGAGTCACGTCTCGTTGTGACTCCCTCACCCGGCGCGGGTGAGCGCGGGTCCGGCCTCCCGGGTTCACACACCGCGGGTGAGGCCCGCGCGCCGCCCCGCGGCTTCGCTGGTGGCGTCGGTGCGGGACGGGCGCGAGGGCGGTGGGCGATGCCGGAGACCCAGCCCGCCCCCGTCCCCGTCCCGCACGACGCCGAGGTGGTGCGCGCCGCCGCCGAGGCCGCGGTGTGGGCGCACCCGGCGCTGCTGGGCTACCGGCAGCTGCGCACGGAGCTGCGGACCGGCCGCGCCGGGTTCGGCCTCCTCGACCACGACGGCCCACCCGCGCCCGGTGACGGCACCCGCCACGCCGACCCGCTGCTGGTGCGGTCGAGCGGGTGGCTCGACCTGCGCGCCGAGCCCGCCGTCGTGGGCCACCCCGACCTGCCCGCGGGGCGGTACGCCGGGCTGCAGGTCGTCGACCTGCTCGCCCGCACGGTGGCCCACCTCGGCCCAGTCGGCACCGGGACGGCCGCCGCCGACTGGGCCGTGGCCGGGCCCGGCTGGGACGGGGCGGTGCCGCCCCACGTCTGCGGTGTCCTGCGGGCGGGGTCGCCGCTGGTCCGGGTCGTGGCCCGCACCGGCGTACCGGGCCCGGGTGGTCTCGCCGCCGCCGTCGAGCTGCAGCACGCGTACCGCGTCCGGCCGCTGCACGCGCTCGGCGGCGTGCCGCCGCCCCGGCCGGCGCCGTCGCCCGACTGGCTCGCGTGGGACGAGGAGCGGGCCTGGGGCGCCGGCTTCGTCGAGTACCTGGCGCTGCTGCTCCGGCTCGCCCCGCCCGCCGGTCCCGCGGACCGGGCCCGGGTCGCGCGGTGGGTCCGGCTGGGCGTGCTGAGCGGCGCGGCGCTGCCCGGCGCGGGCGGCCGGGAGGCCGGGCACGGCACCGACGCCCGCACGCGGACGCTCGTCGCGCGGGGCGCGGCCCTCGGGGCGGCCCAGCTCGCCGACGCCCTGCGGCGTGAGGGGCAGGGCCCCGACGGGCCGGGCACCGCGGACGGTGGCGACACCGAGCCGGCGGCCGCGCTCCGCCGGGCCGTCGCCGCGGAGGACGAGCTGCACGCCCCCGAGCCCGACGAGGTCCGCACCCTGCGCTGGCGCCTGCTCGACGGGGAGCCGCTCGACGGGCACCGGCGGTACCGGATGACGCTGCCCACCGAGCCGCCGGCGTCGCTGCTCTGGTCGCTGGCCGCGCACGCCGAGCCGTCCGGGGAGCTCGTCGCCCACCCGGCGCGCCGGTACGCCCTCGGGACGGGCACGCCGGACCTGCCCCGCGGCCGGGACGGCTCACTGACCGTCACGCTCCAGCACGACGAGCCGGCCGACGCGCTGAGCCGCGCGGGCTGGCTGCCGGTCCCGCCCGGGCGGTTCGGCCTGGTCCTGCGGCTGTACGGGCCCGCGCGGGCGCCGGGGTGGGCCCCCGTCCTGCGCGTGCTGGGCTGAGCGGGCCGCCGCCCGCGCTCCCCGCCGGGTCGCGCCGCGCCGGGTCGCGCCGCGCCGGGTCGCGCCGCGCCGGGTCACGCCCCGCGGGTCACCGCCTGCAGCTCGGCGATGGCCACCCCGAGGTCGCACAGCAGCGCCACCACGCCGGTGAGCCCCGACGCGTCCGGCACCTCGCACGACAGGATCGCGCCGTCCCGCGTCGGCGCCGCCACGATGTCCGCGTAGTCGCCCAGCCCGCCGAGGTCGCGCTCGGGACCGACGACCCGGATGTGGTAGAGCACGCGCCTCGCCCCCTCCTCGACCGCGCCCGACCCGATGCCGCCAGCCTCGGGCCCTGCGGCCGCCGCGTCGTCACGCGCCGGGGGTGAGCCGCGGTCAGGACAGGACGACCGCGAGCGCCGCCAGCGTCTCGGACTCGACCTCGAACGACCAGTCCGCGCCCAGCTCGTCGAGCGGGAGCACCGTGACCTGCGGGTCCGCGTCCGGGTCGCCCCCGTCCGAGCAGGCGACGTCGGCCTCCCCGACCGTCTCGCCCGCGACCACCACCGTGAGGTGGGCGCCTCGGCCGTGCTCCGACGCGCAGACCACCGTGACGTCGCGCGCGCCGCGCTCCGGGGCCTGGGAGGACCCGCCGCTCATCGCCGCGCCGGGACCGGCCGCCCCGCCGCCGAAGGCGGTGCCGCCCTCCGCGTCGCTGATCCCGAGCGCGTGCTCCCAGACCCGGCTCCCCGCCGCCTCCGGGTCGAACGCCGGCCCCGCGGCGGCCCGCCACCCGAGCACCGCGACCACCGCGACCACCGGGACGGCCAGCGCCACGAGGGGCAGCCAGCGGCGCGCGGCGCGCGGCACGCGCTCGTCGCCGGGCTCCGCCGCGGGCGCGACGTCGACGTCGGCGAGCACGTGGTGGTCGTGCGCGTCGTGGTCGTGCGCGGCGGGCGGGGAACGGTCGTCGGGGGCGGTCACACGCACGAGCCTCGCACGCCGGGCCGGGTCGACGGGCGCGTTCCGGGCAACCCGTCCCCTACCCTCGGCTCCGTGGCGGAGCGACGGGACGCGGTGCGCAACCGGGGGCTGATCGTCGCCGCGGCCGAGGCCGTGTTCCGCGGAGGGCGCCGCCGTCCCGCTGGACCGCGTCGCGCAGCGGGCGGGGGTCGGCCGCGGCACGCTCTACCGGCACTTCCCCGACCGGCTGGCGCTGATCGCGGCCGTGTACGCCGCCCGCGTCGACGCCCTGGAGCGGCACGTCGGCACCCTGCCGCCCGACCGGCTGGTCGAGCACCTCGTGGCCGAGATCGGCGCGCAGCAGGTCGCGGCCCCCGGGCTGTTCGGCAGGCGCTACGGGAGGACGGCAGCGTCGTCGCCGGGCTGTACGCCGCGGGGAACAGCTCGGCGTCGGTGATGGGGCGCACGTACCCCGGGCCGGGGTCGACGATCGGGCCCGCGGCGGCGTTCGCCCGTCCGCACCCTAGAGTGGGCGGCCGGGCACCGGGCCCGAGGACCAGCGGAGGGTGAGGACGTCGTGCCGCGAATCGCCGCCCCGACCGTGGCGGAGCACCGGGCGGCGCGCCGTCGCGCGCTGCTGGACGCCGCGCGGGACCTGCTGACCGCCGACCCCGACCGGGTGCCGTCGCTGGCGGAGGTCGGCGCACGCGCCGGGCTGTCGCGGTCCAGCGTCTACCAGTACGTCCAGTCGCGGGACGACCTGCTGCGGGCGGTCGTGAGCGACTCGTTCCCGCGCTGGCAGGAGCGGCTCGACGCGGCGATGGCCGCCGCGCCCGGGCCGGCCGCGCGGGTCCTCGCGTTCGTGCGGGCGAACCTCGAGCTCGTCGCGGACGGCGAGCACGCGCTCGCGCGCACCCTCGCGGTGGTGGCGCCGGCCGAGGACCTGGCACGCGAGTCCCGCGCGTTCCACGAGCGGCTCCTGCACCCGGTGCTGGACGCGCTCACCGAGCTCGGCGTCCCGGACCCGGAGACGACGGCCGAGCTGGTCAACGCCCTGGTGCACGCCGCGTCGCGGCGGGTCGAGCAGACCGGGGAGCTCGAGCGCGCGTACGCGGCGACCGCGGCGCTGCTCGAGGGCTACCTGGGCGACGACGGCGGTGGGGCGGGCGCGACGGGCTGACCCCGGCACGGCGCCGCCCGGCCCGGGACGTCCCGGGCCGGGCGGGTCCGGCGCGGCGTCCGCCTCAGGCGGGTCGCAGCCGCCCGTCGACCATCTCGACCACGCGGTCCGCGTGCTCCAGCACGTCGTGGTCGTGGGTGACCATGACGGTCGCGACGTCGAACTCGTGCGTCTGACGCCACAGCAGCTCCACGATCTCGTGACTGCGCCGGCGGTCGAGCGCGGCCGTGGGCTCGTCCACGAGCAGGACCGACGGCGAGGCGGCGAGCGCGCGGGCGATACCGACGCGCTGGCGCTCGCCTCCGGACAGCCGCGCGGGACGCCGGCCGGCGTGCTCCGCCATCCCGACGGCAGCGAGCAGCACCTCGGGGCGGCGCGCCGCCGGTCTCCCCGTGATCGTCTCGACCAGCCGGAGCTGGTCGACCGCGGTGAGCGCGGGCACCAGGTTGCCGGACTGGAACACGAAGCCCACGTGGTCGCGGCGGAACCGGGCGAGCCCTCGCCGCGAGACGGTGGTCAGCTCGATGCCGTCGACCACGACCGACCCCGACGAGGGTCGGGTGAGTCCCCCGGCCACGGCCAGCAGGCTCGACTTCCCGGCGCCCGAAGGGCCGACGACGGCGACGAGCTCGCCGGCGCGCACCACCAGGTCGACGTGGTCCAGGGCGGTGACCACCTGGTCGCCGTCACCGAACGCGAGGGTGACGTCGGACAGGGCGAGGCCCGCCTGGGGCAGCGCGGGATCGGTGGCGGTCATCGGTTCTCTCCCAGGGCGGTGACGGGGTCGACGGAGACGATCCGGGTGGTGGCGACGGCGGCGCCCACGAGCCCGAGGCCGACGATCAGCCCCGCGCCGCCGAGCACCGGGCGCGCCTCGAGCGAGAACGGCATGCCCGTCCCGCCCAGCAGGGCCCCCAGGCCCAGGCCGGCGGCGACGCCGACGGCGGTCGCGCCCACCAGCAGGATCGCCGCCTGCAGCAGGCCGTCGGTCAGCAGGTAGCGGGTCGACGCCCCGATCGCGCGCATCACGGCCAGCTCCCGGGTGCGCTGCACGGTCCAGAGCGTGAAGAACGCCCCCACGACGAGCGCCGAGATCGCATAGAGGAACGCCTGGATCAGCTGCATGGTCATGAGCTCGGCGCTGTACCCGGGCGAGGAGTCGAACGCCTGGGTGATCGTGCGCGCGGACGTGCCGGCCGCGGCGTCGCCGGCCGCGAGGTCGATCGCGTCCCCGCCCGCGGACCGGAGGGCCACGACGCTGGCGACGTCGTACGCGTCACCCGGCACCGCCTCGCCGACGCCGGCGCCGGCGTGCACCTCCTGCCAGGTCCGCAACGCCACGTAGCCGATGTCGACGTGACCGAACGTGCGCTGGTCCGGGGCGAAGCCCACGACCTCGAGCCGCGTGCCCAGCCGGTCCAGCGTGATGACGTCGCCCAGCGCGATGCCCTCGTCCCGCGCGGTGGCGCTGAGCACGACCTCGCCCTCGGCGGCGAGGTCGCGGCCGTCGGCGGCCTCGGGTGCGACGAACCCGCCGGGCTCGACGCCGAACAGCGTGAGGTCGACGGGGGCGCCGTCGTCGTTCTCGGCGTTGACGATCGCGGTCCCGAGCAGCTCGGCGTCGGCCACGTCGTCCCGCGCCGCCCAGGCGTCCCGCTGCGCGGCGGTGACCTCGGAGCGCGTGAAGGCGGAGTCGGTCCGGGTGCCGTCCGCGAAGGCGAGGGCGTCGATCCGGCTGCGCTGCAGCCCGGACACGCCGTCGATCACGAGCCCGGACGACAGGCCGGACAGCAGGACCATGAGGACGGCGATCAGGGCGACGACCGCGCCCATCAGGCCGAAGCGGGTGCGCGCGAACGCGAGCTCGCGCAGTGCGAGGAACACGGGGAGCCTCTCGGGGTCGGGGACGCGCCGGTTTTCCGACGCGGTGTCGGCATCATAGCGACGCGGTGTCGGTATCCCACCGACACCGCGTCGAGGTCCGCACGCACATCGCGTGCCGGGGACGACGAGGGCCCGGCCCCGGAGGCCGGCGGGTCGCACCCGCCGGCGCCGTCTCCCACGGCGCACCTCCGCGGAACCGCCGCCCGCCCGTCGTCAGCGGGTGCAGCCGGTGCGCCCGACGGCCTTGCGCCGCAGCACGCGCACGACGGACCAGGCGGCCACGCCGGCGACGACCAGCGTCCACGCGGCGACCCAGCCGCTCGCGAGCGCCAGCCCCGTCGTGGCGAGCACGCCCGCCCCCTGGCCGGTGATCTGATACATGGTTCCCCACTCTCCGGAGTCGTCGGCCGCGCACGGACCGGACGCCGGCGCGGTGCACCCATCCGACCCCGCGGGGACCGGGTGCTCACGTCGCCCCGGACCCCCGGGAGCACAGCGGACGTGCGCGACGAGCAGGCGCGCCCCCGGCCACGAGCGACCGCCGACGGCGTGCTCACGACCGCGGACGCTGCGGGCACCCGCTGCGGGCGCGCACGGGGCCGTGGAGTGGCAGCATGTGGCGAGCCTGGTCGACCCGTCCGCGCAGGGGGCCCGATGCGACGACCACAGCCCGACCGACCGAGCGCCGACGCGTCGCCGGCGGGGACGCCCGCGTCGGGGCGGGCCGGACCGTCGCCCTCCGTCCAGCTCGCCGTGGCCACCGTCGGGTTCGCGATCAACTTCTGGGCCTGGGCGCTCATCAGCCCCCTCGGGCGGACCTACGGGACGGACTACGACCTCACCGACGTCCAGGTCTCCGTCCTCGTCGCCGTGCCCGTCATCGTGGGGTCCCTCGGCCGCATCCCGGTCGGCGCGCTGACCGACCGTGTCGGCGCACGGACGATGTTCCCCGTGGTCAGCGCGCTGACGATCGTCCCGGTGCTGTTCGTGGGGCTGATCGCGGACAGCTTCCCGATGCTGCTCGTCGGCGGGTTCCTCCTCGGGCTCGGCGGCACGACGTTCGCCATCGGGGTGCCGTTCGTGAACGGCTGGTTCGCGCCGGAACGGCGCGGGACCGCCCTGGGGATCTTCGGCGTCGGGATGGGCGGCACCGCCATCTCGTCGTTCACCACCGTCGCGATCGCCGATGCCGTCGGCCGGTGGGCGCCGTTCGTGCTGGTGGCGGCGCTGCTGGCGCTCTACGCCGTCGTGGCGCGCCTGCTCCTGCGCGACCCCTCCCCCCGACCGCCGGCCAGCGGCGACGGCCTGCTGGCCCGGACCTGGCGGACGCTGCGGATCCCCGCCACCCTGCAGCTCTCCTGGCTGTACGCCGTCGGGTTCGGCGGCTTCGTCGCGTTCTCGGTCTACCTGCCCACGTTCCTGGCCAACGCCTACGGGCTGAGCCAGGGCGACGCGGCCGCCCGGACCGCCGGGTTCGTCGTCCTCGCGGTCGTGATGCGCCCGGTCGGGGGGACGCTGTCCGACCGGCTGGGCGCCGTGCCGGTGTCGGTGGTGTGCTTCGCCGTCGTGACCGTGCTGGCCGCCGTCGTCGCGTTCCAGCCCGATCTGGTGCCGGTCGGGACGATCGCGTTCCTCGGGCTCGCGGCCGCGCTCGGGGCGTCGTCCGGGGCGACGTTCGCGCTGGTGTCGCAGGTCGCGCCGCCGGGGACGGTCGGGGCGGTCACGGGTGTCGTGGGCGCCGCCGGCGGGCTCGGCGGGTTCCTGCCGCCGCTGATCATGGGCGCCGTCTACCAGCTGCGGGGCGACTACGGCACCGGGTTCGCGATGCTCGCAATCACCGCGCTGGCGACGCTGCTGTTCACGCTCGGGCCGGTGCGCCGTGCGAGCGCACGCCGGGGGTAGTCCGCGCCGGAGGTCCCGGCGCCCCGCGGCCCCCGCCTGGGACACTCGTCGTCCGCGACGAAGGAGAACCCCGTGCAGGAGCTCGACCTCGCGACCGCCCTCGCGGACGGCCGCACCGAGTACGACAAGATGGTCGCCGGCGACTGGTACCGCTACCGCTACGGCCCCGAGCTGGCGGAGCTGACCACCAGCACCCAGCGCACGTGCCGCCGGATCACCGCCCTCTACGACGAGGACCGGCCCGCGGCCGAGAGGCTGTTCCGCGAGCTGCTGGGCACCGTCGGCGAGGGCGTCGACTTCCGCCCGCCGTTCTACCTGGACTACGGCCACCGGCTGCACCTCGGCGACCGGACCTTCGTCAACGCGGACTTCCTCACCCTCGGCGGCGGCGAGATCCGCATCGGCGCGGACGTCCTGATCGGCCCGAGCGTGCGGCTGTACACGCCGACCCACGTGCTGGACCCCGAGCTGCGCCCGCAGGGCTGGGAGCGGGTCTCCCCCATCACGATCGAGGACGGCGTGTGGCTCGGCGGCAGCGTCGTCGTGTGCCCGGGCGTGACGATCGGCGCGCGGTCGGTCGTCGGCGCGGGGTCCGTGGTCACGAAGGACGTGCCGCCGGACGTGGTCGTCGCCGGGAACCCCGCGCGCGTCGTGCGCGCCCTCCTGCCGGAGGGCTGAGCACCGCGCCGTCCGGCTTCCGCGGCCGGCTCGCCGCCCGCTCGCCGCCTGTCCCGTGACGGCGCACGGCCGGGATCAGCCGATCACCGCGGTCGCCTCGATCTCGACGCGGACGCCGGGCTCGAACAGCACCTCGACCCCGATCAGCGACGCGGGAGGCAGTGGCGTCGGCAGCCCGAGCTCCTCGGCCACCGACTCGACGCCGGCGAGGAACGCGGGCATCTGGTCGGCCGTCCACCGGGTCACGTAGATGGTCAGCCGGACGACGTCGGCGAAGGTCGCACCCGCGCCCGCGAGGCCCGCCGCGACGTTCCGGAGCGCGTCGGCCACGTGCCCGGCGATGTCGTCGGCCGCGAGCGGTGCGCCGTCCGCGTCGACGCTGCCGACCTGGCCGGCGACGTGCACCTGGCGGGTGCCCGAGCCGATCGCGACGTGCTGGTACGGGACGGGGTGGGCGAGGCCGGCGGGGCTGAGCAGCTGGACGGGCACGGGGTCCTCCGAGGGGCGGGAAGCAGGTATCCCCTTCCTACGTGGTACCCGCAGGACACTTCAACGAGACTAGGTGTCGTGACCGATACCGCCACGCCCGCCGAGCGCCTCGCCGTCGGCGCGCCCCACCGCGAGCTGCTCGAGCAGGTGCTGGACACCTGGTCGATGCAGGTCCTCGAGCACCTGTGCGAGGCACCCGCCCGGTTCAACGACCTGCGCCGGGCGATCCCCGCCGTCACCGCGAAGTCGTTGACCGCGACGCTCCGCCGGCTCGAGCGCAACGGCATCGTCGGCCGCGCGGTCATCAGCACGCGTCCGGTGGCGGTCGAGTACGCGATCACCCCGCTCGGCAAGACCCTCCGGGAGCCCGTCGACGCCCTGCTCGCCTGGACCTCCGCTCACCTGGCGGAGGTTGAGGCGGCACGCGACCGCTTCGACGACGCCTGACGACGCCAGGGCTCGCGGCGGCTGCGGGATCCGTGCCGGGCATCCTGTGGTGGTGGGCCCGGCCGGTCTCGAACCGACGACCTCCGCGGTGTAAGCGCGGCGCTCTGACCAACTGAGCTACAGGCCCCTGCTGCGCTGGGCAGCCTACCGGTGCGGGTGCCCCCGCCCGGTCCGTACCCCGGTCCTCGACGGGACGGGTGCCGGCACCCGCGCCGGCACGCGGGTCACAACCCCGCGACCGCCTCGCGGTACGCGGCGAACGGCCGCGCGACCCCGGCGGCGGACTCGACCGACCAGCGCAGCACGCCGGTGGCGTCCAGCAGGAACGACCCGCGCCGCGCGTACCCGTCGACCTCGTCGAACACCCCGTACGCCCGCGCCGCGGCGCCGTGCGGCCAGAAGTCGGACAGCAGCGGGAACGTGTACCCGTCCTGCTCCGCCCAGGCGCGCAGGGCCGGTCCGGGGTCGCAGGACACCGCCCGCACGCCGACACCGGCCCGGTCGAGCTCCGGCAGGTGCGCCTGGAGCTCGCCGAGCTCCGCGGTGCACACCCGCGAGAACGCGAACGGCACGAACACCAGCAGCACCGGGGCGGCCGACGCCCCGCCGACCGCCACCGGCGAGCCGTGCGCGTCCGGCAGCGTCAGCACGGGCACCGCGTCGCCGACGACGGGCGCCCCCGGACCCTGGCTCACGGCCGGGACCGCGCGGGGCTCAGCGCCCGCGGCCGCGGCTGCCGAGGCGGGTCGCGGACCAGTCGCCCGCGATCGAGAACGTGCTCGTCGCGTGCAGGCCGGCCGTGGTCGCGGCCTCCTCGATGTCGTCGTGCCCGACGTGCCCGTCGCGACCCGGCTTGGGCGTGAGCACCCACATCTGCCCGCCGTCGTCCAGCACGGTCATCGCGTCCATGAGGGTGTCGGCCAGGTCGCCGTCCTCGTCGCGGAACCAGATGACAACGCCGTCGACCACGTCGTCGTAGTCCTCGTCGACGAGCTCGGTGCCGGTGATGCCCTCCAGACCGGCGCGCAGGTCGTTGTCGACGTCGTCGTCGTAACCGAACTCCTGGACCACCTGGCCCGAGGTGAACCCGAGACGGCCCGCCCCCTGGGGGGCGTCGCCGGTGCTGGATGCCACGTCCTGACCTGTTCCTTCCGTCTGGCGTGCCGGGCCGGTCCCGAGCACCACCTGTTCGATGATCACCGAACGGTAGCCCACCGCACCCCACGTGCGCGTGGCAAGCGCCGTCGTGGCGCCGGGATGTCGGCGCGGCGCGGACCAGCGCGTCCGACCCGCAAGACGGCGCGACCCGGCCGCGGCCCCCGCCCGGAGCGGCACCCGGCGGTCGCGACCGGCGGCCAGGCACCCGCGCACTCCCCCCGAAACGCCCCGTGACGTGCCCGGACGTGATGGGGGCCACCCCCCGGAGAGCCGATTGTCATGAGCGTCACGCATCCCGAGTGTCGGACTGGGAGACTTTCGGTGTCCGGACGGCGGACAATGGTCCTACTACCCGCCCGGCGGCGGCGCGCACCGAAACCGGCGCGCACACCGGCGGGCCGAGATGCGCACCGGGGCCGACCGGCCCCCGCGTGGAGAGGCGAGGAGCACTGGTGGCTTCGAAGGACGAGCGCGGACCGCTCATCAACGGCCTGCTGAGCCAGGTCCCGGACGTGGACCCCGAGGAGACCTCCGAGTGGGTCGAGTCCATCGACGGGCTCATCGACGACAAGGGCGGCCCCCGGGCCCGCTACGTGCTGCTGAGCATGCTCAAGCGCGCGCGTGAGCGGAACGTGGCGGTGCCGGCCGAGCTGAACACGCCGTACGTCAACACGATCGGCGTGCACGAGGAGCCGTACTTCCCGGGCGACGAGGTCCTGGAGCGCCGGTACCGCTCGTGGAACCGGTGGAACGCGGCGGTCATGGTGACCCGCGCGCAGCGCCCCGGCGTCGGCGTCGGCGGCCACATCTCCTCCTACGCCTCCGTGGCGACGCTGTACGAGGTGGGCCTCAACCACTTCTTCCGCGGCAAGGACCACCCCGGCGGCGGCGACCAGATCTACTTCCAGGGCCACGCCTCCCCCGGCGTGTACGCCCGCGCGTTCCTCGAGGGCCGGCTGGACGAGCACCAGCTCGACGGCTTCCGCCAGGAGGTGTCGCACCCGGGCGGCGGCCTGCCGTCGTACCCGCACCCGCGCCTGATGCCGGACTTCTGGGAGTTCCCGACGGTGTCGATGGGCCTCGGCCCGGCGTCGGCGATCTACCAGGCGTGGACCAACAAGTACCTGCACCTGCGCGGCATCAAGGACACCAGCCAGCAGGACGTCTGGGCGTTCCTCGGCGACGGCGAGATGGACGAGCCCGAGTCGCGCGGCATGCTGCAGCACGCCGCCCAGCAGGGCCTGGACAACCTGACCTTCGTCGTGAACTGCAACCTGCAGCGCCTCGACGGCCCGGTCCGCGGCAACGGCAAGATCATCCAGGAGCTCGAGGCGCAGTTCCGCGGCGCCGGCTGGAACGTCATCAAGGTCGTGTGGGGCCGCGAGTGGGACGCCCTGCTCAACGCCGACAAGGACCGCGCGCTCGTCCACCTCATGAACGAGACGCCCGACGGCGACTACCAGACGTACCGCGCGGAGAACGGCGCGTTCATCCGCGAGCACTTCTTCGGGCGCGACCCGCGCACCAAGCAGCTCGTCGAGAAGATGACCGACGACGAGATCTGGGCGCTCAAGCGCGGCGGCCACGACTACCGGAAGATCTACGCCGCCTACAAGGCCGCGCGCGAGCACACCGGGCAGCCGACCGTCATCCTGGCGCACACCGTCAAGGGCTACGGCCTGGGCTCCGGCTTCGCCGGGCGCAACGCCACGCACCAGATGAAGAAGCTCAAGGGCGCCGAGCTCAAGGCCCTGCGCGACTCGCTCTCGATCCCGATCACGGACGAGCAGATCGACGAGAACCCGTACCTGCCGCCGTACTACCACCCCGGCCAGGACGACCCGGCGATCCAGTACCTCCAGGAGCGTCGCCGCCAGCTGGGTGGCTACGTGCCCGAGCGCCGCTCGACGCACAAGCCGCTGACGCTGCCGGGCGACAAGGCCTACGAGCTGCTGAAGAAGGGCTCCGGCACGCAGGAGGTCGCCACGACGATGGCGCTCGTGCGGCTGTTCAAGGACCTCGTGAAGGACAAGGAGCTGGGCAGGCGCCTGGTCCCGATCATCCCCGACGAGGCCCGCACGTTCGGCCTGGACTCGATCTTCCCGAGCGCGAAGATCTTCAACACGAACGGCCAGAACTACCTCGCCGTCGACCGCGACCTGATGCTCTCCTACAAGGAGTCCGAGTCCGGCCAGATCATGCACACCGGCATCAACGAGGCCGGTTCCGCGGCCGCGTTCCAGTCGGTCGGCACGTCGTACGCCACGCACGGCGAGGCGCTGATCCCGTTCTACTTCTACTACTCGATGTTCGGGTTCCAGCGGACGGCCGACCAGTTCTGGGCGGCCGGCGACCAGATGACCCGCGGGTTCCTCATCGGCGCCACCGCCGGCCGCACCACGCTGACCGGCGAGGGCCTGCAGCACGCCGACGGCCACTCGCCGCTGCTGGCCGGCACCATGCCGCACGTCGTCCACTACGACCCGGCGTACGGCTACGAGATCCGGCACATCGTCCGCGACGGCATCCAGCGGATGTTCGGCGAGGACGGTCGCGACCCCGACGTCATCTACTACCTGACGGTCTACAACGAGCCGATCGTCCAGCCGGCCGAGCCGGAGGACGTCGACGTCGAGGGCATCCTCAAGGGCATCTACCTGCTGTCCCCGGCCGAGGGCGACGGGCCGAAGGCCCAGATCCTCGCGTCCGGCGTGGCGGTGCCGTGGGCGCTCGAGGCCAAGCAGCTGCTCGCCGAGGACTGGGGCGTGCACGCCGCGGTCTGGTCCGTGACGTCCTGGAACGAGCTGCGCCGCGAGGCGCTGGCCGCCGACCAGGCCGCGTTCCTGAACCCGGGCGAGGAGGCGCGCACGCCGTACCTCACCGCCAAGCTCCAGGGCGCCGAGGGCCCGTTCGTCGCGACGACCGACTACGACCACCTCGTGGCCGACCAGGTGCGCGAGTGGATCCCGGGCCGGTACGCCACGCTCGGCGCCGACGGGTTCGGGTTCTCCGACACCCGCGCCGCCGCCCGCCGGCACTTCAAGATCGACGGCCCGTCGACCGTGGTCCGCGTCCTGCAGCAGCTCGCCCGCGAGGGCAAGGTCGCGGCGGACGCGCCGGCGCAGGCGATCGCGAAGTACCGCCTGCACGACGTCACCGCCGGCACCTCCGGCAACGCGGGCGGCGAGTCCTGACCGGACCCGCCTGACGCACGCGACGGGCCCCGCACCCCTCCTCGGAGGGGTGCGGGGCCCGTCGTCGTCCCGGGGGCCGGTGCCCGGACCCGGCGAGATCGGCGCTGTCGGCGCCGGTCGCCGTCGGCGGCGCGCCGTCGCCGACCGGCGGCGCCCCGTCGCCGAAGTAGGACGGCTCCGCCGAGGTAGGACCGTCGGGGGACCTATCTCGGCGCGCGGGACCTATCTCGGCGCGCAGTCCTCTCTCGGCGCGCGGGGCCGGGACGGCACGGCGCCCGGCGCCAGGTCCCCGGGTCCCGCGCGCTCGACGCAGCCCCGCGAGATCGGTGCTTCCCCCCGAGATCGGTGCTCGCAGCCACCGATCTCGACGGGATCCGCCGATCTCGGCGCCGCCCCGTCGCCGAGGTAGGACCGTTCCGTCGAGGTAGGACCGTCGGGGGTCCTACCTCGACGCGCGGGTCCTACCTCGACGCGCGGGTCCTACCTCGACGCGCGGGTCCTACCTCGGCGCAGGTCGGCGCACGGTGCGCGGGGTCTCTCCCGCGGCGCGGGTCCGCTGCCGACGGCGTACGACCCGCGGACGCTCGCCGGGGACGCCGACAGAGGACGCCCGCCGGACGACACGCGCCGCCGGGCGGACGACACGCGCCGCCCGCCGGACGACACGCGCCGCGGAGCGCGCGTCAGGCGCCGGCGTGCCGCTCGGCCTGGTCCACCAGCCGCGCCAGCTCGCGGCGCATCTGGGCGATGTCGTCCTGCTTCGGGTACAGCTCGAGGCTCGCGAGGTGCTGCTTCGCGTCGAGCGGGCGGCCCGCCTCGACCGCGGCCAGGACCAGCTCGCGCCCGACCTCGGGGTCGTGCTCCCGCGGGTGCCAGTGCCCGGTTCCGAGGCCGAGCGCCTCGACCGGCAGGCCGGCCTCGCGCAGCAGCCGCAGGCCCGCGACGAGCGCGGCGCCGGACGGGTCGCGCTCGGTGGCCGTGGTGAGCCGGCGGAGCGTCCCCTCCAGGTCGTCGCGCACGGACAGCCGCGCGACCTCGACCAGCGGGTACCAGGCGCGGGGGTTGCCGGCGAGCTCCTCGCCGAGCGACCACACGGCCAGGTCCGCGGCGCGCTGGCGCTCCGCGTCGTCCGCCTCGGCGGTCAGGGGGTCGTCGTCGACGCCGGTGACGGCGTGCCGGCGGACGATCTCGGCGAGGGCCGCGAAGGCGCGCTCGTCGTTGGGATCGTCGCCGAGGCGGGACCTCAGGGCGTCCTCCTGGGGGACGTCGCCGTGCCGGGTCGCGCCCGTCGGGCGGCGCGCCCCGATCCGGGACGCGGGCGCAGGGCGGCCCAGCAGGCGGCGCAGTCGGGGCAGCAGAGCCATGACGCGACACTATCCGGTGGACTCGTCCCGCACCGGTCGAACGGCCCGCCGGCCCGTCGGCCACGCTCGGGACCTTTGTCGGTTCCCCACAACGGGGCCCTATGCTCACGGCATGCCTCAGCCCCGCCGGACGTCCGCGGCCCCCGCCCCCGAGGGCGCCGCCCCGGCCCCGTCGCCCGCCGCGCCGCCGACCACGACGGCCACCACGGCACCGGCGGCGCCGCCCGAGGTCCCGGCCGAGGACGCCGCCCGGGCCGCCGCCCCGGTCGACGGCCTCTCCCCCGCCCGCAACCGCACCCGCGCCGGGCGCATCGCCACGGCCCCCGACGCGAGCAACGGCGAGACCCTGCGCCGCGTCCGCGAGGGCAGCGGCGTGCTGGCCGCGGCGGCGATGCGCCGGCTCGACGAGGACCTCGACTGGTACCGCGCCCTGCCCGCCGACGACCGGTCCTGGGTCGGGCTCGTCGCCCAGGCGGGCATCACCGCGTTCGTCACCTGGTTCGCCGACCCGTCGCGACCGCCGCACGGCGTCGGCGAGATCTTCGCGACCGCCCCGCCCGAGCTGACCCGGTCGATCTCCCTGCAGCACACGCTGCAGCTGGTCCGCGTGGTGGTGGACGTCGTGGAGTCGCACAGCGACCGGCTCGCGGCGCCGGGCGGCGAGCGCGACCTGCTGGAGGCCGTGCTGCGGTACTCCCGCGAGGTGGCGTTCTCGGCGGCGGAGGTCTACGCCCGCGCCGCCGAGGTGCGCGGCGCCTGGGACGCCCGGCTGGAGGCGCTGGTCGTGGACGCCCTGCTGCGCGGCGACGTCGACGACTCCCTCCGGTCCCGGGTCGCCGCGCTCGGCTGGAGCGGCCGCGGCAGCACCCTGGTCGTCGTCGGCACCACCGCCTCCCCGCTCGACGACGTCCGGACGTCCGACCTGCGCCGCGCGACCCGCCGCGCCGCGGACGACGCGCTGGTCGGCATCCAGGGCGACCGGCTGGTCGTGTTCCTCGGCGGCACCGGCGACCTGCGCGAGGCGGCCGCGTCCCTGCTCCCGCGGTTCGGCCCCGGTCCCGTCGTCCTCGGCCCCACGGGCACCGACCTGGCCGACGCCGCCCGGTCCGCCCGGGCCGCGCTCGCCGGGCTGGCCGCCATCTCCGCGTGGCCGCAGGCGCCGCGCCCGGTGCTCGCCGACGACCTGCTGCCCGAGCGGGTGCTCGTCGGCGACGCGAGCGCCCGCGCGCTGCTGGTCGAGCAGGCGTACGTCCCCCTGCTGGCCAGCACCGGCAGCCTGCTGGAGACCCTCACCGCGTACCTGGCGGCGGGCCGGTCCCTGGAGGCCGCGGCCCGCACGCTCTACGTCCACCCCAACACCGTCCGGTACCGCCTGCGCCGCGTCGCCGAGGTGACGGGCTGGGACCCCCTGGACCCGCGCGAGGCCTACGTCCTGCAGCAGGCCCTGGCGGTCGGCCGCCTGGACCACCCCGGCGCCTGACCCCCGCCGAGGTCGTCGGTTCCGGCCACCGCACCCCCGGCGGAACCGACGACCTCGGGCGCAACCGCCGACCTCGCGCCCCCGCCGGGGGCCGGCGGGACCCCGCGGGACCCCCGCGGGCGTTGTGGGACCCGGACAAGTCGGGCTCGGGAACCGTGTGCGGGTCGTGAGCGGGCGCGGCGCGTCCGCACCGGCAGAGTGGTCGGGTGCTCGCGATCGTCTGCCCCGGACAGGGCGCCCAGACCCCCGGAATGCTCGCCCCCTGGCTCGAGCTGCCCGGATCCGCCGACCGCCTGGCGGCCTTCTCGGAGGCCTCGGGCGTCGACCTGACGGCGCACGGGACGACCTCCGACGCGGACACCATCCGCGACACCGCGGTGGCCCAGCCCCTGATCGTGTCGACCTCCCTGCTGGCGCTGCGCGCGCTGGAGGACGAGGGCGGCCCGGTCGCGGCCGGCGCCACGGCGGGGCACTCGGTCGGCGAGTTCGCCGCCGCGGCCGTCGCGGGCGTGCTCGACGACGCCGCTGCGGTGGCCCTCGTCGGGCAGCGCGCCCGGTTCATGGCCGAGGCCGCCGCCGCCGAGCCCACCGGCATGACCGCCGTCCTCGGCGGCGACCCGGACGAGGTGCTCGCGGCGATCGAGGCGGCCGGCCTGTGGCCCGCCAACGTCAACGGCGGCGGCCAGGTCGTCGCCGCCGGTGCGCAGGACGCGCTGGCCCGGTTCGCCGAGAACCCCCCGGCCCGCGCCCGCGTGGTGCCGCTCCAGGTCGCCGGCGCGTTCCACACCCCGTTCATGCACCCGGCGCGCGACGCGTTCGCCGCCGTCGCCGCGCAGACCGCGGCCGCGTCGCCCCGGGTGACGCTGCTCACCAACGCGGACGGCTCGGCCCTCGGGCCGGACGTCGCCGGCGCCGACGTCGTGGCCCGCCTGGTGTCCCAGATCGCCTCGCCCGTGCGGTGGGACCTGTGCCAGGCGACCCTCGTCGAGCTCGGCGTGACCGGCCTGCTGGAGCTCGCCCCCGGTGGTGTGCTCAAGGGCCTGGCCCGGCGTAGCCTGCCCGGGGTGGAGACGGTCGCGATCACGTCGCCGGCCGACCTGCCCGCCGCCCGGGGCCTCGTCGCCCGCCACACCGCGACCCCCGGCGCGCCCACGACCGACGACTCCCGGGAGACCGCGAAGTGACCCGCCCCACCCTGACCCAGGCGACCGGCCCCGCCCACACGCGGATCCTCGGCCTGGGCGCCGCCCGCGGCGAGAACGTCGTCCCGAACGACGACCTGGTCGGCCCGATCGACTCCTCCGACGAGTGGATCCGGCAGCGCACCGGCATGGTGACCCGCGTCCGCGCGGGCGCCGACACCGACGTCCTCGACCTGGCCGAGAAGGCCGCCCGCGAGGCGATCGCGAACGCGGGTCTGACCGGCGCGGACATCGACGCGGTCATCCTGGCGACCGTCACCTACTTCCACCAGACCCCGTCGGGCGCCGCGATCCTCGCGGACCGGCTCGGCGCGACCCCGGCCGCCGCGTTCGACGTGTCGGCCGCCTGCGCGGGCTACTGCTACGGCATCGGCCAGGCGGACGCCCTGGTGCGCGCCGGCACCGCCCGCAACGTGCTGGTCATCGGCGCGGAGAAGATGAGCGAGTTCGTCGACCCGACGGACCGGTCCATCTCCTTCCTGCTCGGCGACGGCGCGGGCGCGGTCGTCATCGGCCCGTCCGACTTCCCCGGCATCGGCCCGACCGTGTGGGGCTCGGACGGCTCGCAGGCGCAGGCCATCCGCCAGACCCACTCCTGGCTCGACACCCGGGACAAGGGCGCGGGCTGGCCGACGCTGCGCCAGGAGGGCCCGAGCGTCTTCAAGTGGGCCGTCTGGCAGATGGCCCCGGTCGCCGAGAAGGCCCTGGCCGCGGCTGGCGTCACCGCCGACCAGATCGACGCGTTCATCCCGCACCAGGCGAACATGCGGATCATCGACCAGATGATCAAGCAGCTGAAGCTGCCCGAGACCGTCGCGGTCGGCCGGGACATCGCCGACACCGGCAACACCTCGGCGGCCTCCATCCCGCTCGCGACCGAGCGCCTCATCCGCGAGGGCCAGGCGAAGAGCGGCGACCTGGCGCTCCAGATCGGCTTCGGCGCGGGCCTCGTCTACGCCGCCCAGGTGGTCGTGCTGCCCTGACGGGGCGCCCGGCCGCAGTACCGTTCATCGACCGCACGACCGTCGCCCCGCCTCACGGCGGGGTGCAGCACACAACCAAGGAGACACCGATGGCGCACAGCGAGCAGGAGATCCTGGCCGGCCTGGCCGAGATCGTCAGCGAGGAGACCGGCCTGCCGACCGACTCGGTCCTGCCCGAGAAGTCGTTCACGGACGACCTCGACATCGACTCCCTGTCGATGATGACGATCGTGACCCTGGCCGAGGAGAAGTTCGAGGTCCGCATCCCGGACGACGAGGTCAAGAACCTCGCGACCGTCGGCGACGCGGTGTCGTTCATCTCGAACGCCCAGGCCTGAGACACCCGACCGGGGTCCGCGCCGCGCCGCCGCCTCGCGCGGCGTCCGGGAGCCCAGCGCTCCCGCGGCGCGGACCCCGGTCGCGTCCCGGCACGCTCCGGGACGCCCCCGCACCACCCGCACGCACCCGACACCCCAGGAGCACCTCATGAGCACGCGAGTCGTCGTCACCGGCCTCGGCGCCACGACCCCGCTCGGCGGGGACGTCCCCACCACCTGGCAGGCCGCCCTGGCCGGCACGTCGGGCGCGCGCACCCTCGACAACGACTGGGCCGAGACGTACGGCCTGCCGGTCGACTTCGCCGCCACGCTCGCGGTCCGCCCGGAGGAGGTCCTCCCCCGGCCCGAGATGAAGAAGATGGACCCCTCGGCGCAGTACGCGATCATCGCGTCGCGCGAGGCGTGGTCCGACGCCGGCGCCCCGGAGGTCGACCCCGAGCGGCTCGGCGTCGTCGTGTCCTCCGGCATCGGCGGCATCTGGACGACCCTCGACGCGTGGGACACCCTGCGCGAGAAGGGCGCCCGCCGCGTCCTGCCGATGACCGTCCCCATGCTCATGCCGAACTCGCCGTCCGCGTACGTCGAGCTGGAGTTCGGCGCCCGCGCCGGGGCGCACGCCCTGGTGTCGGCCTGCGCGTCCGGCGCCGAGGCGATCGGCTACGGCGTCGAGATGATCCGCACCGGCCGCGCCGACGTCGTGATCGCCGGCGGCACCGAGGCCACCATCCACCCGATGCCCATGGCCGCGTTCGCCGCGTCCCGCACGCTGTCGACCCGCACCGACGACCCGGCCCGCGCCTCGCGGCCGTACGACGTCGACCGCGACGGCTTCGTCATCGGCGAGGGCTCCGGCATCGTCGTCCTGGAGTCCGAGGAGCACGCCCGGGCCCGCGGCGCGAAGGTCTACGCGGCCGTCGCCGGCGTCGGCCTGTCGTCCGACGGCTACCACATCACCTCCCCCGAGCCGACCGGCCGCGGCCAGATCGCCGCGATGCGGATGGCCATGACGGACGCCGGCATCGGCACCGCCGACGTCAAGCACGTGAACGCGCACGCCACCTCGACCGTCGTCGGCGACCTCATCGAGGCCCGCGGCGTCCGCGAGACCCTCGGCTCCGACGCCGACCAGGTCGCGCTGTCCGCCACCAAGTCGATGACCGGCCACCTGCTCGGCGGCGCCGGCGCGCTCGAGACCGTCTTCTCGGTGCTCGCGGTGCACGACCGCCAGGCCCCGCCGACGATCAACGTCGAGAAGCCGGACCCCGAGCTCGTCCTCGACCTGGTGCGGGACACCCCGCGTGCCCTGCCCGAGGGCGACCTGGCGGTCGTGAACAACTCGTTCGGCTTCGGCGGCCACAACGTCGCCCTGGTGGTCACGAACGCCTGACCCGGGTCCTTCGACCCTCGCGACCCCCCGGGTGGAGCGTCCTGCCCGACACGCCGGTGCGTGTCGGGCAGGACGCTCCACCCGTTTCCACCCGAGGGCCCCGGGCACGGCGGTACCGTCCGCGGCATGGACGCGATCACCCGCCACGAGATCCACGAGGGCTGGGCGCACGCCGGACTGGTCGAGGCCGGCGCTCTGGTGTTCGTCTCGTACTGCGTCGGCCGGACCACCGGCACGACCGCCGAGCAGGTGCACGGCGCGCTCGACACCCTCGAGGCGCGGCTCGCGACGATCGGGCTGTCGCTCGCCGACGTGGTGCAGGTCGACGCCCTGTTCGCGGACATCTGGGAGATCCCGGCGATGGAGGCCGTGTTCCGGGAGCGGTTCACCGCCGGGTACCCGGCCCGGAAGTCGATCCAGACGGCGTTCGCGCACGAAGGGCTGCGGTTCCAGCTCGACGCGGTGGCGCACCGGGGGGCAGCAACCCCCTGAGCGCCGCCCGGGCGCTCAGCCCGGGCCGTCGCTCGCCGCCGCCAGCAGCGAGACCAGCACGTCCCCCACGGGGGTCGGGATGCCGTGCGCCCGGGCGCGGCGGAGCACGACCCCGTTGCGGGCGTCCCACTCGAGCGGCCGCCCGGCCTCGCGGTCGGCGAGGATCGACGTCCCCAGGTCGGGCGGGTTCGACCGGAAGCCGTCGAGGATCGCCTCGGGCACGTCGTCCCCGAGCGCCGCCCCCTCCTCCCGGGCGACCGCCAGGCACTCGCGCAGGTAGCGCAGCGCCAGGTCGCCGACGTCGTCACGGCGGAACGCGGCGGAGCGCCGCCCGGTCAGGACCATGAGGCCCGCGGCGGCGTTCTGCAGCAGCTTCCGCCACGCCACCGTGGGGAAGTCCGCGGCGAGGTCGACGGCGCACCGGCTGCCGCGCAGCGCGTCCCGGACGACCGCCGCCGCGGGCACGTCCGGCAGCGTGAGCCGGGGATCGCCGCGCAGCAGGACCGCCCCGTCCGGCTCGGCGACCGCCGGGAACCAGACGACCGCGGGCAGCACCTCGGCCCCGCCGGCCAGCGGTGCCACGACCGGCACCTGCTCGACGCCGTTCTGCAGCACGCACACCACCGTGCCCGGGCCGCAGAGCGCCGACAGCCAGGGAGCCGCGCCGTCGACCTGGGTCGCCTTGACCGCGAGGAGCACGAGGTCGACCGGCGCGCGGACCTCCCGCGGGTCCGTCCGGACCGGCCCGGGCACCACGACCGTGCCGTCCGCCGTCCGGAGCACGAGGCGCTCCCGCGGGGTCCGGCCGTACAGCCGCGGCGTCCGGCCGGCCTCGTGCAGCGCCGCGGCGACGGTGGTGCCGATGACACCGGGGCCGACGAGGGCGGTCGTGGCAGGGGGTGCGCTCGAGGTCACACCGGCGAGGCTACGCGCCACCTCACACCCGGTCGGGCCGCGTCGTCATGTCGGTGACCGAACAGGAAGGGTCGCAGCCGTGAAGCACATCGTCGTCGTCGGGGGCGGGTACGCCGGGTTCTACGCCGCGTGGGGGCTCGAGAAGAGGCTCCGGCGGGGCGAGGCGCGGGTGACCGTCGTCGACCCCCGTCCGTACATGACCTACCAGCCGTTCCTCCCCGAGGTGGCGTCGGGCTCCGTGGAGGCCCGGCACGTGGCCGTCCCGCTGCGCCGGCACCTGCGTCGCACGCGGCTCCTCGCCGCGACCGTCACGCGGGTGGACCACGCCGCGCGCCGGGTCACGGTGGCGCCGCGGGACGGCGACCCGGTCACGCTCGCCTACGACGTCCTCGTGCTGACCGCCGGCGCGGTGACCCGGACGCTGCCGATCCCGGGGCTCGTGGACGAGGCGATCGGCCTGAAGCAGGTCGAGGAGGCGGTGGCCGTCCGGGACCACGTGCTCACCGCGTTCGACCGGGCGGCGGCCCTGCCGGCCGGCGCCGAGCGCCGCCGGCTGCTGACGGTCACGTTCGTCGGCGGCGGGTTCTCCGGGGTCGAGGGCTTCGGCGAGACCCTGTCGCTGGCCGCCTCGCTGCTGCCGTCGTACCCGGAGCTGGCCGCGGACGAGCTCGCCTTCCACCTCGTCGAGGCCCGCGACCGCATCCTGCCCGAGGTGACCGACGGGCCCGGGGCCTGGGTGGTCCGCCACCTGCGGCGGCGCGGGGCGCACGTGCACCTCGGCGCCCAGCTGCGCTCGGCCGTGGGCGGGCACGTCGTGCTGTCCACCGGGGAGGAGTTCGACAGCGGCCTGGTGGTCTGGACGGCGGGCAACGCCGCGAACCCGGTGGTCCGCCGGCACACCGACCTCCCGGTGACCGATCGCGGGCTGATCCGGGTGCGCGCCGACCTGCGCGTCCAGGACGCGGACGGCGTCGTGGTCCCGGACGCGTGGGCGGCCGGGGACGACGCGGCGGTCCCCGACCTGGCCGGCGGGCCCGGGGCGGTCACCGTCCCGAACGCGCAGCACGCCGTCCGGCAGGGACGGCTGCTCGCGGCCAACGTCGTCGCCGCGCTCCGCGGCCGGACGACCCGGGACTACGTGCACCACGGGCTCGGCGTCGTGGCGACGCTCGGCCGGCACCAGGGCGTCTTCCAGTATCGGCGCCTGGTGCTCACCGGGCTGCCGGCGTGGCTCGCGCACCGCGGCTACCACGTGCTGGCGGTCCCCACCTGGGAGCGCACGCTCCGCGTCCTGCTCGTCTGGTTCGCGGCCGCGCTCGCGGGGCGGGACACCGCGTCCCTGAGCGCGGTGGTCGAGCCGCGGCGGTCGTTCGTCACCGGCGGTGCCCCGGAGCGCGGGGCGGACCACGACGGGCGGGACGCACGGCACGCCGGCGACGCGCCGTCGGGCCCGCGCGACCCGGTCCGTGCCACGATCTCCGCGGCGTGACCGACGACGGAGGGGGACGGCGGGCGATGATCGAGCACGGACCGGACCGGCGCGTCCCGCCGACCGCCACGGCCGACGACGACCTCGCGGGGGTGTTCGAGGAGCGCCGCCGCCTGCTTGCGATCGGCTACCGCATGCTGGGGACGCTCGCCGAGGCGGAGGACGCCGTGCAGGAGACCTACGTCCGCTGGTACCGGATGACCGACGCGGAACGGGCGGCGGTCCGGAACCCGGCGGGGTGGCTGACCCGGGTCATGGGCCGGGTCTGCCTGGACGTGCTCGGTTCCGCCCGGGCGCGCCGGGAGCGGTACGTCGGCGAGTGGCTCCCGGAGCCGGTGCCGGCGGACCTGTTCGCCGGCGTCCCCGGCGCGACCGCCCCCGCCCTCCCCCCGGGCGGCGGCGACCCGCTCGACCGCGTCACTCTCGACGAGGAGGTGAGCACCGCGCTCCTCGTGGTCATGGAGAGCATGACCCCTGCCGAGCGCGTCGCCTTCGTGCTGCACGACGTGTTCGCGGTGCCCTTCGACGAGGTCGCGGCGGTCGTGGGGCGCACGCCCGCCGCGGTCCGCCAGCTCGCGACGTCCGCCCGGCGGCGGGTCCGCGAGCGCGGCGCCGTCCCCGCCGGGGGCACCCGCGAGCACGACACCGTCCTGGCCGCCTTCGCCGCGGCCTGCGCGGGCGGCGACATCGACGCCCTGACGGCCCTCCTCGACCCCTCGGTGACGCTGCGGTCCGACGGCGGCGGTCTGGTCAGCGCGGCGCGGCGCCCGGTGCTGGGGGTCGAGCACGTGGCGCGGTTCGTGCTCGGCGTCCTCCGCAAGCAGGCGACGGCGACGCTGGTGCCCCGGCGGACCGGCGACGGGCTGGCGTTCGCCCTGGTGACCGAGGACGGCGTGCGGGGTGTCGTCAACGCACGGGTGCTGGACGGCCGGATCGTGGACCTGTGGTTGCAGGTGAACCCCGAGAAGCTCGGCGCCTGGCACGGCGGGCGCTGACCTCACACCCGGCGGGGCTGCGTCGTCATGCCGGCAGGACCGGCAGGGCGCCGGCCAGGAGGGAGAGCCATGCGACTGCTTGTCGCCGGTGGCACCGGCCACGTCGGGAGCCGCCTGACCGCGCGGCTGCGGGAGCTCGGGCACGACGTCGCCGTCGGGTCCCGCGGCAGGGGCTTCGACCCCGTGACCGGCGCCGGCGTCGGTGAGGCCGTGCGGGGGGCCGACGTCGTCGTGGACGTGCTCAACGTCCCCGAGACGGACCCCGCGGCCGCCACGGCGTTCTTCCGCGGCACGACCGAGCGCCTGCTCGCCGCCGGGCTCAGCACCGGCGTGCGGCACCACGTCGTGCTGTCGGTCGTGGGCGCGGACCGCGCGCTGGCGAACGGGTACTACGCCGGCAAGGTCGCCCAGGAGGAGGCGGTGCGCGACGGCGGCGTCCCGTTCACGATCGTCCGGGCCACCCAGTTCCACGACTTCGTCCCGGCCCTCGCCGACTGGCTGACGGTCGACGGCACCGTCCGGGCTCCCGGCACGCTCCTGCAGCCGGTGGACGTCGGCGAGGTGGTCGACCTGCTGGCCGACGTCGCCCTGGGCGAGCCCGCGGACGGCACCGTCGACCTCGCGGGTCCGCACCGGTACCGGCTCGACGACCTCCTGCGCGCCACGCTCGCCGACCGGTCGGACCCGCGCGCCGTCGTGACGGTCGCCGGGACCGCGCTGGGCGCCGAGAGCGACGACGCGCTGGTCCCGCTCGGGGACCACCTCCGGGGCGTGCGCCCGTACCCGGTCCCCGGGGTGCCCGTCGCAGCGGAGCCGGTCCGATGAGGATCGCGGTCGCCGGCGGCACCGGCACCGTCGGCCGGCACGTCGTCGACGCCGCCGCGCGCCGGGGGCACGACGTCGTGGTCCTCAGCCGGCACGAGGGCGTCGACGTCCTGGGCGGTGCCGGTCTCGACGCCGCGCTGGCGGGCGCCGACGCCGTCGTCGACGTGCTGAACACCACCACGCTGTCGGCCCGGGCGGCGACGGCGTTCTTCTCCGGCACGACGCGCAGCCTGCTGGCCGCGGGCACCCGGGCGGGGGTGCGGCACCACGTGGCCCTGTCGATCGTGGGCATCGACGGGACGGACGCCGCGTACTACGCCGGCAAGCTGGCGCAGGAGCGGCTGCTCGCGGGGTCGGGGAGCCCGCACACGATCGCCCGCGCGGCGCAGTTCCACGAGTTCGCGGAGCAGGTCACCGCCCGCACGTCCCTCGGCCCGGTCACCGTCGTGCCCCGCACGCTGTGCCGCCCGGTGGCCGCCCGCGAGGTGGCCGAGCACCTGGTCGAGGTCGCCGAGGCCGGGCCGACGGGCCGCGCGCCGGACCTGGTCGGGCCGCGGGACGAGACCCTCGCGGACATGGTCCGGCGGCTGGCCGCGCACGACGGCACCCGGCGGCGGGTGCTGGACGTGCGCCTCCCCGGCCGGTACGGGGCCGGGCTGGCGTCGGGCGACCTCCGCGGCGACGGCGGACCGCGGCGGGTGGGCCGGACGACGTTCGACGAGTGGCTGGACTCGCGCGGTCGCTGAGGACAGGGGGGCGGGGGCGCCGGCCCTGCTCAGTACCCGCTGAACGCGTCCGTCCGCACCCGCCGCGCCCCCGCGCGCCGCAGCAGCGCCCGCGTCCCGTCGACCATCGCCGGCGGCCCGGACACGTAGGCGTCGCGCTGCGCCAGGTCCGGCACCGCCTCGGCGAGCCCCTCGACGCTCAGCCGCCGCTCGCCCAGGTGCACCGCCCCGGGCGGCAGCCCGTCCAGGTCCGGCGTCGGCGACAGCACGAGCACCCGGGCCCCGGCGGCCCGCGCCACGTCGGCGTAGGCGAGGTCGGCGTGGTCGGTGACGGCGTGCACCAGCACCACGTCCCGGCGCTCCCCCGCGTCCGCCAGCGCCGCGAGCTGGGACGCGAACGGCGTGATCCCGATGCCACCGGCGACGAGCAGCACCGGCCGCTCGGCGTCGTCGGGCAGCACGAAGTCGCCGCCCAGCCCGGTCGCCCGCACCCGGGAGCCGATCGGCAGCGCGGCCAGCGCGCGCTTGAACGTGCTGGGCCGCTCGGGCACGGTCAGCGCCACGGTGAGCTCGCCCGCCGACGGCGCCGACGACACGCTGAACACGCGCCGGGTGCCGCGGGCGTCGGGTCGGCGGTGCGGCACCGTCAGCTCGACATACTGACCCGGCCGGAACCGCACGGGCCGGTCGGCCCGGAACGCGAGCTCCACGGTGCGCGGCGTGAGCCGGGTCGACCGGGTCAGCGTGAGCCGGACGGCGCCGCGCTGGCCCCAGGCGAAGCCGATCAGGTTGCCCACGACGAGCGCCGCCTCGGGCGTGCTGAACAGCGGGCCGACGTGGTACGACACGGCCATCAGCCCGCCGACCACGACCGCCTCGACCAGCTGCTGCCAGCGGCGCGGCGGCAGGGTCAGCGGCTCGGTCAGCATGACGCCGCCGAGGAACAGGATCGGGTAGGACACCACGGCCGTCTGGACCGCCGGCCACGGCGCCGAGCCCTCGGCCACCAGCCGGATCGCGACGGCCAGCACCGCGACCCCGACGAACGTCCCGACCAGCGCGTACCGCCGGGTCCGGACGACGACCACGAGGGTCAGCAGCAGCACCGGCACGAGCAGCCAGCGGTCCGCCACCCACCAGGTCGTCGCGTCCCAGCCGGTCAGCCCGACCAGCAGCGCGCCGATCGCCGCGGGGTTGACCAGGTGCCGGCCGCGCCACGCCAGGACGTACTTGGACGCGTTCGCCAGCAGCGCGGCCAGGGCGAGCGTGCCGAGGTACCGGGCCTCGAGCGTCGGCCAGAACAGGAAGAACAGGATCAGGCCGGTGATGATCGCCGACTCGGTGTGCGGGCGGGTGCGGAACGCCAGCGCGGCGCCCCACGCGCTCGCCACCGACGCGGCCACGGCGACCGCCGCGCTCACCACCATCGCCCCGGGGTCGAGGAAGATCACGCCGGTCGCCGCCAGCACCACCGCCACGACCGCGAGGGCGGAGAGCCCCAGGGTCAGCAGCCGGTACATCGTGACGCGGCCCAGCCGCTCGTCCAGCCACGCGAACGCGCTCACGCGAACACCTCCCCGTCCAGGCCGAGGGACCAGCGCAGGCTCCCGTCGGCGCGCAGCACCACGTAGCGGACGTCGAACCGGGACGCGACCAGGTCCGGCTCGGCGAAGAACAGCGCGGTCGCGGCGACGTCGGCCACCAGGGCCGACTCCCCGACCGCCCAGGTGGCGAGCACGTCGGCGGTCGGCACCCCGGTCCGCGCGTCGACCACGTGGTGCAGGCCCTCGCCCCAGGCGCGCCGGTTGGTCGCCGACCCGCACAGGGCGCCGTCGGCGAGCCGGAGCACGCCGAGCGCGCGCGTCGTGTCCCGCGGGTCCTCCAGGGCGACGGTCAGCGGCGCGGCGCCCCGGCCCGCGACCCGCAGGTCCCCGCCCGCGTCCACCACGTGCTCGCCGACCCCGTGGGCGGCGAGCACGCCGGACACCAGGTCGACCAGGTAACCCTTGCCGCCCGCGCCGACGTCGAGCAGCGCCGGCTCGTCGAGCACCAGCGTCGCGCCGTCCCGCCGCGCGGCACCGCGCCAGTCGGGGACCGGCGCGGTGCGCAGCGACCCGTCGGCGTCGCGGCGCGGGCGCAGCGTGTAGGCCGCGTCGTAGCCCAGCCCCTCCAGCGCGCGCCCGACGAGCGGGCTGACCGCCCCGTCGGTGCACCGCGCCGCCTCGTCGTACGCGTCGAGCAGCGGTCCGGCGTCGTCCGGCAGCCGGTACGACCCCGCCCCGCCGCGGGCGACCTCCGCCACCCAGGAGTCGTCGCGGAACCGCGACCAGTCCCGGTCGAACCGGTCGATCCGGGCCCGCACCGCGCCGAGGACGGCGTCCGCCAGCGGCTCCGGGGTGTCGACCGTCCAGCGGGTGCCGATCGCGTCGAAGGCGACGGTGGCGTCAGGCCGCGGCATCGGCGCGGATCTGGTCGAGCGCCGCGTTGAACCCGTCGCCCGTGAGCGACGAGCCGGAGACCTTGTCGACGGACAGCCCGGCCAGCTCCTGGCCGACGACCTCGTCGGCGATGCCGGAGGCGAACTCGTCCTGGAACCGCGCCGCGTTGCCGCCGGTCGCCTCGGGGGTGACGGTGACGTCGGTGACCACGCCGTCGGCCACGGTGACGTCGACCGAGATCGACTCCTCGCCGCCCGGCGTCGAGTACGAGCCCTCGGCCGTGTAGCTCCCGTCGGTGAACTCGCCCGTCGACGATCCGGCGGTGCCGTCGGTGCCGGCGCCCGCGGTCGCGTCCGCGCCGCCGGAGCCCGCGTCGGACTGGGAGGACGCCTGCGCGTCGTCCTCGGTGGCGGCGTCCGCGTTGCTGCAGGCCGCCAGCGCCACGAGGACGGACAGGCCGGACATCAGGCCGAGCGTGCGGCGTCGGGTGGTGTGCGCCATGGGTCGTCCTCCCCTGGTCCCGGCCCCCGGGACCCCTTGGTTGAATCCGATCACATTGGGTGTGACACACGACGCTAGGCACGCTTGCTGGGAACGGCCTGGGAATCGGCGAGGTGCCCGCCCATCATCCGGTGCACTTCTGGTCACGGCGCGCTTGCGGGACGCCCCGTGGCGCTCGCTACGGTCGACGCGTGCCGACGCTGACGATCGAGACCGGGACCCCCGCGCGCGTCACGGTCCGCGGGCCGGACGGGACGTGGCACGCGCCCGAGGACGCCGTTCGCGACCGCACCGCCGACGACCGCCCCGGGGTGCTCGGGATGGACGTCGACCCCACCGACGCCTCCACGATCGAGCCCGGGTACACCGCGCACTTCCTCTCCGCCGGCACCGCGGAGGTCCCCGTGCCGCGCGAGGCCTGCACGGTCGTCGTGGAGCGCGGGCCGGAGCACCGGCGGGTCGAGCGGGTCGTCGACGTCGGGGCCGGCGGGGCGCGCGTGGCCTGCGACCCGGAGCGGTGGGCCGACCTCGCCGCCGACGGGTGGTGGTCCGGCGACCTGCACGTGCACCGGCCGCTCGCGGACGCGGCCGCGCTGCTCCGGGCCGAGGACCTGCACCTGGGGGCGTTCGTGACCCGGTGGAACGAGCAGGCGCCGGCGGGCGGGACCGGGGCGGGCGGGGCCGGCGCCGGCGGAGCCGGGGCGGGCGGGGACGGCGGCGTCCCGCGGGCCGCCCTGACGGTCGACGGCGACCGGCACGCCGTCGCGCCGGTCACCGAGGACGAGCGCGGCGGCGGGGCCGTCCTGCTGCACGGCGTCACGGTGCCCGACCTGCCCGGCACCGGCGCCGGGGACTGGTGGTACCCGCCCGCCCGGACCCTCGTGGACGCCGCGCGGGCCACGGGCGCCTTCGTCGACGCCGAGAAGCTGACCTGGTGGGACGTCCCGGTGCTGATGGCCACCGGCGCCCCGGACGCGGTCGGCGTGCTGAACAACCACTACGTCCCCGGCGGGATGCTCGCCAACGAGGCCTGGGGGCGCCCCCGCGACCGCGCCGCGTACCCGGGCCCGGAGGGCGCGAGCCGGTACCAGCTCGCGCTCTGGTACCGGTACCTCGGCCTCGGGCTGCGGCTGCCGGCGTCGGCGGGCTCGGCGTCGGGCGTGCTGCCCGCGCCGCCCGGGTACGACCGGGTGTACGTCCAGGCGCCGGGGCCGCTGACCGTCGACGGCTTCTACGCCGGGCTCCGGGCCGGGCGGTCCGTGGTGACGAACGGGCCGCTCCTGGCGTTGGCCGTCGGTGACGCCGGGCCGGGCGCGACGGTGCCCGCGGGGCGGCACCGGGTGCGCGCGGTGGCGCGCACGGCGTGGGCACCCGGCGTCGGCGCGGGGCCGGGGACGCGCGCGTCGGACGGCTCCGGCGCGGGCGGCTCCGCGCCCGACGGCACCGGTCCGGCGCGGGTCGAGGTCGTCGTCGACGGCCTGGTCGCGGCGCGCTCCGACGGGCCGGTGCTGGACGTCACGCTCGACCTGCGCCGCGCCGGCTGGGTGGCCGCCCGGGCCAGGCAGCCGGACCCCCGCACGATCCGGCTCGCCCACACGAGCCCCGTGCACCTCGACGGCCCCGGCCCGGACCCCGCGGCGCAGGCCGAGCACCGGGCGTTCTTCGCACGCTGGGTCGCCGACCTGGCGGCCGCGGCCCGCGCCGACCCGGGACGGTTCGGCTCCCCGGCGCGCCGGGACGAGGTGCTGGACCTCTACGACCGCGCGGCACGCTTCTACCGCTGACGAGGACCGCACCGGCTGCTGCGCGCTGCGGCGCGCTGGAGGAAGACGCCCGCGCCGAGCGCGGGGGCGCGCGCCGAGCGCGGTAGCCCGCGCCCAGCGCGGTAGCCCGCGCCCAGCGCGGTAGCCCGCGCCCAGCGCGGTAGCCCGCGCCCCCCC
>NZ_VEGH01000023.1 GCF_007679345.1 Cellulosimicrobium cellulans
CACCGCCTCAAGACCGACGGCGGCTTCCGGCTGCGCCAGATCGCACCCGGGCTGTTCGAGTGGATCACCCCCACCGGACACCGCTACCTCACCCGACCCGGCACCGGCCAGAGCCACGACGCCACCAGCGACCCGCTCGACGCAGCACCCCCGTTCTGAGCCGGCACGGCTCCGCCGTCTGCGACCGGCCTCGGACAGCGGCGCGCACCTCGCGGGCCGGGCTCGGCCCGCCCCCCCGCTCCGACCTCGCGCATGTCGGTGGCCGGTGCCAGCATCGGGGCATGCGGATCAGGCATCAGGTGACGGTGTTCGACACGGCCGACCTCGCGACGGAGAGCGCGTTCTGGGCGGGCGTCCTCGGCGGGACGGTGGAGCCCGACGACGACTGGCACATGCTCTACGTCGACGGCGAGCCGCGGATGGGCTTCCAGCTGGCCCCGAACCACGTGCGGCCGGACTGGCCGGACGGCGAGCAGCAGCAGATCCACCTGGACCTCTACGTCGAGGACCTGGCGGAGGCGCACGCGCACGTCACCGGGCTGGGCGCCGAGCTGCTCAAGCCGGCCGACGACCCGGACGCGCCCGAGGGGTTCCAGGTGTACGCGGACCCGTCGGGGCACCCGTTCTGCCTCTGCTGGTGAGGTCGGGCGCGCAGCCGCCCCCGACGCCGAGCAGGTGCTCGCGCTCCGCGAGGTGCCGGGCGACGCCGGCCGGGTCCGTGCGGGCGGACAGGTAGCCGAGGTACCCGTCGGGCCGGATCACGGCGGCCCCGTCGTGCCCGATCCCGTAGCGGTCGGCGACGACGCCGCCCGGGTCGACCAGGACCGGGCCGTCGGCTGTTCCGTCGGGCCCCGGCCGCACCGGGACCACCGTGCCGAGGCCGCCCAGGACGCGACGCAGGCGCTCGTGCGACGTCCGGGACAGGCACGTGGTCAGCACCAGGTGCCCGGGCCGGCGCAGCAGGTCGCCGACGCGGGCCGGGCCGCCGTCCGCCGTCGAGAGCCCCTCCGGGTCCGGCGCGTGGTCGCCCGGGCTCGCGCCGCGCACGCCGTCGCCCCCGCTGACGGCCGGGCTCCCCCGGTACCGCAGCCGCACCTCGGCCATGCTCGACGCGACCGCCTCGCCGACCGCCGGGACGTGGCCGAGCAGCAGCAGCCCGACGTCGCGCAGGTGGGCCCGCGGCCCCTGCGTGGCGACGGCGTGCGTGAGGCGCGTGGTCTGCCGGACGACCGCGGCGCCGACCGGGTGCCGCTCCGCGTGGTAGCTGTCGAGCAGCTCGTCCCCGGCCCGCCCCGTGCTGACGAGCGCGAGCTTCCACGCGAGGTTGACCGCGTCCTGCATCCCGGTGTTCATGCCCTGGCCGCCGGCGGGGCTGTGCACGTGCGCCGCGTCGCCCGCGAGCAGGACGCGGCCGTGGCGGTACCGCTCGACCTGGCCGTGGTGCACCTCGAACCCGACGAGCCACCGGGGGTCGCTCAGGCGCCAGTGCTCGCCCATCCGCTCGTCGACGAGCCGCTGGACCTCGGCCACCGTCGGGTCGCCGGACGGACCCGGGGCGGGGACCTGGATCAGGAACCGCGTCCGCCCGTCGGGCATCGGGAACGCCCCGGACACCCCGTCCGCCCCGGCGAACAGTCGGATGGTGTCCGGCGGGAGCGTGGTCGCCGCGGCGACGTCGGCGAACAGGAAGTGCTCGCCGTGGAAGACGCCCTCGATCCGCTCGCCCACCGCGGCACGGACCCGGCTGTGGCCGCCGTCGGCGCCGACCACCCAGCCGACCCGCACCCGCTCGGGACCGGCAGCGGACTCGAGCGTCACGTCGACGCCGTCGGCGTCCTGGGAGAGGTCGGTCAGCCGCACCCCGCGCTCGACGACGACACCTCGTCGCGCCGCCAGCCCCGCGAGCACCGCCTCGGTCACCGGCTGCGGGGTGTCGAGCGCGCGCGGGTACCGGGAGTCGATGCCGCGGGTGGACGCGCGCAGGCGCAGCGTGCCCGCGGCGCCGGACCGGACCTCGACGGCCGTGATCTCGACCGCCCGGGCCGCCAGCTCGTCCAGCACGCCCATCGCGGCCAGGTGCTCCTGCGTGCGGGCGTGCACGATCACGGCGCGCGACTGCGGGGTGGGCTCCGGCAGCGCGTCGACCAGCCGGACCCGGGCGCCCTGCCGCGCGAGCTCGCAGGCGGCGGTCAGGCCCACCGGTCCCGCGCCGACGACGAGGACGGTGGACGACGCTCCCCCGCTGCCGCTCATCGCACCCCCGTCCGGCTGCCGACCGCGGTGCGCGGCCCGGCCCGCGCCCACCGTGGCCACGCGCGGCGGGCCGCGGCCTCACCCGCCGCGGATGACCCGGGCCGGCCCGCGCCGCACGCTCACGCCCGCCGCCGGCGGGCCACGGTGGCCGCCAGCACCGGCGCGCCCTCGCCGGCGAGCCGCGCGACCGCGGACGGCCGGCCCGCCATCGCCATGACCAGGTCGAGCGTGGTGCCGGTGACCTCCGGGCCGTCGCCGGCGCGGAACCCGCTGTCGTCCGCGACCAGCCGCACGCCCGTCGCGACGGTCCGGGACGCCACGGCGAAGTCCCGCCGTGCGTAGCCCGCCGCGACCGCCTCGACGGCCTCCGGGTCCGGGGCTCCCGGCAGCCCGAGGGGCTCGCGGACGTCGGTGCCGTGCACGACCACCTCGCCGAGCCACGCCCACAGGTCGCCCGTGGGTGCGACCCGGGAGTCGACGACGGACCGGAAGCCAGCCAGCGTGTCGACGGACGCCGGGCCGCGGTGCTCCGCGAGCCGCCTGGCGTTGTGCCGGTCGGCGTCGAACCGTGCGCCGGCGATGCTCCGCAGCCACGCCCACCGCCCGGTGCTCGCCCCCGCGGTCAGGTGCGCGACGACGTCCTCGACGGACCAGTCGCCGCACAGCGTCGACGCCGACCACGCCTCGGGGGGCAGGGCCGCGAGCTCCGCGGCGAACCGGGCCCGTTCCTCCCGGATGGCCGACCAGTACCGCTCGGGTGCCCAGGGGGCCATGCGTGCTCCGCGTCCTCGGTGGGCCCCGCCGGTCAGGCAGGGAGGGCGAGCTCGCCCCGCACGATGCTGTCACCCGAGTGGGCCGGATCGCCGTCGAACGGCTCGGCGGACACGTCGACGACGGGGAACTCGGCGAGGTCCAGGTCCGCCGGGAGCGCGAACCGGCCCTCGTCGCCGTCGAGGAGGCCGAGCGAGACGAGCCGCGTCGCGCCGGCGTCGAGCAACCACACCTCGCGGAAGCCGTCGGCGTCGGCGTCGGTCACGCGGACCACGAGGGTCCGGCGGCCCTCGGCGTCCTCCTCGACCTGCGCGTCGCCCGACGCGGACCAGCCGGGCAGGGCCTCGAGCCGGACCTCGGCGACGACCGTCTCGGAGTCCGGGCGCAGCGCGGCGGAGACGGCCAGGCCGCCCGCGACGCCGCCGACGACCAGGCCGGCCGCCGCGGCGGCGAGCCACGCCCCCCGTCGGCGCCGGCGCGGGGACTGGGGGACGAGGTCGGAGCCGGGCGCCGAACGCGGACCGGTCGCGCCGCCGGCCGACCGGTCGTGCCCCTCGGCGCGGTCCTCCGGACGCCGGCCGGCCCCGAGGGCGCCCGGGAGGGCGTCCCCCGGACCCTCGTCCACCCCGAGGTCGTCCGGCCGCGTGCCGTCCGGCACGACGTCGTCGGCGAGCCCGAGCTCGTCCCGCACCCGCCCCCACACGGCGGCGGGCGGCGGGACCAGGTCGCCGGCGTCGCCGGCGCGGGCGACGGCCGCCGTGGCCGCGAGCGCCGCGACCTCGCGGGCGCACTCGGCGCACGACGCGAGGTGCGCGCGGGGGGCCGCGTCGAGCGGCTCGCCCAGCGCGGCCAGGGCGACGGCGTCAGGGTCGAGGTGCGGCACCGTCCACCTCCAACCGGTCGCGCAGCCGTTGCAGGCTACGACGGATGTGGCTCTTCACCGTGCCGAGCGGCAGGTCGAGCCGCCGGGCGATCTGGTCGTGCGTGAGGTCGTCGTAGAACGCGAGGGCGAGGATCGTGCGCTGCGGCTCCCCGAGCCGGTGCAGCTCGTCGACGACGACGACGTGGTCGGCCACCCGGGCGGCCTCCGGCTCCGGCTCGCGGACGGCGCGGGCGGCGACCGCCCGCAGGTCCCGGGCGTCCCGGGTGCGGCGGCCGAGCGCGTCGGCGACGGCGTTCCGGGTGATGCCGGTGAGCCAGGCGCGCAGCGGCCCCCGGTCGGCGCGGTACCCGGAGCGTCCCCGCCAGGCGGCGACGAACACCTGCTGGGTGACGTCCTCGGCGTCCGCCCCGGACCCCAGCGCCCGCAGGGCCACGGTGTGCACGAAGGCCGACCACCGCCGGTACGCCTCGGCGAGCGCGAGCTCGTCCCCCGCCTCGAAGGCGCGCGCCAGGGCGTCGTCGTCCCACTCGGGCGGCGGGCGCAGGTGCGCGACGGGGCTGGACAGGGCGCGCCTCCTCGCGGGCCGGGTCCCGCCGCGGGGTGCGGGGGTCGCGGAGGCCATCATGCGCCGACCGGGGTGGCCGTGACCAGGACGTTGTCGACGTAGTGCCGCGTGTCCCGGTCGAAGGCGCCGCCGCACGTCACGAGCGCGAGCCGCGGCGGGCCGTCCCGGGTGAACACGTCCGGCCACCGCGCCTGGTCCTTCGGGAACCGGGTCACGGCGTCGACGGCGTACGTGCGGGTGCTGCCGTCCGCGAGGGTGACCTCGACGGCGTCCCCGGGCCGGACGTCGACCAGGTGCACGAACGGCCCGGTCCCGCCGGACGCGATCGAGTCGACGTGCGCGGCCACGACGGTGGTGCCGGCGGGCTCGCCGGGGTCGGCGCCGAACCGGTACCAGCCGCCGCGCTCGGCGAGCGGCGGGATCTCCATCTGCCCGTCCGGGGCGACGCCGACCGGGTCGACGGGGACGTCCACGTCGCGGCCCGGGATCACGACCCGCACCGGCGCGGTCGGCGAGGGGGCCGCGGCCGGCGGCGGCGTGGCGGGGGCGACGGGCACGGTGGGGGCGGTCGCGGGCGGGGTGGTCGGCGACGGCGCGGCCGTGGCCGACGGCGTCGCCGGGGACGTCACCACCTCGACCGCGCGCTGCCGCTCCGAGCCCGCGAACGCCCCCGCCAGCCCCGCCGCCGCGAGCCCGAGCACGACGACGGCGAGGAGGGTCCCGACCACGCCGCGGGGGCTGCGGCGTGGTCGGGGGTCGGGGTCGGTGGGTGGCACGGTGCCTCCGGGTCGGGACGCGCGGGCTGGACCGGGGCGCGGGCGGCGGGGACGACGCACCCGCGCCCCGGCCGTCTCAGCGGCGGTCGCGGACCGCCGCGCGGGCCCGGCGCGCGGGCCGCACGGCGCCGGCGACCGCGACCAGCGCCAGCAGCGTCGCGGCCGCGACCCACGGCGCAGCGGGCCCGGACCCGCCCTCGGCGGCGGTGCCGAGCTCCCCGGACGGCACGCCGCCCGGGGCCGAGTGCAGCCCGCTGATGGTCTGCACCGCGAGCGCCAGGTTGCCCGCCTCGAGCGAGCCCCAGGCGTACACGATCGTGTCGGCTCCCTCCGCGATCGTGAGGTCGGTGGGGCCGAGCACCGGGGTGGTGGTGCCGGTGGCGGCGACCGCCGCGGAGACGGTCCCGGCGGGCACCGTGAGCGACTGCTCGTCCGGGTTCGACAGGTTCGTCACGACCGGGCTGCCGCCCGCGAGGACGTCGACCGCCGGCGCGGCGGCGACGTGCCGGACGGTGAGGCGCCCCTGGCCCGCCGGCACCGCGGAGGTGTCGTTGGTGAACAGCGTGGCGGTCGGGTCGCCGGTGGCGGTGAGGTGCGCGACCGCGGTGTAGCTGGCGCCCGCCTCCAGGGTGACGTCGACCGGGCCGATCGCCGGCTGGCTGTCGTCGGCGGCGTCGGCGGCGGTGATCGCCAGGGTGTGCGCGCCCGCGGGCACGTCCAGCGGCCCGGCGAGCGTGCCGGGCGTGAAGTCGTCGAGGGTGCGGGTGCCGTCGACCCAGACGTCGACGGTCAGGTCGGGGACGCCGTGCAGGACGGCGAGCGACGCCGTCCCGCCGGTGGCGGCGGAGGCGGGCAGCGCGGCGGCGGCCACCAGCAGCGCCGAGCCGATGCCGGCGGCGGCGAGGGTGACGGACGGACGATGACGCATGGGGTGCTCCTCGTTCCGTGCCCCCCGTCGGCGGGGGGCGTGGGCGGCTGACACCCCCTCTACGGCGCGCGCGCCCGGCGCGGATGCAGCGGGCGCGCAGAAAGCTCGGACGATCCGTCCCGGTTCGCCGTCGGGGGGCCCGGCGTCGCGCCCGCGGCGTCCCGGCGCTACCGCAGGAAGCCGGTCACCACGTCGTGCAGCGCGGCCGTGGTCGGCGCGAGGCCCGCCACGTCCACGCGCTCGTCGTGGCCGTGGAACAGCCCCCGCCAGGTGCCGTGCCCCGAGGCGACGGTGCCCTCGTTCACGCACGCGTCCCGGATCAGCGCCTGCAGCAGCTCGGTGGTCTCGCCGGCCAGGCGGTCGGCGTCGGGCAGGGCGGTCATCGGGCCTCGTCGGGTGCGGGGCGGGCTGCGCGGGCCGCGGTCGGGCGGCCGGCGGAGGCGGCGGGCGCTCCCGGCCGCACGCGGCGCCCCGGGATCGCCGCGACGAGCTCGCGGGTGTACTCCTGCCGCGGGTCGAGCAGGATCTGCTCGGCGGTGCCCTGCTCCACGAGGCGCCCGTCGTGCAGCACCCCGACGTGGTCGGCGACCCGCCGGACCACCGCCAGGTCGTGCGAGATGAACAGGTAGGTCAGGCCGTGCTCGGCCTGGAGCCGGACCAGCAGGTCGAGGATCTGCGCCTGCACGGACACGTCGAGCGCCGACACCGGCTCGTCGAGGACCACCAGGTCCGGGCGCAGGGCGAGCGCGCGGGCGATCGCGACCCGCTGCCGCTGCCCGCCCGACAGCTCGCGCGGGCTGCGCCGGGCCGCGTCGGCGGGCAGGGCGACGTCGGCGAGCAGCTCGCGCACCCGGTCGGCGCGCTCGGCCCGGGTGCCGACGCCGTAGGCGCGCAGCGGCTCCGCGATCACCTCGGCGACCGTGAACCGCGGGTCGAGCGACGCGTACGGGCTCTGGTAGACGACCTGGAACCCGCGGCGCAGCCGGCGCAGGGTCTCGCCGCGCGCGCCGGTGACGTCCTCGGCCCGGAACCGCACCCGGCCCGCGGTGGGCTGCTCCAGGTGCAGCGCGAGGCGGGCGGTGGTGCTCTTGCCCGAACCCGACTCCCCGACCAGGGCGTAGGTGGTCCCGCGGTCGACGCGCAGGCTCACGCCGTCGACGGCGACCAGCGAGCGCGCGCCCGCGGCGCCGCGAGGGCGCGGGAACTCCTTGCGGACGTCGACCAGCTCCAGCACCGGCGCCGCCTCGGCGGCCGGCGTCGCGGCGGCCCCGGTCGTGGCCGCCGTCGGCCCGGAGGGCACCACCGCCCCGCCCGCCGCACCCGGCGACGCCGCCACCAGCCGCCCGTCCGCGAGGCTCGGCGCCGCCGCGATCAGCTGCCGCGTGTACGGGTGCCGCGGGTCCCCGAGCACCTGGTCGGCGGTGCCCTCCTCGACCACCGCCCCGTTCTCCAGCACGACGATCCGGTCGGCCCGGTCCGCCGCGACCCCGAGGTCGTGCGTGATGAGCAGCAGCGCCGTCCCGCGGTCGCGGACCAGGGTCTCCAGGTGGTCGAGGATCCGCCGCTGGACGGTGACGTCGAGGGCGCTGGTGGGCTCGTCGGCGACGACCAGCCGGGGCCCCGCCGCGATCGCCACGGCGATGAGCACCCGCTGCCGGAGACCGCCGGACAGCTGGTGCGGGTACTGCCGGGCGCGCGCCGCGGGGTCGGGGACCGCGGCCTGCTCCAGCAGGGCGACCGCGCGGCGGCGCGCCTCCCGGCGCCGGGCGAGCCCGTGGATGACCAGCACCTCGGCCACCTGGTCGCCGACGCGCTGCACGGGGTTGAGCGACACGGTCGGGTCCTGCGGGACCAGCCCCACCTCGCGGCCGCGGACCGCCCGCCACTCGCGCTCGGTCAGGTCGGACACGTCGCGCCCGCCGAGCCGGATCCGCCCGCCCGTGACCGCGCCGCCGCGGGCCAGCAGGTGCAGCGCCGCGTGCGCGGTGCTGCTCTTGCCGGATCCCGACTCGCCGACGAGCGCGACCACCTCGCCGGGGCGGACCCGCAGGTCCACCCCGCGCACGGCCCGGTACACCTGGCCGTCCCGGGTGCGGTAGCCGACCGCGAGGCCCTCGACCTCGAGCACCGGCGTCGCGTCGGCCCCGGCCGGGGCGGCGGCCCGGTCCTCCTGCAGCTGCGTCACTGGTCCTCTCCCGTCGTCTCGAGCGCCCGCGCGACCCGGTTGGCGGACAGCACGACCGCCACGATCACGAGCCCGGGCAGGGTGGTCAGCCACCAGGCGGCGGCGAGGTAGTCGCGGCCGCCGGAGATCAGCGACCCCCACTCGGGGGTGGGCGGCGGCGTGCCGTAGCCGAGGAAGCTCAGCGCAGACACCGCCAGCACCGCGCCGCCGAACTCCAGCGCGACGAGCGCGAGGACCGGCCCGGCGGAGTTGGGCAGCACGTGCCGGCCCAGCACCGACCACCAGCGGGCGCCCGACGCGCGCGCGGCCTCGACGTAGACCGAGGTCGACGTGCGCAGCACCTCGGCGCGCATCACCCGGGCGAACGTCGCCACGGCGCCGACGCCGACGGCCACGGCGATCTTGGTCGGCCCGGTGCCGAGGGCGGTGATGATCGCGAGCGACAGCAGGATGCTCGGCACCGCGAGCAGCACGTCGACCGCCCGGCCCACGACGTCGTCCACCCAGCCGCGCAGGAACCCGGCGAGCAGCCCGAGGGCCGAGCCGACCACCAGGCCGACGACGACCGCGAGCGCCGTGGTCCGCAGGGACAGCGAGGCGCCGTGCACGACTCGCGTCCACACGTCGCGGCCCAGGTGGTCGGTGCCGAACAGGTGCTCGGCGGACGGCGCCAGCAGCCGGTCGGCCGGGACGCCGGTGATCGCGTCGCCGGACGCGAACACCGCCGGCGCGGCGGCCCACGCGGCGACGAGCAGCAGCACCAGCCCCGCCACCACGAGCCCCGGGCGCCGGAGCAGGTACCGCCCCGCCCGCGCGGCCCACGGACCCGCGGACCCGGCGCCCCGCGCCCGCCCGTGCCGCAGGATCGACCGGGCGTCCTGGCGGTCGGCGACCTCGATCTCCTCCGGCGCGCGGGTGGTGGTCGTGACGGTCACGCGGCCACCGCCTTCCGGGTCGGGGCCCGCTCGATGCGCGGGTCCAGCAGCGGGTAGAGCAGGTCGACGACGAGCGTCGTGACGACGAACACCAGCGCCGACAGCACGACGACCGCGAGCACCACCGGCACGTCCTGGGTGTTGACGGACTGCACGGTGAGCCGCCCGAGCCCGACCCGGGAGAACACGGTCTCGGTGACGACGGCCCCGCCGAGCAGCCCGCCGACCAGGACGCCGAGCATCGTGAACGCCGGGATCGCCGCGTTGCGCAGCGCGTGCCCGAGCTGCACCCGGAGCCGGCCGGCGCCCTTGGCGCGGGCGGTCTCGACGTACGGCTCGCCGAGCGTGCCCCGCAGGCTGCGGGACAGCACCTGCGCGAGCTGGGCTCCCGGAGGGATCGCGAGGGTCACGGCGGGCAGCACCAGGCTCTGCCAGCCGGCGTTGCCGATCGCGGGCAGCAGGCCGGCGCGGAACGACAGCCACTGCAGCAGGACGAGCCCGATGACGAACGTCGGCAGCGCGACCCCGACCGGCGGCAGAGCCGACAGCACCTGGCGCAGCCACCGGCTGCGCGGCAGCACGCCGGCCACCGCGAGCGCCGTGCCGCCGAGCACCGCGAGCGTCAGGGCGACGCCCGTGAGCAGCAGGGTCTGCGGCAGCGCCTGCGCCACCAGCGAACCGGCCGGCGCGCCCGACTGGTACGACGGCCCGAAGTCGAGCCGGACCGCGCCCCACAGGGCGTCGGCGTACTGGACCAGCACCGGCCGGTCGAGCCCGTACCGGGCGCGCAGGTCGTCCAGCAGGGCCGGGTCGACCGACGCCACCTCCCCGCCCGACCCGGCGGCCAGCGCCGCCGGGTCGCTCGGGAGCAGGTAGAGCACGAAGAACGCGATGGTGAACGCGGCCCAGAGCACGAACAGCCCCTGGGCGGCGCGGCGCGCGACGTACCGGGCCATCAGGACGGGTCCACCCACGCGCCGTAGAAGTCGAGCCGGCTGGAGCCCTCGAACGCGAGCCCGTGCACGCGGTCGGCGGCGGCGATCGTGGTGGACAGCTCGTACACCGGGATGGCGTGGCCGTGCTCGACCAGCAGCCGGGAGGCCTCCTCGATCAGCTGCCCGCGCTCGTCGGGGTCGGTGGCGGCGGCGGACCGGTCGAGCAGGTCGTCGACCTCCTCGGCCGGGCGGTCGTTGATGTTGCGCGCGTTCGCCGAGAAGATCAGCCGCAGCACGTCCGGGTCCGACCGGGTGAGGTTGTAGTAGTCGAAGTCGAAGTCGCCGCTCTCCTTGATAGCGGTCGACTCGGCGATCTCGACGTGTCGCAGCTGCAGGTCCACGCCGATCTGGCGCAGCTGCTGCTGCACGAGCTCCAGCGGCGCCGGGTCCTGCCAGAACGTGACGGTGGTGGACAGCCTCTGGCCGTCCTTCTCCCGGATGCCGTCGTCGCCGACCACCCAGCCCGCGTCGTCCAGCAGCTCCTCGGCGCCGTCGGGGTCGTAGGCGAGCAGGTCGCCCAGGTCCGCGGCCAGCGGGGTGGAGTGCGAGAGCACGCCGGTCGCCGCCTGGTCGCGCTCGGTGAGCACGGTGTCGACGATCTGCTGCCGGTCGATGCCCTTCGAGATGGCGACCCGCACGGCCTCGTCGGACGCGAGCGGGCTCGACTCCTTCGGGAACAGCTGGTAGGCCACACCGGGGTTGGCGCGCTGCTGCAGCCAGAACCCGTTGCCGTCGAACTGCGGCTGGTCGACGGCCGCGATCGCCGCGGTCGCGTCGATCTGGCCCGAGGCCAGGCTGCCGGCGCGCACCGACGACTCCGGGATGACCTGGAACGTCACGGTGTCGAGGTAGGCCCCGCCGGTGTGCTCGTCGGCCTCGGACGACCAGTCGTACCCGTCGACCTTCGACAGCACGATCTCCTGGTCCTGCGTGTACGAGTCGACCTGGAACGGGCCGGACCCCACGTAGTCGCCGGCGCAGCGCTCCTCGGGTGTGAGGCCCGCCGAGGCGGGCGACAGCAGGCCGAGCGAGAACGTCGACGTGGCCTGGAGGAACTGGGCGCTCGGCTGGGCGAAGTCGACGGTGAGCGTCTGCGGGTCGGCGACCGTCGTGCCCTCGTAGCCGACCAGGTACTGCGAGCCCAGCGACGCCGTGGCGCCGAGCGCGACGATCGCGTCGAAGTTCGTCTTGACCGACTCCGCGTCGATCGGGGTGCCGTCCGCGTAGGTGGCGCCCTCGCGCAGGTGGAACGTGTAGCTCGACGCGTCGTCGCTGACCTCCCAGCTCTCGGCGAGCCAGGGGACGATCTCGCCGGTGTCCGGGTCCTGCGCGGTCAGCGACGCGACGGTCTGCCGGGCGACGGCGATGGCGTCGTTGTTGCCGACCTGCTGCGGGTCGATGCACCGGGAGTCGACCGTGATCGCGAACCGGAGGTCGCCGCCGGAGACGGGCTCGGCGCCGGCGCCGGTCGAGGCGTCGCCGGACCCGCCGCCGGACCCGCCGGAGGAGCAGGCGGCGAGCAGCAGGGTGGTGGTGGCGAGCGTGGCCGCGGCGGCGGGGCGGGCGCCCCGGCGTCGGGTGGGCGTGGTCATCGGTGCTCCTGGATGGGGTGGGATGGTGGTCGGGGGTGGCGGGTCAGCCGGCGACGGGGACGGCCGGAGCCGCGTGGTCGACCGCGGTGAAGCCGGCGGCGCGGCGGGGGTCGGCGGCGCTCCACAGGTCGGTGCGCACCTCGGCCCGGACCAGCGGCGCGACCTGCTCGGCGAACCGGCGCAGGACGTCCTCCTGCTCCGCCGGGTCGAGCAGGTGGTTCACGGAGACGGACTGCAGGACGTGCCCGTAGGTCGCGTGGTAGTCGAGGATCTTCTCGGCCACCCGCTCCGGGGAGCCGACCAGGGCCGGGCCGCGCTCGACGGCCTCCTCCAGCGTGCGGAAGGACGGCGCCTTCCCCACGGCGTCGGCGCCGTAGCCCCGGCGGGCCGCGGCGTCGACCTGGCCCTGGTACAGCGGCCGGTACTGCGCGACGGCGGCCTCGGTGGTGTCCGCGAGGAACAGCCCGCCGGAGCCGGAGCCGACGTACGCGCGGGCCGGGTCGTGGCCGTGCGCGGCGTACTGCTCGCGGTAGTGGTCGAGCAGCACGGCGTAGTTCTCCCGCGGCTGCAGGGCGTTCGCGGTGACGATCGGGTCGCCCCAGCGCGCCGCGAGCTCGACGGCGAACCGGGAGGTCGCCGAGCCGTGCCAGATCCGGAACGGCCCGGCGTACGGCCGCGGCAGCGTGGTCGCGTGCTCCAGGCGGTGCCGGTGCCGGCCCTCCCAGGTCACGTCCTCCTCCGAGAGCAGGAGGCGGAGCAGTTCGTAGTTCTCCTCGAGGTACTCGTACTGCTTGTCGAGGTCGAGGCCGAGCAGCGGGTACTGCAGCACCTCGTTGCCCTTGCCGATGACGATCTCCAGCCGGCCGCGGGACAACTGGTCGACGGTCGCCAGGTCCTCGGCCACCCGCACCGGGTCGAGCAGCGACAGCACGGTGACGCCCGTCGACAGCAGGATCCGGCGGGTCGACGCGGCGATCGCGCCGAGGATCACCGTGGGGGCCGACGACAGCACGTCGCCGGCGTGCCGCTCCCCCACGGCGAACGAGTCGAAGCCGAGCTCCTCGGCCAGGACGGCGTGCCGGACGGTGCGGGCGAGCCGGTCGGCCGGGGGCACCGCCTCGCCCGTGACCGGGTGCGGCGGGTTGAAGACGATGTCGAGCAGCTGGAAGCGCACGGCCGGCCCCCGCTCAGGCCGCGGCGGACGCGGCGGCCTCGCGGTCGCGCGCGGCGACGCCCTCGCGGACCAGCGGGATGACGTACCGGCCGAAGTCGACCGCGTCGTCCAGCAGGTCGTAGCCACGGGCCGAGATGACCCGGACGCCCCGGTCGTAGTACGCGAGCAGCGCCTCCGCGACCTGCTCGGGCGTGCCGACCAGCGCGTTGGAGTTGCCCGCGCCGCCGGTGGCCTTCGCGGTCGCGGTCCACAGCACGGAGTCGAACCGGTCGCCCTGCGCCGCGATCTCCAGCAGCCGCTGCGAGCCGGCGTTCTGCGGGGCGTCGATGGGGTGCCGCGCGCTCAGCACGCCGCCGAGCGCGGCCTTGCGGGCCTCGATCGCGTCGAGGACGCGGTGCGCCTTCTCCCAGGCCAGCTCCTCGGTCGGCGCGATGATCGGCCGGAACGCGGCGTGGATCCGCGGCGGGGTGGCGCGGCCCGCGGCGGCGGCCTCGGCGTGCACCCGGTCGATCTGCTCCTGGGTGCGGTCCAGCGGCTCGCCCCAGACGGCGTAGATGTCCGCCTCCGCCGCGCCGACCTTGAACGCGGCGTCCGAGGAGCCGCCGAACGAGATCGTCGGCACGTGGCCGTCGACCGGCTTGGTGTCCAGGTGGAAGTCGGCGAAGTCGTAGAACCGGCCGTGGTGGTCGAACGGCTCGGTGGCGGTCCACGCCCGCTTGACGATCTGGATGTACTCCTGGGTGCGGGCGTACCGCTCGTCCTTGGTCAGGGTGTCGCCCTCGCGGCCCTGCTCGTGGTCGTTGCCGCCGGTGATGAAGTGCACCGAGAGCCGGCCGCCGGACAGCTGGTCCAGCGTGGCGAACGTCTTGGCGGCGTAGGTCGGGTACGAGACGTTCGGCCGGTGCGCGAGCAGCAGCTCGATGGAGTCGAGCCGGGACGCGACGTAGGCCGCGAGCGCCGCCGGCTCCGGCCCGGACGACCCGTAGGCGAACAGGACGCGGGTCCAGCCGTTGTCCTCGTGCGCCCGGACGATCCGCTCCAGGTAGCCGGCGTCGAACGGGCGGGTCGTGGCGGCACGCGTCTCGGACGCGTCGTTGGTGGTGGCGATGCCGAGGAACTCGACGGGCATGGCGGGGTGCTCCTTCGTGCTCTTCCCGCCGAGATAGGGCCTGCGCGCCGAGATAGGGCCGTGGGGGGTCCTATCTCGGGCGGAGGGTCCTATCTCGGCGCGGGTGCGGGGTGGGAGGGGCGGGGCGGGCGGGTCAGGCGGGGGTGTCGGTCGGGGGCTCGGCCGGGAGGCCGGCCTCGCGCCAGGCCGGGAAGCCGCCGTCGACGTGGGAGACGGTGTAGCCGCGGGCCGCGAGGGCCTCCGCGACGGGCCGGGAGCCGTTCTCCGAACCGCAGACGACGACCACCGGGGTGTCGATCGAGATCACCGGGGCGTGCGCCGGGCCGAACAGGGCGTCGAGGTCGGTGCGGTCGAGCAGCGTCGATCCGGGGATCTCGCCGTGCGAGGCGCGGCCGCCGGCGGAGCGGACGTCGACGAGCAGGGCGCCGCGGGCGACCTCGGCGGCGGCCTCGACGGGCGGGCGGAGGGCCGGTGCCGCGGCCTCGGGGGCAGCGGCGCCGGGGACGCCGGGCGCCGATGCGGCGGCGTCGACCGGGCCGGCTGCGTCGGTGGCGGGAGTTCCGGCGGTGCTGGCGGTGCTGGTCATGGCGGGCTCCTTCAGGGGACGAGGGTGAGGGCGGCGCGGTCGGCGCCGGCGGGCGGTGCCTCGGCGCCGGGCGCGACGCCCCACGCCTCGGCGAGCAGCGCGAACGACCGGCGGGCGTCGGCCGGGTCGTGCGTGGCGGTGGTGATCAGCAGCTCGTCGGCGCCCGTGACGCGCTGCAGCGTCTCCAGCCGGGCGACGACGTCCGCGGGAGCGCCGACGACCCGGGTGTCGACGCGGTCGGCGACGAGGGCGCGCTCGTCGGCGTCGCGCTCCTCCCAGGGCACGGCGTCGTCGGGGTGCGGGTAGGCGATCGCCCCGGCGACGCCGCGGCGGATGGACAGCACCCAGTCGGCGAACGGCGCGGCCAGCGCCCGGGCCTCGGCGGTGGTCTCCGCGACCAGCACGTCGGCGGAGACGACCACGTACGGCCGGTCGAGCACCCCCGGGCGGAACGCCGCGCGGTAGGCGGCGATCGTGTCGAGCGTCGTCGCCGGGGAGACGTGGAAGTTCGCCGCGATCGGCAGCCCGAGCTCCCCCGCCACCCGCGCGCTCTCCCCCGCCGAGGAGGCGAGCACCCAGAGGTCGAAGTCGGCGCCCTCGACCGGCGGCGCCACGTGCCGGGTGCCGTCGGCCTCGGCGTAGTCCCCGGCGCGCAGACCGAGGACCAGGCCGAGCTCGTCGCGGAACGCGGCCGGGGTCCGCGACGCGCCGACCACCCGCTTCTGGGCGAGCAGCCGCTCGCGCAGCACGGAGTCGGAGCCGTCGACCGGCGGGGCGCCGGGGACGTACAGGCCGTCGACGACCCGGGGTCCGAGCGCGGGTCGCGGGGCGGGCGGGGCCGGGGCGGGGCGCGGGGCGGGCGGAGTCGGGGCGGCCGCGGACGCGTCCCCGGGCGCGGCGTCCTTCGTCCCGCCCGGCGGCGTGAACGCCCGCCCCAGGCCCAGGTCGACCCGCCCCGGGTGCAGCGCGGCGAGGGTGCCGAACTGCTCCGCGGCGACCAGCGGGCTGGTGGTGCTCAGCAGCACCGCCCCCGAGCCGACGCGGATCCGCTCCGTGCGGGCCGCGACGGCGGCGGCGAGCACGGCGGGCGACGCGGAGCCGACGCCCGGCGACAGGTGGTGCTCGGCGTACCAGACCCGGCGGTAGCCGAGCCGGTCGAGGTCGACGGCCAGGTCGACGGCCGCCCGCACGGCCTGGGTGCCGGTGCCGCCGGCGGGCACGACCGCGAGGTCGAGCACGGACAGCGGGACGCGGGGGTTCTCGGGCATGGGTCCTCCTCCTCGGGTGCGGGCGGGCCGGCGGCGCTCAGGACGTCTTCGGCAGGCCCGGCGGGTTCGTCTCGGGCGCGTCGATCGCCTCGGCCTCCAGGCCCCAGCGCTCCAGGACCTCGGTGTACGAGCCGTCGTCGAACGCGCCCTGGAGCGCGGCGGTGACCGCGTCGGCCCAGCCGCTGCCCTTGAGCGTGGTGACGGCGATCTGCGCGGTGTCGGGCCAGCCGCCGTTGAGCGTGCCGACGACCGTGAAGTCCTGCGGCGAGACCTTCGCCTTGTACGCGGCCGTCGCGTTCGGGCCGAACGAGGCGTCGATGCGTCCGGACTGGAGCGCGAGGATGGTGTCGCCGTCGTTCTCGAAGTACTCGACCTGGACCGGGTCGAGGCCGGCGGCCTGGTTCACCTCGTCCCAGGCGAGCAGGATCTTCTCCTGGTTGGTGCCCGACCCGACGGCGACCGTGAGGCCGGCGATGTCGGCCGGCTCGTCGATCGCGGTGATGTCGCTGCCGGCCTTGACCAGCCAGCCGAGCTCGTCGTCCCGGTAGGACGAGAAGTCGAACAGCTCCTTGCGCTCCTCGGTCACGGTGACGTTGGAGATCGTGGCGTCGACGTCGCCGGACTGGACCGCCAGCGGCCAGTCGGCCCAGGCCTTCACCTGGAGGTCGAGGTCCTTGCCGAGCGCGTCGGCGACGAGCTGGGCGATGTCGGTCTCGTTGCCGATCGGGGTGGCGTCGTCGTCGGCGAGGAACGCCAGCGGCGCCACGTAGGCGCTCACCGCGACGGTGAACGTGTCCTGCTCGGCGAGCTCGGGGGGCAGCAGGGCGATGGCGTCCGGGTTCTCGGCGGTGTGGACGCGGTCCTGGTCCGGCGAGGTGTCCACCGCGAGCCCGGCGGCCTCGGCGGCGTCCTGGAGGTCGCCGCCGGCCTCGGCCGCGTCGGACGTCCCGCCGCAGGCGGCGAGCAGGGCGAGGACGGGCACGAGCGCCAGGGCGGCGTGCGGGCGGCGGCGGGCGCCGGGCGGGCGGGTGCGGGTCGTGCGCATGGGGAGGGCCTCTCGGGAGGGCGGGCGGCGCGGCCGGAGGGCGCGCGCCGGGTGGGACGGGTCAGCGGACCTTGTCGAGGAACGCGCGGGTGCGCGGGTGCGCGGGGCTGCCGAGCACCTGGGCCGCGGGTCCCCGCTCGACCACGACGCCGTCGTCCATGAACACGACGGTGTCGGCGACGTCGCGGGCGAACGCGACCTCGTGGGTGACGACCACGAGCGTGGTGCCGTCGTGGGCGAGGTCCCGGATCACGCCGAGCACCTCCCCCACGAGCTCGGGGTCGAGCGCGGACGTCGGCTCGTCGAACAGCAGCAGGGCGGGCTTCACCGCGAGCGCGCGGGCGATGGCGACGCGCTGCTGCTGGCCCCCGGACAGCTGCCGCGGCCGGGCGTCGGCCTTGTCGGCCAGCCCGACCCGGGCGAGCAGGGCGCGCGCCTCGGCCTCCACCTCGGCCCGCGGGCGGCCCTGGGCCGAGACGGGCGCCTCGACGACGTTCTCCAGGGCGGTCAGGTGCGGGAACAGGTGGAAGTTCTGGAACACGAACCCGATCCGGGTGCGCTGCCGGAGCACGTCGCGCTCGGTGAGCTCGCGCAGCACCTCGCGGCGGCGCGGGCCCCAGCCGGCGCGGCGCCGGGCGTAGCCGATGACCTCGCCGTCCAGGGCGACGAACCCGTGGTCCGGGCGCTCCAGGTGGTTGACCAGCCGGAGCAGGGTCGACTTGCCGGAGCCCGACGGGCCGAGGATCACGGTCACCTCGCCGGGGCGGACCTCCAGGTCGACGCCGCGCAGCACCTCGAGGGTGCCGTACGACTTGGACAGGCCCTGCACACGGAGGTGGCCGCCGGCTGGGGCCGGGGGTGCGGCGGATGTGGCCGCGGCGGCCGGCGCCGCGGCGGGGGCGTGCAGCACGCTGGTCATCGGGTGCCTCCGGTGCGCTCGGTCGTGCGGGCGGCGGTGCGGGGTGCGGTGCGGGTGAGGTGGCCGCGCCGGGCGCCGGCCAGGAACGTGGGCGGCAGGTCCGCGGGCAGCGGGCGGCCGGCGACGCGCGCCGCGGCGACGGCGAGCGTCCAGCGCAGCCGCTGCAGCGGGGTCGGCGGCAGCGTGCGGAGCGCGCCGCGGGCGTAGTACCGCTCCAGGTAGTACTGGGCGACGGTGAGCACCGTCGTGGTGAGCAGGTACCAGATCGCCGCGACGAGCAGCAGCGGGACCACCCGCTGGTTCCGGCCGTAGATGACGCCGACCGTGTAGAACAGCTCGCCGTACGCCAGCACGTAGACGACCGACGTGCCCTTGAGCAGGCCGATGATCTCGTTCACCGACGTCGGGACGATGGTGCGCATGGCCTGCGGGAGCACGATCCGCCACTGCTGCCGGCCCCGGGGGATGCCGAGCGCGGCCGCGGCCTCGTGCTGCCCCTGGTCCACGCCGAGGATGCCGGCGCGGACGATCTCGGCGGAGTACGCCGCCTGCGACAGCCCGAGGCCCAGGACCGCGGCGCCGAACTTGTCGACGACGTCGAGCGTGTCGAACTGCAGCCACTCCGGCCCGAACGGGATGCCGAGGGACAGCTGCGGGTACAGGTAGGCGAGGTTGTACCAGAGCAGCAGCTGCAGGATCAGCGGCACGGACCGGAACACCCAGGAGTACGCCCAGGACACCGACTGCAGCAGCGGGGACCGGGACAGCCGCATCAGGGCCAGCACGGTGCCGAGGCCGAAGCCGATCACCGCGGCGACGGCGGTCAGCCGGACGGTGGCCCACACGCCCTCCAGCACGGACGGCCAGGTCAGGTACTGCGCGACGACGTCCCACTCCCACTGCGGGTTGGTGAGCAGCGAGCTGAGCACCATCGCGAGCAGGACGGCGACGCCGGCGGTGGCGACCCAGCGGCCGGGGTGCCGCGCGGGCAGCACGGGCAGGTCGGCGAGCACCTCGGGGCGGTCGACGTCGGGGGCGCCGGGCGCGGCGCCCGGCCCGGGCGCGGCGGCCGCGGGAGCCGTGGTGGCGGCGCTCACCGGGCGAGCCACTTCTCGAACGCGTGCGGGACGAGGTCGCCCGGGTAGGCGGCGGGCTCGAACAGCGGGGTGTAGCCGGCCGCGAGGTACAGGCCGACCGCCTCCGGCTGCTTCGGCCCGGTGGTCAGGTAGACCCGGGGGTAGCCGGCCGCGGCGGCGCGCGACTCCAGCTCGGCGAGCACGACCCGGGCCAGCCCGCGGCGGCGGTGCGCCCCGTGGGTCCAGATCCGCTTGAGCTCCGCCGTCGGCACCGCGGGCGCTCCCTCGGCGTCCCGGGCGCCCGGGTCGGCGAGCCGCACGGCGTCGCCGTGCTCCGGCTCCCACCGGCGGCGGAACGCGCCGCCGGCCACCGGCTCACCGTCCTCCAGCACGAGCACGAGGGCGCCGTGCGGCGGGGCGAACTCCTCGACCCCGTGGTGCTCCAGCTCGTCGCGGAGCTCGGCCGGCGTGAGCAGGCCGGTGTACCGGGTGCTGTACTCGTGCGCCAGGCCGTCCAGCAGCGGCCCGACGAGCGGGTCGTGCAGCCGGGCGTCGCGCACGGCGAGCCGCGCCGGGTCGAGGGGGGCCGGACGCGTCGGCGCCGGGTCGGGCGGAGCGGGGTCGCGCCGGGTCGGGTCGAGCGGTTCCACCCGCAGCGGGGTCGTGGTCATCGGGGTCACCTCGGGGTCGGTCGGTGGGGTGCGGTGCGGCCGCGGCGGCCGCGCGTCCGTCAGGTCAGGGCGAACGGGGCGGCGGACCACGGGCCCTCGGCGGGGGCGGTCCGGGCGGCGCGCGGGACGACGGCGCGGTCCGCCGGCTCGTCCCGCCCTCTCGGCTCGTCCCGGCCCGTCGGCTCGTCCCCGTCGCCGGGCCGGAGCCCGAAGGCGCCCGCCTGCTGCAGCGCGGGGACCGTCCGGTCGACGAGCGCCGCCAGGTCGGCCTCCACGGACGTCGGGCGCACGACGAACCCGTCGACCGCGCCGTCCCGGACGGCGTCGGCGAGCACGGTCGCCAGGTCCTCCCCGGTGCCGGCGACGACGGCGCCGGCGACGCCGAGGTCCGGCCGGTCGACGGAGCGGACCAGGTCGAGCCGCGCGAGGGCGGCGTCCCGGTCGTCGGCGAGGGCCACGTCGACGTCGAGCAGCACGCGCACCGCGTCGGCGGGCCGGCCCGCGGCCACCGCAGCCGCGCGCACCCGGTCCCGCGCCGCGACGGCCGACTCGAGGTCGGGCGAGGCGAGGCGGGCCACGTCGGCGTACCGGCCGGCGAGCGCCTCGGCCGCCGGGCCGGCGACCGGGACCACCACGAGCGGGCGGTCCGCGGGTGTCGCGGGGACCCCGCCCGCCCCGCCGCCCGCACGGGCGACCGACCGGCCCCGGACCGCGAACCGGATGCCGTCGTGGTCGACGCGGAACCGGCCGTCCCCGCCGCGGCGCACCGCGCCGGGCTCCCCCGCGTCCCAGGCGGCGAGGACGGCGTCGAGGGCGGCGGCGGCGCGGTCGGCCCACGCGCGCTCGGCGGCAGCGGCAGGATCCGCGGGAGCACCGGCGGTCGCGGGAGCACCGGCGGCGGCGGGTGCCGCGGGGTGGTCGAGGTGGGCGGCGCCCGGCGCGGCAGGGGCGCCGAGGTCGGCGAAGGCGCCGGGGATCGCGGGGCCGGACAGCTGCCAGCCCGCGAGGGCGCCGGCCGCGCTCTGCACGCCGCGGACGGCCCCCGCGAGGTGGCCCGGCTCGACCTGGTCGTGCGGGACGCCCGCCACGAGCGCCGCGGCGCGCACCAGCGGGGCGACCCGCGCCGCGGCGACGGCGGCGTCCAGCCGGCCGGGCACCCGCTGCCGCCCGGGGTGCAGCAGCAGGGCGTCGCCGAGCACCACGAGGTCGAGCAGGCCGCGGTCGGCCCGGTGCACCAGGCGGGCGAGCCGCTCGCCGTCGAACGCACGGGCGGCGACCGCGCCGAGCGCACCGTGCGCGCCGGGCCGGGCGCCCGCGGCGGTCAGGTCGACGCCGAGCAGCGCGCGGCGGCCGGCGCGAGGGGACGAGAAGGGCATGACGGCTCCGTTCGGGGCGGGTGGTGAGGCGGTCGCGGGCGCGCCGGGGGCGTGCCGCGGCGACGCGCGGGCGGCGGATCGACGAGCGGGCGGGCGGCACACGGCTCGCCGAGGGAGGACCCCCGCGCCGAGATCGGACCGCGGTGGGTCCTGTCTCGGCCCGCGCGTCCTCTCTCGGCGCGAGCCCGCGCGGGGCCGGCGCGAGCCCGCGCGGGCCGGCGCGGGGACCGCTCGCGCGGGCCGGCCGGGTCGGTGGCCGGCGTCCCGGGGTGCGGCCGGGTGCGGGTCAGGCGCCGCGGGAGGCCGGGGTCAGGCGCCCCGGGCGAGGCGCCGGGCCGGCGGGCGTGCCGTCAGCGGCGACAGCGACAGCGTCCGCCGGTCGTGGCGGCGGTGGTCGGCAGGGCGGGTGCCGAGGGCGCCCACGGCGCCTGCACGGTCCGGCTCATGCGTTCTCCTCGTGTGCCCCCGCCCGGCCGGGCGGGTCCGCGTGTTGTCCGTCGCCGGCGGCGGCGGACCTGGTCCTCACCCGGGGCACCCACCCGCGCGGGGGGTTGCCGTCCGACCAGCCGGGGCTTCGCGTCGGAGCTCATGACCACCCGGTGCGTCGCGGGGCCCGCCGCGCGGCGCGCCCCGGTGTCGAACCGGTGCCCGGAACCTACGAACCAGGCCGGGGGGCGTCAACGGTCGAGCCGCCGCGTCTCGCATGCCGGAGCGATGTCACAGGACGACGGTCCCAGACGTTCGCACCGTCCCGGATCGTGAGAACTCCCCCGCCGCTGCGCACGGGCCGGCGGCACGGGTGCTAGACCTCCGCCCCGAGGTCACGAGTCCCAGCGCCAAGCCCCGGCTGGCTGGGCAGCAACCCCACGTCACGGCGGGGTGCTCCGGGAGATGACCTGGCCGTCGGCCGGCACGCGCCGCTCCGCCGCACGGCAACCGTGATCGACACCCTTGCGAGGCCACCATGTCGTCCCCGTCCGTCGTCGCCGTCTCCGGGAACCCGCGCGCCGGGTCCCGCACCCTGGCCGCCGCGCGCGCCGCCGCCGAGCGCCTGGCGGCGCTCACGTCCGCCGAACCCGCCACCGCCACCGCCGCCGTCGAGGTCGTCGACCTCGCGACCCTCGCCGGCGAGCTGCTCGCCCCGGCGCACCCCGCCACCGACGCCGCGCTCGCGCGGGTGGCCGCCGCCGACGTGGCGGTCATCGCGACCCCGGTCTACAAGGCGTCCTACACCGGCCTGCTCAAGGCGTTCCTCGACCTGTACGGCCCCGACGGGCTGGCCGGCGTCGTGGCCGTGCCGCTCGTGGTGTCCGGCAACCCGGCGCACGCGCTCGCCGGCGAGGTGCACCTGCGCCCCGTGCTCGTCGAGCTGGGGGCGGTCGTCCCCGCGCGCTCGCTGACCGTGACCGAGGCCCAGCTCGCCGACCTCGACCCCGCGCTGGACGCGTGGCTGGCCCGGGCCGCCGCGCCGCTGCGCCGGGCGCTCGGGCTCGCGCCGGCCGCCGAGCCCGCCGCATCCGCCGAGCCCGCCGCCGCACCCGCCGCCGCGCTCGCCGGGGCGACCCGGTGACCGCCGAGCGCACGGACCTGGGCCCGCTCGAGCGGCTGCTCGCCGAGCAGGACGAGCCCCAGCTCGACCCGCAGCAGTTCAAGCGGGTGTTCCGCCGGCACCCCGCCGGGGTCGCCGTGGTCGCGCTGCGGCACGCCGGCCGGCCGGTGGGGTTCACCGCGACCTCGGTCATCTCGGTGTCCGCGGCCCCGCCGCTGCTCGCGTTCTCGCTCGCGTCGACGTCGTCCTCCTGGCCCGCCGTGTCCGCGGCGCCCACGCTGGCCGTGAGCTTCCTCGCGGACCACCAGGACGACGTGTCCGCGCGGTTCGCGACCAGCGGCCTGGACCGGTTCGCCGCCGGCGGCTGGTCCTCGCTCCCGACCGGTGAGCCCGTGATCGACGGCGCGGTGTCCTGGGTGCGCGCCCGCGTCGTCCAGCGCACGCCCGTCGGCGACTCGTACCTCGTGTCGCTGCGGGCGCTGTCCGCGGGCGGCCCGGACGACGTGGCGGCCGGCGACGGCGCCTCGCCGCTGGTCTACCACGACCGCACCTACCACCGGATCGGCACGCACACCGCGCTGTGACGCCGCGGCTCGGCCGCACCCGCCCCGATCCCGCCGCTCCCCCGACCCACCGGAGACCCCCGTGACCGTCCCCCCGCTCCTCACCGGACTCGACGTCGACGGCGCCGGCGCGCACCCGGCCGCCGCCGCGCTGTCCGGCCTCTCGCCCGCCGACCTCGTGTCCGGCGCCCGCCTGGCCCGCACCGTCCGGCACGCCGAGCACGCCGGCCTGACCTTCGCCACCTTCGCCGACGCCGCGCTGCCCGCCGTCCCCGGCGCCCCCGCGTCGGCCCGTCTCGACGCGGTCACCCGCGCGGCGTTCGTCGCCCGGACGACCACCGCGATCGGCCTCGTGCCCGAGGTGCCGACCACCTACCCCGAGCCGTTCCACGTCGCGACGCAGCTCGCCTCCCTCGACCTCGCCGCGTCCGGCCGCGCCGGCTGGCTGGCCGCGGTGACCCCCGGCGACGCCGCGCCCGCCGCCTACGGGCGCGCGCCGGTCGCCGACCTCGGCCGCGAGGCCCGGGACGTCGTCCAGGTCGTCCGCGACCTGTGGGACTCCTGGGAGGACGACGCGGTGGTCCGCGACGTCGCCACCGGCCGGTACGTCGACCGGGACCGGATCCACCGGGTGGACTTCGCCGGGGAGTCGTTCTCCGTCGTCGGCCCGCTCATCACGCCGCGGCCGCCGCAGGGGCAGCCGGTCGTGCTCGCGCGGGCCGGGGACGTCGCCGGGCCCGGCCGGGACGGCGAGCGGCTGGTGGACGTCGTGCTGGTCGGCGGGTCCGGCGTGGCGGAGGCCCGGGCCGCGGCGCGCGCGGTCGTGGACGGCGATCCCGGTGCGCGGGCGGTGGTGGAGGTGCAGCTCGTCCTCGACGCGGAGGGGCGCACCGGGAGCGCCCGCCTGGCCGAGCTCGACGCGGGCGCCGCCGCGCCGTGGGCCGCGGGCGCCGCGCTGCGGCACGTCGGCACGCCGGCCGGGCTGGTGGCGCTGCTCACCGAGCTCGCCGACGACCCCGCCGTCGCCGGCGTCCGGCTGCTCGCCGCGTCCCTCGACGCGGACCTGCCGGTGCTCGCCCGGGACGTCCTGCCCGCGCTGCGCGCCGACCGCCGGACCGCCGCCCCGCGCGGCGGTGCCACCCTCCGCGACCACCTGGGCCTCGCCCGGCCCGAGAACCGCTTCGCGGGCGCGGCCCGCGCGACCGCCTGAGGAGCCCGCCGTGACCACCACCGACCGCACCCCCGACCGCACCGCCGACGCCGCGCACCCGATCACCCGCCCCGACGCCGAGGTGCACCTCGGCGTCTTCTTCCAGGGCGTCAACCACACGACGATCTGGTCCGACCCCGAGTCCGGGTCGCAGACGGCGTTCGCGTCCTTCGAGCGGGTCGCCCGCACCGCGGAGCGCGGCCTGTTCGACGCGTTCTTCCTCGGGGAGGGTCTCCGGCTCCGGGAGAGCCGGGGCCGGTTGCACGACCTCGACGTCGTGGGCCGCCCGGACGCGATCACCCAGCTCGCGGCGCTGGCCGCCGTGACCGAGCGGATCGGCCTGGTCGCCACCCAGAACACGACGTACAACGACCCGGTCGACCTGGCCCGGCGGCTTGCGAGCCTCGACGTGCTGTCCGGGGGCCGCGCCGCCTGGAACGTCGTCACGACCGACAACGCGTGGACCGGCGAGAACTTCCGTCGCGGCGGCTACCTGGACCACGCCCGCCGCTACGACCGCGCCGAGCAGGTCCTCGCGACGGCCCGGCGCATCTGGGACGCGTGGCCGGAGGGCGGGGGCGGGCGGGTCGCGCGGGTCGAGGCGCACGGGGACCTGGTGGACGTGACGATCGACCCCACCACCCCGCGCAGCCCGCAGGGCCACCCGGTGATCTTCCAGGCCGGCGACTCGCCGCAGGGCAGGGACTTCGCCGCGCGGTCGGCGGACGTGATCTTCTCCCGGCACGGCTCGGTGCTCGCCGACGCGCTGGCGTTCGCGGCGGACATCCGGGCGCGCGCCGCGGCGGCGGGCCGGCCGGAGGACGACGTGAAGATCTTCCCGGGCACGGCGATCGTCGTCGGCGACACCCCCGCGGAGGCCGAGGAGAAGGCCCGCTGGGTCGCCCGGCAGCAGGTCACACCGGCGACGGCGCTGCACGTCGTGGGCACGATCTGGGCCGAGGACCTGAGCGGCTACGACCCGGACGGCCCGCTGCCGGCGCACGACCCGGTCGTGGCGGAGCTCGGCGGCGAGGGCGGCTCGTCCACCACCGGGGCCCGCACGCACGAGGTCGCCGCTCGCTGGCGCGCGCTCGCCGAGGCCGAGGGGCTGTCGCTCCGCGAGCTCGTGATCCGCGTGTCCGGCGAGCGGGGCTTCGTCGGCACCCCGTCGGCCGTCGCCGACCGGCTGGTGCGGTTCGTCCGCACGGGCGCCGTCGACGGGTTCAACCTCAGTCCGTGGATCGTCCCGTCCGGGCTGGACGAGGTCGTCGACCGGGTGGTGCCGGAGCTGCAGGAGCGCGGGGCGTACCGGGCCGCGTACGCGGGGACCACGCTGCGGGAGCACCTGGGGCTCCGGGGCCCGCTGACGCGGCGCACCGCCGCGGGCGCGCGCGAGGTGGCGACGGCCGGGGTGTGACCGCCGCCCGGCGGTCCCGGACGCCCCGCCCGGCCATCAGGCCCCGGCGGGCACGAGCTCGAGCACCGCGTCCAGGCCGGTGACCTGCAGCGTCATCAGCGGCGCGCCCGTCGCGCCCCGGACCCGGAGCCGCGCGGGCCGCCGGTGCGGCGCGATCGAGACGAGCAGCGCGAGCGCGGACGAGTCGATGAACGTCGCCGCGCTCAGGTCGACCTCCTCGACCCCCGCCGCGGCGAGCACGCGGCCCGCGCCGACCTCGTCGACGCCCAGCTCGTCGGCGAGCCGGTGCACCACGTCGATGTCGATCTCGCCCTCGGCGCGGAGCACCGCGGGCCGGGCGGGGTCGACGAGCAGGCGTCCGCCGGGCGGCTGGGCGCCCGCGGGCGGCGGGAGCGTCGTCACGGGGTCAGTATGCGGGCCGCTCGACCTCCCGTCGCGCCGAGGCCGGACGGCCCCCGGGTGAGGGGCGGGGTGAGTGCCGGGTAGGTGGACGTGTCCGCGCGGCGTCGCCCGCCGCGGTCGGCTACGGTCGGCGGGTGCACGGGACTGGTGGCGGTGAGGAGCGCGCTTTCCCGTCGTCGGCGTCGTCCCTCTCGCGTGCCCGGTCCTGGTCGATGGAGCGGGCCAGCGCGGCGGGTGCGCCGGGCGAGGTCGTGGACGCCGTCCAGCTCGCGATGAGCGAGGCGTTCACCAACGCCCTGCGGCACGCCCCCGGGACGCGGACGATCACGGTGAGCGTGGTCGGCGCGCGCCGCCAGCTCACCTACGAGGTGGGCGACGCCGCGGCCGCGGTCCCGCCCCGCCGGCGCAGCGGCCGCGAGGGCCTGCCCGGCGGGCACGGCCTGCACATCCTCGACGCCGTGACCTCGGCGTGGGGCTGGCGGCCAGCGCCGGACGGCGGCAAGGTCGTCTGGTTCACGCTGCGCTGGTGACCCGCGGCCGGCGGGCAGGATCCTCGCGCGCGCCCGCGCGCCTCTGACGTACCGTCGGCCCCGGCAGTCCGTCCGCAGCCGCGGGGCGGCGCCGGGACGAGAGGTGGCCGCGTGCGGGAGACGATCGACACGCAGCAGCCGCTCGTGCCGGCCGTGGCCGCCCAGCTCGGCGGCACGATGGACGCCGACGAGGCGGTGGGCCGGCTCGCCCGGCTCCTCGTGCCCGCCGTCGCGGACTGGTGCCTCGTGACGCTGGTCGAGGACGACGAGTCCCGGGCGCCCCGGCGGCGCCTGCGCGACGTCGGCTGGTGGCACGCCGACCCGGACCGGCGCGACCTGGTGGCCGCCTACGCGGACGCGCGGATGGGGGCGCTCGTCCCCGGCTCGATGCTGATGCGCGCGATCGACTCGGGCGCGGTCGTGCACGTGCACGACGCCGCGGTCGACGCCCTGGACCGCGTGCTCGCACCCGGCTCCGCCCGCGACCTGGTCGAGCAGCTCGCCCCGACCTCCCTGACCGTGGCCCCGCTCAAGAGCCGCGGCCGGACGCTGGGCGCGGTGAGCCTGTTCAACGGGCCGGGCCGCGCGGCGCTGTCCCCGGCGCGGATCGCGTCGGTCGTGGAGGTGGCCGCCACCGCGGCGCTCGCCCTCGACAACGCGCGGCTCTACCGGCGCCAGCGCGACGTCGCGGCGACCTTCCAGCGCTCCCTGCTCAGCGCGCCGGTCGAGCCCGACCACCTGCAGGTCGTCGTCCGGTACCAGCCCGCGGCGGAGGCCGCCCGCGTCGGGGGCGACTGGTACGACGCGTTCCCGCAGCACGACGGCGGCACGATGCTGGTCATCGGCGACGTCGTGGGGCACGACGTCGAGGCGGCGGCGCTCATGTCGCAGCTGCGGTCGATGCTCCGCGCCATCGCGGTGGTCACCCGGAACCGCCCGTCCGACGTCCTGACGCTGCTGGACGCCGCGGTCCGCACGCTGCAGATCCCCGCCCTGGCGACGGTCGTCGTGGCGCGCGTCGAGCAGACGCCGGCGGAGCGCGCGGCCGGCGTCACCCGGCTGCGCTGGTCCAGCGCGGGGCACCCGCCGCCGATGGTCGTGGACGCCGACGGCACCGTCCGCGTGCTCGACGAGCCGCGGCCCGACATGCTGCTCGGCGTGCGCCCGGACCGGCCGCGGGCCGACCACGAGACCGTCCTCGGGCCCGGTTCCACGGTCCTGCTCTACACCGACGGGCTGGTCGAGCGCCGCGACCGCCCGCTGCGCGAGGGGCTGCGCGACCTGCGGGCCGCGCTGGGCCGGCACGCGGGCCGCGACCTGGACGCCCTGTGCGACGTCCTGCTCGCCGAGCTGCCCGGCGGCCCCGGCGAGGACGACGTGGCGCTGGTGGCGGTCCGGCTGGGCGGGCCGCCGCCCGGCGTGCCCGGGCCGCCCTCGCGCGCCGAGGGGGCAGCCGACGCGCTGAGCGCGTAGCCGGCGGGCGCCCGCCCGCGGGGTGCACCGCTCGCCGCCGCGCGCCTACCCTGCGGGACGTGCCCCCCGTGACCCAGGCCCACCCGCTCGACGTCCTGCGCCGCCGCGGCAGCGAGAAGTGGACGACCCACCCGGACGACGTCCTGCCGATGTTCGTCGCCGAGATGGACTACCCCGTGGCGCCCGCGATCGCGGCGGCGCTGCACGAGGCGGTGGACCGCGGGGACACCGGGTACGCGCCCGCCTCGGGCGGCGGGGTCCCGGAGGCCTTCGCCGCGTACGCCGCGGACACCTGGGGCTGGTCGCCCGACCCGGCGCGGATGCGGACGACCACCGACGTCAGCGTGGTGATCGTCGAGACCCTGCGCCGGCTCGTCGCGCCCGGGCAGGGCGTCGTCATCACGCCACCGGTGTACCCGCCGTTCTTCGACCTGGTCCCGGAGGCGGGCGGCACGGTGGTCGAGGTGCCGCTGCTCGACGACGGCGGCACCCACCGGCTCGACCTCGACGGCATCGACGCGGCCCTGGCGTCGGGCGCGGCGCGCGGGGTGCTGCTGTGCCACCCGCACAACCCGCTGGGCCTGGTGCACGACCGCGCCGACCTGGCCGCGCTCGCCGAGGTGGTGCAGCGGCGCGGCGGGTTCGTGGTGAGCGACGAGATCCACGCCCCGCTGACCCACGCCGGCCGGCCGTTCACGCCGTACCTCACCGTCTCGGACGCCGCCCGCGCTCACGGGATCGCGGCCGAGTCCGGCAGCAAGGCGTTCAACCTGGCCGGGCTGAAGTGCGCGCTGGTGGTCGCGGACGGCGGCCCGATGGCCGACCTGGTGCACGGGCTGCCCGAGGAGGTCACCGGACGCACGGGCCACCTCGGCGCGATCGCGACGCGGGTGGGCTTCACCGACGGCCGGGGCTGGCTGCGCGAGACGGTCGCGGCGGTCGAGCAGAACGCGGACCTGCTGGCCGGGCTGCTCGCCGAGCGGCTGCCGCAGGTCGGGTTCCGGCGCCCCGGGGCGAGCTACCTCGCGTGGCTGGACCTGTCCGCCCTCGGCTGGGGCGACGACCCGGCCGCGCGGGTGCTCGCCGAGGCGCGGGTCGCCCTGACCAGCGGCCCGGCGTTCGGCCGGCAGGGCGCCGGCCACGCCCGCCTGAACCTGGCCTGCTCCCCCGAGGTCCTGACCGAGGCGGTCGACCGGATCGCCCGCGCCGCCGACGCGCCCGCCGGCACGCCGGACCCCTCGCCGAGGTAGGGCACCCGCGCCGAGGGAGGGCTGCGCACGGCCCTCCCTCGGCGCCGGGGTGCTATCTCGGCGCAGGGAGCGGCTGCGTCGCCGCCCGGACGCGGTGCTGCCCCGCGCCGACGACCTCGTCCGGCCGCCCCGGGAGGCGCACGACCGCCTCGACCCCCTCGGGCACCTCGACGTCGACCACCAGCTCGCCGTCCGCGTGCCGCCACGCGACCCGCACCCGCCCGTGCCGGGTGTCCAGGGTGGTCCGGACCCACTCGAGGCCGCCGCCGGGCACGGGCGCGACCAGCACCCGGGCGTACCCGGGCTCGAGCGGCGCGAGCCCGCCGACGACCCGGTGCAGCCAGTCGGCCACGGCGCCGAGCGCGTAGTGGTTGAACGACGTCATCTCGCCGGGGTTGATGGTGCCGTCGGGCAGCATCGAGTCCCACCGCTCCCAGATCGTCGTCGCGCCCATCGTCACGGCGTACAGCCAGGACGGCACCTCCCGCTGCAGCAGCAGCCGGTAGGCGGTGTCCGCGTGCCCGGTCGAGGTGAGGGCGTCGGTGACGAACGGCGTGCCGGCGAACCCCGTCGAGATCCGGTGCCCGGCCGCCGCCACCAGCTCGGCGAGCCGGTCCCCCGCCCAGCCGCGCTCGTCGTCGTCGAGCAGGCCGAACTCGATCGCCAGCGCGTACACGGTCGGCGCGTCGGACCGCACCCGGCGGGCCGAGGGGTCCACGTACGCCTCGCGGAACGCGGCCCGCACCCGGTCGGCGTGCGCGGCGAGCTCCGCCGCGTCGGCGTCCCGGCCGAGCACCCCGGCCACCCGGGCCGCCAGGTCCGCCGTCCGGTACGCGCACGCCGTGGCCACGACGCCCTTGTCCGCCTTGGCCGCGTCCGGGCGGTCCGGCGGGGCGTCCGGGTCCAGCCAGTCGGCGAACTGGAAGCCGGTGTCCCACAGGCCGCTCGGCGACAGCAGCCCCGCGACGTGCCGCACGTGGTCGACGATCGAGTCGTACTGCCGCTCCAGCACCGCGCGGTCGCCGTAGGCCTGCCAGAGCGCCCACGGCACCCACACCGCCGCGTCGGCCCACACGGCGGTCGCGTCGGCCGGCTCGAACTCGGCAGGCCCCTGGGCCATCCGGCGGATCAGGTCCGGCACGACGTACGGCACGTAGCCGTCCGCCCGCTGCTCGGCCCACAGGTCCACCAGCCAGTCGCCGAGGAACCCGGACGCGTCGGCGAGGAAGCACGCGGTGGGCGCGAACGCGGCGATGTCGCCGGTCCAGCCGAGGCGCTCGTCCCGCTGCGGGCAGTCGGTGGGCACGTCGACGAAGTTCCCGCGCATGCCCCAGACGACGTTCTCGTGCAGCCGGTTCAGCAACGGGTCGGAGGTCTCGAACCAGCCCGTGCGGGTGAGGTCCGACCCGACCACGACCGCCGTCAGCGCGTCCGGCCCGATGGCGTCCGGGCCGCCGGGCCAGCCGTCGACCTCGACGTACCGGAAGCCGTGGAAGGTGAAGGTCGGCTCGAACACGTCGTCGCCGCCGGACAGCGTGAACCGGTCGGTGGCCTTCGCCGCCCGCAGCGGCCGGACCCCGAGCTCGTCGTGCTCGAGGACCTCCGCGTGCCGCAGCGTCACCACGTCGCCGGCGGCGCCGCGCACCCGGACCCGCACCCAGCCGACGAGGTTCTGGCCGAAGTCGACCAGCACCTTCCCCGCCGGGCTGCGCCAGACGCGCTCCGGTGCGCGCTCGTCGAGCCGGCGGACCGGCGGGGCGAGGTACGGCTCGAGCCGGGCGGTGTCGGACGCGACCTCGTGCACGCCGCCCCAGCGCGGGTCCGCCGGGGCCGCGCCGTCGAACGGCCCGGCCCACCCCGGGTCGAGCCGCCGGGCGTCCACCTCCTGCCCGTCGTAGAGCGAGTCCGCCGTCACGGCACCGGCCGCCGCGGACCACGTCCCGTCCGTCGCGACGACCTGCACCGCGCCGTCCCGGTAGGTGATCCGCAGCTCCGCGAAGCCGGCGACCTCGTCGCCGTACGGCCGCGCCCCCTCGCCCCAGCCGAGCCGCCCGCGCCACCAGCCGTCGCCGAGCGCGAGGCCGATCGTCGGCGTGCGCCGGGTCAGCAGCGCGGTCACGTCGTGCCGCGCGTACCGCAGGCGCTCCTCGAACGCCGACCAGCCCGGCGTGAGCAGGTCGCCCGACACCGCCTGCCCGTCGATCCGCGCCTCGACCACGCCGAGCGCGGTGAGCAGCAGCTCGGCCGCGGCGACCTCGCCGGGGTCCTGGTCGAGAGCGAACGTGCGCCGGAGCAGCGGCGCGGCGTCCAGGTCGGCGTCCGGCGCGATGAACCGTGCCTGCCAGGTGGTCATGGGTCCGTGGTCCTCTCGTCGACGTCGTCGTCGCGGGTCGGCACGCTCACCAGGTGAATCGCTTCAACCCGTACCGCAGGCATCGTCGCCCGGCCCGCGGCGCGGCGTCAAGGGCCACCGCGCCGCAGCGGAGCGATGCGAAGTCGTGACCCCTGGGACTCTTGACCCAGGTGGGCGACTCCCCTAGCCTCGCCGCAGCAGTGAATCGGTTCAAGCACTGTCGGGGCAACGACGCCCGGCGCCTTACGAGGAGGTATCGCGTGAACAGGACCCGACCCCTGACGGCCGGTGCGGCGGCGGTCGCCGCCGCCCTGGCCCTGACCGCCTGCGGCGGCTCCGGCGACGCCGGGGACGGCGAGGCCACGTCGCTGTCGGTGTACATCGACAGCACCCCGGCGTCGGTCGAGCTGTGGGACGGCCTCAAGGCCGCCTACGCGGAGGAGAACCCGGACGTCACCATCGAGGTGGAGACGCACCCGGCCGGCTCGGAGGGCGACAACCTGGTGAAGACCCGGCTCGCGACCGGGGAGATGAACGACCTGTTCTGGTACAACTCCGGGTCGCTGTTCCAGGCCCTCAAGCCGGACCAGAACCTGGTGCCGCTCGACGACGAGGACTGGGTCGACACGCTCGACGACAACTTCGCCACCGTCGTCTCGACCGACCAGGGCCTGTACGGCGCGCCCGTCGGGGCCTCGTTCGCCGGCGCCGTGATCTACAACAAGGACGTCTACGCCGACCTCGGCCTGGAGGTCCCGACGACCTGGGACGACTACATGGCGAACAACCAGGCGATCAAGGACGCCGGGCTCGTCGCCGTCGCGCAGTCCTACGGCGACACCTGGACCTCGCAGGTCCCGGTGCTCGGCGACTTCTACAACGTCGAGACGGCCGAGCCCGGCTGGGCCGAGGCGTACACGGCCGGGGACGCGAAGTTCGCGGACCAGCCCGCGCTCGCCGGGTTCGAGCACCTGCAGGAGGTGTTCGACGCCGGCCTGATGAACGAGGACTTCGCGTCCGCGACCTACGACGACGCGGTCAAGATGCTCGCGGAGGGCCGGGCGGCGCACTACCCGATGCTCACCGGCAACGTCGCCGCCGCCATCGGCGAGAACTACCCCGACGCGGCCGACAGCCTCGGCGTGTTCCCCCTGCCGAGCTCGCAGGGCGACGCCAACGGCCTCACGGTGTGGATGCCGAACGGCACCTACATCCCCACGACGACCGAGGGCGCGCAGCTCGACGCGGCCAAGGAGTTCCTCGCCTGGCTGGTCACCCCGGACAGCTGCGCCGCGCAGGCCGAGGCCTCGACGCTCGGCGGCCCGTTCGTGGTCGACGGGTGCGACCTGCCGGACGACGTGCCGGCGCTCGTGTCCGACATGCAGCCGTACTTCGACAGCGGCGACACCGGCCTCGCGCTGGAGTTCCTGTCCCCCATCAAGGGCCCGGCGCTGGAGCAGATCACCGTCGAGGTGGGCTCCGGCATCCGCAGCGCCGAGGACGGCGCGGCGCTCTACGACGAGGACGTCGTCAAGCAGGCCCAGCAGCTCGGCCTGGACTGGTAGGACATGACCCTCGTGCGCCCCGCCCCCGCGGGCACGGCGGCGTCGCGTCCGGCCCGGCGGGAGTCCCGCCGGGCCGGGCGGCGCAGCCCGTACCCCAGCTGGTTCTTCCTGCCCGCCGGCGTCTTCTACCTGGTCCTGTTCGTCGTCCCGACCGGCGCGTCCTTCTGGTACGCGCTGACCCGCTGGGACCTGTACTCGGCGGAGTTCATCGGGCTCGACAACTTCGCCCAGTTCTTCCGCGAGCCCGCCCTGGTCAAGGGCTTCGTGAACACGTTCGTGTACGCGTTCCTCACCTCGGGCGCGAAGGTCGTGCTCGGCCTCGCGCTGGCCGTGCTGCTGACCTCGCAGATCATCGCGCGGGGCTACCTGCGCTCGGTGGTCTTCTTCCCGGTCCTGGTCAGCACGATCGGCGTCGGCGTGACGTTCAAGGTGCTGCTCGACCCGTTCGACGGCGCGGTGAACCAGGTGCTGTCCTGGGTCGGCGTCACCGGACCGGGCTGGCTGACCGACCCGAGCCTGGCGCTGTTCTCCGTCGCGCTCGTGGACGTCTGGAAGGGCGTGGGCCTGGCGACGCTCATCTACATCGCCGGCCTGGTCGCGATCCCGCAGGAGTACTACGAGGCGGCCCGCGTCGACGGCGCCAACGCCTGGCAGAACTTCCGCAACATCACGCTGCCGCTGGTCCGCCCCGCCACCGTGACCGTCGTCCTGCTGTCCCTGATCGGCGGGCTGCGGTCGTTCGACCTCATCTGGACCATGACCCGCGGCGGGCCCGGGTTCAGCAGCGACGTCATCGGGTCGGTGATCTACAAGCAGTACCAGGCCGGGTTCTACGGGCTGTCCACCGCCGGGAACGTCGTGCTGTTCGTCGTGATCGCGGTGATCATCTTCCCGCTGTCGCGGTGGCTCAACCGCAAGGAGGTGACCCTGTGAGGCGCCGTGGTGTGGTCCTCGGGTCGGTGTCGATCCTCGCGAGCACCGTGGTGTTCGTCGTCCCGTTCGTGTTCGTCCTGCTGACCGCGTCGAAGTCGCAGCAGGAGGCCTCCCTGCTGGAGTTCTCGCTGCCGACCGAGTGGGCGCTGCTGGACAACGTCCGCACCGTCCTGGAGTCCAACGACGGCATCCTGGTCCGGGCGTTCTGGAACTCCACCGTGCTCACCGTCGTCTCGGTCGCGATCATGACCGTGCTCGCCGCGATGGTCGGCTACGTGGTGCAGCGCCGGCGCAGCCGGTGGAACCCGGTGGTGGACGCGATGGTGCTGGCCGGGCTCATCATCCCGCCCGCCGTCGTCCCGACCATCTGGGTGCTGCAGGGCATCGGCCTGTTCAAGACGATGGCCGGCCTGATCGCCGTGCACGTCGCGTTCGGGCTGTCGTTCTGCATCCTGCTGTTCCGGGCCTTCGTGGCGACCATCCCGCGCGAGCTCGACGAGGCGGCGCTGATCGACGGGGCCGGGCCGATGCGGCTGTTCTTCTCGGTCATCTTCCCGCTGCTGCGCGCCGTGATCGTCACCGTGGTCGTGGTGCAGGCGGTGACCGTCTTCAACGACTTCACCTACGCGCTGTACTTCCTGCCGGGCGCGGACAACGCGACCGTGCAGCTCACGCTGTACAACTTCCAGTCGCAGGGCCTCAACCAGTGGAACCTGCTGTTCGCGGACGTGCTGCTCATCACGATCCCGCCGCTGGTCATGTACGTGATCTTCAACCGGCAGATCGTCGCGGGCATGACCTCGGGCGCGGTCAAGGGCTGACCCGTGCCGCCGCGCGACTCAGGCCGGGACGCTGGACGACCGGACGACCAGCTCCGGCTGGAACACCTGGTGCTGCTTCACGGGCTCGCCGGCGGCGGACCGCGCCAGCAGGATCTCCGCGGCCCGGTACCCGAGGGCGTGCGCGGGCTGCCGGACGGAGGTGAGCGGGGTCGCCAGCTCCGCCGCCACCTCGATGTCGTCGTAGCCGACGATCGCGATGCTGCCGATCAGGTCCGGCCGGCGGCGGCGGATCTCCCGCTGCACGCCGATCGCGACCAGGTCGTTCACGCAGAACACGGCCGTCGGCGGCTCGTCGTCCTCGAGCAGGGCGGCGAACACCCCGGCGGCGCCGCCGGCGTCCAGGGACGGCAGCGGCACCTCGCGCACGACCGTGTCGGGGTCCAGCCCGCGCCGCTCCACGGCGCGGCGCAGGCCGGTCAGCCGGTCCCGGCAGGGCCGGATCGCGTGCGGGCCGTTGAGCATGACGACCGAGCGGTGCCCCAGGTCGAGCAGGTGCTCGCCCGCGAGCATCCCGCCCGCGACGTCGTCCACCGCGACCGAGGACAGCAGGTCGGTCGGCGACGGGCGGTCCAGCAGGACGGTGTGCACCCCGCGGGACGCGAGCGCCAGGAGCGGGCCGAGGTCGTCGCCCGTCGGGACGACCAGCAGCCCGGAGACGCCGTGCTCCTCGAACAGCCGCAGGTAGCGCGCCTCGCGCTCCGGGTCGTCGTCGGAGCTGGCGAGCATGAGGGTGTGGTCCGCCGCCGCGAGCCTGTCCTCGATGCCGCGGGCGACCTCCGTGAAGAACGGGTTGCGGATGTCCAGGACGATCGCGCCGACCGTGGTGATCGTGCCGGCGCGCAGCTGCCGCGCGGACGCGTTGGGCACGAAGGCCAGGCGCTGGATCGCGTCGAGCACCCGGTCGCGGGTCGCGGCCGCCACCCGGTCCGGGCGGTTCAGCACGTTCGACACCGTGCCGACGGACACGCCCGCCAGGCGCGCGACGTCGCCGATCGAGCTGCGGCGGGTGGCCGAGGTCGACACCGCTCACCTCCGCTCCGTCCGGGTGCCCGCGCCGGCCCCGGGTGCCGGGAGCCGTCCGGCGCAGCATAGCCGCGCGGGCGGCCCCGCACCCGGACCGCGCCCTCCGGGGCGGCGCACCGATTCACCAGGCTCTCCGACGTGACGGGACTTGCGTCGTCCACCGTCGGACTGAAACGATTCACCCACACGTCGAAGGAGACACCCCATGTCGTTCACCCCCGAGATCGCCGCCGCTCTCGACCGGCAGGCGATCGAGCTGCCCTCGTGGGCGTTCGGCAACGCCGGCACCCGGTTCAAGGTGTTCAGCACCCCCGGCACGCCGCGCACCGTCGAGGAGAAGCTGGCCGACGCCGCCGAGGTGCACCGGCTCACCGGCCTGGCCCCGTCGGTCGCGCTGCACATCCCGTGGGACCTGGTGGACGACTTCGGCAAGCTCGCCGCCCACGCCGACGACCTCGGCCTGCGGCTCGGCACCATCAACTCGAACACGTTCCAGGACGACGACTACCGGTTCGGCTCGCTCACCCACCTCGACCCGGCGGTGCGGCGCAAGGCGATCGACCACCACTACGCGTGCATCGACGTCATGCACGCCACCGGGTCCCGGGACCTGAAGATCTGGCTGCCGGACGGCACCAACTACCCCGGCCAGGGCGACATCCGCGGGCGGCAGGACCGCCTGGCCGAGTCGCTGCGCGCGATCTACGACCGCCTCGGGCCCGACCAGCGGCTGGTGCTGGAGTACAAGATCTTCGAGCCGTTCTTCTACACGATGGACGTCCCGGACTGGGGCACCGCCTACGCGCACGCCACCGCGCTCGGCGACCGCGCCGTCGTGTGCCTCGACACCGGCCACCATGCCCCGTCGACCAACGTCGAGTTCATCGTCGCCCAGCTGCTGCGTCTCGGGCGGCTCGGGTCGTTCGACTTCAACTCCCGGTTCTACGCCGACGACGACCTCATCGTCGGGGCCGCCGACCCGTTCCAGCTGTTCCGGATCATCGCCGAGGTCGTGCGCGGCGGCGGCATCGACCCCGGGTCGGACGTGCAGTTCATGCTCGACCAGTGCCACAACATCGAGGACAAGGTCCCCGGCCAGATCCGCTCGGTGCTCAACGTCCAGGAGATGACGGCCCGGGCGCTGCTGATCGACCGCGACGCCCTCACCGCGGCCCAGGAGGCCGGCGACGTGCTCGCCGCCAACGCGGTCTACATGGACGCGTTCTACACCGACGTCCGGCCCGCGCTGGCGGACTGGCGCGAGGAGCGCGGCCTGCCGCGCGACCCCGTGGCCGCCTACGCCGCGTCCGGCTACGGCGAGCGGATCGCCGCCGAGCGGGTCGGCGGGCAGCAGGCCGGCTGGGGCGCCTGACGACGATGCCCACTCCCCCCTCGCTGGTCGCCGTCGACCTCGGGGCGTCCAGCGGGCGGGTGCTCGCCGGGCGTCTCGAGGCGGGGCGGCTCACCACCCACGAGGCCGGCCGGTTCCCCAACCGCCCCGTCCGGGCCGGCGGTCGGCTGCACTGGGACGTGCTCGCCCTGTGGGCGGGCGTCCAGGACGGCCTGCGCGCCGCGGCGCGCGCGCACGGCCCCGTCGCGTCGGTCGGCATCGACACCTGGGCCGTCGACTACGGCCTGCTCGACGTCGAGGGCGACCTGCTGGGCAACCCGGTGCACTACCGCGACGGCCGCACCGCCGGGGCCGCGGACGCGTTCGCCCGCCTGCTCGACCCCGCCGCGCACTACGCCGCCACCGGAAGCCAGGTGCAGGCGTTCAACACCGTGTACCAGCTGCTCGCCGCGGGATCGGCCGCCGGGGCCGCGACGTCCCCGCGCGCGGCGGACCGGCTGCTGCTCGTGCCCGACCTGCTCGGCCGCTGGCTGTCGGGCACCGAGGCCACCGAGGTCACCAACGCGTCGACCACCGGCATGCTCGACCCCGCCACCCGCCGGTGGAGCCTCGCGGTGCTCGACGCGCTCGCCGCCTCCCCCGCCGGGGACGTGCGGCGGCTGCTCGCCCCGCTCGTCGAGCCCGGGACCGTGCTCGGCCCGGTCCTCGCCGGGGCCGGCGGGGACGGGCTGGCCGGCGCGGTGCACGTCGCCGTCGGTTCGCACGACACCGCCTCCGCCGTGGCCGCGGTCCCGCTGGGCGACGCCCCCGCCGCGTGGATCTCGTCCGGCACCTGGTCGCTCGTCGGCGTCGAGCTGCCCGCCCCGGTGCTGACCCCGGCGGGGCGCGCGGCCAACTTCACCAACGAGCTCGGCGTCGCCGGCACCGTGCGCTACCTGCGGAACGTCGCGGGGCTGTGGCTGCTCCAGGAGTCGCTGCGGTGCTGGGCGGACGCCGGCGACCCGCAGGACCTCCCGGCCCTGCTCGCCGCCGCCTGTGACGTGCCCCCGCTGCGCACCGTGGTCGACGTCGACGACCCGGCGTTCACACCGCCCGGCGACATGCCCGCCCGGATCGCGGCGGCGGCCCGGCGCACCGGGCAGCCGGTGCCGGAGCGCCCCGCGGAGGTCGCGCGCTGCGTGCTCGACTCGCTCGCGCTCGCCTACCGGCGCGCGGTGCGCACCGCGGTGGCGCTGTCCGGCCGGGACGTCGAGGTCGTGCACGTGGTCGGCGGCGGCGCGCGCAACGCGCTGCTGTGCCGGCTCACCGCCGACGCCACCGGCCTGCCGGTGGTCGCGGGGCCGGTCGAGGCCACCGCGATCGGCAACCTGCTGACCCAGGCGCTCGCGCTCGGCGAGCTGTCCGGGGGCCTGACGGCGGTGCGCGAGGTCGTGCGCGCATCGTCCGCGCTCGTCACGCACCACCCCCGGGGGACCGAGCAGCCGTGGGCACGGGCCGAGGAGCGCCTGTGGCCGTGACGGCACCACCACCCGCGCACGACGAAGGACACGACATGCCCCTGCACCCCCCGTTCCCCGACCTCGACGAGCTGCTCGCCGCCATCGGCGAGGCCGGCTCCCGGATCTGCGCCATCGACGCCTCCGAGGCCGGCGCCGGGAACATCTCGGTCTACGTCGGCTGGGACGTCGAGCTGCGCCGCCGGTTCCCGATCACCGAGGAGATCACCCTTCCACTGGCTGCCCCGGCGCTCGCCGGGCGCACCGTGCTGGCCACCGGGTCCGGACGCCGGCTGCGGCAGATCGCCGCCGACCCCGAGGCCGCGATCGGCGCCGTGCGGATCCACGACGGCGGGACCACCGCGACCCTGCACACCTCGCCGCGGCGGCTGTTCGAGCGGCTGACCTCCGAGTTCAACTCCCACCTCGCCGTCCACCAGGACCAGGTCGCGCGCCGGGGCCTCGACTTCCAGGCCGTCGTGCACGCCCAGCCGCCGCACCTGACCTACCTGTCGCACATCCCGGCCTACCGGGACACGCGGGCGATGAACGCGGCCATCCTGCGCTGGGAGCCCGAGTCGATCGTGTCGCTGTCCCAGGGCGTCGGCGTGCTGGAGTTCATGATCCCCGGCTCCGAGGAGCTGCAGGCCGCGAACGTCGCCGGCCTGCGGGAGCACGAGATCGTCCTGTGGTCCAAGCACGGCACGATGTCGCGGTCCGACTTCTCGGTGACGCGGGCCGTCGACCGGGTCGAGTACGCCGAGACGGGGGCGAAGTACGAGTACCTGGACCTCGTCGCCGGTCGGCGGGCGCAAGGGCTCACCCGGGAGGAGATCGCGGCGGTGGCGACGGAGTTCGGCGTCGACTCGCCGTGGGCGTGAGGGGCGGGGTTCCGCGGTCCTGGGGCGGGACCGGGCCCTGGGGCGGGACCGGATCGGGCCGAGGCGGCGGGGTGACCGCTCGGCGGGCGGGTGCCGAGTCCTCCACAGGGCGCGGGGCGTGCGTGGTCCCCAGGGCGGGTGTGCGATCCGGGGGTGGTGTCGGTGGTCGCCGGTAGCGTTCTTGCATGGCTGACCTGCAGGAACACCCCCGGGGCGACACGGTC
>NZ_VEGH01000024.1 GCF_007679345.1 Cellulosimicrobium cellulans
CCCGGGCTGTTCGAGTGGATCACCCCCACCGGGCACCGCTACCTCACCCGACCCGGCACCGGCCGCAACCACGACGCGACGGCCGACCCCTACGACGCACCACCACCGTTCTGACGCGCGCGAGGCCCAGCCCACCACCGATGCGCACCACCGCGTCATCGGCCCGCACGTGTCATCGGCCCGACCGCGTCATCGGCTCGACCGCGTCCCCCCCCGGTGACCGGCACCCACCCCGCACCGGCCCGTGCACGTGCGCCCACCCGGCCCTGGTCGCTGTCGGTGGTCGGCGGGATGCTGGGGTCCTCCGACGGAGGGAGCCGACGATGTCCGCCCAGCCCGATGCCCGCCCGGTCCCGGTCGACCCGCCCGGGATGGTCCGCAGCCCCGCGTTCGCTCAGGGGATGGTGCTGCCCCCGGGCCCCACGCTCTACGTCGGCGGCCAGAACGGCCTCGACGCCGACGGCACCCTGCTCGACGGGCTCGGTCCGCAGACCGAGCAGGCGCTGCGGAACGTGCTCGCCGTGCTGGCCGAGGCGGGCACGGACGCCGACCACGTCGCCATCCTGCGGATCTTCCTCACGGCGGGCGTCGACCCGACGGCGGCGTTCGAGGCGAGCGCCGCCGTGTGGGGCCGCCGTCGCACCGCGGTCACCGTGGTCTCGGTGCCGGAGTCGCGGCCGGGGGTGCTGGTCGAGATCGAGGCGGTCGCCTCGGTCCCCACCCCCTGAGTCCGGCCCCCTGAGCCCGGCCCCGGTCAGGCCCCCACGTACGCCGCCAGGTGCTCTCCGGTGAGCGTCGACCTCGCCGCCACCAGGTCCGCCGGCGTGCCCTCGAACACCACCCGGCCGCCGTCGTGCCCGGCCCCGGGGCCGAGGTCGACGATCCAGTCGGCGTGCGCCATGACGGCCTGGTGGTGCTCGATCACGATGACCGACTTCCCGGAGTCGACCAGCCGGTCGAGCAGCCCGAGCAGCTGCTCGACGTCCGCGAGGTGCAGGCCGGTGGTCGGCTCGTCCAGCACGAGCACGCCGCCCTTCTCGCCCATGTGCGTCGCGAGCTTCAACCGCTGCCGCTCGCCGCCGGACAGCGTGGTGAGCGGCTGGCCGAGGCTGAGGTACCCCAGCCCCACGTCGGCGAGCCGGTCGAGCACGGCGTGCGCCGCCGGGGTCCGCGCGTCGCCCTCGCCGAAGAACGCCTCCGCCTCGGTGACCGACATCGCGAGCACCTGGCTGATGTCCTTGCCGCCGAGGGTGTACTCCAGGACGGACGCCTGGAACCGTCGGCCCTCGCACTCCTCGCAGGTGGTCGCGACGCCGGCCATCATCCCGAGGTCGGTGTAGACGACGCCCGCGCCGTTGCAGGTCGGGCAGGCGCCGGCGGAGTTCGCCGAGAACAGCGCCGGCTTCACGCCGTTGGCCTTGGCGAACGCCTTGCGGATCGGCTCCAGCAGCCCGGTGTAGGTGGCGGGGTTGCTGCGGCGGGAGCCGCGGATCGCGCCCTGGTCGATGGCCACGACGCCGTCGCGCTTCGACACCGAGCCGTGGATCAGCGACGACTTCCCGGACCCGGCGACGCCGGTGACGACCGTGAGCACGCCGAGCGGCAGGTCGACGTCGACGTCCTTGAGGTTGTGCGACGACGCGCCCCGCACCTCGAGCACGCCCGTCCGCGTGCGCACGGCGGGCTTGAGCGCGGCCCGGTCGTCGAGGTGCCGTCCTGTCAGGGTCCCGCTGCGGCGCAGCTCCTCGACCGTCCCCTGGAACACGATCCGGCCGCCGCCGGTGCCGGCGCCCGGACCCAGGTCGACCACGTGGTCCGCAACGGCGATCGCCTCGGGCTTGTGCTCCACGACCAGGACCGTGTTGCCCTTGCCCCGCAGCCGCAGCAGCAGCTCGTTCATGCGCTGGATGTCGTGGGGGTGCAGGCCGATGGTCGGCTCGTCGAACACGTAGGTCACGTCGGTCAGCGAGGACCCGAGGTGCCGGATCATCTTGGTGCGCTGCGCCTCACCGCCGGACAGCGTGCCGGACGGCCGGTCGAGCGACAGGTACCCGAGCCCGATCTCGACGAACGAGTCCAGCGTCTCCCCCAGGGCCTCCAGCAGCGGCGCGACCGACGGCTCGTCGAGCCCCCGCACCCAGGCCGCCAGGTCGCTGATCTGCATGGCGCACGCGTCCGCGATGCTGATGCCGCGGACCTTCGAGGACCGTGCGCCCTCGTTGAGCCGGGTGCCCCCGCAGTCGGGGCAGGTGGTGAACGTGACGGCCCGCTCGACGAACGCCCGGATGTGCGGCTGCATCGCGTCGACGTCCTTGGCGAGCATCGACTTCCGGATCTTCGGGATGATCCCCTCGTAGGTGAGGTTGATGCCCTCGACCTTGATCTTGGTCGGCTCCTTGTGCAGCAGGTCGGCGAGCTCCCGCTTCGTGAAGTCGCGGATCGGCTTGTCCATGTCGAAGAACCCGCTGCCGGCGAAGATCCGCCCGTACCAGCCGTCCATGGTGTAGCCGGGCACGGTCAGCGCCCCACCGGCCAGCGACTTGTCCGCGTCGTAGAGCTGGGTCAGGTCGAAGTCCTGCACGTCGCCGCGCCCCTCGCACCGCGGGCACATGCCGCCGGTGACGCTGAACTCCCGGCGCTCCTTGGTCTGGACGCCGCCCTTGTCGAACGTCACCGCGCCCGCGCCGCTCACCGACGCCACGTTGAACGAGAACGCCTGCGGGGAGCCGATGTGCGGCTGGCCGAGCCGGCTGAACACGATCCGCAGCATCGCGTTGGCGTCCGTGACCGTGCCGACGGTCGACCGCGGGTTCGCACCCATCCGCTCCTGGTCGACGATGATCGCCGTCGTCAGCCCGTCGAGGACGTCGACGTCCGGGCGCGCGAGGGTCGGCATGAAGCCCTGCACGAACGCGCTGTACGTCTCGTTGATCATCCGCTGCGACTCGGCGGCGATGGTGGCGAACACCAGCGAGCTCTTGCCCGAGCCCGAGACCCCGGTGAACGCCGTGAGCCGGCGCTTCGGGATCTCGACGTCCACGTCCTTGAGGTTGTTCTCGCGGGCACCCCGGACGCGGATCAGGTCGTGGCTGTCGGCGACGTGCGACGTCGGCATCGGGTCTCCCTGGTGGGTCGGGGCGGACGTGGGCGGTGGTGGCGGTCCAGCGTGACCGGCCGCGCCACGGCGCGCAAGGACCTCGGTGCCGCGCCCCGGCGTCCCCGGGCACGCATCCGTGCCGCGCGCCGTCACCTCAGTCCGCGAGCGCCGCGCGGTAGGGCCGGAAGAAGTCCCGCAGCTCGCGGGCGTAGGCCTCGGGCTGCTCGATCGGCGCGAAGTGCCCGCCGCGGGGCGGCTCGGTGATGCGCACCGCGTGGGCGGTCCGCTCCAGCCACGCGCGCGGCGGCCTCAGGACGTCGCCGGCGAAGATCGAGAACCCCGACGGCACCTCGACGCGGCGGGCCAGCTGCTCGGGCGGGATCGCGGCGTTGGCCCGGTACATCCGCATCGAGGACCCGATGGTCCCGGTGAGCCAGTAGATGGTGAGGTTCGTGAGGATCTGGTCCCGGGTGAGCGACCCCTCGGGGTCCCCGCCGCCGCCGCTCCAGGCCCGGAGCTTCTCCCCCACCCAGGCCGCGAGCCCCGCGGGCGAGTCGGTGAGGCCGACCGCCTGCGTCTGCGGCTTGGTCCGGTGCAGGACGGCGTACGCGCCCTCGGTCGCGACCCACCCGGCGACGTCCGCCAGCCAGTCGCGCTCCTCCGGGGTGAGCGTCGCGGGGTCGACCTGCGGCCGGGGCACGCCCGCGTCCGTCCGGTGCACGGCCACGACCCGGTCGGGGTGGTCGAGCGCGAGGTAGCGCGTGACGTGGCTGCCGATGTCGCCGCCCGCCGCGCCGAACCTGTCGTAGCCGAGCGCCGTCATCAGCTCGGCCCAGAGCCCGGCGACGGCGATGGCGTCCAGGGCGTGCGCGGGACGGTCGGAGTAGCCGAACCCCGGCAGGTCGGGGACGACCACGTCGAAGGCGTCCGCCGGGTCGGCGCCGTGAGCGCCGGGGTCCGCGAGCAGGTCGACGACCTCGGAGTACCGCCAGAACGAGTCCGGCCAGCCGTGGGTGAGCACCACGGGCAGCACCGGCCCCGCCGGGGCGACGGCCGGGGCGTGCACCACGTGGACCCCGAGCCCGCCCACCCGTACCCGGTACCGGGGCAGCCGGTTCAGCTCCGCCTCCCGGGCGGGCCAGTCGAAGTCCTCGGCCCAGGTGCGCACCAGGTCCCGGAGCCAGGCCACGTCCACCCCCGCCGACCAGCCCGCGTCCTCGGGGACGTCCGGCCACCGGGTCGCGCGCAGCCGGGCGCGCAGGTCCGCGAGCGCCGCGGGGTCGGTGCGCGAGGTGAACGGCTCGGGGGCCGCGGGGCCGTGCTCGGCGTCCGGCATGGGGCCACCCTAGGACCGGCGCGGCGCCGTCGGGAGGGGTCAGCCGCCGATGCGCACGGGGTGCTCGGCCCCGCCGTACAGCGCCCCGTCCCACGGGTGCACCCAGCCACCGGTCTCGGGCGGCAGCGCGGTCCGCCACAGCTCCGCCCCGGTTTGGAGCGACCACGCGACGAGCTGCGGCTCGCTGCCCGGCACCTGGTCGACGAGGAGCAGGTTCCGGCCGTCCGTGACGGGCGTCAGCGAGCTGCCCGACACGACTCCGACGGACGCACCGTCCTCCCCGGCGCTCCGGGCGGTCCGCCACCGCTCGCGGCCGTCGCGCGCGTCGACCGCCCACGCGGCGGTGGCGTCCACCCCGTACAGCACGCCGTCGAGCAGCAGCGGCCAGCTGTCGGCCGACCCGTCGAGCCCGGCCTGCCAGAGCGTCTCCCCGGTCGCCGCGTCGACACCGCGCAGCGTGCGGTCGCCCTCGACGAGGGCTGTGAACAGCTCGACACCCCGCGCCGAGCCGTCGTCGACGCCGAGCCCGAGGGGCAGGGCCGGCACGATCTGCGTCCCCCTGCCGTCGTGACCGGCGAGCCGCACCGCGCCCGGGTCGCCGTCCTGCACCAGCAGCCCGCCGTCCCGGCCGGTCCAGATCTGGCTGCCCTCGGCCAGGCGCGCACCATCCGCGCGTCCCAGGACGAGCACCCGCCCGCCCGTCCAGACCGTGACGCGCTCGTCGCCGAGGTCGAGGCGGGGGTCGTACACGGGATCGGCTCCCGGAATGCCGCCCAGGTCCGTCGACCAGACGACCGCCTCGGAGGCGACGTCCTCCGCAGTGACGCGGACGGCGCCGTCCGCCGCCACCTCGCCCAGGATTGCCAGCTCCTCGTCGGCCACCACCGCGGTCTGCGGGGCGACGTCCCGCTGGTGCAGGACCGCTCCGGTGCCGGCGTCGAGCGTCAGGAGCCGGCTGCGGGTGGGCGGGTCCTCCCGCCACCCGCCCCCACCCGTGAGCGTCGCGGGGCGGTCGGTCACGAGGCACCGCACCCGGGTGGCCGGGCCGGTGCCCCCGTCGGCCCCCCAGCACACGGGTGCCTGCATCGTGGGCCGGGCGGTGGCGTCGTCCTGCGTCTCGACCTCCGTCCGCCACGTGACGGCACCGGACTCCGCGTCCGCGCCGGCGACCGCGCGCGGCCGCCCGAACTCGACCGGCTCGGCCGCGATGCGGAGGTCGCCGGCGGCGATCCCGGTCTCGCCGACCGAGCCGACCAGGGCGTCGTCGACGGCTGTCGTCGGCAGGTCGGGCCCGACGTCGTACCGGACCACTCCCGGCACCTCCCGCGCCGCCGCCACCCGGTCCCGCTCCCGAGCGTCCTGGACCACCTGCACCGCGACCACGGCCCCGACCGCCACGACCGCGGCGGGCCACCAGCGGAGCAGGGCGCGCCGGCGGGCGCGGTGTGCGGCGTCCCCGGCCGGGGCGCCGCCGGGGCCGGCCTCGCCCTCCGCTGCGGGCGCGGCGAGCTCGACCTCCTGCATCGCGTCCTCGCGGGCCATGCCCGCAACCTACGCGGGACGGCGAGTCGTGCGGGCGGGTTCCGTGCTCCCGGTGGGCGGGCGCGGTGCAGACTGCACTCGTCTATTGCTTTTCGATAGATTCCGAGCGATCCTCGATCCCATGACCGTCGACCGCTGGGCCACCGCCCTGCTCCGCCTCGCCCTCGTCGTGCTGTTCGGGATCCTGGTCGTGTTCCAGACCCTGTCCCTGCCGGGTCAGTTCCGGTACCTCGCCGAGCAGAACCCCGAGGACGCCGCCCTGCGCTGGCCCGCCACCGTGATCACCATCTTCTGGGTGCTGTGCGTGCAGGTCGTGATCGTCGCCACCTGGCGGCTGCTGACCCTGGTGCGCCGCGACCGCATCTTCACCGAGGCGTCGCTCGGCTGGGTGGACGCGATCGTCTGGGCCGTCGCGGCGGGCTGGCTGGTGCTGGTCGGGGTGCTCGTGTGGGTCGGCCTGCACGCCGACGACCCCGGCCTGCCGATGCTGCTGTTCCTCGCCACCGCCGTCGTCACCGTCGTCGCGCTGGTGCTGCTGGTCCTGCGGGCGCTGCTCCGCCAGGCCACCGCGCTGCGCACCGACCTGGACGCGGTGATCTGATGCCGATCGTCGTGCGCATCGACGTCGAGCTCGCGCGCCGCAAGATGAGCGTGGGCGAGTTCGCCGAGCGGGTCGGGCTCACCCCCGCGAACGTGGCCGTGCTCAAGAACGGCCGCGCGAAGGCCGTGCGGTTCAGCACCCTGGAGGCCATGTGCCGGGTGCTCGAGTGCCAGCCGGGCGACCTGCTGGAGTGGGTCCCGGACGAGTAGCCGGGCCGGCGGGTCGGGACCGCGTCAGTCCCGGGAGGCTCCCCCGCCACCGCGCGTCCGGACCCGCCGGCCGAGCAGGTACCGCCCGACGAGCGCGGCCGCCATCAACGTCCCCAGCCGAGCGGCGTCGCCGGCGCCGAACGTCAGCTCGGCCTCGGCGTTGGTCGCGAACCCGGTGACGGTGCACCACGCCAGGAACGCCGCGAGCGCGAGCAGCGGCACGGGCATCCGCCGTCCCAGCACCGCGACCGCGACCGCCCCCACCGTGGTGGGCAGCCAGGGCCCGAGGTGCCACCGGGCGGCGGCCGCCACGCCGAGCAGCGTCGCCGCCGCGACCAGCAGCACCCGCACGACCGCGGCGAGCTCGTCGTCGGTGACGGCATCACCCCGCGCCGGTCCCCCGGCCGGCGGGGCGGCCGCCCCCCGACCCTCGCCGCGCCCGCCGTCCCACCGGTCGCCGGCCCGGCCTCCGCGCCCCGCCGCCGTGCTCATGCCGCCAGCCTGCGCGCCTCGCCGGCCACCGGCCCCGGTCCTGACGGAACCCGAACGCCCGGGCCGGCGATCCGCACGGGACGCTGACGCGTCGGCCCGGCGGGCACCGGCCCGACGCGCGGTGCGCTCGCCCTGCCGCACTGAGGCCGGGCCCGCCCGCACGACGGCACCGGACCCCCGCGCCCCCCGACCCGGCGGCGGTCAGCGACCTCCCGGCCGCGCGATCGCGGCGACGCGCCCGGCCGTGCGCTCGGGCGGCTCGTCACCCGTCACCAGCACGTCGGTCGCGAGCTCGCGCAGCGCGGGGTCGTCGAGCCACCCGGCCAGGAAGTCGTGGCCGTCCCGGACCCAGTCGGTGCCCTTCGCCGCGACCGCCCGCTCCCGCAGCACCCGCAGCGCGTCGTCGCGCCCGGCGGCCGGGAGCAGCAGGACCACGGCGCCCGCCCGCGCGAGCGCGGCGCGGACCGCATCCCGGTGGACCGGGTCGTGGTACGAGGTGTGGCCCGCGCCCAGGGCCAGGACGGCGCCGGGGTGGTCGGCGACCAGCCGCCCGACGGCGTGCGCACGGGCGGGCTCCCACTCGCGCTCGGCGGCGAGCCGCCCCACCGCCGCGATGCGGTCGACCAGCCGGTCGAGGTCCCACCCCACCTCGCCGTAGTAGCGCCCGCCGGCCGCGTCCGCGTCGACGAACGGCACGCCGAGGAGGCGCGCGGCCGCCTCGCCCGCCGTGGACTTCCCGCAGGCGGCCGGGCCGACGAGCACCAGCAGCGGGCCGGGCGCGTCGCCCGGACGACGACGGGGACGGGCGGCAGGCACCGGACGAGTCTGCCGCACCGGTGGCCCCCGACGACCGGCGCGTCCGCGCGGACCGCGCGACCCCCGCTGGCACACTCGGCCGAGGCACCCCGCCGGACCGAGAGGACGCGACCGATGTCGTTCCAGGCCTACCTCGACGCGATCGAGCAGAAGACCGGCAAGACCCCCCGCGCCCTCGTCGACGAGGCGACCGCCCGGGGCCTCGCCGACGACGACGTGAAGGCCGGCGCGATCGTCGCCTGGCTGGCCGAGGACTACGGCCTGGGCCGCGGGCACGCGATGGCGCTCGTGCACGTGATCAAGAACGGCCCGCAGATCGGCACCAAGCACGTCGGGACGACCGGCACCCACCGCGACGACTCGGACACGCTCTGGCTGGACGGGAAGGCCACGAGGCCCCGCTGACCCTCGGCCCAGGCGCCGGGCCCCGGCCCGGGCAGGCCGCTCAGCAGGACAGATGCGAGCACGCCGGTCAGACTTCCCGCGTGAGGACGATCGGTGTGGAGGAAGAGTTCCTGCTCGTCGCGGAGGACGGCTCGCCGCGGGCGGTCGCGGCCGCCGTGCTGCAGCACGCCTCGACGCAGGAGGACGGCGACGACGCGGGCGAGCCGGGCGGCAACCTGGAGAAGGAGTTCGCCCAGGAGCAGGTGGAGACGTCGACGCACCCGTGCACCGACCTGGGGTCGCTGCTCGAGGAGGTGCGCGCGGGCCGGTGGCGCGCCGACTCCTCGGCGCAGCACGCGGGCGCCCGGATCGCCGCGCTGGCCACGTCGCCGAAGGACGTCGAGCCGACGGTCGTGGTGAACCGCCGCGCCCAGGACATCGCGACCGCGTTCGCCCAGACCGCGCGCGACCAGCTCACCTGCGGCTGCCACGTGCACGTCGAGGTCGCCGACGACGAGGAGGGCGTGCGGGTCGTCGACCACCTGCGCCGGTGGAACCCGGTGCTGCTGGCCCTGTCGGCGAACAGCCCGTTCTGGCGCGGCGACGACTCCGGGTACCAGAGCTTCCGGTCGCAGGTCTGGGGCCGCTGGCCGACGGCCGGCGCCACCGCCCCGTTCGGCGACGCCGCGACGTACCGGGAGACGGTGCGGTCCCTCGTCGAGAGCGGGACCATCCTCGACACCGGGATGGTCTACTTCGACGCCCGGCTGTCCGCGCGGTACCCGACCGTCGAGGTGCGGGTCGCGGACGTCTGCCTCGACCCCGAGGACGCGGTGCTGCTCGGCGCGCTGGTGCGCGGGCTCGCCGACACCGCGCTGGACGGCGCCACCGAGCCCGGCCCGCAGCCCCGCGCGGAGGAGGTGCGGGTGGCCGGCTGGCGCGCCGCGCGCTCCGGCCTGACCGGCGACCTGGTCAGCCCGGGCACCGGGCGACCCGTGCGCGCCGCGCAGGCCGTCGACGAGCTGGTGCGGCACGTCACCCCGGCGCTCGAGCGCACCGGCGACCTGGCGTGGGTCCGGGAGCACCTCGACGCGCTGCTCCGGCGCGGCAACGGCGCGCAGCAGCAGCGGCGGTGGCGGCACGAGGGGGCGGACGACGCCGAGCTCGTGCGGCGCGCGGTGCGCAGCACGCTCGGCTGACGCACGCCGGGGCCCGGGCTCGCCCGGTGCCGCCGCGGCACCGCCCGGCCCAGCACGGCACGGCCCAGCACGACCTAGCACGACCCGGCGTGACCCACGCGACACCACGGCCGCGGCGCCCTGACCAGCGCCGACGGTGTCCCGCGCCGACTCCGCCCGGGGTCACCCGCCCGCCCTCGCCGCGCGTTCACCGGACCTTCACGCCAGACTGGAACACTGAACGGTCCCCGGACGTTGAACCCGCCGAACAAGCGATACGTCTGCAAGTCAAGGCACGGAGGTCCCTGATGTCGAACCGGTCCCTGCGCGGTATGCGCATCGGGTCCCACAGCATGGAGACGGACGAGGGCGTCGACTTCGCGCCGCGTCTCCAGGCGTACTACGACTGCCCCAACGGGCACACGATCATCCTGCCGTTCTCGGTCGAGGCCGACGTCCCGGTGGTGTGGGAGTGCCGGTGCGGCGAGGAGGCGCTGCTGCGCGACGCGTCCAAGCCGGAGCCGAAGGCCACCAAGCCCCCGCGCACCCACTGGGACATGCTGCTGGAGCGCCGCACCATCAAGGAGCTCGAGGAGCTGCTGGACGAGCGGCTCGACCTGCTCCGCGCCGGGAAGCTGCGCCGGAGCGCCTGAGCACCTCGGGACGGCCGTGCACGGGCCCCGCACCCTCGGGTGCGGGGCCCGTCGTCGTCCCCGGGGTCAGCGCCGGCGGCCCGCCGCCCGGCGCACGAGGTCGCGCAGCTGGCGGGCCCGCTCCTGCGCGCCCCACACCGTGACGAGCACCAGCGCCTCGACCACGATCGACCGGCTCATCTTCGACCGGCCCTCCGCGCGCTCCACGAAGGTGATCGGCACCTCGACCACCCGGCCGCCGGCCTTGAGCACCCGCCAGGCCATGTCGATCTGGAAGCAGTACCCGTGCGAGGCGACCTCGCCCAGCGCCAGGGTGCCGAGCGTGCCCGCGCGGTAGACCCGGAAACCCGCCGTCGCGTCGCGCACCGGCAGCCCCATCGCGAGCCAGGCGTACACGTTCGCGCCGCGGGACAGCAGCTGGCGGTGCAGCGGCCAGTTGACCACCCGCCCGCCGCGGACCCAGCGCGAGCCGATGACGAGATCGGCGTCCGGCACCCGGTCCAGCAGCCGCGGCAGGTCCTCGGCGCGGTGCGAGCCGTCGGCGTCCATCTCCACGACCGCGTCGTACCCCCGGTCGAGGGCCCAGCGGAACCCCGCGACGTACGCGGTGCCGAGCCCCTGCTTGCCGGCGCGGTGCAGCACGTGGATGGCGGTGCGGCCGCGCTCCGCGGCGTCGGCGGCGGCGATCCGCTCCGCGAGCTGCCCGGTGCCGTCCGGGGACGCGTCGTCCACCACGAGCACGTCCGCGTCCGGGACGTGCAGCCGCAGGGCCGCCAGCGCCCGCGGCAGGCTGTCGCGCTCGTCGTAGGTCGGGACGACGACCAGCACCCGCCCGGCCGGTGCGGGACGACCGGGGGTCACGCCGCGCCCTCCGGGCGGTCGTCGCGGCGCACCCGCCGCGCGCCCGCCATGCCGGCGGCGGTCATCACGACGGCCAGAGCCCCGACGACGCCGCTCGGCCAGCCCCCGAGGGCGGCCGCGGGCGTCAGCGACTGCCGCAGCGGCAGCCGGGCCACGAGCTGGTCGGGGGTGAACAGGTCGGTGTCCTGCGCGACGGCGCCGTTCGGCGCGATCACGGCGCTGACCCCGACCGTGCTGACCTGGACGGTCGCCCGGCCGAGCTCGACCGCGCGCAGCCGGGCCATCGCGAGCTGCTGCGTGGACTCGGCGGAGAACCCGAACGAGGCGTTGTTGGTCTGCACCACCAGCACCTCGGCGCCCTCGCGCACGGCCTCGCGGACGATGCCGTCGTAGGCGACCTCGAAGCAGATGACGTCGCCGATCTGCACCGTGCGCCCGAGGCGCTCGGACTCGAGCGGCACCACGCCGGGCTCCGTCCCCGCGAGCATGTCGTTGCGCACCAGGTCGACGGCGGACGAGAACGGCCGGACCAGGTCCCGCAGCGGGATGTACTCCGCGAACGGCGCGGGCCGCTGCTTCGAGTACGAGGCCACCGGGCCGACGCCGGGCTCCCAGAGCAGCGACGTGTTGTACCGGCCGCCCGACTCCGGGTACTGGATCGTGCCGATGAGCATCGGCGCCCCGACCGCCCGGGCGGCGGCGTCGATGTCCGCGGCGGCCTGGGCGTCGACCTCGGGGTCGATGTCGGTGCCGTTCTCCGGCCAGAGCACGAGGTCGAGGTCCCCGGGCTCCACCTGGTCGAGCAGCGCGTACGTGCCGGCCAGGTGGTTGTCGAGCACCTCGCGCCGGTTGTCGAACGCGTGCAGCCCGGGTTCGGAGACGTTGCCCTGCACCGCGCCGACCGTCAGGTGGCCGTCCTCGGCGCGGGTGTCCGTCGGCACGAGCAGCCCCGCGACCACCAGGAGCACCGCCACGGCCACCCGCCCGAGCAGCGGCAGCAGCGCGAACCGGCGCGCGGCCAGCCACGCCAGGCCGAGCGCCGCGCCCGCGGCGGCCACCGCCGCCGACACCAGCGGCGCCCCGCCCAGTCGGGCGAGGGCCAGCGCCGGGGAGTCCGCCTGCGAGAACGCCAGCCGCCCCCAGGGGAACCCGCCGAACGGCCAGATGCCGCGCAGCTCCTCGATCGCGACCCACAGCACGGTGAACACGACGAGCTGCAGCGACGCGCGGCGCCACACCGCCTCGCCGCGACGGGCCCAGGACCAGGCGGCGCCGAACAGGGCGACGAAGCCCGCCTCCGCCACCGAGAGGGCGATCCACGGCACCACCCCGACCGCGACGTCCGCCCAGGTGAGCAGCGGCACGAAGAACGCCAGCCCCCAGAGCCATCCGACGAGGGCGTTCCACCGGGCGCTGTCGCGGCGCATCGCGAGGAACAGCAGGGCGATGCCCGGCGCGGCGGCGTACCACCAGCCCAGGTCCGGGAACGCGGTCCAGGTCAGCAGGCCGCCGAGGACCGCCAGGACCGCGCTCCACCAGCGGGAGGGGTCACGGAGCGGCACCGCGCCAGGGTACGGCACCGACCTGTCCGGTCGGTGCCGCGCAGCACCACGCCGGTGCGTCCGCACCGGGGGTGGGAGCCGACCGACCGGCCCGCGTGTCCTTCGTACCGCACGACACCGCCTGGGCGGCGCCCGTTCTCTAGTGAACACGCGGGCCTGGTCGGAGCCCGACGTGGCCCGGACGTCCTGCCCCCTGAGGCGCTCACCGAGCGGCGCCTTCGCCGGACCACTCCCGAGAACCTATCGAACCGGCAGGGGCTGTCAAGGGTCCCGCGGGGCCGCCCAGCGGCATCCGCGCAGGTCGCGCAGCGCGTCGGGCGGTGTCGGATTTGTCCAGATGGTCGAGACGGTTCGGCGTGTCGTCCGGCGTGTCGCCGGGAGCCCCTCCCACGCACCCGGGAGCCCCGACCGGGTGACACGGAACCCCGCCCGGAGCAGCGGATTCACCCGTCCGCGCGACGCAGGCTCCTCGGGGCGGCCCCGGGCCCGGCGATGCGCGCGGTGCGCGGGCGGCGCGCAGGCGGCGGGCGACGGCCCGGGCGAGCCCCGGGCGTCGGGCGCGGGCCCGCGCTCAGCCGAGGGCGTCGTGCAGGACCACCCCCGCGCGGACCGTGCGCACGCACTCCGGCAGCGGTTCGTCGGGGCGCAGCCCGGGCAGCACGCCGCCGGGGCCGGTGGTGCCCGGCGGCACGTGCCAGACGGCCAGGTGCGCGGCGGCGCCGACCCCGAGGTCGCCTGCGGGCTCGCGCGCCGCCGCCCAGCCGCCGCGGGTGTGCGCGGCCAGCGCCGCCGCGACCGGCAGCCGCTGGTCCGGCGTCCGGTGCCGCACCGCGGACCGCACGGCGCCCCACGGGTCGAACGGCGTCACCGGGCTGTCCGACCCGAACGCCAGCGGCACGCCCGCCGCCCGCAGGTCGGCGAGCGGGTGCAGGGACGCGGCGCGCCCCCGGCCCAGCCGCGCCGCGTAGGCCCCGTCGTCCCCGCCCCACGCGTCGTCGAACGCCGGCTGCACGGACGCCGTGAGCCCGAGCAGCACCAGGGCGGCCAGCGCGGGCGCGTCGAGCATCGACGCGTGCTCCAGCCGGTGCCCGCCGGCGCGCACGGCGTCGACGCCCTCGACCTCGGCGGCGACCCGGAACCCGAGCAGCACCTCGTCGAGCGCCCGGTCGCCGATGACGTGGAACGCCGCCGGCACCCCGGCGCGGGTGGCGGACGCCACGTGGTTGCTCACCTGCTCGGCGGTGAGGTCGAGCCGCCCCGCGGGGTGCCGCCACCCGTCCGGGGCGTCCGCGTACGGGGCGCGCAGCGCGGCGGTCCGGCTGCCGAGCGACCCGTCGGCCGCGAGGTCCCCGCCGACGCCCGCCAGGCCGGGCACCGCGGCGACGAGGGCGCGCACGTCGTCGGCCGTCTCGCACAGCTCGGCGCGCCAGCCCACGACCTGCGGCAGCGCCGACGCCGGGTCCGCCGTCAGCGCCAGCAGCGCCGCCAGGCCCGCCCGGGTGTCGGACTCCGGGGTGCTCTGCTCGTGCACGGCGACGATCCCGGCGCGCGCCGCGGACTCCAGGGCGCCGCGGCACCGGGCCTCGCGCGCGTCCGCCGGGAGGTCCCGGACGGCCGCCCGCGCGGCGGCGTGCGCCGCGCCGGTGACGAACCCGTCCGCGCGCCACCCGGGGAGCGTCGCCAGCCCGAGCACCTCGGCGAACGACGTCGACACCACGCCGGCGTGCAGGTCGAGCCGGCCGAGGTACACCGGCGCCCCGCCGGCGGCCGCGTCGAGCTCGTCCCGCGTCGGCGGCCGGCCCTCGGGCCAGGCGTCCTCCGCCCACCCCCAGCCGGTGAGCGGGGAGCCCTCGGCGGCCAGCCGGCGGCCGACCGCCCCGGTCGCGGCCGCGTGCACGGCGGCCAGAGCCGCGGCGAGCGACCCGCACCCCGCCAGGTCCACGCCCGCGCGGGCCAGGCCGGTGTCCAGCACGTGCGCGTGGGCGTCGACGAAGCCGGGGGTCACCAGCGCGCCGCGCAGGTCGACCACCTCGTCGGCGGCGTCCGCCAGGCCGTCCGCCTCGTCGGCGGCACCGACCCAGGCGACGACGCCGTCGGACACCAGGAGGGCCGAGGGCGCGTCGGGGGTGCCGGTCGCGGCGAGGACGGCAGGCGTCACCACCGCACCGCCCCGGTACAGGGTGGTGCTCACGCGGGAACGATAACCGGGCAGGTCACCACGGACCCGCCGGCGTCCGTCACCCGGCCGGCCCGGGTCAGGTGCCGGCGTAGGCCACGACGCCCCGGCGCACCGCCGTGACGGCCTTGCGCGCCGTCTCCCGCAGCCGCGCGTCGGGGGCCGCCTTCGCCACCTGGTCGAGCACGTCGACGACCTGCTTGCACCAGCGCACGAAGTCGCCCGCGGCGAGGTCCGCGTCCCGCAGCACCGCGTCCAGCCCGCGCCCGGCCGCCCACCGGTGCACCGGCGCGACCAGGCCGAGGTCGAGCGGCTGCGTCGACTCGATGCGCCGCGCGCTCTCCAGGTCGTCGAGCTCGGACCAGATGCGCGTCGTGGCGTCGAGCGCGATCCCCAGCCGGCTCGACGGGCCGCCGGGCACCGCGGGGCTGCGGTCCCGGTCGTCCCGGCGCGCCGAGTACACGACCGCGGACACCGCGGCGGCGAGCCCGGGCACGTCGAGCTCGGCCCACGCGCCGCGGCGCAGGCACTCGGCGAGCAGGAGGTCGTTCTCGGCGTAGATGCGGCGCAGCCAGCGGCCCTCGTCGGTCACCACCGTGCCGCCCTCGTCGTCGGTCGCCAGGTAGCCGAGGGAGTCGAGCACCTCGCAGATCCGGTCGAACACGACGGCGATCGACCCGGTCCGGCCCTCGATGCGACGGACCAGCGCCCGGTGCTCGCCCTCCAGGCGGGACCAGCGCTCCGCCCAGCGGGCGTGCTCCTCGCGGTCGGGGCACTGGTGGCACGGGTGCGCGCGCAGCTCCCGGCGCAGCGCGGCGATCGCCTCGTCCTCGTCCTCCGCCACCGGGCGGCCGCGCCGGCGGCTCGGCGCCACCCCGGTGATCCGCCCCGCGTTGATCTCGCCGCGCAGCGTCGCCGCGAGGTCGCGCCGGTGCGAGGCGGCCCGCGGCGAGAACCCCTTCGGCACCCGCAGCCGGCCGACGGCCCTGATCCCGTCGCCGACCTCCTGCACCGACAGCCGGCGCACCTCCCGCTCGGTGGTGAGCACCATCGGCCGCGCGCCCTCGAACCCGCCGTGCGTCCCCGGGTCCACCACCACCGCGTACGTCGACCGCCGGCCGCTGGGCACCGCGACGACGTCGCCGAGCGACAGCCCCTGCAGGCTCGCCGCCGCCTGCTGCCGGCGGGCCGCCGCGCTCGCGCGGTGCACGCCCCGCTCCCGGTCCGAGAGCTCGCGGCGCAGCGCGAAGTACTCGCCGAAGTCGCCGAGGTGGCAGGTCATCGCCTCGGCGTACCCCTCCATCGCCTCGGCGTGGCTCTGCGCCTGCCGGGCGAGCCCGACGACCCCGCGGTCCGCCTGGAACTGCGCGAACGAGGTCTCCAGCACCTCCCGCGCCCGGACCCGGCCGACCTGGGCCACCAGGTTGACCGCCATGTTGTAGGTGGGCCGGAACGCCGAGCGCAGCGGGTACAGCCGCTTGGAGGCCAGTCCCGCGAGGGCCATCGGGTCCAGGTCGCCCCGACCCAGCACCACGGCGTGCCCCTCGGAGTCGATCCCGCGGCGCCCCGCGCGGCCGGTGAGCTGGGTGTACTCCCCCGGCGTGATGTCGACGTGGTGCGAGCCGTCCCACTTGACCAGCTTCTCGAGGACCACCGACCGGGCGGGCATGTTGATGCCGAGCGCCAGCGTCTCCGTCGCGAACACGACCTTGACCAGCCCGCGGGCGAACGCCTCCTCGACGGTCTCCTTGAACGCCGGCAGCATCCCCGCGTGGTGCGCCGCGACGCCCCGGACCAGCGCGTCGACGAAGCCCCAGTAGCCCACGACGTCCAGGTCCTCCGGCGCGATCGACGCGCACCGGGTCTCGGCGATGTACCGGATCTCCTCCGCCTCCGCCGGGGACGTCAGCCGCAGGCCGCCCGCCAGGCACTGCGCGACGGCGGCGTCGCAGCCGGCGCGGGAGAAGATGAAGACGATCGCCGGCAGCAGGCCCGCCTCGTCGAGCACGTCCACCATCACGGGGCGCGGGACCGGCCGCGGGCCGCCCCCGCCCCCGGGTCCGCCGCCGCCCGGTCCGCCGCCCGGCCGGCGCCCGCCGGGGCCCCGGTACCCGCGGTCGCCGGCACCCCGGCGACCGCGGTGCGGCGCGTCCGACGCGCGCTCCGCGCGGCGCAGCAGGTGCGCGAGCTCGGGGTTGATCGGCGGGTTCTTCCCCGGCGCCGTCGGGTCCACGTGACCGGCGTACAGGTCCAGCAGGTCGTCCCGGACCAGGACGTGCTGGCCGAGCGGAACCGGCCGGTGCTCGCTCACCACGACCGCGGTGTCCCCGCGGACGGTGCGCAGCCAGTCGCCGAACTCCTCGGCGTTCGACACGGTGGCGGACAGCGACACCAGCTGCACGTCGTCGGGCAGGTGGATGATCACCTCCTCCCACACCGGGCCGCGGAACCGGTCCGCGAGGTAGTGCACCTCGTCCATCACGACGTAGCCGAGGCCGTCCAACGTGCTCGACCCCGCGTACAGCATGTTGCGCAGCACCTCGGTCGTCATGACGACCACCGGCGCCTCGCCGTTCTGGGTGGTGTCGCCGGTGAGCAGGCCGACCTGCTCCGCGCCGTACCGCCGGACCAGGTCGTGGTACTTCTGGTTCGAGAGCGCCTTGATCGGCGTCGTGTAGAACGCCTTGCGCCCGGTGGCGAGCGCGAGGTGCACCGCGAACTCGCCGACGACGGTCTTGCCCGCGCCGGTGGGCGCCGCGACGAGCACGCCGCTGCCGCGCTCCACCGCCTCGCAGGACTCGACCTGGAAGTCGTCGAGCGGGAAGTCGAGGAGCTGGCGGAACCGGGCGAGCTCGCTCTTCTCGGCCTGCGCCCGGCGCCGAGCGGCGGCGTACCGCTCGGCCGGGGACAGCTCGTCGGGCTCGGGGGTGCGTGCCGTGCTGCGTCGTGCCACGCGCCCACCCTAGGTCGGGTTGGCCGCCAGCACCCGGACGGCGCCCGGCACGACCTCCGCCACCAGGGGCAGCGGGCCGATCCGCTCCCCGTCGGCGTGCGCCTCCGGCGGCGTCCCGCCGAGGTGCGGCGCGGGCTCCACCAGCACCCGGCTCGTGCGGATCACCTGCACCTGCGGGTGCCGCACGTGCCGGCCCACGTACATGCCGGGGAAGATGCGCACGACGCCCGCCCGGCTGAACGGGCCGGCGACCACGACGTCCAGCAGCCCGTCGTCCAGCAGCGCGTCCGGGGCGACCCGGATGCCGCCGCCGATCCACGGGCCGTTGGCCGCGACCACCACGGTGCCCGCCGACTCCCAGACGCCCTCGTCCGTGGTCAGCCGGTAGCCGTACGGCCGGAACGCCCGCAGCTCGGGGACCAGCGCGCGCACGTACCGGGCCGAGCCGCGCGGCCAGGACATCGCGTTCGCACGGGCGTTCACCGCGGCGTCGATCCCGCAGGACAGCGCGCCGAGGTACCACTCACGGGCCGACTGCGCCGGCGAGCCGACGCGCACCGCGTCGACCGCCCGCGGGCCGACCAGCAGCGCGCGCTCGATGGCCGCCACCGACCCGGCGACGTCCCCGCGGGGCAGCCCCAGCGCGCGCGCGACGTCGTTGCCCGTGCCACCGGCGACGATGCCCAGCGGCAGGTCCGTCTCGGCCACCACGTTCGCGCCCAGGTGCACCAGGCCGTCGCCGCCGACCACCACGAGCGCGTCCAGGCCCGCCACCGCCGCACGCCGGGCGTGTGCCGTCGCCGTGCGCAGGTCCCGTGCGGTCAGGTCCTCGACCCGGTGCCCGCGACGGCGCAGGGCGTCCAGCACCGCCGCCCCCACGCCGGTCCCGCGTCCCTTGCCCGCCACGGGGTTCACCACGACCCCGAGGTGGCTCACGTGGCGAGCGTCCCGTCCGCCGCCCCGCCGAGGCCCTCCGCGTCGCGGGCGTGCTCGGCCGCCGCGAGCCGCTTGTCCGCGCGCCGGTCGTGCAGCACGCACACGCCCAGCGCCGCGAAGTACAGCCCGCAGATCGGCAGCGCCATCACGATCATCGTGATCGCGTCCGGCGTCGGCGTCATCACCGCCGCGAACACGAACGCGAGCAGCACCGCCCACCGCCAGCCCTTCGCCCAGGTGCTCGCCCGCACCAGGCCGACCAGGTTGATGCACACCATGACGACCGGCAGCACGAACGCCAGGCCGAAGGCCAGCACGAACCGCATGACGAAGCTCAGGTAGGCCTGCGCGTCGATGAAGTTCGACGCGCCCTCCGGCGTGAAGTCGGTCAGCACCCGGACCGCGGTCGGCAGCGTCCACGCGGACAGCGCGGCGCCGGCCAGGAACAGCGGAACCGAGGCCGCCAGGAACCCGACCGCCGACCGCTTCTCCCGACGGGTCAGGCCGGGCGTGATGAACGCCCACAGCTGGTAGAGCCACCAGGGGCTGGACACGATGACGCCCAGGAACAGCGACACCTTGATCTGCATGTCGAACGCGCTGGCCAGGCCGGCGAAGTTCACCGACACCCGGCCGTCGCGCCCCGCCGCCGTCTCCAGCAGCGGCTGCTGCAGCCGCTCGAACACCGGCTCGTACAGGAACCAGCCCGCGACCGCCCCGACGGCCAGGCCGACCGCGGCCAGGAACAGCCGCTTCCGGAGCTCGAGCAGGTGCTCGCGCAGCGGCATCCGGCCCTCGGGGTCGGGCCGTCTCTTGCGCGCCACGGATCAGGCGCTGGGGGTGGTGCTGCCGCTCGCCGGAGGCTGCTGACCGGGCTGGTCGAGCGAGGGCGCGGGGGTCGCGGACGGGGCCGGGTTCACGACCGGGCCCTGCGCGAGCGGCGGAGCCGGGGCGGCCGTCGGCGGCGGGGTCGGCGCGGTGCGCGGCTCGTCCTCGGCCAGGTCCTTGACCTCACGCTTGAAGATGCGCAGGGACTCGCCCACGGACTTCGCCAGGTCCGGCAGCCGGCGCGCCCCGAACAGCAGGAGGATCACGACGAGCAGCACGACGATGTGCCAGGGCTTCAGGGCGTTCATGACGATCCTGTCGGACGGGAGACGTTGACCCGTCCGATCCTAACCGGCGCAACCCCCGCGCCGGGTGACCCCGTCCCGGTGCGTGCGTGGCGGGTCCGGGACGCGCGTCAGCGCGTGTAGGCGCGCCAGCCCTCGCGGGTGCGGCGGTCGCGCTCCCGACGGCGCTCCCGGCGCTCGGCCGCCTGCTCGCGCAGCACCGCCCAGCGGTCCCGGGCCTCCTCCGGGTCCGGCAGCAGCACCGCCTCCCGGGCCGCGCGGGCCGCGCGCTCCGCCTCCTGCGCCTGCTCGGAGATCGTCGACACGTGCTCGGCGAGCTGCCCCAGCACCGCGGACGCCTCCTGCAGCTCCGCGACGAGCGCGCGGAACCGGCGCCACAGGTCGCGGCCCAGGAAGAACGCGCCGACCAGCGTGCCGAGGACCAGCACCGACCACACGACCACCCAGACCATCGGGCCAACCTATCCCGTCAGCCCGCCAGCGGGCCGTACGCCGCCAGGGCCGCCCGCGCGCGGGCCGCCACGTCCCGCGCCACCTCCGGCGGGCGGACGCCCAGGACGTCGTCGGCCGCCTGGAGCAGCAGGCTGCGCAGGAACGCCCGCTGGCCCACCCGCACGTCCACCTCGAACGACCCGTCCGGGAGGTTCCGCACCGCCTCGACCGGCACGGTCTCCGCCACCCACCGGCCCGTGCTGCGCAGGTGCAGCGTCGCCACGTCGCCCGCGAGGTCGAACCGGAACTCCGCCGTGGCGCCGCGGCCCGCCCCCGGGTGCGGCTCGGCCGGGGCGTCCAGCACCTCGGCCGCCAGCACCCGGTCCAGCCGGAACAGCCGCTCGTCGCCCGCGCGCAGGCACCACGCCTGCAGGTAGGACCGCTCGTCGCTCGTCGTCATGCGCAGCGGGTCCACGTCCCGGTCGCTCGTCACGTCCGACGCGTTCACGTACCGGATGCGCAGCCGGCGGCCGGTCGCCAGCGCGCGGCGGATCGCCGCCACCACCTCCGGCCGGCCGTCCACGGCGAGCCGCACGTCGACCGCGCCCGCCGCCTCCCCCGTCGCCGCCGTCAGCTTGGCCAGCGTCGAGCGCAGCACCTCCGCCTGCTCGGGGTCGAGCGTCGGGCCGAGGTCGGCCACCATCGCGCTCAGCGCCGCGAGCAGGGTCACCGCCTCGCGGGTGCCCAGCCGCAGCGGCCGGGTCATCCCCCGGGCCTCCGTCAGCCGGATCTCCCCCCGGTCGTAGGAGTCCGCGTCGAAGTCGATCAGGTCGTGCGGGTAGTAGCCGGGCGTGCCGCTCATCCAGAGCGTGTCCACGTCCGCCATCACCTGCGCCGGCGTCACCCCGAAGTGCTCGGCCAGCTGCTCGACGGACACGCCGTCGTTGCGGTCCAGGTAGCCGATCATCCCGAGCAGCCGCAGCAGCCGCTCGCTCGCGCGCTCAGCCACGGGGGTCCTCCTCGCCGGTCGGGCCGTGCGCGTCGTGCGGGTCGTCCGCTCCGTCCGAGCCGTCCGTGCCGTCCGAGCCGTCGAGGGTCGCGGCCACGCGGAGCAGGCCCAGCACGGCCTCGCGCAGCTCAGGCGGCTCGGCCACGAGCACGGCGTCGCCGTAGCCCGCGACCTCCTCCGCGAGCTCCCAGGTCGCGCGGTAGGCCACCCGCACCAGGTCCCGGTCCGCGACCGCCTGCCGCAGCGCGGGCGACGCGTCGGCGGGCAGCTCCGCGGGCACGCCGCGCGCCCGCAGCGCCTCCGCGCGCTCCGACCGCAGCGCCAGCACCGCCGTGCGCTCGTCGCGCACGTCCCACGACCGCAGGGCCGCCTCCGTCTGCTCCGGTGTCGGCGCGTCGAACGCCCCGGCCGCACCGACTGCCTTCACCCGGCCCTCGATCCGGCTGAGCCGGAACGACCGCGTGCCACCCCGGTCGACGTCGAAGCCCACCAGGAACCAGCCGCCCCGGCGCGCCACGAGCCGCCACGGCTCCACCAGACGCTCGCGCACCTCACCCGTGCTCGCCGCGCGGTAGGTGAACCGGACCCGCTGCCGCGCCTGGACCGCGTCGAGCAGCGGCGGGAAGGCGTCGCCGCCCGCGCGGACCCGAGGGGCCAGACCGGCGGCGAGGTCGCTCGACCCGGCCCCCGCGCCGACCGCGCGCAGCTTCGTCAGGGCCCGCGAGGTGTCCGCCCGCACCGACCGGTCCTGCCAGAACTCCGCGGCCAGGGACAGCGCGCCCAGCTCCGCGGACGTCAGCTCCAGCGGGGGCAGCGCGTACGCGTCCTGGTCGATCCGGTAGCCGATGTCGTCGCCGTGGCCCGCCGAGGTCACCGTCGCGACCGGGATCCCGAGGTCGCGGAGCGTGTCCTTGTCCCGCTCGAACATCCGCTCGAACGACTCGTCGGACGGGGCGTCGCCGTAGCCCGCGACCGTGCGGCGGATCTGCTCCTTCGTCATCCGGCCCGGCGTGTGCACCAGGGCGATGACGAGGTTGAGCAGCCGCTCGGCGGGGTGGATCTGTTCGGGCATCGGGGACAACCGTAGTGGCCGGTAGCGTGGTCCGGTGATCACATGGCGCTCGGGCATCGTGGAGCAGGTCGGACGGTCGTGGCCCGGGGCCCGGGAGCTGACCGTCGTCGTCGCCGACGGCGTGTCCGGGCCGGATCCCGTGACCGTGCGGGCGCTCGCCTACCCGGCACTCGTCGGGGACCTGCGGGTCGGCGACGCCGTCCTGCTGAACGTGTCGGCGCTCGCGCGCGGGCTGGGCACCGGCGGGTACGCCCTCGTCGTCGCCCCCGGGTCGCCCGACCGGCTGCCCACCGACCCGCCCGCCGGGCCCGGGCACCTCGTGAAGGCCCGGTACACCCCGCTCCAGGCGATGGTGCTCGGCGTCGACGACCAGGAGTCGCCGCACCACGAGGTCCTGCGCGACGCCGACGACCTCGCCGGCCTGCCCGTCGTCGTCGCCGACCTGCACTCCGCGCTGCCCGCCGTCGTCGCGGGCGTCCGGTACGCCGACGCGCTGCTGTCCCGGCCGGGCGCGGGGGTGCCGCCGCTGCGCGTCGCCTACGTGATGACCGACGGTGGCGCCCTCCCCGCCTGGTTCTCCATGGCCGTCGCGGGGCTGCGCGACGCCGGGTGGATCGAGGCCTGCCTCACCGCCGGCCAGGCGTTCGGCGGCGACCACGAGGCCGTCACCCTGCACACCGCGCTGCTCGCCGCCCGGCACGTCGTCGGCGCGGACGTCGTCGTCGTCGCGCAGGGCCCCGGCAACCTCGGCACAGGCACGCGGTGGGGGTTCTCCGGGGTCGCCGCCGGCGAGGCCGTCAACGCCGCCGCCGTGCTCGGGGGACGGCCCGTGGCGTCGCTGCGCGTGTCCGGGGCCGACGCGCGGGAGCGGCACCTCGGGGTGTCGCACCACTCGCTGACGGCGTACGGGCGGGTCGCGCTGGCGCCCGCGGACGTGGTGGTGCCGGTGTTCGACCCGGCGGCGACGCCCGGCGCGGCCGACGCCGTCGCCGAGGAGGCCGCGGCCCGGCGGTTCGCCTCCGACGGCGGCACGCGGGTCGGCGCCGCGGGCGCGGGCGAGGAGCCGGGCCTGCACGTTCCCGACCCGGAGACGCACCTGGACGCGCACCTCGCAGCCGTGGGACGGCGCGTCGCCCAGCAGGCCCGGTCCCTCGGCGAGCCCGCCGGGCGGCACCGGCTCGTCGACGTCCCCGCCGGCGCGGACCTGCTCACCGCGCTCGGGTCCTCGCCCGTGCGGCTGTCCACCATGGGGCGTGGGCTCGCGCAGGACCCGGCGGCGTTCCTCGCCGCCGCGGCGGCGGGCGTGCACGCGGCCCGGCTGGCCCGCGGGGTGCGATCGACCCCGCGGTGACCCCCGCCCGCTGAGTTCCGGGAGCGGTCCACGCGCCGCAGAGCGGGCGGCGAGTCCTCCACAGGCGTCGGCGGCGGCGTCGTCCCCAGGACCGATGGCGGTCACGCAGGGGTGTCGGTGGTGGTTCGTAGGGTGGTGACATGCCCGCTGACCTGCGCGAACCCGCTCCCGGACCCGGCTCCGAGCCGGACCGGATCGTGCTCGCGTGCGGATGCGGCTGCACCTGCGGGCAGGGCGGGACGGCCCGCGGCGAGGACCCCGTGGCGGGGACCGGGCAGCCGGTACCGCCGCGCACGGACGCGGGTGCCGGGGCGGCGGCGCCCGCCGTACCCGCGGTCTCCTCTCCCGCTTCCCTCTCTCCCGCGGCCGCCGACCCCGGCGCCCCCGCGGTTGCATCCGAGGCGGTGGTCGCGGAGTTCCTGGACCCGGGCCTGCCGGCGTCCGAGCGGTTGACCGAGGCC
>NZ_VEGH01000025.1 GCF_007679345.1 Cellulosimicrobium cellulans
CGCCCGGCACCCGCCCGGCACCCGCCCGCGGCGCGCGCTCCGAGCGCGCGCCGCGGGCGCCCGTTCACCCCGAGGGCCACCCGTCGTCGTCGGCGGTCCTGTCGAGCGCCCGCCGCAGCCGGGACCGCTGGACCACGGCCGCCACCCCGCCGACGGCGAGCAGCAGCGCCGCCCCGCCCAGCAGCGCGGCGTCGGTGCCGGTGACGGCCAGCGGCTGGTCGGGCGCGGGGGGCTCGGCGGCCGGCTCGGGCTCCGGCGGTACGGCCGCGACCGTCAGGGTCTCGGCGGGGTCGCCGCACTCGCCGACGGAGAGCACCTCGCCGTCGACGGTGGTGGTGCGCTCGACGTACCCGTAGGTGCCCGGCCGCTCGGTCGGGTACCGGCCCGTGACGTACTCACCGGCACCGTCCGTCAGCGGGATCGGCACCGAGGTCCACACCGGCTCCTCGCAGACCAGGGTCTCGCCCTCGGGCGCGTGGAACAGGTCGACGACCGTCGTCGCCCCCGCGGGCACCGCGCCGGTCACGACCACGACGTCCCAGAGCTCGTCGCCCACCACCGGCCCGGCCTCCGCACGGTCGCCCGCCGACGAGGGGCCGGTCGACGGGTCGGCCGGCGCCGCGCGCGCCTCGGTGCGCACCGCCAGGTCGTACGTCACCTGGGTCGTCTCGTACGGCAGGCCGCACACGCCCGTGTGCCGGACCGTGCCGTCCTCGGCGTGCAGGGTCTCGACCCAGTACACGGCCCCGGCGGCGTCGGGCGCCGCCGTGCTCCCCGAGTCGTAGAGGCCGGCCCCGGCGACCGGCACCGGGTCGGAGGTCCACAGCAGGGTGTCCTCGTCGCACACGGGATCCGCGTCCGGGTCCTGCGGCCCGTAGGCGCGGAACACCAGGTGGTCCCCCGGGTCGGTCGTCCCGGTCACGAGGGCGAGGTCGTGGAGGGGCGCTCCGGTCGTGGCGGTCGGCTGCGCCCGGGTCACGACCGACGGCGGCACCACGACCTCCGGCGGACCGGGCACGTAGAACACCTCCCGCAGGTCGTCGAACGGGCTCACGAAGGGCTCGACCCGGTCGTCGCCGGCGAACGCGTAGACGAACACGAAGTAGTCGCCGCCCGGGTGGGTCGCGCGGTGCGGCGCCACGATCGGGTGCGCGTCGTCGTAGCCGACCTCGAACGTGCCGTTCACCGCCGCGAGCGTGTCCGTCCAGTGCACCGGCACGTCCGAGGGCACGGCGGGGCCGTCCGGCGGCGCGGGCAGCGGGCCGTAGACCGTCACGGTGGCCTCACCGAGGTCGGCGGACCAGCCCCCGAGCCCGCCGAACTGCCCGTGGTCCCCGGGGTACCCGGTGATCGTGATGCGGTCGAACGCGCGTCCGCCCGGGGCGACGTTGTACTCCCGGACCTGCGACTCGTGCGCGAGGTCGAACCGGTCGACCGCCGTCTCCACCTCCTCGAACCACGGCGCTGCGAAGTCCTCCCGCACGTACTCGGCGAACGGGCCGGCGTCGGCCCGGCGGATCGTGACGACCGCGGTGTAGAAGCCGGGCCCGCTCGCGCGGACGGTGCCGGCGGTGCTGACGGTGCCCGGTCCCTGGGCGACCACGCGCTCCACCCCGGCGACCGGTGCCCCGGCGGGCGGAGCGGCCGCCTGCGGCTGCGGCTGGTCGTACGGCCCGTACCAGGTGACGTCCGCGGGCAGGGTGACGGGGGTCCCGTCGAGCACGGCCCACTCGTCGCCAGGAGCCGCGGTGAACGTCACGACGTCGACCAGCGGGTCACCCGCGCCGACCACGACGTCCCGGACGGTGGTCGACGCGCGCGGGCGGAAGTCCTTCACGACCTCGAACGGCTCGCCGGGAACGGTCACCTCCGCCGGGTCGTGCCCGGGCCGGTTGCCGTAGGTGAGCTGGTCCTGGCGGTTCGAGGGGAGCTCGAGGACCGTGACCGTGGTCCGCCACGCGTCCGGGAACCGGACCTCGTACGACACGGTGCCGTTCCCCGTGGCAGTCCAGCCGAGGGTGATCGGCGCGGCCGTCGTCCTGCCCGAGTACGTGCGGGTCCCGGTCGCGTCGAGGGTCGCGGGCCCGGTGAGGGTCACGGTGAACGGCGCGTCCACCACCGCCTGCCCCGACGCGGAGCGCAGGGCGATGCCGCGGATCTCGCCCGTGCGGGTGCCCGCGCCGGCCACGGAGCCGGCGGCGCCGGTCCACGGGCCCGCCTCGGCCGCGGCCTGCGCCATGATCTCGGCCGCCCGGTCCTTCACCACCTGCGGGGTCGCGGCCGCGAGCAGCGAGCGCACGGCGCCGACGTCGCCGCCGGCCATCGAGCCGGGACGCTCGTGCCGCTGGTGGACCTCGTACCCGAGCGCCGCCTGGGTCAGGTCGTCGGTCGACCAGCGGTGCCGCGCCAGCGCCGCGGCGAGGTGCGGGTCGTCCACGTGGGTCGCGCCCACGGCGACGTCGGCCGGCCCGGAGGCGGTGACGCGTGCCTGGACGCAGTAGCCGTGCTCGTCGGAGCCGGCCGGCCCGTCGAGGGGGCCGAGCTGGACCGGCCCGTAGCCGGACGGGGTGATGCTGATGCCCGCCGCGGGGACCGCCGCCGCGGCGGTCTGCGGGTCGGGGGCGAGCAGCAGGGCGACGCACGCACCCGCTGCGAGGACGGCTGCGAGCAGCGCCGAGGTGGCGCGGCGGGCATGCCAAGATGGCCGTGCTTGCATGTCAGGTCTCCTGAGGAACTGTCGAGCGGGCACGAGGGCCCGGTGTGCCAGCACCGGGCCCTCACCGCTGAGGTGGTCGGTCGTGCGGGGATGCGACGGTTCGGCGGTCAGCCCAGGGGCGCCTCCCCCGGTACGCCGGCGGTCACCCGAGGTCCCAGACGTCGCCGTGCTCGTCGCCGCCCCAGCCGCCGCCCTCGGTCTCGACGACGACCGTCCAGCCGTCGGGCACCGGGTCGCCCGGCGACCACCGGGACAGCCACCCGTCGTAGCGACCGGGGCCGCTCCCGGAGCCGGCCCCGGGGCCGCTCGCGGACCCGCCGCCCGAGCGTGCCCCGCCCCACGAGCCGCTGCCCGCGACGCCCGCGCCGGCCGCCGAGGAGGACCGCGTCGCGGACGCCGCCGCACGCTCGGCCGCGAGCCGGTCCTGCTCGGCCTGCCACGCCTCCCGGGCGGCAGCGACGTCCGCGGTCGCGACGACGAGCGCGTCGGCGTGCGCCCGGGCGGCGACAGCCGCGGCGTCGAGCGCCGCCGTCCCGTCCGGGGCCGGCGCGCCCAGGACGCCGTCGACCACGGCCACGGCGTCGGCCAGGACCTCCCGGGCGGCGTCGTCGAGCACGCGGCCCTCGGTGTCCGCGAGCAGGGCGCGGGCCCCCTCCGCGGCGGCGGCCAGCGCCTGCACGGCGTCCGCGTGGCCGGTCCGCGCCCGGTCGAGCTCCCACGCGTCCCACGCCAGCCGCACCTCCAGCGTCGCCTCGGCGACCCGGGTGGCGCGGTCGGTCGCGGCCTCGGCCTGGGCGAGGCACCAGGCGGTGGCCTCGCCGCGCGGCAGGTCCGGATCGGGTTCGGTGGCCGGCAGGTCGAGGAGCACCGCCGCGAGCCGGCTCCGGACCTCGTCGTCGGCCACGCGCCCGGCGGAGGCCGCGAGCGTCGTCCGGCCGTCGGCCCGTGCCGCGCGCAGGTGCGCCGCGGCCTCGGAGAGCGTCGCGGCGGCCTGGGCGTGCACCTCGGCGGCGCGCGCCTCCCGCTCGCGCAGCACGCCCACACCGACACCGGCGAGTGCCGTCACCAGGAGGGTGGCGACGACCCGCGTGGCCCAGCGCCGGGTGGTGCGTGGCCGAGGCGGGACGGGCTCGTCGGCGCGGGGGCCGGTGAGCGGGTCCGTCGGCGGACCCGCGATCGGACCCGCAGTCGGGCCGCACGCCGTCGCAGCGTCGGGCGGTACGGGGTGAGGGCCGGGTTCGGCGGGGACGGCGTCGGTGGGCGCCACGCGGGCTCGGGCACCGCTGACGGCGACGTCCGAGCGATCGGCGTCGGCGGAGAGGGCGTCGGCGCGGACGCGAGGCCGGGCATCGGAGGGTTCGGGATGGGCGCGCATCGGTGGTGCTCCCGGGATCGGGGACGGTCGAGCGCGGCTGAGGCACCGACTCTAGCGAGGAGGACCGACCCGGTCGCCAGTCCGTCCCGACGCCTGTGGACGAGACCCGGCGTGTCCGCGCCACGACCCGCGCGCACGAGCGGTCGCCCGCCACGTACGAGCAGTCACCCACGCCGCACGAGCGGTCGCCCGCCACGTCCGCTCGCCCACCCGCGCCGCGCGGGCGGTCGCCCGCCACCACGGAGCAGTCGCCCGCGTGCCCGAGCGGTCGGCCGCCGCGCCCGAGCCCTTGCTCTCCCCGCCCGCACCGCCGGCGCCCACGCGCCGCCTCACCCCCGGGCGGTCACTCCTCCGCCTGCACCCACGCCGGCTCCTGCGACCCGGCGGGCAGCGTCACCGTGCCCAGGTCCCCGATGGTCACGGTGAGGTCGCCGTCCGGCGCCACCCCGTCGGGCAGCGCCACGACGCTCGTCGCGGGGACCCAGTCCATGGTGCACGGGCCGTGCCCCAGGTCGGGGAACGCCACCGCCACGGTGCCGTCGCCCGAGGCGGTCGCGGTGGGGTCGGCGACCGCCGGGCAGGAGCCGGACCCGAGGGTGACGACGTAGAGCAGGCCGTCGTCGGAGGTGCGCGCCGCGCCGGCCGTCGCGTCCACCGGCGGCGCGGCGAGGTCGTCCGGCAGGCCCACGACCGACGAGCCCGCGGCGAGCTCGAGGGTCGGGGCCGGGGTGGGCGACGCGGGCGCGGTCGTGGGGTCGTCGGTGGCGTCGCTGGAGCCCGCGCCGGACGCGCAGCCGGCCACCAGGGCGACGGCACCGGCGAGGACGAGGGCCCGCGACGGCCGGCGACGGACACGCTGCCCGACCGGAGCGGGTGGCGCCGCGGAGCGGTCGGTCGAGCGCGCGGGGGCCGCGGCGGTGTCGTGGGTCGTCGGTCGAGGGGCCATGGGAGCACTCCGATGTCCGGCTGCGGATGACGTACGGTCCCGCGCTGCGGCTGTCGCCCGCGACCGCACCTCGAGGCTAGCCGCACCCGGCCCATGCGTGGCGCGCCGTCGGCACAAATGCCGAAAGCGGGCTTTTGTGTAGGTATCGACACCATTTGCGCGCGTTTCCGGTGCGAGTACTCCTGGATGCAGGACGTGCGCCGCCCTGGATCTGCTCCGGTGACCCCGCAGCCGAGAGCGGTGCCGGCGCGGCACCACCCGACGCCATCACCGACCCGGCGCCGAGAACGTGTCTCCCCACCCCTGCACCGGAGCGCCCGATGACCGACCTGACCTCCCCTCCCACCGACCGGGCCACCTGCGGCTGGCTCCCCCTCCCCGCGGGGCCGCCGCCCAGCCCGCCGCCCGACCGCATCCGTGACCGCCCCGCCGAGCCGGGCCCGCACACCGCCGTCCCGGCCGCCCCGGCACCCGCGAGGACGGCCGCGCCCACCGGCCCGCCGCCCGACGACCACGCGCCGGACCACGCGCCCGACCCCGCGGCCGTGCAGGCCGCCATCGAGACGCTCACGAGGTGGTTGCGCTGCGGCGGGATGCTCGTCTGCTCGTCCGACGACGACGCCGCGACCGACCCCGGCCGGGCGCACCCGGCCGCCGCGGCCGACCCGGGGCCGGGACCCGCGCCCGGGCAGCCCGGGACGACCGGCCGGCCGCCCGGCACGACCGAGCCGGCCGAGGCCGCGTGCCGCCAGTGCCGCGCGTCCGACGACCCGGTCGCGGTGCGGGCCTGGGCCCGGGAGCGCGGCTTCCGCGTCGCGGATCGAGGGCGCCTGCCGGCCGCCGTCGTGGCCGCCTACGTCGCGGCGCACCCGCACCCCTGAGGGGTTCGGCCTGCCCGCGCCCCGGCCAGACTCGTGGGTCCGGCAGGACCGCGCGTCCGGCCAGACTCGTGGGCCCGGCAGGACCACGCGTCCGGCCAGGCTCGTTGGTCCTGCAGGACCACGCGACCGGCCAGGCTCGCGAGGCCGGCCGGCCCATCGGTCCGGCCGGTCCGCGGGTTCCGCCACCCTGACCACCTCGCCACCCCGACCAGCCCGCCACCCCGAGCCCGCACTCGACTGCCCCCACCCAGGAGCCCCGTGCCCACCGCCCCCCTCGTCCTCGTCGCCGCCGTCCTCGGCCTGGCCATCGGCTCGTTCCTCAACGTCGTCGTGTGGCGCGTCCCGCGCGGCGAGTCGGTCGCGAGCCCCCCGAGCGCCTGTCCGCGCTGCGGGCACCGCATCCGTGCGCGGGACAACGTCCCGGTGCTGTCGTGGCTGCTGCTGCGGGGCCGGTGCCGCGACTGCGCCGCGCCCATCGCCGCCCGGTACCCGCTGGTCGAGGCCGGGACCGCGCTGCTGTTCGGCGGGGTGGTCGCGCTCGCCGGTCCGACCTGGGCGCTGCCCGCCCTGCTGTACCTGGCGGCGCTGTCGGTGGCGCTCACACTCATCGACCTGGACGTGCAGCGGCTGCCGGACGCGCTCGTGCTGCCCGCCTACCCGGTGTGCGCGGCGCTGCTCGCCCTCGCGTCCTGGAACCCGGGCGGCGAGCCGGCGTGGGGCGCGCTCGGCCGCGCGGCGATCGGCGGGGCCGGGCTCCTGGCGCTCTACCTCGCCGCAGCGCTGGCCTACCCGGGAGGCATGGGGCTCGGGGACGTGAAGCTCGCGGGGGTGCTCGGCCTCTGCCTCGGGTGGTTCGGCTGGGACGTGCTGGCCGTGGGCGGGTTCGCGGCGTTCCTGCTGGGCGGGCTGTACGCCGTCGGGCTCGTGGTGACGCGTCGTGCGGGCCGTCGGTCGGGTATCCCGTTCGGGCCGTGGATGCTCGTCGGGGCGTGGCTCGGGATCGCCGCCGGCGAGCGGGTGGGCGACTGGTACCTCGGCCTGCTCGCGTAGCGCGGACACCAGCGCCGCGGCGCCGGCCCCGGGGGGCCCCGCGGGGCTCCCCGCGCGCCGAGCGTGCATGCGACACGTCGAGTGAGTAGTCGGCGGATGCTCACTCGACGTGTCGGGTACCCACTCGGCGCCCGCGGCGGCGCGGTGCGCGGCCGCGCGCGCCCGAGCCGCCGTCAGCCCGCCCCGAGCTCCGTGATCGACCGCACCCGCCAGGCCTCGCCGAGCAGCGGCGCGAGGTACGGCGGCGCGGCGTGCGCCAGGGCGGGGTCGTGCACGATCGTCGGGTAGTTCCCGCCGTCACCGTCGGCCGCCGCGGGACCGAACGCCCCGGCGTACCGCTGCGCCAGCGACCCGTGCACCACGACGTCGACGCCGGACGTCCCGTGGTGCTGCACCCGCAGCGTCCCGGACAGCGCCTGGACGGCGGCCTGGATCTGGACACCCGGACCGGCGGCCTTGTCGGGGTACGGGACGCCGGTGCGCTGATCGCTGTACCGGTGCGGCCAGGCGTCGAACCAGGAACCGACGCGGCTCTCTGCCTCGGTGGGTTCGCGCACCAGCACGCCCCCGATCTCGAGCCCGAAGTCCCAGCGCGCGTCGGCGGCGTCGGTGCCGGACCCGGGCAGGTCGGTGACGACGGGGTTCAGGACCTCCACGTCCCGCCCTGCCACGACGCCGAGCAGGCACTCGGTGCCGTCCTCCGCGCACGCGTCGCCGGGTCCGGCGCCGGTGCGCAGGACGTCGCCGGTGACGACGACCGACTCCTGGGCGACGAAGGTCAGCCCGCCGCCGCCGTCGTCGGCACCGGGCGAGAACTGCCCCTCCAGGTAGAGGTTCCCGTACCGCGCCCACTTGGTGGTCCGGGTCGTCTCGGGGTCGATCACGCCGGTCAGCCACCCGGGGCCGAGCGCGGGGTCCGGGGTCGGGCCGTGGTCCCCGACCGGCAGCCAGCCGTACCAGGAGTCACCGCCGACCTGCGGGTCGACGGTGTTCAGCGGCGTGTCCACCGCCCAGGTCCCGGCGGCGCCGGCGTACTCCTGCGGCGTGGTCCAGACGACCACCGCGAGCCCGTCGGGGACGTCGACCACGCCGGTCCCGCAGGTCGGAGGCGTCCCGTCGGCACCGGGGACGGCGACGACCGCGCCCCGTGCCGCCGCGGCGTCCGTCCCGGGCGACCACACCCGCATCGTCCTTCCCTCGCCGATGATCCGGGTCGCGCCGTAGTAGTGGCAGCCCGGCACGTCCGCGTACAGCGTCGCGGTGCTGGCCGGCAGCGCGGTCCAGCTCCGCTGCACGGGCGCCCAGCCCCCGAGCAGCGCCTCGGCCTCCGCCGCGGACGCGTCCCCGCCCGCGGCCGCGCCGACGCAGGACGTCCAGGTGGCCGCGTCGTCGTCGGCCGGCTCGCAGGCGGGGTCGGCGGTCGCGTACTCGCCGTCGACCAGCGGGTCCTCCGCCGTCGGGTCGGTGCCGCCGACCGCCAGCCGGTCCCGGGTCAGGACGCTCCCGGTGATCGAGTCCCCGGCCGTGAGCGTCGCGAGGTTGGCGCAGTCGTCCGCCCGGTCGGCGGCGAGCAGCAGCGTGCCGGCACCGCAGCCGTCCGCCAGGTCGGTGGGCAGCCCGAGCGCGCGCCGCCCCTCGGCCCACGTCGTCGGCTCGACCACGTCGGTGGCCTGGTGCAGCGCGTGGTCCGCCGTCGACGCCCGGGCGAACCGCACCTCCAGCGTCCGCTCGACCGAGCTGGACCGCCCGGTCACGGTCAGGGTCAGCGAGGTGGCCCAGACGTCGTCGAGCTCGTCGGGGGCGGTCGTCACCTCGTAGTGGTACGCGGGCGACGAGCCGGGGTCGTCGCCGTCCGTCACCGGGGCCCACCCCGTCTCCCCGGCAGGCCACGGGCAGGTGTGCTCCAGGACGTCGGGGTCCTGCCCGACCAGCGCCGGGTCTTCGCAGTCGACGTCGAGCCACGACGCAGGGTCGTCGAGCAGCCGCTGCTGGTAGTCGGCGGCCCCTGCCTCGGCCGCGGCGCCCGCCTGGGTCCAGTGCGCCTGCCGGGCCGCGGGACGGACGGCGTTCGCCGCGTACACGGCGGTGACCATCGCCAGCGCCGTCAGCGCGAGGAAGGTGAACAGCACGGTGACGCTGGACAGGCCGGAGTCGGACCGGCGGAGGTGGCTCATCGCAGCAGCCCCGAGGGTGTCAGGCGGTCGGTGAACCGGGACGGCTCGTCGCCGGTGGTGGGGTCCTGCTGGATCGCCAACGCGACCAGCACGGTGCGGACGCGGTGCGGGGCGTCCGTCTCGTCCCCCTCGGCGTCGAGGTAGCGGAACAGCGGGTCGGCACCGCCACGCACGGCGCGGGCGAGGACGACGGTCTGCACCCGCCCCTCGCACTCGGGGGTGGCGTCGTCGTCCGCGCAGTACGTGGCCCGGGCACCCTCGACGGGCCGGCGGGTGGTCTGGGTCAGCTCGCCGTCGACGAGCGCGTACTCCACCCGCGACGGCCCGGCCCTCCCGCCCGGGTTGTCCAGGTCCGCGTACACGGTGAACGCGTCCGGAGCGAGGTCGGCGAACGCCGCGCGCTCCCGGCCGCCGACCGTCGTCGGCACCACCGCGCGCCCGATCACCCGGGACAGCTGCATCAGGGCGTACCGGCCCTCCTCGGTGTCGTCGACCCGGTCCCACGCCGCGCGGTCGGAGCGCTGGATGCCGGCGGTGAGTGCCGCGACGCCGACGAGGACGATGCTGAACACCGCCATCGCGACGATCAGCTCGGTCAGGGTGACGCCCGCGTCCGCGCCCGGCACCCGGGGTCGACGCACGCGCCGCCGGCGGGCGGTCACCCCGCACCCCCGCGCGCGATGGTCACGACCCCGTCCGCGTCCCGCACCGCGAGCACCTCGCCGGTCACGGACAGCGCGACGTCCACGGTTCCGCCCGGCGGCAGGGCCACGGGTGCCAGCGAGCCGGGACGGGAGCCGAGCCACAGCGTGTAGTCGGTCGGCCACAGCGCGCGGACGGTGAACTCGCGGGTGTCCTGGAACAGCGACACGACGGCGTGCTGGCTCGCCACCACGTTGTTGCCGACGCCCTGGCCGATGACCATGACGCGGTACCAGGCGCCGTGGTCCTGCGCGGTGAGGGCGGGGGTCTCCCAGGTCCAGAGGTCCCGTTCCATGACCTGGTTCTGCCAGGTCCGCCCGCGATCGGTCGACCGCTGCCAGACCATCCACACGAGCTCCCCCTCGGCGGTGCCCTGGGCCTCGAACGTCAGCCGGTCGCCGACCGAGGCCGACTGGCTCATGGGCGGGACGGTGATCTCGGGCCGTGGGAAGTGCGGCAGCTCGCCCTCCTCGGTGAGGACGCGGATCGTCGCACCGCGGGAGACGTCGAACCCGATCGCGTTCGACACGACGGCACGGACCATGAGGCCGTCCTCCACCCGGTAGTTCCCGGGGAGCACCGCCCCGGCGACGAGCTCCAGCTCGAACATCGCCTCGCCCTCGGCGACGTCCTCCCAGTCGAGCCCGCCGGTCGTCGAGGCCTGCCACAGCACGTGCAGCGGCTCGTCCCCGGTGGCGGCCACCCCGAGCGTCGCCGACCCGTCGTGCGCGAGCTCCTGGTCATCGGGGTGCAGCGTGAGGACGGCCTGATCCGCCACCATGCCCGGCGTGCCGTCCCACCAGACGGCGTCCGTCGCCAGGTCCTGGTGCCGCATCGGGTACCGCCAGGACGTCCGCGTGCGGTCGTCGGCGACCACCGCGTCGTCGACCTCGGCGGTGCTCCGGATCTGCTCGGGCGCCGCGCCGTCGGACGGCACCAGCGTGACGGGCAGGTCATCCAGGTCGGGGCCGACGAGCGCGTCCCACGCCTCGTCCAGCACTGTGAACCGCAGCGTCGCCTCGCGCCGGACCTCGACGACGGCGGACCGGACCGTCCCGGCCTCGGCCCGGCCGAGGTACTGCGCGCCGGTGCTGAACCGCCCCTCGGCCGTCACGTACTGCGCCGACTCCTGCGCCGCGTCGCCCACCTCGACGGCGTACCAGTGGTACGGCGCAGGGTCCGCGGTCGGGTCGACCTCGAACAGCGCGCAGCCGTCGGCGCTCGTCGTCGCCGAGGAGACCGCGGGCGTGCCGCCGGTGCGCTGCAGCGAGGCGAGCAGGTCGACGCGCATGCCAGCCACCGGTGTGATCTCGTCGTGCACCCGGACGGCCACGAACGACCGCTCCGCGAGCGCCGCGCGCTCGGTCAGCCGCACCGGCGAGGAGCCGGTCTCCCAGGACACCTCGACGGCGACCTCCACCAGGGCGGCGGACGACACGGCGGCCGAGAGCCCCGCGCTGCACACGTCCGCGCCCTCGGCGGTCACGACCCGGGCGGTGCGGGACACCTCGAACGGGATGCCGCCGACCTCGACGGTGCTCGCGTCGTCCAGGAAGGTCGGGTCGATCGTCGGCGTGACCGGACCGCCCGCAGCGGCGGCGAGCGGCTGCGCCGCCAGCTCCCGGGCCTCCGCGACGACCGACGACGCGAGGTGGGTGGCGGCCACCCGGCGCTGCGTCTCCACCGACATCCGGAACGTGCCCATCACGAAGGTGAGCAGGCTCGCGGCGAAGATGCCGAACAGCGTGGTGGCGACCACGGACTCGACGAGGGTGAAGCCCTCGTCCCGAGCGCGGCGCAGCCGGGCCGGACGCCGGCCGGGGGTCACGGGGGACCCTCGCCGTCGGGGTCGGCGGCCTCCTCGGCGGGAGTCTCCGCGGGCGGGACCGCGGCGGCGTCGACGAGGACGAAGGTGGACCCGGTGATCGTCATGGTGTCGGTGCCGGGGTTGTTCCACGCCGTGACCAGCAGCAGCCGGTCGTCCATCGACTGCAGATCGCTGAGGTACTGCATCTTCTGGTCGAAGGTGCCGTCGACGGACAGGTTCACCTGCACCTGGTACAGCCGGCCGCCGCCGACGTCGGTCGCCGCCGGTTCCGCACGGGACACCGAGGTGACGACCGCGCCGGACCGGGCGGACAGGTCCGCGAGCTGCTGGACGAACGACTCGAGCTCGAGGGTCGTCGGGAAGTGCCGCCGGAGGTCGGCGAGCTCCGCGTCCAGCGCCGGCTGGTTCTCCCGGTCGGCCGCGAGGCGCGCGATCTCCAGCCGACGGTCGTCGTTCGTCTGCTCGGTCCGGTCGGCCGCGGTGCGGGCCTCGTGCGCCTCGTCCAGCATCGGGGACAGCGCGAGGAACCAGCAGCCGGCGGCGAGCAGCAGGGCGACGACCACGGTCCCCGCCCACCACAGCCTGGGCGTGTTCGTCATGCCGTCTCCTCCTCCGGGGCCGTGCCTGCGGCCTCGTCCGTCGTCTCGACGTAGCGCTGCGAGCGCCGGGAGTCGTCGATCCGCACCGTCCCGGACACCTTGTGGACGCCGGTCTGCTCGTCGCGCTCGACGGAGGTGAACGTCGCGCCGAACAACCCGTCGATCGCGTCGAGCGCCGTGAGCAGCTGCCCGCTCTGCTGGAGGGTCGGCACGTGCGCGACCCAGGTGATGGTGCCGATCGCGGGGCCGGGGTCGAACGGGTCGTCGTCCGCGCGGTCCTCGTAGTCCGAGTCGAACGTCATGGTGATCGACATGCTCTCCATCGAGGCCCAGGTCGGGACGCTCCCGCGGACGTGCCGCACGAAGTCCGCCCACAGCACCTCGTTGCGCATCGCCTCGGCGATCGCCGAGCGGACGGCGGAGATGTCCGACCGCAGCGTCACCAGGTCCGCGTAGGTGGCGATCTGCGCAGCGAGGTCGTCGGACTCCGCCTGCGCCGCGGTCTGGCGGGACTGGGCCGTCGACCGCGTGTCCATCCCCCACGCGAGAGCCCCGACCAGCGCCAGCACCACCACCAGGAGCAGCGCCACGCACTTGAGCCGCACCGCCCGCACCGCGCGCCGGCGACGCACGAGGTCGGGGAGCAGGTCGACGACCGGCACGGCCGCGACTGTCGACTCGGCGTCGCGCACGGTCTTGGGCGCGCGGTCGCGCTGCAGCAGCGGGCTCATGCGGCACTCCCGACGGCCAGGCCTGCGGCCACCGCCCAGGCGGGCAGGCTCCCGTCGCACGTGCGCGCCGCCCTCCCGTCGACGGCGAACACCCCGTCGGCCCGGGGCAGCGACACGGGGACCCGGGCGAACGTCGCGAGGTACTGGCCGAAGCCCGGCAGGCCCGAGCCGCGGCCGGTCAGGAGGACCGCCTCGACCGGGCGGTTGCCGCTCTGCGCGTGGAACGCCAGCGTCTCGGCGACGGTCGCGGCCATCCGCTCGGTGTGCCCGGCGATCATCGGCGCGAGGTCCCCGTGCAGCGCGCGCTCACCGTGCAGCGCCTGCTCGGCGGTACCCGGGTCCACCTGCAGGATCCGGGCGAGCTCCGCGACCAGCGCCTCGCCGGCGACCGCGCCGAACCGCACCAGCTGCGGCACACCCCGCTCGGCCACCACGATCTGCATCCCGTCGGCGCCCACGTCCACGACGGCGATCACGGCGTGCGGGCCCTGCGGCACGACCACCGCGCGGACCAGGGCGAACGCGGCGAGGTCCACGCCCACCACGCGCAGTCCGGCCTGCTCGACCGCCTGCACCGCCGCGGCGGTGGCGGCGTCCGGCACGGCGACCAGCAGCCCCTCGACCTCCTGCCCGTCGCGGCGGATCGGGTAGAAGTCGAGCACGCAGTCCGCGACCGGCACCGGCAGGCTCTCCTGCACCAGGAACGGCAGCGAGGCGCGCATCTGCTCGCGGCTCGCCGCGGGCAGCGTCATCGGGCGGACGATCGCGTGCTCGCCCGCGACGCCGAGCACGACGTCCCGGCTGCGCACGCCGGCGGCCTTGCACGCCCGCCGGACGGCCGCGGACACCCGCTTGGGGTCGATCACCTCCGCCCGTTCCACGCAGCCCGGCGGCAGGGGGTGCTCGCCGAACCGCAGCAGCCGCAGCCGCTTGCCGGGCGCGCCGTCGACCTCGGCGACCCGGACCGCGGTGCGGCCGAGGTCGACGCCGATGCGTCGGTTGGTCACGTACAGCTCCTCATCTCGGTACGAGGTCCCGCCCGCCCCGAGCCGTGCTCGGGGCGGGCGGGTCCCGTTCGCCGCCCGGGTGGGCGGTTCGACGTGGCGGTCGGGGCCTGCGGTCAGCCCCTGGGCGCCATCACGGGAATGTCGGCGTCAGCTCGGAGCCGTCAGCGAGGCTCCCGCACATTCCCTGCTCGAGCCCGCGCTGAGCGGAGTACCGCCACGTCTGCTCCCGGCCCGTCTCGGTCGCCACGTTCACGCACCAGCTGTTCTGGTTGATCGCGGTCTCACCGTCGTCGTTCGGGTAGGGCAGCAACTGGATGAGCGCGTTGGGTGCGGCGACGTTTCCGGTCCCGTCCATGAGCCGGACCGTTGCCGACACCGCGCCGAGCTCGTCAGTGTTGTCGTCCGACGGCGTGGCAGTGCGGTCGCTGGTGACGAAGTAGTTCGCCGGCTCGTCGACGGTGCCTCGCATTCCCAGTGCGATGCCCGCCGGGTTCCCGGTGACCAGCTGGGTCTGGACCTCGCGCCCGATGCCGGACACGTCCGACTGGGCGGCCGAGTCCCGGGCCCGCGCCTGCTGGTTGATGTACAGCGGGACCGCGATCGCAGCCAGGATCCCGATGATGACGATGACGACGAGCAGCTCGGTCAGGGTGAAGCCCGTGTCGTCCTCACGTGCTCGCCTCAGGCGTGCAGACATCTCTCTGTCCTCCGTGTTCGATTCCAGGTGGTGCAGGAAGTGAGGTCGCGGTCCGGCACCGCTTCCCCGTCCGTCGCCGCGCGGTCACCGGTGCGGACGGCTGTCGACGGCAGATCTGTGATGGGGCGGTGCAGGGATCAGTACTGGCCGCAGCGCCCGTCCTCCAGGCCGCGCTGAGCCGAGTACCGCCAGGTGCCCCACGGCGTCCTGCCGTTGTCCACGGACACGTGCACGCACCAGTTGGTCTCGGTCAGGTTCGTGGCGGCCGGGTTGATCGCGTCGTGGATGACCAGGGGAAAGCCGGTCCAGCTGCCCTCCGGGCTGGTGACGAACGTGCCGCCTTTGCTCTGCGCCTGTCCGTCGGCCCGAGCGAGGAACACGTGGTCGGACACTCGCCCGAGGCTCTCCCACGTGTTCGGGGCACCGTTCGCGGCAGACACGCGGTACGTCACACCGGCCGTGCCTCCCGCGGGGATCGGCCCGTAGCCCACGCGGACGCTCGTGACGTCCTCGGTCACGAGCTGGGTCTGGATCTCCCGCCCCAGTCCGGACACGTCCGACTGGGCGGCCGAGTCCCGGGCGCGCGACTGCTGGTTGATGTACAGCGGCACCGCGATCGCGGCCAGAATGCCGATGATCACGATCACGACAAGCAACTCGGTCAGCGTGAAACCTTCGTCGAGCCGGTCGGCGCGACGCCGCAGTGCCCTCATTCTCATCACCATTTCCATCACATCTCGCTCGTCACCGTCAGAATGGGCATGTACAACGCGAGCAGCATTCCCCCGACGATTCCGCCGATGAGCACGAGCAGCAGCGGCTCCAGCGCGCTGGTCAAGGCCTCGGTGCCTTTCATGACCTCGTCGTCGTAGAAGTCCGCGACGTGCTTCAACATCCCGTCGAGGTCACCGGCGTCCTCGCCGACGGTGACCATCTGCACGACGAGGGACGGCAGCACGCCGGTGCGCTCGAGGCTCTCGGCGAACGACTCGCCGCCGCGCACGGACTCCCCCGCCTGCGCGGCCGCCTGCTCGATCACGATGTTGCCGCTGGTGGGCCCGACCACCTCCAGCGCGCGGGCCAGGGCGACGCCGCAGCTGACCATCGTGGACAGGCTGCGGGTGAACCGAGCGATCGCGAGCTTGCGCATCAGCGTCCCGACGAGCGGGGCCTTCAGCAGCCGCGGCTCGACGGCCTCCCGGACCTTGAGGTCGCGCCGGTGCCGCCTCCACCACCACGCGAACGCGCCGATCGCGGCGGCCAGCGGGAGCGCGGCCACGACCACCACGTCCGACAGCACGACCAGCGCCTGCGTCGGAGCGGGCAGCTCCGCGTCGAGCCCCTCGAAGATCGAGGCGAACACCGGCACGATGAACACCAGCATCACGACCGAGGCCAGCACCGCGATCCCGAGCACGACGATCGGGTAGACCATCGCCCCCTTGATCGTCCGCCGGAGCTTGAGGTCCGACTCCATCCCCGCGGCGGCCGACGCCAGCGCCTCGTCCAGGAAACCGCCGACCTCCCCGGCCGCGATCAGCGCCCGCGCCACCGGCGGGAAGACGTCGGCGTGCCGGTCCACGGCCTCGCCCAGCGAGGCACCGCCGCCGACCTCGGCGTTCAGGTCGCGCAGCACCTCGGTGAGCGCGGGCTTCTCGGACTGGTCGACCAGCACGTTCAGCGCCCGCGGTAGCGGCAGCCCCGCGCGGACCATCGTGGCGAGCTGCCGCACGACCATCGCGACGTCGTTCGGCTTGACCTTCTTGCCGCCGAGCGAGATCTCCTTGTTCATCCCGGTGCTCGCGACCTCGGCGATCGAGGTGGGCACCAGGTTGAGCTCGCGCAGCCGGGTCGCGACCGCGCGCTCGGTGGACGCCTCGATGCGGCCGGTGACCTGGCGGCCGTCCGGCCCGACGACGGCGTACTCGAACGTCTTCATCCCGCCGGCCATCAGAGGCCCCCCGCCCCGTAGCCGGCGGCCCGGCCGCACAGCCGCTCGAACGCCTCGACGTCGCGCGCCTTGTCGAGCCCCGTCTCGTAGGTGATGACCCCCTGGAGCACGAGGGCCGACAGCGCCTGGTCGAGGGTCTGCATGCCGACGTCGCCGCCGGAGTGGATGGCCGAGTAGAGCTGGTGCTGGCGGCCCTCGCGGATGAGCGCGCGCACCGCCGGCGTCGAGATGAGGATCTCGACCGCCGGCACCCGGCCGCCGCCGTCGGCGCGGCGGCACAGGGTCTGGGACACGATGCCGCGCAGGGTGCCCGCGAGCTGGGTGCGGACCAGCTCCCGGCCGTCGGCGGGGAACGAGTCGACGATGCGCTCGACGCTGCGGGCGGCGTCCTGGGTGTGCAGGGTCGCGAGCACGAGGTGCCCGGTCTCGGCGGCGGTCAGCGCGGTCTGGATGGTCTCCGGGTCGCGCATCTCGCCGATGAGGATGATGTCGGGGTCCTGCCGCAGCGCGTGCCGGAGCGAGGCCGCGAACGAGTCGGTGTCGCCGCCGATCTCGCGCTGGGTGATGAGGCAGCGCCGGGACCGGTGCCGGTACTCGATGGGGTCCTCGACCGTGAGGATGTGGTCGTGCCGGGTGCGGTTGGCCAGGTCGAGGATGCCGGCCAGGGTCATGGACTTGCCGGAGCCGGTGGGGCCGGTGACGAGCACGAGCCCGCGCGGCATCGACGCGAACGTGGCGACCACCGGGGGCAGGCCCAGCTGGTCCAGGCCCGTGATCCGGTCCGGGATGAGCCGCATGGCGACGGCCGTCCGGCCGCTCTGCCGGTACACGTTGACGCGCGCGGCGTACCCGGCGGCGACCTCGTGCGAGAAGTCCAGCTCGTGGTCGGCGTCGTACCGCGCGAGCTGCTCGCGGGACGCGAGCTGCTCGACGACCGCGCGCACCGCGGCGTCGCCGAGCACGCCGACGGTCTGCGACGGCCGCAGCTCGCCGTGCACCCGGAGCAGCGGCGGGTGGTCGGCGGCCAGGTGGATGTCGGACGCGGCGAGACCGATGCCCTCCTGCACCACCAGGGTCAGCGGATCGGCCGGCGCGGCGGGCTCCGGCGCGGGCCGGTACCCGCCGGTCACGGGCTCGACCAGGTCGGTCGTGACCGGCCCACCGGGCCGGACGGCCGTCGACTGGTACCAGGGCGTCGTCATACGACCACCCGCAGGAGCTCCTCGAGCGAGGTGCGACCCTCGCAGACCTTCTGCCAGCCGTCCTCGCGCAGCGAGACCATGCCCTCGGCGTGCGCGGTCGCGGCGACCTCCTGCGCGGAGGACCGGGCGACGGCGTGCCGCTCGATCGGCTCGGAGACCTCCATGACCTCGTGCAGCGCGAGGCGGCCGCGGTAGCCGGTGCCGGAGCACGCCGGGCAGCCGACGGGGCGGAACAGCTCGACCGGCCGCGTGGGGTCCGGCCAGGTGAACCCGGCGGACCGCAGCTCGGCGGGGGCGGGCTCGTAGGGCTCGCGGCACCGGGTGCACAGCCGGCGGGCGAGCCGCTGGGCGACGACGGCGTCCAGCGCGGACCCGACGAGGAACGGCTCGATGCCCATCTCGACCAGCCGGGTCACGGCGGACGCGGCGTCGTTGGTGTGCAGGGTCGAGAGCACCAGGTGCCCGGTGAGCGCCGCCTCGACGGCGATCTGCGCGGTCTCGTGGTCCCGGATCTCACCCAGCAGGACGACGTCGGGGTCCGAGCGCAGGATCGACCGGAGCGCGCCGGCGAACGTCAGGCCGGCCTTCGGGTTGACCTGCACCTGGTTGATGCCGGGCAGCCGGTACTCGACCGGGTCCTCGACCGTGATGACGTTGATCTCCGGCTTCGACACCGCGTTCACGGTCGCGTAGAGCGTCGTCGACTTGCCGGAGCCGGTCGGGCCGGTGACGAGGATCATCCCGTACGGCTTGGAGTAGGCCCGCTGGTAGACCTCGAAGCTGCGCTCGGAGAACGACAGGTCGCGCAGGGCGAGCCGCGCGGTCGAGTTGTCCAGCACCCGCATGACGATCTTCTCGCCCCAGACGGTCGGCAGGGACGCGACGCGCAGGTCGATCTTCTGGCCCTGGTGCACCACCGACATGCGGCCGTCCTGCGGCTTGCGCCGCTCGGCGATGTCGATGTCCGACATGACCTTGATCCGGGACAGGATCGCGGCCTGCATCCCCTTGGGGGCGGGCTGCTGCTCCTTGAGCACGCCGTCGATCCGGTACCGCACCCGCAGCTCGTGCTCGGCGGGCTCGACGTGGATGTCGGAGGCCCGGTCGGCGATGCCCTGCGTGACCAGCAGGTTCACCCAGCGCACCACGGGGGTGTCCGCGTCGAGGACGTCGCCGATCTCGGCGATCTCCCCCGAGGTGGTCTGCGCCTCCTGCATGGACTGGCTGAGGTCGGCGATCTCCGAGTCCGCGCGGACCCAGCGGTCGATCGCGGACTCCAGCGCGCGGCGTGAGGCGACGACCGGGCGCACGGTGCGCCCGGTGAGCGACCGCAGGTCGTCGAGCGCGAGCACGTTGCCCGGGTCGGCCATCGCGACCAGCAGCGCGCCGTCCTCGGTCCGCACCGGGAGCACCATGTGCCGCCGGCACACCGGACCGGGGACCAGGGCCACCGCGGTCGGGTCCAGGTCGGCCGTGTCGAGGTCGACGTAGGTCATGCCGGCCTGCTCGGCGAGCGCGCCGACCAGCTGCTCCTCGGTCAGCGCGCCCGAGGCCACGAGGGCCGGCCCCAGCGGGGCGCGTGTGGCGACCTGGGCGTCGAGGGCGGCGAGCAGCTGGTCCTCGTCGACGAGGCCGCGCTCGAGCAGGATCTCCGCGAGCTGCTTCACGGCAGACCTCCGGCGGGGCTCAGCGGCGGGGCGACGGGGGCGAGCCCGCGCGCGGCGTCGGCGACCCGGTCGACCAGCGCGCTCAGCGCCGCGTCGTCGAACGGCCGCGCCTCGTCCGCGCACCGCTCGGCCAGGTCGCGCAGGGCCGCGAGCTGCTCGTGGCTCATCCGCAGCCGGCCGTCGATGGGCGACACGTACGGCGCCAGCTGCCGGGACACCTGGTAGCGCGGCACCTGCACCCGCCAGGTGGCCAGGAACCGGTCGGTGCGCCGCAGCCGCTCGTGGGCGACCTCCAGCCCGAGGCCGACCCGCCGCAGCACGGCGGCGCCGTCGGCGAGGTCCTGGCGCGCCGTGGCGAGGTCGTCGCGCAGGCAGGTGCACAGCTGCGCCAGGTGCTCGGGGCCGAGCTGGGCGGTGCCGCGGTCGATCTCGCGGGCCGCGTCCACCACGGCGTCGCCGTGCAGGCGCGCGAGCGCGATGCGGAACCGGACCCGCAGCACGGTGCGGCGCGCTGCCGCCAGCTCGGGCGCGAGGTCGGCCAGCATCTCCCCGACCTCGTCGCCGAGCGTCGCCATGGCGCCCGCGGTGCTGAGCAGCACCGGGGCGGTCTGGGACACGGTCGCGGACGCGTGCTGCGCGAGCTCGGTGACCTCGGTGAGGGCGGCGACGGCGGTCAGGGCGTCCCGCTCCACCTCCTGCAGCTGCTCGGCGAGCAGCTGGAGGCCGTCCATGCGCGCCATCAGCCCGGCGACCTCGCGGTCGACGGCGACGCAGGTGGCGAGCACCGCACCGACCGGGCCTGCGTGCTGCTCGGCCGGGCCGAGCGGCTGCCGCCGCTCTGCCATCGCCAGGACCTCCGCCGGCATGACGGTGTGCATGAACTCCTCGGCATCGGCGAAGCCGAGCTGGCCGATCCGCTCGCCGAGGCGGGCGCAGCCGACCGCCGCGACCGCGACCCCGCCCAGGCCCTCGGCCTGCGCGTGCCGCTCGGCCACCAGCACGTCCGCGTAGGCGCCGGCGGCGGCGCTCCAGAACGCGTCCACGCCCGGCGCGATCCGCACGGACAGGTAACCGTCGCCGAGCGGGGTGACGGTCGCGAACACCCAGTACGCGGCGCCGTCGCCGGCCAGGTTCTGCACGTAGGCCGAGAACGGTTCCCCGGCCTGCAGGGTGTCCCACATCAGCTTGAACGCCCCAGCGGGCATCTGCGGGTGGCGGATGATGTTGTGCGGCGCCCCCACCAGCGCGGACCACGGGTGCGCCGCGACGCGGGTGAACCCCTGGTTCGCGGCCGTGATCACCCCGCGGCCGTCGGTCGTGGAGAAGATGAGGTCCCGCGCCCCGACCGTGCGGGCCGCCCCGGTGGGCTCGACGTGCTCAGCCACGGCGCAGTCCCTCCATCGCGAGCCGCACCAGGGTCAGCAGCGTCTGCTTCGTGGCGGTGCGCGACCGGGCGTCGGTGTACAGCACCGGCACGTGCGCGGGGACGGCGAGGGCGGCGCGGACGTCCTCGAGGCGGTGCTTGGCGACGCCGTCGAAGCAGTTCACGCCGACGACGAACGGCACGCCCCGGGACTCGAAGTAGTCGACGGCCGGGAAGCACTGGTCCAGGCGGTCGGTGTCGACCAGCACGACCGCGCCGATCGC
>NZ_VEGH01000026.1 GCF_007679345.1 Cellulosimicrobium cellulans
GAGGAGTGGGGGGTCAGGACCTGGTGGCGGAGGGTCACGGGGTCCGGGGGGGGGGGGGGGGGCGGCGGGGCGGGGGCGCGGGGGGGGGGGGGGGGGGGGGGGCGGGGGGCCCGCCACCGCCACCCCCACCAGCGGGCGCACGGACAGGTCCAGCCCGCCCACGGGGAGCGGCGGGGTCAGGCGCTCGACGAGCCGGCGCGCCGCGCTCTCGGCCGCGCCCGGGCCGTCGACGTCCAGCCCCACGGCGAACACGTCGCGCGCGAGCCGCGCCGGCGTCCCGGCGTCCCCGGCCTCCCGGCCCACCACGGTGGCCACCGCCCGCAGCAGGTCGTCCGCCACGGCGTGCCCGAGCGTCTGCGCCACGTCGCGGTAGCCGTCGAGGGCGACCAGCAGCACGGCGGGGACGGTGCCCGACGGCGCGTCGCAGGGGCCGATCTCGAGCCGGCGCGCCAGCCCGGTGGCGTTCGCCAGCCCGGTGACGTGGTCCGTCACGGCCAGGTGCTCGAGGCGCGTGTGCTGCTGGCGCATCGCCCGCAGGAGCCCGCCGAACCGCAGCAGGAACGCCGCGATGACCACGATCGCGGCGACGCACACCTCGGCCAGGTGCACGGGCAGGCCGCGGGCCGCCTCGAGCGCGGCCGTCCCGGGCAGCACGCACACCGAGACGCCGAGCAGCACCAGGTAGCCGGTGCCGAGGTCGCCGTCGGCGCGCGGGGCCGCGGCCCGGCCGGCGGAGGCGTGCCGGGCGGCGGAGGCGAGCAGCACGTAGCCGAGCAGCCAGAGGGTGTCGAGCAGGTGCACGCGCGCGTCGAGCGCCGGCCAGCCCGGGGCGAGCAGGAACAGCTCGTCGGCGAGCAGGATCGCCAGGACGCCCCAGGTCGACAGCCGCAGGGCCGGGGGTCGGGTGCCGGCCGCGGTGGCGGCCCGGGCGAGGAGCACGAGCAGCACCGCGTCGCCGGCCGGGTACACCGCGCCGACCGCGGTGCCGAGCGGATCGGCCGGCCACCCGGCGAGGGTCGGCTCGAGGACCAGGAGCCAGAGCAGCAGGAGCGCGCCGCTCGTGACCAGCAGGGCGTCGAGCAGCCAGGTCGGCCGCCGCCCGCGTGGCGCGGGGAACGCCCGCACCAGCCCGGCGGCGAGCAGCGGGTAGGAGGCGACGTACGCGAGGTCCGCGACCGAGGGGAACGGCTCCACGCCGAGACCGCGCTCGAGGAACGTCCACACCGCGTCGCCGACCACCCAGGCGACGAGCCCCAGCGCGAGCAGCTGCCAGGCGCGCCGCTGCGGTCCCGAGATCCGGCGGGCCGCCCGGAAGGCTCGCGCGGCGCACACGGCGCCGACGGCCACGTACAGCACGTCCCGGAAGGTCCCCGGGGGCAGCACGGCGTGCGTCACCAGCACGGCGACGACGACCGCGAGCCGCGGGAGGGAGGCACGCTGCAGCACGGTCTCCTGATCGGCATCGCACGGCGCTGCTTGACCCGTCAGGAGGGTGGTCCTGGCGGGCCGCGCCGACCTGCAGGTCAGGGGACCTGTGGGTAGGGTCACGCCGGGGGGTGAGGCATGGGCGGGAGCGGACGAGCGGACGCGGACGAGGCACGACGGGTCGCCGCGCTGCGCGACCTGGCGGTGCTCGACACGCCCCCGGAGGAGCGGTTCGACCGCGTCACCCGGCTCGCCCAGCAGCTGTTCGACGTCCAGATGGCGTTCATCTCGCTGGTCGACGCCGACCGGCTGTTCCTCAAGTCGCGGCAGGGCACGGCGGCGCGCGAGACGCCCCGCGAGGGCATGTTCTGCGCGGCCGCGATCCAGCAGCCCACGACGATGGTCGTCCCCGACGCCGCGCTCGACCCGCGGTTCACCGCCGCGCCGTTCGTGACCGGCGACCCGCACATCCGGTTCTACGCCGGCCGCCCGCTCGCCACGGCGGGCGGCGAGCGCGTGGGCACGCTGTGCCTGATGGACCGCCGGCCGCGGGAGTTCACCACCGAGGACGAGGCCCTGCTGACGGACCTGGCGGCCTGGGTGGAGAAGGAGCTGTCCGCCGACGCCGAGCTCGGGCGGGCCGCCGAGGTGCAGCGCGGGCTGCTGCCCACCGCCGCGCCGGACGTCCCCGGGTGGGACCTCGCCGGCGCGTGCCTGCCCGCGCACGGGGTGGGCGGCGACTTCTACGACTGGCAGGCGGCCCCGGGGCGGCTGCTGCTGACCCTGGCGGACGTCATGGACCGGGGCCTCGGGGCCGCGATCATCGCCGCGACCGTCCGGTCCGTGCTGCGCGGCCTCGGCCGGCACGAGGACGTCGGCGAGGCGCTGGCGCTGGCGGAGCGGGTGCTGGAGCCCGACCTCGACCGGGCCGGCGCGTTCGTGACGGCGTTCCACGCCGCGCTCGACCCGGCGACCGGCGTGCTCCGGTACTCCGACGCCGGGCACGGCCTCGCGGTGCTGCGGACGGCGGACGGCGCCCTGCGGCGGCTGTCCGCCCAGGGGCCGCCGCTGGGTGTGGTCGTGGGAGAGCCGCGCGCGGCGGGCGAGGTGACGCTCGCCCCCGGTGACGCCCTGGCCGTCGTGAGCGACGGCGTGCTCGAGCGCGGCGACCGGGCGCTGGACCCGGAGGACGTGCTGGCGGGGCCGCTCGGCGCCGCCACGTCGGCGGCGGACGCCGTGGCCCGCGTGCTCGCGGGCGCGGGCACCGCCACGGACCGCCCCGACGACCTGACCGTCGTGGTGCTGCGGAGGGAGAACGGATGAGGCAGCAGCTCGTGCTGCGGGTCGTCGTGGTGCTGACGCTCCTGCTGGGCGTGAACTACATCGCCTGGCGGTGGCTCGACTCGGTGAACTGGTCGGCGTGGTGGATCGCCGTCCCGCTGGTGATCGCGGAGACGTACTCGCTGATCGACGTCGCGCTGTTCGGCATGACGATGTGGAAGGCGAAGCAGCGCGAGGACCCGGCGCCGCCCGCGCCGGGGATCACCGTGGACGTGTTCGTCACCACCTACAACGAGCCGGTCGAGCTGGTGATGCGGACCGCCGAGGCGGCGCGCGACATCGCGTACCCGCACCGGACGTGGGTGCTCGACGACGGCTCGCGACCCGACCTGGCCGCCGCCGCGCGCGCCGCCGGCGTCGGGTACATCGAGCGCTCCGAGGACTGGACCGACCGGCCGCGGCACGCCAAGGCCGGCAACCTCAACAACGCGCTGTTCCAGACGGACGGCGAGTTCCTGCTGATCCTGGACGCGGACCAGATCCCCGAGCCGGAGATCCTGGACCGCACCCTGGGGTACTTCGCGGACCCGGCGGTCGCGCTCGTGCAGACGCCGCAGTTCTTCACCAACGTCACCTCGGCCGACCCGCTGGGGAGCCAGGCGCCGCTGTTCTACGGCCCGATCCAGCAGGGCAAGGACGGCTGGAACGCCGCGTTCTTCTGCGGGTCGAACGCGGTGCTCCGCCGGGACGCGCTCATGCAGCTCGGCCTGGTCGGCTACGTCCGGGAGACCGAGCGGTCGGTGCGCGAGGCGCTGCACGCGTCGCGCCGCCTGCTCGACCGTGCGCAGCGGGACGCCCCGGACGCGGTCCAGGCGGCCGTGCTGCACGAGGTGCAGGAGGCCGCGGCGCGGGCGCTCGGGGCGCTCGACGCGGGCGAGCCGCTGTCCGACGTCACGTACGGCTTCCAGCGGGAGGTCGACGGGATCTCCGCGCAGGTCGTGGCCCGGGACGTCGCGAGCATCCAGGACGACCTCGCCGCGATCGCGGCGCTGCCGATCGCCCGGGACGACGAGATCGGCGCGGTCGTGGTCGACGAGCCCGCGCTGGCCCGGCTCGCCGACCGCGAGTGGTCGCCGCTCGGCGCGATCGAGTCGGTGCAGGCGCTGGTGCGGGCGGTCGACGTCGACCGGGGCTCCGAGGCGCAGGCCGTGATGCCGGTCGCCACGCTGTCCGTCACCGAGGACATGGCGACCGCGATGCGGCTGCACGCCCTCGGCTGGAAGACGGTCTACCACCACGAGAGCCTGGCGCACGGCCTCGCCCCCGAGGACCTCGGCACGATGATGACCCAGCGGCTGCGCTGGGCGCAGGGCACGATGCAGGTGATGCTCAAGGAGAACCCGCTGGGCGTCCGGGGCCTGGCGGTCGGGCAGAAGCTCATGTACTTCGCGACCATGTGGTCCTACCTGTCGGGCTTCGCGGCGCTGGTGTACCTGGCCGCGCCGATCATCTTCCTGTGCTTCGGGGTGCTGCCGGTGACGGCCTGGACCGTCGACTTCTTCGCGCGGTTCATCCCGTTCTTCCTGGCCAGCCAGCTGCTGTTCGTGGTGGCGGCGCGGGGCGTGAAGACCTGGCGCGGGCAGCAGTACGCGCTCGCGCTGTTCCCGGTGTGGATCAAGGCCGTGTGGACCGCCGTGGCGAACGTGTGGTTCGGTCGGCCGCTGGGCTTCGCCGTGACCCCCAAGGTCCGGCCGGACGGCTCGCCCAGCCAGTGGCGGCTCGTCTGGCCCCAGCTGCTCGCGATGGCGCTGCTGGTGGTGGCCGCGGTCATCGGGATCGTCCGGGCCTCGCTCGGGCTGTCCCTGTGGGTCGGCACGACCGTGAACCTGCTGTGGGTGGTGTACGACCTGGTGGTGCTCAGCGTCGTGGTGCAGGCGCTGCGCTACCGCGGGTTCACCGGACCCGAGGCGAGCCCGCCGTCCAGCGCGCGGCGCCGGGGCATCGCATGACGACGACGAGGAGGACCCGATGGAGCTGACCACCGACCGGAGCGAGGGCGCGGCGGTGCTGCGCGTGCACGGGCGGCTCACCATGGCCGCCGCGGGGGAGCTGAAGGCGGCCGTCGACCGGGAGGTGGCCGACGGGCGCACGCTGGTCGTCGTGGACCTGTCGGACACGGCGTTCCTGGACTCGTCGGGCCTGGGCGCGCTCGTCGGGGGGCTGCGCACCGCGCGTGCCGCGGGGGGCGACCTCCGGATCGCCGGCGTGGGCCAGCAGGTCCGCACCGTCCTGGAGCTCACCACCATGGACCGGGTGCTCCGCCCGTACGCCACCGTCGAGGACGCGGTCGGTGCCGGCCGCTGACGGGGCCGCGGAGCTCCGCGTCGACGGGGCCGCGGAGCCCGGCTGGCTGGAGGAGGTGCACGACGCCTTCGCGCGGCTGTGGGCCGCCGCGCCGGACGTGCCCGACCTGGACCGGCTGCGGTTCGAGACCGCGGTGATCGAGATCGCGACGAACGTGGTCCGGCACACCGTCCCGGTGGGCGACGGGCCCGTGCGCGCGACCATCCTGCTGCGGGCCCGCCCGGAGCGGCTCGAGGCCGAGCTGTCGGACGACGGCGCCCCGGTGCGCGTCGACCTGGACCCCGCGCCGGTCGACGACTTCGCCGAGAGCGGGCGCGGCATCGCCCTCGTGCTGCGCGCCGTGGACAGCCTCAGCCTCGACCGCGACGGCGACCGGAACACGTGGCGGCTGGCGCGGCACCGGTCCGGGTGACGTCCCGGCGACCGGCCGTGCCGGTCGGCGTCGACCGGGTCCGGTGACGTACGGTCGTGGGGATGGCCACCGACACCACCCACCTGGAAGCCGAGCGGGTCGCGGCGCTGCACCGGCTCGGCGTGCTCGACACCCCCGCCGAGGACCGGTTCGACCGCGTCGTCCGGCTCGCGCGGCAGCTGTTCGGCGTCTCCACCGCGATCGTCTCCCTCGTCGACCGCGAGGTCGTCGTCCACAAGGCGATGGCCGGGTTCGACGAGCCGGTCGTGCCCCGTGAGGACTCGTTCTGCGGCACCACGGTGCTGTCCGACCGCATGCTCGTCGTGCCCGACGCCTCCCGGGACGAGCGGTTCCGGGACAAGCCCTTCGTCGTCGGCCCGGGCGGCCTGCGGTTCTACGCGGGTCAGCCGCTGGTCGCGCCCGGCGGGTACCGGGTCGGGACCCTGTGCATCGCCGACCCGGAGCCGCGCGAGTTCGGTGCCGACAGCGCGGCGCTGCTGCGCGACCTGGCGGCGTGGGTCGAGAAGGAGCTCGTGATCGACTCCGAGCTGGAGCGCGCGGCCCAGGTGCAGGCCGGGCTGCTGCCCCGCAGCGCCCCCGACGTCCCGGGGTACGAGGTCGCCGGCGCCTGCCTGCCCAGCCGGGCCGTCGGCGGCGACTTCTACGACTGGACCGCCACCGGGGGCGGGGTCGTGCTCAGCCTCGTCGACGTCATGGGCAAGGGCGCCGGCGCGGGCATCATGGCCGCGTCGATCCGCGCCGTCCTCCGCGGGTCCGCCCACGGGGCCGACGTCGCGCAGTCCCTGCTGTACGCCGGGGCCATCCTGCACTCCGACCTGTCCGGCGCCGGGGTGTTCGCCACGGCGTTCCACGCCGCCCTCGACGCCGCCACCGGGGACGTCTGCTACGCCGACGCCGGGCACGGGCTCACGGTGGTCGTGCGCGCCGACGGCACCGACGAGCGGCTGCCCGCGACCGGGCTGCCGCTCGGGGTCCTCGACGAGGAGGCGCGCGAGCAGCGGAGCACGCACCTGGGCCCCGGCGACCTGCTGGTGACCTTCTCCGACGGGGTCCTCGACCTGGTCGACGGCACCCTGGCGGGCGTGCCGCCGGTGGTCGAGGCCGTGCGGGGGGCCGGGTCGGCCGGGGACGCGGTGGACGCGGTGCTGCGGCTCGCACGGGGCGCCGCGGAGCGGCCGGACGACATCACCGTGGTGGCGGTGCGTCGGGAGGGCTGACACCCCGGGCGTGCGGGGCGGCGCGCGGCGTCGCCCTCAGGCGCGCGGCGGCACCGGGTGCAGCAGCACGTCCGACAGCACCCCGCCCTCCGCCCGGGCCGTGAGGTAGGTCCCGGTCGGCTGCCGGCGCCGGTCCGTCGGCGACCCCGGGTTCAGCAGCCGCAGGCCACCGGGGGCGACGGTGTCCCACGGGATGTGGCTGTGGCCGAACACCAGCACGTCGGCGTCCGGGTACGCCGCCGCGCACCGCGCCTCCCGGCCGGCCGCCTGCCCGGTCTCGTGCACCACCGCGAACCGCACCCCGCCGAGCTCCGCGCGGGCGACCTCCGGCAGCCGGGCCCGCAGGTCGGGGCCGTCGTTGTTGCCCCAGCAGCCGACGACCCGGCGGGCGCGGGCCTCGAGCGCGTCCAGCAGCGCGACGTCCACCCAGTCGCCGGCGTGCAGCACCACGTCCGCGGCCTCGACGGCCGCCCAGACCGCCGGGGGCAGGTCGCGTGCGCGGCGCGGGACGTGGGTGTCGGCGAGGAGCAGCAGGTCCACGGGGGCTCCGGGGGTGTCGGCGGGGATCAGGCGGCCCGGCGCAGCGCGACGACCGTGAGGTCGTCCTCGGGGTGCCGGGGGTCCACGAGCGACAGCACGGCGTCCGCCGCCTGCTCCGCGGTGCGCGTGCCGCGGACCGCGCGGCCCACCTGGTCGAGGTCGCCCAGCGAGCCGCCGAGCGCGTCCAGCACGCCGTCGGAGAACGTCACCAGCAGCTCGCCCGGGGCCAGCCGCGCCCGCGCGCTCACCCGCGCCGGGCCGGGCGCGATCCCGAGCGGCAGGCCGGTCGCGGACAGCCGGCGCGCCGTGCCGTCCGCGTCGACGATCAGCGACAGGCCGTGGCCGGCGTCGGTGTAGGACACCTCGCCGTCCGCCGCGTCGACGTGCGCCCGGAACATCGTGACGAACGCGCCCGCGTTCGCCAGGTCGGCCGTCATCGCGCGCTCGGTGGCCGCCAGGGTCCCCGCCACGTCGAGCAGCACCGGCTGCGCGTGCAGCACCGAGCGGGTGGTCGCCGCCAGGATCGCGGCCGCCGGGCCTTTCCCCATCACGTCGGCGAGCGTCAGCACCAGCCCGTCCGGCACCTCCTGCCAGTCGTAGAAGTCGCCCCCCACCGAGCCCGCCGGCACGAACCGCGCCGCGAGGTCCAGGCCGGGCACGTCGAGCGCCCGCGACGGGAGCAGGCTCGCCTGGACCTGGGCGGCCCGCCGCAGCTCCGTCCGCTCCGCCGTCACGTCCCGCAGCACCGTCACCGCGCCGCCGCCGGCGGCGGCCGGCAGCGGCGCGGCCGAGAACGTGACGATCCGGGGCTCGGTCGACCCGGGCACGCGCACCAGCAGGTCGGCGTCGCGCACCTGCTCGCCGGCGAGCGCCCTGCGGAACGGCAGCTCCGCCTCCGGCACCGGGCTGCCGTCGATCCGCCACAGGTGCGCGAGGTCCGACGCGCCGTCGGCGCCGGCGTCGGCGCGGCCCGTGAGCAGCAGCCCCGCCGTCGGGTTCCGGACCACCACCCGGCCGCTCGCGTCAACGACCCGCACGCCCTCCGACATCGTGTCCACGACGGTCGCCAGCAGCGTCGCCTGCTCCTGGGCGCGGTCCCGCGCCGCCTGCAGGTCGGCCACCAGCCGGCCCCGCTCCTCCCGCGCGATCGCGAGCGCGAGGCCGATCACGGCGACCAGCCCGACGTAGAGCTGCGCGATCGCGACCTGCGCCGTCGGGTCGGGCAGCTCGGCGAACGGTCCGGAGCCCGCCAGCGTCAGCTGGATCGCGACCACGCCGCAGATCGTGGTGTGCAGCACGACCGAGCGGGTCGGCAGCCGCGACCCCGCCCACACCGTGAGCCCGATGAGCGGGAACACCACCGCCAGCCAGTCGACCTGGACGAACCACACGAGGTAGAGCAGCGGCGCGAGCAGCAGCGCCGCGAGGTAGTCGGCCCCGTGGCCCTCCGTCCACCACTCGACCCGCTCCTCCGCCGTCCGCCGGCGGCGGTGGTGCAGCCAGGCGCCCAGGGTGAAGCCCAGCGTGCCGATGCCGACGATCGCGACCGTGTTGCGCGCGCACCACAGCAGGGCCGTCCGCCACGTCCACGGCTCGCCGCCCACGACGACCGCGAGCTCCACCAGCGGTGCCGACACCGCCGAGCTCAGGGCCGCGCCCAGCACGAACCACCACAGGTCGGGGACGCGGCGCAGCTGCCGGGTCCCGCGCGCCGCCCACACGTAGGGCGCGCGCCGCGCCAGCACCACGGCGCACACCACCGCCTGGACCGTCGCGGCGAGCGCCCCGATCGCGGCCGACAGCGGCGACGACCCGGTCGCCGCGATGACGGCCCCGGTCGACAGCGCGAGCACCACCGGGTCCAGCCACGGCCACGGGCGGCGGGCGCGGGCGACCAGCCAGAGGACCGCGACCCCGGCGGCCGGCCAGACGAGGCTGACGTCGGCCTCGGGCACGCGGGTCGAGCGGCCGAGCAGGCAGGCGGCGGCGTTGAGCAGGGCGAACAGCACGACCAGGCGCGCGTCGCGGGCGTCCGGGCGGCGGGCGCGGGGGAGCGCGGGCGGCGGGGGCCCGGGCGTTGCGGTGCCGGGCGTTGCGGTGCCGGGCGCTGCGGTGCCGGACGCCGCGGTGCCGGCCCCCGCGGCGCCGGGCACGGGGGTGCCGGGCGTGGTGGGAACCCCGCTGACCTGCGGCTCCGTCGTCACGCGTCCTCCCCGCCGTCGTCCGTCCCCGACCAGCAGGCTACGGGGCGGTGCCCGGCTGCGCCCGCGCCAGGTGAGGAGCGGCCCGCGGACGGGGGGAGGAGCGGCCCGCGGACGGGGGCGAGGAACGGCCCGCGGCCGGGCGACCGGGCGACCGGGTGACCGGGTGGCGACGGGGCCCGCGACGGTCACCCGCTCCCGGCGGGACCTTCGTCCCGGCGATGCCGTAGCGTCGGCGCCGTGGACCCGTCCGTGCAGCGTGCGCTCGTCGTGGGGCGCCTGCTCGGCGTCGCGACGACCGTGCTCGCGCTCGGGTCCGGCGCCCACGTGCTCGGCGGCGGCCACGCCCCGTCCGGAGCCGCCCTGGCGCTGATCGGGGCGCTCGTGCTCGCGGGGTCCGCCGCGCTCGCGCGCCGGCCGCTGACCGTGCGCGTGCTGCTGCCCGCCGCGGTCGCCGGCCAGCTCGCCGTGCACGTCGCGCTCACCTGGCTCGCGCCGGCCGGTGCCGCCGCGATGGCGGGCGGGGTGCACGCGGGGGACGCCCGGCTCGTCGGGCACGCGGGGCACCCCGAGCTGCTCGAGGGCCCTCCCGGGGCGCTCGCGGGCGTCCCGGCGGCCGCGGCGTCGCCCGCGCTCGGCGGTGCCGACCCCGTGGCGGGTGCGGCGGTCGCCGACCCGCACGGAGCCGGCGGCGCCATGCTCCTCGCGCACGCCCTCGCGATGGCGGCCACCGTGCTGCTGCTCGTCGCCACCGACCGCGGCCTGGTCGCCCTCGCCGGCCGCTGGGCGGCGCTGCTGCCCGCGCTGACCGGCGGCCTGCCGGGCCCGGTTCCCGCGCGGCCGCGGCCTGTCGCACCCGGCCTCCCGGCACCCCGCCCGCTGCCGGCCCTGCGTGGCGGTGCGGCCCGGCGCGGTCCGCCTGGGGAACCCCGCCTCCGCGTGGCCTGACCGTCCGCCGCCGATCGCGGCGGGGCGCGGGCCACGCCGTCCTCGCGCGCCCGGACGCCCCTGCGGCGGACCGGAGGCGCGCCCTCGTGCCGCACCCCAGGAGAACCACCATGTCCGCATCCCCCCGCGCCCTCGCGCGCGCCGCCGCCGGCTCGGCCCTCGCCGCCGCCCTCGTGCTCGGCTCCGCCGCCGCGGCGTCGGCGCACGTCCGGGTCGTCCCGGAGGCCACCGCCGCCGGCGGCTGGACCGTCCTGACGTTCCGCGTCCCCAACGAGTCGCCCACCTCGGCGACCACCCGGGTGACCGTCGACCTGCCCACGGACACCCCGCTCACGTCGGTCTCGACCCAGCCGGTCCCCGGGTGGACCGCCACGGTCGAGCGCGGCGACCTGCCCGAGCCGGTCGAGGTCGACGGCGCCACGATCACCCAGGCCCCGCTCAGCGTCACCTGGACGGCGGACGGCGACGGCATCGGCGAGAGCGAGTTCCAGCAGTTCGCGATCTCCGTCGGCCCGCTGCCCGCGGCCGGCACCGACCTCGTCCTGCCGGCGCACCAGGAGTACGCCGACGGCGAGGTCGTCGACTGGGACCAGGTCGCCGAGAGCGACGCCGAGCCCGAGCACCCGGCGCCCGTGTTCACCACGACCGAGGCGGCGGGCGACCCCGGCGCGGCGACCGCCGACGACCAGGGCGTGGACGACGGGATCACCGCCTCGGACGACGCCTCCGCGGCCGACCCCGCCGCCGGGACCGCGGACGACTCCGGGACGCTGCCCGTCGTGCTCGGGGGCCTCGGCCTCGCGGCCGGGGTGGGCGCGCTCGTCGTCGCCCTGCTCGCCTGGCGGCGGTCCGCGGCGCGCTGACCGGCGTCCGCACGCGCGACGCCCCCGCGACCGGGTCCGGTCGCGGGGGCGTCGTCGGTGCGCGGGCCCGGGTGGGGTCAGCCCTCGACCGGGCGCTCCACCAGGTACGAGCGTCCGTCGGCGCCGACGACCCGGACGAACTCCGTGCGCAGGGCCTGATCGCGCTCGCGGTCGGCCTCGGCCACCTCGCGGTCGGGGGCCAGGGGGTCCCCGACCTGCGCCGGCCCGAACACGCTGAGCAGCGCGGCCTCGCGCCGGTCGTTCGCCCTGCCGATCTTGCCCATGGCCCGCCCCGTCCGTCGATGCTGAGTGCGCTCATCATATGCGCACGAACCATCCGGGCTAGCATCGTCGCGTGCACCCCGTCGACCCGGCCGCCGCCGCGAGCACCACCGCGCCCGCGGTCGACCCGCTCGCCGTCGAGGCCCAGGTCTGCCTCGCGATGTCCGCGGCGGCCCGCGCGCTCGTGGCGTTCTACCGGCCGCTGCTCGAGCCGCTGGGGCTCACCCACCCGCAGTACCTCGCGATGCTCGCCCTGTGGCAGCACGGGGACCTCAGCCTCAAGGCCCTCGCCGGGCTGCTGCACCTCGAGCCTGCCACCGCGTCGCCGCTGGTCCGCCGCCTGGAGTCCCTCGGGCTGGTCGAACGAGCGCGCAGCGGTGCCGACGAGCGCGCCCTGGCGATCCGGCTCACTCGCGCCGGCCGGGCGCTGCGGGACCGCGCCGTCGGCATCCCGGCCGCGATGGTCGAGGGCCTGCGCCTCGACCTCGGCCAGGTGGAGCAGGTGCGGGAGGCGGCCCAGCTGCTGCTCGCGGCGTGCGAGGACGCGGAGGCGCGCGGCGCCTGAGCGCCGGGTGGCGCGGGCCGGGTGGCGCGGGCCGGGTGGCGCGGGCCGGGCCGCCGCCGGCGGGCCAGCCGGGGTCAGCGGCCGAGCGCGTGCTCCACCGTCGTGCACGGGTCGCCGGTCTCCGCCTCGCGGTACTCGCACGCCGCGCGGCGCAGCAGCAGGCCGACCGTGCCACGGTCCGCCGGCGCGAGCGCACCGAACACCTCGTCCTCCGCGGCCGCCACCCGGTGCTCCAGCTCGGCGAGGAGCGTCCCCGCCGCGGCGGTCGGGTGCACCCGGCGCTGCCGGCGGTCGACCTCGGCGACCCGGCGCTCCACCAGGCCGGCGCGCTCCAGGTCGTCGATCAGGTAGGTCATCACCGTGCGGTCGATGCCGAGGCTGGCCGCGAGCGCGGCCTGGCTCGCGTGCGCGCCGCGCACGACCTCGCGGAGCACCAGGAAGCCGCGGAACCCGTGCGGCACCGCCTCGACGGCCGTGGCCATCGCGCGCTCGTACGCGCGGAGCAGCACCCCGAGCGACCACCCGAGGTCGGAGACGGGGTGCGTGGGGTCGTCGGCCACGGTCATGCGCGGAATCGTACGCCGACTCCCGTGGTTGATCCAATCATCTGTGGAGCATACGATCGGACGAGCCGACGGATCCGTCGGCGGATCGAGACGAGGCGGACATGACGGACTACGGCCACGACCTGCTCTTCGGGTCGTTCATCACCCCGGGCAACGCGGCGCCCGAGCGCGTCGTCGGGCTCGCTCGGCTCTCGGAGGAGGTGGGGCTCGACCTCGCCACCTTCCAGGACCACCCGTACCAGCCGTCCTTCCTGGAGACCTGGACCCTGCTGTCCTACGTGGCCGCGCGCACCGAGCGGATCACCCTCGCGCCGAACGTCGCCAACCTCCCCCTGCGGCCACCGGCCGTCCTCGCCCGGTCCGTCGCCAGCCTCGACCTGCTGTCCGGCGGGCGGGTGGAGCTCGGGCTCGGGTCCGGCGCCTTCTGGGACGCCATCGAGGCGATGGGCGGCCGGCGGCTCACCCCCGGCCAGGGCGTCGACGCCCTCCGCGAGGCCATCGCGGTCATCCGGGCCCTGTGGGACACGAGCGAGCGCGCCCGCGTCGACCTCCCCGGCGACTACTGGCCCCTCGCCGGCGCCAAGCGCGGCCCCGCACCCGCCCACCCCGTCGGCATCTGGGTCGGCGCCTACAAGCCGCGCATGCTCCGGCTCACCGGCGAGCACGCCGACGGCTGGCTGCCGTCGCTCGGCTACCTGAGCAGCCTGCAGGACCTCGACGACGCCAACGCGCGCATCGACGACGCCGCCCACGGGGCCGGGCGCGACCCGCGCGCCGTGCGCCGGCTGCTGAACGTCGGCGGGCAGCTGTCCGCCCGCCGCAGCCCGAACCTGCTCGCCGGACCCCCCGAGCAGTGGGTGGAGCAGCTCGCCGTCCTCGCCCTGGAGCACGGCATGAGCGCCTTCATCGCCACCGGCGACGACCCGACGCTGCTCACCGTCCTCGGGCAGGAGATCGCCCCGGCCGTGCGCGAGCTCGTCGCCGCCGAGCGGGGCGGGTCCGCCGGGCTCGCCCCCGCGGCCCTCGTGGCGGGGGAGCAGGCGTGAGCGGCGCGGACCTCGGGCACCCCCTGCAGCTCGGCGTCGAGCTCGCGCCGTCCGCGGCCGACCCGGGGGCCGCGGTCCGGCTCGCGCGGCGGGCGGAGGAGCTGGGGCTGGACCTCGTGGTGGTGGCGGACCCCGGGGACGCCGCGGACGGCGGCGGCACGCTCGACGCCTGGACCGTCCTCGGGGCGGTCGCCGGCGCCACCGAGCGCATCGGCCTCGCGACGCGCGGCCTGCGGCTCGACGGGCGCCCGCCGGCCGTGCTCGCCCGGGCCGTGGCGAGCCTGGACCACCTGGCGGGCGGGCGGGTGACGCCCGGGCTCGCCGCCGGGACCGACGGCGCCGACCCCGACGAGGCGCTCGACGCGCTCGCCGAGGGCGTCGACGTGCTGCGCGGCATGTGGGCCGCCGCCGAGCCCGGCCCGCTCGTCCACGAGGGCCGGCATCACCGGGTCCCGGGCGCGCAGCGCGGGCCGGCGCCCGCGCACGCCCTCGCGCTGTGGCTCGGCGGGACGTCGGGACCGGCGCCCGCGGCTTCGGCGCCCGCGGCTTCGGCGCACGAGGGGGCGGACGCCGGTGCGCGCACGCTCGCCGCGCGGGTCGCCGACGGCTGGTGGCTCGCCACGCCGGCCGGTGCCGACGACCCGGAGGGCGACGGGCAGCGCCAGGACGCCGTGCTCCGCGAGCAGGCCGCGCTCGACGCGGCCCTCACCGCCGTGGGCCGGGACCCGCGCGAGATGCGCCGCGGCCTCCTGCTCGACGCGGAGTCCGGGCTCGGGTCACGCGCCGCCGACGGGACCGCGGCGCCGGGCGTCGCGGTCGTGGACCACCTGGCCGCGCTCGTGCTCGACGCGGGCGTCGGCACGCTCGTCCTCGGCGTCGGCGACGAGACGGCGCTGGCGTCGTTCGCCGGGGTCGCCGCGGCCCTGCGCGACCGCGTCGCGGCCGTGCGCGCCGACCGCGGCACCCGGGTCGGGACCGTCCGGAGCGCCGCCGTCCGCGCCGCGCGCGCCCCCGGCATCGACTACGACGGGATCCCGCCCGCCCTCGTCGGCACTGCCGTCGAGCCCGGCGACGCGGGGTACGCCGCGGTCCGGTCGACGTACATGCGCGGCGGCCGACCGGGGCTCGTGCTGCGGCCCGGCGACACCGCCGAGGTCGTCCAGGCGCTCGCCTACGCCCGGGCGCAGGACGTCCCCCTGGCCGTCCGCAGCGGCGGGCACGGCATCAGCGGCCGGTCCACCAACGACGGCGGCATCGTCCTCGACCTGTCCCGGATGGCCGCGATCGAGGTGCTCGACGTCCGCACCCGGCGCGTCCGCGTCCAGCCGGGCGCCCGCTGGGGCGAGGTCGCCGCCGCCCTGCACCCGTACGGCTGGGCCCTCACCTCCGGCGACTACGGCGGCGTCGGCGTCGGGGGCCTCGCCACCGCCGGCGGCATCGGCTTCCTCGTGCGCGAGCACGGCCTCACCCTCGACCACCTGCGCGCCGCCGAGGTGGTCCTCGCCGACGGCACCGTCGTCCGGGCGAGCGACGACGAGAACGCCGACCTGTTCTGGGGCGTCCGCGGCGCCGGGGCGAACCTCGGCATCGTCACGTCCTTCGAGTTCGAGGTCGACGAGGTCGGCGACGTCGGCTTCGCCCAGCTCGTCTTCGACGCCTCGGACACCGAGCAGTTCCTGGTCGACTACGGCGCCACCGTGGAGGCGGCGCCGCGGGACACCACGGCCTTCCTCATCATGGGGCCGCCCCGCAACGGGATGGTCGCCGCGCAGGTCATGGCCATGGTCGACTCCGACGACCCCGAGACCATCATCGAGCGGCTGAACCCGTTCGCCCGGCTCGCGCCCCTGCTCCAGCAGCAGGTGCAGGTCGTCCCGTACCCCGCCGTCGTCTCCGTGCCGCAGCGGCACACCTCCGAGGGCGAGCCCGTCACCCGGTCCGGCATGGCCCAGCACCTCACCCCGGCGCTCGCGGCGGACGCCGCCCGCCTCGTCCGGAGCGGGGCCACGCCGTTCTTCCAGATCCGTGCCGCCGGGGGAGCCGTGCACGACGTCCCGGCCGACGCCACCGCCTACGCGCACCGGTCGGCGAACTTCAGCATCGTCGCGATGGGCAGCAGCCGGCGGCGGATCGACGCGATCTGGGACGCCATGGCGCACCACTTCCACGGCACCTACCTGTCCTTCGAGACCGACCCGCGACCCGAGCGCCTCGCCGACGTCTACCCCGGCCCGACCCTGGAGCGGGTGCGCGAGCTCAAGCGGCGGTACGACCCCGAGGACGTGTTCCGCCACAACTACTCCGTCGCCGAACCACCCGCCGTCGTGCTCTGAGCCGTCCCGCGGCGGACCGGGTCGGGGTCCGCGGCCGTGCCACCCCGAGGGGTCTCGGGGTCGCGCCTCCGTCGCGAGGAGGAGGCCGTGCACCCCCAGGGGGACCCGGTACGCCCCACGTGGGACCCGAAGATACGGCGCAGGGCCGATCCGCGCGGCGCTCGGCCTTGCCAGGATGGAACCCGTCAGCACGTCGAGGGGCCGAACGAGGAGCAACGTCATGTCGCCGCAGGTGTGGATCGTCGTGGCCGGCCTGGTGGCCGTGATCACCGTCGTCGGTCTGGGTGACCTGGTGAACCGCGCCCGGGACGCGCGCCGCGTGCGCCGCTGACCCGCCGCGGGCGGTCGCCGGGAGGAGGGCCCGGCACCGCCCGCGAGGCCGTGGCTCGCGCCACGCAGGACGACGCCCGCGCCCCCGGGGGGAGGCGCGGGCGTCGTCGTGCCCGGGCGTGCGGCCGTGCCGCCGGGCCCGGCTAGTCGCCGATCTTGTCGTCGGCCTTCTTCTCGAGGTCGTCGATCTTGTCGGCGTTCCCGCCGCCGGTCTTCTTCGCGGCGGTGTCCCCGGCCTTCTCGATGCCGGCGTCGCTGGCCTTCTCCGTGACGTCGTCCAGGCCCATGGTGCGGTCCTCTCGTCTCTCGGGTTCTGCGCAGCGGGTCGCCGGGCGGCCCGCCTCCGTCAGTCTCGGCGCGCGCGGCCACGGGCGCGACCGGGGACCGGCGCGGCTCTGCGGGACACCGCGGGTGCGGTTCTGCGGGACGCCGGGCAGGGGTGCGGCTCTGCGGGGACGGGGACCGGTGCGGCTCTGCGGAGACCCCGGGCGTCCTCGGCGTACGCCGGTCGGCGTACCCGCGATCCCTCCCCGGGGATGACGACGCGAGGGTCGACGGTGGTGGACCGTGGGAGCACGTCGCCGGACCCGCCGGCGGGGCGCCCGAGGAGGAACCGTGACCGGCTTCGACACCGCCACCCCCGCGGCACCCGCCTCCGTGGCGTCGGTGGGCGTCGCGTCAGTGAGCCCGGCGTCGGTGGGCACCGCGTCCGTCGGCGCTGCGTCGGTGGGCGTCGCGTCGGTGGGCACGGCGTCGGTGGGCACGGCGTCGGTGGGCACGGCGGCCACCGAGCCCGCCGTGCGCGCCGCGCGCTCCGTCCGGCTCGCCTCCGCCCTGCACGCCGCGGGCGTGCGTGCGGGGCACCGGGTGTCCCTCCTGCTCGCACCCGGCCCGGCGCGGTCGGCCACCGTCACCGCCTGCCTGCGCCTCGGCGCGGTCGTGGTCGCCGCCAGCCCCGCGCTGCCCGACCCGGAGGTCGCGGCGGCGCACACCGCGGCTCGCCCCGACGTGGTGGTCGGGGACCGGCGCGGTCTGCGACTCGTGCGGCGCCTGCGGGGACCCGCGCTGTGGCTGGCGGCCGACCGTCCGCGGCTGGCGGACAGGTTCGCGGGCGGGGGACTCCCGCTGGCCGACCTCGTGACGCGGCACCTCCTCGTGGCGCTGCCGCCGCTCCCGGACCCGGACGGCGACGCGGCGCTGCTCTTCGTGCCGTCGGACCGACCGGACGAGGGCCCGCTCGGTGTCCACTGGACACGGGCCGACCTGGCGGCGCTGGCTGCGGCCTCGGTTCCGCGGCTCCGCGCGGTGGCGGCGACTCCCCGAGGCGCTCGCGCGGCGTCGACCCCGCTGGCGAGGGAGCTGCTGACCGCGGCGGCCGGCTGGGTGCAGCCGCTCGAGCAGACGCACGGGCCCGCACCGGAGCGGCGACCCGCCCTGGTGTAGCGCCCGGAGCCGACGGTCATCGCCAGCCGCGAACGTCCACCACCGAGCCGACGGTCGCCCCCACGACGGACGCGTCCTGCCCGACGCCCGGGTCGGCGTTGATGACGACCGCCACGGCGCCGCGCGCCGCCGGGTACCAGCGGACCTGGCACTGGAAGCCGACGCCCCAGCCCTGCGTCATGACGCACGGGCGGCCCGTCGGGCCGAACGGGAACACCCCGAGCCCGACACCGAGGCCGTCGGGGTCGCTGACCAGTGCCGCACCCTCGTCGGGGCCGAGCAGGACACCTCCGCGGCCGTCGAGGGCCCGGCCGAGGTCGGCGAGCAGGACGGCGAGGTCGTCGGGCGAGGACCACAGGCCCGAGGCAGCCAGGCCCGCGTAGTGCACGCGACGGCCCGCCACCCGCGTCCCCTCCGCGTCGTGGCCCGCCGCGGCAGACCCCGCGAGGCGGGCGACGACGTCGGCCCGCGACCCGGTGACGGCGGCCAGCGACCCGGTGACGGCGTCGGCCCGCTCGCCGGACCAGAAGCCGGTGGCGGTGAGCCCGAGCGGGGCGACGACCTCGTCGTGCAGCGCGTCGGCGAAGGAGCGGCCGGTCGCGACCTCGACGGCGCGCTCGACGACGCAGTAGCCCGCGTCCGAGTAGGCGAAGGCCGCGCCGGGCTCGGTGGTGACCCGCACCGGCCCCGGGTGCGCCGCGGTCGACCCGGCGAGGACGTCGCTCGTCGCGGCGGCCGGGCCCGCGGAGGGCTCGAAGGCGCCGGCCGGGTCCACGACGCCGCCACGGTGCCCGAGCAGCTGTCTCAGGGTGGGGCCGGTCGGGCCGGCGACGTCGAGCGGGACGAGGTCGCGCACGTCGGCGTCGAGGTCCAGGACGCCGCGCCGGGCGAGCCGCAGGACGCCGACGGCGGTGAGGGTCTTGGCGGCGGAGCACAGGTGGAACGGGGTGGCGCTGGTGGCTGGCACGTCGTCGGCGGTGTCGGCGGACCCCCGGACACCGACTGCCGGCGGGGCGTCACCCGCCAGGACGACCGTGACGAGGGCGGCGGGAGCGGTCGGGGTGGGCGGGCAGAGGTCCATCAGGGCTCCGTACGGTCGAGGACGACCCGCGGTCCTCGCCCTGGACGCGGCTGTGTCCCGGACGCTAGCGGCCACCGCTGACAGCGACGCGGGCCGCTGGCGGCGGTGGTCGTGAGCGGGCCGGGCACGCGCAGGGTGCAGTCCGCCCGGGCCGCCGCCCGATCCGGCGCGATGGACGGTCGGACCGTCCGCAGGCACGGAGCCGGAGCGTCCGCAGGCGCGGCGCCGCAGCGTCCGCAGGCACGGAGCCCGAGCGTCCGCAGGCACGGAGCCGGAGCTTCCGCAGGCGTGGGACGGTGCGGGCGCGGCGGCGGGTGCGCACGGGGACGACGGGTCGGGTGGGGGCGTGACTGCCGGTGGGCGCAGCGGTCGGGCCCCGACTATCCCTCGAGCCTCCCGCTCAGAAGGGTGGGGGTGCGTCGTAGGGGTCGGCCGTCGCGTCGTGGTTGCGGCCGGTGCCGGGTCGGGTGAGGTAGCGGTGCCCGGTGGG
>NZ_VEGH01000027.1 GCF_007679345.1 Cellulosimicrobium cellulans
AGCCATGCAAGAACGCTACCGGCGACCACCGACACCACCCCCGGCCCGACCGCGCGCCCTGGGGACCACGCACGCCCTGCGCCCTGTGGAGGACTCGCCGCCCGCCCGCCGACCGAGCACCGCGCCGCCCGCACTCCGCGCCGACGCCCCCCCCGCGCCGACGCCCACCGCGCCTCAGCCCGTCGCGAGGTGCGCGACCAGCCGGTCGAGGAACTCCGCCTGCGCGGCGACGACCAGGTCGCGCGCCTCCGGCAGGGGCACCCACCGCAGCTCGTCGAGCTCCGGGAACGTCACCGTGCGGCCGCTGCGAGGTGGCCAGTCGACGGTCACCTCGCTCACCGGTCCGCGGGGCGAGTCGAGATCCAGGTCCGCGGCCCGCGCCCACACGCGCACGACCTTGCCCGCGCGCTGCCGGACCTCCCCGAGGTCGGTCTCCGCCCCGTCGGGCGCGGGGACGCCGACCTCCTCGGCGAACTCGCGCAGCGCGGTGGCGTGCGGGTCCTCACCGGGGAGCGGCTCGCCCTTGGGCACCGTCCACGCGTGCGGCTTGCGGGCCCAGAACGGACCGCCCATGTGCCCGAGCAGCACCTCGGGTGCGCCGGGACCGGCGGCGCCGGGCCGGTGCAGCAGAAGGCCCGCGCTCGTGCGCGCGGAGGTCATCCCGCCACCGGGTCGGCCGAGGAGGCCGGGTGGTCGCGCACGGTGCCCTCGATGCACGTCACGGTGTCGCCGCCGACCCAGACGGTGCCGTCCGCGTCGCGCTCGACGTGGACCCGGCCGGCCCGCCCGAGCGCGGTGCCCTGCGCCGCGACGTACCGCTCGGGTGCCCGCCCGGCGCCGATCAGCCACTGCCCGACGACGGCGTTGAGGCTCCCGGTGACGGGGTCCTCGGGCACGCCGATGGCGGGGGCGAAGCCCCGGAGCTCGAACGCGGTCTCCCCACCGGGTGCGTGCGGGCCGACGACCCCGAGGTGCACGGCACCGAGCGCCGCCCAGTCGGGGTGCAGCGCCAGCACGCGCTCCGCGGAGTCGAGCAGCAGCACGTTCCAGCGCGGGCCGTTGTCGAGGAACCGGTGGTCGACCACGGCCTCCGGCGGCAGGCCGAGCGCGGCGACGGCGCGGTGCAGCGTGTCGTCGTCGACCGGGGCGTCGACCAGCGGGGGCGGTGCGGCGAACCGCAGCCGCCCGCCGTCCCGGCGCAGCGGGACGAGCCCGACGGCGCACTCCTGGACGATCCGGTCGGCGCGCGCCGGTGCGCCGCCGCGGGACAGCCAGGCGTGGCAGGAGCCGAGGGTGGGGTGGCCGGCGAACGGCAGCTCACCGCCGGGCGTGAAGATGCGCAGCCGGTAGTCCGCGACGCCGGGGTCGGTCGGGCGCAGCAGGAACGTCGTCTCCGACAGGTTGGTCCACCGGGCGAACGCGGCCATCTGCGCGTCGGTCAGGCCGTCCGCGTCGTGCACGACGGCGACGGGGTTGCCGCGGAAGGCCTCGTCGGTGAACACGTCGACCTGGGAGAACGGACGCATGGGTCCACCGTAGTTCTGCGCGCGGGCGCGCCGAGTCCCGGACCCGCGGTCGCTCCGGGAGGAGCCGTCCGCGGATCCGGGCACGCGGCGCGGGGTCAGTCCGCGATGAACGCCAGGATGTCCTTGATCAGGGCCTCCTGGTAGGCGCCCGAGATGCCGTGCGGGGCGCCCGGGTAGACCTTGAGCGTGCCGAGCTTGACCAGGTCGATCGACTTGTAGGCCGCCGCCGCGATCGGGACGATCTGGTCGTCGTCGCCGTGCGCGATCAGGATCGGCACGTCGAGGGCCTTCAGGTCCTCGGTGAAGTCGGTCTCCGAGAACACCGCGACGCAGTCGTAGGCCGCCTGGAGCTCGGCCAGCATGCTCTGCCGCCAGAAGTCGTCGCGCAGGCCCTGGCTGATGGTCGAGCCCTCGCGGTTGGCGCCGAAGAAGGTCTCGGACAGGTCCTGGTAGAACTGCGAGCGGTCGCGGAGCACGCCCTCGCGGATGCCGTCGAACACCTCGATCGGGGTGCCCTCGGGGTTCGACCCGGACTGCACCATCACCGGCGGGACGGCGCCCACGGTGACCACCTTGGTGACCCGGCCCTTGCCGTGCTGCGCGGCGTACCGGACGACCTCGCCGCCACCCGTGGAGTGGCCGATCACGGTCAGGTCGGTCAGGTCGAGCTGCTCGACCAGCGACGCGAGGTCCCGGGCGTAGGTGTCCATGTCGTTGCCGCCGCTGGTGCGCGACGAGCGGCCGTGGCCGCGGCGGTCGTGCGCGATGGCGCGGTAGCCGTTGTCGGCGAGCACCTTGAGCTCGTAGGCCCAGGCCTCGGAGCTGAGCGGCCAGCCGTGGCTGAGCAGGACGGGCTTCCCCTGACCGTAGTCCTGGTAGAAGATCTCGGCGCCGTCGGGCGTGCTGACGTAGGGCATGGTTCCTCCTTGGCGGACGGGGCGCGGACCGACCGGCCCCGGGGCACTTGCCCGAGGCGTCCGGCCCCGTGGACCATGGGACCGCGCAGCGCCGCGCGGGACCAGGAAGAAGTCCGGCAGAACTCGGGGGAGCTCGGCCGGCGGTGCGAGAGCGGGCGAGGGATGGGCGAGGACGACCTGGGAGCGCTCCTGCGGCGGCACCGGCAGGACGCGGACCTCACGATCGAGGACCTCGCCGCGGCGTCCGGGGTGAGCGACCGCGGGATCGGCGACATCGAGCGCGGGGTCAGCCGCGGTCCGCAGCACCGCACGGTGCAGGCGCTGGCGGACGCCCTGGGACTGCCGGCGGCGGACCGCGCCGCGCTGCTGCGCGCCGCGCGCGCCGGGCGGCGGCGCACCCCCGCGGCGGCCGGCTCGCCGCAGCCGCTCCCGCTGCCGCGCCGGGTCGCCGACTTCACCGGGCGGGAGGTGGAGCGCGCGGCGCTCGCGGGCGCGCTGACCGCACCCGGCGGTGCGCCGGTCGCGGTGGTCACCGGGCCGCCGGGGTTCGGCAAGACGACGCTCGCGGCGCAGGTCGCGCGGGACGTCCGCGACCGCTTCGACGACCGGCTGTTCCTGGACCTGCGCGGGGTGGACGCGGCGCCGGTCGACCCGGACGCGGCGGTCCGCCGCGTCGCGGACGCGCTGGCCGAGGGCACGGTGCCGCCCGACCCGGACGAGGCGGTGGCGCACCTGCACCGGCTGCTCGCCGGTCGCCGGGTGCTGCTCGTGCTCGACAACGCGGCGTCCGAGGAGCAGGTCCGACCGCTGCTGCCGGTGGACGGTCCCGCGGCGGTCCTGGTCACCAGCCGGCGCACCCTCGCCGGGTTGAGCGGCGTGCACCGCACGGTCCTCGGCCGGCTGGACCCGGCGGACTCGGTCGCGCTGCTCGGGCGCATCGTCCCGGACCGCTCCGCGACGGAGCCGCTCGCCCGGCTGGCCTCGCTGTGCGACGACGTCCCGCTCGCCCTGCGCATCGCCGGGAACCGGCTCGCCGCCCACGCCGGCTGGTCGATCGCCGGCCTCGTCCGGCGGATGTCCGCGGAGGAGCGGCGGCTCGACTCGCTCACCGCCGGCGACCTGCAGGTGCGCGCGGCCTTCGCGTCCTCGTACGAGCAGCTCGGCCCGGGCGCGCAGCGGTTGTTCCGGCGGCTGGCCCTGGTGGACGCGCCGCAGGCGGGGGCGGGTCTCGCGGCGGCGCTCGTGGGCGAGTCGCTCTGGCGCACCGAGGACCTGCTGGACGAGCTGTGCGACCTCAGCCTCGTCCAGCACCTGCCCGGCGACCGGTACGGACTGCACGACCTGCTCCGGCTGTTCGCCCGGTGGGAGCTCGACCACCAGGAGGACCCGGCCGCGCACCGGGTGGCGCGCGCCGCGGCGGACGACTGGCTGCTGACCACGACCGTGCGCGCGGGCCGGCGGTTCGAGCCCGACCACGCCGACCACCCGGACGACGGGCTGGCCGAGCCGGCGGGCGGGGACGTCGACGTGCACGACGCGGCGGCGGCGGGCGGGTGGCTGCGGGCCGAGTCGGGCAACTGGCTCGCCGCGCTGCGCCGCGCGTCCGACGCGGGGGAGCACGAGCGCGTCGTCGCGGTCGCGGACGCGGTGCACTGGTTCTCCGACCTGTGGTCGACCTGGGACCGCTGGCCGGAGGTGTACGACCGGTCCGCGGAGGCGGCGACCGCGCTGGGGGACGACCGGCTGGTCGCGGTGCACGAGGGCTACCGCGCCTGGGCCCAGTCGGTCTGCCGCGGGGACGACCGGGCGGGCATCGCGGCGGCGACCCGGGCGCTCGAGGCGGCGCGGCGGTGCGGGGACGCGGCGCAGATCGGCTGGGCGCTGAGCTACCGGTCGTCCATGACGGCGCACCTCGGCGAGCTCCCGTCGGCCGAGGTCGACGCGCGGGAGGCCGTCGCCTGCATGCTCGACGCAGGCGACCGCGAGGGCGCGCCGCAGGCGATGCTCGCGCTCGGCCGCGTGCAGGCGCGGCTCGGCCGGCTCGACGACGCGCTGGCGACGACCCGGGCGACGCTGGCGCGGCTCGCGGACCCGGAGACCAGGCCGCGCCTGCAGGTCGCGGCGTTCACCGAGGCGAACGCGCGGGCGCAGCTCGCCCGCATCCTGGTGGCGGCGCGGCGCTGGCCCGAGGCCCGGGACGCGGCCGACCGGGCGCTCACCGTGGCCGAGGCGGTCGGCAGCCCGCGGATCGTCGCGTCGGGCTACCAGCACCGCGGCCTCGCCCGCGCCGGCCTGGGCGACCACGAGGGCGCGCTGGGGGACCTGGAGATCGCGGTGGCGCTGCGCCGTGAGACGCGCGACGAGGAGCTGGTCGCGGAGGCGGAGGCGGCGCTGGCCCGGGTACGGGCGGAGGGCGCGCCGGCACGGGCGGCAGCCGGCGGCGGGGCGGGGGACGCGGAGGCGCGCTGAGCCGGCGCCCGCACCGGCCGTCGGGTGCCGCGGGTCGGCGCCGCCCCGCCGCGCCCGCTACGGTGCTGACCATGTCGACGGTGCGTCTCGGGGTCCTCGGTGCTGCTCGCATCCTGCACGACGCGGTGGCCGTGCCCGCCGCGTCCGTCCCGGAGGTCGAGGTGACGGCGATCGCCGCCCGCGACCGCTCCCGGGCGGAGCGGACCGCGCGGGAGGAGGGCATCGGCCGCGTGCTCGACGACTACGACGCGCTGCTGGCCGACCCGGAGATCGACGCGGTCTACGTGCCGACCCCGGCCGCGCTGCACGGGGTGTGGATGCTCCGCGCGATCGCCGCGGGCAAGCACGTGCTGTGCGAGAAGCCGTTCACGGCGAACGCCGCCGAGGCCGAGGACGTGGCGGCCGCGGCCGCGGGCACCGGGCTGGTCGTCATGGAGGCGTTCCACTCGCAGCACCACCCGTCGTGGGCACGGCTGCGCGAGCTGGTGGCTGAGGGGGCGATCGGCGAGGTGACCTCCGCGGAGGCCGACTTCTGCGTCGAGATCGCCGACCGGGGCGACATCCGCTGGCAGGAGTCCATGGGCGGCGGCGCGCTGATGGACCTCGGGGTGTACCCGCTGCGGTTCCTCACCCACGTGCTGGGCGCGCCCACCGTGCGGTCGGCGGAGGCGGTCGAGGTGGACGGGGTCGACGCGTCGATCGTGGTGCACCTGGACCTGCCCGGCGGGGTGGACGGCACCGTGCGGGCCAGCATGGTGGCGACGGAGGAGCAGAGCGTCCGGGCGCGGATCGTCGGCACCACGGGCACCATCACCGTGCACAGCCCGTACGGGCCGCAGAACGGCGGGCGGATCGTCGTCGAGCACGCCGACGGCCGGGTCGTCGAGGAGCCGGTCGACCCGACGGCGTCGTACGTGTGGATGCTGCGGTCGTTCGCGGACGCGGTGCTGCGCGGCGGCGACCCGGTGTCCGGGACGGCGCAGGCGGTGGCGGCGATGCGGCTGGTGGACGACGCCTACCGGGCCGCGGGCATGGCGCCGCGGGAGCCCGCGCCGCTGCGGTGACCGCGGTGCCCCGCCGGGCCGGGCCCGGCCGGGCTCAGCCCCGGCGCTCGGGCAGCGGGTAGAGCGGGGGCACCTCGGGCGGGTCCTCCCCGACCACCCCGTCGATCGCCTCGCGGTAGAGGTCGGCGTGCCCGACGTGCCGGGCGTACTCCTCGATCAGGTCGACCAGCACCCGGCGCACGCTCGGCGTGGCGTCCGGGTCGTCGGACCACGCGATCGGGCGGTCGAGCCCGCCGTCGGCGACGGCGTCGGCCAGCGACGCCCGGGCGCGCACCACGGAGTCCCGCCACAGCCCGTAGAGGTACGCGGGGTCGTCGTGCGCGGCGGAGGACCACGGCCAGTCGGGGGTGGCGTCCCAGTCGACGTCCTCCCACGGGTCGCCCGGCCGCCGCCCGTTCACCCGGGTGCACAGGTGGAACACCTCGACGAACGCCAGGTGCTTGACCAGGCCGCCCAGCGTGATCGCCGACGGCCCCAGCGTGGCGGACAGCGCGTCCCGGTCGAGGCCGCCGACCTTCCACGCGAAGGTGGCGCGCTGCCGCTCCAGCGAGCCGACGAGCGACGCGACCTCGTCCCCGGCGACGGGCGGCCCCCACCAGCCCTGCGGGTCGGACCCGCCGTCGTGCCCGTCCCGCGCGGTGTCCTCGGACATGGTGCCTCCCTCGTCGGAGCCCCCGGCCGGTGCGCCGGTCCGCCGCACGCTACGCCGGGCCACCCACACGCCGGCGGCGGGCCAGCACGACCGCGCGCCAGGCGACGCCGGCCGCGACGACCGCCGCCCCACCCAGCACCGACGCGGGCGGCAGGGTGGCGGCGAGTGCCACGCAGCCGACGGCGCCCAGCACCTGCAGCGCGCGCGGGAACCGGCGGTGCGCCCGGTCCTGGGTGAGGGCGGCGAGGTTCGCGACCAGGTAGTAGAGCAGCACGCCGAAGGAGGAGAACCCGATCGCGCCGCGCAGGTCGACGGTCAGCACCAGCGCGACGACCACGACGCCGAGCGTGGCCTCCGCCCGGTGCGGCACCCGGTACCGCTCGTGCACCGCCGCGAGCGGTCGCGGCAGGTCGCCCTCGCGGGCCATCGCCAGGGTGGTGCGGCTGACCCCGGCGACCAGCGCGAGCAACGCGCCCAGCGAGGCCGCGACCGCGCCGACCCGGACGACCGCGCCGACCCAGGGCCGGCCGGTCGCCGCGGCGGCGTCCGCGAGCGGGGCGACGCTGGCCGCCACCGCGTCCGGGCCCAGCACCGTCAGCAGGGTCACCGCCACAGCGGCGTAGACGAGCACCGCCAGCCCGAGCGCGAGCTGGATCGCGCGGGGGATCGTCCGGGCCGGGTCGCGCACCTCCTCGCCCATCGTGGCGATCCGCGCGTACCCGGCGAACGCGAAGAACAGCAGACCGGCGGAGCCCAGCACGCCGGACCACGTCGCGTCGGCGCCGACGGCGACCCGTGCCCACGACGGCTCACCACCGGTCAGGCCGACGAGGACGACGGTCGCCAGGGCGGCGAGCGCGACCGCCACGACGAGGCGGGTCAGGCGCCCCGTCCGGGTGACGCCCCGCAGGTTCACCGCGGTCAGCGCGAGCACCGCACCGGCGGCGACCGGCCGCTGCCACGCGGGCGGCACGGCGTAGGCGGCGACGGTCAGGGCCATCGCCGCGCAGCTCGCGGTCTTGCCGATCACGAAGCACCACCCGGCGAGGAACCCCCACCACGGGCCCAGCCGCTCGCGTCCGTAGACGTACGTGCCGCCGGACGCGGGGTACTGCGCGGCGAGCTGCGCGGAGGACGTGGCGTTGGCGTAGGCCACCACCGCGGCCAGGGCCAGGCCGAGCAGCAGCGCGGAGCCGGCGGCCTGCGCGGCCGGCGCGAACGCCGCGAACACCCCGGCGCCCACCATCGAGCCGAGCCCGATGACCACGGCGTCGCCGAGGCCGATCCGCCGGGCGAGGCCGGCACCGCCGCTCATGCCGTCGTCCTCCTGGGTCGTCGTCCGCGCGGCGCGTGCGCGGCCGTCGCCGGCCAGTGTGGCCGACCGAGGTGTCCGGCCGGTGTACGGCGTGGCCCGGGGGTCGCGTCACTGGCACAGTGGGGGCGCACGGCGACCCGGGGAGGTGGCGCGCGTGGACCCCGCCGAGGTGCTGCGCGTCCTGGACGCGCTCGCGGCTGCCGGCTGCCGCGCCTGGGTCGCGGGCGGCTGGGGCGTCGACGCCCTGGTGGGCCGGCAGACCCGGGCGCACCGGGACCTGGACCTGGCGGTCGACGCGACCGGCGAGGCCGCGGCGCTCGGCGCGCTCACGCCGCTGGGCTACGCCGTCGAGACGGACTGGCGGCCGGTCCGGGTCGAGCTCGCAGCGGCCGGTGGGCGGTGGGTGGACCTGCACCCCGTGGCCTTCGACGCCCGGGGCCGCGGGACGCAGGCCGGCCTGGACGGCGTCACCTTCGACTACCCGGCGGAGTGCTTCGTGACCGGGACGATCGACGGCAGGGTCGTGGGCTGCCTGTCGGTGGCGCAGCAGGTCGCGTTCCACACCGGCTATCCGCCGCGGGCGGTGGACCTGGCCGACCTCGCGTTGCTCGGCCGGCCGGGCGCGGGCGGCGCGGTGGGCTGACGACGAGGCCCCGGGTCGGACGCGGTGTCCGGCCCGGGGCCTCGAGCGGGTGCGGCGGGGCGCCGCAACGGTGTCGGGTCAGCGCACCGACCTGATCCGCGTGATGAAGAAGGCGCCGAGGAGCGCGGCCACGATCGACACCGGGAACACCAGCCCGTAGCCGCCGGTGGCCACGACCAGGGCCGAGGTGATGAGCGGCCCGACGGTCTGGCCGGCGGTGGTCGACAGGTTGAGGATGCCGAGGTCCTTGCCCGCCTCCTCCTCGTTCGGCAGCACGTCGACGTTCAGCGCCTGGTCGACCGAGGTGTAGACGCCGTAGCCGAAGCCCGCGATGCCGGCGAACAGGAACATGCCGGCAGGGGTCGGCCAGATCCACGGCATCGCGATGCCGACGGCGAACAGCACGCTCGACACGACCACGGGGAGCTTGCGGCGGCCGATGAGGTCGGAGACCGGGCCGGAGACGACCGAGCCGACGAGCGACACGACCAGGAGGATCACCGACATCGTGGCGATGGTCCTCGCGGACTCCTCGACGGACTGCCCGACGTGGTCCTGCACGATGTACAGCTGGTACGCCATGACCATCTGGTACGAGACCAGCATGAACAGGCGGCCGGCGAACGCGAGGTAGAAGTCGGGGGCCTTGCGCGGCGGGCGGAACGACTTGAGCAGCTCGCCGAAACCGGCGGCAGCCGGCGGCAGGTCCGCGGCGGACTTCTCCCGCGGCCAGACCACGAGCGCGATGACGGCCGACAGGGCCATGAGCGCCCCGCCGAGCACGAAGCCGGGGAACGAGTTCACGATGAACAGCGCGCCGACGAGCGAGCCGATCGGTGCACCGCCCGCGAGGCCGCCGCCGTAGAACGCGGACATGGTGCCGCGGAGCTTGCCCGGGACGCGGTCGGCCAGGACCGCCACCGCCGGCGCCAGCATCATGTTGAGGCCGACCATGCACAGGCAGTAGACGAGCGTGATCGCCGCGGAGCTGGTCAGGACGCCGATCGCGAACAGGGAGACGCCGCCGAGGATGCCGCCGCCGAGGATCCACGGCGCCCGGCGGCCGAACCGTCCGCGCGTGCGGTCCGAGAGGTTGCCGAACACGAGGTTCGACACCAGCGACACGACCGCGGTGATGGCGCTGATCGAGCCGAGCAGCGTCTCCGGCGAGGCCACGCCGATGTCGCGGAGGCGCTGCGGGAGCAGCACGGCGGCGACGATCTGCAGACCGACGATCCACAGCAGGCCGAAGACGAAGAACCCGATGCCGAACTGCAGCGTGCGGGCCCGCGTGAACGGGAGACCGGTGTCGGGGGCGATGTCGTCGCGCGTCGAGGGCGTGCCCTCAGCGGCGACCGTTGCCTGCGCGTCCATGTGAACCTTCTTCGGCCATGGGAGTCGGACGGCTCCACGTTGAGACGTCGTGGCGACCGTGACGTCGGCGCCACCACTACCTACCGCGCGGTAGGTACGGGAGAAATTACGACCGGGTGGTCGGGATGTCAACTGCGCGCCCCGGGCCTGGGCCGACGGCGCGCGGCGAGGCCGGGCGCGGGCCGTGCGCACGGCCGCGCCCGGGGTCCGCCGGGAACGCAAGGTGCCGGGGCGTCCGCGCTCAGGGGAGCTGCGGCCAGTCTCCGCTGAGGGCGATGATCGCCGTGACGCCGACGTACGGCGAGCGGTTGGCGTGCGGCTGCGAGCCGCCGGCGACGACGACGCCGCCCATCGCCACGCCGGGCCCGGACGTCGTGTAGAGGTCGCGCCGCGCGCGACCCTGCTGGGCGACCGCCCAGGACGCCCCGGAGGGGTTCCCGGTGCTGCCGCGCGCGCCGGTGCCGCGGACGCCGTGGGTGTGCGGCGGCAGCTCGGCGGTGGTGAGCGTGACCTCGGCGGCCCCGCCCTGCTGGCCCACCCCGATGTCCCGGCGGCCGGGCGCGGAGGTGCCGACGTGCACCGGTGTGCGGTCGCGGAGGTCGGGCAGGCCGAACGTCGACCGCCCGTCGCCCCCGTAGTTCGTCCCGAGGAGCGCGAACAGCGGGGTGTTCTGCGCGATCGGCAGCAGCTGACCGACGCACGCCGCCCAGCCGGCCGGGACGAAGCTCCCGGCGAACAGCCGCACCTCGCCCGTGTAGGCCGGGACGGTCGTCGCGGATCCGTCGTCCCGGCTCGGGAACACGCCCTGGACCGCGATCGCCCAGGAGAGCGCCAGGTACGGCGGTGTGTTCTCGTGCGGCTGGGACCCGCCGGCGGGGTCGACGGTGCCGGGGGCGAGCACGACCTGCCGCGCGGTGCCGTACTGCGGCTCGGCGGTCGTGGCCCAGCGGGCGCCACCGGGCTCGGCGCGGTCCGCGGGCGCCGTGGAGCCCTGCGCCTGGTGCGAGTGCGCCGGCATCTGCGCGGTCGTCAGCGAGACGGTGCGCGAGCCTCCGACCGCGCCGACCTGCACGTCGGGGCCGGGGGCGACGACCGAGCGGTCCCGCAGGTCGGGAAGCTGGAACGTCGTCCGGCCGTCGCCGCCGAACTGGACGCCCAGGATCGAGTACAGCGCGGCGTTCTGCGCGATCGTCAGCGTCTGCCCCTCGCAGGGCAGCCAGCCCCGGGGCACGTAGTCGGTCGCGAACAGGCGCAGCTCGCCGAGGTACGGGTCCATGTCCAGCTCTCAGTCGCGAGGCGGGTAGACGCCGGTCAGCGCGATGATGTGCATCATCCCGAGGTACGGCGGGAGGTTCTCGTGCGGGAGGCCCCCGCCGGCGGAGCCGAGCGCGTCGCCGGCCAGGAGCTGGCCGTCGGTGCCGGGGTCGCCGGGCGCGTACGCCGGCGCGAGGCTCGCGGCCCAGACGGCGCCGGACGGCGACGTGCTCGTGGCCGTCGCGACCGCGCCCTGCACGGCGTGCGTGTGCTGGGGCAGGTGGCTGCTCGTCAGCCCGACGGCGTCCGCGCCGCCGGTCTCGCCGAGGTTCGCGCCGCGGCGCCCGACGGCCCACCGCCCGCGGAGGTCCGGCAGCCCGAAGGTCGTGACGCCGTCGCCGCCGTAGCGGGTGCCGATCAGGGAGAACAGCGCCTCGTTCTCGGTGATCCGCAGCGGCTGTCCGTCGCAGGCGGCCCACCCCGCGGGCGCGTAGGTGCCGGCGAAGAGCCGGATCTCCCCGAGGTAGGGCTCCACGTCCGTCCCCCGCCTCAGGCCGTCCGGGCCACGACGGCCTCGAGCGTGCTGCGCTCGGCGCCGACCGGCTCCGCGTGCAGCACCAGGTCGCCGTCCGCGTGGGCGAACGTGCGCGTCGCGCCGGGCAGGTCGCCGGCGCCCGTGAACCGCAGCGCGAACGACGCCTCCGTGGCGCGCCCGCCGTCCCGCCCGGTCACGGAGGCCAGCGTCACGGTGCGCCCGTCGACCTCGAACGCGTCGCCGACGAGCGGCCGCAGCGCGGCGAGGGTCAGCGGCAGCGTCGGTCGCCGCGCCACGAGCACCGCCCCGCCGGCGGCGGCGACGCCGGCGACCGCGGTGCCGGCCACTAGCACGGTGCGACGCGTGAGCACGGGACTCCTGGACCTTGCGGGGACGATCGGGCGGGGGTGAGCCTACGAGGTTCACCCGGACGACGGGTCCGCCGCCCGGGTGAAACACCTAGGCTTCCGGCGTGCACCCCCCTCGTCCCGCGCTCCGGCGTGCCCTCGCCGCGCTCGCGCTGGCCGCCGTGACCGCGTCCGCCGGCACCGTGGCACCCGCCGGGGCGACCCTCGGCGCGCCCGCGGCGGTGGCCGCCGAGGCCGTCGAGATCACGGTCACCACGGCCGCCGACGCGGCGCTGACGGCGGGCTGCGACGACGGTGCGGCCGGGACCACGCTGCGCGAGGCCCTCTGCCGCGCCGCGGGCGAGGACGACGCGGTGGTGACCGTGCCCGGCGGCACCTCGATCACGCTGGTCGCGGGCCCCCTGACCTACGCGCCGGCGGCGCCCGCGACGCTCCTGCTCACCTCCGGCGGCACGTGGTCGGTCGACGGCGCGGGGCGCCGCGTCCTCGACCTGGACCCGGGCCTCGTCGGCGGGGTGGACGTCACCGTCGAGCGCGTCGAGATCCGGCGGGGCGTGCCGGACGCGACCGACGCCGCGGAGGTCGGCGGGGGCGGCGCGGTCCTCGCCGGCACGGGCGACCCCGGCCGACCGGACGCCCTCACCCTGCGGGACTGCCTCGTGTCCGGCAGCGCGAGCAGCACCGGGGCCGAGGACGCCGCGGCGCCCGGCGGGGCGGTCCAGATGTCCGGCGGCTCGCTGCGGGTCGAGGGCTGCACCTTCCGGGGCAACACCGCGTACGGGGCACCGGGCGGGGCGGTGGCGATGCTCGGCGTCGCGACCGGGGACTCGGTCGTCGTCACCGGCTCGACCTTCGACGGCAACGCCGTCACCGGCGGCGCCGGGTCCGGCGTGCTCGGGGGCGGGGCCCTCTACGTGGCCGGTGCCGGTCTCACCGTCGAGCGCTCGACGTTCACCGCCAACACCGTGACCTCCGGCGCCGCGGCGGCCGCGCGCGGCGCGGCCGTGCTCGCCACCGGCACCGCCGCGGTCACCGGGACCCGGGTCGAGCGCAACACGGTCAGCGGCTCGGGCGGCGCGGGCGACGGCGGCGCGCTGTGGCTGGCCTCCGGGTCGGTCGCCGCGTCCGTGCTGGTGGGCAACACGGACGGCGTCACCGGGACGACGCGCGCCGCGTCGGTGGTCGGGCCGGTCGCCGCCGTCTCGAGCTGGTGGGGATGCGCGCCCGGCGCGACCGATGCGGCCTGCGGGGCCGTCGGCGCCACCACGACGACGCCCCGCGCCGTGCTCGCCGTCGACGCGGCCCCCGGGCGACCCGTCACCGGCGACGCCACGACGACGACCGCCCGTGTGGCGCTCGCGGACGGCTCCGCCGCCCCGCCGGCGCTGCTGGCCGCGCTGACCGGGCGCGCCGTCACCTGGGCGTTCGAGCCCGCGGCCGACGCCGCCTCCGCCACCGCCGACCCGGTCCTCGGGGCGGACGGCACCGCGTCGTCCCGGTTCGCCCGCGGACCCGGTGCGACCCTGACCGTCCGGGCGACCGTGGACGCCGCGACCGCCGAGGCGGTGCTGGAGCAGCCGGTCCCGCCGACCGTCACGGCGCCTGCCGACACCACCGCGCTCGAGGGCACCCAGGCGGTCTTCACCACCACCGCGACCGGGTCACCCGCCCCCGCGCTGCGCTGGCAGAGCGCGCCGGCCGGGTCCGCGGCCTGGTCGGACGTCCCGGGTGCGACCACGGACCGGCTCACGGTGGCCGTCGCGCGCGCCGCCGACGGCACCCGGTACCGGGTCGTCGCGGACAACGCCGCCGGGACCGCGACGAGCGCCCCGGCGACGCTCACGGTCACCTGGGGGCCGGAGATCGCGGCGCAGCCGGCCGATGCCGGCGGGCTGCCCGGCGCCACCGTCCGGTTCGCCGTCGGCGTCGCGGGCTCGCCGGCGCCCGGCGTGCGCTGGCAGACCGCCCCGGCCGCCACCGGCCCGTGGGCCGACGTCGCGGGGGCGACCGGCACGACGTACGAGCGGGTCGTCGGCAGCGAGGACGGGGGTCTGCGGGTCCGCGCCGTGCTGACCGGGGCCGCGGGCGAGGTCGCGAGCGACCCGGCGACGCTCACCCGGCACGACGCCCCGGCTTTCACGACCGGCCCGGCGGACCGGTCCGTCGCGGAGGGGCAGGTCGCCACGTTCGCCGTCGTCGCCACGGGGACGCCCGCGCCCGCCCTCCGGTGGCAGGTGCTCGCGCCGGGTGCCACGGGCTGGACGGACGTGCCCGGGGCCACCGCGCCCGCGCTGGACGTGACCGCCGACCGCGCGGCGCAGGGTGCCCGCTACCGGGCGGTCGCGTCGAGCGTCGCCGGGACGGCCACGTCGGCGCCGGCCACCCTCACCGTCCTGTGGGGCCCCGAGGTCACCGCCCCGGCGGACGTCACGGTGCTCACGGGCGGGACCGCGCGGTTCGAGGTGTCGGCAGCCGGCGAGCCCACCCCGGTGGTCACCTGGCAGACGAGCACGGACGGGGACGCCTGGTCCGACGTGCCCGGCGCGGCCGGGCCGGTCTACGAGCGGACGGCGGACGCCGCGGACGACGGCCTCCTGGTCCGCGCCGTGGCGACCGGCACCGCCGGTCAGGTCGCGTCCGCACCCGCGACGCTGACGGTGCAGACGCCGCCCACCTTCACCTCCGAGCCCGCCGACGTCACCGCCGACCCCGGCACGGCCGCGACGTTCACCGCGGCCGCGACCGGGTCGCCCGCGCCGACGCTGCGCTGGCAGGTCCGCGCGCCCGGGGGCGACTGGGCCGACCTCCCCGGTGCGTCGGGCGGCACGCTGGTCGTGCCCGCGACCGCCGCCGCGGGGGGCTCTGCCTACCGGGCGCTCGCGAGCAACGCCGCGGCCGCCGACGTGCCCAGCGCGGCCGCGACCCTGCGGGTGCTCACCCCGCCCGCGGTGTCCGACCCGGCGGACGTCACGGTGCCCGCGGGGGGCACGGCGCGGTTCGAGGTCACCGCGTCCGGCGACCCCGCGCCCGCGCTCGCCTGGGAGACGTCACCCGACGGCGCGACCTGGACCGCGGTCCCGGGTGCCACCGGGCCGGTGCTCGAGCTGGCGGCACCCGCCGACGGCACCCGGGTCCGGGCCCTCGCGACCGCGGCGCTCGTCGCGGGCCCCGCCACGGCCACCAGCTCCGCCGCGACCGTCACGGTCGTGGCCGCCCCGCTGGTCGTCGACCCGCCCGACGGGATCGGGTCGGACGGCGCCCTGCGCGTCCCGGCGGGGCAGCCCGTGGAGCTCTCGTGGGTCGTCGACGCGGACGCGGGCACGGCGGAGTGGGAGGCGTCCCGCGACGGCGGTCGCACCTGGGGTGCCGTGCCCGACGGGGCGCGCGCGACCCAGGTCGTCGTCGGCGCGCCGGTGTGGGCCGGTGCCGGGCTGCGGCTCGCGGCCGCCCCGACCTCCGGGACCGTGCGGCACACGCTGACCTACACGCCCGTGGCGGCGGACGACGGCCTGATGCTGCGGCTCGTCGTCACGAACGTCGCCGGGACGGTGGCGACCGATGCGGTGACGCTGCGCGTCGCGGCGCCGGACGGCGGCACGACCCCGGGCACGCCCGGCACCCCGGGCACCGGCGGGACCGGCGCGGCCCCGGGCACCACGGGCGTCGACGGCGCCCCCGGCTCGGGCGCCCCCGGCTCCGGCGCCGCCGGCACCGGGGCCCGCGCGGCCCTCGGCGTGACGGGCACGGAGGGCCTGGCGCTCGCGGGCGTCGCTGCGCTCCTGCTCGCGGCCGGCGGGGCGCTCCTCCTGGCCGTCCGGCGCCGGCGGGGCTGACCCGCCGGCACCGGACGGTGCGGGGGTCAGCCGCCGATCGTCGTCCCGGCGGGGACGGTGCCCGGCGCGCCGTCGGCCTCGACCACCGCGTCCCCCGTCGCGACGACGCCCGGCTCGAAGGTCCAGTCGCCGTGCACGGTGAACGAGGAGGCGCCGCGCAGCGACGGGGCGGCGGGGAACCGCTGCTCGAACGTCCCGACGGTCTTGTAGACCTTCGTGTCCAGGTCGACCAGCGGCGCCTTCTCGACCGCGAGGCGCAGCGTCGCGTCCTCGCCGAGGTCGTACGCGTCGGACCGGATCAGCAGCAGGTCGTTCGTCGTCTTGACCGGCAGGAACCGCTCCCGGCCCACGGCGATCGCCGTCGCGCCCTCGAACACCTCGATCGCGGCGCCCATCGCCGTCTCGATCTGGAACACCTCGGGCGACGAGGAGTCGGTCGGGTCGACGGTCTTGACGTTGCGGATCAGCGGCAGGCCGAGCACCGCGCCCCGGGCCTCCAGCGCCGCGGCGATCTGCTCCAGGTCGAACCACAGGTTGTTCGTGTGGAAGTAGGGGTGCCGGTGCTCGTCGGTGAAGTAGTCCATCTCGTCCGCGGGCGTCTGCGCGGTGTCGCGCAGGATCAGCCGGCCGTCGGACTTCCGGACCGCCAGGTGGCCGCCCTTTCGGTCGGCGGCGGTGCGGCGGCACAGCTCGGCGGCGTACGGGGCGCCGGAGGCGGCGAACCAGCCGGCGATCGTCGGGTTCGGCGCGGCCCCCAGGTTGTCGGAGTTCGACACCGACGCGTACCGGAAGCCCGCGTCGAGCAGCTGCCGCAGCACGCCGGACGCCAGCAGCGCGGTGTACAGGTCACCGTGGCCGGGCGGGCACCACTCCAGCGTCGGGTCGGCCTCCCAGGTCACCGGGGTGAGGTCGTCCGTCCGGAGCTTCGGCTCCTGGTTCTGCAGGAAGTCGAGCGGCAGGCCGTCGACCGCCAGCCCCTCGTGCTTCGCCAGCGCGGCGAGCGAGTCGTCCTGGGTGCGGAACGAGTTCATGAGGATGAGCGGGAGGCGGGCGCCGGTCTCGGACCGGGCGTGCTGCACCTGCTCGACGATGAGGTCGAGGAACGACTTGCCGTCGCGCACCGGGAGCAGCGACTTGGCCTTGTCCATGCCCATCGAGGTGCCGAGGCCCCCGTTGAGCTTGATGATCGCGGTCTTCGCGAACGCCTCGCGCGCGGCCTCGGGGTCGATGTCGACGTCCGCGAGCTGCGGGGGGTCGAGCAGGGGGTCGATGGTGCCCTCGGGGATGAGGCCCGTGGCCCCCGCCTCGAGCTCCCGGTAGTAGTGGGTGAAGACGTCGATCGCGGTCGGGGCCACCCCGGCCGCCGCCATCTTGTCCTGGGCCTGCCGCAGTCCGGTGTCGCTCATGGGGTCGATCCTAGGAACACCGGGTGAGGCGGGGCCACACGCGCGGGCTGCGGCACCCGGCGGGCAGGTGAACGGCCGGTGACGCCGTCAGCGCGCCGCGTGCCGCCCGTACCGCTGCCTCGCGGCCTCGCCGGACGTGCCGACCAGCTCGCCCACCACCTTCCACGGGACGCCCGCGCGCCGGGCCTCCACCACCGCCGCCGCCAGGTCCCGCTCGGCGGCGGCACGCCGGGACGCCGCCAGCCAGAGGGCCGTCGTCGGGTCGACGGAGTCCCGGTCCGCCTCGGCCGGCTCGTAGGCCTCGAACCGGTCGGCGAGCGCGTCCGCGCTCGCGATGATCTCGTCGAGCGATCGGGGCACGGTGGTCATCTCCTCAGGAACGTCGGGCGTGCGGGGCGCATGGCGTGGACCACGCACCAGCCGCCGTACATCGCGACGACGCCGACCTCGATCAGCGCGCCGGTACGGTCGGCACCGATCACCATGGTCATGCCCTCGCCGACGTCGAGGGCGGCGACCGAGTGGTCGATGGCGTGACGGACGTCCTCCTCGGGTACCCGGTGGCGGTGTGCGCTGCCGAGGATCAGCGGCTCATCGCCGTGCAGCCAAGTTATCTTGTTCATCGCGGTCCCGCCACCCCCTCGTCGGGGCGTCGGTGGGAGTTCCCGCGAGCGGGGTGGCTGGTCGTGCGCGAGACGCTAGGCGCCGCGCGGCTCCGGCCGCCGGCGTCATCCACAGAGGCCGCCCGGAGTGCGCCGGAGATGTCCCGGACGCCCCGGACCGCCCCCCCGGGGCAGGACGCTCCTATGGTTCGTCAAGCCGGTAGGCAGCTGTGTTCGAGCTGTCGGAACAGGTCGCGGGCGATGTAGCGCT
>NZ_VEGH01000028.1 GCF_007679345.1 Cellulosimicrobium cellulans
CGGGTGCCGGGCGGGTGCCGGGCGGGTGCCGGGCGGGTGCCGGGCGGGTGCCGGGCGGGTGCCGGGCGGGTGCCGGGCGGGTGCCGGGCGGGTGCCGGGCGGGTGCCGGGCGGGTGCCGGGCGGGTGCCGGGTCCCTCGGCCCGCGGAACCGGCCGGTCCCACGGTGCCCTCGTGCCGGCCGTGCCGGTCCCGGGTGCGACCGCGCCGCAGGTCACCGCCCCGCCCGGGGCTACGATCGCGGCAGGGACCCGGAGCGCCCCGGCCGGCGCGCGGCACCCGTGGCGCCGCCCGGACCTCGCCCTCGACGACCTGGAGGGGTGAGCGGATGACCACGGGCCGGCTGCGCGTGCTGCTCGGTGCCGCGCCCGGCGTGGGCAAGACCTACGCCATGCTGGAGGCGGGCCGCGGCCTCCGCGCCGACGGACGCGACGTCGTCGTCGCGGTGGTCGAGACCCACGGCCGCGCCGCCACCGCCGCGCTGGTCGAAGGGCTGGAGGTGGTGCCGCGCGCCCGCGTGGAGCACCGCGGAGTCGCGCTGACGGAGCTGGACCTCGCCGCCGTCCTGGCCCGGCGGCCCGAGGTCGCCCTGGTCGACGAGTACGCGCACACCAACGCCCCGGGTTCCCGGCACGACAAGCGATGGCAGGACGTCGCGGACCTGCTGGACGCCGGCATCGACGTCCTGACCACGGTGAACATCCAGCACATCGAGTCCCTCAACGACGTCGTGCGCACGATCACCGGCGTCCCGCAGCGGGAGACGGTCCCCGACGCGGTGCTCCGGGCGGCCGACCAGATCGAGCTCGTGGACCTCGCGCCGCAGTCGCTCCGGGACCGGCTCGCCGACGGCAACGTCTACCCGGCCGAGCGGGTCGACGCCGCGCTGTCGAACTACTTCCGGCTCGGCAACCTCACGGCGCTGCGCGAGCTCGCGCTGCTGTGGCTCGCCGACGAGGTGGACTCCGCCCTGCGCTCGTACCGCGCCGAGCACGCGATCGAGGTGCCCTGGGAGGCGCGCGAGCGCGTGGTCGTCGCGCTGACCGGCGGGCCGGAGGGGGAGACGCTGCTGCGCCGCGGCGCGCGGATCGCCGCGCGGTCGTCCGGCGGCGAGCTGCTGGCGGTGCACGTGAGCGCCCAGACCGGCCTGCGGGACACCGACCCCGGGGCGCTCGCGGCCCAGGCGACGCTCGCCGAGCAGCTCGGCGGCACGTATCACCAGGTCGTGGGCGAGGACGTGCCGACGGCGCTGGTCGAGTTCGCCCGGGCCCAGGACGCCACCCAGCTCGTCATCGGGCTGAGCCGGCGCGGGTGGCTGAAGGCGGCGCTCACCGGGCCGGGCATCGGCGCGACGGTCATCCGGCAGGCCGGCGCCATCGACGTGCACCTCGTCAACCACGCCGCGGCCGCCGGCGGCCGGCTGCCGCTGCCGCGGGTGTCGGGCGCGCTCACCGTCCGGCGGCGGCTGCTCGGATTCGTCCTGTGCGTCGTCCTCGGTCCGCTGCTCACCTGGTGGCTGGTCGCCGCGCGGACCCCGGACTCGCTCGCCAGCGACGTGCTCGCCTACCAGCTGCTCGTCGTGGTCATCGCCCTGGTCGGCGGGCTGTGGCCCGCACTGCTCACCGCGCTGCTGTCCGGCCTGACCCTGAACTACCTGTTCGTCGCGCCGACCCACACGGTCACCGTCAGCGAGCCGGTGCACGCCCTCGCGCTCGCCCTGTACGTCGTCAACGGCGCGCTGGTCGCCGCCGTCGTGGACCTCGCCGCGCGCCGCACCCGCGCTGCGCACCGCGCCCGCGCGGAGTCCGAGCTGCTCGCGACGGTCGCCGGCGGGGTGCTGCGGGGCCAGGACACGCTCGGCGCGCTGATCGAGCGGGCGCGGGAGGCGTTCGGGCTCGCGGGCGTCCGCCTCCGCTCCGGGGACGAGGTCCTCGCCGAGTCGGGCACCGTCCGCTCCGGGTCGCCGCACGTGCCGGTCGACGAGCAGACGGTGCTCGACCTCGACCGCGGCGAGCGACGGCCGCGCGACGCCGGCTCCGACGCCACCCGCGTCCCCGAGGTCGACGGCGCGGACAACCGGTTGCTCGGCGTCGTCGTGGCGCAGGTCGCCGCCGCGCTCGACCACCAGCGGCTCAGCCGCACGGCGGACGCGATCGGCCCGCTGCGCGAGACCGACCAGGTGCGCAGCGCGCTGCTGTCGGCGGTCAGCCACGACCTGCGCCGCCCGCTCACCGCCGCCACGACCGCGGTCGGCAGCCTCCGGTCGCGGGACGTCGACCTGTCGCCGGTCGACCGCGAGGAGCTGCTCGCGACCGCCGACGAGAGCCTGGGCACCCTGACAGGCCTGGTCACCGACCTGCTCGACGTCAGCCGGCTGCAGGCGGGCGTGCTGGGCGTCGCGGTGCGCCCGACCGACGTGGACGACGTCATCCTGCCCGCGCTCGACGAGCTCGGCGTCGGCCCCGACGAGGTGCAGCTCGAGCTCGACCCCGCGCTGCCACCGGTGCAGGCCGACCCCGCGCTGCTGCGCCGGGTGCTCGTCAACGTCCTGGCCAACGCGGTGCACGCCAGCCCGCCGGGGGTGCCGGTGCGGGTGCAGACGAGCGCCTTCGCCGACCGGGTGGAGGTGCGGGTCGTCGACCACGGGCCAGGCGTGCCCGCCGACCGACGCGCCGACCTGTTCGTCCCGTTCCAGCGGCTCGGCGACACCGACAACGCGACCGGGCTGGGGCTGGGCCTCGCGCTGTCCCGCGGGTTCGCCGAGGGGATGGGTGGCACGCTCGGGCCGGAGGACACCCCCGGCGGTGGGCTCACGATGGTGATCGCGCTGCGCCAGGCCGGCGCCGCGCCCGGACCCCGGGAGGGTGGCTCGTGAAGATCCTGGTCGCGGACGACGACCCGCAGATCCTGCGCGCCCTGCGGATCACGCTGCGCGCCCGCGGCTACGAGATCCTCGTCGCCACCGACGGCGTGTCGGCGCTCAACCAGGCGATCGAGCACAAGCCCGACCTGTACCTGATCGACCTCGGGATGCCGCACCTCGACGGCGTGGAGGTGATCCAGGGGCTGCGCGGCTGGACCGGCGCCCCCGTGCTCGTGCTGTCCGGGCGCACCGGCTCGGCCGACAAGGTCGAGGCGCTCGACGCCGGGGCGGACGACTACGTGACCAAGCCGTTCGGCGTCGACGAGCTGCTGGCCCGCATCCGCGCGCTCACCCGCCGCGCGTCCGGCGGGACCGACGCCGAGCCGCTGGTCCGCATCGGCGACGTCACCGTGGACCTCACCGCGACCACCGTCACCCGCGACGGCACCCCGCCCGAGCCCGTGCGGCTGACCCCGACGGAGTGGCGGATCCTCGAGGTCCTGGTGCGCAACGCCGGCCGGCTCGTCACGCGGCAGACCCTGCTGTCGGACATCTGGGGCTCCGAGCACATCACCGACACCGGGTACCTGCGGCTGTACCTGTCGCAGCTGCGCAAGAAGCTCGAGCCGGACCCGGCCGCGCCGCGGTACCTGCTGACGGAGCCGGGGATGGGCTACCGCTTCGACCCGTCCGGCGGCGGCGACCCGGCGGGGCCCGGCGCGCCGGTCTGACCATCGGGTGCCGCGCCGCGCCGCGCCGCCCATGGCGCCGCGCGGCCGATCGCGCCGCTCGCCGGGCTGTGCCGCTCGCCGGGCCGCTCGCCCGGCTGCCCGCCGGGCTGCTCGCCGCGCCGCTCGCCGGGCCGCCCACTCCCTTCGGCCGCCCTCATCCCCACCCGATCGTCGCCCGGCACCCCGAACGATCCGGTGGTGCGGAGACTTCTCGCCGGAGATCAGGCGCGAGCGGCCCGGCCACGCGCGCCCGGGCAGCCGGGACGCGCGTGCGCGGGTGACCGGGACGGCCTGCCCAGGCCGCCCGCGCGGGTGAACCTGCGCGCCGTGAGGCTGACCCCGGTGGCGGCTCCGACGCCGCGCTGGTACCGCCCAGCGGTCGCCGCGCCGTCCGCGATGTGAACGCGCACACCGCTGACCTGCGATTCTGTCCGCTCTCGGGTGGTACTTGCCGATCTGTCCGTTTTCTGTATAGTTCTCCTCGTTGAGCGACAACGGCAAACCCGCTGCAAGGCGGGGACGCAAAGCCACGGGTCCCATCGGGACAGCCGGGCTACCGAACCGACTAGGAGTCACCATGACGTACCCCCTCGAGGCCCAGATCCCGACGCAGGCCTCCGCCTCGCTGCTCACCCCGGGTGAGGTCGCGGTCATGTTCCGGGTCGACCCGAAGACGGTCACCCGCTGGGCCCAGGCGGGCAAGCTCTCCGCCGTCCGCACCCTCGGCGGCCACCGCCGGTTCCTCGAGTCCGAGGTCATGGAGCTGCTCGGCGGCGTGCCGCAGCAGGCCGGCCGCCTCTGAGGCGCAGCACCCCGCACCATCGCGAACGGGCCCCCGAGCACACGCTCGGGGGCCCGTTCCGCGTCTGCGGGGCTCGGCGCGTCCCCCCGGGTGGACGGCCTGGCCCGACACGCGCACGGCGTGTCGGGCCAGACCTGCCACCGAGCCGGACGGGGTCGGCGCGGGCTCAGGCCGGGAGCTGGTCCAGGACCGTGGCCAGCACGGCCCGGCGCACGTCCGCCACCGGCCGCTCCGGCTGGAACGCCAGCCACTCCAGCCCGGCGACGAGCGTCGCCCCGAACATGGCGGCGGCGGTCAGGGACGGGTCCCGGTGCGGCCAGGACGCGGCGACGACCTCGGCGAACACCGCGAACGACTCGTCGCGCACCTGCCGGATGGAGTCCTGCCAGTCGCGCCCGGTGCGGAACACCTCGGCCACGAGCACCTTGGCGAAGTCGGGGTGCCCCTGGATCTGCGCGAGCAGCTCGTGCACGAGCGCGCCGACCGCGTCCCGGCCCTCGCGACCCTCCGCGGCACCGCGCAGCGCGGTGGTGAGCGCGCGCTGCCCCTCGGTGAGCACCGTCTCGAACAGCGCGCCCTTGGACCCGAAGTTGTAGTAGACGCTGCCCTTGGCGACCCCGGCCCGGTCGGCGATGTCGTCGACGGAGGTGGCGGAGAACCCGCGGTCGGCGATCAGCGCGACGGTCGCCGTGATGATGGCCCGGCGGGTGTCGCGCCGGCCGGTGCCGGGGGAGTCGACGGCCCCGGAGGGCGCGGGGGCGGCGTCGGCGGCGGCTGGCATGGGACCCAGCCTCTCAGATCGACAGAGCGGGGTGCAGACGGGACAGCGTCCACGTGCGCTGCCGGGCCGCGCGCCACGAGGTGATCGCGAGCGAGCCGAGCAGGAACGCCGCCAGCGCCGCGACCGAGGTCCACAGCCGCGCGTCGGTGCCGCCTGTCGTGAGCTCCCGCAGGCCGGTGACGGCGTAGGTCATCGGCAGCGCGGGGTGCAGCGCCCGGAAGAACGCCGGCGTCGTCTCCACGGGGTAGGTGCCCGAGGCGGCCGTGAGCTGCAGCATCAGCAGGGCGATGATCGCGACCTTGCCCGCCGCGGCGCCCAGCACCGCGATGAGCATCTGCTGCACCGCCAGGAACGCGCCGGCGACCAGCACCGTGAACGCGGCGGTCCCGAACGCCGTCGACCAGCCGAGGCCGAGCCCGAAGTGCACGACGGTCAGCAGGATGACGACCTGGCCGACGCCGATCGCCAGGGCCGGCAGGTAGCCGGCGAGCGCGATCCGCCACCCCCGGGCCGGGGTCGCGAGGCCGCGCGGCGGCAGCGGGCGGAGCAGCAGCCAGGTGATCAGCCCGCCGACGAACAGCGCCAGCGGGACGAAGAACGGCGCGAAGCCCTCGCCGTAGCCGTCGGCCGCGGCGACGTCGGTGCTCGACAGCTCGACGGGGGTGCTCAGGGCGCTCGCACGGTCGGACCGGGTGCCGTCGGAGTCGTCCGGGATCTGCGCGGCCCCGTCGGCGAGCTTGTCGGCCAGCTCCTGGCTGCCGTCGCCGAGCTGGTCGGTGCCGTCGGCGACCTGCGTCGCGCCGGAGGCGAGCGTGCCGGTGCCGGACGCGAGGTCTGCGGCGCCGGAGGCGAGCGTGTGCGCGCCGGTGTCCAGGTCGGCCGCGCCGGAGGCGAGGGTGCCCGCGCCGCCCGCGAGGTCGGACGCGCCGGAGGCGACCTGGGCCGTGCCGGAGGACAGGGTGGCCGCACCGGTGGCGAGCTCGCCCGAGGACGACGCGAGGGTGCCCAGCCCGGTCGAGAGGGCGGCGGAGCCGTCGCGGAGCTGGTGGGCGCCGGCGACGAGGGTCTGGAGGTCGGCGGCGGCCTGCTGCTGGGCGCCGGCGTCCGGCAGGTCGAGATCCGCGACGGCGCCCTGCAGGTCGGCGAGCGCCGCCTGGATCGCGGCGGCGGTCGCGGTGTCCCCGGCCTGGGCGCGCTGCTGCGCGAGGGCCGCGAGGTCCTGGCCGGCGGACGCGAGCGTCCCGGACAGCCCCTGCGCGCCGGTGGACAGCGCGGTGACCGTGGCGGCCACCCGGTCGACGCCGTCGCTCACCTGCCGCGCGCCGTCGGCCACCGCGCCCGCGCTGGTCGCCGCGGTGGACGCCCCGTCGGACAGCCGCTGCGCGCCCGAGGCGAGGTCCGCCGCGCCCGAGGCCGCGGAGCCCGCGCCGGACGACAGCGTGCCCGCGCCGGTCGCCAGGGCGGCGGCGCCGGAGTCCAGCCGGCCCGCCCCGCTCGCGAGGTCCGTGGCGCCGGACGAGAGCCGGGCCGCGCCGTCCGCGGCGGAGGTCGCGCCGTCGGCGACCTGGTGCGCGCCGGACGACAGGTCGCCGCTCGCGGCGGTGAGCGTGAGGGCGCCGTCGGAGGCCTGCGCGAAGCCGTCGCGCGCGGAGCCGAGGCCGACGAGCACCTGGTCCGCCGCCTGCTCGCCGATCGTGGCCGACACCGCCGCGCGGATCTGGGTCATCGCGCTGCGGCCCAGGGTGGAGGCGAGGTAGGAGTTGGCGTCGTTGTAGGTGACGTCGATCTCCGCCGAGGTGGGGGTGTCGCCCCCGATCGACGCGATGTCGCTCGAGAAGTCGGCCGGCAGCGTGACCGCGAAGTAGTAGGTGCCGTCCGTGACGCCGGCGGCGGCGTCCTCGGCGTCGACCTGCCGCCAGTCGAGCGCGTCGGAGTCGAGCAGCTCGCCGACGACGTCGTCGCCTGCGCGCAGCGGTTCGCCGTCCTGGGTGGCGCCCTCGTCGGCGTTCACCAGGGCGACCGGCAGCCGGTCCAGGTTGCCGGTCGGGTCCCAGTAGGCCCACAGGTACAGGGCGCCGTACAGCAGCGGGATGGCCAGCATCGCCACGACGGCGAGCTTCGGCAGCAGGCCGCGGCGGAACCGCCGCAGCTCGGTGCCGGTCGACAGGGAGGAGAGCATCACAGGTCCTCGGGGAGGTGCGGGTGCGGGTTCAGGCGGCGGGCACGGCGTGCGGGCCGGTGGCGAGGTTCGCGACCTCGGGCGGCGTCCACCAGCGCATCCGGGCGACCTCGTCGAGCGAGGCGACCGACGCGATGACGGTGGTGCCGGCGGCGGCGATCGCCTCGAGCCGGGTCCAGACCGTCTGCCGGCGGCCGGAGTCGTGCACCTGGTCGACGTCGTCGACCACGAGCAGCTCGGGCTCCTGCGCCAGCGCGAGGGTGACGCGCAGCAGCATGGCGTCGACCTCGTCGAGGTCCCAGATCACGGTCGAGACGCGGGGGAGCGGGCGCTCGCCGAACACCGGGCCGGCCAGCGCGGTGAACCGCTCCTGGGACACACGGCCGGTCCACCGGTACCAGGGCGACAGCCAGGCGAGCCGCTCGCGCGTGACGTCGCCGACCGTGACCGAGTCGTCGAGCTCGTCCACCCCGGCGAAGCCGGCCACGGCGGCGCGCCGCTGCACGGCGGTCCGGCGTCGCGGCAGGTCCTCGCCGAGCACCGTGAGGTCGGAGCCCCGGTCGGGGACCATCCGGCCGGCGAGGGTGAGCAGCAGGCTGGAGCGGCCGGCGCCCTGCGGGCCCTGGACGACGGTGAGGGAGCCGGTCGGGAGGTCGAGGTCGACGGGGCCGTAGACGGCGCCGCGGGTGCCGGTGAGCACGAGGCCGCGGGCGCGCACGGCGAACGGCGGGGGAGCCGGCTGGGCGTCGGGGTCCTGCTGCTCGGCGTCGTCCTGCGCGGACGGCGCCGGCTCGGGCGGGACGGCCGGCGCGGACGGCGCGGCCGGCGCGGACGGCGCGGCCTGGTGGGACGCCGCCTGGTGGGACGCCGGCTGGTGGGACGGCGCGGGCTGCTCGGGCTGCACGACGTCCTGCTGCTCGGCCTCGCGTGTCGGGGTGGGCTCCGAAGACACTGTCGCCTCTGATCGATTCGTACTGACTGGTCAGTACAAAGATAGGACGACCCGGCCGTCCCGTCATCCCGGCGCGGCGTCTCGCGCGTCACACCAGCCGGACGCCGGCGCGCCCCGGTCCCGGCGAGGCGGGTGGGATCCGGGACGGTCGCGCCCGAGATCGGCGGTTCCACCCGAGATCGGTGGCTGCACCCACCGATCTCGGCGCGGACCACCGGTCTCGCCGCGCGGGCCCTCCCGTGGGGTGCCTGGCGGCGGGACGCGCGGCGACGGCGATGTCCGATCGCCGCTGGACTCCGGCCGCGCCCGCGCGGTGCACTGGAGGCATGCCCGCCCGCGAACCCTCCGACCCGGCCTCGCCGGCTGCTGTCACGCCGGTCGCCGCCGCCCCGGTCGCCGCCCCGGCCGCCGGCGACCCCGCGCCGCACGCCCGGTACGCACCGGGCGACCCCGGCTACGAGGAGCGGTACCGGGCGATCGACGCGCGCGACACCCGGTTCGACGGGCAGTTCGTCACCGCCGTGTCGTCGACGGGGATCTACTGCCGGCCGTCCTGCCCGGCGCGCACCCCGCGGCGGGAGCACGTGACGTTCTACCGGACGTCCGCCGCCGCGCACGAGGCCGGCTACCGCGCGTGCAAGCGGTGCCTCCCGGAGGCCACGCCGGGCACGCCCGAGTGGGACCTGCGCCGGGACGCGGTCGGCCGGGCGATGCGGCTCATCGGCGACGGGCTGCTGGACCGGGGTGGCGTCGAGGCGCTCGCCGCCGAGCTGGGGTACACGAGCCGGCACGTGCACCGGATGCTCGTCGCCGAGCTCGGCGCCGGCCCGCAGGCGCTCGCGCGGGCACGGCGCGCCCAGACGGCGCGGGCGCTGCTGGTCGGGACGGCGCTGCCGGTGACGGACGTCGCCTTCGCCGCCGGGTTCGGGTCGGTGCGGCAGTTCAACGACACGATCCGCGAGGTGTTCGCGGTGCAGCCGTCGGAGCTGCGCGCGCGGGCGCGCCGCGCGGACGCGGTCGACGCGACGGGGGCAGCGGCAGCGGGGGAGGTGGCGGGCGCCCCGCAGGTGCGGCTCGACCTCGCCCTGCCGGTGCGGCAGCCGTTCGACGCCCGGGGCGTCCTGAGCTTCCTGGCGGTCCGGGCCGTGGCGGGCGTGGAGGTGGCGGACCTGCCGGACGACGGGCCGCTCCGCTACGCCCGCACGCTCACCCTGCCGCACGGGCCGGCCGCGGTGGAGATCGTCGCGACCCCCGAGCGGAAGGGGGCCTGGCGGCTCGCGGCGCGGCTCGAGCTCGCGTCGCTGGCGGACGTCAGCACCGCCGTGGCGCGGGTGCGCCGCCTGCTCGACCTCGACGCGGACCCCGCCGCCGTCGACGCCGCGCTGTCCACGGACCGGGTGCTCGCGCCGCTCGTCGCCGCGGCGCCGGGCACCCGGGTACCCGGCACGGTGGACCCGGCCGAGCTCGTCGTCCGCGCGATCGTCGGGCAGCAGATCTCGGTCGCGGCGGCGCGGGGCCACCTGGGCCGGCTGGTCGCGGCCGCGGACGCGCCGTACGTGTCGGCGATCCCCGGGCTGGACCGGCTGTTCCCGACGCCGAAGGAGGTGCTCGCGGCGGTCCCGGCACCCGTCCCGGGCGCCGAGCCGGACCCGGGCCGGCCGCTGCGGCTGCCCGCGCGCCAGGTGGCCGCGGTGCTCGCGGCCGCCGGTGCGCTGGTCGAGGGCGCTCTGCCGGCGCACGTCGGCGCGGACCCGGCCGACCTGCGCGCGCGGCTCGTCGCCCTGCCCGGGGTGGGGCCCTGGACCGCGGCGTACGTGGCGATGCGCGTGCTCGGCGACCCGGACGCGTGGCTGGCCGGCGACGTCGCCCTCGTCGCGGGCGCGACCGCCGCGGGCGCGCTCGACCCCGGCCTGCCGCGGGCGGCGGCGCACCGCGCGCTCGAGGCGCGGGCGGCGGCGTGGTCGCCCTGGCGGTCGTACGCGGCGATGCACCTCTGGCGGGCGGCGGCGGCGCGCTGACCAGCCCGTCCCCGTGCCGCGCGCCCGCACCGCGGATGCCGGTCGTGGCATGGAAGAATCGCGGGCATGGCGATGAGAGAGATCCGCGTGGTGGGCGACCCGGTGCTGCGCACCCCGTGCGAGCCGGTGACCACGATCGACGCCCGCGTGAAGGGCCTGGTCGAGGACCTGCTCGAGACGGTCGACCACGACGGGCGCGCGGGTCTCGCCGCGAACCAGATCGGCGTCGGGCTGCGGGCGTTCTCCTGGAACATCGACGACGAGCTCGGCTACGTGCTGAACCCGACGATCGTGGAGCTGTCCGAGGACTACCAGGACGGGGACGAGGGCTGCCTGTCGGTGCCCGACCTGTGGTTCCCGACCAAGCGCGCCTGGTACGCACGGGTCGTCGGCACGGACCTGGACGGCAAGGAGGTCGTCGTCGAGGGCGTCGAGCTCATGGCCCGCTGCCTGCAGCACGAGGTGGACCACCTGGACGGCCACCTGTACATCGACCGGCTCGACCGGTCCGTGCGCAAGAAGGCGATGCGGGCGATCCGCGAGACCCTCTGACGGGCCGCCGGGGCGTCCGGAACCCGGACGATCCGGGCACGGAGCAGGTGACGAGGGCCGGAGCGCTGGTGCGCACCGGCCCTCATCAGGCATGCTGTCCTCAGCACGCCGCGCGTGCAGGCTGTGGAGTCACGTGTCCGGTAGGGACGAGGTCGTTGGGGAAGGCGAACCTCGAGCCGATCCGGGAGGGATGACATGGCAGGTGCGATCACCCGCGGTGTTCTTTTCGTGCACTCTGCGCCGCGCGCGCTCTGCCCACACCTCGAGTGGGCGGCGGGCAACGTGCTGGGCTCGCGCGTGTCCATGGACTGGACCGAGCAGCCCGCCGCACCGGGGATGTTCCGTGCCGAGCACTCGTGGCAGGGGACCTCCGGCACCGGGGCGCGCCTCGCGTCGGCCCTCCGCGGCTGGACCCACCTGCGCTACGAGGTCACCGAGGACACGAGCCACGGCAGCGACGGCGCGCGGTGGAGCCACACCCCGGAGCTGGGCATCTTCCACGCGCAGACCGACGTGCACGGCAACGTCGTCGTCCCCGAGGACCGCATCCGCGCGGCGCTCGAGCAGGCCGACGCGCGAGCCGTGCGCGAGGAGCTGGCGCTGGCGCTCGGGCAGGCGTGGGACGACGAGCTGGAGCCGTTCCGGTACGCGGGCGCGGGCGCGCCCGTGCGCTGGCTGCACCGCGTGGGCTGAGCACCGGGTCGCGCCGCGCCGCGCCGCGCCGCGCCGCGCCGCGCCGCGCCGGGCCGCGCCGGGCCGCGGAGCGCCGCGCCACCGGCCGGCTCCGCGCCCCGCCTCGCCTCGCCGCCCGGCGAGCGCGGCAGTCCGGGCCCGCGGGGGGGCCCCCCGCCG
>NZ_VEGH01000029.1 GCF_007679345.1 Cellulosimicrobium cellulans
CTGAAGGGTCCCACAACCCCGCATGCGCAACGCCTGCCGGCTATCACACGCACACGGTTTGGCCTGATCCGCTTTCGCTCGCCACTACTCACGGAATATCTCTTCCTGCCGGTACTGAGATGTTTCACTTCCCGGCGTTCCCTCCACACACCCTATATATTCAGGTGCGGGTCACGCGACATGACTCGCGCGGGGTTTCCCCATTCGGACATCCTCGGATCACGGTTCGTTTGCCAACTCCCCGAGGCTTATCGCAGGCTACCACGTCCTTCTTCGGCTCCTAGTGCCAAGGCATCCACCCTGTGCCCTTAAAAACTTGACCACAAAGACATACTTTAAAGATGCTCGCGTCCACTGTGCAGTTCTCAAACAACGAACGATCCCCGAGTCGCGTGCGCCGGCGCCTACCAGCTCCCCCGAAGAGGAGTCAGCGGTTCGACCGACCGACCGGGCCCGTCATGAAGCAACCTCCCATAGCGGGCTGTTCCCTCAGGACCCAACAGCGTGCCCAGGCGACCAGCTCGACGACGGCGGTGCGCGTTCCATCCCCCGAAGAGGAGTACTGACGCGGTGCCGACCCGAGCGGGCCGCCGTAGTTGATGTTCCACCCTTGAGCACCACCCCGGACGCGTTCGGTCCGAGCATGGCCTCTGCACGACCAACCCGAGGGCCGGCGTGTCAGATGCTCCTTAGAAAGGAGGTGATCCAGCCGCACCTTCCGGTACGGCTACCTTGTTACGACTTAGTCCCAATCGCCAGTCCCACCTTCGACGGCTCCCCCTGCGAACAGTTGGGCCACCGGCTTCGGGTGTTACCGACTTTCGTGACTTGACGGGCGGTGTGTACAAGGCCCGGGAACGTATTCACCGCAGCGTTGCTGATCTGCGATTACTAGCGACTCCGACTTCATGGGGTCGAGTTGCAGACCCCAATCCGAACTGAGACCGGCTTTTTGGGATTCGCTCCACCTCGCGGTATCGCAGCCCTTTGTACCGGCCATTGTAGCATGCGTGAAGCCCAAGACATAAGGGGCATGATGATTTGACGTCATCCCCACCTTCCTCCGAGTTGACCCCGGCAGTCTCCTATGAGTCCCCGGCATGACCCGCTGGCAACATAGGACGAGGGTTGCGCTCGTTGCGGGACTTAACCCAACATCTCACGACACGAGCTGACGACAACCATGCACCACCTGTACACCGACCTTGCGGGGCAACCATCTCTGGAAGTTTCCGGTGTATGTCAAGCCTTGGTAAGGTTCTTCGCGTTGCATCGAATTAATCCGCATGCTCCGCCGCTTGTGCGGGCCCCCGTCAATTTCTTTGAGTTTTAGCCTTGCGGCCGTACTCCCCAGGCGGGGCACTTAATGCGTTTGCTGCGGCACGGAACTCGTGGAATGAGCCCCACACCTAGTGCCCAACGTTTACGGCATGGACTACCAGGGTATCTAATCCTGTTCGCTCCCCATGCTTTCGCTCCTCAGCGTCAGTTGCGGCCCAGAGACCTGCCTTCGCCATCGGTGTTCCTCCTGATATCTGCGCATTCCACCGCTACACCAGGAATTCCAGTCTCCCCTACCGCACTCTAGTCTGCCCGTACCCACTGCAAGCCCGAGGTTGAGCCTCGAGTTTTCACAGCAGACGCGACAAACCGCCTACGAGCTCTTTACGCCCAATAATTCCGGACAACGCTTGCGCCCTACGTATTACCGCGGCTGCTGGCACGTAGTTAGCCGGCGCTTCTTCTGCAGGTACCGTCACTTGCGCTTCTTCCCTGCTGAAAGAGGTTTACAACCCGAAGGCCTTCATCCCTCACGCGGCGTCGCTGCATCAGGCTTGCGCCCATTGTGCAATATTCCCCACTGCTGCCTCCCGTAGGAGTCTGGGCCGTGTCTCAGTCCCAGTGTGGCCGGTCGCCCTCTCAGGCCGGCTACCCGTCGTCGCCTTGGTAGGCCGTTACCCCACCAACAAGCTGATAGGCCGCGAGTCCATCCCTGACCGATAAATCTTTCCAGACGCATCAGATGCCTGAACGTCACATATCCGGTATTAGACCTCGTTTCCAAGGCTTATCCCAGAGTCAGGGGCAGGTTACTCACGTGTTACTCACCCGTTCGCCACTGATCCACCCAGCAAGCTGGGCTTCACCGTTCGACTTGCATGTGTTAAGCACGCCGCCAGCGTTCGTCCTGAGCCAGAATCAAACTCTCCGTAGATGTCTCATGGCAACCACCACCCGAAAGCGGCGATCAACCGACACACGAAACGACCCCCACCCGCTGGCGAGCGGAGATCAGTCAATTCGGCTGCTAAGGAAGCCACCCGACGGGGTCGG
>NZ_VEGH01000002.1 GCF_007679345.1 Cellulosimicrobium cellulans
GGGGGCGCCCCGCCGGGGGGGGGGGGGGGGGGGGGGGGGGGCGGGGGCCCGCGGAGCGGGGCGGGGCGGGGGCGCGTGGGGCGGGGCCGGGGCCCGCGGGGCGGGGCGGGGCGGCGGGGCGGGGCGGCGGGGCCCGCGCGCCCGCGGGGTCAGTCGTGCAGGGGGTCGAGGCCCAGGGGCGGGAACGCCACCCCGCGGGTGGCGCGGACGGCGCGGTCGACGTCGTCCGCCGGGTCGAAGCCGCCCGCCCACGACCGCCACGCCAGGGCCGCGCCGTCGGACATGGAGCCCGGCGCCTCCCGGCCGTACAGCGCGACGACCTGGTCCAGCCACGCCTGCGGCATCCGCGTCGCCGGGTCGACCGGGGCGTGCGCGGCGACCCCGAGCAGGTGCGTCCACGCCCGGGGCACGACGTCCACGACCGCGTACCCGCCGCCGCCGAGGGCCAGCCACCGCCCACCGGCCACCTCGTGCGCGAGGTCGTGCAGCCACGTCGACACCAGCCGCTGCGCGTCGACGGACACGTCCAGGTCGGCGATCGGGTCCTCGACGTGGGTGTCGCAGCCGTGCTGGGTGACGAGCACCTGGGGGGCGAACGCCCGGAGCACCGGCGGGACGACGGCGTCGATCGCGCGGAGCCACCCCGCGTCGCCGGTGTGGGACGGCAGCGCGAGGTTGACCGCGCTGCCGGGCGCCCCGCGGCCGCCGTTCTCGTCCGGGAACCCGGTGCCGGGGAACAGCGTCGCGCCGCTCTCGTGCACGGACACGGTGAGCACCCGGGGGTCGTCCCAGAACGCCCGCTGCACGCCGTCGCCGTGGTGCGCGTCGACGTCGACGTAGGCGACCCGCTCCGCGCCCGCGGCGAGCAGCGCGCGGATGGCCACCGCCGCGTCGTTGTAGACGCAGAACCCGGCCGCCGCCCCGGGCATCGCGTGGTGCATCCCGCCGAACAGGTTGACCGCGTGGTCCACGCGCCCCTCCCACACGGCGAGCGCGGCCTCGCGGCTGCCGGAGACGATCCGCGCCGCCGCCTCGTGCATGTGCGGGAAGACCGGGTCGTCCTCGGTGCCGATGCCGCGGGCGGGGTCGCCGGCACCACCGCCGGACGCGCGCCGCACGGCCGCCACGTACTCCGGCTCGTGGACGGTCTCGAGCTGCGCGTCGGTCGCCGGTTCGGCGCCGACCACCTCGACGCCCGCCCGGTCCAGCAGCCCGAGCGCCCGCGCGAGCCGCACCGTGAGGTCGAGCCGCAGGGGCGCCATCGGGTGCCCCGGGCCGAAGTCGTAGTCGAGGAGCTCGGGTGTCCACACCACGCGCACCCGGGCCGTCATGACCACACCGTAGCCGCTGACCAGCCGCACCCACCCGGGCGTGCCACAGTGGTGCTCCCCGCGCGCTCGCACGCACGGGCGCACGCGGCGGCGACCTGCCCCGCGCGCGGGCGCGGTGCACGGCAGGAGGGTGGATGGCACGGGGCCTCCCCGGGGTGCTCTGGTCGGGGCGCGAGCTCGTCGACCGGCTGGCCCGCCAGTCCCCCGCCCGGCTCGCGCTGGGCGTGTTCGCGTCGGTGATCGCGCTCTTCACGGCGCTGCTGTCCATGCCCTGGGCGACGGCGTCGGGCGAGCGCGCGCCGTTCGTCGACGCGTTCTTCACCGCGACGTCCGCCGTGTGCGTCACCGGGCTGGTCACCGTGGACACCGGCACGTACTGGTCGACCGCGGGCCAGGTCACGATCCTGGTCGGCATCCAGATCGGCGGCCTCGGCGTGATGACCCTGGCCTCGATCCTCGGCCTCGCGGTGTCCCGGCGGATCGGCCTCACCCAGAAGCTGCTCGTCACCTCGGAGACCAAGACCACCCGGCTGGGCGAGGTCGGCTCGCTGGTGCGGACCGTCATCGTCACGTCGGTGGTGCTCGAGGTGGCGATCGCGCTCGTGCTGATCCCGCGGCTCCGGATGCTCGGCGACGCCTGGGGCGAGGCGGTCTGGCACGGGGTGTTCTACGCGGTGTCGGCCTTCAACAACGCGGGCTTCATCCCGACGACCGAGGGCCTCGCGCCGTACGCCGCGGACTGGTGGGTGCTGCTGCCGATCATCGTCGGCGTGTTCATCGGCTCGCTCGGCTTCCCGGTGATCCTCAACATCGCGCGCACCTGGCGCCGCCCCCGCCGCTGGAACCTGCACTCCAAGCTCACCGTGACCACCAGCGTCGCGCTCGTCGCGTTCGGCGCGGTCGTCGTCGCGGCGTTCGAGTGGACCAACCCGAGGACGCTCGGCGGCATCGGCTGGAACGAGACCCTGCTCGCCGCGCTGTTCGCGGGGGTGATGCCGCGCTCCGGCGGGTTCTCCACGGTGAACGTCGCCGACATGCACGAGGGCACCTGGCTGCTGAACGACGCGCTGATGTTCGTCGGCGGCGGCTCCGCGTCGACCGCCGGCGGCATCAAGGTGACGACGCTCGCGGTGATGCTGCTGGCCATCGTCGCGGAGGCGCGCGGCGACCGGGACGTGGAGGCCTACGGGCGGCGCATCCCGCGCGAGGCCCTCCAGGTCGCCATCGCGGTGTCGCTCGTCAGCGCGACGATCGTCCTCACGGCCTGCCTGTTGCTGCTCGCGATCACCGGGCTGACCCTGGACGTGATCCTGTTCGAGGTGATCTCGGCGTTCGCCACCTGCGGGCTGTCCACCGGGATCACCGCCGACCTGCCCGACGCCGGCAAGTACGTGCTCGCCGTGCTCATGTTCATCGGCCGGACCGGCACGATGACGCTCGCCGCGGCCCTCGCGCTGCGGAGCCGTCGTCGGGTCGTCCGGTTCCCCGAGGAGAGGCCGATCATTGGATGACCTGACCCGCACCGGCGCGACCGGCCTGGGCCCGCTCGCGGGCGAGGGGAGGCCCGGCGGGCGCCGGGGAGACCGCGGCGCCCCCGAGGGCGCGCGCGCGAAGGGCCCCAAGCGCGAGGCCGGCATCCTCGTCATCGGCCTCGGCCGGTTCGGCTCCGCGATCGCCGCGACCCTCGACCGGCTCGGCCAGGACGTGCTGGCCGTCGAGCGGGACCCCGACCTGGTGGCGCAGTGGACCGGCCGCATCCCGCTGGTCGAGGCGGACGCCGCCAACCCCGAGGCGCTCGAGCAGGTCGGCGCGCGCGAGTTCTCCGTGGCCGTCGTCGGCGTCGGGTCGTACCTGGAGGCGTCGGTGCTCATCACCGGCAACCTCGTCGACATGGGCACGCCGCAGATCTGGGCCAAGGCGATCAGCACCGAGCACGCCCGCATCCTGCAGCGCATCGGCGCGCACCACGTGGTGCTGCCCGAGGCCGACGCGGGGTCCCGGGTCGCGCACCTGGTGTCCGGGAAGATGCTCGACTACATCGAGGTCGAGGACGGGTTCACCATCGTCAAGATGAAGCCGCCGCGCGAGACGCAGGGCTTCACGATCGGGCAGTCGAAGATCCGCGAGCGGTACGGGGTCACCGTCATCGGCGTGAAGAGCCCCGGGATCGACTTCGTGTACGCGACCCCCGAGACCCGGATCGCGGCGAACGACCTGCTGATCGTCTCGGGCCACGCGGAGCTGCTCGAGCGGTTCGCGGCGCGGCCGTGATCCCGGCGCCGGGGTGGCGCGGACCCGCCGCGCGCCCCGAGCCGGCGCCCGCCGGCCGCGACGCCGGGGCCGACACCGCGCCCGCGCCGCGGGACAGCCGCGGCCTGCTGCTCGCCGCGCTGCGCCGGGAGGACGGCCGGACCCAGGTCGAGCTGTGCCGCGCGACCGGCCTGGCGCCGGCGACCGTCTCCGCCGCCGTCGCCGCGCTGGCGGCCGAGGGCCTCGTGCGGGTGTCCCCGACGACCCGGTCCGGGCGACGGGCCACGCAGGTGCGGCTCGCGCCGGCGGGCGCGCTCGTCGGGGTGCACTGCTACCTCGACGAGGTCCGGGTCGTGCTCGACCTCGGCGACGGCGCGCCGGTCGAGGCGGCCGTGCCGCTGCGCGCGGCGACCGGTCCCGGGCAGCAGCCGGCCGAGCACGCCGTGCTCGCGGCCCGGGCGCTGCTGGACCGGGTGCTGCGGGACACCGGCACCGACCCCGCGTCGGTCGCCGCGGTCGGCGTCGGCGTCCCCGCGCCGGTCGAGGTGCGGACCGGGCGCGTCGCGGGGGCGGGGGTGCGCGCGGGCTGGGGCGGCATGGTCGCGGCGCCCGCGCTGCTCGCACCGGCGCCCGGGGTGCCGGTGCTGTTCGACAACGACGGCAACCTGGGCGCGCTCGCCGAGGCGCGGCTGGGCGCCGGCCGGGGGCGGTGGTCCGTCGTGCACGTCGCGCTGGGCGAGGGCGTGTCCGGCGGGGTCGTGGTCGGCGGCGAGGTGGTGCACGGGCGGACGGGCACCGCGGGCGAGCTCGGCCACCTGACGATCGACCCGGACGGTCCGGTGTGCTCGTGCGGCAACCGCGGCTGCCTGCAGGTGCTCGCGGGCGCGTCCGCGGTGCTGGACCTGCTCGCCGCGAGCCACGGGCGGCTGACCGTCGCGGAGCTGCTCGCGCAGGCGGCGGCCGGGGACCCGGGGTGCCGACGGGTGCTGTCCGACGTCGGGCGGCACCTCGGCACGGCGCTCGCCTCGGTGTGCACCGTGCTGGACCCGGACGTGCTGGTGGTCGGCGGGTCGCTCGCCGGGGCCGGGGACGTGCTGCTGGACCCGCTGCGCGAGGTGCTCGCCGAGCGCACCGCGGTGACCGCGGGTGCGGTCGTGGAGGTGGTCGCCGGGCGGCTGGGCGTCGGTGCGCCGGCGCGCGGCGCGCTGCTGCTGGCCCGGGACGCGGTGCTCGGGGGCGTCGGCGGCTGAGCCGCACGTCCGTGCACGTGTGCGGCAGCACGTCCCCCGGGGCTCATCCCGGGCCGGGGGATGCCGATGTATCCGGCAGGACAGGAGCGTCGCGCAGACCCGTAGGAGGTGACCGGTGCCGACCCGCACGACCACCCCCTCGGTGCCGACCCCCCGCGAGCCCGCGGGCGACGGCTCCGCCGTCGAGGCCCCCCTCGCCGGGCCGCCCGCCGGCCTGCCCGGCCCGGACGGCGGCCCGGGCCCCACGGTCGTCGTCGCGCCCCTCGACGCGTCGTCGGCCCCCGCTGCCCGGAGCCTCGCGCAGCGCCTGGCCGCGCTGGAGCAGGTGGGCGCCGTGCGCGGCGCGCCCGAGCCGCGGTTCGAGCGCGTCGTGCGCCTCGCCCGCCAGCTCTTCGACGTGCCCACGGCGTCCGTGTCGCTGGTCGGCGCCGGCGAGCCCGCCCCCGCCCCGATGGTCGTGCCCGCCGAGCTGGGCGGGACCGCCGTGCCCGCGACGGGCGCCGACGGCGGTGCCGTCCTCGAGGACCGGGGACCCGGCGCCCGGCTGCGGTTCTACGCGGAGCACCCGATGGTCGGCGGCGACGGCCGCCGGCTCGGCACGCTGTGCATCGCCGACACCCGGCCGCGCCGGTTCACCGCCGACCAGTCCGCACTGCTCCGCGACCTCGCGCACTGGGTGGCCAAGGAGCTGAGCGTCGACGCGGAGCTGGAACGCGCCCAGCAGGTGCAGATGGGCCTGCTCCCCCGCGAGTCCCCGCGCGTCGACGGCTACGAGCTGGCCGGCGCCTGCCTGCCGAGCAACCAGGTCGGCGGCGACTTCTACGACTGGTACCCCGCCGACGACGGGGTGGTGATCAGCCTCGCCGACGTCATGGGCAAGGGCCCCGCCGCCGCGATCCTGGCCGCCGCGGTGCGGGCCGTGCTGCGCGGGTCCGCCCAGGGCGAGGCGGTCGACCGCGCGATGCTCCAGGCGGGCGCCGTGCTGCACGCCGACCTGTCGGGCGCCGGGCTGTTCGCGACCGCGTTCCACGCCCGCCTGGAGGCGGCGACCGGCCGGGTCACCTACGCCGACGCGGGGCACGGCCTGACGCTCGTGGTGCGCGCCGACGGCACGTGGGAGCGGCTGGACGCGCTCGGCCTGCCGCTCGGCGTCACCGACGAGCCCACCCGCGCGCTGGGCGAGACGCACCTCGGGCCCGCGGACCTGCTCCTGACGTTCAGCGACGGGGTGCTCGACCTGTTCGACGGGTCGCTGCGCTGCGTGCCGCTGCTGGTGGGCGAGCTGCTCGACTGCCCGAGCGCCGAGGAGGCCGTGCAGCGCGTGCTGCGGCTCGCGGCGGTGAGCGAGGGCCGGCCGGACGACGTCACGGTCGTCGCGCTGCGCCGCGCGGCCTGAGCCGGGCCGATCGGATCCATCGGCACCGGCACGCCGGGGCGTGTCCGCACGAACGGGTCCATTCGCGCCTGCGGACGGGCGCGCGCGGGACGACCGCGCCCCGCGGACCTATCGTGAGGGCGTGACGGACGTGCAGCGCACCGGGGCCGACGCCGCGATCGGCGACTGCGGCCTCTACACCGGGGGCGAGCGGGTGCCCGGGCGGGTCCCGCTGCGGAAGGCCGCGCACGCCGCCGACGCCACCGACGGCTACGTCTGGGTCGGCCTGCGTGAGCCCACGGACACCGACATCGCCGAGGTCGCCGAGGAGTTCGCGCTGCCGCCGCTGGCCGTCGAGGACGCCGTGCACGCCCACCAGCGCCCCAAGCTCGAGATCTACGACGACGTCGTGTTCGCCGTGCTCAAGCCGGTCCGGTACGTCGACCACGTGGAGGTCGTCGAGGTCACCGAGATCGCGATGTTCCTCCGGCCGCAGGCGGTGGTCTCGGTCCGGCACGGCGAGGGCGGGGTGCTGCGCCAGGTGCGCGCCGAGCTCGACGCCGGCGTGCCCGCGGACGAGGACTTCGGTCCCGCCGGCGTGCTCTACCGGACCGCCGACCGCGTGGTGGACGCGTACGAGGTCGCGCTCGGCCACATCGACCTGGACGTCGACGAGATCGAGCTGCAGGTGTTCGGCCCCGGCGACGACGACCACTCCGAGCGGATCTACAAGCTCAAGCAGGAGGTCGCGGAGTTCCGCCGGGCGATGCTGCCCCTGCAGCGGCCGCTGGAGCGGCTGGCGGCGGGCGAGGTCCCGCACGTGCCCGCCGCGGCCGCGCCGTACTTCCGGGACGTGCACGACCACCTGCTGCGGGCCGTGGACCAGATCGAGGTCATCGACCGGCAGCTCACCGACGTGCTGCAGGCGAACACCGCGCGGGTCACCACCGGCCAGAGCCGGGTGGCGCTGCGGCAGAACGAGGACATGCGGAAGATCTCGGCGTGGGCGGCGATCGCGCTGGTCCCGACGGCGGTCGCCGGGATCTACGGGATGAACTTCGAGCACATGCCGGAGCTCGGCACGCGGTACGGCTACTTCGTGGTGCTCGCGGTCATCGCGGGCGCGTGCGTCGCGCTGCACCGCGCGTTCCGCCGCAACGGCTGGCTCTGACCCACCGGGTGGACCGGTGTCCCCCGCTCGGGACCCCGGACGCGACGAGGGCCGGGACCCGGGGTCTCCCCCCGCGTCCCGGCCCTCACCGGCCGTGCGCTGCGCCCGAGGTCAGCGGGCGGCGCCCGCGCGGCGCTTGTTGTAGATGTCGAACGCCACGGCCAGCAGGAGCACGAGGCCCTTGACGATCTGCTGCGTCGACTGCGGCACGCCCATCAGCTGCATGCCGTTGGACATGACGGCCATGATCAGACCACCGACCATGGCGCCGGTCACGCGGCCGACACCACCGGTCGTCGACGCGCCACCGATGAAGCAGGCGGCGATGGCGTCGAGCTCGAACATGTTGCCCGCGCCGGGCTGGGCGCCGTTGGAGCGGGACGAGTAGATCGCACCCGCGACACCGGCCAGGAAGCCCATGTTGACGAAGATCCAGAAGTTGACCTGCTTGACCTTCACGCCGGACAGCTGGGCGGCGTTGAGGTTGCCGCCGATCGCGTAGACGTGGCGGCCGAACACCGTGCGGGTGGTGACCGTGTTGTAGGCCAGGATCAGCACCGCGAGGATGATCAGCACGATCGGCAGGCCGCGCGAGTGCGCCAGCTGCCAGGCGAACGCCATGACGACGACCGCGATCGCGACGATCTTCAGGATGAACAGCGGCAGCGCCTCGACCGACTGCTGGTAGCGGACGCGGCCCATGCGGGACCGCCAGGCGGAGTACGCGTAGCCGACGATCGCGATCGCGGCGATGATCAGCGTGAAGGCGTCGTAGCCGTTGCCGCCGAGCAGGCCGTTGAGGAAGCCGCCCGCGACGCGCTGGTAGTCCGCCGGGAACGGCGACAGCGAGATGTTGTTCAGCACCTCGTAGGTGAGGCCGCGGAACAGCAGCATGCCGGCCAGGGTCACGATGAACGCCGGGATCCCGACGTACGCGACCCAGAAGCCCTGCCACGCGCCGACGAGCAGGCCCACCACGAGGGCGGCGAGGATGCCGACCCACCACGGCTGGCCGTTCTTGATCACCAGGATCGCGGACACCGCGCCGGTGAGCGCGACCACGGAGCCCACCGACAGGTCGATGTGGCCGCCGATGATGACGATCACCATGCCGATGGCCAGGATCAGGATGTACGAGTACTGCAGGACGATGTTGGTGATGTTGCCCGGTGCGAGCAGCACGCCGTCCGTGAGGATCGCGAAGAGCACGATGATCGCGACGAACGCGATGTAGATGCCACTCGTCCGCAGGTTCTTCGTGAAGATGTCCCGCAGGCCTTCCACAGCCGTCATCGAACCGTTTCCTTTTCCTTCGTCATGAGCTCCATGAGGCTCTCCGGGGTGGCGACCGCGCGCTCCTGCACGCCGGTGATCCGGCCGAACGCGAGGGTGTAGATGCGGTCGCAGATGCCCAGGAGCTCGGGCAGCTCGGAGGAGATGACCACGACGGCCTTCCCCGCGTCCGCGAGCTTGTTGATGATCGTGTAGATCTCGTACTTGGCACCGACGTCGATGCCGCGGGTCGGCTCGTCCAGGATCAGGACCTCGGGGTCCGTGTAGATCCACTTGGACAGCACGACCTTCTGCTGGTTGCCGCCCGACAGCTTGCCGGTCAGCGCCATGACGGTCGGCGACTTGATGTTCATGGACCGCCGGTACTCCTCGGCGACCTTGATCTCCTCGTTGCCGTTGACCCAGCCGGCCTTCGACAGCTTCGAGAGGGCCGCGGCCGAGATGTTCCGGCGGATGTCCTCGATCAGGTTGAGGCCGTAGGTCTTGCGGTCCTCGGTCGCGTACGCGAGCCCGTGGCCGATCGCCTCGCTGACCGAGCGGGTCTTGATCTCCTTGCCGTGCAGGAAGACCTTGCCCGTGACGTTGCGGCCGTAGGACCGGCCGAAGACGCTCATCGCGAGCTCGGTGCGGCCCGCGCCCATCAGGCCCGCGATGCCGACGATCTCGCCGGCGCGGACGTTGAAGGACGCCCCGTCGACGACCACGCGGCCCGGCTGCGTGGGGTGCTCGACGTGCCAGTCCACGACCCGGAACACCTCCTCGCCGATGTGCGAGACGTGCTCGGGGTACCGGTGCTCGAGGTCGCGGCCGACCATGCCCTTGATGATCCGGTCCTGGGTGACCTTGTCCTCGACCATGTCGAGGGTCTCGATCGTCTTGCCGTCCCGGATGATCGTCGTGGAGTTCGCGATCTCGGCGATCTCGTTGAGCTTGTGCGAGATCATGATCGACGTGATGCCCTGGCCCTGCAGGTGCCGCAGCAGGTTGAGCAGGTGCTCGGAGTCCGAGTCGTTGAGCGCCGCGGTGGGCTCGTCGAGGATGAGCAGCTTCACCTTCTTGGACAGCGCCTTGGCGATCTCCACGAGCTGCTGCTTGCCGACGCCGAGCTGGCCGATCGGGGTGGTCGGGTTCTCGTCGAGGCCGACCCGGGCGAGCAGCACGGCCGCCTCGGAGTTCGCCTGGTTCCAGTCGACGAGGCCGTGGCGCGCCCGCTCGTTCCCGAGGAAGATGTTCTCCGCGACCGAGAGGTACGGCACCAGAGCGAGCTCCTGGTGGATGATCACGATCCCCTTGTCCTCGGAGTCGTTGATCGAGGCGAACTCGACCGTCTCCCCGTCGAAGCGGATCTCCCCGTCGTAGGTGCCGTGCGGGTACACGCCCGACAGCACCTTCATGAGGGTGGACTTGCCGGCCCCGTTCTCCCCGCAGATCGCGTGGATCTCCCCGCGCTTGACGTTCAGGTTGACGTCCTGCAGCGCCTTGACCCCGGGAAAGGTCTTGGTGATGGAGTGCATTTCCAGGATGTGGTCGCTCATGCGGCCTCGACCGTCCTCAGTCGTGTCGGGCGATGGAACACGTCGCCGCGGGGCCGGCCGGCACGCGTGGTGCCGGCCGGCCCGCGTCGGTCACGCGGTGGGTCGGGAGGTCAGGAGGCCTGACCCGCCGCGACCTCCTCCTCGGTCCAGTAGCCCGAGTCGATGAGGAGCGACTGGATGTTGTCGGCGTAGACGATGTCCGACTCCAGCAGGTACGACGGGACGACCTTCACGCCGTTGTCGTAGTCCTCGGTGTTGTTCGCCTCGGGCTCGTCGCCGTCGAGGAAGGCCTGCGCCGAGACGACGGCCTGCTCCGCGAGCTTGCGGGTGTCCTTGAAGATCGTCGAGAACTGCACGCCGTCCTTGATGAGCTTCACGGAGGCGATCTCGGCGTCCTGGCCGGTCACGATCGGCAGGCCGGCCTCGATGCTGTCGCCGTAGCCGGCGTTCTGCAGCGCGGTGATGATGCCGCGGGAGATGCCGTCGTAGGGCGAGAGCACGCCGTCGACCTTCGAGCCGTCCGAGTACGTGGAGGTCAGCAGGTCCTCCATGCGCTTCTGGGCGGTCTCCTGCAGCCAGCGCAGGGTCGCGACCTGCTCGATCTCGGTCTGGCCCGACTTCACGACCAGCGTGCCGTTGTCGATGTACGGCTGCAGCGTGTCCATCGCGCCCTGGAAGAAGAAGTGCGCGTTGTTGTCGTCCAGCGAGCCGGCGAACAGCTCGATGTTGAACGGGCCGGCGGCGCCGGCCTCGGAGCCGTCCGCGTTGAGGATGCCCAGGCCGACGAGCAGCGAGGTGGCCTGCTGGACGCCGACGTTGTAGTTGTCGAACGTGACGTAGAAGTCGACGTTCTCGGTGTCGCGGATCAGGCGGTCGTACGCGATGACCGGGATGCCCTGGTCGGCGGCGGCCTGCAGCTGGTTGGCCAGCGCGGTGCCGTCGATCGAGGCGACGATCAGGAGGTCGGCGCCCTTCGTGATCATCTGGTCGATCTGCTGCGCCTGCGTCGGGATGTCGTCCGCCGCGTACTGCAGGTCGACCGTGTAGCCGGCCTCCTCGAGCTGGCTCTTCACGGCGTCGCCGTCGGCGATCCACCGCTCGGAGGTCTCGGTCGGCATCGCGACGCCGATCGTGAGGTCGCTGGGGTCCGCGTTGGTCTCGTCGCCCGTGGTGCTGCCGGCGCCGCCGCCGGAGCACGCCGCCAGGCCGAGCGCGAGAACGCCGCCGAGCGCGACGAACCGGATGCTCTTCATGTCCTTCTCCTCCTCGAGAGGGTTGCTGACCTCGTCGTCATGGGCGCGGATTCGCACCGTCGCCCGTCCTGCCCTGCGCCGCGTGCCGGGGTTGACCTCCCCGCCACCGGCGAGCACGTGCACACTCTCGCGGGCTTGACTTCAAGAAGTCAAGCCAAAGGAACGGGGCCCAGGTTGCAGATGGATAACGGTCGACGAGACCGGCCAGCAGTGGCGCGTCGCCGCAGGTCAGCGCCATTTTTCGCCACCTCGCCGGCCCGTCCGGTCACAGCAGGATCACCCGGCCGGCGCACCTGCTTGGGTTCGGTTCGCGAACTCAACGCGCCGAACGGGCGAACGGCAGGTGAGCGCTCACACGACGACGGCCCGCCCCCGCAGCAGCGGGGACGGGCCGTCGGGACGGGCGCGGCGCGGTGCGCCGGCGCGCCCGGGGCTCAGAAGCCCTGGGCGATCCGGTAGTACACCTGGTTCCAGCGCACCTGGTCGCGGAAGCCGCGCCGGGTGGTGTCCTGGTCGATCACCAGCAGCTCGGTGCCGGCGATGTCGGCGTAGATCTCGAACGCCTCGACGCCTGCCGCGGTCGACATCACCGTGTGGTGCGCGCCGCCGGCGGTCAGCCAGGCCTCGGCCGACGTGGCGAAGTCGGGACGGGGCTCCCAGACCGCGCGGGCGACCGGCAGGTTCGGCAGCTCCTGCGTCGGCGGCACGACGTCGACCACGTTCGCGGTCATCCGGAACCGGTCGCGCATGTCGGCCAGCGACACCACCACGGCCTCGCCCGGGTCCGCGTCGAACACCATGCGGACCGGGTCCTCCTTGCCGCCGATGCCGAGCGGGTGGATCTCCACCTTCGGCTTCGACGTGGTCAGGGAGGGGCAGACCTCGAGCATGTGCGCGCCGAGGATCTTCTCGGCGCCCGGGGTCAGGTCGTAGGTGTAGTCCTCCATGAGCGAGGCGCCGCCGGGCAGGCCCTCGCCCATCACCTTGGCCGCGCGCACCAGGACGGCGGTCTTCCAGTCGCCCTCGGCGCCGAAGCCGTAGCCCTTCGACATCAGGCGCTGCACCGCGAGGCCCGGGAGCTGGCGCAGCGCGCCGAGGTCCTCGAAGTTCGTCGTGAACGCCTTGGCGCCCACCTCGGTCAGGAAGGTCTCGAGCGCGATCTCCTGGCGGGCTGCGTACCGCAGCGACTCGTGGCGGTCGCCGTCCCGGCGCAGCTCCGGCACGACGTCGTAGAGCTCCTCGTACTCCGCGACCAGCGCGTCGACGTCGGCGTCCGCCACGGCGTCCACGGCGGCGACGAGCTCGTTGACGCCCCAGGTGTTCACCGAGACGCCGAACCGCAGCTCGGCCTCGGTCTTGTCGCCCTCGGTGACCGCGACGTTGCGCATGTTGTCGCCGAACCGGACCAGCTTGAGCTCGTGGGTCGCGGCCCAGCCCGCGGCGGCGCGCGCCCAGGTGCCGACCCGCTTCGCCACGGCCGGGTTCGACGCGTGGCCGACGACCGTCGTGCGGGCGACGCCCAGGCGGGACGCGATGTACGCGTACTCGCGGTCGCCGTGCGCGGCCTGGTTCAGGTTCATGAAGTCCATGTCGATGCTGTCCCACGGCAGCTCGACGTTCGCCTGCGTGTGCAGGTGCAGCAGCGGCTTGCGGAGCTGGTCCAGGCCGGCGATCCACATCTTGGCCGGGCTGAACGTGTGCATCCAGGTGATGACGCCCAGGACGCGGTCGTCGGAGTTCGCGTCGAGCATCGCCCGGCGGATCGACACGGAGTCCTTGAGCACCGGCTTCCACACGATGCGGACCGGCACGTCGGCGGCCTCGTCGAGGGTGCGGGCCACCTCCTGGGACTGCTCGGCGACCTGGCGCAGGGTGTCCTCGCCGTAGAGGTCCTGGCTGCCGGTGAAGAACCAGACCTCGCGGTCGGCGTAGGGCTTGGTCATGCGTCCTGCTCCTTCGTGTTGGCGGCAGCCTCGGTGCTGCCCTGGCCGTAGACGTTCTGGTACCGCGCGTACAGCGAGTCGACCTTGTCCTGCGGGATCGGCAGCGGGTCGCCGAGCTGCCGGGAGATGTGCACGGTGCGCGCGACCTCCTCGACCATCACGGCGGCCTTGACCGCCGCCTTGGCGTCCTTTCCGATCGTGAACGGGCCGTGGTTCTGCATCAGCACCGCGGGGCTGCGGGACCCGCGCAGCGTCTCGACGATGCCGCGACCGATCGAGTCGTCGCCGATGAGGGCGAACGGGCCGATCGGGATCGGGCCGCCGAACTCGTCGGCCATCATCGTCAGCACGCACGGCACGGGCTCGGCGCGGGCGGCCCAGGCCGTCGCGTACGTCGAGTGCGTGTGCACGACGCCACCGACCTCGGGCATGTGCGTGTACACGTAGGCGTGCGCCGCCGTGTCCGACGACGGGCTGCGGGTGCCGTCGACCAGGTTCCCGTCGAGGTCGCAGACGACCATCGACTCGGGGGTGAGCTCGTCGTACGTCACGCCGGACGGCTTGATGACGAGCAGGTCGGCGGCCGACGGGCCGGCCGGGTCCACCTGGACGCGCTGGGACACGTTGCCCGCCGTCCAGACGATCAGCTCCCAGCGGGGCAGCTCGGCGTGCAGGGTCGCGACGACCTCGCGGGTGCGCGCGACCGCCTCCTGCACCTCGGCCGGGTAGTCGGCGAGGGTCCGGGTCATGGGGTTCTCCTCCAGTGGTGGGTGGTCAGAGGGCCTCGGTCGCCGCGCGCTCGACGGCCAGGCCGGCGCGGTAGCGGTCCAGGAACTGCTCGTAGCCGGCGACGTCGCCCGCGTCGGGGGTGACGGTGTCGACGTCGGCGCCGGCGAACACGCGCTCGGACAGGTAGGTCGGCAGGTCCTGCTCCGCCGCCGCGTCGAGGTACGCGGCCAGCACCGCGATGCCCCACGCGCCGCCCTCGGCCGCGGTCTCCCCGACGGCGACCGGCGCGTCGATCGCGGCCGACAGCAGACGCTGCGCCACGCCGGCCGTCCGGAACATGCCGCCGTGCGCGAGCATCGCGTCGATCGCCACGCCCTCGCCCCGCAGCACGTGCATGCCGAGGCTCAGCGTGCCGAACGCCGAGTACAGCTGCGTCCGCATGAAGTTCGCGAGCGTCAGCCGGCTGTCGGGGGTGCGCACCACCAGCGGGCGGCCCGCGTCGAGCCCCGTGATCGGCTCGCCGGACAGGTAGTTGTAGGCCAGCAGGCCGCCGCCGTCGGCGTCGCCCTCGAGCGCGGCGCGGAACAGCGCACCGAACACGTCGTCGGCCGCGGCCGGCGCGCCGAGCGCGGTGGCGAACTCGCCGAACAGCCCCGCCCAGGCGTTGAGCTCGGACGCCCCGTTGTTGCAGTGCACCATCGCGACCAGGTCACCGGCCGGGGTGGTCACCACGTCGAGCTCGTGGTGCACCCGCTCCAGCGGCTTCTCCAGCACGACCATCGCGAAGATCGACGTGCCGGCGCTGACGTTGCCCGTGCGCGGGGCCACCGAGTTGGTCGCGACCATGCCGGTGCCGGCGTCGCCCTCGGGCGGGCACAGCGGGATGCCGGCCTGCAGCGAGCCGCTCGGGTCGAGCAGGGCGGCGCCCTCCGCGGTCAGCCGGCCGGCGTCGGCGCCCGCGGGCAGCACCTCGGGCAGCAGGTCCCGCAGGTGCAGGCCGGGGCGGCGGGTCGCGACGATCTCGTCGACCTGGGCCAGCATCGTGGCGTCGTAGTCGCGGGTCGTCGGGTCGATCGGGAACATGCCGGACGCGTCGCCGACCCCGAGGACCTTGCGGCCGGTGAGCTTCCAGTGCACGTAGCCCGCGAGCGTCGTGGCGAAGTCGATCCGGGGGACGTGCGCCTCGTGGTCGAGGATCGCCTGGTAGAGGTGGGCGATCGACCAGCGCAGCGGGATGTTGAAGCCGAGCTTGTCGGTGAGCTCCGCGGCCGCGCGGCCGGTCGAGGTGTTGCGCCAGGTGCGGAACGGCACCAGCAGCTCGCCGTCGGCGTCGAACGGCAGGTAGCCGTGCATCATCGCCGAGACGCCGAGCGCGCCGAACGTCGTCGGGCGGACGCCGTACCGCTGCTCGACGTCGGCGACGAGCGTGGCGATCGACTCCTGCAGGCCCGCCCAGACGGCGTCGAGGGAGTAGGTCCACACCCCGTCGACGTACTGGTTCTCCCACTCGTGGCTGCCCGTGGCGACCGGCGCGTGGTCCGGGCCGATCAGGCAGGCCTTGATCCGGGTGGAGCCGAGCTCGATGCCGAGCGAGGTCCGGCCGTCCGTGATCGCGGCGGCGACCTCGTCGCGGCGTGCGTCGTCGTGGTCCTGCGCCATTGCGTGCTCCGTCCTCGCCGTTCGGGCAGCACTGCCCGCTCGCCTGCGATGTTCCCGCACGCGGCGGTCCGCCGCGTCCTGCCCCCGATGTTAGCGCTCACACGCCGCGCTTCCAACCGCCCTGCTCGCGCCCGCCGCCGCCGCTGCGACCCCCTCCCCGCCGAGTCTCCACTTCGCGCCTGTGCGACACGGGGCCTGCACAGGCGAGAAGTGGAGACTCGGCGCACGCGTGACGCGTGGGCGGGGCGTGGGCGGAGCGCGTGGCGCGGGCGGGGCGCGTGGCGCGGGCGCGCCGCGGGCGCGGCGCGCGGCGCGCGGCGCGGGGTCAGCGCGCGGGCGGGGCGGCGGTGCTCGCGCGGGGGACCAGGGTGGCGGGCAGGAGGGTGCGCGGCGGCGGGTCACCCGCCAGGGCGCCCACCAGGGCCCGGATCGCGCTGCGGCCCAGGGCCGGGAAGTCCTGCCGCACCGTCGTCAGCGGCGGCACGAAGTACGCCGCGCCGGCCTCGTCGTCGAAGCCGACCACCGACACGTCCTGCGGCACCCGCAGCCCGCGCTCCCAGAACGCGCGCAGCAGGCCGAGGGCGAGCTGGTCGTTGGCGGCGAACACCGCGGTCGGCACGCCGGCGTCCGCCAGCCGCAGGCCCTCGCGGTAGCCGGACTCGGCGGACCAGTCGACCTCGACCGGCTCCGGCGACGGCACCCCGGCCGCGGCGCACGCCTCGCGCCAGCCGGCGAGCCGTTCCTGCGCGTCGAACCAGTCCTGCGGCCCGGCCAGGTGCACGACCTCGCGGTGCCCGAGGTCCACGAGGTGCCGGGTCGCCGCGCGGGCGCCCTCGCGCTGGTCGACGCCCACCGCCACGACGTGCGCGGGACCGGGGACCGGCTCGCCCGACGTCACGGAGACGACGGGGACCGGCACCTGGAACGCCGCGACCGCCTCCGCCACGTCGACCTGCGGGGCGATGATCGCGATGCCCTCGACGGCCTGGTCCAGGAAGTGGTCCAGCGCGCCGCGCATCGTGCCGGCGTCGAACCGGTCGATGGCGGCGACGCTCACGTAGTAGCCGACCTCGCGCGCGGCGCTCTCCAGGCCGATGAGCGTGCTGGTGGGACCGTGGTGCACCGACGACGTGGTGACGACCCCGAGCGCTCCCGACCGCCGGGTGACCAGGGCCCGTGCCGCGCTGTTGCGGCGGTAGCCGAGCTCCGCGATCGCGGCGAGCACCCGCTCCCGGGTCTCCGGGCGGACGCTCGGGTGGTCGTTGAGCACCCGCGACACGGTCTGGTGCGACACCCCGGCGAGCGCGGCGACGTCGCTCATCGCGGGCGGGCGCCGTGCCGGGGCACCCGGCGTGCCGGTCACGGCGCGACCTACCGGTCCCCGCGCGGGGCGTCCGCCTCGGCGGCGGCCGGGGCGGACGCCTCGGCGGATGCCGGGGCGTCGGACCGGCCGGCGGGCGCCGGAGCCGCCGCCGCGCCGAGCTCCCGCGAGCGGTCGTGCGCCGCGCGGGCCGCCGCGACCACGCCGGCCCGGACCCCGTGCGCGTCGAGCGCGGCGACGCCGGCCACGGTCGTCCCGCCCGGCGAGGACACCCGCTCGCGCAGCACGACCGGGTGGTCGCCCGTCTGCGCCGCCAGGGCGGCCGAGCCCTCGACGGTCGCGACGGCGAGCCGCGTCGCCAGGTCCCGGGTGAGGCCGAGCAGGACGCCGGCCTCGGCCATCGCGTCGATCAGGTAGAACGCGTACGCCGGGCCCGAGCCGGAGATGGCCGTGACCGCGTCGAGGTCCTTCTCCGCCACGCGCACGACCAGCCCCGTCGCGGCGAGCGCCCGCTCGGCGAGGTCGAGGTGCTCGTCGGTGGCGTGCGTCCCCGGTGCGATCGCGCTGGCGCCCTTGCCGACCAGCGCCGGGGTGTTCGGCATGACCCGGACCACCGGGGTGCCCGCGGGCAGGGCGGCCTCGTAGACGGCGACCGGGATGCCGGCGGCGACCGAGACGACGAGCGTCCCGGGCCGGAGCGTCGGGGCGATCTCCGCCAGCACCTCCGGCACGACTTGCGGCTTGACCGCGATCAGCACCAGGCCGGCGCCCTTGACCGCCTTGGCGTTCGGGTCGGCGGCGCGGACGCCGTACCGGCCGGACAGCTCCATCGCGCGGGCGGCGCTGCGCTCGGTGACGTCGACGTCGTCGGCCGTCCAGCCGGCGGCGAGCAGGGCCGTGACCAGGGCCTCGCCCATGACGCCCCCGCCGAGGACCGCCGCGTGCGGTCGTGCCGTGGTCTGCGTCATCGGGTGTCCTCCGGTGGTCGTCGTGCGGGTGGGGCTGGCGGCGAGCCTAGCCCCGGTGGCGGTCAGGCCGGCCGCGGCGCGTACATGATGACCGCGACCCCGGCGAGGCACAGCAACGCCCCGAGCACGTCCCACCGGTCGGGGCGGAAGCCGTCGGCGACCACGCCCCAGAGCAGCGAGCCGGCGACGGACACCCCGCCGTACGCCGCGAGGATCCGCCCGAAGCTCGCATCCGGCTGCAGGGTCGCCACGAAGCCGTACAGCCCGAGCGCGATCACGCCCGCGCCGATCCACACCCAGCCGCGGTGCTCGCGCACGCCCTGCCAGACCAGCCAGGCCCCGCCGATCTCCAGCAGCGCGGCGAGCGCGAACAGCAGCACCGAGCGCAGCGGCATGCGGGTCCCTCCCCCGCCGGGCCACGGGCGGGCGCCGGCGGGTCCAGGGTGGCAGAAGGGCGCCCGGCCGGTGCCGCGCAGGGGGTACGCAGGACCGGCCGGGCGCGTCGAGGGCCCGGGATCAGCTCCCGGGCGGGCCACCGGCCGGGAGCTGGCCGCCGCCGAATCCGCCACCGCCGGGGAAGGACATCTGGCCCTGGCCCGACGACGAGTCGTCGGTGCTGCCGCCCAGGCCGGAGAGCCCGCCGCTGGACTCCGAGTCGTCCGAGACCAGCGACTGACTCAGGTCCGCCAGCACCACCTGGTCGCCTTCGGACAGGCCGGACACGATCTCGGTGAGCTCGGCTCCGACGGCCCCGCGCTCCACCTCGACCGACTCGACCGTCCCGCCGGCCAGCACCTGCACCGTGGCGGTCGAGCCGTCCAGGTGCACCGCCGACGACGGCACCGTGAGCGTCTGCTCGGACGCGGCGACCGCGATGGACACCTGCGCCGACGAGCCGTTGTAGAGGGCCACGTCCGCCGGGTCGACCGCGATGTCCACGGTGTAGGTCGGGTCGGACGACGTCGTGGACGCGTCGAGGACGCCGATGCCGGTGACCGTGCCGGTCAGGTCCTCGTCGCTGGTGCGCACCGAGAGGGCGGCCTCCTGGCCGACCTCGACCAGGTCGACCTGGCTGAGCGGCACCGTGGTGGACACGGTGTACCCGTCGTCGCCGATGACGGTGATGACCGCCGACGTCGAGGACGCCTCGACCTCGTCGCCCGCGGCGATCGACACCGCCGCGACCGTGCCCGCGATGGGGCTGGTGAGGTCGACCAGGTCCAGCCTGCTCCGCGCGATCGCGAGCTCGGCCTCGGCCAGGTCGATCGCGGCCTGGTCGGCGAGCAGGTCGGCGGCGGTGGCGACGGTCGAGCCGCCCACGGCACCGGACGCGCCCGATCCGGAGATGCCGGAGGGCGCCGAGCCCGTGGTGGCGGACGCGTCGTCCGAGGACGACAGGCCCGTGCCGGACGACGACCCGCTCGGTAGCGCGGCGCCCTGGTCGGCGGTCGCCGAGCCGTCGGTGCCGGTCGTGCCGCCCGTCGTGCCGCCGGTCGACGGCGCCGCGCCGGTGCCGTCGACCGAGCCCGAGGCGGCCGAGGCCAGCGCGTCCTGCGCCGCCGTCACCGCGGTGTCGAGGCCGGTCACGAGGGTCATGAGGCTGGTCTGCACCTCGTCCACGGTCGTCTGCGCCGCGAGCACGGCGGTGATCGCGTCCTGGCACGACGTGAGGTCGTCGGTGGTCGTGCTGGTGGTGAACGCGGCGCCGGTGATCACCGCGCCCGCCGTCGCCGCGGCTCCGGCCGCGGTGGCGTCCTCGGTCGGCGCGTCCTGCGTCGGCTCCTCGCTCGGCTCCGTGGTCGGCTCCTCGCTCGGCTCCGTGGTCGGCTCCGTGGTCGGCCCCTCCGTCGATCCGTCGCCGGCGCCGTCACCCGCGCCGTCGCCGGACCCGTCGCCGTCGCCGTCGCCGGACCCGTCGCCGTCGCCGTCGAGCACCGCCTGGCACGCCTCCTGCGCGGCCGCCGTCGCGGCGGACGCCTCCGCCAGCGCCGCCTGCGCGGTCCGGTACTGCGCGAGCAGCGCCTGCTGCGCGGCCGTCACCGCGGCGATCGCCCGCGTCACGGCGGGGTCCGCCGCCGACTCGCCGCCGCCGGTCGAGCCGTCTCCCGTCGACCCGCCGGTCTGCGCGTCCCCGTCGGTCGCCGCGGCGTCCGGGGCCGAGCCTGTCGAGGCCGTCCCGGACGACCCGGACCCCGTCGCCCCGGTCGTCGACGACCCCGACCCGCCCGAGGCGGACGAGCCGGTGCTGGACGCGCTGCTGCTCGAGCTGCTGCCCGAGGTCTGGGAGTCGAGGTCGTCCTCCAGCTGCTGCTGCGCGTCGGCCACCGCCTGCTCGGCCTGCTCGACGGCGTCCTCCAGCGAGACGGTGTCGAGCGTGGCGAGCACCTGACCCGCCGTGACGGTGTCGCCGACGGCCACGTCGACCGCGCCGACGGTGCCCGCGACGGAGAACGCCCGGTCGTACCGGCTGGCCGAGGCGACGGTGCCGGTCGCGTCGATGGTCTGCTCGATGGTGCCGAGCTCAGCGGTGGCGGTCCGGTAGCCGCTGCCCTTCGCGCTGGTGACGGCGATCGCCACGCCGCCGCCGACCAGGCTGAGCGCGGCCGCTGCGGCGACCCCGCCGAGCACGAGCCGCCGGCGGCGCGTCGCGCGCCGGGTCAGGGCCTTCGGGGTCAGGGGCGTCGCGGGGGCCGCGTCCGCCCGCCGGCGGCCCGCGCGCCGCCTCAGGCTGTCACGCATCGTCGCCCTCGCCCCCGGTCGAGCCGGACGCGCCCGGGAAGCCGCCGCGGCCGCCGAACCCGGTCGAGCAGCCGCCGTCGGTCGCGTCGGACAGCGTGAGGCTGGTCGCCGCGACCTGGCCGCTGCTGTCCGCCTCACCTTGCGCCGTGACGCACCGCCCCACCGCGATGGCCGAGGCGTCGGCCGCGACCGTGCTGGTGAACGTGGTCGCGTCGTCGACGGTGATGGTCGCGGCCGTCGTCGCGTCGTCGGCGCCGGGCGCCCCCGCCGGCTCGACGGTGATCGTGCTGCCGTCGACCGCGGTGACCAGCCCGGCGGTCGCGCCGCCGAACCCGCCACCGGAGCCGCCGCCGGGGACGTCCGTCGGCGCGCCGTCGGGCATCTCGGCGCCCTCGGGCAGGTCGGTCGGCATCCCGCTGGGCATGTCGCCGGCCGACGGGAACCCGCCGGCCGAGCCGCCGCCGAAGCCGCCCGTGCAGCCGTCGTCGGTCGCCGCGGTGATCGCGACCGACGTCGCCGCCGCGCCCTCGTCGCCCGAGGTGAACGCGACCACGCACGACCCGACGGTGACGTCGGACAGCGCGCCGGTGACCGTCTGGCTGATCGTCGTGGTGGCGTCCCACGCGACGGCCGTCTGGCCGTCGTCGCCCTGCACCTGCAGGAGGGCGTCGGTGACGGCGGCGATCTCACCCGAGGTGCCTCCGCCGCCGGGCATCCCCTCGCCGCCCCGACCGGACGGCGCCTGGGTCTGCGCGGCGTCGCCGGCGGCCGCGGTGCCGGTGGACCCGGCGTCGGTGCCGCTCGAGCAGGCCGCGAGCAGGACCAGGACCGCCACGGCGGCGGGGGCGGCCAGCAGACCGGTACGGGTGCGGGACATGTCTCTCCTCGTGGTGGTGGTACCGAAGGGGGCCGCGGGTCGCACGGGCCTCACTCCGACCGCAGGGCGTCGATGGGCGCGAGCTTCGCGGCCCGGGTGGCGGGGTAGACCCCGAACACGAGGCCGATGGCCATCGCGACCGCGACCGAGCCGCCGACGGCGGCGCCCGAGATGACGATCGACGTGTCGAGCAGGTCCGGCAGGGCCTTGGCGGCGACGACGCCGAGCGCCGCGCCGAGCAGGCCGCCGGCCAGGCCGAGCACGCCGGCCTCGACCAGGAACTGCCGCCGGATGGCCCACGGCGGTGCGCCGAGCGCCTTGCGCAGGCCGATCTCGCGGGTCCGCTCGGTGACGGAGACCAGCATGATGTTCATGACCCCGATGCCGCCGACCAGCAGCGACAGCGCCGCGATGCCGGTGAGCAGGACCGTCAACGTCCGGTAGACGGAGGTGGCGGTGCTGACCAGGGAGTCCTGGCTGTCGATGCTGAAGTCCGCGCCGTCCGCGTCGGTGATGTCGTGCAGGTTGAGCAGGAGCTGGTTCGCCTCCTGGTACGCCGCCGCGAGCTGGTCCGCCGAGGCGGCCTGCACGTAGATCGTGGTGAGCGAGTTCCGGTCGAAGCCGCCCGACACCGTGTCGGAGGCGGTGGTCAGCGGGATCACGACCAGGTCGTCCAGGTCGGCGTCCGTGCTGGAGCCCGCGGTGCCGAGGACCCCGACGATCGTGAACGCGGTGCCCGCGATCGTGAGCTGCTGGCCGACGACGTTCGTGGTGCCGAACAGCTCGGTGGCGGTGGTCGCGCCGATGACGGCCACGGTCGCGCCCTCCGCGTCGTCGTCCGCCGTGAGGAACTCGCCGGAGGTGACCGCGCGGGACCGCACGTCGAGCCAGTCCTCGGTCGTGCCGACGACCGTCGTCGTCCAGTTCGTGTCGTTCGCCTCGACGGACAGCGACGACTCCTTCTCCGGGGCGACGGCGCCGACGTCGGGCGCGTTCACCTCGGAGGCCAGGGCGTCGGCGTCGGACCGGGTCAGCGTCGCGCCGGTGCCGAACCCGCCCCGCACGCCGTCGGAGTCGGTCGACGACCCGGGCGTGACGATCAGCAGGTTCGACCCCAGCGCGCTGATCTGCCGGCTGACGTCCTGCTGCGTGCCCAGGCCCAGCCCGACGGTGAGGATCACCGCGGCGATGCCGATGAGGATGCCGAGCACGGTCAGCATCGAGCGCAGCGTGTGCCCCCGCACCGCGGCCCAGCCGGTGCGCAGGGTCTCGGACCAGGTCATCGCGGGTTCACCTCGTCGGACTGGATGAGGCCGTCCCGGACTGTCACGATGCGCCGGGCGTGCTCGGCGACCTCGAGCTCGTGGGTGATGAGCACGATGGTGCGGCCCTGGGCGTGCAGCTCGTCGAAGAGCGCGAGCACGTCCTCGGTGGACCGGGAGTCGAGGTTGCCGGTGGGCTCGTCCGCCAGGATCAGCGCGGGCTCGCCCACCAGGGCACGGGCGACGGCGACGCGCTGCTGCTGCCCGCCGGACAGCTCGCCCGGGCGGTTGTCCAGCTTCTCGCCGAGCCCGACCCGCTCGAGTGCGGCAACCGCACGCTCCTGGCGCTCGGCGGCCGGCACCCGGCCGTAGACCAGGGGCAGCTCGACGTTCCGCCACGCGGTGAGCGAGGGCAGCAGGTGGAACTGCTGGAACACGAACCCGAGCCGCCGGTTCCGGACGTCGGCCAGCTCGACCTCGTCCAGCTCGCCGACGTCCTCCCCCGCCAGCCGGTACTCCCCGGCGGTCAGGACGTCCAGGCAGCCGACGATGTTCATCAGCGTCGACTTGCCGGAGCCCGACGGGCCCATGATCGCGACGTACTCGCCGGCGCCGATGGCCAGGTCGACGCCCCGCAGGGCCTCGAACTCGATGCTGCCGGTGCGGTACGTCTTGCGGGCGCCGGCGAGCGCGATGACGGTCCCCTCCGGGTCGGCCTCTGCCGGGCGGTCCAGGACGAGCTCAGCCATTGCCGCCGCCCGGGAAGCCGCCCTGCGAGAAGTCGGGCATCTCGCCCGACGAGAAGTCCGGCATCTCGCCGCCGCCGGGCCATTGCTGCGTGTCGCCGGAGCCGTCCCCGGAGCCCGAGGCCCGGGGGCTGAACGTGGTGACCAGCACCTCGTCGCCCTCGGCGAGGCCCTCGATGATCTCGACGAGGTCGCCCGAGGTCTCGCCGACGGTGACCGCCGTGGTGACCGTCCCGCCGTCCGCACCCTCCTGCGTGACGACGGACCGGCCGTCCTCGGTGGTCACCGCCGACCCCGGCACGGTCAGCACGTCGGTGCGGCGCTCGTAGATGATCGAGACGTCCACCGACTCGCCGTCGTGCAGCCCCTCGGGGGTGCCGGTGACCGCCACGGTCACCGGGTAGGACGCGACGCCGCCGGAGCTGCTGGACAGCAGCCCGATCTCGGTCACGGTGCCGTAGACGGTGTCGGTCGAGCTGCTGGTCGTGAGCTCCGCCTGGTTCCCGACCGACAGCAGGGCCACGTCCGACTCGCTCACGCTGACGCTGGTCTGCCACGCGTCCGTGCCGACGACGACGAACTGCGCGGTGCTGGCCGACGTGGTCGAGGACGACGACCCCGTCGCACCGCTGCCGCCCGTCGTGCCGCCGGCGCCGGTGCTCCCCGTGCTGCCGGTGCTCCCGCTGCCCGACGACAAGCCCGAGCCGGCGATCACGTCCCCGACCTCGAGGTCCACGGTGGTGAGGAGCCCCGACACCGGCGCGGTCAGCGTCGCGCCGGCCATGTCGGCCTCCGCGGCGTCGACGGCGGCCTGCGCGACGTCGGCCTGGGCGGAGAGCGCGGCGACCTGCGCGTCCGAGGAGTCCGAGCCGTCGGCCTCGTCCTGGGCGTTCGACAGCGACGCCTGCGCGCTCGCCAGGTCCGCCCTCGCCTGCAGCAGCGCGGCGTTCAGCTGCAGCGTGTCGACGGTGGCGAGCTGCTGGCCCGCGGTCACGGTGTCGCCGACCGCGACGTCGACGGAGGTGACGGTGCCGCTGACCGCGAACGACACGTCCTCCTGGACGGTCGGGGTCAGCGTGCCGGATCCCGAGACCGACTGCTGGATCGTCGACAGGCTCGCGGCCACGGCGGTGGTCGTCGGGGCGGCGGCCTGCGCCGGCGCCGTCTCGCGGAACCCGAACCAGTACACCCCGCTCCCGGCGACGCCCACCAGCAGCGCGACGGCCACCACCCGCACCCACGGTCGGGTGCGCCTCCACAGCGACAGCATGTTCTCCCTCGGTCCGTCGGGGACGCGTCGCGCCTGCGGACCAGTGCCGCGGGGCCGTCCCGGCTGGTCAGGACCGTAGGGAGGGAGCCTGGACCGGCCGTAGCACCGACCTGTGCCCAGCCTGTGCGGGCGGTGCGGTCGAGGGGCCGCGCGAGGGGGCGGGTGGATCCACTCGTACCGACACGCCCGGGCGTGTCCGTGCGTATGGATCCATCCGCCGGACGGTGGCGCGCCGAGCGGATCCCTCCGGCGGGCGGGGGTCAGGCCGGGAGGAGGAGCCCGTCCGCCACCAGGCCGCGGACCTCGGGCAGCACGTCCGCCGCGACCGCCTCCGCGTCGACGCCGAGCAGCGCGCCCAGGGCGCCGACGATCTGCCCGACCGTCAGCTCGCCGTCGCACGCGCCCACCAGGCCCGCGAGCGCCGTGCCCGCCTGCACCGTGCGCCCGAACCCGCCGCCCTGGCGCAGCAGCACGATCTGCGGGTCGACGTCGCCGGGCCGCAGGTACCGCTCCTCGGTCACGTCGCCCGGCACCAGCAGCCGCTCGGCCGCGAGCGCCGCGTCGTCCCGGCGCCGGAGCCAGTCGTGGGCGGCGAGCGACGCCCCGATCGCCGGGCCGAGCGGCTGGCGCACGGTGCCGGTGACCTCCTCGAGCCGCCGCAGCCGCGGGCCGTCCGCCAGGTCCGCGGCCGGCCGGCGCAGCACGACGATGCCGAACCCGATGCCCTCGACGTCCCGGGACGCGAAGTCCGCGAGCCAGGCCGCGTACCGGGCGCGCCACGCGGCGGGGTCGCGGTCGGGGGTGGTGCCGCCGTCCCGGATCCAGGTCTCCGCGTACTGGGCGGGGTCCTGCAGCTCGCGCTGCACCACCCACCCGTCGAGCCCGGACGCGTCGAGCCAGGCGCCGACGCGCTCGTCCCAGGACTCGCCGCGGCGCACCTCCCAGTTGCCGAGCAGCTGGGCCACCCCGCCGGGGGCCAGGACGTCGCCGACGGAGGTGATGAGGTCGGAGACGATCGCGTCCCCGGTGCGGCCGCCGTCCCGGTACTCGTAGGTCGGCACGTCCGCCGCCGCGCGCGGGGTGATGACGAACGGCGGGTTGCTGACCACCAGGTCGAACCGCTCCCCGGCGACGGGCTCCAGCATCGACCCGAGCCGCAGCTCCAGCGCGCCGGGTGCCAGGCCGGCGAGCGCGGCGTTGAACCGCGCGAACCCGAGCGCCCGGCCCGAGATGTCCGTGCCGACGACGACCTCGCTGTGCCGGGCCGCGTGCAGCGCCTGGATCCCGCAGCCGGTGCCGAGGTCGAGGGTGCGGGCGCTCGGCTCGCGCACGGTCACCTGGGCGAGCGTCGTGGACGCGCCGCCGACCCCCAGCACGTGGTCGGTGCGCAGCGCGCCGCCGGTCGCGAGCTCCCCGAGGTCCGAGGCCACCCACCAGTCGACGGCCCCCGCCGCGTCCTCGGCCTCGTAGGGGCGCAGGTCGACCCGGGCGCGCACGGCGTCCTCCGCCCCGGCGCCCGCCGCGGCGACCAGCCCGAGCCGCTCCGCCCCCGCCACGCCGAGCGCGGGCAGCGCACGGGCCAGGCGCGCCGCGGGCACCGGCACGCCGAGCACGAACGCGCGGACCAGCGCCGCCCGCGGCTCGTCGCCTGCGGTGGCCAGCAGCGCGGGCACCGGCTCCTCCCGGTGCAGCGCGGCGCTCGCGACCGGGCCCAGCAGCTCCTCGACCCCGGGCACGGTGAACCCGGACGCGGCCAGGTCGGCCCGCAGGGCGGCGACGAGCGCGGGGTCGGCGGTCAGGGGCTCGATGGGTGCGGCGTCCACCGGACCATCCTCCCCGACGCGGCAGGGCGGGGCGGCGGCCGCCCCGCGTCCCCCGCCTCAGACCGGCAGCGGCTCCCCGCCGGGCCCGTCGCCCCCGGCGGGCGCGGCGTGCGGCACCACCTCGTCCTGCCAGCGGGTCGCGTACCACCCGGTCGGCCCGCCGGTCTCGAGCGTCACCACGCCGGTGTTGTCGAGCGACCACCGCCCGGCCGTCGCGGCGTCGAGGTTCCCGGCGCGGGTCATGGCCCACAGCCGGATCATCGCGCCGTGGCTCACCGCCGCGACCGTCGCGGCGCCCGTGCGCAGCATCTCGTCCACCACGGCGTCGAACCGGTCGAGCGTCTCGCGGCCCGACTCCCCGCCCGGCATGACCGCGTCGAGGTCGCCCGACGCCCACGCCACCATCGTCGACAGGTAGCGGTGCACCGACGCCTCGTCCGTGCGCATCTCCAGGTCGCCGGCGAGCACCTCGCGCAACCCTTCCCGCACCCCGACCTCGAGCCCGTGCGGCCGCGCCACCTCCGCGGCCGTCGCCCGCGCCCGGTCGAGCGTCGAGGCGTAGACGGCGTCGAGCGGCGCGGCGGCCAGCGCCCGGCCGACCGCGCGGGCCTGCCGCTCGCCCTCCGCGGTGAGCGCGGCCCCGGGCGCGGCGGTGTCGAGCGCCGAGACCAGGTTGGACGCGGTCTGGCCGTGCCGGACGAGGTGCAGCCGCACGGTCACTCGCAGTTCTCGGTGGTGAACGAGCTCAGCTCGTCGCTCGCCGCGGACAGGTCCTCCGAGTCGGCCGACTCGGCGAACTCCTGCAGCGCGGCGGTGAACGCCTCCTGGTCGGACGGGTCGATGTCGGACAGGGCGTCGTCGAGGTCGGCGAACGTCGAGGTGAACACCTCCCACGAGTCGGCGATCTCGTCCGGCGCCTCGACCTCGTCGAACTGGTCGCGCGCGGAGCCGATCGCGTCCGCGAAGGCCTGCGGGTCGTCGCTCAGCGACCCGGCCGCGGTGATCTCCGACATCGCGTCCTCGCCCGCGGAGCAGAACGCCTGCACCCGGTCGTCGTCGCCGGAGCAGGCGGCGAGCGGGACGGCGAGCGCGAGCAGCGCGGCGCCCGCCGCGGTGCGGCGGAGGGCTCGGCGGGACGGGCGGACGGCGGCGGCGCGGCGCAGGGTCATGGCCCCCACCCTGCCGGACCGCCCGCCGGGCGTCGAGGCGGACGCATCACGCCCGCAGCGGCACCTCGCGCTCCAGCCGGGCCTCCTCGTCCACCCGCGCCGCCCGCAGCCGCGACAGCACCACCGCCGTGGCCGCGATCAGACCCGCCGCGATCGCGATCGCGAGCCGGAGCACGTGGTTCGCGTCCTCGCCCAGGCTCACCGCCACGACGGCCGGAGCGATCAGCAGCGCGACCAGGTTCATCACCTTGATCAGCGGGTTGATCGCGGGGCCCGCGGTGTCCTTGAACGGGTCGCCGACGGTGTCGCCGATGACCACCGCGTCGTGCGCCGGGGACCCCTTGCCGCCGTAGCGGCCGTCCTCGACCAGCTTCTTGGCGTTGTCCCAGGCGCCGCCGGAGTTCGCGAGGAACACCGCCATCAGCACACCCGCGCCGATGGCCCCGGCCAGGAAGCCGGCGAGCGGGCCGATGCCGAGCCCGAACCCGACCGCGACCGGGGCGGAGGCGGCGAGCAGCCCTGGCGTGGCGAGCTCGCGCAGCGAGTCCCGGGTGCAGATGTCGACGACCTTGCCGTACTCGGGGCGCTCGGCGCCGGTCATGATCCCGGGGTGCTCGCGGAACTGCCGCCGCACCTCGTACACGATCGCCCCGGCCGCCCGGGTCACGGCGTCGATCGCCAGGCCGGAGAACAGGAACACCGTCGCCCCGCCGAGGATCACGCCGACCAGCGTCACCGGGCTGATCACCTGGTAGTCCGTCATCGCGAGCACGATGTCCCCCGGCACCCGCGTCAGCTCCAGGTCGCCGAGCGCCCCCGCCACCGCGTCCGCGTAGGACCCGAACAGCGCCGTCGCGGCGAGCACCGCCGTCGCGATCGCGATGCCCTTCGTGACGGCCTTGGTCGTGTTCCCGACCGCGTCGAGGTCCGTGAGGATCTGGGCGCCCTCCTCGGTGACGTCGCCGGACATCTCCGCGATGCCCTGCGCGTTGTCGCTGACCGGGCCGAAGGTGTCCATCGCGACGATGACGCCCACCGTCGTGAGCAGGCCGCAGCCCGCGAGCGCCACCAGGAACAGCGACAGCGAGATCGACCCGCCCGCCAGCAGGAACACCCCGCAGATCGCCGCGGCGATGGTGCCCGCGGTGTAGACGGCGGACTCGAAGCCCACGCCGATCCCGGACAGGACCACGGTCGCGGCCCCGGTCTGCGAGGTGCGCGCCACGTGGATCGTCGGCTTCGAGGTCGTGCCGGTGAAGTAGCCGGTCAGCCAGAGGATCACCCCGGCGAGCACGACGCCGATCGCGACCGCGCCGGCCGCCACGACCCGCGGGTCGCCCGGGTGGTCGCCGAGCCCGGCCGTCCCCGCCAGGTCGGCGAACGAGGACGGCAGGTAGACGAACGCCGCCACCGCCGCGAGCACCGCGCCCGCCACCGCGGCCACCGCGAACCCGCGGTTGATCGCGGTCAGCCCGCTCTCGTCGCCGCGCACCCGGGTCACCACGACCCCCAGCGCCGCGACCACCGCGCCGATCGCGGTCACGATCAGCGGGAACACCAGCCCCTCCTCGCCGAACGCGGCCCGGCCGAGGATCAGCGCCGCCACCAGCGTCACGGCGTAGGACTCGAACAGGTCGGCCGCCATCCCCGCGCAGTCGCCGACGTTGTCCCCCACGTTGTCCGCGATCGTCGCCGCGTTGCGCGGGTCGTCCTCGGGGATGTGCTGCTCGACCTTGCCGACCAGGTCCGCGCCGACGTCCGCCGCCTTGGTGAAGATGCCGCCGCCGACCCGCATGAACATCGCCAGCAGGGCGGCCCCGAAGCCGAAGCCCTCCAGCACCGCGGGCGCCTCACCCCGGTACAGCAGCACGACCACCGCCGCGCCCAGCAGGCCGAGCCCGACGACCGACATCCCGACGACGCCGCCGGTCCGCAGCGCGATCCGCGCCCCGTTCGCCCGCCCGCCGGGCAGCGACGCCGCTGCGGCGACCCGCACGTTCGCCCGGGTGGCGAGCCACATGCCCAGGTACCCGATCGACGCCGAGAACCCGGCCCCCACCAGGAAGAACACCGAACGGCCGATCTTCACCCCGGCGTCGCCGGGCAGCAGGAACAGCAGCGCGAAGACCACCACGGCGAACAGCACCAGCGTGCGCAGCTGCCGCGACAGGTACGCCGCGGCGCCCTCCTGCACCGCCGCGGCGATCGCCCGCATCGACACGGACCCCTCGTCCGCGGCCAGGACCTGCCGGCGCAGCACCACCGCCACGACGAGGGCGGCGACCGCCACGGCCGCGATGACGGCGACCACCACGAGGCTTCCGGACCCGAGCTCGACCATGCATCCTCCTCGGACGCGGGGCACGGCCCTGCCCGAGCCGCCCCCGGTACGCGCCGCTCCGTTGCCGCGCGAGAGGACGCCACTGTAGCCAGATATGTCCGGTTGGGAAGGGGGTGGGCCCGCCTCGTCGGCGCGCAGGCTGCGCTGACCGGGTGAACGCCGCCGGGACCCCAACGTTCGCGCCGACCTGCTCGTCCCACCTCACGACAGGATCGCTCCGGCCGCCCCGCGCGGGCGGTCGACGACGAGGGGGACCACGTGGCGTGGCAGGAACAGGTGACGGAGTTCGTCGCCGCACGCGGCCCGGCGCTGGTCGGGTACGCCCGGCTGCTGACCGGTGACCACGACAGCGCGCAGGACCTGGTGCAGGACGCGCTCGCCAAGGCGTGGTCCCGCTGGCGGGCGGGCGCCGACATCGAGTCGCTCGAGGCGTACGTCCGGAAGGCCGTGCTGACCACCTACCTGGACCAGTACCGGCGCCGACGCCTCTGGCAGGGGCGGGCCCACCTGCTCGTCACGCCCGAGGCCGAGGCGCCCACCGCCGCGGCGACGGAGACCGCGACCGACCTGGAGTCCGCGCTCCGGCACCTCGGGCCGCGCGAGCGGGCGTGCGTGGTCCTGCGGTTCTACGAGGACCTGACCGTCGCGGGCATCGCGGACCGGCTCGGGATCTCGGACGGTGCGGTGAAGCGCTACCTGTCGGACGGCACGAGGCGCCTGGGCGCGCTCATGGGGGAGGTGCGCCCGGCCGCGGAGACGGTCGAGGTGCGGACGGCGACGGAGGACCGGCGATGAACGAGCACGACCTGCACGGTGCGTTCGGCGACCTCGCCCGGCGGGGGGCCGACGACCAGGCGGCGCGGCTGCGCAACGGCGCGGGGCTGTCGGCGGCGGACATCACCCGGCGAGCGGCCCGCGCACGCCAGCGGCGTGCCGGCGCGAGCGCGGTGACCGGCGTCGTGGTCGTCGCGGGTCTGGTCCTCGGCGGCGGCGCGCTCACCCACCGGCCCGAGCCGCAGCCGGCGGACACGCCGAGCCCGACGGTGACCCGGCCCTCCCCGGCACCGAGTCGGACACCGGCACCCACCCCCACGTCGTCGCCGACGTCGACCGGGTCCGCCCTCGACACCGGCGACCCCGTCGCCGACGTCGTGCCGATCGGCCTGCTGCGCCGCTACGCGGGCGCACCGCGGGTCGCGTGGACGGTCCCGGGCGCGGAGCTCCGGCCGCCGGGCAGCGAGGACGCCTTCACCGGGCTCGGCGACGTCACCGCGAGCATGCACGCCTTCAGCCCCTTCCGCGCGGTCGCGGCCGGCGGCGGCTGGATGGTGGCAGCCGGCGGCTTCTCGGACGAGCGCCTCGTCACGGTCGACTCGGCGTCCGGCGGCCTCGGGTGGGTCGCCGACGGTGGCCCCGACGGCGTCATCTCCTGCGGCGGCGGCTACGACGGGCTCATGGTGTGCCTCGGACGGGTGGGCACGTCGACAGACACGGAGGTGCAGCTCCGCGATCCCGCCACCGGCGCCGTCGTCCGCACGGCCGGGTCCGGGGGGCACGGGCTCGCGGTCGTCGGCGACATCGCGCTCGTGTTCGACTCGAACGACACCGACGTGCACCTGCGCACCATCGACCTCGCCCCCGGTGCGACCCGGCGCGAGACCACCGCGGCCGGGCTGGTCCAGCCCGACATGCCCGTCGGCGACGGCGTCGTGTCGTGGGAGAGCGCCGGGTCGCTCGTCCTCGTGCACGGCTACCAGTACAACCTCGCCGTCGACGTCACCGACCTCTCGGTGCGGGCGCGGACGCTCACCGTGCCGACGGCCGTCCGTGCGGACGGCTGGGTCACCGGTCCCGGCGCCGACGAGTCCCTGCGAGCCGTCGGCCCGCAGGGACAGGAGGTGCCGCTGCCGGGCGGCGCCGACGTCGCCACTCCCTCGGTGTGGGCTCCGACGACCGGGGCAGTCGTGCCTCTGCTCACCGGGAGCAGCCCGTACGACGGCGCCGCGGACCGTGTCACGGCTCTCGACACGGGCTCGGGGGCGACCCTCTGGTCCGTGCCGGGCGTCTGGAGCGCGGACGGGGTGGTGGGGGAGACCGCCCTGCTGCGCGGGGACGGCGTCCTGGTGGCGGTCGACGTCCGGACCGGGGCCGAGCGCTGGCGCTCCGCGACGTCGGGCGAGCTGGTCGGGTTCGACGGCACCCGGGTCGTCATCGGCACGGACGACGGGTCCTCCCGCGCAGTGGCCCTCGACCTGAGCGACGGCAGCGAGACCTGGTCGCTCCCGCTGCCCGACCAGCGCGTGGAGCAGGTCGACGGGACGCTCGTGGGCATCGGCGCGGACGGGTCGCTCAGCGCGCTCCTCCCGTGACCCGGCAGGGGTGCCGGCCGACCGGGCGCAGGGGGCCCGGTCGGCCGGCACCGTCAGCCCGGCACGCCCACGGCCGGCAGCGGATCCGCCTTGCGGGCCAGCATCCGCCGCTGGGCCTCCTGGACGAGCGCGTCGGCGTCCGCGGCACCCGGCGCCGAGGCCACCCAGGCCAACCGGACCGGGGGCTCGTCCTGCGCCCGCGGCAGCAGCGCGCGGCCCACGCCCTCGACGACCCGCGCGACCTGCTCCTCCGCCTCCGCTACGGGCACGCCCGGCAGCAGCACCACGGCCATCAGCTCGTCGCTGCCGGTACGGCCGACCAGGGCGCCGGCGGGGACCCCCTCGGCGAACCGCGCGGCGAGCAGCCGGAGCAGCGTGTCGCCCGCCGCACCGCCGAACCGCGCGTTCACACCGGCGAACCCCTCGACGTCGGCCTGCACCAGGAGCAGGCGCCGACCGCTCCCCGGCAGCAGCCGAGCCCACTCCCGCAGCGTGTGCAGCACCAGCTCGCGCCCCGGCAGCCGGGTCAGCGGGTCGTGCAGCGACCGCTCCGACAGCGCGGCGACGAGCGCCCGCACCAGGTCGGACGTCGCGACCGCTCCCCAGGTGCCGGACCGGACCAGCACGTCGTCGTAGCGGGTCTCGCCGGACCGCTCCATCGCCCGGGTCGCCGACTCGACGATGCCGGTGCGCTCGTCGACCACCAGCGGCGACCAGTCCGCGACCTCGCCGACGGGGCGGCGCGCCAGCACCGCCCGCCCGTAGCCGAGCCGGCCGGTCTGCGAGTCGGTGAACCGTGCGCGCGACACCATGCCGATGCTGCCGTCCCGCTCGTCGGCCACCGCCAGGCAGGGCAGGTGCGGCGAGCGGAACAGCACCTCGACCTCGCTCATCGGCAGGTCGCGGTCCACCACCGCCACCGGCACGGCGATCTCGCCCACGGAGCGGTGCACCCCGCCGACGGCGCGGGAGGTGCGGACGAGGAGGTCGACGTCGTTCGGCACGACCGTATGGTGCCGCCCGCCGAGGCCCCACCGGCCCCGTTGCCGGGTCCGGCGGCGAGTGTTCGCGCGCCGTTCACCTCGGGCGGGCTCCTCGGGGCTGCTTCCGGGGACGCGGACGCGCCCGGCCCGGTGGCCACCGGCAGGCCGACACCCCGCCCCACCCGGACACCGAGCCCGACGCCCTCCGGGCCCCCGCTCGTCGAGCTGCCGGCGCTCGACCCGGCGCTCCCGCTGGGCGCGTGCGGGTCCGGTGCGGCGGCGGCACCCGCCGCGCCCGTGCCCGGGGGCCTGGGGGTCGAGGTCACCGCGACGACTCTCGTGGGCGTCGGCGACGCCCTCGCCGTCACCGCGAGCCCGACCGCCGAGGTGGACCGCGGAGGTGGACCGGCGTCGTGGTCGGCTGGGCGACCCAGGAGACCGACCTGCCCAACCAGTCGTTCACCGTCGGAGCGGGTGGCGTCGTCGACGTCTCCGCGTCGCGCACGCTGCGGCTGTGCGACGACGAATCGGCCGGCCTGGACTTCTCCGCGCTCCCAGCGGGCGACTACCAGGTGGTGGCCGTGGTGCCAGGTGGTGGCCGTGGTGCCCGAGATCGTCCCGGACCTCGCCGACCCCTGGGACGCGTACACGGCGGTCGTCGTCTCGGCACCGTGGGACCTCGCCGTGCGGTGATCCGGGTGAGCGCGGTACCGGGGCGGTGCCGGCGCCGTCCTCCTGCGGCCGTTCGGGCGACCCGCACAACCTATCGGCCGCACCGTTCGTCCACCTGTCGAGAGGATCGGCGGGACGTCAGGAGGGCGGCACGGTGCACGACGGGGACGAGGCGATCGCGGTGCTGGCCCGCGAACGAGGCCGCGCGCTCGTGGGCTACGCGTACCTGCTCACCGGAAGCGTCCGCGACGCCGAGGACCTGGTGCAGGACGCCCTGGTGAAAACCATGGTCCGCTCCCGCGGCGGAGTCGACCTGGACATCGTCGAGGGGTACGTGCGGCGCTCGATCCTCACGACGTTCGTCGACGGCCACCGTCGACTCCGGCGGTGGCGCGAGGCGGTGCCCCTGCTGGGGCACGCGAGCACGCTGCCCGCCCCGGACGCCGCAGACTCCGTCGCCGCGCAGCTCGACGTGCGGGCGGCCCTCGCCGGCCTACCCCGGCGCCAGCGCGCCTGCGTCGTCCTGCGGTACTTCGACGACCTCCCGCTCGCCGACATCGCGGACACGCTCGGGGTCAGTCTCGGCGCCGTCAAGCGGTACCTGTCCGACGGCACCCGCCGGCTCGAGCAGCATCTCGGCCCCGTCCACGGTCGTCCCCCGCACCAGCCAGAGAGGACCTCGCTGTGACCACCGACCTCAGCCGAGCGCTCGACGACCTCGCCCGCAGCGCCGCCTCGCTCGCCGACCTCGGTCCGGTGGACCACCTCGTCGCCCGTCGCCGCCGGCGGCGTGCGGCCCGTCGGGCGTCCGCCGGTGCGGGAGCGCTGGCGGTCACGGGCGCACTCGTGCTCGCCGTGTCGACGGGCCCGGGCTGGCGTCCCGACGGCCTCGGGCCGGCGGCGACCGCCTCGTCCCCGGCGACGGCGGCCTCTCCCACCCCGACGGCGCCGGGGGGCGGCGCGGAGCTCCCCGGCTGCGGAGAGCCCGTCCCGCGGGAGTCGCAGACGCTCTCACCCGCCGTGTCGATCGTGCGCGCGGCCATGGGCAGCGAGCTCGATGTCGTGGTGTCGCTGCGCGTGCAGGGTGCCTCGGCGGCGGACCTGGAGGACGCAGACGTCCGGATCTACGTGCTCTGGGACATCGACCACTCCGACGGCGATGACGACGGCGACTACATGCTGGCGCTCCTGGACGTGCCGCCGGGAGGCTGGACCGACGCGCCGGGAGGTGCGACGCGAGACGTCACCGGCACGCCCGAGGGCTGCCCCGGCATCCAGCCTGGTGGCAACCGCCTCGTGGCGGCCATGAGCACGCCCGACGGCACCGTCGTGTCGGGCGTCGCGCAGGCCGAGCGGCGGGGGTGACCTGCGGGTCAGCCCTCGCGGTCGGCGGCCAGCGCCTCGTCCACCGTCTCCCGGATGGTGAACACCTGGGTCAGCGCCGTGATGCGGAAGACCTTGAGCAGCCGCTCGGAGTCGATGACGAGCTGCAGCCGCCCGTCGAGCCCCCGGACCCGCTTCAGCACGCCCACCAGGAGGCCGAGCCCCGTGGAGTCCATGAACCGCACCTCGGTGAGGTTCACGACCAGGTCCACGTGCCCGGCGTCGACCAGGGCGGTGAGCTTCTCGCGCAGCGCGGGCGCGGTGTACACGTCGATCTCGCCGGTCACGTCGACGACGGTCCTGCCCTCGACGGTCCTGCTCGCCACGCTGACGTCCACAGGAGCTCCCCTCTGTCTTCCGGGAGCATTCAAACAGACCGCGCGCCCCGGACCGGCGTGTTGCGTGCTCACGCGTGTCCGTCACCCGCCCCCGGCCGCGGCACCGTCGGGTCGGCGGGTGCGCGCGGGACCCGCGGCGGCGTGGTCAGCGCGTGGTGGCGGGCCCGTCGAGCGCGGCGAACACCACCGCGTCGCCCGGACGGAGCTGAGCGGCGAGGTCCCGCGACCGCGGCTCGACGACCGCGACGACCGGGTAGCCGCCGGTCACCGGGTGGTCCGCGCCGAACACCACCGGTCTGCCGTCGGGCGGCACCTGCACCGCGCCCGGCACCAACGGCTCGGAGGGCAGCTCCCCGCGGTCCGCGCGCGCGACCGGCGGGCCGTCGAGGCGCAGGGCGACGCGGTCGCTCGCCGGGGTGACCGCGTACCCGGCCCCGAGCAGCCGGTCGAACGCGTCCGGCTCGAACCAGTCCGCGCGTGGCCCCGGGGTGACGCGCAGCACGGCGGTCTCCGGCCAGTCGCGCGGCGGGTCGGCCCACGGCTGGGCGGCGTCGACGACCTCGGCGCCGACGGGTAGCACGTCGCCGGCGCCCGGCGCAGCGGGCCCGAGGCCGGCGAGGCGGTCTGCCGCGCGCGACCCGAGCACCGGCGGCACGTCGAGCCCGCCGCGGACCGCCACGTACAGCCGCAGGCCACGCGTCGCCGTGCCGGTGCGCAGCACGCCGCCCGGCGGGACGCGCGTCGCGGCGTGCGGGGCGACCGGGACCCCGTCGACGTCGGCCGGGACCTCGGCGCCCGCGAGCGCGACCACCCCGCCGGCCGGGAACCGGAGCACCAGGCCGCCGAGCAGCACCTCCAGGCCCGCGGCGCCGGGGGCGTTGCCGACGAGGCGGTTCGCCAGCCGGAGCGCGCCGGCGTCGGCCGCGCCGGACCTGCCCACGCCGACTGCCGCCAGGCCCGGACGGCCGCGGTCCTGGACCAGGGTGAGCGGGCCCGGGAGGAGGACCTCGACGACGGCGCGGGAGGCTCGCTCGGCGCGGGGGCCCCGCTCGGCGCGCCGGGCGCCGCCGGCGCGCGGGCGTGGAGCGGTGAGCGCACCGGTCCCGGCGCGTGCACCGGGCTCGAGCGGGTCGGGGCGCGGGCCGGGCGTCGAGGCGCCGGGGCCGGTCTCCGCGGTCATCGGCTCCGCCACCGAGGCGAACCGCACGCGGGTGCCCGGGCGGAGCAGGGCGGGCGGGTCGCGGTCGACGTCGAACAGCGGCACGCCGCAGGTGCCGAGCAGCATCCACCCGCCGGGAGTCGCCGCCGGGTAGACGGCGGCGAACTCGCCCGCGATCGCCACCGCGCCCGCCGGGACGCGCTCGCGCGGCGTCGCCCTCCGCGGGACGTGCAGGGCGGGGTCGAGCCCGGTCAGGTAGGCGAACCCCGGCATGAAGCCGCCGAACGCCACCGTGTACTCCCCCTCGGCGTGCCGGCGGACGACCTGGTCCTCGGTCAGACCCGTCACCCGGGCGACCTCCGCGAGGTCGGCGCCGTCGTAGCGGACGGGGAGGACGACGGCGGCCGTGCGGTCCGTGGCGGCGTGGTCCGAGGCGGCACCGTCCGTGGCCGCACCGTCCGTGGCCGCACCGTCCGTGGCCGCGCGGTCCGTGGCCGCGCGGTCCGTGGCGGCCGGGGGCCGACCGGCGCGGGCCGCGGCGACGGCCGCCCCGGCCGCCTCCGTCAGCACGTGGGCCGCAGCGCGGGCGTCCCCGGGCGTCGCGAACCGCACCAGCACCGTGCGCGCGGCGGGGACGACGTCCACCGCACCGGGCGGCGGGTCGCCCCGCAGGGCGTCGTCGAGCGCGCGGACCGCCGCGAGGTCGGGCAGGTCGGCGAGCAGCGCGTCGACGCCGTACGGCACGACCCGCACCCCGTCCGCCGTCGGGGCCGTCACCGGCAGCCCCCGATCACGGCGCGGCCGGGCGCAGCTCGACCCCGGCCGCCTCGAGGGCCGCGCGGACGGCCCGCGCGACCGGCACCGCGCCCGGCGTGTCCGAGTGCACGCACAGCGAGGCCGCGTCGACCCGCACGAGCGTCCCGTCCACCGCCACCACGGCCCCGTCGGTCGCGATGCGCACCGCGCGCTCGGCCGCCTCGCCCGGGTCGGTGACGAGCGCGCCGGGGCGGTCGCGCGGCACCAGCGTGCCGTCCCCGAGGTAACCGCGGTCGACGAACGCCTCGGTCACCGTCGGCAGCCCGGCCGCACGCGCGTGCCGGAGCACCGCCGACCCGGGCAGGCCGACGACCGCCAGCGAGGGGTCGACGCCCACGACCCCCGCGACGACCGCCGCCGCCTGGTCCTCGTCGTGCACGATCCGGTTGTAGAGAGCCCCGTGCGGCTTGACGTAGCCGACCCGCGCCCCGACGGTCCGGGCGACGGCCTGCAGCGCGCCGACCTGGTAGGCCACCTCGGCGGCGAGCTCGCCCGGCGGCACGTCGAGCCGGCGCCGGCCGAACCCGACGAGGTCCCGGTACGCCACGTGCGCCCCGACCGCGACACCGCGGGCCCGTGCCGTCGCGCACCGGGCCGCCATGATCGACGGGTCACCGGCGTGGAAGCCGCAGGCGACGTTCGCGCTCGTGACCACGGACAGCAGGGCCTCGTCCGTCCCGGGCTCGCCGAGCGTCCACGGGCCGAGCCCCTCGCCGAGGTCGCAGTTCAGGTCGATGTGCGTCGCCACGTGCCCATCCTGCCCCGCGCGCCGCGGCGGGCCGGGATCGCGTGCGGCGTGCGAGCCCCCCGGTACGACGCGGGGCCGCCGAGGGGCGAGGATGGTGCCGTGGTGGGGACCGGCGAGCTGCTCGACGTGCTGCTCGCCGCGGGCCGGCGGGCCGACCGCCTGACGCACGTGCGTCACCTGCCCGCGCGCGAGGGCACCGCGGTGGACTGGCCCGCCTGGGCGGACGCCGACCTGGTGGCCGGCTACCGGGCGCTCGGCGTGGAGCGACCGTGGCGGCACCAGGCGCAGGCCGCCGACGCGGCGTGGTCCGGGCACCACACCGTCCTGTCGACGTCGACCGGTTCCGGCAAGTCGCTGGCGTTCTGGCTGCCCTCGCTGTCGGCGGTCCGGGCGCAGGCCGCGGCGCGCGCCCTCGACCCCGGCCGCATCGAGACGGCGGCCCGCCGCGGGTCCGTCCTCTACCTGTGCCCGACCAAGGCGCTCGCGGCCGACCAGCGGCACGCGCTCGACCGTGTGCTGTCCGCGGCGCGGCTCCGGGACGTCCGGGTCTCGACCTGCGACGGCGACACCGCGCAGGAGGAGCGGCGCTGGGTGCAGGAGCACGCGGACGTGGTGCTCACCAACCCCGACTTCCTGCACTTCGCGCTGCTGCCGCAGCACCGCCGGTGGGCCCGGCTGCTGGGGTCGCTCCGGTACGTCGTGCTGGACGAGTGCCACGCGTTCCGGGGCGTGTTCGGTGCGCACGTCGCGGCCGTCCTGCGGCGGCTGCGCCGCGTCGCCGGGACCTACGGCGCCGACCCGGTGTTCCTGCTCGCGTCGGCGACGACCGCCGAGCCCGCCGTGAGCGCCGCCCGGCTGATCGGCGTCCGGCCCGAGCAGGTCGTCTCCGTCGCGGACGACGCCTCGCCGGCAGGCAGGAAGACCGTGGCGCTGTGGCAGCCGCCCGAGGTCGCGCCCGCCGAGGGGCCGTGGAGCGGGCTGCTGCCCGAGGACGACCCCTGGGCGCTGCCGCTCGACGAGCCGCCCGTCGACGTGGACCGGGCGGGCGACGGGCGACCCGCCGGAGTCGGGAGCGGCGAGGACGACCCGGCCGCCCGCACCGCCGCGCCCGCTCCCGGGCCCGACGCGGGCTCGGTCGGCCCGGCACGCGAGGGCTCCGGTCCGCTGGGCACGGGCGAGGACCTGGTCGCCGACGACCCCGACCGCCCGCGCAGGTCGGCGACGGCCGAGGTCGCCGACCTGCTCGCGGACCTCACCGCGGCCGGCGCCCGGACCCTCGCGTTCACGCGGTCCCGCCGCGCCGCGGAGTCGGTCGCGACGGTGACCCGGGAGCACCTGCGCGAGGTGGACCCCGAGCTCGCCGCGGCGGTCGCCGCGTACCGCGGCGGGTACCTGCCCGAGGAACGGCGCGAGCTGGAGCAGGCCATCCGGACCGGACGGCTGCGCGCGCTCGCCACCACGAACGCCCTCGAGCTGGGGGTCGACATCTCCGGCCTGGACGCCGTCGTGATCGCCGGCTGGCCGGGTACGCGGGTGTCGCTCTGGCAGCAGGCGGGGCGGGCGGGGCGGGCAGGCGCCGACGGGCTCGTGGTGCTGGTCGCGCGCGAGGACCCCCTGGACACCTACCTGGTCCACCACCCCGAGGCGGCGCTCGACGCCCCCGTGGAGGCGACCGTCTTCGACCCCGGCAACCCCTACGTGCTCGCCCCGCACCTGTGCGCCGCGGCCGCGGAGACCCCGATCCGCGCCGAGGAGCTGGACCTGTTCGGCCCGGGGACACGGGAGCTGCTGGACGTCCTCGTCGCCCGGGGTGCGCTGCGCCGCCGGCCGTCCGGCTGGTACTGGACGCACGCCGAGCAGGCCGCCCGGCTGACCGACCTGCGGGGCACCGGGGGCGACCCCGTGCGCGTCGTCGAGTCCACGACCGGGCGGCTGCTCGGCACCGTCGACTCCGCCGCGGCCGACTCGACCGTGCACGCCGGTGCGGTCTACGTGCACCAGGGAGCGACCTACGTCGTCGACGCGCTGCGCCTGGAGGACGGCGTGGCGCTCGTCGACCGGCGCGACGTCGACTACGGCACGTGGGCGCGCTGGGTCACCTCGACCGAGATCCGCTCGGTCACGGCTGAGCGCCGCTGGGGGCCCGTGACCTGGGGCTTCGGCGCGGTGGACGTCACGACCCAGGTCCTGAGCTTCCAGCGCAAGCGGATCCCGGACATGGAGGTGCTGGGCTCCGAGCTGCTCGACCTCCCCGCCCGCACGCTGCCCACGACCTCGGTCTGGTGGACGGCACCCGTCGAGGTGCTCGAACGTGCGGGGATCACCGTCGAGACGGCTCCCGGTGCGCTGCACGCGGCGGAGCACGCGTCCATCGGGCTGCTGCCGCTCCTCGCCACCTGCGACCGGTGGGACCTCGGCGGCGTCTCGACCGCGCTGCACGCCGACACGGAGCAGGCGACGGTGTTCGTGCACGACGCGTACCCCGGAGGCGCGGGGTTCGCCGAGCGCGGGTACGACCTGGGCGCGGTCTGGCTGCGGGCCACCCGGCAGGCGATCGCGACCTGCCCGTGCCGCACGGGGTGCCCCGCGTGCGTGCAGTCGCCGAAGTGCGGCAACGCCAACAACCCGCTGGAGAAGGCGGCGGCCGTGCGGCTGCTCGACGCGGTCCTCGCGCACGCGCCGGCCTGATGCCGTGCGGGGCCACGTCGCCGCGCGTCGGGGCCCCGAGGACGCCCGCCCCGGGGGGCACGGGCGGAGACGGCGCGGGCCGAGGCGGCGCGGGCCGAGGCGGCGCGGGCCGGCGGTCGCCTCGGCCGAGGCCTGCCCGACGGCCGTCCGCACCTCGGCCCGGACCTGGACGTCCCTCCCGGCGACGACGGCGCACCGGACGAGCGCTGCACCGTTCCGCTCGACGACCGTCCGGGCGAGCTCGCAGGCGTCGCCGTGCCCCCGGAGCAGGCGGGCGGCAGCGGCGAGCGCGCCCAGGTCCGCGGCGGCCTGCGCCCGGCCCCGCGCCTGCTGGACCACGCCGAGCATCCCGAGCGCCCCGGCGAGCACCGCCGTCACCGCCGCGAGCGCCACCACGAGGACAGCGGCCGAGCCGCGGTCGCGCACCGCCGGGCCCGTCCGCCTTTCCGTCCTGCCTGCCGGGGTGCCGACCGGACCGCTCCGGACACCCGGCCCCGCCCGGCTCACGGCTCCACCCACGCGGCGGCGGTTCCTCGCACCGTGACCGCGCCGACCAGCGGGAGCGCCGGCCCGACACCCGCCTCGACGGTCACCACGACCCAGGCGTCGTCCCGGGCGACGGCCGTCCGGGCTCCGGGGCCGGCCACCCGCGCCGCCGCAGCCGCGACGGCGGCGTCGCCCTGACCGATCGCCGCGACCCGGGCCGCCACGCGGGCCGCGTCCGCGCACCGGAGCTGGGTCACGGCGCTCGCCGCGAGCGCCACCACCACCCCGATCAGGACGGCGACGACCGGCAGGAGGACCGCGAACTCGGCGGTCACCGAGCCACGATCTCCCTGCGGGTCACGCCGCGGGCGCCCGGTCACACCGCCAGCGCGTCGCGCACGAGGTTCGTCAGCGTCTCCCGGATCTCCGCGCTGCGGAGGATCACGACCAGGAGCCCGGCGAATCCCACCGCGGCGATCATCACGACGGCGTACTCCGCGGTCGCCAGGCCGGCATCCCGGGTCGTGCCGCCGAACCTCGCCCGCACCCGCCGCAGGCCTGCCGGCGCCGTCCGCGCCGCCTCCATCACGCGGCGGCGACACCGCTGCCAGCCCGTCCGCGCGCTGCTCACCTGCTGCATCTCGTGCCTCCCGTGGTCACTGCCGACCGCTCGTCGGCCGGCAGGACCGACCCTGCCGAGGCCGGGGCCCGGGACGCCGAGCCGGCTGGCGCCTCCTGGGGACGGCGCACGTCCCCGCACCTGTGGAGGACTCGGCGCCCGCTCCTCACCACGGGCACGGCCTCCGGGAAACCCGGAGGGCCCGGGCACAGCCGACGGACGCCCGGCAGCGCCCACGTCGTCCCGGGCAGCGACGGGCAGGGCAGCCCGGCGACGGGCAGGGCGGCCCCACGCCGCGCCGAACAGGCAGCGCCGGGCAGCGCCATGCCCACGCCGGGCAGCGCCGGGCAGCGCCATACCCACGGGGCAGCGCCGGACTCCGAGCGAGCATCGGACACGTCGACCGAGTAGCCGGCGGCTACTCGCTCGCCGTGTCGGATGCCCTGTCGGTGCCTCTGCGGGCGGACGTCGAGCACGACCCCGGGGTCGGCGTTCACGGGGTGGAGCAGCACACGGCACCGAGGGCACGTCAGAGGAGACCGCGGCCGAGGGACGCCAGCACGGGGACGAGCCCGACCAGCACGAACGCCGGCAGGAAGCACAGCCCGAGCGGGAGGACGAGCCGCACACCCAACCGGCCCGCCGCCTCCCGCGCCGCGCGGTCGCGCGTCCGCCGGAGCTCGGCGGCCGCGGCCCGCAGCGCCGGACCCGCCGGCGCTCCGGTCCGCCACGCCGCCTCGAGGCCGTCGAGCACGGCTCCGAGTGCCGGGGCGTGCACCCACGCGGCCGTCCAGGGCTCCCCGAGCAGCAGCGCCGTGCCGGCCCGGTCGAGGTCCCGGCCGACCGCCCCGCCGAGCGCGCTCCCGACGGCCGCGAGGGAGCCCGGGACGCTCGCGCCGGCGCGCACAGCCACTGCGAGCAGGTCCACGACGGTCACCAGGTCGACGGCGAGCGTGTCCTCGTGCGCTCCGTGGGCGCCGGTCCGCGCGGCGCCGCGGGCGACGGCGCCCGGTCCGGGTCGGCGGGCCGCCGGAGGCCCGAGCAGGTGCACCACCATGCCGGCGAGCAGGACGAGCAGCGCCTCGCTCACCGCGCGTCACCACGCGCCGACCCGCGCGTTCCCGAGACCCCGCGTCCACCCGCGCCCGCAGAGCCACCCGCAGAGCCGCCCGCAGAGCCGCCCGCAGCCGCGCCGCCACCCGACCCGGCACCCGGGCCCGAGCCCGCCGACCGGGCGCCCGCGACCAGACGGCCGGTCCACCGGCGTCCGACCAGGGTCAGCACGAGTCCCCCGACGCCGGCGGCCGAGCCCGCTCCCCCGCCGAGCAGGACGCCGAACGGGTCGGCACCGAGCAGGGTCCCGAGGACGACCCCGAGCGCGGGGAGCCACGTGAGCAGGGAGGTGGTCTGCCGGGGTCCGGCGAGGGCGCTCTGCACGGCGGTCTCGGCGTCCGCGTCGGCGGCGAGCGCGCGGGCGCACTCCTCCAGCACGCCCGCCGTGGGGGCGCCGAGCTCGGCGGCGAGCCGGCCGGCCGCGAGCACGCCCGCGACCCGTCGCCGCAGCAGGTCCGACGTCGGGTGGGCCGGCGGCGCGCGCCGGTGCGGGGGCAGGACCGCCGCGAGGACGTCCTCGGCGGCGGGCGCGCCGGACGCGACGACGGGGACCCCGAGGACCAGCCGCCAGGCGTCGGCCGGTGCGCGGCCCGCGCGCACCTCGGCGGCCACCGCCGTGACGATCGCGATCAGGAGCACCGAGGGGTCGGTGGCCGGGCGCCCCCACCGACGCCGGCCCTGTGCCCGCCCGACCGGTTCCGCGGCACCGGCGGTGACCAGCCGCGCACCCGGGCCGGCGACCACCCGCCGCCGCGGCGCCGCTCCGGGCCCGGTCCCCAGCAGCACGGCGAGCGCGAGCAGCGTCGCCACGAGCAGCGCGCCCCCTGCGGTTCCCCCGGTCACCCGGGTGCGTCCCGCACGGGGGTCGACCTCGGCACGTGACCGACCGGGCCGCGGGGACGACCGGCGTCGGGGCGACCCCGGTGACCGGCTCGCCGGGCGAGGTCAGCCCACCCGGGCCCGGCGGTCACGGCCCCGTCGGGACCGGCCGTCAGCGCCGTGCGCACCACGAGCGTCCCCCGCTCGACGTCGCGCTCGACGGTCGCGATCTCGGCCACCCGGCGCAGGCCGCCGTCCCGGCGCAGGTGTACGACGGCGTGCAGGGCGCTGGCCGCCTGCGCCGCCAGCGCCTCCCGCGACAGGCCGGCGAGCGCGCCGAGCGCCTCGAGCCGCGCGGGGACGTCGGTCGCGGCGTTCGCGTGCACGGTGGTGCAGCCGCCGTCGTGCCCGGTGTTCAGCGCGCTGAGCACGTCGCGCACCTCCGCGCCGCGGCACTCGCCCAGGACGACCCGGTCGGGTCGCATCCGCAGGGACTCGCGCACCAGGTCACCGAGGTCGACGCCACCCGCGCCCTCCACGTTCGGCCGGCGGGCGAGCAGCCGGACCACGTGCGGGTGCCGCGGGGCGAGCTCGCCCGCCTCCTCGACGCAGACGATCCGCTCCCCCGGGTCGGCGAGCGACAGCAGCGTCGACAGCAGCGTGGTCTTGCCCGTGCCGGTCGCGCCCGAGACGAGCAGGTTGGCCCGCCCCGCGACCAGGCCGCGGAGCACGGTGTCGACCCCGGCGGGCACGGTGCCGTCGCGCACCAGGTCCTCCAGGGTGAACGGCCGGTGCCGCACCACGCGCAGCGACAGGAGGGTGCAGCCGTCGGCGACCGGGGGGAGCACCGCGTGCAGCCGCGTGCCGTCCGGGAGCCGGGCGTCGGCCGCGGGACGGGCGTCGTCGAGGCGCTGCCCGGCCGCCGCGGCCAGCCGCACCGCCAGGCTGCGGACCCGCGCGGCGTCCCCGAGGTCGACGGCGGCCCGCTGCAGCCTGCCGGCGCGCTCCACCCACACGTCGCGCGGGCCGTTCACGAGGACGTCGGTGACGGCCGGGTCGTCGAGCAGGGGCTGGAGCGGCCCCGCCCCCACGATCTCGGCTCGGACCACCCCGTCGAGCTCGGCCAGGGCCGCGCTGCCGAGCACCCGTCCGCTGTCCCGCAGCGCGGCGGACACGCGCGTGCCGGTCACGGGGCCGCCCTCGGCCGCGAGCCGGTGCCGGACGCCCGCGACGAGGTCGGCGACTCCCGGGGCGCCGTCCGCGTCGCGCACGCCGCCGCCGGTCACGTGAGGCGCCGCGCGAGCCGCGCCACGGCGCGCGCAGCAGTCGGCGAGAGCGCCGGGCCGACCCCGCTGTCGACGGCCGCGCCGAGCCCGCGCGCCCACGGCAGCGCCGCCACGACCGGGAGCCCGACGGCAGCGGCGACCTCCTGGACGCCCAGTCCGCCCGGCGCCGGTCCGCGCGCGACGAGGCCCACCCGTCGGCCGTCGCCAACCAGACCGTCCCGGAGCAGCCGCGCCCCCGCGACCGCCGGGACGTCGCGCGGGACGACGACGAGGACCGTCCGGCACGCTGCGAGCAGCGTCGCCCCGCGGGCGTCCTGGCGCGGCGGCGGATGCCGAGGCGGATGCTGCGGCTCGCCCGGTGGCCCACCGGGCGACGCGCCCGCCGCGCCGCCCCCGACCCCGTCGCCCTCGACCGGCGAGCCGCCCGTCGTGCTCCCCGCTGCGGCGCCGGCCCCGGTCCCGGCCCCGGCCCCGAGCAGCGCCGCCCGGTCGAGGTCGAGCACGACCGACCCGTACGCGGCCCGGAGCGCCCGGAGCACGTCGGCGAGCGCGGCCGCGGGGGGTGGGCCGGGCCGGGCGTCGTCGGTCGGCAGCACGCCGCACCGGCCCCACCGCATGAGGTTCCCGGCGAGCAGCACCGGGTCCACCGCGCCGCGGGCCCCGGCGAGGTCCGGCCACCGCAGCCCCGGGTGGGCCTCGAGACCGAGGACCGTGTCGAGCGAGGGGCCGGGCCCGGTGTCGACGAGCACGGTGGTCCCCCGCCGCGCCAGCTCGGCCGCGAGCGCCGCCGCGGTCACCGTCGCCCCGGCGCCGCCGCGCGCGCCGACCACGCCCACCACGCCGGCGCCACCGGCCGGTCGCTCGCCGCCCCTGACCATCGCCACCTCCGTCCGTCGTCGGGCACGCCGCCCGCGACGACCCGCCCGAGCCGACGCTGCCGTCCTGCACCGGCCGGCGTCCCGCCGCCGGGCCCCGACCTGGGGACGACGCACGCCCCGGGCCCCTGTGGTCGTCCGGGTGAGGCTCGATACCCTCGATCCAGGAGGCACCCGTTCCCCATGAGCCCCGGCCACACCTCGCCCACGTCCCCCACCGGTGGCGCGCCGACCGCACGCGCCGCCGCGTTCTTCGACCTGGACAAGACGGTCATCGCGACGTCGGCGGCGAGCGCGTTCGCCCGTCCGTTCCTGTCGGGCGGGCTGCTCACCCGGCGGGCGGCGCTGCGCTCGGCGGCGGCCCAGCTGGCGTTCCTGCTCGGCAGCGCGACCGAGGGCCGCACCGAGCGGGTGCGGGCCCAGCTCTCGGCGATGGTCACGGGCTGGGACGTCGAGCGGGTGTCGGCGATCGTCGCCGAGAGCCTGCAGGACGCGATCGGACCGGTGGTCTACGCCGAGGCGCTGGACCTCGTGGCCGAGCACCACGCCGCCGGGCACGACGTGGTGGTCGTCTCGGCGTCGAGCGCGGAGCTGGTGCAGCCGATCGCCGAGCTGATCGGCGCGGACGAGGTGATCGCCAGCCGGATGGGGGTCGCCGACGGGCGGTACACCGGGGAGATCGCGTTCTACGCCTACGGCCCGGCCAAGGCCGGCGCGATGCGGGACCTGGCGAGCCGCCGCGGGTACGACCTGGCGGCCTCGTCCGCGTACACCGACTCGGCGACCGACGCGCCGATGCTCCGGGCGGTCGGCCACGGGTACGTGGTGAACCCCGACCGCGCGCTGCGCCGGCTCGCCGCGGAGGAGGGCTGGACGCCGCTGGTGTTCCGCCGGCACGTCACGGTGCCGGCGGGCCGACGGTTCGCGACGCTGCGGCAGCTCACCGGACCGGTGGCCCGGGACCGCGTCGCGCTCGGCGTCACCGCGGCCCTCGTGGTGGTCGCGGCGGCGACCGCGTGGGCCGCGCTGGCCGCTCGGCGGCGGCGACCACGCCGGTGACCCCCGGGGTCGTCCGGCATCCGGGCAGCGGTCCCGCCATCCGGGCAGCTGACCGCGTCGACCTGGGACTTCGCCCGGAACCCTTCCCCCGGGCGCGCGGGTCGGCTGGAATGGGCAGCACAACAGAACGGCCCGAGGGAACCCACGCGCGATCCGTCCACGCATAGGACGCGTCGAACGGGCTCGACCCCGTCTCGACTGACCACGTGCACGCCTGATAACCCCCGCGGTCGTCCGTTCGGCAACGGCGTCCTCCCCGGGCGCCGTTGTTCGTGCCGGGCCCGGCGCCGACGCACGGACGGCGTCACCGCCCGACGACGACGGCGACTACCCTCCGACGGGTGACCTCGCCCGACGACCAGCGCCCCCCGGGGCGTCCCCGGGCGCCCGACCTGGAGCGGCGCGCGCTCGCCGCGGTGCTCGACGTCTTCGGCGAGAAGGGCTGGACCGGGCTCACGATCGCCGAGGTCGCGTCCCGGGCCCGCGTGGGCAAGTCGTCGCTGTACCTGCGGTGGCCAAACAAGACGGCGATGCTCGCCGACGCGCTCCGGCAGGTGCAGGCCGAGCCCGCGCCGGCCGGCCCCGCGGACGGCGCGACGCCGGAGGCCGACGAGTCAGCCGACGGCCGCGGCGCGGGCGACTCGCTCCGCGACTACCTCGTCGCCCACGCGCAGCGGCGCGCGGACCTGTACCTCGGCGAGGACGGGCTGGCCATGCTCCGGCTGTACGTCGAGGCGCGGGCGTTCCCCGTCCCCCTCGCGGACGTCCGGCACGAGGCGATCACGCGGTTCGTGCTCAGCGAGCGCGAGCGTGTCGAGCGGGCGGTCCGGGAGGGGGAGCTGCCCCCGGGCACCTCGGCCGTGCACCTCCTGGACGCCATCGAGGGGTCGGTGCTGATGCACGTCCTGGTAACGCCGCCGCACCTGATCGACCGGGTGCGCGCCACCATGCCGGCGTACCTGGAGCGCCTCGTCGACCTGCAGCTGGCCGCCGCCACGGCAGCCGAGGCCGACCCGCCCGCGCCCCCGGCTCAGCCCTCCCGGAAGCGGATCCCGAACCCCCCGCGCGGGTAGCGCCAGGTCAGCGCCCCCGGCGCCGCGACCGCCAGGCAGGTCCCGCACTCCAGGCACGCGGCGTACTCGACGTCGATCTGCCCGTCCCGCTCGGAGTACACACCGGCCGGGCAGACGGCGATGATCCGCTCCCCCGTCCCGGTGGTCCGGCAGAGCTCCTGGTCGACGACGATGTGGGACTCCTCCTCGTCGACCTCGTACCGGTTGGCCCCGAGCCGTTCCGGGATCGTCTGCGCCTTCACAGGGCACGCACCCCCGCCCATCCGTCGCTGAGCACCGTCCGGAGCCCGATCCCGGACCGGCCGAGGGCCGTCCGGGCGACCGCCGCGAGGTGCTTGCGCGGCGTGGTGTCGAGGCTGAACACGTCGTGGAACAGGCCCGCGGCGAGCTCGCCGTACGCCCCGTACATCCGCGGGCGCTCGAGGAACTTCGGCGCCCGGGCGTAGGTGCGCAGGTCGCGCCCGACGAAGCCCTCGTCGAGCCGCCTGCGGTACCCCGCGAGGCCGGCGGCGGTGACGTCCCCGGCGGCGATCGCCTCGGCGACGGCGTCCCCGGCGGCGATCCCCGACCCGATGGCCAGGTCCATCCCCCGGACCGTCAGCCCGGAGTTGATCGTGAGCCCGGCGGCGTCGCCGACCACGACGAGGCCGTCCGTGGCGAGCGTGCCGAGCATCGCCAGGCCGCCCTCGGCCACGAGGTGCGACCCGTACTCGACGACCTCGCCGCCCCGGAGGTAGGGCGCGAGCCCCGGGTGCTGCACGAGGTGGTCGAAGATCCCCGCGGCGGTGTGACCCGAGGCGAGGAGGTCGTCCAGGCGCAGCACGACGCCCACCGACAGCGACTCCGTGTTGGTGTAGAGGAACGCCCCGCCCCCGACGCCGCGGGTGCAGTCGCCGACCAGCGCGTGCGCGGCGCCCTCGTCGCCGGTGAGGCCGAACCGGTCCTCGATCACGCTGCGGGGCAGCCGGACGACCGCCTTCACGCCGACGGCGAGGTGGTTCAGCGGCTCCTTGCCGCGCAGCCCGGCGTCGCGGGCGAGGAACGAGTTCACCCCGTCCGCCGCCACGACGACGCGGGCGCGCAGCTCGTCCTCGCCGGCCCGGACGCCGCGCACGCGCACCGCGCCCGGCTGGGCGCCCGGCTCGGTGAGCAGCTGGTCGACCCGGACGCCGGGCATCAGGTACGCCCCGGCCTCCTCGGCCCGCTCCGCGAGCCACGGGTCGAACTTCGCCCGCAGGACCGTCACCGCGTTCACCGGCTCGGCGAGCCGCTGCGACGCGTAGTCGAGCGACACCGCCGAGTCCGGGGTGAGGAAGGTGGTGACGTGCCGGGTGATGCGCCGCTCGACGGGCGCCTCGTCGGCGAACCCGGGCAGCACCTGGTCCAGCACGCGGCCGTACAGCACGCCGCCGGACAGGTTCTTGGACCCCGGGGCCTCGCCGCGCTCGATCAGCGCGACGGACAGGCCGGCGGTCGCCAGCCGGTGCGCGGTGACGGAGCCGGCCGGGCCGGCCCCCACCACCACGACGTCGAAGTCGGGCTCGTCGGCCATGGCGGTCAGGCCTCCAGGGCCGCGGCGAGCGCGGGCAGGACGGTGTAGAGGTCACCGACGACGCCGTGGTCGCACTGCGCGAAGACCGGCGCGTCCGCGTCCGAGTTGATCGCGACGACGACCTTCGCGCCCGCGACGCCGACCATGTGCTGGACCTGGCCGGAGATGCCCGCGGCCACGTACAGGTCCGGGGCGACGTGCTGGCCGGAGATGCCGATGTAGCGGTCCTTGGTCAGCCAGTCGTGCCCCTCCGCGAGCGGCCGCGAGCAGGCCACCTCGGCGCCCAGCGCCGCGGCCAGCCGCTCGACCAGGGCCAGGTCCTCGCGCGCCTTGAGGCCGCGCCCGATGCCGACGACGACCCGGGCGCCGCCGAGGTCGACCGACGCACGGCCCGAGGCCCGCTCCTCGCGGACCCGCACGGCGGCGGCGGGCACGGGCGCGGCGACCTCCTCGACCGCGACCGGTGCCGCGGGCGCGGCGACCCCGCCCGGCGCGACCGTCACGACCGCCGGGCCGCCCGTGACCCGCTCGGTGCGGACCGCGATGCCGCCGTGCACGTCGCGGCGGACCTCGACGGCGTCGGCGGTCGCGCTCACGCTCGTCGCCCCGGTCAGCACCGGTGCGCCGCACCGCGCGGCCACGGCGCCGGCGAGGGCCCGGCCGCCGTCGCGGGTGGTGGCCACGACCAGGCGCGGCGCGGCCCCGGCGACCACCTCGGCGACGGCGCCGGCCAGCGCCTCGACCGGGACCCCGTCCCCGGGCTCGCCGAGCCACAGCACCCGGTCGACACCGGACGCGGCGACGGCGTCGGCCACCGCCCGCGCGCCGGCGACGACGGCCACGACCGCTGCGCCCGGCGCCGCGGCCGCGCGGGCCACCGCGACCGGTCCCGCGACCGCCGCGTCGCCGTCCACCAGCACCAGGACGTCCTGCGTGCTCTCGTTCATCGTGTCTGCTCCTTCTGGCTGCGGGCCGGCGGTCACAGCGCGCCGGCGGCGCGCAGCGCGTCGACCAGCTCGGCGGCCGCGGCGGCCGGGTCGGCGGTGGTGATGACGTGCCGGCCGCGGGCGCTGGGCGCGGGCCGGGCGGTGCCGACGACCTCCGTGGCGGCGACCGGCGCCGGCACGTCGAGGCCGGCGAGCGCGAGCACGTCGGTGGGCTTCTTCGCGGCCCCGAGGATGTCCTTCATCCCCGGGACGCGCGGGACGACCGCGTCGGCGGCGACCGCGAGCACGGCGGGGCCGGTGACGTCGAGCACCTGCACGCCGCGGTCGGTGGCGCGCTCGACGACGAGGCCGCCGTCGGCCGCCTGCACGTCGCCCACGGCCCCGAGCCCGGGCCAGCCGAGGTGGCCGGCCAGCGTCATCGGCACCTGCCGGTCGCCGTTGTCCACGGACTCCGGCCCCGTGAGCACGACGTCCACGTCCCCGACGGCCCGGACGGCCGCCGACAGGACCGCGGCGACCGCGGTGCTGCCCAGGCCCGCCAGCGCGTCGTCCGCGACGAGGACCAGCCGGTCCGCCCCGCGCGAGAGCATGGCCTTGCGGGCCAGCGGGGTGTCCGAGGCGGCGGGCCCGACGGACAGGGCGACGACCTCGCCGCCGGTGGCGTCCGCGAGGCGGCGGGCCACCTCGAACGCGACGGGGTCGTGCTCGCTGACGGCGCTCTTGGACCGGCTCCAGTCGACGGTGCCGTCCGGGCGCACCTCGGCGTCCTGGGGGTTCGGCGCCCACTTGCAGGCGACGACGATCTTCATGGTTCTCTCCTCCGGCGGGCGGTGGTCGGTGGGGTGCAGCGGGTGCTCAGCTGTGGTCCTTGACGATCTGCCGGCCGGCGATGTGCACCATGATCTCGTCGGTGCCGCCGCCGAACCGGTGGCCGCGGATGTCCCGCCAGAGCCGGGAGACCCGGGTGCCGACCGTGACCCCGACGCCGCCGAACACCTGCATCGCCTCGTCCGCGACCTCGAACGCCGCCATCGCGCAGTACCGCTTGCACAGCGCGCCCTGGCTCCTCAGCGGGACGTCCCGGTCGAGCATCCAGGCGGTGCGCAGCACGAAGTTGCGCATGTTCTCGACCTTGATGGCCATGTCCGTCAGCTTCTGCTGGATGAGCTGGAACTGGCCGATCGGCTTGCCGAACTGCACGCGCTGGGCGGCGTAGGTGGCGGCGTCCTCGTAGGCGCACTCCGCCAGCCCCCAGCACTGGGAGGCGATGACGAGGCGCTCCATCTCGAAGTTCCGCATGAGCTGCTTGAAGCCGGCGCCCTTCACGCCCACGAGGCACGACTCGGGCAGGGTGACGTCGTCGAGGAAGATCTCGCAGGAGTCGGAGATGTGCCAGACGATCTTCTCGAGCGGGTTCGTCGACAGGCCGGGCGCGTCCATCGGCACCAGGTACATCGAGATCGCCTCGCGGGGGTTCGCGACGGCCGGGTCCTTCGCCATGAGCAGCAGGTACCGCGACTGCAGGGCGTTGGTGATCAGCGTCTTGGTGCCGTTGAACGTCACCACCCCGTCGTGGTGCACGGCGGTGGTGGACATCGCGGCGTTGTCGGAGCCGGCGCCGGGCTCGGTGAACCCGAGCGCGAACGGCACGTCGCCGGAGGCCAGCAGGCCCAGGATCTCCTGCTTCTGCTCCTCGGAGCCGAACTCGAGGATGTCCATCGCCTGCAGCAGCTCGAGCCCGTAGCCGTTGTTCAGGCCCTGCCGCGCGACCCGCGCCGCCAGCAGCACGAGCGTCGTGGCGTCGACGGGGGTGCCGCCGTACTCCTCGGGGAAGCCGAGGGACGCGAAGCCGGCCTCGTGCAGGGCCTTGCGGAACGCCGTCGGCGGCGTGTGCGTCGCGTCCAGCTCGGCGATGTACGACTCGGGGCACTCGCGCTCGAGCAGGTCGTCGAGGCTCGAGAGCAGGAGCTCCTGCTCGTCCGTCAGGCCGAAGTCCATGGTGCTGCACCCTCCTGGTGGTGGCGCCGGCTCGCGTCGTCGCGGCCGGGGCGGGCGGGGCGGTGGACCCCCGCGCTCGTCCATCGTGCGGTGGCGCCGACCGCCCGTCCGGGGACGATGGTCCCAATTTCCGACTCTCCCAGTCCGAAATAGTCGGCGTCGCAGCACACTGCCGACGAAGGAGTCCGCCCGTGGCCCAGATCATCACCGCCGACGAAGCCGCCGCCCTCGTCCCGGACGGCGCCACCGTGGCCCTGTCCGGGTTCGGCCTGGCGTGCGTGAACGAGGAGACGATGGCCGCCGTCGAGCGCCGCTTCCTCGCCACGGGCGCCCCGCACGGCCTGCACGTCGTGCACGCGAGCGCCGTGGGGAACCGCCGCGACAAGGGCATGAGCCACTGGGGCCACCCGGGGCTGGTCCGTCGCTGGATGGGTGGCATCGCGATCGCCTCCCCCGCGTTCGCGCAGCTCATCTCCGAGGACGCGGTCGAGGCGTACAACCTGCCGCAGGGTGTCATCACCCAGCTCTACCGGGAGATCGCCGCGCACCGCCCCGGCGTCATCACGAAGGTCGGGCTCGGCACCTTCGTGGACCCGCGGGTCGAGGGCGCGCGGATGTCGGCCCGCACCACGGAGGACTACGTCCAGGTCGTGGAGCTGGCCGGCGAGGAGTGGCTGTTGTACCCCTCCTTCCCGATCCAGGTCGGCCTGATCCGCGGCACCGTCGCCGACACCCGCGGCAACCTGACGCTGAGCAAGGAGGGCCTCAAGATGGAGGTCCTGCCGATCGCCCAGGCGGTGCACAACTCGGGCGGCGTCGTCATCGCGCAGGTCGAGTCGGTCGCGGAGGCCGGCTCCCTCGACCCGAACGACGTCACGGTCCCGGGCCTGCTCGTCGACTACCTCGTGGTCTCCGAGCCCGAGAACCACTTCCAGACCGAGAACACGCACTACAACCCGTCGTTCTCCGGCCAGCTGCGCGTCCCGCTGTCGTCCGTGGCGTCCATCCCGCTCGGCGAGCGCAAGGTGATCGCCCGCCGCGCCGCGATGGAGCTGCGCCGCGGGGCGGTGCTGAACCTCGGCGTCGGCATCCCGTGCGACGTCGGCTCGGTCGCCGCGGAGGAGGGCGTGAGCGACCTGGTCCTCGGCACCACCGAGGCCGGCGCGGTCGGCGGCGTCCCCGCCGGCCTCCAGGACTTCGGCCACTCCTGGAACCCCGAGGCACTGGTCGACCACCACGCCCAGTTCGACTTCTACGACGGTGGCGGCCTCGACGTCGCGGTGCTGGGGCTCGCGCAGACCGACGCGCACGGCAACGTCAACGTCTCGAAGTTCGGGAGCCGGGTCGCGGGCTGCGGCGGTTTCATCAACATCTCCCAGTCGGCCCGCACGCTCGTGTTCGCCGGCACCTTCACCGCCGGCGGCCTCGAGACCGAGGTCCGCGACGGCACGCTGCGCATCGTCACCGAGGGCCGGGCGCGCAAGTTCCTCGCCGACGTCGAGCAGATCACCTTCTCCGGCGCCGTGGCCACGAAGGCCGGGCAGCGCGTGCTGTACGTGACCGAGCGCGCCGTCCTCGAGCTGCGGGACGGCCGGATGACCGTCACCGAGATCGCACCCGGGATCGACCTGCAGCGCGACGTGCTCGACCTCATGGACTTCGTCCCGGACGTCGCGGCCGACCTCCGGACGATGCCCGCCGGGCTGTTCTCCGAGACGTGGGGCGGGCTGGCCGACCTCGTCGGCTGACCCGTCCCGGCACCACCGCTCCCGCACCACCTCTCCCGCGCCACCCCCTCTCGCCGGAAAGGCACCACCGCCATGACCTCGACGACGACGTCGACCCCTCCGATCAACCGCTGGACCGTGCTGTGGTCCTCGGTCGCCGTGCTCATGTGCACGGGTGCGATCTACGCGTTCTCCGTGCTCGCCGGCCCGCTCAGCGAGGCGCACGGCTGGACGATGCCCCAGGTGATGATGGCGTTCACCATCAACGCGGCGGTCGGCCCGATCCCGATGATCGTCGGCGGCGTCCTCACCGACCGCGGCTGGACCCGCTGGCTGGTCCTCGTCGGCGGCCTGATGTTCGCCGCCGGGTTCGCGCTCACCGGCGCGGCCTCGTCGCTGACGGCGCTGTACCTGTCCTACGGGGTGCTCGCCGGCCTGGGCCAGGGCCTGGCGTACTCGGGCTGCCTCGGCAACACGATGAAGCTGTTCCCCGACCGGCGCGGTCTGGCCGCCGGTCTCATCACCGGTGGCATGGGCGCCGCGTCCGTCATCGCGGCCCCGGTCGCGAACGCGATCATCGCCGGCCCCGGCGTCCGGTCGGCGTTCGTCTGGATGGGCGCCGCGTACGCCGTCGTCGTGGTCGTCGCCTCGCTGTTCCTGCGCGCCGCGCCGGTCGGGTTCACGCCCGCCGGGTGGACCCCGCCCGCGGGCCGCCCCGCCCTCGCCGTGCCGTGGCGGCGCACCCTGGCCACCCCGGTGTTCTGGGCGATCTTCGTGATGATGGCGTTCGGCGCGTTCTCCGGGCTGATGATCGCGTCCAACGCCTCCCCGATCGGGCAGAACATGTTCGGCCTGACGGCGGCGACCGCCGCGGTGTTCGTCTCGGTGTACTCCGCCTGCAACGCCCTGGGCCGCGTGCTGTGGGGCGCGGTGTCCGACCGGCTCGGCTACACGACGGCGCTGTCGATCATCTACGGGGTCGTGGCCCTGTGCCTGCTCGTGCTCGTGCTCGTGTCCTCGACGGCCGGGTTCGCCGTGGGCATCATCGGCCTGGGGCTCTGCTTCGGCGGCGTCATGGGCGTGTTCCCCGCGCTGACGATGACGAACTTCGGCCCCCGCTACCAGGGGGTCAACTACGCCATGGTGTTCGTCGCGTACTCGGTGTCCGCGTTCTTCGCCCCGCGGCTCGCGTCCGGCATGGCCGCGGACCGCGGCGGCGACTTCACGGTGCCGTTCGTGGTCGCCATCGTGCTCGCGCTGGTCGGCGTCGGCCTGGCCACCGCGTTCCGCGGGATCCAGCGCGCGCACCTCGCCCGGATGAGCGCCGCCTCGCCCACCGCGCCGGCGCCCGCGCCCGCGGCGGCCCGCTGACCCACCCGCCCGTCCCCGGCCGGCCCACCCCCACGGGGGACGGGCCGGCCGGCCCGCACCCGGAGGAGCCGATGCCCGTCGACCTGAGCACCGCCGCCGCGCTCGAGCAGGTGGCGGTGCACGACCCCGCCGCGCCGAGCCTGGTGTACGGCGCGACGGTCACCTCCGCCGCGGAGCTCGCGGCGACGGTCCGCGCCCTGGCGGACGCCCTCGGCGCCGCCGGGGTCGCGCCCGGGGCGCGGGTCGCCCACGTCGGCCGGAACTCCGCCGCGCTGCTCGTGACCCTGCTCGCCTGCGCGTCGCTGCGGGCCGTCGCCGTGCCGCTCGGGTTCCGCGCCTCGGCCGCCGAGCTCGCGGCGCTCCTCGACCGCTGCGAGCCGGCGGTGGTCGTGGCGGAGCCGGCACACGTCGCCGACGCCGACGCGTGGCCGGGGGCGGGGGGCGCGCTGCGCGTGCAGGTCGACGACGACCCCCTGGCCGGTCCGCCGGTCCCCCGCCCCGGCTGGCGGCCGTGGTCCGCGCTGCTCGCCGCGGGCGACCCGCAGGCGCCCGCCCGGCACCGCGCGCGCCCGGACGACGCCGCGCTGCTGCTGTTCACCTCCGGGTCCTCGGGCCGGCCCAAGGGCGTCCCCCTGACGCACGCCAACCTCTGGTGGAGCGCCGTCGGGGCCGACGCGGCGTTCGGCACCGGCCGGGGCGGGACGACCCTCGCGGTCGCGCCGATGTCGCACATCGGCGGCCTGAACGGGCTCGCGCTGCGCACGCTCGGGACCGGGGGCACCGTCGTGGTCCGCCGGGCCTTCGACGCCGACGCCGTCCTGACCGACGTCGCGCGGCACCGGGTCACCTCGCTGTTCGGGGTCCCGTCGATGTACGCCGCGCTGGCCCGGTCGCCGTGGTTCGCCGGGACCGACCTCAGCAGCCTGCGCACGGCGCTCGTCGGCGGCGCCCCGCTGCCCGCGGCGTTGCTGCGCCGGTACCTCGACCGCGGTGTGCCGCTGCTGCAGTCGTGGGGCATGACGGAGACGGCGCCCGCCTGCACCTGCGTCCCCCGGGACCGGGTCGCGGACCGGGGCACCACGGTCGGGCAGCCGCTCGCGTTCGTCCGGCTGCGCCTCGTCGACCCGCGCACCGGCGCGGACGTCGAGCAGCCCGGCGAGCCGGGCGAGCTGTGGGTGTCCGGCCCGCAGGTCACCGCCGGCTACTGGCGCGACCCCGCGGCGACCGCCCGGGCGTTCCCCGAGCCGGGCTGGTTGCGCACCGGGGACGTCGCGGTGCGCGACGCCGACGGCGGCTACCGGGTCTGCGGCCGGATCGGCGACGTGATCAACACGGGCGGGGAGAAGGTGCACCCGGCCGAGGTCGAGGCGGCGCTCGACGGCTGCCCCGGTGTCGGGCAGTGCGCCGTGGTCGGCGTCCCGGACGAGGTCTGGGGCGAGACCGTCGTGGCCGTCGTCGTCCCCGCGCCCGGGACGGTCCCGGACCTCACCGACCTGCGGACCCACGCGGCGCGCACCATCGGGCGCCACAAGCTGCCGCGCCGGCTGGTCCTGGTCGACGCGCTGCCGAGCACCGCCACGGGCAAGCTCGACCGCGCGCGCGTGCGCGAGCTGGCCCGGGCGGACGGGACCCACGCGGAGCACCTCCGGTCGAGCACCGCGGAGGTGTGACTCCCGCGGCGCTCAGGCGGCGGGTCCCAGCCGACCCGCGAGGACCGCGTCCGCGACCGCCCGCGCCTCCCCCGCGCCGGCCACCACCGCGTCGGCGTAGCCGGTCAGCCACGCGGCCACCCCGTCCGGGGTCCCGGTGGCGAACCGCGCCGCTCCCGCCAGGTACGGCGGCAGCGCGGCCGCCCAGGTCGGCTCGGGCAGCACCGCGCCCGTCGGGTCCAGCCCGCGCACCGCGAGCAGCACCCGCGCGGCCGCCCGCGCCACCACCCCGTTGCCCTGGGCGAACGGACGCAGCGCGAGCACCTCGCCGTGCACGACCGCGGCGACCAGCAGCGCCGGCGCGCGCGTCGAGGCGACGGTCCGGGTCAGCAGCGCGACCCGCGCCGCCGCCGCCCCGCCGTCCGGCGCCTCGCCGAGCCCGGTCAGGTCCTGCGGGAGCGCGCCGGCGCCGCGCAGCCGCCCGAGGTCCGCGTCCGGCCCCCACCCCGCGGCCGCCGCGGTGTGCAGCCGCGCCAGCACCTGGCTCAGCGGCGGCAGCGCCCCCGCCGAGGGCGCGCCGAGGTCCGGTCGCCAGCCGGCGGCGAGCACGGTGGCGCGCAGCGCGCCCGCCGCGACCGCGAGCGCCGCGTCGCCGTCGGCGGGCCCGGGCCCCGGGGAGCCGGTGGCGACCGCGCGCAGGGCGTCCAGCGGCACCCGCGCCCCGTCCGCCGCCGCGCTCGCCCGCGCCGCGCGCAGGTCCGCCTCGGCCCGCACCTCGCGCCACCGCCGCCGGAACGCCTCGTGCCAGCGCAGCTCCTCGCAGGCCGTCCTCGCTCGATCCACCGCGTCCCGGACCCCCGGCAGGTCGAGCAGCGGCGCGAGCGGGTCGTCGCCCGCGGGCGGCGGGGGCGGGGCGACGGGCAGCACGCCGCCACCCTACGAGCGCCGACCGGGAGCGCGGCGCGCCGAGGTCCCGACGTGGGCACCGCACCGTGTTCCGGGTCACACTGACCCCATGCCCTCGACGCCGAGCGTGTCCTCGTCCATCACCGCGCGCCTGCACGTGGAGGCCAGGCCCACGGCCGTCTCCGAGCTGACCTCCGCGATCGAGCAGACCGGCGGGATCGTCACCGCGCTCGACGTCACCGCGTCGGGGCACGAGCGGCTGACCGTGGACGTCACCTGCGCGACCAGCGGTGAGGAGCACGCCGCGCAGATCGTCGCGGCCCTGCGCGCGCTGCCCGGCGTGGACGTCGAGCGGGTCAGCGACCGGACCTTCCTCATGCACCTGGGCGGCAAGCTGTCGATCGAGTCGAAGGTGCCGCTGCGCAACCGCGACGACCTGTCGATGGCCTACACCCCGGGGGTCGCGCGGGTGTGCGAGGCGATCGCCGCACGGCCGGACGACGCCCGCCGCCTGACGATCAAGCGGAACACCATCGCCGTGGTCACCGACGGCAGCGCGGTGCTCGGGCTCGGCGACATCGGGCCGCTGGCGTCGCTGCCGGTGATGGAGGGCAAGGCGGCGCTGTTCAAGCGGTTCGCCGGGATCGACGCGTTCCCGCTCGCCCTCGACACCCAGGACGTCGACGAGATCGTCGAGACCGTCGTCCGGGTCGCCCCGGTGTTCGCCGGGATCAACCTGGAGGACATCTCGGCGCCGCGGTGCTTCGAGATCGAGCGGCGGCTCCGCGAGCGCCTGGACATCCCGGTGTTCCACGACGACCAGCACGGCACGGCGATCGTCGTGACCGCCGCGCTGACGAACGCGCTGAAGGTCGTCCGCAAGGAGATCGGCCAGGTCCGGGTCGTGCTGTCCGGCGCGGGCGCGGCCGGTACCGCGGTGCTCAAGCTGCTGCTCGCCGCGGGCGTGCACGACGTGGTGGTCGCCGACATCGACGGCATCGTGCACGCCGGGCGCGAGCTGGCGTCACCCGAGCTGCGCTGGATCGCCGAGCGCACCAACCCGCGCGGCGTGACGGGCGAGCTGCGGGGCGCGCTCGCCGGGGCGGACGTGTTCATCGGGGTGAGCGCCCCGAACATCATCACCGGGCAGGACCTCGCGACGATGGCCCCGGACGCGATCGTGTTCGCGATGGCGAACCCCCGGCCGGAGATCGACCCGGCCGAGGCGGCGCGGTACGCGGCGGTGGTCGGCACCGGCCGCAGCGACGTCGCGAACCAGATCAACAACGTGCTCGCGTTCCCGGGGGTGTTCCGCGGACTGCTCGACGCCCGGTCGCACGTCATCACCGACGCGATGCTGCTGGCCGCGGCGCGGGCGCTCGCCTCGGTGGTGACCGACGACGAGCTGAACCCGGCGTACATCATCCCGAGCGTGTTCCACCCGGACGTCGCCTCGACCGTCGCCGCCGCGGTCGCGCAGGTGGCGGGTGCGACGGCCGGGCCGCGGGCAGACACGGGGTCGGTGGCGGTCGTCCCGGTCCCGGGGATCTAGGCCGCGGCCTCCCCCGGCGACGCCCCCGCCCCGGGGCGCCGCGCACCGCGCCCGTAGGATCGCCCGGTGCAGTGCCACCACTTCGACGCCGCCCGGTGTCGCTCCTGCACCTGGATCGAGCTGCCCTACGCCGACCAGCTCGCCGCCAAGCAGGAGCGCTGCCGGGAGCTGGTCGACCCGTTCGGCCCGCTCGACTGGCAGCCCCCGGTGGCGAGCGCGGAGTCCGGCTTCCGGAACAAGGCGAAGATGGCCGTCGGCGGCACCGTCGAGGCGCCCACGCTGGGCATCCTCGATTCCGGGGGTGTCGGCGTCGACCTGCGGGACTGCGGCCTCTACCCGGCGTCGCTGCAGGCCGCGCTGCCGGTGCTCGCGGAGTTCGTGACGCTCGCCCGGCTCGTGCCGTACGACGTGCCGACGCGGCGCGGCGAGCTCAAGTACGTGCTGGTCACCGAGTCCCCCGACGGCGAGCTGATGGTGCGGTTCGTGCTGCGGTCCTCCGAGGCGCTGCCGCGGCTGCGCAAGCACCTGCCCTGGCTGCTGACCGCCCTGCCCCGGGCCGTCGTCGTCTCCGCCAACCTGCTGCCGGAGCACAAGGCGGTCCTCGAGGGCGAGCAGGAGGTCGTGCTCACCGAACGCGCCACCCTGCGGATGCGGGTCAACGACGTCGACCTGCACCTGCGGCCGCAGAGCTTCTTCCAGACCAACACGGACGTCGCCGCGGCCCTGTACCGGATCGGGCGGGAGTGGGTGGACGCCGCCGAGCCGCGCTCGGTGTGGGACCTGTACTGCGGGGTGGGCGGGTTCGCGCTGCACGTCGCCCGGCCGGGTCGCGCGGTCGTCGGCATCGAGACGTCGGCCGAGGCGGTGGCGAGCGCCGAGCAGAGCCGCGCCGACCTCGGCCTGCCCGACGTGCGGTTCGCCGCGGGCGACGCGACGGCCTTCGCCCTCGGGGCCGGCGCCGCGCCGGACCTGGTGATCGTGAACCCGCCGCGGCGCGGCATCGGTCCCGCCCTCGCCGGCTGGCTGGAGGACTCGGGCGTCCGGGACGTCGTGTACTCGTCGTGCAACGCCGCGTCGCTCGCGCGCGACCTGGCCGGCATGCCGTCGCTGCGCCCCCGCCGGGCCCGGCTGCTCGACATGTTCCCCCAGACGGGTCACTACGAGGTCGTCGTCGCGCTGTCCCGGGGCTGAACCAGCGGCCGGGCGTGCCTTTCGTCCCACGTCTGGGGCGTCGCGGCGCTGGACCCTGATCGCATGCTCAGCGTCGCCGAGGCCCTCGACTACCAGACGCAGGCGGCCCGGACGAAGACGGACCTCGCCCGCCGCCCCGGCGTCTACCTCGTCAACACGATGCTCGCGGGGGCCTACATCGGCCTCGGCGTGGTCATCATGGCAACCGCCGGCGGGCCGCTCGCCGATGCCGGGTCCGGGTTCACCCCGCTGGTCCAGGGCCTCGTGTTCGGTGTCGCCCTGACGATCGTCGTCGTCGCCGGCGGCGAGCTCGCCACCTCCGGGATGATGGTCTTCACCCAGGGCGCGATGCGCGGCACCATCTCCTGGGCTCGCGCCGGGGGCACGCTGCTCGCCTGCCTGGCCGGGAACCTGCTGGGCGCGTTCGTGCTGGCCGTGATCCTGCACCTGTCGGGGGCGCTCGGCCCCGACCGCCCGGCGGGCCGGATGATCGCGTCGATGATCGCCCACAAGGCCGAGGAGAGCGGCACGGAGCTGTTCTTCCGCGGCGTCATGTGCAACCTGATGGTCTGCCTGGCCATCTGGTGCGCGGGCCGGCTGCAGAACGAGGTCGCCAAGATCATCGTGATCTTCGCCTGCGTGATGGTGTTCATCACCTCCGGCTTCGAGCACGTGGTCGCCAACATGACGACGTTCTCGTTCGGCCTGGTCGGCGGGCTGGAGGGCGCCACGGTCGCCGAGTTCGGGCGGAACGTGCTGCTCGTCGGGCTCGGGAACCTGGTCGGCGGCGGGCTGCTCGTCGGCGCCGCGAACGCGGTCGCGGCCGCCCCGGCGCGCGTGCCGGCCACCCCCGTCGAGCCGGAGCCGGAGCGCGAGCCCCTGGCCGCCGCCGCGCGCTGAGCCCGCGCACCGGTCGAGCACCGGTCGAGTGGAAGGTCTGGCCCGACACGCCGACGGTGTGTCGGGCCAGACCTTCCACCGGCGGGGCCACGCACCGGCTCCCGGGCCCCCAGATCGCACCCGATCCGGACATCTCGGGCGCGCCGGAGGGCAGGTGGCGAGCAGGCCCTCTACCGTCGGACGGAGAACGGACGTGACCAGCACGGCCGCGTCGACACCGAAGCCGCTGCGCGGGAGGCGCCTGACGCTCCTGCCCCGCACACCGTGAGCCGGCGACAAGGGAGCAGAGATGAGCAGCACCTCGGACCGCGAGCAGGACGACACGACGTCGACCGCGCCCGACCCCGCGGAGCAGCCGGCTCCCGAGCCGGGCACGGTCGACGAGGCCGGCACGACCGGAGCGACCCCGGAGGCCGGCGCGACCGCGGCGAACACCGGCACCCCGCCCCGTTCCGCGACCGTCCCGCGTTCGCCGAGCGCGCCCACCACGCCGACCGAGCGGGTGCCCACGGTCCCCGCGTCGGGTGCGACGTCCCGTGACGCGACCGCCCCGACCACGGCCTCGCGGGGCGCCGCCGCACCGGCACCGGCCACCGCGACCGCGGCCCGGACGACCGACCCCGCCCCCGGCGCCACCGGCACCCCGTCCCGCGGCACGAGCACGCACCGGGCCGTCCGCCCGGCGCCGACCCCGCCGGCGCCGGAGGTCCCCCCGGCCTCGGCGCTGCCGAGTGCCGCGCACACCCCGGGCACGCCCGGCGGACCGGGCACCCCGGGCGGGCCCGGCACCCCCGGCGGGCCCGGCACCCCCGGCGGCCCCGGCTCCGCGCGGTTCGCCGCCGACGGCTCCGGCGCGCCGACCGCCCCGCTGCCGACCACGCCCGCGGGCGGCGTCGCCCCCGGCGCCGCCGTCGCGGCGTCCACGCCGACCACCCCGGCCCCCACCGAGCCGGTCCGCACGAGCATCCGCGGGGCCGAGGCGCGCGCCGCGGCGGTGCTCACCCGGGACTCCGACGACGGCTCGAGCCCGGCGGCCCCGGGCGGGGACGGCGCCGGCGGGCTGCCCGGCACCGGGCCGTCCGACGCCACGGTGCCCTACGGCGACCCGTCGGCCCCCGCGCCGGCCGGCCCGCCCGCGCCCGTGATCCCCGGCGCGCAGCACCCCGGCGCGGAGGACGAGCACCCGGCCCGCCCGCGCGGCCGGCGCGCCGCCGCGGCGGCCTCGGTCCCGTCGGCCGAGCCCGCCCACCGTCCCGGCGGGGGTGCTCTCCGGCACGTGCTCGGCGCGCTGGTCGGCCTGGTCGTCGGCGCGCTCGGCGTGTGGACGGTGCTGTTCGGCCAGTCCCGCGTGCTGGCGGCGCAGGCGCCCGGCTGGGACGCCTCGTACGACGCGCTCGGCGTGGTGCTCGTGACGGCCGGCGTCCTGGTGCTGGCCGTCGTGCTGGGCCTCGGCCTGTGGACCCCGACCGTCCCGATCACCGCGGGGCTCGTCGCCTCGGTCGTCGGCGTGGTGCTGCTCTACGTGCCCGCGACGACGCACGTGGACGTCGTCCGGTGGGTCGCCACGGAGGGCACCGAGTACTCGGTCGTGCGGGCGACCGTCACCGCGACGTCGGGCACGGTGTTCGTCGTGGGGGCGCTGCTGCTCGTCGCCGGTCTGGTGCTGGCCGCGGCGCGCCGCCGCTGGCTCCCCCGGGTCTGACGCTCGAGGGCCCCGGCGCCCACGCCAGCGACGACGCACTCGCCAGGGACGAAAGTCCTACTAGAGTGCCGAGAGACGCGGCATCCGAGCCGCGCCAGATCGCACCGACGTCGTTGCGCTGGAGGCACACGTGGCCCTCGACAGCTCCACCCCGCAGTCCGCACCCGACGGGGCCCCCACCCCCGCGGACGGCACCGCCCCGGACGCCCCCGCGCCGGGGCTGGAGAACCTCCTCACCGAGGACCGCCGGTTCCCGCCGGACCCGGCGTTCGCCGCGCAGGCGAACGCGCACGCCGAGCTCTACTCCTGGGCGAACGCGGCGCGGCTCGAGTTCTGGGCGGAGCAGGCACGCTCGCTCCTCGACTGGGCCGAGCCGTTCCACGAGGTGCTCGACTGGTCCGGCGCCCCGCGCGCCCGGTGGTTCGGCGACGGCCGGCTCAACGCCGCGTACAACGCGGTCGACCGGCACGTCGCGGCGGGCCACGGGGACCGGGTCGCGCTGCACTTCGAGGGCGAGCCCGGCGACACCCGCACGCTCACGTACGCGGACCTGCAGCGCGAGGTGTCCCGCGCCGCGAACGCGCTCACCGCCCTGGGCGTGCAGACCGGCGACCGGGTGGCGATCTACCTGCCGCTGATCCCGGAGGCCGTCATCGCCATGCTGGCGTGCGCCCGGATCGGCGCCCCGCACTCGGTGGTCTTCGGCGGCTTCTCGGCCGAGGCGCTGCACACCCGGATCCTCGACGCGGACGCCCGCGTGGTCATCACGGCCGACGGCGGCTACCGGCGCGGCGCCCCGAGCGCCCTGAAGCCCACGGTGGACGAGGCGCTGGCCAAGGGCAGCGGCGACGTCGTCCGGAGCGTGCTCGTCGTCCGGCGGACCGGCCAGGACGTGCCCTGGACCGAGGGCCGCGACGTCTGGTGGCACGACGCCGTCGACGGCGCGTCCGACACGCACGAGCCGGTCGCGGTCGAGGCGGAGCACCCGCTGTTCATCCTCTACACGTCGGGCACCACCGGGAAGCCGAAGGGCATCTTCCACACCACGGGCGGCTACCTGACCCAGGCGGCGTGGACGCACCTCAACGTCTTCGACCTCAAGCCCGAGACGGACGTCTACTGGTGCACGGCCGACGTCGGCTGGGTCACCGGGCACACGTACGTCGTCTACGGGCCGCTGATCAACGGCGCGACGCAGGTCATCTACGAGGGCACCCCGGACACCCCGCACCGCGGCCGGTGGTGGGAGATCGTGCAGAAGTACGGGGTGTCGATCCTGTACACCGCGCCGACGGCCATCCGGACCTGCATGAAGTGGGGCGAGGACGTCCCCGGGCAGTTCGACCTGTCGAGCCTGCGGGTGCTGGGCTCGGTCGGCGAGCCGATCAACCCCGAGGCCTGGACCTGGTACCGCCGGGTCATCGGCGGCGACCGCACGCCCGTCGTCGACACGTGGTGGCAGACCGAGACCGGCGCGATCATGATCAGCCCGCTGCCGGGGGTCACCGTCGCCAAGCCGGGCTCCGCCCAGACCCCGCTGCCCGGCATCGCCGCGGACGTCATCGACGACGACGCGCACCCGGTGCCGAACGGCTCGGGCGGCTACCTCGTGCTCACCGAGCCGTGGCCGGCCATGCTCCGCGGCATCTGGGGCGACGAGCAGCGGTTCCGGGACACGTACTGGGCCCGGTTCCCCGGGATCTACTTCGCCGGGGACGGCGCCAAGAAGGACGAGGACGGCGACATCTGGCTGCTGGGCCGGGTCGACGACGTGATGAACGTGTCCGGGCACCGGCTGTCGACCACCGAGATCGAGTCGGCGCTGGTGTCGCACCCGTCCGTCGCGGAGGCGGCCGTCGTCGGCGCGCACGACGACACCACCGGGCAGGCCGTGGTCGCGTTCGTGATCCTGCGCGGCGGCGCGGCCGAGCAGTCGCCCGAGGACACCGCGACCGAGCTGCGCGCGCACGTCGCGCAGCAGATCGGCCCGATCGCCAAGCCCCGGACGATCCTCGTGGTCCCGGAGCTGCCCAAGACCCGGTCCGGGAAGATCATGCGCCGCCTGCTGCGGGACGTCGCCGAGCACCGGCAGGTGGGCGACGCGACGACCCTGGCCGACTCGTCGGTGATGGACCTCATCCAGCAGGGCCTGGCGGCTCCGAAGGGCTGACCGGGCGCGCCCGCCGTAGACTGGACGCGTGCCCCGCCGACGTGCGGGGCACGCGTCGGTCCGCCACCGTCCTCCGGGCGGGGCCTCGGCCGGCGGGGACCGGAGCAGCAGGGGGCGTCAGTGACCGGGTGGGACCTCACCGCGCGTCGCGCCGTCGACCTGCGCCGGGTCGCCAGCGCGCTCTGTCGCTGAGCAGCCGCCTCCGTCCCCCCGCCCGCGTCACGCGGGCCTCCTCCCACCCCACGGGCGCGCCCCGACGCGCGCCCGCGAAAGGCTGCTGCATGTCCTCCACCGCTCCTGCGGTGCGGGAGCGCTCGCGCGTCCGCACCCTGCTCGGCACCTTCGGCTTCCAGATCATCGCGGCGCTCGTGCTGGGCGTCGCGCTCGGCTGGGTCGCGCTCGCGATGGGCCCGGTGAACGCGGGCACCGACGCCGAGTCGCCGAACTGGCTCACCAGCACGCTCGACACGGTCGGCTCGTCGTTCGTCACGCTGCTGCGCGCGATCGTCCCGCCGCTGATCTTCGCCGCGATCGTCGCGTCGGTCGCCAACCTGCAGAACGTCGCCAACGGCGCCCGCCTGGCCTGGCGGACCCTGATGTGGTTCGCGATCACCGCGCTGATCTCCGTGGTCATCGGCATCGGCCTCGGCCTGGTGCTGCAGCCCGGCAACCACACCACGATCAGCCTGGACGACGCGAAGGAGCCCGGCCGCACCGGCTCCTGGACCGACTTCCTCGACGGCCTGATCCCGGGGAACCCGCTCGGCCTGGGCGCGAGCACCACCGCGGCGGACGACGGCTCGCTCAGCACGTCCGTCAGCTTCAACGTCCTGCAGATCGTCGTGATCGCGATCGTCGTCGGCATCGCGGTGCTCCGCACCGGGTCGAAGGCGCAGCCGTTCCTCACGTTCGTCCGGTCCGCGCTGGCCGTGATCCAGAAGGTGCTGTGGTGGATCATCCGCCTGGCGCCGCTCGGCACGCTCGGCCTGGTCGGCAACGCGGTCGCGTCGTACGGCTGGGACTCGCTGGCGTCGCTCGGCCGGTTCGCGATCGCCGTGTACGTCGGCCTCGCGCTGGTGCTGTTCGTGGTCTACCCGGTGATCCTGCGCGCGAACGGCCTGGGCGTGGCGCGCTGGTTCCGCGGCGCCTGGCCGGCCATCCAGCTGGCGTTCGTGTCCCGGTCGTCGATCGGTACCCTGCCCGTGACGCAGCGGGTGACCGAGCGGAACCTCGGCGTGCCGTCGGAGTATGCGTCGTTCGCCGTGCCGCTGGCCGCCACGACCAAGATGGACGGCTGCGCGTCGATCTACCCGGCGATCTCGGCGATCTTCGTCGCGCAGATCTTCGGCATCGACCTGTCGGTGCTGGACTACGTGCTGATCGCGTTCGTGTCGGTCGTCGGCTCCGCCGCGACCGCCGGGCTCACCGGAGCGATCGTGATGCTCACGCTGACGCTGTCGACCCTCGGCCTGCCGCTGGCCGGCGTGGGCCTGCTGCTCGCGATCGACCCGATCCTGGACATGGGCCGCACGGCGGTGAACGTCGCCGGGCAGACGCTGGTGCCGACGATCGTCGCGAAGCGCGAGGGCATCCTCGACCGCGCGCAGTACGACACCGCCCAGGCGGAGGACCTGTTCACCGACGACGAGGCAGAGCCCGAGCCGGCCCCGACCCGCTCCCCGGAGCCGGCCGCCGCCCGCTGAGGCGGACGGTCCGTCGCCCCGAGCCCGCCGAGATAGGACCGTCACGCCGAGATAGGACGCCCGACGGCCCTATCTCGGCGTGGACGTCCTATCTCGGCGCAGCGGGGCGCTCGGCGCAGTGGGGCGCTCGGCGCAGCGAGGGGCCGGCGCAGCAGCCGGCCCGGCGCGTCAGCGCGCCGGGTGCGTCAGCGTCCCCGTGCGGGCGACCTCGCCCAGCCAGTGCGCGCTGGGCTTCGGGGTGCGCTCGAACGTGTCGCGATCCCAGCCGATCAGGCCGAACGTGGGCGCGTACGAGCCCCACTCGTAGTTGTCGAGCGCCGACCAGTGCAGGTAGCCGCGGACGTCGATGCCGTCGGCCATGGCCTCGTGCACGCCGACCAGCGCGTCGTGCGTGTAGTCGATCCGGCGGGCGTCGTCCTGCGTGGCGATGCCGTTCTCCGTCACCACGACCGGCACACCGCCGGTGCGCTCCCAGGCGTTGCGGATGCCGATGCCGATCGCGGGCGGGAAGTACTCCCACCCCGTGAGCGTGGTCTCGGCGCCCTCGGGGACCGGCAGCGGGTTGCCCTGCGGGTCGATGAACGTGCGCAGGTAGCCCTGCACGCCGATCCAGTCGTCGCCCTTCGCGGCGTCGAGGAAGATGTCCTCCCGCGGGTAGCCGTAGGCCTTCGTGGCCTCCTCGGCACCCGGCGCCGCGTGGTACGCCTGGGTCGCCACCGACCAGCCCGACCGCACCTGCGGCAGCTGCGCCAGCACCCCGCGCGACCGGCGGTGCGCCTCGATCAGCGCGTCGGTGATCTGCGGGTCCGGCGCGGGCAGCCGGGAGGCCGTCATCTCGGTGCCCTCCTCGCCGCGGGTCATGGCGACCATGTTGGGCTCGTTGATGGTGCACACCCACTCGACGTCGTCGCCGAGGACGGGCAGCGCGATCTCGGTGAACCGCTCGAACAGCGCCGGGGCGTCGGGGTTCCGCCAGCCGCCGCGCTTCGCGAACCAGCGGGGGTGCGTGAAGTGGTGGAGCGTCACCGACGGCGTGAGGCCGTGCTCGCGGCAGGTGTCGACCATGCGGCGGTAGTGCGCGAGCTGCGCCTTGGACACGAAGCCCGGCTCCGGCTCGATCCGCGCCCACTCGATGCTGAACCGGTACGAGTTGAAGCCCAGCGACGCGAGCAGCGCGATGTCCTCGGGGTACCGGTGGTAGGAGTCGGCGGCGTCGCCGGACGGCTCGGCGAGGTCGGTGCCCGGCGCGTGCTCGCGCACCCACCAGTCGGAGTTGACGTTGTTCCCCTCGACCTGGTGCGCGGCGGTGGAGGCGCCCCAGAGGAAGCCCTCGGGGAACTGGCGGCTGACGGACATGCGGGTCCTTCCGGTGGTGCGGTGTGCGAGGTACGGGGGTGCCGGCTACTTGAGGCCGACGGTGGCGATGCCCTGGACGAAGTACCGCTGCAGCGCGACGAACAGCAGCAGGATCGGCGTGATGACCAGCACCGCGCCGGCCAGCAGCAGGCCGTAGTCGGTCGCCTGCTGGCCCGTCGAGTACAGGGAGAGCGCGACGGGCAGCGTGTACATGTCCTGGCTCTGCGCCGCGACGAGCGGCCAGAGGAAGTTGTTCCACGAGCCGAGGAACGTGAGGATGCCGAGCGTCGCGAGGGGCGGGCCGCACAGCGGCATGACGACCCGCGCGAAGATGCGCAGCTCGCCGGCGCCGTCGATCCGGGCGGCCTCCATCAGCGGCTCGGGGATGCCGAGCATGAACTGCCGCATGAGGAACACCCCGAGCGGCTGGGTCAGGAACGGCAGGATCAGGGCCGGGTAGGTGTTGAGCAGCCCCAACGAGGTGACCTGCACGAACAGCGGCACGAACGTGACGACGCCCGGGACCATCAGCATGACCATGACCAGGGCGAACAGCGCCTTCTTGCCCGGGAAGTCCATCTTGGCCAGCGCGTAGCCGACCATCGAGCAGAACAGCAGGTTCCCGAGGACGGTCACGACCGCGACGATCACCGAGTTGGTGAAGAACTGCCCGAAGTTCAGGTCGGTGAACCACCGGCCGAAGTTGTCGACCGTCGGGTCCTGCGGCCAGATGGTCGGCGGCTTCGTGAGGATCTCGCGCTGCGTCTTGACCGAGCCGAGCACCATCCAGACGAACGGCAGCAGCCAGAGCAGCACGCCGACGACGAGCACGGTGTAGGTGAGCGCGCGCCCGGTGGGCAGCCGACGGCGGCGCGTCCGGGCCGGCTGCGCGAGCCGGTCGACGGCCGGGTGCGGCGACGGCGGGGTGATCGTGGACATGGTGCGGATCCCCCTCAGTCCTGCGACCGCAGCAGCCGGAACTGCAGCAGGCTCAGGAGCGCGATGGCCAGGAACAGCACGTAGGACGCCGCGGAGGCGAACCCGTACTTGCCGAAGCCGAACTGCTCGAACGTGTAGAAGGCGGTCGACAGCGTGGAGTCGAGAGGGCCGCCCTGCGTCATCACGAAGGCCTCCTCGAAGAACTGCAGGTAGCCGACGGAGATGAGCACCGCGCCGAGCAGCAGCGTCGGGCGGAGCAGCGGCAGCGTGACGCTGCGGAACCGGCGCCACGGGGACGCCCCGTCCATCACCGCGGCCTCCTGGACCTCGGCAGGCACGGACTGCAGGCCGGCCAGGAAGATCACCATGAGCGTGCCGACGTTGCGCCAGACGGCCATGAGGATCAGCGACGGCAGGGCCCAGGTGGTCGAGCTGAGCCAGTTCGGCCCCTCGATCCCGACCCAGCCGAGCGCCGTGTTGAGCAGCCCGTCGGGCTGCAGGATGTACCGCCACACCACCGACACGGCGACGATGCTGGTCACGACCGGGGCGTAGAACCCGACGCGGAACGCCGACCGGAACCGGCTGATCCCGGAGTTCAGCGCGACCGCGAGCGCCAGGGCGACCGCCATCGTCACGGGGATGCCGACGATCACGAACGTGCCGGTCACGCTGAGGGACTTCAGGAACCGCGCGTCGCCGAACAGCGCGACGTACTGGTCGAGGCCGACGAAGTTCACCGCGAACGGCGTGCGCACGTCCCGCGACGTGAAGTCCGTGAACGACATCGCGAACGACGACACCAGCGGCACGAGCATGAAGAACCCGAACACCAGGACGAACGGCAGCGCGAACATCCACGCGACCATCCCCTGGCGCCGGCGGCGGGCGGCGGCCGGCCCGCGGGAGGGGGCCGGCGCCCGGCCGGGTCGCGTGGACCCGGCCGGGCGGGGTGCGGCTGTGGTGGTCATGGGGGTCAGCCCACGCCGATCGACGTCGCCTGCTGCTGCAGCTCCGCGAGGGCCTCCTCGGGCGCCTCGCCGCTGACGGTCATCCGCTCGAGCACGGAGTCGGCGGCCGCGCCGACCTGCACCCACGCGGTGTTCACCGGCGGGGCCTGCGTGTCCTCGAGCTGCTCGCCGAACACGGCCAGCTTCTGGTCGTCGGCCAGCGACGGGTCGTCCCACGCGGACTGCTGCGACGGCAGGTCGCCGGTCACGTCGTACCACTGCACCTGGACGTCCGGCTGGGTCAGCCAGTCGACGAGCTTCCACGCGGCGTCGACGTTGTCGGAGTCCTGGAACACCACCAGGTTGGAGCCGCCCGCGAACGAGGTCGACGACTCGCCGGCCGGGATGCGCGCGGTGGCGTACTTGTCCTCGAAGCCCTCGCCGCCGAGCGTCGCGAGCTGGCCCATCATGAACGGGCCGTCGATGAGCATCGGGGTGGTGCCGGCGACGAACTCCGCCTCCTGGGCGCCCGCGCTGCGGTCGGCCGAGGCGTTGGCGATCCCGTCCGAGAAGAACGACGTGTAGTACTCGTAGGCCTCGACCATCTCCGGGGTGTCGAGCGTCCACTCGGTCTGGTCGTCGTTCATCAGGCTCGCGCCGTTCGACCACGGGGCCCACAGCGAGCCCTGGAACGAGTCGTTGCCCGCGGACTGCAGCCGGATGCCGTAGTCGGCGCCCGCCTTCGCCTGCATGTCGGCGGCCATCTGCTTGAGGTCCTCCTGCGTGGCCGGCGCCTCGGTCCAGCCCGCCTGCTCGGCCAGGTCGGTCCGGTAGTAGAGGACGCGGGTGTCCACGTACCAGGGGACGCCGATCGCCGTGCCGTCCAGCTCGGCGGTACCGAGGGAGCCCTCGAAGATGCCGCTGGTGTCGATGGCGTCCGGGACCGGGGCGAACGCGTCGCCGAACTCGGCCATCCACGTGGTGCCCATCATGGCGACGTCCGGGGTCGTGCCCGCGGCGATCGCGGTCTGGAACTTGTCGCGCGCGGCGTCCCACGGGATCGGCACGACCTCGATGTCGACGTCCGGGTTGGCGTCGGTGAACTCCTGCACGAAGTCGGGCAGGGCCTCGCCCTCGGCACCCATCGCCCACACGGTCAGCTCGCCCGAGGCGGCGCCCTCGGACAGGGTCGCGGCGTCGGTGGCCGCGCCGCCGGTGTCGTCGGAGCGGCCGCACGCGGTCAGTGCGGTCAGGGCGAGCGCGGTCGCGACGGCGACGCGCGCAGCGGGACGGATCATGGTGCGTTCCTCCTCGAACGGACGGGGCGGCGCGGTCGGCGGGCGCCTCGCGCTTCTATGCGCTTAGATCATGGGAGATGTTATGCGCATAGAATGACCGGCGCAAGGGGGACCGGCTCGGGGCGCCGGAGCCCCTACCATCGTGCGGGGCCCCCGAGGAGGTGGTGCAGTGCCGCGTCGACCGACCGTCTACGACGTCGCCGAGCGCGCGGGGGTGTCGATCGCCACCGTGTCGTTCACGTTCCGCCAGCCCGAGCGGGTGCGCGACTCGACCCGCGCCGCGGTGCTCGTCGCCGCGAGCGAGCTCGGCTACGTGCCGAACGCGAGCGCACGGGGCCTCGCGCACGGGCGCACCGGCGCGCTCGGCCTGTACTCGTTCGACCTCATGCTCGCCGCGCCGCAGAAGGGCGCCGACGGCGCGCTGCCGGTCGCGACCCCGATGCCGCCCGACGACACCGACCCCGACGCCGACCCGCGCGCCTTCCCGCTGTACGTGGACGAGGTGCAGCGCGGCTTCGAGCTCGAGTGCTGGCAGCGCGGTCAGGCCCTGCTGCTCAGCAGCGGCAGCGGGTCCGGCGCGTCCGTGACGGAGGTCGCCGGCCGTGTCGACGGCCTCGCGGTGTTCCCCGGCCCGACGCCCGTCGGCACGCTGGAGAACGTCGCGCGGCGCATCCCCGTCGTCGCGTTCAGCACCCCGCCGGTCGCCGACGGCCTGCACCACATCGGCGTCGACAACCGCGCCGGGATGCGGGACGTGGTCGACCACCTGGTCCGCGACCACGACCTGCGGGACCTGGGGTTCGTCGGCCGGCTCACCACCCCCGACTACGCGGAGCGGTTCGCGGGGTTCCGCGAGGCCGTCGCCGCCGCCGGGCTGCCCGAGCCCGCCGAGCCGCTCGACCCCACCGACCTCGCCGAGCCGCACCGGTTCGAGGTGCTGGCCGCGCTCGCCGCCGAGGACCGGCTGCCGCGGGCGCTGGTGTGCGCGAGCGACCAGCTGGCCCTCGGCGTGCTCGACCTGCTCGCCGCGCGCGGGGTCCCCGTGCCGGAGCGGGTCGTGGTGACCGGGTTCGACGGCATCCTCGCCGGACGCCTGGCGCGGCCGTCGCTCACGACCGTGCGGCAGCCGATGGCCGCGATGGGGCGGCTCGCGGTGCAGGTGCTCGTGCGGCACGCCGGGGCGCCCGCGCAGGAGCCGGAGTCGCACCGGCTGCCCGTGCGCGTGGTGCGCCGCGAGTCCTGCGGCTGCCCGCCACCGGCCTGAGCCGGCGGGGGACGGGCGGCGCGGTCAGCCCGCCGCGTGCTCGCGGACGTGGCGGACCAGCGCGGCCGTCGCCGCGGACGGCCGCCGGTCGCGCGGCACCGCGAGCGCCAGCGGCCAGCGCGGCCCGGTGGCGAGCGCGACCGCCGGGAGGTCGGGCGCGGCCTCGGCGGTGAACCGCGGCACGATCGCGACCCCCAGCCCGTGCCGGACGTAGCCCGCCACGGTCCCGATGTCGGCGACCTCGACGGTGACCCGCCGCTCCAGCCCGGCCGCGGCGAACGCCGCGTCCGTCGCCACCCGGTTGCCGTAGCCGGCGGGCGAGTCGATGAAGTCGAGCGCCGCGACCTCGGCGAGGTCGACCGGGCGCCCGCCCGCCCGGTCCGCGAGGTCGTGACCCGGGGGGACGAGGAGGTCCATCGGCGCCGAGGCGAGGTCGAGCAGCCGCACGCCCGGCGCCGCCCCGCCCGGCACGGACACGAACGCGAGATCCAGGTGCCGGTCCGCCACCGCGGCGGCCAGCCCCGCCGAGCCCGAGGTGGACGCGCTGAGCCGCAGCGCGACGCCCGGGTGCGCGCGGTGGAAGGCGCCGAGGAGCGCGGGCACGTCGACCAGGCCGACCGACGGCATGGTCCCGACCCGCACGGTCCCGGTGAGCCCGCCGCGCACCAGCTCGACCGCCTCGCGGGCGTCGCGGGCCGCGTCCAGGGCGGCCCGGGCGTGCGGCAGCAGGGCCGCCCCGGCGTCGGTCAGCGCGACCCGGCGGGGCCCGCGGGTCAGCAGCGGCGCGCCGACCTCGCGCTCGAGCGCCTGCACCGACGCGGACACGGCGGACTGCACGAGCAGCAGCCGCCCGGCCGCGGCGGTGAACGTGCCCTCCTCGACGACCGCGACGAACGCGCCGAGCTGACGGAGCTCCATCGACCCAGGCTATCGCTGTCGGCGATGGCAGGTATCCAGGATCAGTGTTGGACGCGATGGGTCGGCGGGGCGCACCGTGGCGGGGCACGCGCACCCCGACCGAGAGGACGGCCGCCCGACATGTCCACCCCCACGCTCCACCGCTCCGGCCGGGCCGCCGCGCCGACGGTGGCCGACCGCCCCGCGTCCGCGACGAACGCGCCGCACGCCGCGCCCGCCGCCCCGCCCGCGCCCACCGCGTCCGCCGGCCGGCACCGCGCCGGCTTCTGGCTGGTCGCCGCGGCCTTCCTCGCCACCATGGCGTTCTCGACCGTCCCCGCGCCGCTCTACCCGCTCTACCAGGCGGCCGACGGGTTCTCGACGTTCACCGTCACCGTCGTGTTCGCGGCGTACGCGGTGGGCGTCGCGCTCGCGCTCGTGCTCGCGGGTCACGTGTCGGACTGGCTCGGGCGGCGCCGGGTGCTGCTCCCCGCGCTCGCCCTGGAGCTCGCCGCCGCCGCCCTGTTCCTGTCCGGGACGGGCCTGGCGACGCTGCTGGCCGCCCGGTTCGTCAGCGGGCTCGGCGTCGGGATGCTGACCGCGACGGCCACCGCCCACCTCGCCGAGCTGCACGCCGCGCACCGGCCCGGGGACGGCGGGCACCGGCCGCAGGTGGTCGCCGTCGTGGCGAACATCGGCGGGCTGGGCGCCGGGGCGCTCGCCGCCGGGGCGCTCGCGCAGACCGGCGTCGCCCCGCTGCGGCTCTCCTACGCGGTGTTCGCCGGGCTGCTGCTGCTCGGCGTCGTCGGCGTGCTGATCGCGCCGGAGACGGTCCGACGCCCCGCGGCCCGCCCCACGTACCGCCCGCAGCGCCCGCGCCGGGCGGGCGGGGACCCCGCCGCGCAGCGCCTCGCGTACGCCGCGGCGTTCGCGTCGTTCGCGGTGTTCGGGGTGTTCACGTCGGTCGCCCCGGGGTTCGTGGGCGGCACGCTGCACCACACCTCGCGGCTCCTCGCCGGGCTCGTGGTCTTCGTCGTGTTCGGCGCCGCGGCCGCGGTGCAGGCGGCCACCACCCGGGTGCGGCCGGCGACGCGCCTGCGGGCGGGCCTCGTCGCGCAGGCGGGCGGGCTGGTCGTGCTGACCGCCGGGATGCTCGCCGCGAGGCTCGACGTGTTCCTCGTCGGCGGGCTGGTCACCGGTGCGGGGGCCGGGCTGCTGTTCGCGGCCGCGTCGGGCACGGTGGCGGCCCTCGCGGCGCCGCACCAGCGCGGCGAGGCGCTGGCGGGGCTGTTCCTGGTGGCGTACCTCGGGCTGAGCCTGCCCGCGATGGGCCTCGGCCTGCTGGCCCGGGTCCTGCCGCAGGCGACGGCGATGGCGCTGCTGGCCGGCGCGCTGCTGGTGCTGCTCGCGGCGCTCGCCGCGGCGGCCCACCGCACGCGCACGCCCCGCCCCTGACGCCCTCCCGCCGGGTCTGGCGCAGCGGGCGGCGGGCGGGTGGCGCGCGGCGTCAGACGCCCAGGTAGCGGCGGAGCTGGCGGACCGCGGCGCGGCCCGCGCGGTTCGCGCCGACCGTGCTCGCGCTGGGCCCGTACCCGACGAGCTGCACCCGCGGGTCCGCGACGACGCGGGTGCCGTCCATGACGATCCCGCCGCCGGTCCCGCGCAGCCCGAGCGGCCGCAGGTGGTCGAGCGCCGCGCGGAACCCGGTCGCCCACAGCACCGCGTCCGCCGCCACGTGCACCGGGCCCGTGACCCAGCCGTCGGCGAGCGGGCCCGCCGCGGCGGCCTCGTCCCACTCCGCCCCGTCGGGCACCAGCCGGGCGAACACCGGCCGCGCCACCAGGACCCCGCGGGCGATCCCGTCGCGGTACTCGTCGGTGAGCGGCAGACCGGTCGCCGCGACGATGCTCTGCGGGGGCAGCCCGGCGCGGGTCCGCTCGTCGACCCGGGCGACCGCCTCGCGCCCGAGCTCCGGGCTGAACCCGGCGTCCCGCCAGTCCGGCGGGCGGCGGGTGACCCAGGTGGTGGACGCCGCGACGGGGTGGATCGCGAGCAGGTGCTGCACGGCGGAGATGCCCCCGCCGACGACGAGCACCCGGCGGCCGGCGAACTCCTCGGGCGACCGGTAGTCGTGGGTGTGCCGCTGGATCCCGGCGAACGAGCCCGCGCCCGGGTAGGTCGGCCAGAACGGCCGGGTCCAGGTGCCGGTGGCGTTCACGAGGGCGCGCGCGTGCCAGGTGCGGCGCACCCTCCGCCGCGCCGTCGCCGCCTCCGCCCGGCAGGCCCCGGCCCCGCCGCCCAGGCCGTCGTCCGGGTCGGGCGCGGGTGCGGGCACGCGCTCCGTCTCCTCGGTCTCGACGGCGAGCAGCCGCTGCGGCCCGCCGACGTCGCGGACCCGGCGCACCTCGACGGGCCGGCGCACCGCCAGCCCGAGGTCGCGCTCGTAGGAGCCGAAGTACCGGGTGAGGGCGCGGCTGGCGGGCTCGTCGGTGTCGAAGGTGGGCAGCGGCCGGCCGGGCAGCTCGTAGACGCCGTTGACCGTGCGCATCGTGAGGCCGGGCCAGCGCTCGCGCCACGCCCCGCCGGGCCCGGCGGCCGCGTCGAGCACCACGTAGGTCGGACGGCCGACGTCGGCGCTGCCGTCGGACGTGGCCGACGCCGGCACGAACCCCGAGCGCGCCAGGTGGGCCGCCACGGCGAGCCCGGCCTGCCCGGCGCCGACGACCACGACGTCCGCCGAGGCGGCGTTCGGGATCTCGTCGGGCATGACTGGTCCAACGCGGCGCCGGCGCCGGTCGTTCCCCGTGCGCGCCGCCGCGCACCGATCGACCGCGGTGGAGCGCGTCGACCGCGGTACCTCCGGCTGCCGCGCTCGGCGGCACCTGCCGCGCTCGGCGGCTCCCGGTGCCGCGGCGGCGCACGGCCGGTGCACGCGGTCGTCCGCGCAAGGTGGTGGGATGGGGACGTGCCCGATCTCACCAGCCGCACCGGCGCCCTGCCCGCCGCCACCGCCGCCGCCGTGCGCGACCTCGCCGCCGCCGCGGGTGCGCACGACGGGGTCGCCCCGCTCTCCGAGCAGCCGCTGCTCTGGCTCACCGGCGGCGGTCCGGACGTCGTGCACCTGCTGGCCGGCGAGGACGCGGCCCCCGTGGGCTACGCCCAGGTCGACCTCCGCGACCCGACCCTCGCCACCGCCGAGGTCGTCGTCGCCCCGGCCGCGCGCCGCCGCGGCACCGGCACCGCCCTGCTCGACGCCGCCCTGGCCGCGACCCGGGCCCGTGGGGGCGAGGCCGTGGCCGTCTGGGCGCACGGGGACGTCGCGCCCGCGCGGGCGCTCGCCGCGGCCCGCGGCCTGCCGGCCGTCCGCGAGCTGTGGCAGATGGCCCTCGACCCACTGGTGGCCCCGGACCCGGACGCCGCTCCGCTGCCCGCCGGCGTCACGGTGCGGGCCTTCGAACCGGGGCGCGACGAGGAAGCGTGGGTCGCCGTCAACGCGCGCGCGTTCGGGCAGCACCCCGAGCAGGGCCGGCTGACCCGCGCGGACCTCGAGGCCCGCCAGGCCGAGCCGTGGTTCGACCCGGCCGGGTTCCTGCTCGCCGAGGAGGACGGCCGGCTGGTCGGCTTCGGGTGGACCAAGGTCGCGGAGCCCGGCGAGGGCGAGATCTACGCCCTCGGCGTCGACCCCGCCGCCCAGGGCCGGCGGCTGGGCCCCGCGCTCACCGCGCGGATGCTGGCGCACCTGGCCGGGCGCCGGGTACCGCGCGTGGTGCTCTACACCGAGGGAGACAACGCACCGGCGATCCGGGTGTACCGGGCGGCGGGGTTCGACCGGTCCGCTGTGGACGTGGTGTACCGGGTCGGGTGACCCGGGGCCTCGGGAGCGTCCGCGCGTCAGGCCTCGACCACGACCTTGCCGATCGTCCGCCCGGACTCCACCAGCCGGTGCGCCTCCCGCAGCGTCTCGGGCGTCAGCCCGCGCAGCCGCGTCGTGGCGGTGGTCCGCAGCCGCCCGTCGTCCACGAGCGACGCCACCCGGTCGAGCAGGTGGTGCTGCTCGACCAGGTCGGGGGTCTGCTGGACGGGGCGCGTGAACATCAGCTCCCAGTGCCAGGCGATCGACTTGGCCTTGAGCGGGACGACGTCGAGGGTCCCGGGGTCGTCGATCGCGACGACGGAGCCGAACGGGCGGAGCAGGTCCGCGTAGAGCGGGACCTGCCCGGCGGAGTGGGCGGTGATCACGGCGTCCAGCCCGTCCGGGGCCGCCTCGCGGACCTGGGCGCGCAGGTCGCCGCGGTGGTCGACGACGGCGTCGGCCCCGAGCGAGGTCACCCAGTCGACGCCCTCGGGCCGCGACGCGGTGGCGACGGTGCGCACGCCCGGCAGCAACGCCTCGGCGAGCTGCAGCACCATCGACCCGACGCCGCCGGTCGCCCCCACGACGAGCAGGGTGCCGGTCGAGCCCTCGGTGAGCCGCAGCCGGTCCACGAGCATCTCCCAGGCCGTGATCGACGTGAGCGGCAGCGCCGCGGCGTCGGCGTCCGAGAGCGACGCCGGGGCGCGCCCGACGATCCGCTCGTCGACGACGTGCAGCGCGGCGTTCGTCCCGGGCCGGTCGATGGTGCCGGCGTGGAACACCCGGTCCCCGGGGGCGAACAGCGTCACCTCCGGTCCCACCTCGCGCACCGTGCCCACCGCGTCGAAGCCGAGCACCAGGGGCTCCCCGTCCGGGCGGAAGGACGCGCGGCGCTTCACGTCCACCGGGTTGGCCGACACCGCGGCGACCTCGACCAGCAGGTCGTGCGGGCGCAGCTCGGGCAGCGCGGCGTCGACCGCGACGAACGCGTCCGGGTCGTCGACGGGCAGCGGGCGGAGGGAGGCGATGGCGGGCGTGGTGCGCGTCGTGGTCATGCCCGCACTCTCCGCCCCGCCCCGTGGTTGCCGTCAAGACGGGCCCCTGCGGTTCGGCGAGCTCCGCGCGCGGCTCGAGGGCATCAGCCCGAAGGTGCTGACCGCGACGCTGCGCCGGCTCGAGGAGCACGGCCCGCTGACGCGCACGGTGTTCGCCGAGGTGCCGCCGCGGGTCGAGCAGCACGTGGGCCACGCCGCGCCGTAGCCGCGCGCGCGGGTCGCCGTTCGGTCACCCGTCGGACACCTCGTGGTGCCACCATGTGGGGATGACCGACGCCACCTCCTCCGACGGCACGCCCCGCAAGGCGAGCACGCGCCGCGCCGCGTCCGCCGCCACGGCGGCCGCCGGCCGCACCAGCACCAGCACGGGACGCACCTCCGCCCGGGGCAGCGGTGCGCGGTCCACCGGCACCCGCGCCGCGGCGTCCCGGTCGCGCGGTGCCGCCGCCGCACCCGCCGCCGCCCAGCCGGCCCGCCCCGAGGCCGACGGTCAGCCCGGCCAGCCCGGCCAGCGCCCCCGCACGCTCGCCCCCGAGCTGGCGGCGCACATCGCCGAGCACATCGACATGCCGGACGCCCCCCGCGCGCCCGCCGCCGCGCCGCCGGCCGAGTCCGCGGCGCTGCCCGCCGACCGGTTCCTCGACCGCGAGGTCAGCTGGCTGGCGTTCAACCAGCGCGTCCTGGAGCTCGCCGAGGACGAGACCCAGCCGCTGCTGGAGCGGGTGCGCTACCTGGCGATCTTCGCGTCGAACCTGGACGAGTTCTTCATGGTCCGCGTCGCCGGCCTGAAGCGCCGCATCGCCACCGGCCTGGCCGTGACGGCGGCCTCGGGCCTGAGCCCGCGCCAGGTGCTCGAGGAGATCAGCGTGCGCGCGCACGAGCTCGCCGCCCGGCACGCCCAGGTGTTCGCCGACCAGGTGCAGCCGGAGCTGGCGACCCAGGGCATCACGCTCGTGCGCTGGGAGCAGCTGGGCGAGGCCGAGCAGGACCGGCTGCGCAAGTACTTCCGCAAGCAGATCTTCCCGGTGCTGACCCCGCTGGCGGTCGACCCGGCGCACCCGTTCCCGTACATCTCGGGGCTGTCGCTGAACCTGGCCGTCGTGGTGGTGAACCCGTCGACGGGCAAGGAGCACTTCGCGCGGGTCAAGGTGCCGCCGCTGCTCCCCCGGTACATCGCGGTCGACTGGCGCGGCCGCCCGACCGACGCGGCGGGCTCGACCGACCGCGGCCCGATGTCGTTCGTGCCGGTCGAGGACGTGATCGCCCAGCACCTCGACCAGCTGTTCCCCGGCATGGAGGTCAGCGAGCACCACACGTTCCGCGTCACCCGCAACGAGGACGTGGAGGTCGAGGAGGACGACGCGGAGAACCTGCTCCAGGCGATGGAGAAGGAGCTGCTGCGCCGGAAGTTCGGCCCGCCGGTCCGCCTGGAGATCGCGGACTCGATCAGCCCGCGCATCCGGTCGCTGCTGGTCCGCGAGCTCGGCGTCGCGGAGGACGAGGTCTACGAGCTGCCCGCCCCGCTGGACCACACCGGCCTCAACCTCATCGCGGACCTGGACCGGGCGGACCTGCAGTACCCGCGGTTCGTGCCGACGACGCACCGGTTCCTGGCCGAGGTGGAGAGCGCCAACCCGACGGACGTGTTCGCGGCGATCCGCACGCGCGACATCCTGCTGCACCACCCCTACGACTCGTTCTCCACGTCGGTGCAGACGTTCCTCGAGCAGGCCGCCGCCGACCCCAAGGTGCTGGCGATCAAGCAGACGCTGTACCGGACGTCGGGCGACTCCCCGATCGTGGACGCGCTGATCGACGCCGCCGAGGCCGGCAAGCAGGTGCTCGCCCTGGTCGAGATCAAGGCCCGGTTCGACGAGCAGGCCAACATCGAGTGGGCCCGCAAGCTGGAGCAGGCCGGCGTGCACGTGGTCTACGGCATCGTCGGGCTGAAGACGCACGCGAAGCTGTCGCTGGTCGTGCGCCAGGAGTCCGACGGCCTGCGCCGGTACTGCCACGTCGGCACCGGCAACTACAACCCGAAGACCGCGCGGATCTACACGGACCTGGGCCTGCTCACCTGCGACCCGGACGTCGGCCAGGACCTGACCCGGCTGTTCAACCAGCTGTCGGGGTACGCGCCGAAGTCGCGGTTCCACCGGCTGCTGGTCGCGCCGCGCTCGGTGCGCTCCGGGCTGATCGAGCGGATCGACCGCGAGGCGGAGGCCGCCCGCGCGGGCCGGCCGTCCTGGATCAAGCTCAAGGTCAACTCGATGGTCGACGAGGAGACCATCGACGCGCTCTACCGCGCCTCGCAGGCGGGCGTGCCGGTGGACCTGTGCGTGCGCGGCATCTGCGCGCTGCGACCCGGCGTGCCGGGGCTGTCCGAGACGGTGCGGGTGCGGTCGATCCTGGGCCGGTTCCTGGAGCACTCGCGGGTCTTCGCGTTCGCCGCGGACGCCGGGGTCACCGAGGAGGTGGCCGACATCGGCCGCGAGGGCGGGACGCTGCTCCCCGGCCCGGAGGTCTACATCGGGTCGGCCGACCTGATGCACCGCAACCTGGACCGTCGCGTCGAGGCCCTGGTCCGGCTCTCCGACCCGGACCAGGTCGCGGAGCTGGTCGGCCTGCTCGACGAGTCGATGGCCGACGAGACCTCGTCGTGGCACCTCGGCCCGGACGGCGCCTGGACCCGGCACGCGCAGGGCCCGGACGGGCCGCTGCGCGACCTCCAGTCCACGCTGATCTACCGCCAGCGCCGCCGCCTGGGCTCGGGCCGGTGAGCGCCGGGCCGACCGCGCTCGTCCGTGCGGCGGGCGCCCTCGTCTGGCGCGTCCGCCAGGGCCGCCTGCAGGTCGTCCTCGTGCACCGCCCGCGGTACAAGGACTGGTCCTGGCCGAAGGGGAAGCTCGAGCCCGGCGAGCACGTGACGACCGCCGCGGTCCGCGAGGTCGAGGAGGAGGCCGGGCTCGAGATCGTGCTCGGCCGGCCCCTGCCCGGGCTGGAGTACGAGCTGGCGGACGGCCGGCACAAGCGGGTCCACTACTGGGCGGCGCAGGTCGCCGGCCGCCCCGACCGCCCCGCGGTGCACGCGCGCCCGCCGGCGGCCCACGCGTCGCGGGACGAGATCGACGCGGTGCGCTGGGCCGACGCGGACGTGGCCCGCAGGCGGCTGACCCGCGCGGACGACCGCATCCCGCTCGACGCCCTGGTGGCGGCCCACGAGGCCGGCACGCTGGACACCCGCGCGGTCCTGGTCGTCCGGCACGGCCGCGCGAAGAGCCGGTCGTCGTGGAAGGGCGAGGAGGGGACCCGCCCGCTGACCGACGTCGGCCGGCTCCAGGCCGGCGCGCTGGTGCCCGTGCTCTCCGCGTACGGCGTCGCCGACGTCGTCACCAGCCCCTGGCTGCGCTGCTGCGCGACCGTCGAGCCCTACGCCACGGCCGCCGGCCTGACGCCCGACCGGCGCGACCCGCTCACGGAGGCGGACCACGCCGACTCGCCGGAGAAGACCGCCGCGACCGTGGCCGCGGTGCTGCGCACCCGGTCGGACCTCGCGCTGTGCACCCACCGGCCGGTGCTGCCGACGGTGCTGGACGTGGTGCGCGCGCACGCCCCGGCGGCCGTCCGGCGCCGGCTCCCGGCGCAGAACCCGTACCTGCGGCCTGGGCAGGTCCTCGTGTGCCACGTCGTGCGACCCCACGGCAGCGGCCCGGACGAGGTGCGGGTCGAGGACGTCGAGCTGCACACGCCGCTGGGCAGCTGACCGGGCCGTGCACGACGGCGCGCCACCCCTCCCGGGGGTGGCGCGCCGTCGGTGGTGCTGAGGCCGTGCTCAGATCGCGGAGCCCTCCAGCGACCCGGTGACCGGCTCCTCGGTCATGAGGATGCACTGCACCACGCGGTCCCCGTCCTCCCAGGACACCTCGCTCGGGGTGAGCGGGCCGGCGCCGAGGGTGGAGGACTCGTAGGCGAGCCCGACGAACGGCTCGAAGGCCTCGACGCAGAACTGCTCCGCCTGCGCGTCGATGTCGGCCGGGTACTCGTCGCCGGACAGGCTCGTCTCCGCGTAGACCTCGCCGTCGTGCTCGTCGGCGCACGGGACCGTCGGCAGCGACTGGACCTGGGTGTCGGTCACGTCGGCGACGTTGAGGCAGTCGCCCACCTGGAGGGAGAACACGTTCGCCTCGGCTGCGGCGGTGATCTCGCCGGTCGACTCGTCGCGCTGGGCCTCGTCCGCCCCGCAGGCGGACAGGGCGAGGGCCGCACCCGCCGCCATGGACACAGCGGACATCCAGCGCACGGTCAGGTTCTTCGCAGTCATGGGACGAGTGAATCGTCTCCGCGGCCGGGTGTCCAGCTCGTCCCTGTCCGGGAACCGTCCGGGCGCTCGCGCGCGGCGCCCGGCTCAGTTGAGGAAGGGGCTCAGCATGAAGTAGACGAGCGCGGCGACCGCGGCGGCCGCCGGGATGGTGAGCACCCAGGCGATGCCGATGTTCTTCGCGACGCCCCAGCGCACCGCGGACAGCCGCTTGGTCGCGCCCACGCCCATGATCGCCGAGGTGATCGTGTGGGTGGTCGACACCGGCGCGTGCAGCGCGAACGCGTTCACGTAGAGCACCACGGCGGAGACCGACTCGGCGACGAACCCGCGGGCCGGGTCGAGCTCGATGATCTTCCGGCCCAGGGTGCGCATGATGCGCCAGCCGCCGGAGTAGGTGCCGAGCGAGATCGCGGCGGCGGCGGCGAGCTTCACCCACAGCGGGATGCCCTCGTCCGGGTTCGCCCACCCGACGGTGAGCAGCGCCATGAAGATCACGCCCATGGTCTTCTGCGCGTCCTGCAGGCCGTGGCCGAGGGCCATCGCGGCGGCCGACACGGTCTGCGCGAGGCGGAACCGCCGGGTCGTGCGCGACGGCGACGCGTTCCGGATGAGCCAGAGCAGGCCGACCATGACGAGGAACGCCAGGAAGAACCCGATCAGCGGCGAGAAGACCATCGGGAGGACGACCTTGTCCACGATCGCCGAGCCGTAGATCACCAGGCCACCCGCGAGGCCGGCGCCCACGAGGCCGCCGATGAGCGCGTGCGTCGAGGACGACGGCAGGCCGAACCACCACGTGATGAGGTTCCACACGATCGCGCCGACGAGCGCGCACAGCACGACCACGAGCGCCTGGTGCGGTGACGCGTCGCTGAGGTCGACGATCGACGTCGCGATCGTCTCCGCGACCTCGGTCCCGAGCAGGGCGCCGGTGAAGTTCATGACGGCGGCCATGAGCAGCGCGGCCCGCGGCGTCAGCGCGCGCGTCGACACCGAGGTGGCGATCGCGTTGGCGGCGTCGTGGAAGCCGTTGGTGTAGTCGAAGCCGAGGGCCAGGGCGACCACGACCACGACGAGCGCGAGTTCCACCGGGACTCAGGACTCCTTGAGCGCGATGGTCTCGACCATGTTCGCGACCTTCTCGAAGGCGTCCGCGGCGTCCTCGAGCTTCTCGACGACCTCCTTGAGCTTCATCAGGAGGATCGGGTCGGTGATCTCGTCGAACATCTGCGCGAGCAGCTTGCGGTGCGACTTGTCCGCCTGGTTCTCGAGCCGGTTGACCTCGACCCAGTACTCGGCGAGGTTCTCCATCGAGCGCAGCCGGGGCATCGCCTCGGCGGTCAGCTCGGCCGAGCGCTGCAGCACCTGCACCTGGTCGGCGACCCGCGGGGGCAGCTCGTCGATCTTGTACAGGACGATGAGGTCGGCGGCCTCCTCCATGAAGTCCATGCAGTCGTCGAGCGCCGACGCCAGGCCGTAGATGTCGTCCCGGTCGAACGGCGTGACGAACGTCTGGTTCAGCCGCCGCATGATCGAGTGGGTCGCCTCGTCGGCGAGGTGCTCGACGTCGCTCATCTGCTTGGCGAGCGCCTTGCGGGTCGCACGGTCCGCGCCCAGCAGCTCGGCCAGCAGGTTGGCTCCGGTGACCAGGTGCGCCGCGGAGGCGGCGAGGAGGTCGAAGAACGAGGTGTCGCGCGGGGTGAGGCGCAGGCGCACGGGAGGCTCCGGCAGGAGATGGGCTTGGTCAGGCACAGGCTAGGGCAGCCGCGGGGTGAACTCACAACCCCGCCGGTGAACCCACGGTGAACGCACGGCATCCTCAGCGTGACGCACGGCCGCCCGGAGCGCGCGTGGGACGGAGGTCACACGCGCCGCGCCGGGCGGAGAGGGTGAGGACGCCGGACCGGGAAGCGCCTCTCGGCGCGAGGCCGCTCGGAGCGGCTTGAGTTGGAGCCCGGGGCTACCGCGGCCCGGCGTCGGTGACGAGTTTACGCGTCGTCCGCGGCGGCGTCCTGGTCGGAGCGGGTGAGCATGTTCACGGACCCGGCGGGAACAACCGCCGCGCGTCTCACTCCAGGGAGCCGGCCCGCCACAGGTGCGCCGCCTGCTCCAGCTCCTCCGCCGTGCGGACCAGCGAGCCCGCGCTCCGGGTGAGCCGCGCCGAGGCGTCGTCCCCGGTGAGGTCGAGGTGGTCCGCGTCGAACGCCGCACCGGTGGCGAGCACCCGGCAGAACGCCGCGCCGCGCTCCAGGGTGACGGCCAGGTCCCCGGTCCACACGCCCGACAGCACCGCGTCCAGCAGCACGCGCAGCTCCTCGGGCCCGGGCGGGCTGACCACGCCGACGACGACGTGGTGCACCGGCGCCGCCTCCAGCCCGAGGCGGTACCGGTCCGCGAGCGTCGCCGGGTCGCGCCGCACCCACTCGCGCAGCACGTACAGCCGCCAGAGCGTGCCGGGCAGCGTCGTGGCGGGGCTGTCGGACCAGAGCGCGGCGACGACGTCGAGGCCCTCCGTCTCGACCAGTCGCACCAGCCGCTCGACCAGCGCGGGGTCCTCCTCGCCCTCCGCACGCCCCCGGTGCACGATCGCCGCCGCCGTCGTGTGGGCGACCTGCGAGCGCAGCGCGGGGTCGACGTCGCCGGGAAGCTGGTCGGCGTCGCGGGGGTCGAGCATGGCGGGGCGGCGGAACCGCGGGCGGTCGTGGGACGTCACCCGTCGATTGTCCGCCGGATCGGGGCACCCGTCGCGACCGCGACCGGAGCACGCACCCCGCCCGCGCCCCCGCCGTGCACCCCGTCGCCCGCCGGGTTACGGTTCCCGCCGCGCATCGCCACCCGGCCCTCCGGGTGCGGGATGCGCTGCGCGGGTGAAAGGTGAGAACGCCTCGACCGGCGCCCGACGACGTGCTCCGGCCCAGGTGGTTCTTCGCAGGACGAGCGGAGCAAGGAGAGACGTCATGGCCGAGAGCAGTGCCCGACCCTCGACGGGCAGGCACCCGTCGCACAACAAGGCGATCGGTCTCGCGGTGGCCGCCGCGGTCGGCGGCTTCCTCTTCGGGTTCGACTCGTCCGTCATCAACGGCGCCGTCGACGCGATCCAGGGCCAGTTCGACCTGGGCGCGACCCTGACCGGCTTCGCCGTCGCCGTCGCGCTGCTCGGCTGCGCCGTCGGCGCCTGGGCGGGCGGCCGGCTCGCCGACCACTGGGGCCGCACCAAGGTCATGGTGCTGGGCTCCGTGCTGTTCTTCGTGTCCTCGATCCTGTCCGCGATCGCGTTCAGCGTCTGGGACCTGATCATCTGGCGCATCCTCGCCGGCGTCGGCATCGGCATCGCGTCGGTGATCGCCCCGGCCTACATCGCGGAGATCGCCCCCGCGGCGCTGCGCGGCCGGCTCGGCTCGCTGCAGCAGCTCGCGATCACGCTCGGCATCTTCGCCGCGCTGCTCTCCGACCAGCTGCTGCAGGAGGCCGCGGGCGGCGCGTCCGAGGAGCTGTGGCTGGGCTGGGAGGCCTGGCGCTGGATGTTCCTGGTCGCCGTCGTGCCCGCCGCGGTCTACGGCATCCTCGCCCTGCGCATCCCGGAGTCGCCGCGCTACCTGGTCGCGAAGGGCCGCCGGGACGAGGCGGTCGCCGTCCTGCAGAGCGTGCTCGGGCCGGACGAGGACGCCCGCGAGCGGGTCGCCCAGATCGAGAAGACGATCGAGAAGGACAAGGAGCTCGAGGAGCAGGCGACCCTGCGCGGGCCGCGCTTCGGCCTGCTGCCCGTGGTGTGGGTCGGCATCCTGCTGTCGGTCTTCCAGCAGTTCGTCGGCATCAACGTGATCTTCTACTACTCGACGACGCTGTGGCAGGCCGTCGGGTTCGACGAGAGCCAGTCGTTCCTCGTCTCCACGATCACCTCGGTCACCAACGTGGCCGTGACGTTCATCGCGATCGCGCTCATCGACAAGGTGGGGCGCCGGCCGATCCTGCTCACCGGGTCGGCGGGCATGACGATCTCGCTCGCGATCATGGCGCTGGCGTTCACGCAGGCGTCCGGGTCGGGCGAGGACGTGTCGCTGCCGTCGCCGTGGGGCCCGGTGGCGCTCGTCGCCGCGAACGCGTTCGTCGTGTTCTTCGGCGCGTCCTGGGGCCCGCTGGTCTGGGTCCTGCTGGGCGAGATGTTCCCGAACCGGATCCGCGCCGCCGCGCTCGGCGTCGCCGCCGCCGCGCAGTGGATCGCGAACTTCCTCATCACCGTGACGTTCCCGCCGCTGCTCGACACCTTCGGCGCGACGGGGCCGTACCTGATGTACGCGGTGTTCGCCGGCCTGTCGTTCTTCTTCGTGCTCGGCAAGGTCCCGGAGACCAAGGGCGTCGAGCTCGAGGACATGGAGGACCTGCCCCCGGCGAGGCGCCGCGCCGCGCGCACCTGACGCGCGCGTTTGCCAGCGACCGAGCCCCTCGCGGAAACTTCGCGAGGGGCTCGGTCGTTGTCACCGACGGCCGTCATCGCTCGAAGGGACACGCTGTGGGTACGCCGCACGACCACGCCGACCGGACCGACGCCGCACCGGGGGTGACCCGGTGAGCGCCGCGCTGGCCGCGCACGACGTCTGGGCGGGCTACGGCGGCGCCGCGGTGCTCCAGGGCGCCTCGCTGTCGGTCGCCCCGGGCGAGACCGTGGGCCTGATCGGCCGCTCCGGCGCGGGCAAGTCGACCCTCGTGCAGGTGCTGCTCGGCCGGCACAAGCCGACGCAGGGCCGCGCCACCTACGGCGCCCGGCCCGTCACCAGGATGTCCCGCAAGGAGACCAAGGCGTTCCGGTCGACGGTCCGCGCCGTGCACCAGGAGGGCCTGGTGGGCGTCGACAGCCGCACCTCGGTCGCCAAGGTGCTCCAGTCCACGCTGAACGACTCCCGCAAGGCGGGGCGGGCCACCGGGCTGGAGCCCGAGGACGTGCTGGCGCGCGTGGGGCTGGAGCCGCGGTTCCTCGACCGCACGCTGCACTCCCTGTCCGGCGGCGAGAAGCAGCGGCTGGCGCTCGCCGACGCGCTGGCGACGCGCCCCGAGATCCTCGTGCTGGACGAGCCCGCGACCGCGCTCGACCCGGCGCTGCGGGAGGCCGTCGCCGACCAGGTGGCCGCCATCGCCGCCACCGGGGTCGGGCTGCTCGTCGTGTCGCACGACCTGCGGCTGGTCGACCGGCTCGCCGACACGGTGCACGTCCTGGGCGAGGGCCGGATCGTGGAGACGGGGTCGATGCGGTCGCTGCTGTCCGACCCGCAGGCCGCCGAGACCCGCGAGCTGGCCGAGGCGTACCCGGAGGCCGTGGGCGCGTTCCGCTGACGGCGGCCGGGGTCAGCGCGCGCCGAGCGTGAGCACCTCCTCGAGCCGCGCCGGCACCGGCCGGGCCTCGCCGCGCACCCCCGCGCCGGCCAGCGCCCGCTGGACGTCGGCGCGGTCCACCCCGGCGACCCGGACGGCCCGGCCGGCCACGGTCACCGGCAGCCCCGCGGCGCTCAGCGCGCCGAACGCGTCCGCCCAGTCCGGCGTCACCACCTCGACCGCGGTCGTGCCGTCGAGCACGTCCGCCAGCGTCCCGGCGGCCACGCGGCGGCCGCGGGACAGCAGCACGAGCGCGTCGCACTGCTCGGCCTCCTGCATGTAGTGCGTCGTGACGAGCACCGCGACCCCGGCCTCGGCCTGCTCGTGCACCGTGTCCCACAGCGCGGCCCGGGCCAGCGGGTCGACGCCCGACGTCGGCTCGTCCAGCACCAGCAGCTCCGGGGCGTGCGACAGGGCGGCCGCGAACGCGAGCCGCCGCTGCAGGCCGAGCCCGAGCGACCCGACCAGCCGGTCCCGCTCCTCCGCCAGGTCCGCCGGCGGCTCCGGCACCTCGTCCAGGCCGTAGGCCGCCGCGACGAACGCCAGGTTCTCCGCGACGGTGAGGTCCGCCGCCAGGCCGAGACCCTGCGGGACGTAGCCGATCCGGCGCCGGGTGTCCCGCGAGGGCGCGCCGCCGAGCACGCGCACGGTGCCGGACGTCGGGGCGAGCAGGCCCAGGACCGTGCGGATGAGCGTCGTCTTGCCGGCGCCGTTCGCGCCGAGCAGGCCGAGCACCTGACCGGGGCGCACCGTCAGCGAGACGTCGTCGACGGCGCGGAAGCCGCCGAAGGCGGTCACGACGTGGGCGGCCTCGACCGCCGGCGCCGCGGCCGGGCCGGGCGTTGCGGCGGCGCCGGACGCCGCGGCCGGGCCGGGCGTCGCGGCCCGGCGCTCGGCACCGGCCCTGTCGTGCACCTGCGCCGAGCGGGCATCCGACACGTCGAGCGAGTAGTCGGCGGATACTCGCTCGCCGTGTCGAGTACCCCCTCGGGGCGCGGCGGACGCGGCGGACGCGGCGGGCACGGCGGGTGCGGCGGCGGGTGCGGCGGCGGGTGCGGCGGCCGGTGCGGCGGCCGGGGCTGCGGCGCCGCGCCGCTCCAGGGTCAGCGCGATCACCGCGTCCTCGAGGTCGGCCGGCGCCTCGCCCTCCCCGGGCGCGACGAGCGCGTGCACGGCGCCCCCGCGGCGCCACTCCGCGACCGGCGCCGCCGCCGGGCCCGCCGGGCGGCCGCCCGCGCCGACCGCGCGCACCGTGATCGACCCCCGGACCCGGGACGCCGCCTCCGCCGGGTCGCCGCGGTAGACCGCCACCCCGCCGTCCAGCACCAGCACCGTCGCCGCGCGCTCCGCCTCGTCGAGGTACGTCGTCGTCACCAGGACCGCGGTGCCGCCGGCCGCCGCGGCGGACAGCATCCGCCACAGCTCCACCCGGCTCACGGGGTCGACGCCGGTGGACGGCTCGTCCAGCACCACGAGCGCGGGCTCCGGCAGCATCGCGAGGCAGAACCCGAGCTTCTGCCGCATCCCGCCGGACAGCTCCCGTCCGAGGCGGCGCGGCACGTCCACCAGGCCGGCCGCCGTCAGCAGCCGGTCCCCGCGGTCGCGGGCGGTCGCGGCGTCGAGCCCGTAGGCCCGCGCCACCAGGTCGACGTTCTCCGCCACGCTCAGGTCGCCCCACACCCCGGACGTCGCGGGGAGGAAGCCGGTGCGCCGCGCGTCGGCCCGCCGCACCTCCCCCGCGTCGGCGACCTCGCGCCCGACCAGGAGGCGGGCGAGCGTCGTCTTGCCCGCGCCGTCCCCGCCGACGACCGCCGTGATGCGGCCCGCCGGGACGGGCAGCGTGAGGGCGTCGAGCACCGTCCGCCCGCCGCGCCGCACGGTCACGTCCGCGACGCCCCACGGCGCGCGGGCGGCCACGGCGGTCACCGCCCGGTCCCCGCGGCGTCGGCGGCGGCCTCGACCGGCGCGCTCGCGGTACCGGCGTGGCCACCGCGCGGCCGGCGCGGCGTGATCGACGCGCGGAACCGCCACACGGCCGCCCCGAAGACCAGCACCGCCATGCCCGCGAGCACCACGACCGGCAGCCACAGCGCGTCGATCCCGGCGCCGCGCAGCATCACGCCCTGGGACACCTGCGTGAAGTAGGTGAGCGGCAGGCAGTACCCGATCCAGCGCACCCCGAGCGGCATCGCGTCGAGCGGGAAGATGATCCCGGACAGCAGGATCTGCGGCAGCAGCACGAGGATCGCGGCCTGGATCGCCTGCCCGGCGTTCTGCGACACGGTCGAGATGAACACCCCGATGCCGAGCACCACGAACAGGAAGATCGCCCCGGCGAGGGCGAACAGCGCCACGTTCCCCGTGAACGGCACGCCGAAGATCACCATGCCCAGCACCGTCACGACGACGAGGTCGAGCGCGGCGAGCAGGAAGTACGGCGCGATCTTGCCCACGATCACGTCGACCGGGCGCAGCGGCATCACCGCCAGCTGCTCCAGGGTCCCGGCGGCCCGCTCCTTCACCAGGCCGATGCTGGTGATGATCGTGCCGATGAACGTGAGGATCAGGCCGATCAGCGCGGGCACCATGACCCACGAGGTCTCCAGGTCGGGGTTGAACAGGATCTCGGGCCGCACGGCGTCGGCGAGGCGCGCGACCACGACGTTCGCGGCCTGGGCGGCGAACAGGTTCGTGCCGTCGATCAGCACCTCCGGGACGGTCGCCGCCCCCTCCCCGGTGACGACCGCGACGTCGTACCGGTTGGCGGCGAGCGCGTCGACGGCGTCGGCCCGGTCGTCGCCGGGGAGCACGTCCCGGACGTCGAGCGTGCCGCCCGCGGGGGAGCCGGCGATCCGGTCGGCCGCTTGCGTGGCGCCCGGGCCGACGACCAGCGTGGTGAGGCTGTCGACGGTGAAGTTGGCGGCGAAGCCGAAGATCGTCAGCAGCAGCAGTGGCAGGACGACCAGCATCGCGACGGTCCGGCGGTCCCGGCGCAGCTCGCGGAACTCCTTGAGGATCATGGCGCGCACGGCGCTCGCCTCCCGGTATCGGGGCGTCTCCGACGGCGCCCGTCCGCGTCCCACCGTAGCACCGAACCGGAACATCCGGTTCCGCTTACAGCCGCCTATCCTGAGCCGGTGAGGGCGGACGCGGCACGGAACCGGCAGCGGGTGCTCGACGCCGCGCGCGCCCTGTACTCGGCGCGGGGGCTCGACGAGCCGATGGAGGCGGTGGCCCGCGCCGCCGGCGTGGGCGTCGGCACCGTCTACCGGCACTTCCCCGACCGGTCCGCGCTGGTCCGGGCCGTCGTCGCCGACCGGCTGACCCACGTGGGCGGCCTGCTCGACGCGGCGCGCACGGGCCTGGCCGGGGACGACCCGCTCGCGGCCTGGGAGCAGTTCCTCACCGGGTTCCTCGACTCCGGGCTGCCGCTGCTGCTGCCCGTGCTGGTCCCACGCGCCCGGGACGCCGACGTGTTCACCCCGGAGCTCGTGGAGCGCCGCGCGGCCACGGCCACCGCGGCGGCCGGCGTCGTCGGCACCGCGCAGGCGCTCGGCCTGGTCCGCGCCGACGTCGGCGTGCCGGAGATCCTGCTGACCTTCGCGTCCGCGCTGCGCCCGCTCCCCGGGCTCCCGGACGAGCTCAACGCGGCGCTGCTCGCGCGGCGCGCGCCGCTGCTGCGGGCCGCGCTGCGGCCGGGCGGGGACCCGCTGCCGGGGCGGCCGGTCGAGGTGGCGGACCTGCTGGCGGCGATCGGCGGGCCCTGACGCCGACGTCCCGGGCCGCTCGCCGGTCGAGTGGAGCGTTCTGCCCGGACACGCCGGGCGTGTCGGGCAGAACGCTGCACCGGACCCCGCTGGAGGGCCGGTCGGGGCGCGCGCGAGCCCTGTCAGGACCCGTGGGCCGCCAGGAACCCCCGCACCAGCCGGACGAACGCCCCGGGGTCCGACATCGGCAGCCCGTGGTCGGCGCCCGGCACGACCACGCACTCCCCCGCGGGCAGCGCCGCCGCGATCGCCTCGGTGTGCGCCCGCCGGACCACGTCGTGCTCGCCCGCGGCCACCAGCACGGGCACCCGCACCCGCGCGAGCGCCCGCAGCGGGATGCGCGGCTGCCGGACCATCAGGTCGGTCACCTCGGCCCGCGCCCGCGCCGCCGGGTCGACGAGTCCGCGCGCCCGCTGCCCGATCCAGGCCGCCGTCACCTCCGCGCGCGTCCGCGCCGTCAGACCGCCGGGGTCGACGTTCGCCCCGTAGACGACCAGGGACCGGACGACCCCCGGGTGCCGCAGCGCCAGCATGAGGCCGACGTTGCCCCCGTCCGAGTAGCCCACGACGTCCGCGGCACCGGCACCGTGCGCCGCGTCGGAACCTCCGGTGGCCCGTGCACCCCCGCCCGCGCCCGAGGCCGCCGCCAGCACCGCCGCCGCGTCGTCGGCCATCCGCGCGATCGTGAGCGGCCCGCTCCCCCGCGGCGAGCGCCCGTGGCCGCGCGCGTCGGGCGACAGCACCCGGTGGTCGCGGGCCAGGTCGCCGGCGACGGGCGCGAGCGAGGCACCGTCCTCCCCGTTCCCGTGCAGCAGCAGCACCACCGGGCCCGATCCCGCGTCCGCCACGTGCAGCCCGGTCGCGTCCACGTGCCCGACGGTACCGCTCACCGGGTGCGCGGGACCCGGCGGGGCGGACCCGCCGGGTCGGCGGTCCAGGGCGCGCGCCGCGTCAGCCGGCCGCGATCCCCGGGGTGGAGCCGCGCAGCACGACCTCGCCGGCGAGCGGGACGAGCACCGGCTCGGCGGCGGCCGGGAGCAGCGCCAGGCGCGTCACCTCCTGCCCGATCCGTCCGAGCGGCAGCCGGACCGTCGTGAGCCCGGGCAGCACGTCCTGGAGGACGTCGATCCCGTCGAACCCCGCCAGCGCGAGGTCGTCCGGCACCCGCACCCCGGCCCCGTGCGCGGCGGCGAGCGCCCCGGCGGCCATCGCGTCGGTCACCGTGAACACGGCGTCCAGGTCGTCGAGGCCGTCGGCGAGCAGCCGGGACATCGCGTCGTGACCACCGGCGCGCGTGGCGGGGGCGGGCAGCACCCGCGCCGCCGGGACGGGCGCGCCGAGCGCGGCCAGCGCCGCCAGGAAGCCGTCGCGGCGGTCGGCCGTGGCGGCGTGCCCGTCGGACCCGCCCAGGACCGCGAACCGCCGGTAGCCCCGCTCGTGCAGGGCGCGCGCGAGATCGGCGGCGCCGTCGCGGTTCGCGGGCTCGACGCTGTGCACGCCGAGCCCGTCACCGCCGACCGCGGCCACGGCGCCACCGATGCCGCGGAACGACTCCAGCGCGGCCCGCACGGGCTGGTCGGCCCCGACGTCCTCCGCCCGGCCGCCCGCGAGGACGACCGCACGCGCTCGCTGCCGCTCCAGCAGGCGGACGATCTCCACCTCGCGCGCGGCGTCGCCGCCGGTCGAGGCGAGCGTCAGCGTGAGCCCGGCCCGGTCGGCGGCCTCGGCGACGCCTGCGGTGATCGCCGCGTAGTACGGGTCGGCGATGTCGGGGACGACCAGGCCGAGCGAGGTCGTCCGCCCCCGGGCCATCGCCTGCGCGATGCCGTCCGGCGAGTACCGGAGCCGGGCCGCTGCTGCCTGGACCCGCTTGCGCAGGTCCTCCCCGACGGTGCGGTTCGCGGAGCCGTTCAGGGCGCGCGAGGCGGTCGCGAGGGAGACCCCCGCCTCGCGGGCCACGTCGCTCAGCGTCACCTGTCCGGGCATGCCAGCCACGGTAGGCGTTTCCCCTCGCGGCCTCCCGGGGGCGGTGGGTGCAGGCACCCAGGTCAGAGCGCCGCGGGCGGGTGAACCGGGCCGGGCCGCCGGCACCCCCGGTCACCCGCCGCCGGCGACCCGGTCCCGGACGCGCCGAGGGCCGGGCCGCACCCCTGGGGTGCGACCCGGCCCTCCGTGGTCGGTGCGTCAGGCGGGCAGGAGGCCCGTGCCGCCGTCACCGGACGACGCGATCGGCGGTGCCGGCGGGACGTCCGTGCCGGAGCCCGGGGTCCCGGCGGTGCGGGCACCCGCGCCGACCGGCTCCTTCGAGCGCGGCCCGCGGTCCTCGCCGCGGAACACGAACTCGCCGAGGAGGCCCTCGCCGTGCGCGTCCACCACGATCTGCTGACCCGCGTGCAGCTCGCCGAACAGGATCTTCTCGGACAGCGCGTCCTCGATCTCCCGCTGGATCGCACGGCGCAGCGGCCGGGCGCCCAGGACCGGGTCGTAGCCCTTCTCCGAGAGCAGCTTCTTGGCCGCCTCGGTGAGCTCGATGCCCATGTCCTTGTCCCGCAGGCGGGCGTCGAGCTTGGCGATCATCAGGTCGACGATCGCGAAGATCTCCGGCTGCGAGAGCTGCGGGAACACGACCACGTCGTCGACGCGGTTGAGGAACTCCGGACGGAAGTGCGTCTTGAGCTCGTCGTTGACCTTGGACTTCATGCGCTCGTACGACGTCGACAGGTCGCCGCCGGCCTGGAAGCCGGTCTGGACGCCCTTGGCGATGTCCCGGGTGCCGAGGTTCGTGGTCATGATGATCACGGTGTTCTTGAAGTCGACCACCCGGCCCTGCGAGTCGGTCAGGCGACCGTCCTCGAGGATCTGCAGCAGCGAGTTGAAGATGTCCGCGTGCGCCTTCTCGACCTCGTCGAACAGGACGACCGAGAACGGCTTCCGGCGCACCTTCTCGGTGAGCTGGCCGCCCTCGTCGTACCCGACGTAGCCGGGGGGCGAGCCGAACAGCCGCGAGACCGTGTGCTTCTCCGAGAACTCGGACATGTCGAGCTGGATCAGCGCGTCCTCGTCCCCGAACAGGAACTCGGCGAGCGCCTTGGCCAGCTCGGTCTTCCCGACGCCCGTGGGGCCGGCGAAGATGAACGAGCCACCGGGGCGCTTCGGGTCCTTGAGCCCGGCGCGCGTGCGGCGGATGGCCTGCGAGAGGGCCTTGATCGCCGACTCCTGGCCGACGACCCGCTTGTGCAGCTCGTCCTCCATGTGGAGCAGGCGGCTCGACTCCTCCTCGGTGAGCTTGAACACCGGGATCCCGGTGGCCAGCGCCAGCACCTCGGCGATGAGCTCCTCGTCGACCTCGGCGACCGCGTCCAGGTCGCCCGACTTCCAGGCCTTCTCCTTCTCCTGGCGCTTGAGGCCGAGCTGCTTCTCGGCGTCGCGCAGGCGCGCCGCCTTCTCGAAGTCCTGCTCGTCGATCGCGGACTCCTTGTCGCGGCGCGTCTCGGCGATCTGCTCGTCGAGCTCGCGCAGCTCCGGCGGGGCCGTCATGCGGCGGATGCGCAGGCGGGCACCGGCCTCGTCGACCAGGTCGATCGCCTTGTCCGGCAGGAACCGGTCGTTGACGTACCGGTCGGCCAGGGTCGCGGCGGCCACCAGGGCGCCGTCGGTGATCGAGACGCGGTGGTGCGCCTCGTACCGGTCGCGCAGGCCCTTGAGGATCTCGATGGCGTGCTGCAGGTTCGGCTCGGAGACCTGGATGGGCTGGAACCGGCGCTCGAGGGCCGGGTCCTTCTCCACGTACTTGCGGTACTCGTCCAGGGTCGTCGCGCCGACGGTCTGCAGCTCGCCGCGGGCCAGCATCGGCTTGAGGATGCTCGCGGCGTCGATCGCGCCCTCGGCGGCACCCGCACCCACGAGGGTGTGGATCTCGTCGATGAACAGGATGATGTCGCCGCGGGTGCGGATCTCCTTGAGGACCTTCTTCAGGCGCTCCTCGAAGTCACCGCGGTAGCGGGAGCCGGCGACCAGGGCGCCGAGGTCCAGCGTGTAGAGCTGCTTGTCCTTCAGCGTCTCCGGCACGTCGCCCCGGACGATGTCCTGGGCCAGGCCCTCGACGACGGCGGTCTTGCCGACGCCGGGCTCGCCGATCAGCACCGGGTTGTTCTTGGTGCGGCGGGACAGCACCTGCATGACCCGCTCGATCTCCTTCTCGCGCCCGATGACCGGGTCGAGCTTGCCCTCGCGCGCGGCCTGCGTCAGGTTGCGGCCGAACTGGTCGAGGACGGCGGAGCCCGAGGGCTGGCCCTCCTGCGGGCCGCCGGCGGCCACGGGCTCCTTGCCCTGGTAGCCGGACAGCAGCTGGATGACCTGCTGGCGGACGCGGTTCAGGTCGGCGCCGAGCTTGCCGAGCACCTGGGCCGCGACGCCCTCGCCCTCGCGGATGAGGCCGAGCAGGATGTGCTCGGTCCCGATGTAGTTGTGGCCGAGCTGCAGCGCCTCGCGCAGCGACAGCTCCAGCACCTTCTTGGCACGCGGCGTGAACGGGATGTGCCCGCTCGGGGCCTGCTGGCCCTCGCCGATGATCTCCTGCACCTGGGCGCGCACCGCGTCGAGCGAGATGTTGAGCGACTCGAGCGCCTTGGCCGCGACACCCTCCCCCTCGTGGATGAGACCCAGGAGGATGTGCTCGGTGCCGATGTAGTTGTGGTTGAGCATCCGCGCCTCTTCCTGGGCGAGGACGACCACGCGACGGGCTCGGTCCGTGAATCTCTCGAACATGTGCACTCCTCACGAGCGGCGTGCTCGCCGGCGCGGTCGGGCTCTGCGGCCCGGTCTCCCACGCACGGCGAGGCGGCGTTGTTCGATGCTAACGGCGGGGGGTGCGTCGGGCGTCCCGTGTTCGCCCCTGGCGTGAAGAGGGCACTGTCAGCATCCCCGCCCCGAGCGCACGAACCCACGGCAGTGGTCCGGTCAGCGGCCGGGCCGCCGCCGCCCCGCCCGCCGGGCGAAGGCCTCGATCGCGCCCAGCACGTCCGGCGCCTGCCAGGTGCGTCCCCACCGCGCAGCCGACATCGGGGCCAGGACCCCCGCGTCCACGAGGGAGTTGATCGCGTTGAGCGCCGCGCGCCCGCTGGTTCCGGTGAGCTCCGCGGCCACGTGCGCATCGACGACGGGCCGGGCGAACAGGCCGTCGGCGAGCCGCCACGCCGCGGCATCGCTCCGCGCGCGGATGGTCTCCCGCCACCGTGCCCGGATCGCCTCGATGTCCGCGGCCAGCGCGCGCCCGTTGACCACCGCGGCCAGCGCCGCCTCGGCGACCTGCTCGACGACGGGACCGATGTCGCCCGCGCGGTAGGCGGTCAGAGCCCGGAAGTAGGCGCCCGTGTCGCGGAGGAGGCCGGCGGAGACGGGGACCGTGGTGCCGACCGCGACCCCCGCGCGGCGGAGCATCGTGTGGAGCAGCACGCGGCCGGTGCGGCCGTTGCCGTCGATGAAGGGGTGGATGGTCTCGAACTGGGCGTGCACGAGCGCGGCGTGGACGACCGCCGGGATGTCGGTGCGAGCGGCGAAGGACTCCAGGTCGTCGATCAGGCGCGGGATGTGCTCGTGGTGGGGCGCGACGTAGTCGGCGCCGTGCGGGGACACGCTCGAGGCACCGATCCACACCTGCTCGTCGCGCCACCGCCCGGAGTGGTCCGGCTCGTCGATCAGCAGGCGATCGTGGATCGCGAGGATCAGCTCGGACGTCACGACGTCGCCGGCGTCGATGGCCGCCGACATGGCGCGGGTGTTCGCGACGATGAGCCGCGCGTTCGACCTGTCACCGAGTCCGAGCTCCGCGAGCGCGATGTTCCGCGCGCTCGACGTCAGGTGCTCGATCTGCGACGACGAGGCGGACTCGCTCCGCAGCAGGATGGCCGGCATCGGCAGCGGCAGGTGAGCCACGTCGGCATCGAACCGCGCCATCTCCGCCGCGACGTCGTGCGTCAGGACGAGCAGATCAGGTTCGAGAGGAACCGGGACGTCGGCGATCTCGGGGACGACTGCGGCCTTGTAGGGCCGATCGAGTCGGATCCGCTCGAACACGGTGAGCCGCCCCGGGTCGATGCTTGACGTCCAGGGGCGTTCTTCCGCGCCGATGGCCGGCCACGGACTCGGGGCGGCGGGTACCGGGGGCACGGGAGTGGTGCGCACGATCGGCTCTCCCTTCGGCGCGCTACGGGCACCTTTGGAAGGTTAGACCATCTTCCTTCCACAAACGCCGTTGCTTACTGACGGTTTCCTCGCAGGCCGCGCGGCATGGGGCGGCCTGCCCGATCGTCACAGCGCGCCTCGGCCGCGCAGACCCGTCCGGGAAGCCGGGTCCGCGGCAGGATGGGGACCGTGGACGAGGTCGGGGTCGGGCGGGTCTACGAGGCCGGGGACGGCAGGCGGCGGCGGGTGCTGGTCGACCGGCTGTGGCCGCGCGGCGTGCGGCGGGACGACCCGCGGGTGGACGAGTGGCTGCCGCGGGTCGCGCCGAGCACGGAGCTGCGGCGGTGGTACGAGCACCGGGCGGAGGTCCACGACGAGTTCGCCCGGCGGTACGCCGCGGAGCTGGCCGACGGCGAGGGCGCCGAGGCGCTGGCCCACCTGGCGGACGTGGCGGCCGCCGGCCCGGTGACCCTCGTGACCGCGACGCGCGAGGTGGCGCTGAGCCACGTGCCGGTGCTCGCCCGCCTGCTGGCCGATCGGGCCCGCTGAGCCCTTCGCGGGGACCACGACGCCCGCGACCGCGCACGCGACACGTCGAGCGAGCATCCGCCGGGTACTCGCTCGACGTGTCGGTTGCCCGCTCGACGCGGCCGCCGCTCTCAGTACGTGAAGCGGGCGACCCGGCCGCGCAGGTCCTCGGACATGCGCGCGAGCTCGCCGATGGCGTCGCCCATCTGCCCGAGCGTCTGCGAGGACGTCGCCGTCGCCGACGCGACGCCCGTGATGTTCACCGCGATCTCGCCGGAGCCGGTCGCGGCCTCGGCCACCGACCGGGACATCTCGGTGGTCGTCGCGGTCTGCTCCTCCACGGCCGAGGCGATCGTCAGCTGGTAGTCGTTGATGGTCGCGACGATCTCCGCGATCTCGCCGATCGCCGAGACCGCTCCGGCGGTGTCGCCCTGGATGGCCTCCACCCGCCGGACGATGTCCTCGGTCGCCTTGGCCGTCTCCTGCGCCAGCTCCTTGACCTCGCCGGCGACGACGGCGAAGCCCTTGCCGGCCTCCCCGGCCCGCGCCGCCTCGATCGTCGCGTTCAGCGCCAGCAGGTTCGTCTGCTCGGCGATGCTCGTGATCACCTTCACCACGTTCCCGATCTCCTGGGACGACGCCCCCAGCCGCGCGACCTGGTCGTTCGTCACCGCCGCCGCGTCCGTCGCCTGACCCGCGACCTTCGCCGCCTGCGAGGCGTTCTGCGCGATCTCCCGGATCGAGGCCCCCATCTGCTCGGCACCCGCCGCCACCGTCTGCACGTTCCGCGACACCTGCTCCGCGGCCGCCGCCACCACACCCGCCTGCGCGGAGGTCTCGTCCGACCCGGCCGCGACCTGCGACGAGGCAGCCGACAGCTCCTCCGCCGCGGCCGCCACCGCCTGGGAGGTCTCCACGACCCCGGCCATCGTCGCGCGCAGGCTGGTCTGGGCCGAGGACAGGGCCGACGCCATCTCGCCCAGCTCGTCGCGCGAGCGCACGGCGGGCTCGCGGGTCAGGTCCCCCGTCGCCATCGCCTCGACGGACGCGCGCACCCGGGATGCGGCGCGCGCCATGGTCCCCGAGACGCGCAGCCCGGCGAGCAGCGCCGCGAGCACGCCGGCGACGAGGAGCACGGCGGTCACGACCCGGCCGGTCGCGGCCGCGGACGCCGCGTCGTCGGTGGCCTGAACGGTGCGCTCGCGCAACGAGTCGAGCAGCGCCGTCGTCGCGTCCCCGATCGCGTAGTAGACGTCGTACGCGTCCCCGGTGACGAGGGCGTCACCGGCGTCGAGCGCCTCGGGCGTGCCCTCCTCGTACGCGGCGACGACACGGTCGTCCGCGGCGAAGAAGTCCTGCCACAGCGACGCGATCTGCTCGAACGTCGCGGACTCGTCCGCGGTGAGCAGGTCGGTGTCGACGGCGTCCAGCGCCGCCTGCAGGGTCTGCACCGACTCGAGGTAGCCGGCGCGGTTGGCGTTGTCCGCGGCGACGGCCTCCGGCCCGCCGATCCGCCGGGTGTCCCAGGCGTACGCCACCTGCCAGCCCGAGACGTCCGCGTTCATCGTGCGGACCTCGCCGACCTCGGTCGAGACCTCCTGGAGCTCCGCCAGCCGGTCGTTCGCCGCCGACACGCGGCCCAGGAACACCTGCGACCCCACCCCGGCGACCACGGCGGTCGCCACGCCGATCGCCGCGACCCCCAGGACCTTCGCCCGGAGCCCGCTCCACCGCCCTCGCCCGTTCGGCACCGCGCCCATCGTCCGACCTCCGCTCGCCCGTCCCCCGTCGACGTCCGGATCGGCGGGGGCGCGGCCGGACTGAGCCCCCCGGCGGGCGAACCCGGGAGGCGCCGGTCACAGACGGCGACGGGCCGGGCACGCCGCGTCGGCGCGCCCGGCCCGTCGCCGGAGCGGGTCCCTCAGAACCCGAGGCTGCTCATGTCCGCGATCTGGTCGGCGGTCGGCGCGGTGATGTCGACCGGCTCGCCCCAGCCCGAGAACGTGACGTCGGTGGTGGCCCCGGCGACCTCGGTGGTCACCCGGCGCATCTGGTCGTCCGCGTCGATCCAGTAGCTGTAGGTCAGCTCCGGCGGCATCGTGGTGCCCGCGGCGGCGAGCTGCTCGGCGACGGCGGGGTCGGTGAGCGCGGACGAGTCGACGACGACCGCGTACTCCTGCGCGAGCGCGCCGCCGACCTCCTGCGGCTCGCCGACCTTCTCGAACGACTTCACGGCGTCCGCGAGCCCGGCGAGGGTGCCCGTGGGGTCGAACTGCCCCTCCATGCCGGCGAACGACTGCGACAGCGGGTTGCTGGTGTCGTCCGGGTCGATCTGGAGGTACTTGTCCCCGGTGAGCTCCGGCATCTGCATGTAGACGATGCCGCCGACCATCTTGAAGTCGATGGTGCCGGTCCCCGGGACCTCCATGGTCATGGCCAGGTCCTGCGCGCCGTCGGTGTACCGGATGACGCCCTTCGCGGTCTGCGAGGCCCCGAAGCCCGTCGTCGTCATGTCCATCGTCACGGTCCCGGCGGCCTGGGCCGCGGCGGTGACGCGCTCGACGAAGTCGTCCTTGGTCAGGTCGAAGTCCGACTCGACCTCGGCGACCTCCTCGGCCGGGGCCGAGGCCTCGGCGCCCGCGGCGGGCTTCTCCGCCTTCTCGCCGGAGTCGGAGGAACAGGCGGACAGGCCCAGGACAGCGACCGCCGTCAGGGACAGGGCGGCGATGCCACGCGTGACGCGCATGGGAAGGACTCCTCGGTCGTGGGGAGCCGGCCGCCGACGGCGCGGCACGGGCGCACGACGTCGCCGCCGCCCCCTGCGCGCCGGCCGCGCGGCGCGGCTCGGTGCCCGACGACCGTATCCCGCGCCCCAGTCCCCGTGCGCCCGCTGTGCGCCGGCTGGACGCCGCGTCACCCGGACGGACCACGGGGCGCCGGCTGCGAGACTGGACGCATGCCCACCGCCACGACCGCCACCGAGCCCGTCCTCGACCCGCCCGTGCTGCCGGACGTCGACCAGGTGCGCCTCGTCGTCTCCGACATGGACGGCTCGCTCCTGGACGAGCGCGGCCGCGTCCCCGAGACGTTCTGGCCCGTGCTGGACGAGCTCGAGCGGCGCGGGATCGCGTTCGCCCCGGCCAGCGGGCGGCAGTACGCGAACCTGCGGGAGCTGTTCGGCCCGCGCGGGGACGACCTGGTGTTCATCGCGGAGAACGGCTCGTACGTCGTGCAGCACGAGGAGGCGCTGTCCACGGACCCGCTGCCCGCGGAGGTCGTGCCGGAGGTGGTCGGGCGGGTGCGCGAGCTGGCGGCCCGGGGCGCCGACGTCGGCCTGGTGCTGTGCGGGCAGCGCGCCGCGTCGATCGAGCGGGTGGGCGACGCGTTCGCCGAGCACGCCCGCCGGCACTACGCGCGGCTGCAGGAGGTCGACGACGTCACCGCGGTGGACGACGTGGTGCTGAAGATCGCGGTGTTCGACTTCGGGTCGGTCGAGGACGCCACGGCCCCGGCGTTCGCCGACCTCGCCGACCGGCTGCGCGTCGTGGTGTCGGGGCAGCACTGGATCGACGTGATGAGCCCGGCGGCCGACAAGGGCCACGCGCTGCGCCGGGTGCAGGAGCGGCTGGGCGTGACGCCGGAGCAGACGATGGCGTTCGGGGACTACCTGAACGACGCCGGGCTGCTGGACGCGGCCCGCTGGTCGTGCGCGATGGACAACGCGCACCCGGACGTCCGGGCACGGGCCCGGTACGTCGTGCCGGCGAACAGCCGGAACGGGGTCACCCGCACGCTGGCCGCCGCCCTGGGCATGCCGCCGGTCGCGTGACGGCCGGCGCACCGCGGGGCGCCGCGCGCCCGGCCGTCACCAGGCGTGCAGCACCGGCGCCTCGCCGGGGTACGTCTCGAACACCGCGCGCTCCGCGGGCGTGAACGGGCGCGGCTCGTGCGTCCCGCGGTCGAGCTGCACCATCCGGGACCGCGCGCGCAGGTAGACGACGGGCTCCGCCCCGCCCGCGCCGGCGACGTCCAGCACCTCGTAGCCGAAGTCCACCGACGACCGGCCGGTGCGCGGCACCCACACGTCGACGGCGATCGGCTCCGGCCGGAACGCGAGCGGCGCGAGGTACTCGATCTCGTGCTTGACGACGACCAGCAGCGAGTCGGTGGGCCGGCCCGCGGGGTCGACGCCCATCGACGAGAACAGCGCGAACCGGGCGTCGTCGAGGAACCGGAGGTAGGCCGCGTTGTTGACGTGCGCGAACAGGTCGACGTCCGACCACCGCACCTGCATCGTCACGCGTCCGCGCCGGCCGGGGGTGGGGGCGGTGTCTGTCACCGGCCCAGGGTAGGTCGCCCGCGCGGGCTCAGCCGTCCGCCGCGGCGCGCAGGGCCGCCACGTCGAGCTTCTGCATCCCGAGCATCGCCTGCATCGCCCGCTGCGCCCGGGCGGGGTCCGGGTCGCCCAGCAGCTCGCCGAGCGCGCGGGGGACGATCTGCCAGGACAGGCCGTACGGGTCCTTCAGCCAGCCGCACTGCGAGGGCTCACCGCCGCCGGCGATCAGCCCGTCCCACAGCCGGTCGACCTCGTCCTGGGTGTCGACCGACACGAAGAACGAGAACGCCTCCGTGAACCGGAACTGCGGCCCGGCGTTCAGCGCCTCGACGGGCAGGCCGTCGAGCTCGAAGGACACCGACATCACCCGGCCGGCCATCCCGTCCGGTGCGCCCTCGGGGTACGTCCGGGTCTCCGTCACCCGCGAGTTCGGCAGGAGCGAGGTGTAGAGCGCGGCGGCCTGCTCGGCCTGGGAGTCGAACCACAGGAACGGGTGCACGCTGGTCAGCACGGGACGCCTCCTCGTCTCGGGTGGACCCAGTGTGCCCCGGGGCCTCGTGCCCGGCCCTACGCCGGCTCGGCCAGGGCCGCGAGCGACCGGGCCGCGAACCGGGCCGTCCGGAGCGCCGCCTCGGTGTCGCGGTCGGCGAGCCAGACCGTGGTCAGCCCCTCCGTCGCCATCACGAGCGCCCGCGCGGCCTGGTCGAGCGGCACGGTCCAGCGGCACCGCGCCGCGAGCGCCGCGGTCGACAGCGTCGCGCGCGCGGACTCCTGGTAGACCGCGTACTGGGCGACGAGCGCCCCGCGCTGGCCCGGCGTCCGCATCGCGTACAGCGCGAGCTCGAGCAGCGCCTGCTCCCGCTCCGGGCGGGCGACCAGGTGATCGACGTAGCGCTCCAGGCCGCCGGCGATGACGTCCTCGAGCGCCGGCGGCCCCGCGGGACCGTCGACCGCTCCGTCGCCGCCCGCCGTGGCGACGGGCAGCAGGCCGGTCTCCGCGGCGCGGCGCTCCTGCTCGGTCACCTCGACGATGACCGCCTCGAGCAGGTGCTCGCGGGACGGGAACGCGTAGTGCAGGCTCGCCAGGGACATGCCCGCCTCGGCGACGACGGCCCGTGTGGTCGCCGCCGCGACGCCGTCCCGGGCGATCACCCGGACCGCTGCGTCGACCAGCTCCCGGCGCCGCTCCGCCACCGCCATCCGCGGCATGCCCCACCCCCTCGACCCGGTCGGGAGTGTGGCGCACGCCCGCCCGCGCGTCACGGCGCCGCGCGGGCGCCCGGGCCGACGTCAGCCGCACGGGTGGTCGCCGGCGGGCGTGTCAGCGGGACGTGAGCGTCGTGTGAGCGGCGGCCCGGAGGGTGGTGGCCGTCAACCAGGGAGGACCACCACCATGACCACATCCACGGGCGGCAGCACGTGGGCCGTCGAGGCCCGCGGGCTCGTCAAGACCTTCGGCGACAACCGCGCGGTCGACGGCATCGACCTGCAGATCCGGACCGGTGCCGTCTACGGCTTCCTCGGCCCGAACGGCGCCGGCAAGACCACGACCATCCGCATGCTCGCGACGCTGCTGCGCCCGGACGCCGGCACCGCCACCGTGTTCGGCCGGGACGTCGCCCGCGAGGCCCAGGCCGTGCGGTCGCTGATCGGCGTCACCGGCCAGTACGCCTCCGTCGACGAGAGCCTGTCCGCGACCGAGAACCTCGTGCTGTTCGCGCGGCTGCTCGGCCTGTCCCGGGTCGACGCCCGCCGCACGTCGGCGGCGCTGCTCGAGGAGTTCGGGCTCACCGAGGCGGCCGCGCGCCCGCTGAAGAACTTCTCCGGCGGCATGCGCCGGCGCCTCGACCTGGCCGCCTCGCTCATCGCGCAGCCGCCGCTGATCTTCCTGGACGAGCCCACCACCGGCCTCGACCCGCGCACCCGCCTGCAGATGTGGGAGACCGTGCGCCGGCTGGTCGCCGGCGGGTCGACCGTCCTGCTCACCACCCAGTACCTCGACGAGGCCGACCAGCTGGCCGACCGGATCGCCGTCATCGACCGCGGGCGGCTCGTGGCCGAGGGCACGGGCGCGCAGCTCAAGGCCTCCGTCGGCACCTCGCGGCTGCAGATCGGCCTGGCCGAGCCGGCCGACGAGCCCGAGGCGCTGCGGATCGCCCGCTCGGTGCTCGGCGTCGAGCCGACCCGCGCCAGAGACGGCCGGCTGTCCGCCCCCGTCCCCACCGCCGACTCCGCCGGCGACCTGCTGGTCGCCCTGCGGTCCGCCGGCATCCCGCTGCACGACATCGCCGTGCAGGAGCCCACGCTCGACGAGGTGTTCCTCACGCTGACCGGGCACGCCTCCACGGCGCCCGCGCCGGCCGAGGACGCCGCCGACCGCGACCTCGAGGAGGCCCGCGCATGACCACGCTCACCCCGACCCGACCGGCCGCCCCGGCGGTCGACCCGCAGGCCCTGGCCCGCGCCGCCAGCAACCGCGTCACCCTCGGCGCCACCGTCCGGCAGTCGTTCTCGATGGGCTGGCGCGGCCTGCTGAAGGTCCGCCGGACGCCGGAGCAGCTGTTCGACGTGACGCTGCAGCCGATCCTGTTCACGCTGATGTTCACGTACATCTTCGGCGGCGCGATCGCGGGGGACGTGCAGTCCTACCTGCCGTTCTTCATCCCCGGCATCCTGGTGCAGACGGTCATCACGACGTCCGTCGTCACCGGCGTGCAGCTCCGCGAGGACATGGACAAGGGCGTGTTCGACCGGTTCCGGTCGCTGCCGATCGCCCGGATCGCCCCGCTGGCCGGCGCGCTGCTCGCCGACACCATCCGCTACCTCATCGCCACGACGCTGACGATGGTGATGGGCCTGATCATGGGCTGGCGGCCGGACGGCGGCGCCGTCGGGGTGGTCACCGCGGGGCTGCTGGTGATCGTCAGCGCGTGGGCGCTGTCCTGGATCTTCGCGTTCTTCGGCGTGATCGCCCGGTCCGCGTCGTCGGTGCAGGGCATCTCGATGATCGTGCTGTTCCCGCTGACCTTCGCGTCGAACGCGTTCGTCCCCGCAGACACCCTGCCCGGGTGGCTGAGGTCGTTCGTCGACGTGAACCCGGTGTCGCACCTGGTGACGGCCGCGCGCGACCTGACGGTCGGCAACGGGATCACCGCGGACGCGGGCTGGGCGCTGCTCGGGGCCGCGGTCGTCGTGGCGGTGTTCGCGCCGCTGACGGTCCGGGCGTACATGCGCCGGGCCTGAGCGGTCCGCGCGGCGGCCGCCCGGCCCTCGCGGCGCCCGGCCCCCCGCGGGGGGCCGGGCGCCGTCGCCCGCGTCAGGCCGCGCCGACCCCCGCCGCGCGCAGCAGCGCGAGGGCGCGGAGCACGTCGTCACCGTGCCCGAGCGCCGCGGCCCCGGCCCGCGCCCGCGCCACGGCGGCCTCGCCGTACCGGGCGGCCGCGAGCGCCAGGTGCGGGGCCAGCACCCCGCACGGGAAGTCCTGCCGCGCGCCGATGCGCTCGGCCAGCGCGAGCAGCTCCAGGCCGCCCGGGTCCTCGGGCGCCACGGCGATCCGCCACGACCCGACCCCGGTCAGCAGCGTGCCGAGCACCGGCCGGTCGGTGAACCCCGCCCGGCCGGTGAGGTCGTCCTCGCGGATCGCGCGCACGGCGTCCCGGATCGCCGGCTCGTCCGCCCGGCCCTCCAGCACGTGCGCCGCGAGCGCCGCCCCGACCGCGACCAGCACCCACGGACCGGAGTTCCCCCGCGATGCGGCGCGCGCCAGCAGCGCCCGGTACCGGGCCAGCCCGCGGTCCACCTCGCCGCGCCCGCGCTCGGCCTCCGCGAGCCCGAGGCCGGACATCACCTCCGCGTCGCGCACGTCGGTGGTCGCCCGGGCCACGTCCTCGAAGACCCGCTCCGCCTCGTCCCACTCGCCCAGGCTCAGCAGGGTCACGCCGTAGACCTGCTCCAGGCTGTCCTCGAACGCCTGGACCATCAGGTCGCGGTGGGTGATCTGCGGGGCCGCGAGGGCCGTGCGCGCCGCGGTCAGCCAGTCCATCGCCTCCCGGGGGCGCAGGCTCTGGCTGTACGCGCCCGCCAGCGACACCGCGGCCATGACGGCGGTCCACGGGTCGTCCGTGTCGACGGCCAGGTGGTAGGCCTCCTCGGCGTACCCGATCGACGCCGTGAGGTCCGCGTCGTTCTCCGCGAGCGACCAGGACGCCAGCAGCGCGAGCCGCCGGCTCGGCAGGTCGGTCGAGGCCCGCGCCCGGCCGAGCAGCCGGAGGAGCGCCGGGGGGTCCGCGAACCGGTCGACGGCGTCGGCCAGCAGCCGCGCGACCGGGCGCAGGCCGCCCACCGCCGCGGCGCGGCGCACCGCGAGCCGCGCGCGGGCCCCGGCCCGCAGGTCGCCGAACATCAGCTCGGCGCCGGCCAGCATCGCCAGGGCGAGCACCGCGGGCTCGGGGTCGCGGTCCGGCGTCCAGCCGTCGCTCGCCGCGAGGACGCCCCGCTGGACGTCGTGCAGCTCCTCGTGGGCGCCCTGCAGCATCCAGCGCAGCCCGACGACGGCGAAGATCGCGAGCACCGTGCCGGGCCTGCGGGTGCCCGCCGCGAGCTCGCGGCGCAGCAGCGCCACCAGGTTGTCGTGCTCGACGTCGCCGACCGGGTCGAGCAGCACCCGCTCGGGGCTGCCGGCGCGCCGGACGATCCCCGACGCGACGTCGTCCGCCCAGTCCAGGACCGCGTCCCGCACCCGGTCCTCCTCGCCGAGCGCCGCGACCTCGCGCTGGCCGAACTCGCGCACCGTCTCGAGCATCCGGTACCGGACCTCGCCGGTGCGCGGCTCCTCCTCGACCCCGAGCAGCGACTGCGCGACCAGCGCGTCCAGGTCGTCGAGCACCGCGGACTCGCCGGCCTCCCCCGCGACCAGCGCGAGCGCCGCCGGCAGCCCGAAGCCGTCCGGCAGCACGGCCGCCCGGCGGCACAGCGCCCGCTGCCGCTCCGTGAGCAGGTCCCAGGACCACGCGATGACCGCCAGCAGGGTGCGGTGCCGCTCGGGCGTGCCCGCGCCGCCGGACACGAGCAGCGCGAACCGGTCGGACAGCCGGCGCTCCACCTCGGCGACCGTGAGCGACCGCGTCCGCGCCGCGGCGAGCTCGATCGCGAGCGGCAGGCCGTCCAGGCGGGCGCACAGCCGCTCGACGACGTCCGCCGGGAGCGTCACGCCCGGGCGCACGGCGGTCGCCCGTTCGGTGAACAGCCGGACCGCCGCGCCGGGGCCGCCGTCCGCGTCCCGGGTCGGCAGCGGGTCCAGCGGGTGCACCCGCTCCCCCGGCACGCCCAGCGGCGCGCGGCTGGTCGTCAGCACCTGCACGCCGGGCAGCGTGCCGACCACCTCGGCGACCCAGGTCGCGACCCCCTGGAGCACCTGCTCGCAGTTGTCCAGCACGAGGAGTGTCGGCTGCTCGCCGAGCCGGTCGAGCACCCGCTCCGCCAGGGTGCGCAGCCGCTGGTCCGCCACACCGCCGCGCCGGGCCGCCGCCTCGGGCACCTGGAGCGCGCCCGCCAGGGCGGGCAGCACGTCCGGGTCGTCGCGCACCGAGGCGAGCTCGGCGACGTACACCGCGCGGGACCGGCCGGCGGCGCGCCGGGCGACCTCCTGCACCAGGCGGGTCTTGCCGAGGCCGCCGGTGCCCAGCACGGTGACGACCGGGGCGGCGCCGAGCAGCGCCTCGACGGCCGCGATGTCGGCGTCCCGGCCGATCAGCGCGTTGGGGGCGACGCGGAGCCCGTGGGCGGCCGGCGCGGGCGGGAGGACCGCCGCGGGGACCGGCGCGCGGGCGGGAGCCGGGGCGGGCGGGAGCGGGGCGGCCGCCGTCCCGGCGAGCAGCTCCAGGTGGAACGCCGCGACCTCCGGGGCCGGGTCCGTGCCGAGCGCCTCGCGCAGCCGCTCCCGGTACGACCCGAACGCCGCGACCGCCTCGGTGCTCCGGCCCGCCGCGTGCAGCGCGCGCATCCGCAGCAGGTGCGCCCCGTCGTCGAGCGGCGCGAGCGCCAGCAGGTCCTGGGCGGCCGCGAGCGCGCCGCCGTCGCCGAGGTCGAGCAGCGCGGCCGCCCGCACCCGCAGCAGGTCCCGGCGCAGCGCGTCCGCGCGGGTGGCCAGGGCGTCGACCAGGTCGGGCGCGGTGGCGCCGGTCCCGGGCTCCCCGTCCCACAGGGCGAGGGCCGTCCCGGTCGCGGCCGACGCCGCCGCCGCGTCGCCCGCCGCCAGCGCCGTCCGGGCGGCGGCGAGCGCGTCCGTCGCCCGGAGCAGGTCCACGCCGTCGCGGTCCGCGCCGAGCGCGTAGCCGGCCGCGGTGGACGCGAGCAGGCCCGGGTGCGCGCCGCGGAGCCGGGACACCAGCGTCTGGAGCGCCGCGCGACCCGACGCCGGGGCACCGTCCGGCCAGGTCTCGTCCACCGCCCGCGCCGTGGACAGCCCGCGGGGCTCGAGGGCGAGCGCCAGCAGCAGGTTCGCGCCCAGACCGGTCACCGGCAGCAGCGCGCCGTCCGGGCCGGCCGCCCGGACCTGGCCCAGGACGGCCAGCCGCAGCGGCCCTGCGGCGGGCTCGGGCGCGGGACCAGGCACCGCGGCAGTCTAGGTCGCGCACGCCCCTCGGCCGGCGCACCTCACCACCCGGGTGGTCGGGCCCGCCGTCCCCGGCGGGAGCGGGCGCCGCACGTGGATGCGCAGCGGCGACGGTGCAGGCAGGGGGCTGCGCCGTCGCCGCGCGCTGCTGCCCATCGTGGTGCCGGTCACGCCGCGGCGCCCGGGACGTCGGTCCCGGGGCGCGCACGGTAGGTTGGGGCCATGCGCCTGCACGTCGCCGACCACCCGCTCGTCGCCCACAAGCTGTCGGTGCTCCGGAACAAGGAGACGTCGTCCCCGACGTTCCGCAAGCTCGTCGACGAGCTGGTGACCCTGCTGGCGTACGAGGCGACCCGCGACGTCCGCACCGAGCCGGTCGAGGTCGTGACCCCCGTGGCCACCACCACCGGCGTGAAGATCGCCGAGCCGCTGCCGCTCGTCGTCCCGATCCTGCGCGCCGGCCTCGGCATGCTCGACGGCATGACCCGCCTCATGCCGACGGCCGAGGTCGGGTTCCTGGGCATGCAGCGCGACGAGACCACGCTCGAGGCGATCACCTACGCCAACCGGCTGCCCGAGGACCTGACGGGCCGGCAGTGCTTCCTGGTCGACCCGATGCTCGCGACCGGCGGCACGCTGGTCGCCGCGATCGACTACCTGTTCGCCCGCGGCGCGCGCGACGTCACCGCCGTGTGCCTGCTGGCGGCGCCCGAGGGCCTGAAGGTGGTCGAGGAGGCCGTCGGCGACCGGGGCGACGTCACCGTGGTCGTCGCGGCCGTGGACGAGCGCCTGGACGAGAACGCCTACATCATCCCGGGGCTCGGCGACGCCGGGGACCGGCTGTACGGCGTCGTCTGACGCCCCGCGGCGGGCCGCGCCCGCCGTCATCCGGTCTCGGCCGCTGAGACCCTGCACGGAAAGCCCTTGGCGCCCCGCCCGGCTGCTGCCACCATCGGGGGCGTGATGCTCCGCCGACGCCCGACCGACGCCTCCCGGGCGTCCGCCGGCGTCCGCCCGGGAGCGCATCGCACGCGCTGTTGGTCCTGACGCACCGCCGTCCCCCCCGACCACACCCCGGCCGCCCGCCCGCACGCGGCCCCGCGCACCCCGGAGCACACCGTGGCACGACCCCGCACCCCCGCAGCCCCACCGGCACCCCGGCCGGGCGCCGCGCCCGCGGACCCGCACGCCGCGGGCACCGCCGGCCGCGCCGGCTTCGTGCTGTACGTCGGCCTGCAGGGCGACGGCCCGGAGCTCGACGCCGGGCACGCCGCCGACCTGGCCGAGGTGGCCGAGGCGCTGCGCGACCTCGCTCGCGACCTGCTGCCGACCGCGGAGACGTTCACCGCGCTCTCCCTGGTGCCGACCGGCCGCGAGGACGACGTGCAGAGCATCCGGCGCCGGCTCGCGGGGCTCCGGCCCCTCGGCGGCGCGGCCGGGATCGCCTGAGCCACAGCACCCGGCCGTCACGCAGCGGCCTCCCGGTCCCGGCCTGAGTGCTCCACCCGGTCCGGGTCCGGGACCCCTCACTGGGGGCCGATCGGCCACCCAACCTGGCGCGTCCTGCTACTCATCGGTGTGCAACGGGCCCGGTTCCCGCCTAGCGTGATCAGTGCGACGACCACCGCGGACCGGGCCCTCGGGCCAGGACCCCACGAGGTCTCGCGGTCGCCCGACGTTCGCCCCCCTGGCGTCGGGCGACATGGCCGGTCCTCGGTCCGAGCACGACATGGCCCCCTGCCAGGGCCGGGGACCGGCCGCCCGAACGTGCGGCGCCACGGCGCGCCGCACACGCGCGGCCCGGGCAGCGGGTGCGGCGCCCGGGCCGCGCTCCTACCGTGGACGCATGCGCATCGCCATCGCCGGAGGCCACGGTCAGATCGCCCGCCGTCTGAGCAGGCTGCTCGCCGAACGGGGTGACACGCCGCTCGCGATCGTCCGGAACCCGGACCACGTCGCCGACGTCGAGGCCGACGGGGCGACCGCCGTGCTGCTCGACCTGGAGCAGGCGGACGCCGCCGCGCTCGCCGCGCAGCTGTCGGGCGCCGACGCGGTCGTGTTCGCCGCGGGTGCCGGCCCGGGCAGCGGGGCCGAGCGGAAGGACACCGTCGACCGCGGTGCCGCCGCCCTGCTCGCGGACGCGGCCGAGCAGGCCGGGGTCCGGCGGTACCTGCTGGTGTCCTCGGTCGGCGCGGGGTCGGAGCCGCCGGCCGGCACCGACGAGGTGTTCGCCGTCTACCTGCGCGCCAAGACGGCGGCCGAGGAGGACCTGCGCCGCCGGGACCTCGACTGGACGATCCTGCGCCCGGGGGGCCTCACGGACGACGCCGGCACCGGGCACGTGCGCCTCGGCGCCGAGGTCCCCCGCGGGCAGGTGACGCGTGACGACGTGGCGGCCGTGCTCGTCGGACTCCTGGACGAGCCGCGCACGGCGGGCCTGGTGCTCGAGCTGTCCGAGGGCGCCACCCCCGTCGCGGCGGCGGTCGCCGCGGCCACCGAGCGCGAGGACTGACCGCCGGGGCGGGCCGGACCTCGCCCGGCCCCGGACGCAGCGCGGCCCCGCCCCCGGCGAGGGGGACGGGGCCGGCGCACCTCGGCGCGCGGGTCAGACCGGGCTGTAGGTGAGGCAGTCGGCCAGGTCGTGGCCGGCGCCGACGCGCACGGCGTCCGCCGCGCAGGTGAGGTGCTCGTTGTGCGTGCAGTCCGCGCGCTGGCAGGCGCCGACGTGCGAGCCCACCCGGTCGAGCCCGCCCTTCACGTTGAGCGGGATGAACGTCGCGCACTTCGCGTCACCGGCCGAGCCGGCGATCGTGATGGCCGCGGCGCTGCAGGCGTGCTCGTGGTTGTACGAGCAGCCGTCGACCGAGCACTCGGAGACGGGGGGCTGCTCCATGAGGGTGCTCATCGCGGGACCTCCGGGTCGTGGGGGCGTGCCGTTCCTGACGGGACGACGGTAGGTCGCGCATTTCCGGGCGTCTAGCCAGGAAGGCCTTCCTCACTCGCGTCGCCGCAGGTCAGGGCCGTTGCCGCCCGCGAGATCAATCGCCGTCGGGCGCGGTGCCCACATTCTTCAACGAGGGCGTGACGTATTTCCGCCCCCGCCGCCCTCGTCCGGACCGCGCCGTGCGCCCGCCCGCCGGAGCAGCGCCGCCGTGACCCGGCGCAGCAGCACGCCGACCAGCGCGGCGGGCACCGCGACCGCCCAGACCCGCGCGTCGGTGGGGTCGAGGACGAACAGCCGCTGGCCCAGGGGCGTGCCCACGGCGAGGGCCATGCCCAGCACCATCGCCGCGACCAGGCCCACCTTCCAGGGCCGCAGCGGCCGGGCCACCTCGACCAGCACGTCGAACGCGGTGAGCACGAGCGCGAGGAACGCGGCGGTGGCGGCCCGGACGTGTGCGTCCTGGCCGTCGCCCACCACCGCCCGCGCCACCGCGTAGGCGCCGTAGGCCGCGGCGGCGACCGCGACGCCGCCGGGCACGGCGGAGGTGAGCACCCGGCGGACGAACCCGGGACGGGCCGGCTCCTCGTTCGGGGCGAGGCCGAGGACGGTCGCGGGGATGCCGATCGTGAACCAGGCGATCAGCGTCACGTGCCGGGGCAGCAGCGGGAACGGGACCGTGGTGACCGCGACGACCAGCGCCAGCAGGATCGAGTAGACGGTCTTGGACAGGAACAGCGTCGCGACCCGCTCGATGTTGGCGATGACCCGGCGACCCTCGGCCACGACGTGCGGCAGCGTGGCGAAGTCGCTGTCCAGCAGCACGATGCGTGCGACCGCGCGGGCCGCCGGGCTGCCGTTGCCCATCGCCACGCCCACGTCGGCGTCCTTGAGCGCCAGGACGTCGTTCACGCCGTCCCCGGTCATCGCGACGGTGTGCCCGCGGGCGGTCAGCGCCCGCACCAGGCCGCGCTTCTGCTCCGGCGCGACCCGCCCCAGCACCACCGCGGACTCCGCCGCGTCCGCGAGCGCCGCCGGCTCCTCGGGCAGGTCGCGCGCGTCCAGCACGGCGCCGGCGGGGAGCCCCACCTGCCCGGCCACCGCGGCGACCGCGTTCGGGGCGTCGCCGGAGACGACCTTGACCGCGACGTGCTGCCGCGCGAAGTACGCCAGCGTGCCCGCGGCCTCGGGCCGGATCCGCTGGTCCAGCACCACCAGGGCCGCCGCGGTCCGGCCCGCGGGCAGCGCCGCCGCGTCGAGGGGGCCGTCCAGCTCGGCGAGCGCCAGCACCCGGCGGCCCTGCGCGGCCTCCGCGGCGACCCGGTCGAGCGCCGGGTGCCCGGGCAGCAGCAGCACGTCCGGGGCGCCCAGCGCCCAGGCCCGGCCGTCGCCGGTCCGCACGCCCGCCCACCGTCGGGCGGAGGAGAACGGCACGGCGTCGGCCGCGGGGGGCCCGGGGCGGTCCCCCACGTGCTCGATCACCGCGCGCAGGCTGGCGTTCGGCCGCTCCTCGGCGGCGCCGAGCGCGGCGAGCACGGCCGCCACCTGCCCCTCGTCCAGCGCCGGGTCCAGCACCTCGACGGCCCGGACGCGCATCCCGTCCTCGGTCAGGGTGCCGGTCTTGTCGAAGCACACCACGTCGACCCGGGCGAGCGCCTCCATGGCCGGCAGGTCCTGGACCAGGCACTGCCGCCGGCCGAGCCGGATCACGCCGACCGCCATGGCGACGCTCGTCATCAGCACGAGCCCCTCGGGCACCATCGGCACCACGGCGGCCACCATGCCGCGCAGCGCGTCGCTCGGGGCCTGGTCGTTGATCCACAGCTGGTTGACCACGGTGAGCGCCGCCACCGGCACCAGCGCCCAGGTGATGTACCGCAGGATGCGGTCGATGCCGGCGCGCAGGTCCGACGACGGCTTCTTGAACGCCGACGCCTCCCTCGCGAGCCGCGCGGCGTACGCGTCCTCCCCGACCAGGCTCGCGCGGAGCACCCCCGACCCGGCGACGACGACGCTGCCGGACAGCAGCCGGTCGCCGGGCGCGGGCAGCACCGGCTCGGACTCGCCGGTGAGCAGCGACTCGTCGACCTCCAGGCCCGCGGTGCCGACGAGCTCGCCGTCGACGGGCACCTGGTCCCCCGCGGCGAGCCGGACCAGGTCGTCGACGACCAGCTCCGCGGGGTCGAGCTCGGCCACGCCCTCGGCGCGCTGCACGGTCACCGGCGACCGGTTGAGCAGCGCGAGCCGGTCGAGGGTCCGCTTCGCGCGGATCTCCTGGACCATGCCGGCGGCGCTGTTCACGACGATGAGCAGGCCGAACAGGCCGTCGAGCAGGTGGCCCGTGCTCAGCACCACGAGGAACAGCACCAGGTAGATCGCGTTGACCCGCGTCAGGGTGTTGCTGCGCACGATCTCCGCGAGGCTGCGGCTCGTGCCGGTCTCGACGCGGTTGACGTCGCCCCGGGCGACGCGCTCGTCCACCTCGTCGCGCGTCAGCCCGCCGAGCGCCACGGCCTCCTGGTGCACCATGCCCTCGACGGTAGCGGTGCCCGCGGGCGTCTCGGCGCCGTCGCGCACCGCTACTCAGCACGCGTGGCGGGACCCGCGGCCGCCGGGCCCGCACGCCGCGCCCGCGGCCGGGCGGCGTCCACCTCCGCGTTGAGCACGCCGCCGAGCAGCACGGCGATGCTCGACAGCCAGATCCACAGCGCGCCCGCGAGCACCAGGCCGAGCATCTGCGCCGCCGCCTGCACGACGGCCGCGCTGCCCGCGTCGGCGCCCGGCGTCTCGGGCACCGCCACGCCCACGTACGCGACGAACCCGGCCGAGACCAGCAGCACCCCGAGCGTCCCGACCACCGCCCCCGGCAGGCACCGTCGCCAGGTGCTCACGACGTTCGGCGCGTACCGGTAGAGCAGGACCAGGAACGTGCCGCCGAGCGCGAGCACCGCCGGCCAGCGGAGCACCGACCACGCGGCGCGGAACGCGTCCCCGAGCCCCAGGCGCGCCGCCAGGACGTCGCCCCCGCCGAGCAGGGGCCCCACCACGACCAGCAGCAGCACCGCCACCAGGGTGACCAGCGCGCCGATCGTGAACCCGAACCCGAGCAGGTACTGCGTCACGACGTTCTGCCGGGAGGTCACCCGGTACGCGTCGTCGAGCGCACGCACCGCCGCCCGGAACATGCGGCTGGCGAGGTACAGCGTGACCACGAGCGCCCCCAGCGCGAACCCGCCGCGCTCCTCGTCCAGCAGGCCGTCGACCAACGGGGCGAGCACGTCGCCGGCCACCTGCTGCGCGAAGACCGTCGCGAGCCCGTCCACGACGGTCGTGCGGATCTCCTCCACCTGCGCGTCGCCGAGCAGCGGCCGGAGGTACCCGAGGCTGGCGCCGAGCGCGGTCGCGATCGGCACCAGCGAGATCAGGGCGTAGTAGGTCATCTCGGCGGCGAGACCGGTGATCCGCACCTCCCCCGCCCGCACGACGGAGCGCACGCCGATCGCCGTGACGTCCCAGCCGCGCACCGTCCCCGGGTGCCGGTCGGCCAGCCGGACGGCCCGCTCCGCGAGGGTCGGCCCGCCCGCGTGCCGCGCACGGCGCCGGGCCAGCGGCGGCCGCAGGGCGCCGACCACCCAGCCGGCCGCGGCGATCGCCAGCGCCCCCGCGACCGCCGCGGCGGCGCCGCACAGCACGGCGCGTCCGGCCCCGGTGCCCACCGGCGCCAGCGCGATGCCCGCCACGCCCGCGGCGGTCCAGGCCAGGATCGTCGTCGCCGGGACGGGCAGCCGGTCCCGCACCCACGCGAGCCGCCGCGCCAGCACCGCCACGGCGAGGCCGACGAGCACGAGGACGAGGAGCACGGCTCAGGCCCGGGCGACCGGCGCGGGAGTCGTCATGCGCCCGACCCTACGGTGCCCGGCGCCCCGCCACCGGGGCGTCCCGGCTACCGCAGCAGGCGGCCGTACTGGTCCCGGCCCCCGGTCGTCAGCAGCACGATGCCGTCGACGACGGCCCACAGCCAGACGGCAGGGGCGACGACGAACCCGATGAGCACGACCATCAGGACGCAGCCGAGGAAGAACCCGAGCAGCTGCGCCAGGCCGATGCCGATCTGCCCGGCGTAGAGCCGGCCGACGCCGCAGACACCGACCAGCGGCAGGAGCAGCTGCAGCAGACCCGCGGTCGTCTTCGACTTGTCGGACCAGGCGAGGCCGGTGAGCGGGTCGACGCCGTACGCCACCGGGTAGGCGGACGCGTACCCCGGGGCGGCGTACGGGGCGACCGCGTACCCGGGTGCGGCGTAGCCTGCCGGGTAGGCCTCGGGCTGCTGGGCCGGGTAGGGCTGCTCGGCGGAGGTGCCGGCGTACGGGGCGGCGGCGGAGGGGTCGCCGTACGGGGCGGCGGCGTACGGATCGGTGTACGGCTGCCCCGGGTACGGGTCGGCGGAGGGGGCGGCCGGGTAGGCGTCCGGCTGCCCGGCGTCCGGCCCGTACGGGGACGGCCCGGGCGCGGTCCCTCCGGGCTGCGGGTCGCCAGGGGCAGCTGTCGGGTGCTCGTCGCTCATGGCCGGACCCTAGCGCGACGGCGCCGGCACCCCGGTCCAGCAAGCCGCGGGACGCGAGCGGGGCTCGGCGTCAGGACGCGGTCGAGTCGAAGCCGGTCGGGCGCACGACGCGCGCCGGCACCCCGGCGACGACGACGTCCGGCGGCACGTCCCTCGTGACGACGGCACCCGCGCCGACCACCGCCCCGTCGCCGATCGTGACGCCGGGGACGACCGTGACCGAGGCGCCGATCCACACCCGACGGCCGATGACCACCGGTGCGGGTGTCATGTCGGCGCGCCGGGCCGGGTCGAGGGCGTGGTTCAGGGTGGTCAGCGTCGTGCCGTGGCCGATCAGCGTGTCGTCTCCGATCCGGATGCCGCCGGTGTCCTGGAGCCGGCAGCCCTGGTTGACGAAGACCCGGGCGCCCAGCACCAGGTTCTTGCCGAACTCGGTGGAGAACGGCGGGAACAGCGTGACGGACGCGTCGACCGGTCGGCCGGTGAGCCGGGACAGCAGGTCGCGGACCTCGTCCGGAGTCCGGTACCCGGCGTTCAGCTCGGCGACCGTCCGGAGGGCCTCCTGCGCGGCGTCGTGCATGAAGGCGTGCTCCGCGGAGCCGCCGACGATCGTCCGGCCGGCGTCGACGTGCGCGAGGAAGTCGGCGAGGTTCACGGGCGGAGCATGACCTTGAGCGCCTCGCGCGCGTCCATCGCCCGGTACGCGTCGGCGGCGTCGTCCAGCGGCACGGTGCGGTCGAACACCCGGCCCGGGTCGATCGTGCCGTCCAGGACCTGCGTGATCGCGTCCTCGAGGTAGGCGCGCACCGGGGCCGGGCCGCCGTTGAGCGTGATGTTGCGGCCGAACAGCGACCCGAACCCGACGGGCGCCTCCTCGTACTGCGGGACGCCGACGCGGGAGATCACGCCGCCGGCGCGCACGACACCGTAGGCCTGCTCGTAGGCCGGCATGTGGCCGACCGCCTCCAGCACGACGTGCGTGCCCTGCCCGTCCGTCAGGTCCCGGACGCGCGCGACGCCCTCCTCGCCGCGCTCGGCCACGACGTCGGTCGCGCCGAACTCGCGGCCCAGGTCGGTGCGGGCGGCGTGCCGGCCCATGAGGACGATCCGCTCGGCACCGAGCTGCCGCGCCGCGAGCACCGCCGACAGGCCGACCGCGCCGTCGCCGATGACCGTGACGGTCTTCCCGGCCTCGACGCGGCCCATGTGCGCGGCGTGGTAGCCGGTCAGGTACACGTCGGACAGGGTGAGCAGGGAGGCGAGCAGCGACTCGTCCGCGGCCGCGGGGTCGACGTCCGGGACCACCACGAGGCTGCCGTCGGCCAGCGGGATGCGGGACAGCTCGGCCTGCAGGCCGTCCGTCTGCGGGGTGGCGTAGAACCCGCCGTGCGGGCACGCGGTCTGGAAGCCGTCGCGGCAGATCGGGCAGGTGTTGTCGCTGAACGCGAACGGGGCGATGACGAAGTCGCCCTTCGTGACCGAGGTGACGGCCGCACCGGTCTCCTCGACGACGCCGATCAGCTCGTGGCCCATCGACTGGCCGCGCTCGGAGGCGGGCATCGAGTGGTACGGGTGCAGGTCCGAGCCGCAGACGCACGCACGGACCGTGCGGACGATCGCGTCGGTGGGCTGCTGGATGACGGGCTCGGCGGTCTGCTCGACGCGGACGTCGCCCGCGCCGTACAGGAAGGTGGCACGCATCGGGTGGGGGATCTCCTTCTGGGGTGGATCGGGATGCCCCTCCACCCTGCCCCCTCGCGGGCCCGGTCTCACGCCGGGAGCGGGGCCCTGTCAGTACCCCTCTCGACGGGTCAGGCCGAGGCGACGACCTTCCACCCGGGCCCGGTGATCAGCAGCGCCTCGTCGTCGCACAGCGGCACCAGCTCGTGGTCCGAGCCGTACCGGTCGAGCGTCCGGCCGATCAGCTCCAGCGGGTACGGCGGCAGCTTGCCGTCCGCGTGCGGGACGACGACCGCGTCCGTCAGCCCGAGGCCGCGGCGGTCGGTCAGCCCCGGCGCCTCGGCGGGGTCGTCCATGAGCGTGGCCGGCTCGGCGCTGGGACCGGCGACGATCGACCCCGCGCTGGAGCCGATGTAGGGCAGCCCGCCGCGGACGCGCTCGGCGACCACCGCGTCGGCCCCGGACGACCGCAGGGCGTCGAGCAGGGCGAACGTGTTGCCGCCGGCGACGTAGAGGGCGTCGACGCCGTCGAGGGCGTCGGCGACCTCCCCTGTCGTCGCACCGGTGAGGCGGACGTCGACCACCGCGTGCCCGAGGCCGGCGACCCGGTCCCGCTCGGCCACCGCCCAGGGCGCGGCCGCGTCGGCGCGGGCCGCGTCGGGGACGTACCCGATGGTGAGCGGGCGGTCGGCGCGCGCGTGGTCGGCGAGGAAGGCGGGCACGGCGCCGTGGCCGAGCGAGAGCAGCAGCAGAGAGGGCACGGTCGCGACGGTACGCGGTGCTGGCGCGGTGCGGCCGGGCGTCACTATGTTGCGTGCCGATCTAGTCAGCCGTACGATCTAGTCGTGACCGAGGACCGGGAGTGGCCGGGCGAGTGGCTCCGCGGAGTGCTGCCCCAGGCGGTGCTGCGCGTGCTCGACGACGGGCCCACCTACGGGTACGCCGTCGCGACGCGGCTGGCGGAGGCCGGCATCGGCGACATCAAGGGCGGCACGCTCTACCCGCTGCTCGGGCGCCTGGAGGCCGCCGGCCACCTGACCGTCGAGTGGCGCGCCGGCGACGGCGGCCCGGGCCGCAAGTACTACGAGATCACCCCGGAGGGGCGCCGCCACCTGCACGACCTCGTGGGGCGCTGGCGGCGGTTCGCCGCGGTCGTGGACACCCACCTGACCGCACCGCCCCCCGGACGAGAGGACACCCGTGCCTGAGACCCACCGCCCGACCGACGCGCAGCGGATCGCCCCCGACGTCGACCCCCGCTGGGTGGAGGCGTTCGTCCTCGAGGCGCGGCTGCGCGACGTCCCGGGCGACCGCATCGGCGACGCGCTGGCCGAGGTCGGCACCCACTGCCGGGACAGCGGCGAGCCCGCGGACGTCGGCTTCGGCGACCCGACCGCCTACGCCCGCGCCGTCGCCGAGACGTTCCCCACCCCGCGCCCCTCGTGGCTGCCGCACCTCGCGCCGCTGGTGGTCGAGATCGCCGGGATGGTCGTCGTGATCACCGCGGTGGGCGAGCTCGCCCGCGGCCGCGACGTGACCGTCACCTGGGGGCTGCTCGCCGTGCTCGCCGTGCTGGTCGCGGGGTGCGGGGTGGTGGGGCTGCTCGGCGACCGCCTCCTGGAGCTGGTCGTCCGGCGCCCGCTCGTCGCCGCGGTCGGCCTCGGCGCCGCCGCGACCGCCGTCCTCGTGCCCGCCGCCCTGCTGCTGCAGATCGACGCGCCGATCGCCGTCCTGCCCGCGCCGGTCGCCCTGGCCGGGGGCCTCCTGCTGCTGGCCGCGGGGATCGCGGCCGACGTGGCGCTCGCCCGCCGCGGGCGGACCGCCGACCCGGTCGTCGGCCCGGGCGAGCAGACGACCCCGCGCCGGGCCGCCCCGCTGCTGCCGCTCACGGTCCTGGCGTGGACCGCGATCGGGTGCGTCGTCGTCGGCGTCGTCGGCGCGACGTCGGGCGGCTGACCCCGCGAGGGAGGCGCGCGTCACCCCGCGCTCACCCGTCCGCGTCATCCCATGTCTCGTCGGCGGGCGGATACTGGACGGGTGAACCTCCTCGACCCCGGCAGCCTCCTCACGGCGTTCGGGGTCGGCGGGATCTTCGTGATCCTGCTCCTCGAGACCGGCTTGCTCGTCGGGTTCCTGCTGCCGGGCGACACGCTGCTCCTGGCCGCAGGCGTCTTCGCCGCCGGACCCGACCCGCGCCTGCCCCTGGCCGGCGTGCTGCTCGCCGCGACCGCCGGCGCGCTGCTCGGCGCCCAGGGCGGCTACCTCCTCGGCCGCGCGGGCGGGCGGTGGGTCACCCGGACCTCCCCCGACGGGCGGCTGCACGCGGCGCTCGACCGCGCCGGCGCGATGGTCGAGCGGTACGGGACGGCGCGCACGATCGTCCTCGCGCGGTTCATCCCGGTCGTCCGCACCGTGATCAACCCGCTCGCCGGCATGACGCAGGTCCCGGCGCGCACGTTCACCGTGTGGCAGGTCGTCGGCGGCGCCGTGTGGGCGTGCGCGATCCCGCTGGCCGGCTGGGCGCTCGGCACCCGGGTCCCCGGGCTCGAGCGCTACGTCACCGGGCTGGTGGTCGTGGCGGTCGGGCTCACCGCGGTGACGAGCCTGGTGCAGTGGCTCCGGACGCGCCGCCGGGCGGGCGTCGCGACGACGGACGACGTCGCGGGCGGGCGGTAGCACAGCCGACCGCCCGGGGGTCACGACCTTCGGGACCCGATCGCGCTTCCCGGGCCGGGAGACTCGACGGACCCGCCCCCGGACGTCAGGACGACCCGCGTGACCGCCCCCCAGCCCGACCCCGCGTCGGACCCGACCGCCCCCCGCGCCATGACCGTCACCGTGGTCGCCCCGGACCGGGTGCTGCTGTCGGGGCCGGCGGTGCGCGTCACGGTGCCGTCCGTCGCGGGCTCGCTCGGCATCCTCGCGCGGCACGAACCGGTCGCCGCCCTGCTCACCGCCGGCGCCGTGCGGGTGGTGCCGGCGGACGGGCCCGAGGTCGAGCTGCACATCACCGGCGGGTTCGTCGTGGTCGACGACGACCAGGTGACCGTGCTCGTCGACGCGACGCGCGCGGACGGCTGACGGCGCCGGGCCGCGCGGCGCGACGACGACGCCCCGCCGAGCGCGGGGCTCGACGGGGCGGTCGGTGCTGCGGCGGTCAGGCCGGGATCAGAAGTCCCAGTCCTCGTCCTCGGTGTTCACGGCCTTGCCGATGACGTACGAGGAGCCCGAGCCGGAGAAGAAGTCGTGGTTCTCGTCGGCGTTCGGGGACAGGGCGGACAGGATCGCCGGGTTGACGTTCGTCTCGTCCTTCGGGAACAGCGCCTCGTAGCCCAGGTTCATCAGGGCCTTGTTGGCGTTGTACCGCAGGAACGCCTTGACGTCCTCGGTGAGGCCCAGGGGGTCGTACAGGTCCTGGGTGTACTCCACCTCGTTGTCGTACAGCTCGAAGAGCAGCTCGAAGGTGTAGTCCTTCAGCTCCTGGCGCTCGGGCTCGGTGAGCTTCTCGAGACCCTTCTGGAACTTGTAGCCGATGTAGTACCCGTGCACGGCCTCGTCGCGGATGATGAGGCGGATCAGGTCGGCCGTGTTGGTGAGCTTGGCCCGCGAGGACCAGTACATCGGCGCGTAGAAGCCGGAGTAGAACAGGAACGACTCGAGCATGGTCGAGGCGACCTTGCGCTTGAGCGGCTCGTCGCCCCGGTAGTAGTCGAGGACGATCTCGGCCTTGCGCTGCAGGTTCGGGTTCTCCTCCGACCAGCGGAAGGCCTCGTCGATCTCGCGCGTCGAGATCAGCGTCGAGAAGATCGACGAGTAGGACTTGGCGTGCACCGACTCCATGAACGCGATGTTGGTGTACACCGCCTCCTCGTGCGGGGTCAGCGCGTCCGGGATGAGCGAGACGGCGCCGACGGTGCCCTGGATCGTGTCGAGCAGGGTCAGGCCCGTGAACACGCGGGTCGTCATCTGCTTCTCGACGTCGGACAGCGTCGCCCAGGACTGGATGTCGTTCGACACCGGCACCTTCTCGGGGAGCCAGAAGTTGCCGACGAGCCGGTCCCAGACCTCGACGTCCTTCTCGTCCTCGACGCGGTTCCAGTTGATCGCCTGGACCCGGTCGACCAACTTCAGCTTCTCGGCCATCACTGCTCCATGTCGTGTCCGGTGCCGCGCCGTCCGCGGCTCGTGCGGGTCCGTCCCCGCCTCGGTCTGCCCCCTATGGTGCACCCTCGCGCGAGCGCGCCGGCCGGGTCAGGACCCGGCCGGCGCACGTCGCGTCAGAGCATGCAGGAGACGCAGCCCTCGACCTCGGTGCCCTCGAGTGCCATCTGCCGCAGGCGGATGTAGTAGATCGTCTTGATGCCCTTGCGCCAGGCGTAGATCTGCGCCTTGTTGATGTCGCGGGTGGTGGCGGTGTCCTTGAAGAACAGCGTCAGCGACAGGCCCTGGTCCACGTGCTGCGTGGCCTCGGCGTAGGTGTCGATGATCTTCTCGTAGCCGATCTCGTACGCGTCGTCGTAGTACTCCAGGTTGTCGTTCGTCATGAACGGCGCCGGGTAGTACACGCGGCCGAGCTTGCCCTCCTTGCGGATCTCGATCTTCGACGCGATCGGGTGGATCGACGACGTCGAGTTGTTGATGTACGAGATCGAGCCCGTCGGCGGGACCGCCTGGAGGTTCTGGTTGTAGATGCCGTGCTCGCGCACCGACTCGGCCAGCTCGCGCCAGTCGTCCTGCGTCGGGATGTGCACGCCGGAGGTGGCGAACAGCTCGGCGACGCGGGCGGTCTTCGGCACCCAGGTGCCCTCGACGTACTTCTGGAAGTACTCGCCGGTCGCGTACTTCGAGTCCTCGAAGCCGGCGAACGCCTGGCCCCGCTCCTTGGCGAGCAGGTTCGAGGCACGGATGGCGTGGTACGCCACCGTGTAGAAGTAGATGTTCGTGAAGTCCAGGCCCTCCTCGGACCCGTAGAAGATCCGCTCGCGCGCCAGGTACCCGTGCAGGTTCATCTGCCCGAGGCCGATGGCGTGGCCGCCGCGGTTCGCCCGCTTCACGGACGGCACCGACTCGATGTCGGTCTGGTCGGACACCGCGGTGAGCGCGCGGATCGCGGTCTCGACCGAGCGGCCGAAGTCCGGCGAGTCCATCGCCAGCGCGATGTTCATCGAGCCCAGGTTGCAGGAGATGTCGCGGCCGACGTGGTCGTACGACAGGTCCTCGTTGAAGGTCGAGGGCGTCGAGACCTGCAGGATCTCCGAGCACAGGTTCGAGTGCGTGATCTTGCCCTTGATGGGGTTGGCCTTGTTGGCCGTGTCCTCGAACAGGATGTACGGGTAGCCCGACTCGAACTGCAGCTCAGCCAGCGTCTGGAAGAAGTCGCGGGCCTTGATCTTCTGCTTGCGGATGCGTCCGTCGTCGACCATCGCGCGGTAGTTCTCGGAGACGTTCACGTCGGCGAACGGCTTGCCGTAGACGCGCTCGACGTCGTACGGCGAGAACAGGTACATGTCCTCGTTGTTCTTGGCCAGCTCGAACGTGATGTCCGGGATGACGACGCCCAGCGACAGGGTCTTGATGCGGATCTTCTCGTCCGCGTTCTCCCGCTTGGTGTCGAGGAACCGCATGATGTCCGGGTGGTGCGCGTGCAGGTACACGGCGCCAGCGCCCTGGCGGGCACCCAGCTGGTTCGCGTAGGAGAAGGAGTCCTCGAGCAGCTTCATCACGGGGATGACGCCGGACGACTGGTTCTCGATGTGCTTGATCGGCGCGCCGTGCTCGCGGATGTTGGAGAGCAGCAGGGCCACGCCGCCACCGCGCTTGGACAGCTGCAGGGCGGAGTTGATGCCGCGCGCGATCGACTCCATGTTGTCCTCGATGCGCAGCAGGAAGCAGGACACGGGCTCGCCGCGCTGCGCCTTGCCGAGGTTGAGGAACGTCGGGGTCGCCGGCTGGAAGCGGCCGGACACGATCTCGTCGACGAGCTGCGTCGCGAAGGTCTCGTCACCCTCGGCCAGCGCGAGCGCCACCATGGTGACGCGGTCCTCGAAGCGCTCCAGGTACCGCTTGCCGTCGAACGTCTTGAGCGTGTACGAGGTGTAGTACTTGAACGCGCCGAGGAAGGTCTGGAACCGGAACTTCTTCGAGTACGCGTGCTTGAACAGCGCCTTGATGAACTCCGGGGTGTACTGCGCGAGGACCTCGGCCTCGTAGTACTTGTTCTCGACCAGGTAGTCGAGCTTCTCCTCGATGTCGTGGAAGAAGACCGTGTTCTGGTTGACGTGCTGCAGGAAGTACTGCCGCGCCGCCTCCCGGTCCTTGTCGAACTGGATCTCCCCGTTCGCGCCGTAGAGGTTCAGCATCGCGTTGAGCGAGTGGTAGTCCATCTCGGGCGTGATGGTGATGACCTCGGTCGCGTCGGTCATGCCGGCGTCGGTGAGTGTCGCTGCCAAAATCGTCCCCATCCCTCTCGGACGCGTCGCACGTCCTCGGTCGTTCCCATGAGCTCGAAGGCGTACAGGTACGGGACCTGGCACTTCGCCGCGATGATGTCTCCGGCCATGCAGTAGTGCGCGCCGAAGTTGGTGTTCCCCGCCGCGATGACGCCGCGGATCAGGGAGCGGTTGGTCGCGTCGTTGAGGAACTTGACGACCTGCCGCGGGACCGCGCCGCCCTCGTTGCCGCCGCCGTACGTGGGGACCACCAGGACATAGGGGTCCCGCACGTGCAGGAACGGCTCCGTGGGGCGGAGCGGGATCCGCGTGGCGTCGATGTCCAGCTTGTCGACGAACCGGCGGGTGTTCTCCGAGACGGAGGAGAAGTAGACCAGGGAGCTCAACGCCCCACCCCTCCTCGCCCCGGGTGGATCGTGGACCCGTGCGGCCGTGCCGCCCGGGTCACCGGGCGGCGCACGGCCGCGTCAGGCGACGGAGACCGCGGCGCGGTCGGCGAGCGCCTTGATCTGGTCCGGGCGGTAGCCCGACCAGTGGTTGCCGTCGGCCACGACGACCGGGGCCTGCAGGTGGCCGAGGGACATGACGTAGTCACGCGCGTCGGCGTCCTCCGTGATGTCCACGACCTCGTACTGCAGGCCGGCCTTGTCCATGGCGCGGTAGGTCGCGTTGCACTGGACGCAGGACGGCTTGCTGTAGACGGTGATGGTCATCGCTGTCTCCCCGGTGTGAAAAGGCCTGGCTGGTACGTGCGCCCCCGCGCCCGCCCCGCATGCTGCTGGTGGTGCTGTGGTGCCGCTCTCGGGCCGCCCGGTCCGGGCTGCGGGCGTCTCGTCGACGTCCCGGCGCCTGGTGTCCAGCGGCGAGTCATGACACTACACCTAGTGGTGCGTCCGGCAAGAGACCACTAGGGCTGGTGTTACACACATGTCGTTTCCACAGGCTGTGCACCGCCGTCCCGGTGTCCGACTTCATCCACAGGCTACGGGCGACCACTGACACTCCCGCGCGCGGCGAGGCCTGCTGGAAGGCCTGGTCGTCCACAGGTATCCCCAGGTCACGCACAGGGCGGCGCACATGTGGACGACCGTGATTCACCCGCACGGCGGGGTGACGCACGTCGCCTGCGGAGCCGGGCGGGATCTCGTCGCGGCACGGCGTGTCGTGGGCGCGTCGGCGTGTCGCGGCACGCCGACGCGGCGAGGGGGCGCCTCACCCGGACCCGGTCAGGATCACCATGCCCTTGCTGCCGCGCGGCTCGCGGAAGCCCTCCGCCTCCAGCTCCGCCTGCTGCCGGTCGGACGCAGCCGCCGCCCCGACCGTCTCTCCCGGCCCCGCGACCGCCCGGCACAGCGCCGCGGCGTCCGCGAGCGCCGCCGCCCGGTCCGCGCCGGGGTCCCGGAGCGCGACGCGCCCGAGCCACCACGTCGTGCGCACCTGCGGCGCGATCCGGAACAGCCCGCGGCGCTCCTCGGGCGTGCGCTCGGCGCGGTTCCGGAGCCACTGCAGCACGGCGAGGGTCAGCAGGTAGCCGTAGAGCGCGCCCGCGGCGATGAACACCGCGATCGGGGGCATCCCCCCGACGAGCGGCCGGAACAGCAGCCAGATCGCGGCTCCGATCGCGATCGCGACGCCCGGGGAGATCGTGCGGCTCAGCGACACCGTCGTCCTGCGGTCGTCGCGGTGGTACCGGTTCCGGCCGACCGTGAGCACCCGGGCGGGCCAGCACCACGCCGTCAGGACGGTCCGCACGGCGCCGCGCGCGCCCCGGGGCACGCCGTCGGCCGCGAGCGTCCAGGCCACGCCCGCGAGATCGCCCGCTCGGACCGGCTGCCAGCCCACGCTCGCCGCGGCAGCTCGGCGCTCGTCCCGGCTCGGACCCGTCATGGCGGCAGCCTGCCGCAACGCGCCGCAGCCCGCACAGCGACCGCGCTCACGTGAGCACAGAGTCGCTCACGTGAGCGAAGAACGGCTCACCACACCCCCCCGCGCGCGGGCGCGGTGAGCAGCTGTCGACCCCCGCGCAGATCGTCACCTGCCCGCAACATCCGCCGCCACGTGCGGAAACATGTACCCGGTTCTGTATACAGACATGAGTACAGACGTGGTCCCCGGCGCGGGACAGGCAGCCGCGGCCGGCCCCGAGGGGTCCGGCACCTCGCGCCGCGAGCGCGTCTACCTGACCATCCGCGACGAGCTGATGAGCGGTCGGGTCTCCCCGTACGAGCGGCTGACCGAGGAGCGGCTGGCCGAGCGGCACGGCGTGTCCCGGACGCCGGTGCGCGAGGCGCTGGCCCGCCTGCTGGCCGACGGGATCGTCGTGAAGCGCGAGAGCGGCCTGCACCTGTACGTGCCGAGCTTCCACGAGCTGACCGACCTGTACGAGCTGCGGATCACGCTGGAGCTGCGGGGCCTGACCCGGGCGCTCGAGGACCCGACGGTGCACCACGACCGCACCCGCCTCGAGGGCGAGCTCGCGCACTGGTACGGCTTCCGCGACGACCGGCCGGCGCCGGACGCCGGGTTCGTCAGCCAGGACGAGCGGTTCCACTTCACGCTGCTCGACTCCTCCGGCAACCCGGCGCTGACCCAGGCGCTGGCGCAGACGAACCGCCGGATCCGCTCGGTGCGGATGTACGACTACCTCACCGAGGACCGGATGGCCGCGACCATCGACGAGCACATCGGCATCGCCGAGCTCGTGGTGCGCGACCGGCTGCCGCAGGCGCTGGAGGCGCTGCGCGCCCACGTCGGCGCCTCGCGGGAGGTCGTGATGGAGCGCGCCGCCGCCGCGCTGGAGATGACCCGACTGATGGCCCGCGAGGAGCAGCGATGACCGCCACGACCACCACCCCCACGACCGCCGGCGGCACCGCCCTCGACCGCGTCGACCGCGCCTACGCCGCCCTGGAGGCGGCCGGTCGCCCCGACGTGTGGACGCTGGTCCGCGACCGCGCCGACGTCGAGGACGAGGCGCGTGCCGTCGACGCCCGCGTCGCCGCCGGCGAGGACCTGCCGCTGGCGGGCCTGGTGCTGGCGGTGAAGGACAACATCGACGTCGCCGGCCTGCCGACGACCGCCGCGCACCCCGCGCACCAGGTGGTCGCCGCGCGGTCCGCCACCGTCGTGGACCTGCTGCGCGCCGCCGGCGCCGTCGTCCTCGGCAAGACCAACCTCGACCAGTTCGCGACCGGGCTCACCGGCAGCCGCAGCCCGTACGGCGCGGTGGCGAGCGCCGTGGCGCCGGACCGGGTGTCGGGTGGCTCGTCCTCGGGCTCGGCGGTCGCGGTCGCGCTGGGGATCGCCGACCTGGCGCTGGGGACCGACACCGCCGGCTCCGGCCGCGTCCCGGCCGCGTTCAACCGCGTCGTCGGCATCAAGCCGACGCTCGGGCTGGTGCCGAAGGACGGCGTCGTGCCGGCGTGCGCGTCGTACGACTGCGTGACCGTGCTGGCGCAGGACCTCGACCTGGCCCGGCGGGCGATGGCCGTGATGGCGGCGCCGAGCGCGCTCGACCCCTCGTCGCGCACCTGGCCGGCGGACGTCCGGCTGGCGGCCCCCGCTGCGCCGGTGGTCGCGGTGCCGCGCGACGCCGACCTCGCCGAGGTCGCCCCTGGCGTGCGGGCGCGGTTCGACGCCGCGGTCGCGCGGCTCGTCGAGGCGGGCGCCACCACCCGGGTCGTCGACCTGACCCCGTTCCTCGCGGCCGCCCGGCTGCTGTACGGCGGCGGGCTGGTCGCGGAGCGGTACGCCGCGTTCGGCGCGTACCTCGCGGAGCACCCCGAGGGCGCGGACCCGTCGGTCGCCCGCATCGCCGCCGACGCCGGCCGGGTCTCCGCGGCCGAGTACCAGGCGGCGCGGGACGAGGTCGCCGCGCTGCGGGTGGCCGCGATGGCGGCGTTCGACGGCTGCGACGCCCTGCTCGTCCCGACCGCGCCGGAGCACCCGACGCTCGCCGAGGTCGCCGCCGCGCCCCTCACCACCAACGCGCGGCTCGGGCTGTTCACCAACTTCGTCAACCTGTTCGACATGGCCGGCGTCGCGATGCCGCTCGGCCCGACCGGCGCCGGCGAGGCGGGCGTCACCGTCCTCACCCGGGCGTTCGACGACCAGGTGGCGCTCGACCTCGCCGCGCTGCTGGAGAAGGACGGCCGGGCCGACGACGCGGGATGGCGCGCGCAGCCGGCGGCCGACGCCCCGGCGCCCGCTCCCCTGCCGACGGCCGGCGTGCCGGTCGTCGTGTTCGGCGCGCACCTGCGCGGCGAGCCGCTGCACCCGGAGCTGGTGGCGCTCGGCGCCCGCTGGGTCGGCCCCGTCCGCACGGCGCCCGACTACCGGATGCTCGCGCTGGCCTCGACCCCCGCGAAGCCGCTCGTGCACGCGGTCGCCCCCGGGACCGGTGGGGCGCTGGCGGGCGAGGAGTACCTGCTCACCCCCGACGCCCTCGGCCGGCTCCTGCTGTCGATCCCGGCCCCGCTCGGCCTCGGCCGGGTCCGGACCGACGACGGCCGTGAGCTCGTCGGCTTCGTCGGCCAACCCGGCGCCGCCCCGGACGCCGCGGACGTGACGCACCTCGGCGGGTGGCGCGCGGCCCTCGCCGCGAGCGCCGCTGTCGCCCCCACAGCCTGACCACCCCGACCCCTCCCGACCCCCTGCACGCCGAGAGAGAAGAGACCCCCGTGCGCCTCAGCCGCCCCCTCGTGACCGCCTCCGCCGTCCTGCTCGTCGCCGGCCTCGCCGCCTGCTCCCCCGACTCCGCGGGCGCCGCCCCGGTCGACGGCGACGGCCCGACCGTGGTCACCGTCGGCACCCTCAAGGGCCAGCCGCACCTCTACGCCCCGTTCCTCTACGAGGACCTGGCCCCGGAGGGCGTCGAGTTCGAGGTCGTGCAGTTCGACACCTCGCCCGACATCAAGAACGCCGTCGTCAGCGGCAACATCGACTTCGGCGTCGCGGGTGTCCCGTCCGCCGTGTCGGGCGCCGCGGCGGGGCAGGACGTCGTCGTGGTGGCCGCCGCCGCCGACGGCGGCTCCGGCATCATCGGCCGCGAGGGCCTGGACGGCGTCGAGTCGCTGGCCGGCCTGACCGTCGGGTACCCGCAGGGCTCGTCGCAGGAGATCCTGCTCCGGCTGACCCTCGAGGCCGCCGGGATGGACGCCGACTCCGACCTCGAGCTGGTCAACCTGCCGTTCTCCGACATGGCCGGCGCGCTGGCGGCCGGGCGGATCGACGCGTTCGCCTCCGCCGAGCTGGGCCCGTCGACCGCGCTGCAGGCCGGCGCGGTCGAGGTGGCATCGCCGTACGACACCCCGGTGGGGCGCGTGAACATCGGCCTCTACACGACCGGCGAGCTCATCGAGAGCGCCCCGGAGCTCGTGCAGCAGGTCGTCGACACCCACGTGCGGGCCACCGAGCAGATGGCCGCCGACCCGCAGGCGTGGGCGGACGGCGTGGTCGCCGAGTTCGGCATCGACCAGGCCGTCGTCGACACCGCGGTGCAGAACATCTGGCCGCGCTGGGAGATCGACGACGAGTACGCGGCCCAGGTCGGGGCGCTCGTCGAGCAGATGGCCGCCCTGAAGCAGATCGACGGCGAGGTCGACGTGGACGCGCTGCTCGACACCACGTTCGTCGAGGCCACCGAGGCCGGCGGCGACTCCTGACCACCCGGTGCGCCGGCCCGGCCCGCCCGGGCCGGCGCACCCCGCCCGCGAGGGAGACGACATGACCAGCACCCAGGCCACCCCGGCCGCCCCGGCCACCGCCGCGCCGGCCCGCGCCGCGCAGGCCGCCACGCCCGCCGTCCCGGCGACGGCGCGCCCCGAGCGCCGAGCCCGCCGCCGCCCCCGCGTCGGCCCGCTCCTGCTCGCCCTCCCCGTGCCCGCCCTCGTCCTGGTCCTGTGGACCGTCGGCGTCCAGCAGGCCTGGGAGCTGCCGTTCGGCATCAAGATGGGCTTCCTGCCCACCCCGCTGGAGGTCGGCCGCCGCCTGGTCGACCTGGCCGTGGGCGGCATCGTGGACGACGCGTTCAGCGGCACGCTGCTCGCCCACCTCTGGGCGTCGACGCAGCGCGTGCTCGCCGGTTTCGCCCTGGCGGTCGCGCTGGCCGTGCCGCTCGGCGTCGTGATGGGCCGGTTCTCCCTCGCGTTCCGGATGCTCGAGCCGACGGTGAACCTGGCCCGGCCGATCCCGGTCACCGCGTGGGCACCGCTGACGCTGCTGATCATCGGCTACGGCGACGGCTCGGCGATCTTCCTGGTGTTCCTCGCCGCCTTCTTCCCGGTGCTGCTCAACACGATCGCCGGCGTGCGCCAGGTGCCGGTGCGGCTCCTGGAGGCGGCGGCGATGCTCGGCACCAAGAAGGCCCAGGTGCTCTACAAGGTGGTGCTGCCCGCCTCGATGCGGTCGATCGCCAGCGGCCTGCGCGTCGCCCTCGGCCTGGCGTGGGTGATCCTCGTCGTCGGCGAGACCGTGGGCATCAACACCGGGCTCGGCGCCATGATCACGCAGGCCCGCGACCAGTCGAAGACCGACCTCATCGTCGCCGGGATGGTCGTCATCGGCCTGTGCGGCTTCGTGGCCGACCGCCTGCTCACCGGCCTCCTCGCGCTCGCGACCCGCGGCCGCCCCACCCTGACCTGACGCGCCCCGTCCGACCCGACAGGAGACGACCATGCCCCGCATCGGCACCGTCCGTTCCCGCCAGCCCGCCGACGTCCGCGTCGCCGGCCTCGGCAAGCAGTACCCGACCCGCTCCGGCGGCGCCGTCGTCGCGATGGCCGACGTCGACCTCGACGTCCCGGCCGGCGAGTTCGTCTGCGTCGTCGGCGCCTCCGGCTGCGGCAAGAGCACCCTGCTCCGGATCCTCGCCGGCTTCGAGGACGCCACCTCGGGCACCGTCGAGGTCGCCGGGGCGCCGGTGGCCGGCCCCGACCCCGAGCGCGGCGTCGTGTTCCAGGACTACGGCCTGTTCCCGTGGCTGTCCGTCCGGGAGAACATCGCGTACGGCCCGAAGCAGGCCCGGCTGCAGCGCTCCGTCGTCACCGAGCGCACCGACCGGTTCCTCGCCGCCGTCGGCCTGACCCGGTTCGCGGACAAGTACCCGAGCGAGCTGTCCGGCGGCATGCAGCAGCGCGTCGCCATCGCCCGGGTGCTCGCCAACGACCCGTCGCTGCTGCTGATGGACGAGCCGTTCGGCGCGCTCGACGCCCTGACCCGGTCGACGCTGCAGGGCGAGCTCTCCCGGATCCACCGCGACACCGGCACGACCGTCCTGTTCGTGACGCACTCGATCGAGGAGGCCGTGTTCCTGGCCGACCGCGTCGTGGTGATGGCGGGCGGCGCGTCCCACGGGGTCCCCGGGCACGTGAAGCAGATCGTCCCGATCGACCTCGCGGGCGACCGGGACGTGACCTCCGCAGAGTTCAACGCCCTGAAGCGCCGGATCTCCGCCCTGGTCCACGAGGAGGTCGCGGCCCCGGCGGCGTGAGCCGGCCCTCGCGCGGCGGCCCGACCGCCCAGACCCGCCGAGAGAGGACCTGCGCGCCGAGATAGGACGCTCGAGGGCCCTATCTCGGCGCGCAGGTCCTATCTCGCGGCTTCGTCGTGTGCGTGCGCGTCGTAGGCGGCGAGCACCGTCGTGGCCGCCGCCGCCAGCACCGCGTCGTCCGGCTCGGCGGCCTCGTCCGGGTGGTCGGTGAGCACCGCCAGCACGATCGGGGCGCGGCCGGGCGGCCAGAGGACCGCGATGTCGTTGCGGGAGCCGTACCGGCCGGCGGTGCCGGTCTTGTCGCCGACCGTCCAGCCCTCCGGCGTCCCCGCGCGGATCGCGTCGAGGCCCGTCGTGCTCGCGGTGAGCCAGCCGACGTACGCCTGGCGCACCGCGGGGTCGAGCGCGTCCCCGAGGGCGTACGTCGCCAGCCCTTCGGCCAGGGCGCGCGGGGTGGAGGTCCGCGCCGGGTCGCCCGGCGTGAATCGGTTGAGCTCCGGCTCGGCCGCGTCGACCAGGGTCACGGTGTCGCCGCGGGCCGCGAGCGCCGCCTCGAGCGCGGCGGGTCCGCCCAGGTGCCGGAGCAGCACGTTGAGCGCGCCGTTGTCGCTGTCGGTCACCGCCGCCGCGCCGAGCGCGCCGATCGTCAGGTCCGTGCCCGCCGCGCCGGCGGTGACCGGGGCGTGGCCCACGTCCGCGACGTCCTCGGCGGTCACGGTCAGCGGCCGGTCGAGCACCGAGGCGGGCTGCCCCGCCAGCAGCTCGCCGGCCGCGAGCGCCTTGAGCGTCGACGCGTAGCCGAACCGCTCGTCGGCCCGGTACGCCACCGTGTCGCCGGTGCCGGTGTCGTGGGCGTACACGCCGACCCGGCGGCCGGTCGACCGCTCGAGCGCCGCGAGGTCGGCCTCGACCGCGGCGGTGAGGTCGGCGGGCGCGACGGCGGTGGGAGTCGCGGTCGGCGTCGGTGCGGGGACCTCGGCCGCGCGTCCGTCGCGCCCGCCGGGCGGGTCGGACGTGCAGGCCGCGGCGGTCAGCGTGAGGGCCACCGCGAGCGCCGCGCGGGCCAGCGCGGCCGCGGGCAGCCCGGCACCAGCCCGGCGCGCGGCGCGCACCCGGCGCACCCGGCGCTCAGCGCGCACCCGGCCGCCAGAGCACGATCGCCCCGCGCGCACCGACGGCCCGCGGGTCCTCCGAGGGCGCCCCGCCGTCCGCGGCCCCGCGGCGGCGCTGACCACGCCCCATCGCCACGACGTCGCCGGACGGGTGCGCCGTGAACACCCGGCGTCCCGGCTCGGCGAACGCGCGCAGGTACTCCACCTGGCGGCGCAGCCGCTCCACCTCGGACTCGAGCTCGAGGATCCGCTTGATGCCGGCCAGGTTCACGCCCTCCTCCTGGGAGAGCCGCTGCACCTCGCGCAGCGTGGCGATGTCGCGCAGCGAGTAGCGCCGGCCGCGCCCGCGGGTGCGGCCGGGCTGCACCAGCCCGAGCCGGTCGTACTGCCGCAGGGTCTGCGGGTGCATGCCCGCGAGCTCGGCGGCGACCGAGATCACGTAGACCTGCGCGTCCTCCGAGACCATCCCGCCACCTCCTCCGGTCGGTCGGTCGGCGCGCCGCGGGGGCCCCGGGCGCGCCGGCCGGTCAGTCCTTCGCGCGCGCCAGCAGGTCGGCCCGCGGGTCCTCGCCGGACGTCGCGATGCCGAACGCCTGCACGGCCTCCTTCGCGGCGGCGCTCAGCCGCTGCGGGACGACGACCTGCACGGTGACCAGCAGGTCCCCGGTGCCGCTCGTCGTCGTGACGCCGCGGCTCTTGACCCGCAGCGTCCGGCCCGACGGGGTGCCCGCCGGGATCTTCAGACGCACCTGACCGCCGTCGAGGGTCGGCACCGGCACCTCCGCGCCGAGTGCGGCCTCGTCGAACGCGACCGGCAGGGTCACCCGGAGGTTGTTCCCGTCCAGCGCGAACACCGGGTGCGGCGTCACGCGCACGGTGACCTCGAGATCGCCCGGGGGCGCGCCGTTCTCCCCGGGGCGGCCCTTGCCGCGCAGCCGGATCTTCTGCCCGTCCCGCACGCCGGCGGGGATGCGGGCCTTCACGGTCCGCCCCTCGACGCCGAGCGCCACGGTCGAGCCCTCCACGGCCTGCCGGAACGGCAGGGTGGTCACGGCCGCCAGGTCGGCGCCCCGCCGGGCGGTGCGGCCCTGGCCGAAGCCGCCGCCCCCGCCGAACAGGCCGCCGAGCAGGTCCTCGAACCCGCCGCCGCCCGCGCTCGCGCCGCCGGTGCCCGCGCCCTGCGGGAACCGCACGCGGGTGCCGCCGGCGCCGCCGCCGAACACGCCGCCGAACAGGTCCTCGAAGCCGCCGTTGGCGCCACCGGCGCCACCCGGGCCACCCGCGCCCGCGCGGAACCGCGCGCCGCCGGCCATCGCCCGGAGCTGGTCGTACTGCTGCCGCTGCTCGGGGTCGGAGAGCACCGCGTAGGCCTCGCCGACCTCCTTGAACCTCGCCTCCGCCGCCGCGTCCCCCGGGTTGTGGTCGGGGTGCATCGTGCGGGCGAGCTTGCGGTACGCCTTCTTGATCGTGGCCGCGTCCGCGTCCTTGGCGACGCCGAGCACGGCGTAGAAGTCCTTCTCCAGCCAGTCCTGACCGCTCACGACGCCTCCTTCCGCTCTCTCGTCCGGTTCCCCGGGGCCTGCGTCCGGCCCCGGACCGGGGTGGACCCCACGGCCGGGGCCGCGCCGTGACGACGCGGCCCCTGCCGGTGGGTCCTGATGATGCCCGTCACGCCTCCGGGTCGACGACCGCCACCCGGGCGGCGCGGATCACGCGCTCGCCCATGCGGTAGCCGGGCTGCAGCACCTGCTGCACCGTCGGCTCCGTGACGTCGGCCGAGTGCCCGTGCATGAGCGCCTCGTGCACCTGCGGGTCGAACGGCTCGCCGGCGGCGCCGTAGCGCTCGATGCCGAACCGCCCCAGGGTGCCCTCGAGCTTCTCCGCGATCGACGCGAACGGCCCGACCAGGTCGCCGTGCTGGCGCGCCAGCTCGATGTCGTCGAGGACGCTGATCAGCGCCTCGGCGACCGACGCGACGCCCTGGTCCCGGGCGGTGAGCGCCTCGGCCTTGGACCGCTTCACGTACGCGGAGTACTGCTGCTCGAGGTTGAAGTAGTCGGCGTTCCGCCGCTGCAGCTCGTCGAGCCGCTCGGCGGCGAGCTTCTGCGCCTCGACCAGGCCCTCCAGCACCACGGCCTCCTCGGCGGCGGTCGCCGCCGCCTCGGCCTCGGCCAGGACCTGCTCCTCGGCGGTCGGCTCGCGCAGCTCCCCGGTCTCCGGGTCGATGCGCCGCTTGTCGGTCACGCGCGGGGCCTCCTCCTCGGGATCGCGCCCCTGCGGGTTCGGCTGGTCGGTCACTTCTTGTCACCCTCGTCGTCGACGATCTCGGCGTCCACCACGTCGTCGTCCTGCGCGGACGACGCGTCACCCGCCGGGGCCTGGTCGGCGGCCGGCTGCTCGGCGGACTGGTTCGCCGAGTAGAGCGCCTCGCCGATCTTCTGCGACGCGGTGACCAGCGCGGTCTGCTTCGCGGTGACCTCGGCCAGGTCCTCGCCCTCGAGCGCCTTCTTCAGGTCGTCGACGGCCGAGCGGACCTCGGTCTTCACGTCGTCGGACAGCTTGTCGTCGTTGTCGGTGAGCAGCTTCTCCGTGGAGTAGACCAGCTGCTCGGCGGAGTTGCGGGTCTCCGCCTCCTCGCGACGCTTCTTGTCCTCGGCGGCGTGCGCCTCGGCCTCCTTGACCATGCGGTCGATCTCGTCCTTCGGCAGGCCGGAGCCACCGGAGATCGTCATCGACTGCTCCTTGCCCGTGCCGCGGTCCTTGGCGGACACGTGCACGATGCCGTTCGCGTCGATGTCGAAGGTGACCTCGATCTGCGGGACGCCGCGCGGGGCCGGGGCGATGCCGGTCAGCTCGAACGTGCCCAGCGGCTTGTTGTCCCGCGCGAACTCGCGCTCGCCCTGGAACACCTGGATCAGCACCGACGGCTGGTTGTCCTCGGCCGTCGAGAAGATCTCGCTGCGCTTGGTCGGGATGGCCGTGTTGCGCTCGATGAGCTTGGTCATCACACCGCCCTTGGTCTCGATGCCGAGGGACAGCGGGGTCACGTCGATCAGCAGGACGTCCTTGCGGTCGCCCTTGATGACACCGGCCTGCAGCGCGGCGCCGACGGCCACGACCTCGTCCGGGTTGACGCCCTTGTTGGGCTCCTTGCCGTCGGTCAGCTCGCGCACGACGTCCGCCACGGCGGGCATGCGGGTCGAGCCGCCGACGAGCACGACGTGGTCGATGTCGGCGACCTTGATGCCCGCGTCGCGGATGACCGCGTGGAACGGCGCCTTGGTCCGCTCGAGCAGGTCGGCCGTCATCTGCTGGAACTGCGCCCGGGTGAGCTTCTCGTCCAGGTGGATGGGGCCGTTCTCGCTCATCGAGAGGTACTGCAGGCTGATGTTGGTGCTGGTCGCGGACGACAGCTCCTTCTTGGCCTGCTCCGCCGCCTCGCGCAGACGCTGCACGGCGATCTTGTCCTTCGCCAGGTCGACGCCGGTGGAGTTCTTCACCTGGCCGACCAGCCACTCGACGATCCGGTTGTCCCAGTCGTCGCCGCCGAGGCGGTTGTCGCCGGAGGTCGCGCGGACCTCGATGGTCGAGAAGTCGTCGTCCTTGCCCACCTCGAGCAGGGAGACGTCGAACGTGCCGCCGCCGAGGTCGAAGACGAGGATCAGCTCGTCCTCCTTGCCCTTCTCCAGGCCGTAGGCCAGGGCCGCCGCGGTGGGCTCGTTCACGATGCGCAGGACGTTCAGGCCGGCGATCTGGCCGGCGTCCTTGGTCGCCTGGCGCTCGGCGTCGTTGAAGTACGCCGGGACCGTGATGACGGCGTCGGTGACCGGCTCGCCCAGGTACTCCTCCGCGTCGCGCTTCAGCTTGCCGAGGACGCGGGCGGAGATCTCCTGCGCCGTGTACTTCTTGTCGTCGATCTCGGTCGTCCAGTCCGTGCCCATGTGGCGCTTGACGGACGCGATGGTGCGGTCGACGTTGGTGACGGCCTGCCGCTTGGCGACCTCACCGACGAGGACCTCACCGGTCTTGGAGAACGCCACGACCGAGGGGGTCGTGCGCGCGCCCTCCGCGTTGGCGATGACCGTGGGCTCCCCGCCCTCGAGGACGGCCACCACGGAGTTGGTGGTGCCCAGGTCGATGCCGACTGCTCGTGCCATGTCTGTGCTCCTTCGTTCGTGCTGCGTCGTCGGGCGCTGCGGCCGTCCCGGGGCGGGGCGGGTGGCGCCTTGAGCCTGCTGCACTCAAGTCTGCGTCGCGGTCGATCACGGTGCAACTCCGCGGCTGCGAACTTGAGTCCACCCCACTCAACTCCCGACCACCCCGGAATGTTCCCGCCCCCGCCACGGACGCTGAGGACGCAGAAGATGCGGGGTTCGACGTGCGTGAACCCCGCATCTTCTGCGGTCTCGACGAGCCCGGCACGAGCCGGGCGCGGGTCAGATCAGCTCGACGCGGTCCGCCTGCGGGCCGCGGTCGCTCTGGCGGACCTGGTACCGGACGCGGTCCCCCTCGAAGAGCGCCTCCTCGCGCTGCAGGACCGAGACGTGCACGAACAGGTCCGGGCCGCCGTCGTCCGGCGTGATGAAGCCGAAGCCGCGCTCCGCGTCGTAGCGCGCCACGACGCCCTGGCCGCCGCGCTGCGGCGCGCGGGACGGCGCCGGGCCGCGGCCGGAGTCGCGCCGGTCCGACCCGCCGCGACCGCCGTGGCCGCCCCGGGACGGGCCGCCGACCAGCCGGACGCCCTGGGCCTGCAGGCCCTTCTCGCCCTCCGAGGCGCGGTAGGTCACCCGGTCGCCCTCGACGAGCTCGGCCAGGTCGCCGTGCAGCGAGCGCGCGTGCACGAAGATGTCCTGCTCCCCGGAGTCGGGCGTGATGAACCCGAAGCCCTTGCCCGCGTCGTACCAGGTGACGGTGCCGTCGGCCCCGTCGTTCTTCGTGGCCGCGCGGCCCGGGCCCCCCGCGGCGTCGGCACCGAGCGGCAGCAGGTGGTCGGCCTGCGGCCCCTTCTCCCCCTCGACCACGAGGAACGCGACGCGCTGGCCCTCGGCGATCACCCCGCCGCCGACGATCGCGGAGGAGTGCACGAAGATCTCGCCGTCGCCGCTGTCGGGCGTGATGAAGCCGTAGCCCTTGGCCGGCTCGTACCAGTTGACGGTGCCGAGCCGCCCCGGCGCGGCGTCGGTGGCGACGTCGCCGGTGACGCGGACCTCGCGGGCCTGCGGGCCCCGGTCGCCCTCGCCGATCTCGAACTCGACGGTCTGCCCCTCGCGCAGCGACGCCGGGCCGTCCTGGCCGACGATCTCGGACGCGTGGACGAACAGGTCCTCGGCGTCGTCGCCGAGGGCGAGGAAGCCGAACCCTCGCTCGGTGTCGAACCAGCGGACGGTTCCCTGCGGCACGGTGGTACTCCTCGGGTGGTGACGGCGGTTGCTGCGCACCAGTGTCCACCGGTCGGCGGCGCGGGACGAACCCCGAGGCGCCGGCGGGCGGTAGCGTCGCCGCGTGGTCCGCCGTCGCAAGGTCTCGTCGGGAGCGTCGCCGTCGACCCGGGCGCGGTACGCGAAGCGCCGCCGGCGCCGGGTCGCCCTCGCCGACAACGACCTCAGCACGACGGACTGGGCCGACCTCGTCGCGGCGTGGGGCGGCGCGTGCGCGTACTGCGGGGCACCGTCGACGGCGCTGCAGCGGGACTGCGTCCTGCCGATCTCGCGCGGCGGCCGGTACACCCTGGACAACGTGGTGCCGGCGTGCGCGTCGTGCAACGCGAGCAAGCACAACGACGAGGTCACCGGGTGGCTCCGGCGGAAGAAGCTCGACGAGCGGGCGTTCCTGGTCCGGCAGGCGACGATCGTGCGGGCGCTGCGCCCGATCGGGCGCGCCGACACGGCGGACCAGGCCGACCCTGCCGGACCGGTGTGACCAGACGCACCGTGGGCTCGCGGGGGTCCGCCGCGTAGGATCCTCCGGGCCCCGCGCGACCGCGGCGCCTTCTCCCCACCCCAGGACGGACGGCGCATGAGCGCGCAGACGACCACGCCCGCGCAGCACCCGGACGGGCCCGCCGACGAGGCCCTCGACCCCGCGTCCGCCGACCTCGTCGCGGCGGCCGACGCGCCCGGCGTCGACCCCGCCGAGTTCGCCACCTTCCTGCGCGTCGCCGACCAGGTCGCCGCCCTGCCGCAGACGCACCCGCAGCACGCCGCAGCCCGCCGCGCCGCGTCCGCGATGTTCAAGGCCGCCAAGAAGCACCGCCGCGGGGAGAAGCGCCGGCTGGTCGCCGAGGCCGACGCCGCCGTCGTCGCCGCGACCGCGACCGGCAGCCCGGGCCGCATCGACGACGAGACCGCCGGCATCCAGATCACCTCGTCGGCGACCGGCGCCATCGCGGGGACGCTCATCCGGCCGCGCGCCTGCTACGTCTGCAAGCAGGACTACACGGTCGTCGACGCCTTCTACCACCAGCTGTGCCCGGACTGCGCGGCGCTGCACCACGCCAAGCGCGACGCCCGCACGGACCTCGCGGGCCGCCGCGCGCTGCTGACCGGCGGCCGCGCCAAGATCGGCATGTACATCGCGCTGCGGCTGCTCCGTGACGGCGCCGACCTGACGATCACCACCCGGTTCCCCAAGGACGCGGTCCGCCGGTTCAGCGCGATGGACGACTCCGCCGACTGGATCGACCGGTTGCACGTCGTCGGCATCGACCTCCGCGACCCGGCCCAGGTGGTGTCCCTCGCCGACCACGTCGCCGCCCAGGGCCCCCTGGACATCCTGATCAACAACGCCGCGCAGACGGTGCGGCGGTCGCCGGGCGCGTACGCGCGGATCACGGACGCCGAGGACGCCCCGCTGGACACGCACGCCGCGCGGATGATCACGACCTTCGGCCGCACGAGCGACGCACACCCCCGCGCGCTCGCCGGGTCGGTGAGCGACCTGACCAGCCCCGCCCTGGCGATCGAGCGGGCCGGGCGCGCCGCCGCGGAGGAGCTGACCGCGCTGTCGCTGACCGCCGAGGCCGCGAGCCTGGAGCGGCTGGTCGCGGGGACGTCGATCGACGCCGGCGGGCTCATCCCGGACGTGGCGGAGACCAACTCCTGGGTGGCGACGGTCGACGACGTGGACCCGATGGAGCTGCTCGAGGTCCAGCTCTGCAACCAGACCGCGCCGTTCATCCTGGTCAGCCGCCTGCGCTCCGCCATGGCGGCGTCGCCGGCCCGGCGCACCTACATCGTGAACGTGTCGGCGATGGAGGGCGTGTTCGCCCGCGGGTACAAGGGCCCCGGCCACCCGCACACGAACATGAGCAAGGCCGCGCTCAACATGCTCACCCGGACCAGTGCCGGCGAGATGTTCGCCGACGGCATCCTCATGACCGCCGTCGACACCGGGTGGATCACCGACGAGCGCCCGCACCCGACCAAGGTGCGGCTCGCCGAGGAGGGGTTCCACGCGCCGCTCGACCTGGTCGACGGCGCCGCGCGCGTCTACGACCCGATCGTCCGCGGCGAGGCGGGCGAGGACCTGTACGGCTGCTTCCTCAAGGACTACGCCCGCTCCCAGTGGTGACCCGAGCCCGTCAGGCCGGCTCCACCGGGAGCCAGAGCTCGACGGTCGCGGTGCTGAGGTCGTCGGCGCGGTCGAGGACCGCCACGACCTCCGGGCCCGGCCGCAGCCGCCACGGGTTCGACGGGAACCACTCGGTCGCGGTCGCGGCCCACACGCGCTGCAGCGTCTCCGGGTAGGGCCCGGCAGCGCGGAAGACCGCCCACGACCCCGCCGGCACCGGCAGGACGTCGAGGTCGTCCGGCACCTCGACCGCGTCCGAGACGGCGACGCCGTGCAGGTACGTCAGCTCCGTGCCCTCGCGCCGGTCCGGGTCGAGGTCGGCGCTCACGGCGAGCAGGCCGGCGGGCTCGGCGTCGCCCAGCGCCTTGAGGCGCGCGTGCTGCTCGGGCGGGAGCGACGCGACGTGCTGCTGGATCGCGGGGTTCACCCCCTCGTGCACGAGCGGGACGCGGGCGGCGTGGCCCGCGAGACGGAAGTCGGGCCGGGAGACGAGTCGGACGTCCATGGGTGCTGCTCCTTCGACGGTCAGGCGGAACCTGAGACGGGGTTGGGTCCGGAGGGGGCCGCCGTCGCGCCGGACCTGGCCCGGGCTGGCGCCGTGCACCGCGCGGAACGCGCGGCCGAACGCCTCGGCCGACCCGTAGCCGTACCGCACGCCGATCCCGAGCAGGTCGCCGCTGCCGCCGACGACCTCCGCGGCCGCGACCGTCATCCGCCGGCGGCGCACGTACTCCGACAGCGGCATCCCGGCCAGCGACGAGAACATCCGCCGCAGGTGGTACTCGGTGGTGCCGAGCGCGGCGGCGACGCGGGGGACGTCGAGCTCCTCGTCGAGGTGGTCCTCCACGAGATCGACGAGCCGGTTGAGCGAGGCGATCACGGTGCTCCCTTCCGCTACCCAGCCTGCCGACCGCCCCGGTGACGCCGCCCGACCATCCTGGCCCGATCCGATCAGGACTCGTAGGTATTCAGTGTTGCCAAGTACCGGTACCTAGCGTTACGTTGTACCGGTAGTCAGCGACACCGAGTACAGGAGCCCACGATGGCCAACCAGATGACCGAGATGCTCAAGGGCACGCTCGAGGGCATCGTCCTCGCGATCCTCGAGGCGCGGCCGGCGTACGGGTACGAGATCACCGCGCAGCTGCGCGACGAGGGGTTCGTCGACCTGGCCGAGGGCACCGTGTACGCGCTCCTGGTCCGGATCGAACAGCGCGGGTTCGTCGACGTCGAGAAGGTCCCGTCCGAGAAGGGACCGCCGCGCAAGGTCTACTCGCTCAACGCCGCGGGCCGCGCCCAGCTCGACGGGTTCTGGACCACCTGGGCGTTCCTCGCGGGGCGGATCGAGCACCTCCGCGCCGCGCACGCCGACCGCACCGGCACCGGCTCCACCAGCACCGACTCCGGCACCACCCACCGCACCACCGACCGCACCGAAGGGGACGACTGACATGGTCGCGAAGTGGATCGAGGCCCTCACCGGCTCGCTCGAGCAGAAGAAGCAGTACCGGCAGGACATGGCGCGGATCAAGGCGCTGCCGGAGCCCTACCGCACCGCCGCGAAGGCCACGCACCGGTACCTCATGTACTCCGGCGGCGTCACCGACGGCGACACGATGGTCACGATGTTCACCGACCTCGCGGACCTGTGGGAGCGCGCGGCGACCGACGGGACCCCCGTCCGCGACGTCGTGGGCGACGACCCGGTCGAGTTCGCGGAGACGTTCGCCCAGGCGTACGTCGGCGACCGGTGGATCGACAAGGAGCGCGCCCGCCTGACGAAGGCGATCGACGAGGCCGAAGGGGACGCCCGATGAGCGCCGGAGCCGCCGGCGCCCCGGGCCCGGCCGTCGCCGTCCGCGGCGTCGAGAAGTCGTTCGGCGACCTGCGCGTGCTGCGCGGCGTCGACCTCGAGGTGGCACCGGGGACGATCGTCGCCCTGCTCGGCTCCAACGGGGCGGGCAAGACGACCCTCGTCCGGATCCTGTCCACGCTGCTCAAGCCGGACGCGGGCACGGCGACGGTCCACGGGTTCGACGTCGTCGGCCAGGCCGCGGAGGTCCGGGAGTCGATCAGCCTCACCGGCCAGTTCGCGGCCGTCGACGGGATGCTCACCGGCCGGGAGAACCTCCGGCTGGTCGCCCGGCTCCGGCACCTGCCCGACCCGGGGGCGGTGGCGGACCGGCTGCTCGACCGGTTCGCGCTCACCGAGGCGGGCGGGCGCCGGGCGTCGACCTACTCGGGCGGCATGCGGCGCCGGCTGGACATCGCGATGAGCCTGATCGGCGACCCGCCGGTGATCTTCCTCGACGAGCCGACGACCGGGCTGGACCCGCAGGCCCGCAACGAGGTGTGGCGGACCGTCGAAGAGCTCGCGACCAGCGGCACCACCGTCCTGCTCACCACGCAGTACCTGGATGAGGCGGAGCGCCTCGCCGACCGGATCGCGATCCTGCACGAGGGGACGATCATCCAGGACGGCACGCTCGCCGAGCTCAAGCGGCTCCTCCCGCCCGCGCGGGTCGAGTACGTCGAGAAGCAGCCCACGCTCGAGGACGTGTTCCTCGCCCTCGTCGGTGCCGGCAGCACGCCGGCCGGGAAGGACCCGCGATGAGCGCCACCGCCACCACCCACGTCGTCGGCGACACCGTCGCCCTCACCGACCGGTCGCTGCGGCACATCCTGCGCAGCCCCGACACGATCATCACGACCGCGGTCACCCCGGTCGCCCTGATGCTGCTGTTCGTCTACGTGTTCGGCGGCGCGATCCACGGCGGGTCCACGGCGTCGTACGTCGACTACCTGCTGCCGGGCATCCTGCTCATCACGGTCGCGTCAGGCGTCGCGTACACCGCGTACCGGCTGTTCCTCGACCTGCAGGGCGGCATCGTCGAGCGGTTCCAGTCCATGCCGATCGCCCGGCCGAGCGTCCTGTGGGCGCACGTGCTGACCTCGATGGCGGCCAACCTGACGTCGGTCGTCCTGGTCGTGGGGATCGCGCTGCTCATGGGGTTCCGCACGGGGACGACCGTCCTCGCGTGGCTCGCCGTGGCGGGCATCCTGGTGCTGTTCACGCTCACGCTGACCTGGATCGCCGTCCTCGCCGGCCTGTCCGCGAAGACCGTCGACGGGGCGAGCGCGTTCTCCTACCCGCTGATCTTCCTGCCGTTCATCAGCTCGGCGTTCGTGCCGACGGACTCGATGCCGACCGCGGTCGCCTGGTTCGCCGAGCACCAGCCGGTCACCGCCGTGGTCGACTCGATCCGGGCGCTGTTCGCCCAGGAGCCGGTCGGCGGGGACCTGTGGGTGGCGCTGGCGTGGCTGGTCGGGATCCTGGTGCTGGCGTACGCGCTGTCCGTGCGGGCGTACCGGCGCAAGGTGGGCTGACCCCGGGCCGGGGTCAGGCCGTCGCCAGGACGGGCGCGAAGGGCACCAGCTCCTCGCGCCCGTCCTCGACGACGAGGCAGGTGCTCTCCGGGACCTCGAGCCAGGCGCCCTTGAGGTCGCCCAGCGGCTCCGAGACCACGATCCGGGTGTCGTCGGACAGCCCGTGCAGGACCGGGTTGTCCGGGTACTGCGCCCGCAGCACCGCGACGTCCCGGTTCCGGAACAGCGACCGCGACCGGCCCTCGGAGGAGTACCGGAACGTCCACAGCCGCTGCCCGTCCGTCGTCGCGAACGTCCCCTGCACCGGGAACGCCACGCCGTGCCGGAGGGCGACGTCCTCGATCAGGCCGACCGCCCGGGCCACGGCGGCCGGCGGGTCGTCGGTCAGCCCGAAGGTCAGCGCCAGGTAGAACAGGGCCTCCGAGTCCGTGGAGCCCTCGATCAGCGGGTAGAGGTCCGGGTCGACGGCCATGCGCAGGTCCCGCTTCAGGGTGCTGAACCCGTTGATCACGCCGTTGTGCGCGAACAGCCACTGCCCGTGCCGGAACGGGTGGCAGTTGGTCTGCTGCACCGCGGTCCCGGTCGTCGCGCGGATGTGGGCGATGACCATGCCGGAGCGGATGTGCTGCGACAGCTCGCGCAGGTTGCGATCGCTCCACGCGGGCTCGATGCTGCGGAACAGCCCGGGGATCGGCGAGTGGTCGTCGTACCAGCCGACGCCGAACCCGTCGCCGTTCATCGGCTCGACGCCCAGCCGGCTGTGCCGGCTCTGCATCACGAGCGAGTTCTCCGGCTTGTAGAGCAGCTCGTCGAGCGTCACCGGCGAACCCGTGTACGCGAGCCATCGGCACATGGCGGCCTCCCCCTGTGGGTGGGCCCGCGCCGTCGCCGGCCCCTCGGGGCCACTGTGCACCGGGGCCTCGCAGGTAGGCCCCGGTGCGCTCGGGGTCAGTCCTCGGTGGGCGCCTGCACGGCCGGCGCGGGCTGCCGGCGACGCATCAGGACGGAGCCGAGCGAGACCGCCGCGGCGGCGCCCATCGCGGCCAGCACGAGCCACGTGCCCGCCTCCCGCTGCATCGCGACGACGCCGAGGAGGAGCAGCAGGCCGCCGATGCCGAGGAGGGCGGTGGCCGGGTCGGTCGTGGTGTTCTTGTCGGTGTTCATGCTGGTCAGCCTAGGTTCGCGCCCCGGTGCGACGCCTCGGGCGGGCGGCGGATCTTCGCGCTCGGCCGCGCGGGCGAGCCCGGCGCCGCCGGGTCCGTCCCGCGGCGGAGCGGCGGCGCGCCCGGCCTACGCCTCGGGGTCCCAGCGGGACGGCACGAGGTCCGCCAGCAGCGTGCGGTGCGCCCACCGGGCCCAGGCGAGCGCGCTCCACCCGCCCCGCCGCACGAGCGCGTTCCACGTCTCCGGGCCCAGTACGAGCGCCACCACGTCGGTCGCCCGCTCGACGTCGAGCCCCGGGCGCAGCACCCCGTCTCGGTCGCACGCCTCGACGAGCAGCCGGTGCACCGCGCGCCGGCGCGCCTCGTCGCGCTCCCACGCCGCGTGCAGCACCGGGTCGCCGACGGCGTGCGCGCGCACGAGGTCCTGCACCCCGGCGGCCCGCCCCAGCAGCTCGGCCGCCCCGCGCGCGTGCAGGAAGACCCGGCGGGCGGGGTCCGGCTCGGCGACGACGGCGCGCACCCACGGCTGGTCGGCGAGGTCGGGCGCGGCGTCCCGGCGGTCGGCCCCGTCGACGGCGTGGTCCAGGCAGCCGACGAGGATGTCGGACTTGGAGGGGTAGGAGTAGTAGACGGTCTGCACCCCGAGGCCGGCGGCGCGGCCGACGGCCGTGATCGTCGTCGGCCCGTACCCGTCGGTGAGGAACAGCCGGGTGGCGGCCTCGGCGATCCGCGCCCGGGAGGCGGCGGCCCGGGCGGCGCGCCCGTCCCGCGGTGGTGCGGTGTCGCTGCTGGTCACGTGGGTAACCGTAGCAGCGCTACGCATTCCTTTCGGTAGCGCCGCTCCCACAACCGCGCGACCCTGTCGCCGGATGAGCAGTCGATGTCCCCGTCGCGGCGATCGAAGCGACATCTCCTGCCCGCTCGGCAGGGTTCTGGCTGGTCAGAGGGCAGGCACGGGGGCGCAGGGTTGTCGGAGTTCCGCTACCGAAACAGGTCAGTGGCCCGTCGCCAGGAGCAGCAGCAGGGCCAGGTTGAGGGCCACGACCAGGGCGACCACGACCACCAGGACCACCTGCAGCCGCGGGCCGTTCGCGTACCGGCCCATGAGGGACCGGTCCCGGTTCAGCCGCACCAGCGGGATCACCGCGAACGGGATGCCAAAGCTCAGCACGACCTGGCTCACCACCAGCGTCCACGTCGGGTCCGCACCGACGGCGAGCAGCACCAGCGCCGGGACCAGCGTGATCGAGCGCCGCACCAGCAGCGGGATGCGCCGGTGGATCAGCCCCTCCATCACGGCCGCGCCGGCGTAGCAGCCGACCGACGTGGACGCGAGCCCCGACGCCAGCAGCCCGATCGCGAACACCACGCCGACCACCGGGCCGAGCGCGCCGCTGATCGCCGCGTGCGCGCCCTCGATGGTGTCGGTGCCCTCGACGCCGCGCAGGTTGGCCGCGGCGAGCAGCAGGAGCCCGATGTTCACCGTGCCGGCGAGCGTCAGCGCCGCGCCGACGTCCCACCGGGTCGCCCGGAGCAGCCCGGACCGCGCCGACTCGTCGGGCACCCGACCGAACCGGTCCCGGCTCAGCGCGGAGTGCACGTAGATGGCGTGCGGCATGACCGTGGCGCCGAGCATCGACGCCGCGAGCAGCACCGAGTCCGTGCCGGCGAACCGCGGGACCAGGCCGCCGAGCATCTCGCCGGGATCGGGCGGGCCGACCAGGAGCCCGGCCAGGAACCCGACGACGATCACCAGCAGCAGCCCGACGACCACCGTCTCGAACCGCCGCTGCCCGTACCGGTTCTGGGTCGCCAGCAGCAGCATCGAGACGACGCCGACGATCAGGCCGCCGAGGACCAGCGGCAGCCCGAACAGCAGGTGGAGGGCGATCGCGCCGCCGACCACCTCGGCGATGTCGGTGGCCGCCGCGACGACCTCGGCCTGCGCCCAGTACGCCAGCCGCGACCGGCGCCGCAGCCGCTGCCCCAGCACGCCGGGCAGCGAGTCGCCGGTGACGATGCCGAGCTTGGCGGACTGGTACTGCACCAGGACCGCCATCACGTTGGCGCCGACCAGCACCCACAGCAGCAGGTAGCCGTAGCGCGCGCCGGCAGTGAGGTTCGCCGCGACGTTCCCCGGGTCCACGTAGGCGATCGCCGCCACGAAGGCAGGGCCCAGCAGGGGCAGCACGCGGCCGCGCCGCACGGCCTGCCGATCGGTCGTGGTGGTCACCGCACCTCCAAGTTCGGACATCCGAACTCAGTGTAGACACGAGAGTTCGGATACCCGAACTCTCCTCGGTGCCGCGCCACCGCGCACGCGGGACGAGCCGGCAGACGGCCCGCCGCCGGGTCAGGCCGCGGCGGGCTCGACCTCGCGGCGCCACCGGCCGTCGACCCGCGCGAACCCGACGCGCTCGAGGTACGGCCCGGTGTCCCGCGCGTCTTCGGCGACGACGAGCGACCGCAGCCCCGTCCCGGCGAACACCCCCGACCGCCGGTAGACGAACTCGCCCGGCGCGAAGTCCCGGAACCGCGGCGTCACCCAGTCCAGCTCGACCTCGCCGACCCCGTCGCCGGCGTCCCGGACGACGACGACGCCGACGGTCTCGTCGCCGCGCAGGACCAGGTAGGCCCAGCGGGAGTCACCCGCCGCGTCACCCGGAAGGCCGAACGACGGGTAGTACCGCGCGATGTCGTCCGCGTGCACCCCGAGCACGTGCCGCAGGTAGTGGTCGCCCGCCCCGACCGGCACCACCTCGTACACGTCGGCGTCGTGCCGCTCACGCGTCAGCCGCCACAGCCAGTACGCGTCGATCACCGCGATCACGCCGTTCATGGCCGCGAACGGCCAGATGCCGACGATCGTGTTGTACGCGGTCGCGATGACCGAGCCGGCGAAGTTGAGCCACCGGAACCGCAGGACCCGGGCCTGCATCAGCGACACCACGACGAGGACGGACCCGACCCACCCGATGATCTCCAGGACTGGCATGGCGCGAACCGTACCCGTCGCCGGGAGGCGCGGCCCGGGACCCGGTTCCGGTAGCAGCGCTCCGGAAACCGCGGGCCTGCCGGAATTCTGTGGCCCGCCGCGACGGTCCTGACGACCATGGGGGCCATGTCCGCCTCCGCCACCACCCGGCCGCACCTGGTCCCGCTCCCGGTGCCCGCGGCGCTCGACGCCCCGGACGCCTGGCTGCTGCACGGCCTGGTGGAGGCGGCGAACGCCGCCGTGCTCGACGCCTGGGGCGACCTCGACCACGCGCGCACACCCGCCGAGGTCCTGGCGGGCCTGCGGCACCAGGAGTACGACGAGAAGCTGCGGTTCGTCGCGCTCGACGCCCCCGTCCACGACGGGCCGGCGGACCCGGCGCGCGTGCTCGGCTACGTCGCGCTCAACCTGCCCCGGCAGGACAACACCCACACCGGCTTGCTGCAGCTCGACGTCCGGCCGAAGCACCGCGGGCGCGGGATCGGCTCCGCGCTGCACGACCTCGGGGTGTCCACCGCCCGCGCGCACGGGCGCAGCATGCTGACGACGTCGACGGACCACGCGTCGGAGCCCGACGCCGCCACGGACGCCCTGGTACCCAGCACCGGCACCGGCCGCGTCCCCGCGGCGCACCCCGGCGTGACGTTCCTGGTCCGCCGCGGCTGGGACCTGGAGCAGGTGACCCGCCGCTCGGTGCTCGACGTGCCGCTCCCGGCGGAGCGCCTGGCCGCGCACACGGCGCAGGCGGCTGCGGCGGCCGGGCCGGACTACCGGGTCGTGCTCTGGGAGGGCCGGTGCCCCGACGAGCTGCTCGACCGCTTCGCCCTGCTCCAGACCCGCATGAGCACGGACGCCCCGGCGGGCGGGCTCGACCTGCGCGAGGACGTCTGGGACGGCGCGCGGGTGCGCGTCGCCGAGCGGTCGTTCGTCGAGCGCGGGATGACCTACCGGGTCGCGGCGGCGCTCCACGGGCCGACCGGCGCGCTCGCCGCGTTCACCGCGCTGGTCAGCCGACCGGACACGGACGCGTACGTGTTCCAGGACGACACGCTCGTGCTCCGGGACCACCGCGGGCACCGGCTCGGGATGCTGGTCAAGACGGCGAACCTCGCCCGGCTGGCCGAGGTGCAGCCGGGCGCCCGCCGGGTCGGGACCTGGAACGCCGAGGAGAACGCGCACATGCTGGCGATCAACGTCGCGCTGGGCTTCCGCCCGGCAGGCGGCGCCGGCGAGTGGCAGCTCCGGCTGGGCTGAGGCGCGCGCCCCGCCTGACGGTGGAACGACCCGGGTCAGGCGCCGACGACCGCGACCGCGCCCTCCTCGGCCGCGACCCGCACCCGGTCCCCCGGCTCCGGCGCCCCGGCCCCGCCCGCGGGCAGCGCCGCGGTGACCCGGGCGTCCTCGGGCTCCAGCACCGCGACGACCTCCGCCCGGCCGCGCCGGGTCCGGCGTTCCGCGACGACGGCCGCGCGCACCGGGGTCGCCGACCCGGGCTCGGGGTCGGCGGGGCCGAGCACCCGCCAGCCGCCTGCGGCCACCGCGAGCGCCGCGCCGCCGCCCGCCGCGTCACCCGCGCCCAGGAACGTCCGGTACCCCAGGAACTCCGCCACCTCCCGCGAGGCCGGCCGCCGCCACAGCGTCTCCGGCGCGTCGACCTGCAGCAGCCGGCCCGCGGACATCACCGCGACCCGGTCGGCGACCGTCGCCGCCTCGTCCTGGTCGTGGGTCACGAACAGCGCGGTCGTTCCGGTGGCGACGAGCGCCCGGCGCAGGTCGTCGGCCAGCCGCTCGCGCAGCGACCGGTCGAGCGCGGACAGCGGCTCGTCGAGCAGCAGCAGCCGCGGCCGGGGCGCGAGCGACCGGGCGAGCGCCACCCGCTGCCGCTCGCCGCCGGACAGCGTGGCGACGGGACGCCGGCCGTAGCCGGGCAGGCCCACCAGCTCGAGCAGCTCCGCGACCCGCGCGGCCCGGTCCGCCCGCGGCAGGCCGCGCAGCCCGTAGGCCACGTTGCCCGCGACGTCCCGGTGCGGGAACAGCTGGCCGTCCTGGAACACCAGGCCGAACCCGCGCCGGTGCACCGGCACCGCGGCCAGGTCGACGTCGTCCCAGGCCACCGCGCCGGAGGTCGGCGGCTCCAGGCCGGCGACGGCGCGCAGCAGCGACGACTTCCCGCAGCCCGACGGGCCGAGGAGCGCGAGCACCTCGCCCAGGGGGACGTCGAGCGCGACCCCGTCGACGGCCGTCACCGCCGGGGCGCCCCGGCCCGCGCCGGAGTAGCGCACGACCAGGTCGCGCACCGCCAGGCCGCGACCCGCCGGACCCGCACCGGACCCCGTCCCCGTCACAGCTCTCCTCCCGCCGGCCCGCGGAACCGCTCCGCGAGCGCCATCACCCCGGCCGTCAGCACCGCGAGCACCACGCTCGCCGCGAGGGCCATCCCGTAGTTGTCGGCGCCCGGCTGCCCGATGAGCCGGAAGATCACGACCGGCAGCGTCGGCAGGTCGGGCCGGGCGAGGAACGACGTCGCGCCGAACTCCCCCAGCGACACCGCGAACGCGAACCCGACGGCCAGCCCGATCGACCGGGCGGCGAGCGCGCCGTCGACGCCGAGCAGCACCCGGCCCGGTCCCGCGCCGAGCGTGCCGGCCGCCTCGCGCAGCCGCGGGTCGATCGCCCGCAGCACGGGCAGCACGGTCCGCACCACCAGCGGCACGGCGACCACGGCCTGCACGACCGGCACCAGGATCCCGCTGCTCCGCAGGTCGGTCTGGATGCCGAACGGGTGGCCGAGCGTGAGCAGCGCGCCGAACCCGACGGTCACCGCCGACACCCCGAGCGGCAGCATGAACGCCCCGTCCAGCACGCCGACCGCGCGGCGCGCCGCCCGGGCCCGGGGTCGCCGGGACACCACGAGCGCGACCAGGCAGCCGACGAGCAGCGCCAGCAGCGTCGCGTCGACGGCGATCCGCAGCGAGTTCCCCAGCGCCTCCCACACGGTCACCGTCAGCGCGTTCCGGCCGCCGGTGGTGCCGAGCGCCCGGTAGTGGTCGAGCCCCCACCCGTCGCCGGTGCGCAGCGACCCGAGCAGCAGCGCGCCGAGCGGCAGCGCCAGCAGCACCAGCACGACCCCGGTCACGACCGCGGGCACCGCGTGCGGGCGGGTCGGCCCCGCGCCGGACGACCCGGGCGCCACCAGCGACAGCGCCCGCTCCCGCCGCGCCCGAGCCCGGCCGGCCACCGCGAGCGCCGCGACCACGACGACCACCTGCACCACCGACAGCACCGCGGCGGCCCGCAGGTCGAGGAACTGGGTGGTCTGGATCCAGATCTCGGTCTCGACCGTGCCGTACCGCATCCCGCCGAGCACGAGCACCGTGCCGAACGCGGTCGCGCAGAACAGGAACACCAGCGACGCCGCCGACACGATCGCGGGCGTCAGCGCCGGCAGCGTCACCGTCCAGAACGCCCGGGCCGGCGACGCGCCGAGCGACCGCGCGGCCTGCTCGGGTCGCGGGTCGAGCCGCTGCCAGAGCCCCCCGACCGTCCGCACGACCACCGCGTAGTTGAAGAACACCAGCGCCGCGACGATCGCGGCGAACGTTCCGTCCAGGTGCAGGAAGCCGAGCGGCCCGTTCTCCCGGAGCAGCGCGCGGAACGCGACGCCGACCACCACCGTCGGCAGCACGAACGGCACCGTCACGAGCGCCCGCAGCGCGCCCACGCCGCGGAACCGGCACCGGTACAGCACGTACGCGCCCGGCACGCCGAGCAGCACGGACAGCACCGTGCCGATCGCACCCTGGGCCAGCGTCAGCCCGACGATGCGCCAGGTGCGCGGCCGGGAGAACACGTCCGCGAACCCCGACAGGTCGAGCGCGCCGTCCGGCAGGAAGCCCCGCCCGACCAGCGACAGCACCGGCCAGGCGAAGAACGTGCCGAGGAACAGCAGGGGAACGGCGGCGGCGAGCGCCCACGCCCCGGCGCGGCCGAGCGCCCAGCCCCGGGACGGCGCGCGGAGCGGCGGGCGCCCCGCCACGGCGCCGGCCGGCCCCGGGCGCGCGGGCACCCCCGGCCGGCCCGTGCCGGTCGGGGGCGTCCGCGTCGCCGTGCTCATCGGGTCAGCCGCGCCTCAGCCGACGACCAGGTCGGTCCACTCGCGGACCCAGGCGTCGCGGTTCGCCGCGATGTCGTCGAGCGGCACCTCGTACGGCGCGTCCGACAGCGGCGCCCACTGCGCCCACGCCTCCGGCAGGTCGACGGTCGTGCTCACCGGGTACATGTACATCGACCCGGGGATGTCGGCCTGGACCGCGTCGGACAGCAGCCAGTCGACCAGCTGCTGCGCGCCCTCGGGGTTCTGGGCGCCGGCCAGCACGCCGGCGTACTCCACCTGCCGGAAGCAGGTGCCGAGCAGCGCGCCGGTGGTCGGCTCGCCGCCGCCCTCGGGGATCGTCTCGGGCGGGCTCGACGCGTAGGACAGCGCGATCGGCCGCGGGCCGCCCCCGCCGCCGCCGGAGAAGTCGGTGTAGTAGGCGTCCGACCAGCCCTCGGCGACCTTCAGACCGTTGGCCGTCAGGTCGGTCCAGTACTGCTGCCACCCGTCCTCGCCGAAGGCGCCGACGGTCGCCAGCAGGAAGGCCAGGCCCGGGCTGCTGGTCGCGGCGTTGGTGACGACGGTCAGGTCCTTGTACTGCGGGTCCGTCAGGTCCTCGAGCGTCGTCGGCTCCGTGATCCCCCGCTCGGCGAACCAGGCGTGGTCGACGTTCAGGCACACGTCGCCCCTGTCGACGGCGGTGAGCGAGTGCGACCCGTCGGGCGCGTACGCGGCGGCGTCGGCCGCCGCGGGCGCCTGCGACTCGTACGGCTCCAGCACGCCCTCGTCGATCGCCCGCGAGGCGAAGGTGTTGTCGATCCCGTAGACCACGTCGCCGAGCGGGGCGTCCTTGGTGAGGATCAGCTGGTTGACCAGCGCGCCGCCGTCGCCGGGCGCGACCTGCTTCACGGTCAGGCCGGTGTCGGCCTCGAACTGCTCCAGCAGGCCGTCGCTCACGTGGAACGAGTCGTGCGTGACCAGCGTGACGGTGCCGCCGGCGGCGCCGGAGCCGTCGTCGGACGCGGCGTCGGAGCCGGAGCCCGACCCGGTCACGGAGCAGGCCGTCAGGGCCAGGACGCCGGCGAGGGCGGCGAGCCCGGCCGTGGTGGTGCGCCGGGGTGCCCGGCTGCGTGCGCGCGTGCGCGCCATGGTGGTTCCTCCTCGATGTGCACCGAGGGGGTCGCACCGCACCACCGCGCCCCGGGGAGCGCGACGGCACGGGGCGACTGAGATCCCGACTCCCTACGCCGGTGCTAACCGGATCAGGTGCGAGGGTCTGCGGATTCCGTCCGCACTCTCAGCGTCGGTCGGGCCGCGGTGTCGCGCACGGCCCGGGACGCTCCCCTGTCGTTCGCCGCCGACACTACACCGGCGCGGCGCGGCCCCCGTCCGGCGCGGGCTGACCTGCGGGGGCGCACCGGCGGCGCTAGCGTGGGGCGGAGCACAGCCGTCCCGACGCAGGAGGTCCCGTGGCCGACGAAGAGACCCAGTCCACGTTTGCGAAGATCACCGGCCTGGTGGTCGCGGGCGCCGTCGCCTGGATCGCGGGCAAGGCCGTGGACGCGGCGTGGAAGGCGGCGTCCGGGCACAAGCCGCCCAAGCCCGAGGACGACGACGACCCGCGCATCGCCGAGGTCGTCGCGGCCGCCGCGGTCACCGCCGCCGCCGTCACGGTCGCCCGCGTGTTCGCGACCCGCGGGACGAAGAAGTTCGTCGAGCGCGTCGACAAGAACCGCCGGCTCCCGAAGGCCTGACCCGGGGCCCCTCGGCACCGGGGTCGTCGCGCCGTCGACGGCCGGAGGTCCCGCCCGCGGGGCGCGGGCGCGCCCTAGCCTGAGCACCCCGTCCAGACGAAGGTGCAGGTCAGCCGTGTCCCACCCCTCCTCCCGGCCCGCCGTCGGCGCCGGCCGCTCGGTGCACACCGTCGACGACGTCCTGGCCCTCATGGACCTGCTGTTCGCCGAGCGCGCCGACCGGTGGACCGACCGCGGCGGCGCCGACTTCTGGGACCGGTTCTACGCCGACCGCGGCCGCCCCGTGCCGTTCTTCCGCTGGGCGCCGGACGAGAGCCTCGTCGCCTGGGCCGCCGACGGCCGGCTGCCGCTCGCTCCCGGCACCCGCGTGCTCGAGCTCGGCTGCGGACCCGGCCGGAACGCCGTGTGGCTCGCGCAGCAGGGGTGCGCCGTCGACGCGCTGGACCTGTCCGCGACGGCCGTCGCGTGGGGCCGGGAGCGCGCCGCCGAGGCCGGGGTGGACGTGCGGTTCGCGCGCGCCGACATCTTCGGGTGGCAGCCGCCCGCGGAGCCGTACGACCTGGTCTACGACTCCGGCTGCTTCCACCACCTGCCGCCGCACCGCCGCGTGTCCTACCGCGCGCTGCTGGAGCGCACGGTCCGCCCCGGGGGCCGGTTCGGGATCGCGTGCTTCGCGACGGGCGAGGACGGCCACGACGACCGCGGCGGCACCGGGGCCGACGACGTCGACCTGTACCGGGAGGGCGGGCTGGGCGGCGGGCTCGCCTACCGCGCCGACGACCTGCGGCGGGCGTTCGCCTGGCTCGACGAGGTGGAGCTGCGCCGGATGCGCCCGGCCGCCGACGCGGACGACGCCTTCGGCGAGGACTTCCTCTGGGCGGGGCTGTTCCGCCGCTGACGCCGCGTCAGCCCCGGTCGCCCGAGCCCGGTGCGTCCTCGGGCGGCGTGCCGCGCAGCGTGGCCTCGTCCTGCGCCTCGGTGAGCTCGTCGACCACCAGCAGGTCGCGGCGCACCTTGCCCGTGCGGTAGCCCGCGCGGCCGACCAGGTGCGCCGCGACGGGCGCCGTCAGCATCTGGAACAGGGCCACGAGCACCAGCGCCCACACCGCCCCGCCGGAGCGCAGCCGGAGCGACAGCCCGATGAGCACCAGGATCAGCCCGAGCACCTGCGGCTTCGTCCCGGCGTGCATCCGGGACAGCAGGTCGGGGAACCGCAGGACGCCCACGCCGGCGGCGAGCGCGAGCAGCGCGCCCCCGATCAGGCAGATCGACGCCACGACGTCGGCGACCACGTCCCAGTCCCAGCTCATCGGTCGCTCCCCTCGTCGTGCGTGCCGCGGGCGGCGGCGTCCTGGTCCGCGGCGGTGTCCTCCGCCGCCAGCTCGTCGCCGTCCGACCCGCCGCCGTGCTCGCCCGACCCGTGCTCGTCCACGTGCGGCTCGTCACCGTGCTCGCGCCGGTCCTCGTCGGGCACGACCTCGGCGCGGCGCGCCTCGTCGCCGTGGGCGGCGTGCTCGGCGCGGACCTCCTCGGGGTCCGACGCGGGCCGGGGGGCGTCGGTCGCGGCGCCCTCGGCCTCGCGGGCCCGGCGCGCGCGGCGGGCCTCCTCGGCCTCGTCCTCGGCGCGGATCCGCTCCGCCTCCTCGGCCGCGATCTCCTCGCGGGTGCGGACCCGGCCCTCGCCCGCGGGCTCGACGGACGCGAACCGCGCGATCGTGGTGGAGCCGACGAAGCCGACCAGGGACAGCACCACGAGGATCGGCACCACGTCCGCGCGACGCTCGGCCGAGGCGTAGAGCGCGACGGCCGCGACCACGACGGTCACGATGATGTCGAGCGCCACCGTCCGGTCCAGCATCGACGGCCCGCGCTCGGCGCGGATCAGCGCGAGGACCCCCGCGACCGTCAGCAGCGCGGCGCAGATCAGCAGCACGGCGGTCACGCGCGCACCTCCTGGCGTCGGGACGACCGGCCGCCGGGCGTCAGGCCCGCCTCGCGGAGCTCGTCGTCGGAGGCGAACGCACGCAGCACCCGCTCCTCCTGGTCGAGGACGTTCTGCCGGGCGCGCTCGACGCCGCCGGACTGCTCGACGTCGAGGACGTGCAGGTAGAGCATGCCGGTGAGCCGGTGCGCCTCGACGACCAGCGAGCCGGGCACGAGCGAGCAGAGCTCGGCGGTCATCGTGAGGTACAGGTCGGAGTGGTTCCGGAGCTGGACGCCGATCACGGCGCCGCGCGGGGTGTGCCGCGGCCGCAGCGCGACCCAGGACACCTCGACGGACGCGTGCAGCAGGTCCCAGGCGAACCGCCCGATCAGCACGAGCAGCGGCCAGGGGCGCACGGTGCCGTGGAAGTCGATCGGCGTCATCCGGAGCAGCCCGGTCACCGCGACGGCGATCACGGCGCCGGCGAGCACGTTGCCGACGGACAGGTCGCCCCAGAGCAGCACCCAGACGACGACGAGCCAGACCATGGTCGGCCACTGGGCGGCCAGCTTCTTGCGGCGCGGGTGCAGGCTCACGCGTCGTCACCCCCGTGCGCCACGTCGACGGACTCCCCGGAGCCGCGGCCGCCCTCCGGCAGCACCGACTGGATGTACACGGACCGGTCGGCCAGTGCCCCGGCGGCACGCTCGGCGTAGCCGTACAGCGGGCCGGCCCCGACGGTCAGCGCGAGGCCCAGCACGACGAGCGCGGCGGCGGAGCCGACCATGCCCTTCGGCAGCGTGGCGTCGGGCAGCGGCTCGGGCGGCGTCTGCCAGAACGCCTTGTTCCACGCCTTGATCAGCGCGTAGAGCGTGAGCAGCGAGGTGGCGACACCGCCGACCACCAGGGTCAGCGCGAGCCACGAGCCGTCGGCGACGCCGGCCTGCAGCAGGCCCACCTTGCCGAGGAACCCGGACAGCGGCGGGATGCCGCCGAGGTTCATCGCCGGGATGAAGAACAGGATGGCGAGCACCGGGGCGAGCTTGGCCAGGCCGCCGAGCGAGTCGAGCGACGTGGACCCGCCCCGCCGTTCGATCAGCCCCGCGACCAGGAACAGCCCGGTCTGCACGATGATGTGGTGCGCGACGTAGTAGATCGACGCGGACCAGCCGGCCTCCGAGGCGAGCGCGATGCCGAAGAGCATGTAGCCGATGTGGCTGACCAGCGTGAACGACAGCAGTCGCTTGAGGTCGTCCTGCGCCACCGCCCCGAGGATGCCGACCACCATCGTGGCGAGCGCCGCCCACATGAGGACGTCGTCCATCCGGCCCTCGGGGAACAGCAGGGTCTGGGTGCGGATGATCGCGTAGACGCCGACCTTGGTGAGCAGGCCGGCGAACACGGCCGTCACCGGCGCGGGCGCCGTCGGGTACGAGTCGGGCAGCCAGGCCGACAGCGGGAAGATCGCCGCCTTGATGCCGAACGCGAGCAGCAGCAGCACCTGGAGCAGCAGCCGCACCCCGGGGTCGATCTCCGGCAGCCGCTCGGCGAGCTGCGCCAGGTTGACCGTGCCCGCGGCCGCGTAGGTGAGGGCGATCGCGATGAGGAACAGCAGGGACGACAGCAGCGCCACGACCACGTAGATGCTGCCCGCGCGGATGCGCTCACCGGTCCCGCCGAGCGTCAGCAGCACGTACGAGGCGGCCAGCAGGATCTCGAAGCCGACGTAGATGTTGAACAGGTCGCCGCTGAGGAACGCGTTGGCGACGCCCGCGGCCAGGATCAGGTACGTCGGGTGGTAGATCGAGACGGGCGCGGCCTCGTCGCCGTCGGCCTCGCCCTGGGCGAGCGAGTACAGCTGGACGCAGAGCGTCACCGCCGCGGACACCGTCAGCATGAGCGCCGACAGCCGGTCCGCGACGAGGTCGATGCCGACCGGTGCGGCCCAGCCGCCGATGTCGACCACCAGCGGGCCGTCGTCGGCGAGGACCAGGAGCGTCGCGGCGACGACCAGCACGATGCTCAGCGCGATGACGCTGATGATGCGCTGCAGCCGCGGCCGCCGGTACAGGGCGAGCGCGAGGCCGGCGCCGAACAGCGGGACCACGACGGGCAGCGGCACCAGCCAGGTGTACTCGGTCATCGGCTGCCCTCCCCGCGGTCGTCGGTCGGTCGGTCGTGCTCCCCGGCGGCGCTCCCGACGCCGGCCGGCGAGGGGCCGCCCTCGTCCGTCTCGTCGCGGGTCTCGGCGGCCTCCTCGTCGAGGGTGGTCGTCGACTCCTCGGTGTCGTCGTCCTCGAAGGCGCGCTGGTCGCGGGCGGCGAGCCGGGCGATGCGGCGGTCCTCGACGTCGTCCTGCACCTCGTCGTGCCGGTGCAGCTGCCAGGACCGGTAGGCCATCGCGAGCAGGAACGCCGTCATGCCGAGCGTGATGACGATGGCGGTCAGCACCATCGCCTGCGGCAGCGGGTCGGCCATGTCGCGCTCGAGCTCCAGCCCGACGATCGGCGGCCGGCCGGCGGCGCCGCCCGCGACCAGGAACAGCAGGTTCGCGCCGTTGCCGATCAGGACGACCCCGATCAGCACGCGGGACAGGCTGCGCTCCAGGAGCAGGTACACGCCCGCCGTCACCAGGACGACGATGACGCCGACCAGGACGAGGTTGGGGCTCATGTCGATCATCGCGGGCCCTCCCGGTCGTCGTGGTGCTGCGGGGCGACCCGCCCGGCGGCGACCGCGTCCACCCGGACCTCCTCGGCGGGCTCGGCGTCGCCGCCGACCGCCTCGGGGTCGCCGTCCTGCTCGGCCTGCCGGTCGATCTCGGCGCCGAGGCTGCGGAGGATGTCGAGCACCAGGCCGACGACGACGAGGTACACGCCGACGTCGAAGAACAGGGACGTCACCAGGTGGATGTCGCCGATCAGCGGCAGCGAGACGTCGATGATCCAGGACTGCAGCACGGTGCCGCCGAAGATGAGCGCGCCCAGGCCGACGCCCGCCGACAGGAACAGGCCGCTGCCCAGCAGCAGACCCGGCTGGACGGGGGCCGCCTCGCCGAGCTCGTACCGGCCGCCCGCGAGGTAGCGGACGATCAGCGCGATGCCCGTGACGAGCCCGGCCGCGAACCCGCCGCCCGGGGCGTTGTGCCCGGAGAACAGCAGGAACAGCGAGTACACGATCATCGTGTGGAACAGCAGCCGGACGACGACCTCGAAGACCACGGACCGGCGGCGCGGCGCCAGCGTCCGGCCGGCGCGGAGCCACTCGCGCGGCTGGTAGCCGGCGCGCGCCTCGACCGGCTTGCGCAGCGCGGCCTGCGGGTCGTCCTCGCTGCCCCACACCGCGCGGTGCTCGGGCGCGTCGCCCGCGCGGAAGATCGCGCCCGACCGCTTGCGGAGGAACACGAGCGAGGCGACGCCGGTCGCCGCGACCAGCAGCACCGAGATCTCGCCCATCGTGTCCCAGGCCCGGATGTCGACCAGGGTCACGTTGACGATGTTCTTGCCGCCGCCGAACGAGTAGGCCTCCTCGGCGAAGTCGACCGACACCGGGATGTGGATGCGCGCGCTCGGCACGATCAGCGCGAGCGCGCCGACGGTCAGGCCCACCGACAGCGCCACGACCAGGCGGACCCAGCGGGACGCCACCAGGGGCCGGTCGGAGAAGTACGGGGGGAGCCGGCGCATGACGAGCACGAACACGACGAGGGTCACCGTCTCGACCAGCACCTGGGTCAGCGCGAGGTCCGGCGCGCCCTGCAGCAGGAACAGCGCCGCGATGCCGTAGCCGGACACGCCGAGCAGGATGACGGCCTTGAGCCGACGGCGCGCGCGGGCGACCAGCACGGCGGCCACCGCGACGAAGGCGCCGATCACGAGCTGCGCGGGCCGGTCCCAGGCCCGGGTCTCCGTCGGCAGCGAGGTGAACCGCACCAGCGGCACGCCCACGGTCACGACGAACACCACGAGGATGCCGCCGAGGTAGAACGGCAGCGAGCCACGCTGGGTGATCGCGGTGACGTCCGCGGCGACGTCGTCCAGGCGGCGCATGAACCGGCGGTAGAGCCGGTCGGCCTCGGGGACGTGCGGCACGGCGGCCTGCGCCGCCTCGACGGGGCCCCGGGCCAGGAACAGCAGCACGCCGACCGCGAGCACGACGACCGTGATCGCCAGGGTCGGGGTGAAGCCGCCCCAGAGCAGCAGGTGGCCCGGCTCGCCCTCGGGGTACCGGTCCGCCTGGGGCGCCAGCAGATCGTCGCCGACCTTCGGAGCCAGCGCGACCACGAGCCCCAGCACCGCGAGCAGCATCGCCGGCCACACGAGGAGCAGCGACGGGCGGCCGACGGCGGCGGGCTCGGCCCGGTCGTCCTCGGCCGGGGCGTCGAGCTCGGGGACGCTGCGCTCGTCGCGCGCGGCGGGCTCGTGCTTCGCGGCCCGCGCCTCGCGGGCGAGGGTGAGCGCCTTCACCGCGGCGGGCGACAGCACCGGCTTGGTGGCGAACGCGCCCCACCACAGACGCAGGCCGTACGCGACGGTCAGGGCCGACCCGACCGCGACGAGCACGAGCACGACGAGGTCCAGCGGGTGGCCGCCGTGACCCAGCGCCTCCAGCGCCGCCTCCTTGGCGACGTACCCGGCGAACGGCGGGGCGCCGATCATCGACAGCGTGGCGAGCGCGCCCGCGACCGCGGTGATCGGCAAGGCCCGGCCGACGCCGGACAGCCGGCGCAGGTCGCGGGTGCCGGTCGCGGCGTCGACGACGCCGACCACGAGGAACAGGGCGGCCTTGAACATGGCGTGCGCGCCGACCAGGGCGAGGCCGGCGAGCGCCGTGGCCTTCGTGCCGTAGCCGACCAGCAGCACGATCAGGCCGAGCTGGCTGACCGTGCCGAACGCGAGGATCAGCTTGAGGTCGTGCTGGCGCAGTGCGCGGTAGCCGCCGAGCAGCAGCGTGCCGCCGCCCATGACGACCACCATCCACCGCCAGGCCGGCAGCTCGGAGTACGCCGGGGCGAACCGCGCGACCAGGTACACGCCGGCCTTCACCATCGCCGCCGCGTGCAGGTACGCGGACACCGGTGTGGGCGCGGCCATCGCGGCCGGCAGCCAGAAGTGCGTCGGGATCAGCGCGGCCTTGCTCATCGCGCCGACCAGCAGGCAGACCACCGCGGCCGTGACCATGGCGCCGTGCGGCGGGTTCGCGAGCGTCTCGGAGATCCGGTACGTGCCCGCGGCCTCGCCGAGCAGGATCACGCCGACGAGCATCGTCAGGCCGCCTGCGGTCGTGACGACGATGGCCTGCATCGCCGCCCGGCGGCTGGCCTTGCGCTCGTGGTAGTGCCCGATGAGCAGGTAGGAGAAGACCGTGGTCAGCTCCCAGAACACGAACAGCAGCAGCGTGTCGTCGGCCGTGACCAGGCCGAGCATCGCGCCGGCGAAGGCGACCAGCACCCCGCTGAACCGGCCGAGACCGCTCGCGCCCGCCTTGAAGTAGGCCGAGCAGTAGACCAGGACGATCGCGCCGACGCCGCCGACCAGCAGCGACATCAACCACGAGAGCGTGTCCAGCCGGAACGACAGCTCCATGCCGAGGCCGGGGATCCACTGGACCACCTGGGTCGGCCCGTCGCCGTCCAGCACGCGGCTGGTGAGGGAGAGCGCCCACACCGCCACCGCGGCGGGGGCGAGCGCGAGCACCCAGAACGCCTTGCGGCCGATCCACGCGACGAGCGCGGGCGCGACCAGGGCAGCGACGAGGTGCACCGCGAGGAGCTGCAGCACGTCCGCTCCGTCCTGTCGTGGGCGGGTGGTCGGTCGGTCGGTCGCGCCGATCCGGGCCCACGGTGGGCCTGGGGCGCCCGCGGCGGTTCGACGGCTGTGGTGTTGTCAGCGGGCAGGTACAGGGACGCACGGCGGCACCGCGCGCGCAAGCGTGCGGAGGCCGACCGTGGTCGAGGGATTACCTGGACTCTATCAAGTGATGGCGCAGCACCACCGGGCGGCGGGCGTGTGGGACCTCACCCGGGACCTCCGGTCGCGGGGTCGCCGCCCCGGGCGATTAGCGTGACCACGTGGACCTGCTGCGGATGACCTGCCTCGTCGTGGTGCTCGCCGCCACCGTCGTCGGGGTCGCGACGTTCGCTCTCGGCGCACGGCGGCTCACCCGCACGATCCGGGTCGGGCGACCGGCGCCCGGCCGGCTCCGGCCGGTGGGTCGGCGGGCGTGGCTCGTCGTGCGGGAGATGGTCGGGCACGGCCGGTTCCAGCACACGCCGGTGGTCCGCGCCGCGCACTGGGTCGTCATGGTGTCGTTCCCGGTGCTGTTCTTCACGCTGGTCGCCGGGTACGCGCAGGTCGTGGACCCGCGGTGGGCGCTGCCGCTGCTGGGGCACCTGGCGCCGTGGGAGTGGCTCACCGAGGGGATCGCCTGGCTGTCGCTCGCCGGGATCCTCGCGCTGATCGCGGTGCGGGTCCGCCGGACGCCGCGGGGGCTTCCGGCGACGCCCGCGCGCGCCGTGGCGGCCGTCGGCGCGGGGACCGGCGACGGATCGGGGCCGGTGGCGGACCCGGGGTCCCTGCCGCAGCGGCGGTCGCGGTTCTTCGGCTCGAGCACCGCCCAGGCCGTGGTCGTGGAGGCGACCGTGCTGCTCGTGGTCCTGGCGGTCCTGCTGCTGCGCGGCCTGGAGCACGAGCTCGCGGTACGCGACGGTTCCGCGCTGGCGAGCGCCTGGCACTTCCCGACCACCGCGTGGATCGGCGGGCTGTGGTCCGGGGCCTCGACCGGTGCGGTCGAGGCGGCCGTCGTCGTGTGCGCCACCGTGAAGATCCTGGTGTCGATGGCCTGGTTCGTCGTCGTCGGGCTCCAGCCCACGATGGGCGTCGCCTGGCACCGGTTCCTGGCCGTGCTGAACGTGTACGCCCGCCGGTCGGCGTCGGGCGCGCCGGCGCTGGGACCGCTGGAGCCGGTGCGGGTCGGCGACGTCCCGCTGGACGTGGCGGCGCTCGAGGACCTGCCGGACGACGCCCGGCTCGGCGCCCGCGCCGTCGAGGACCTGACCTGGAAGCAGCTGCTCGACGTCTCGACCTGCACCGAGTGCGGGCGGTGCCAGGACCAGTGCCCCGCGTGGGCGACCGGCAAGCCGCTGTCCCCCAAGCTGCTGACGCTGGCGCTCCGGGACCACGCCGCCGCGACGGCGCCGTACCTGCGGGCCGCGCGCGGCGGCGCCGACGTCGAGCCCGGGCACGTCGACGTCGACCTGGTCGCGTCCGGCGTCATCGACGCGGAGGCGCTGTGGGCGTGCACCACCTGCGGCGCGTGCGTCCAGCAGTGCCCCGTCGACATCGAGCACGTCGACACCATCGTCGACATCCGGCGCTACCAGACCCTCATGGAGTCGGCGTTCCCCGCGGAGCTCGGCGGCACGTTCACCAAGCTCGAGCGGCGCGGCAACCCCTGGGGCCTGCCCGCGCGGCAGCGCCTCGACTGGGCGAAGGGGCTGCCGTTCGACGTGCCCGTCGTGGGGGCGGACGTGGCCACGGCCGCCGAGGTCGACTACCTGTTCTGGGTCGGCTGCGCGGGGGCGTACGAGGAGAAGGCGAAGCGCACCACCCGGGCCGTGGCCGAGCTGCTGCACACCGCGGGCGTGACGTTCGCGGTGCTCGGCGACGGCGAGGGCTGCACCGGCGACCCGGCCCGGCGCGCGGGCAACGAGGTGCTCTACCAGATGCTGGCCTCGGCGAACGTCGAGACGCTGGCCGCGGCGGAGGCACGGGCCGTCGTCGTCACCTGCGCGCACTGCTTCAACACGCTGTCCCGGGAGTACCCGCAGCTCGGCGGGCGGTACGACGTCGTGCACCACACCGAGCTGCTGGACCGGCTGGTCGGCGAGGGGCGGCTGACGCCGGTGGCGGCGCCGGACGCGCAGGCGCAGCGCGTGACCTACCACGACCCCTGCTACCTCGGCCGGCACAACGAGGTCTACGAGCCGCCGCGCGAGCTGCTCGCCGCGCTCCCGGGGGTCGAGGCCGTCGAGATGCCGCGCACGCGGGAGCGGTCGTTCTGCTGCGGGGCCGGCGGGGCGCGGATGTGGATGGAGGAGTCCCTCGGCACCCGCATCGGCACCGCCCGGGCCGAGGAGGCGATCGCGACCGGCGCCGACGTCGTCGCGACCGCGTGCCCGTACTGCACGGTGATGCTGACGGACGGCGTGGCGGCGGCGGGCGGCGCCGGCGCGGGCGGCGCGGCCGCGGGCGGCGCGGGCGGGGCGGACGCGGGCGGCGCGGGCGGGGCGGACGCGGGCGGCGCGGACGCGGGCGGGGCGGACGCGGGCGGCACGGCCGCGGGCGGCACGGCCGCGCAGCCGGGCGTCGACCGCGGCGCGGTCGGCGTCCCGGAGGTCACCGACATCGCCCTGCTGCTCCTGGACCGCGTGCGCGCCGCCCGCTGACCCGCTTCACCTCGCCGAGCGCTGCCATCTCGCCGAGTCTGCAAAACGCGCCTTTGCAGGAGCGGGCGCTCACAGGCCGGAAGCGGAGAGTCGGCGGGAGGGGTGGCGCGGGAGGAGAGTCGGCGGGAGGGGTGGCGCGGCGGGCATCGGGGTGGCGGGGCGCAGGGGTCAGCGCGGGGCGGAGCGGCGGGCGCGGACGGCCCGGACCGCCACCACCACGCCCGTCAGCACCAGCAGCACGCCGATGCCCTGCAGACCCGGGGAGTCGTCCGCCTCACCGGCGACCACCGCCGCGGCGCCGAGCAGGACGGCGAGGGCGGCGAGCACGTACGACATGGGGACCTCCGGGACCGACGCGCGCGGCGGGTCCGCGACGCACGATCGACTGTCGACCGCGATCGATCGACGGTCAACCGATCGCACGAGACGCACGCACACCCTCCACCGACCGCGGTGCTCCCGCCGCGCCCCACTCCCGCCGCGCACCGCACCGCCCCGCGCACCGCACCGCGCACCGCACCGCCGAGGTCGCAGAACCCGCGGGGTTCCCGCGCCCGGAAGCCCGCGCCTTCTGCACGCTCGGCGTGGGCGCCTCGCGAGAGGCCTCGCGGGAGGGCGGGTCAGAGGGCGGTGGCGCGGCGGAGGGTCACGAACGAGACGAGCGCCGCGCCCACCGCGACGACCGCGCCCACCGCGGCGGCGTGCTGGGTGCCCGCGTCGAACGCCAGGCGCGCCGACTCCAGGAGCGCCTCGCCCGTGCCGGCACCGACCTCGCCCGCCACCCGGGTCGCGCCGCCGAGGGTCTCGGCCGCGGCGTGCGCCTGGTCGGTCGTCAGCGTCTCCGGGAGCGCCACGCGCGCCCGGTAGGTCGCGTTGAGCACCGAGCCGAGGATCGCGACGCCCAGGGTGGTGCCGAGCTCGTAGGCCGTCTCGGAGATGGCGGACGCGGCGCCGGCCTTCTCCGGCGGGACGGCGGTGGTGATCTGGTCGTTGGTCAGCGTCTCGGCGAGGCCGACGCCCAGGCCCATCACCACGAACGTCACGGCGACCGTCGCCGGCGTCGGGACGTCGCCGACCAGGGTCAGGACGCCGTAGCCGACGGCGGCCAGCAGGAAGCTCGACCCGATGAGCACGCCCGGCCGGACGTACCGCACCAGCCGCACGGCGAGCAGGCCCGCGGCGACGGACGCGACGAGCCCCGGCAGCAGCACCAGGCCCGCGTCCATCGGGCTGAGCCCGGCGGCGAGCTGGAGGAACTGGGACACGATCACCAGCAGGCCGGAGAACCCGAGCACCGACAGCAGGTTGGCGGACACCGCGCCGGAGAAGACCGGGTTCGTGAACAGCCGGACGTCGAGCATCGGGGAGGCGAGCCGCCGCTGCCGCCGGACGAACGCCCACCCCGCGACCAGGCCCACGAGCACCGAGGCGCCGGTGGTCGGCGTCAGGCCGTGCTCGCCCGTCGCGATGATCGCGTAGACCAGCGGCAGCATGGTCGCGAGCGCGAGCACGCTGCTCCACGGGTCGAGCGGGCCGGGGGCGGGGTCCTTGGACTCGGGCACGAGCGCCGCGGCGAGCGGCAGCAGCACCAGGAGCACGGGCACGTTGAGCAGGAACACCGAGCCCCACCAGAAGTGGGTGAGCAGCGCGCCGCCCACGATCGGGCCGAGCGCGGCACCGCCCGCGAAGCCGGACGCCCAGACGGCGATGGCGAGCCGCCGCTGCGCGCGGTCGAGGAACACGTTGCGGATCAGCGACAGCGTGGACGGCATCAGCGTGGCGCCGAACAGGCCCAGCGCGGCGCGGGCGGCGATCAGCATCGCCGGGCTGGTCGACCACGCCGCGAGCAGCGAGACGACCGCGAACCCGGTCGCGCCGATCATCAGCAGCCGCTTGCGCCCGACGCGGTCGCCGAGGCTGCCCATCGGGACCAGCAGGCCCGCGAGCACCAGCGGGTACGCGTCGACGATCCACAGCAGGTCCGACCCGGACGCGCCGAGCGCGGCCGTGATCGACGGCAGCGCGAAGCTCAGGACCGTGTTGTCCACGGAGATGAGCAGCACCGGGAGCATGAGCACGGCCAGCACCGCCCAGGGGCGGACGGGACGGCCGCGGTGCTGGAGCGGCGCCGGGACGGCGGCAGTGGGACCGGTGGTGACCGGGGCGGACATGACGACCTCGTTCGTTTCGTACGTGCGGACCGACGGAACTGTACCGTCTGGACGGTAAAGCGTCACGGCCGGTACGGTCATTCCCATGTCCGCGACCCGCGACCGCCTCCTCGACGCGTTCGAGGGCCTGCTGATCGCGCACGGCCCGCGCGCCGCCACGCTGGACGCGGTCGCCGCGGCGGCCGAGGTGTCCAAGGGCGGGCTGCTCTACCACTTCCCCAGCAAGGCCGCGCTGGTCCAGGGCCAGCGCGAGCGCCTGGCGGGGCTCGGCGAGGCCGACGTCGCCGCGATGCGCGCGGCGCCCGAGGGCGCGAGCGAGTACTACCTGCGCGAGTCCCAGCAGTCCGGCGGGCCGCTCGACCGCGCGCTGATCGCCTTCGCCCGGCTCGCGGAGGAGGCGGGCGGCGACGCCACCGCCGTCCTCGACGACCTGCGCCGGCACTGGTTCGAGGCGCTGGCCGACGAGCTCGGGGACCCGGCGCTCGCCCACGTGGTCCAGCTCGTCGGCGACGGCATGTACTACAACGCGGTCACCGGGGTGCGGGACGACACCGCGCTCGCCGACGCGCGCGCGGTGCTCGGCCGGCTGCGCGGCAGGGCCTGAGCGCCCGCACCCGGGGACGACGACGGCCCCGCGGCGGGTGCCGCGGGGCCGTCGGAAGCGGTGTGCCGCCCGGTGCGGAGGGCACCGGGCGGGACGGGTCCGGCGCGTCAGATCCGCACGCGCCGGGGGTTGCTCACGCTCGTCCAGGTGATGTCGTCGAACTCGGTCTCCGACGCCTGCTGGTCCGTCGTGCTCATCTCCATGACTCGCCCCCCTCGATCCGGTGTGTCGGTGCCATCCTGCGTCGCCCGCCCGCCCGCCGCACCCCCGGCGGGTGAACTCCGCGTAAAACCTCCCGGCCGCTCTCACCCGCCGGACCGTGGGACCGACGTCCCGACCGATCCCGCTGACGCGCATGGCATCACGCGCGTGATCAGCGCCGCGCCGCACGGAGAAACCCGTCCCCGCTCGATCGACGGCGACGCGGCGTGCCACCATGGCTCGGACGCCGAACGGTCAGGTGGTGACATGACGACCTCAGCCCTCACGACGCCCTCGCCCGCGGACACCGCGGGCGTGCGCTCCCCCGCGGGTCCCGCGCCCTACGCCGAGACCCCGGAGGCGGTGCTCGCCGAGCTGCGCAGCACCCCCGCGGGCCTCCGCGAGACGGACGCCGCGCGGCGCCTCGCGGAGCACGGCCCGAACCGGCTGCCGGAACCGCCGGGGAGGAGCTGGCTGCGCCGGCTGCTCGGCCACTTCGACGACATCCTCATCTACATCCTGCTCGCCTCCGCGGTGCTCAAGGCGCTCCTCGGCGACTGGATCGACTTCGCCGTCATCCTCGCCGTCGCCGTGATCAGCGCCGCGCTCGGCTTCCTGCAGGAGGGCCAGGCCGAGCGGGCGCTCAAGGGCATCCGGACCATGCTGTCGCTCGACGCCCAGGTGCGCCGGGACGGCGAGTGGCAGGTGGTCGACGCCGACTCGCTCGTCCCGGGCGACGTCGTGCGCGTGCGGTCCGGCGACCGCGTGCCCGCCGACGTGCGGCTGATCGAGTCCACCAACCTCCAGGTCGAGGAGGCGGCCCTCACCGGCGAGTCCGTCCCCGCGAGCAAGCACGTCGAGGCGGTCGGGCCCGACGCCGGCCTGGGCGACCGCGCCTCGATGCTCTACTCCAGCACGATCGTCACCGTCGGCACCGGCACGGGCGTCGTCACCGCGACCGGCGGCGGCACCGAGATCGGCCGGATCCAGTCGCTCATCGCGGACGCCTCGGACGACCTCGACACCCCGCTGTCGCGCAAGCTGGCCCAGTTCGGCAAGACCCTGTCCCTGGGCATCCTCGGCATGGCCGCGTTCATGCTGGTGGTCGGCCGCGTCATCCACGACTGGGACGTGCCGGAGCTCATCTCGGCGGCGATCGGCTTCGCGGTGGCCGCGGTGCCCGAGGGTCTGCCCGCGCTGGTCACGGTGACCCTGGCGCTCGGGGTGCAGCAGATGGCGCGGCGCAACGCGATCACCCGCAAGCTCACCGCCGTCGAGGCGCTGGGCTCGGTGACCACCATCTGCTCGGACAAGACCGGCACCCTCACGAAGAACGAGATGACGACGCGCACCGTCGTCACCGCCGCCGCGACCTACGACGTCGAGGGTCTCGGCTACGCGCCCGAGGGCAGGATCACCCGGGACGGCGAGCACGCACCGCTGGGCGCGCACCCGGACCTCGCGGCCCTCGTCGCGACCGCTGCGTCCGCCAACGACGCCCGGATCGTCCAGGACGGCGGCCTCTGGAAGGTCGTCGGCCAGCCGACCGAGGGCGCCATCGCGACTCTGGCCCTCAAGGCCGGCGTCGACCGCGCGGGCGTCGAGCGGGTCGCGGTGCTGCCGTTCGAGTCCGCCACGAAGTACATGGCCACGCTCGACCGCGTCCCCGGCGCCGGCACCCGGATCCGCGTCGTCGGCGCCCCGGACCGGCTGCTCGACCGGTGCAGCCACCAGCGCGCCGCCGACGGCGGCACCGAGCCGCTGGACCGCGCCCGGTGGGAGGCCGTGATCGACGGGCTCGCGTCCCAGGGCCTGCGGACGCTGGCCGCCGCGGAGCGCCCCGTCGCGGACGGCACCAGCACCCTCGACGTCGCGGACGTCGAGGAGGGCCTGGTGTTCCTCGGCATGTTCGGCATCGTGGACCCGCCGCGGCCCGAGGCCGTGCAGGCCATCGCGGACTGCCACCGCGCCGGCATCCGGGTCAAGATGATCACCGGCGACCACGTCGGCACCGCCACCGCCATCGCCCGCGAGCTCGGCATCGCCGCCGCGGACGGCGACGTGCACGCGCTCACCGGCGCCGAGCTCGAGGCGATGACCCAGGAGCAGCTGCGCCAGCGGGTCCGCGACGTCGACGTGTACGCGCGCACCAGCCCGGAGCACAAGATCCGGATCGTGCGGGCCCTGCAGTCGCACGACGAGGTCGTGGCGATGACGGGCGACGGCGTGAACGACGCCCCCGCCCTCACCCGGGCCGACATCGGCATCGCGATGGGCATCAAGGGCACCGAGGCCACCAAGGAGGCCGCGGACATCGTCCTGGCGGACGACAACTTCGCGACCATCGAGCGGGCCGTCGAGGAGGGGCGGCGGATCTACGACAACATCGCGAAGTCCGTCGTCTTCCTGCTGCCCACCAACGGCGCGCAGTCGCTCGTCATCCTGGTCGCGGTGCTGTTCGGCCTGACGCTGCCGCTGTCCCCGGTGCAGATCCTGTGGGTCAACCTCGTCACGGCCGTCACGCTCTCGCTCGCGCTGGCGTACGAGCCGGCCGAGCCCGGCGTGATGTCCAGGCCGCCGCGCGCACCCGGAGGGTCCGTCATCTCGGGCCGGTCCCTGCGGCAGGTCGTCATCGTCTCGCTGCTCATCGGCGGCGCGACCCTGGCCGTGTTCTTCATCGAGCGCGCCCGCGGCACCGACTACGCGGTGGCCCAGACGACCGCCGTCACGATGCTCGCGCTCGGCCAGCTCGCGTACCTGTTCAACTGCCGGTTCCTGGGCGAGTCCAGCCTCACCCTGCGCGTGCTGCGCGGGAACCGGGTGGTGTGGACCGCGACCGGTGCGCTGATCGCGCTGCAGATCCTCTTCACCTACGTGCCGTTCATGAACGCCTGGTTCGACTCGGCGCCGATCGGCCTGCGGGAGTGGGGGCTGACCCTCGGGTTCGCGATCGTGGTGTTCCTGCTCGCCGAGGGCATGAAGGCCGTGACCCGGGCGATCGACGCGCGGGGCGCGGCCCGGACCGCCGCCGCGGCGGAGACCGGGGGCGCGCTCCCGGGCGCGCCCGTGCCCGGGGCCGTGGCGCTCGACGACGCCGCGGCCCGGCTGGCCGAGCTGGTGCACGCCGTCGAGCACGGCGACGAGGTCACGCTCACCCGCGACGGACGCCCGGTGGCGCGGATCGTCGCGGTGGCCGGCGCCGCGCGGCGGACCAGCGGCCGGGGGACCGCCGCCGGCGCCACCGTCGCAGCCGAGGTGAGCACGACGGCGATCCAGCTGTCGCCCCCGGACGAGTCGGGCGCGAGCCCGGCACCGGAGGCGGGGGCACCGGGCGACGGGCGGCACACGGCCGGCGACGAGACGGTCGGGGCGTCCGCTCCGGAGGCGCCCGCGGCTCCCCCCGCGTCCGCTCCGGACGTGACCCCGGCGCCCGCCGCGGAGGAGCCCGCACCGGCCGCGCCGACCCGGGTGAGCACCCGCGCGCCCGAGCCCGGGGCGCCGGCCCCGGCGGCCACGGACGCGACCATCGTCCTCGACCCGGTGCCGGCCGCCGGGCCGGGCCCCGATCCCGCCGCCGACCCGGAGCGCCCCGACCCGCCGCGGCGCCGGTCCCGGCGGGAGCTCGCCGCCCCGACCGAGCCCCTGGGCGCGGTGCGGCCGGAGACCGACGGGGACTGAGCGACGACGCGCCGACGGGGCCGTCACCTCCGGGTGGCGGCCCCGTCGACGTCCCGGCGGCGACGCGTCAGATCGTCGCGACCGACCCCGAGTCGACCCGGTAGTTCGACCCGTTGACGAAGGACGCGCGCTCGGACACCAGGAAGCCGATCACCGCGGCCACCTCGTCGGCCCCGCCCCGCCGCTTCGCGGTGAGGAACGGCCGCTCCTCGTCGAGGAACGACGCGATCGCCTCGTCCCGGTCGGTGCCGCGCTCCTCGGCCCGCTGGTCCATCATCGCGTCGGTCATCGGCGTCGCGATGAACGCCGGCGACACGGCGTTCACCAGCACGCCCTCCGGGCCGTAGGACTTCGACAGCCCCTTGGCCAGGGAGAGCACCCCCGCCTTGGACGCGCAGTACGGCAGCTCGTCGACGTAGGGCTGCACGCCGTCCTCGGACGCCAGCAGCACGACCCGGCCCCACCCGGCCGCCCGCATGGGGGCGAGGACCGCGCGCACGACGCGCACCGCCGCCAGCAGGTCGACCTCGATCGTCCGCGCCCAGCCGGCGTCGTCGATCTCGTGGAACAGCCCCTGCGCGCCCGTCACGCCGGCGGCGTGCACCAGGATCTCCGGCGCGCCGAACGCGTCGCCGGCGCGGGCCACCAGCGCCTCGACCTCCGCCGGCACGGTGACGTCGGCCAGCACCGGCAGCAGGCGGCCCGGTCCCGCGCCGAGGTCGGCGACCGCCGCCTCCAGCGCGGCCGCGTCCTGGTCGGTCAGCACGACGCGGGCGCCCTCCTCGAGCAGCAGGCGGGCGGTGGCGAGACCGATGCCGGAGTCGCCGCCGGTGACGAGCGCGACGCGGCCGGTGATGCCCAGGTCCATGGGGTCCTCCTCGGGTTCGGGTGCGGCGCGGGCCGGTGGGCGGGCGCCGGTCGTGCTGCCGCCGGCGGGTCAGCCCGCCGGCGGGTGGTCCTCGGCCAGCGCGGGTGCCAGCGTCAGCGCGGCCTGCACGAGCGCCAGGTGGCTCAGCGCCTGCGGGACGTTGCCGAGGAAGTCGCCCGTCGCCGGCTCGATCATCTCGGGCCACACCCCGACGTCGTTCGCGAGCGCCAGCAGCTCCGTCATCCAGTCCGCCGCCTCCCGGGGTCGCCCGACCAGCGCCAGCGCCGCCACGCCCCAGAACGCGCACGCGACGAACGCGCCCTCCTCCTCGGGCATGCCGGTGTACCGGTGCAGCAGCGGGCCGGAGCCCAGCTCGGCCCGGAGGGCGTCCACCGTGCGGCTCATCCGCTCGCCGGTGTCGAAGCCGCTGCGGGCGTGCAGCAGCACCGAGGCGTCCAGCCGGTCCGAGCCCGGGTGCATCACGTACGCGCCGCGCTCCTCGGACCAGCAGTGCTCGCCCACCCAGCGGGCGATCCGGTCGGCCTCGGCGCGCCAGCGGTCGGGCTCTCCGGGGATCTGCCCGAGCTCGGCGAGGTGCACCGCGCAGCGCAGCGCCTGCCAGCAGCCGAGCTTGGACGAGGTGTAGTGCTGCTCCTCGGTCAGCTCCCACATGCCGGCGTCCGGCCGGTGCCACGCGTCGGCGGCCTCGTCGGCGACGGCGGCGAGCAGCCGCCCGGTCTCGGCGTCCAGCAGGTTGCCGGCGTCCACGTACCCGCGGACCACCGCGAGGACGTCGCCGTACACGCCGAGCTGGAGCTGGCCGTCGGCGCGGTTGCCGGTCACGACCGGGCCGGTGCCGCGCCAGCCGGGCACGTCGTGCTGCTCGGGCGGGGGCGGGAGGGAGCCGTCGAGCCCGAAGAAGATCCGCGTGCCGTGCGCGCGCAGGGTGCGCAGGGTCCACGAGATGGCAGCGTGCACCTCCTCGCGCAGCCCGAAGCCGATCCACGCGTCCAGCGTGTACGCGGCGTCCCGCACCCAGGCGTACCGGTAGTCCCAGTTCTTCCCGCCGGACCGGCTCTCCGGCAGCGAGGTCGTGGCCGCCGCCGCGATCGCGCCGGTCGGCTCGTGCAGCAGCAGCTTCAGGGCGAGCGCGCTGCGCTGCACCGCCTTGCCCCACGGCCCGTCGTAGTGGAACTCGCGGGTCCAGGCGCGCCAGTTGTCGACCGTCCGGTCGATGCCGCGGTCGACGTCCTCCGGGTCGGGCACCAGGACCGGCTCGCGCTCGGTGCCCACCACCGCGACCAGGTGCCGGGAGCCGGGCGTCGCCTCGAACGCCCCGGCGCACGCCTGGTCGTCGACCACGGACGTCATCTCCCCGAGCGTCCGCACGGTGAGCGTCACGCCGTCGGCGCGCAGCACCGGGCCGAGGTGGGTCCGCTGCACCCACGGCGAGGCGCTGCCGAGCACCGTCCCCGGCGCCACCCGCCACGCGACCGGGACCGAGCCCGCCAGGCCCTCCACCCGGGCCGCGAGCTCGCTCCACGGCAGCCGCCCCGCCACGCCGGTGTTCATCGCCTGCGTCACCCGCACCCGGCCGCCGGCGGTGTCGTACGTCGTGACCAGCACGTTCGTACCGACGACGTACTGCCGGCGCAGCCGGTACGGGACCGCCGGCGCGATCTCGACGTACCCGCCCGCGTCCGCGTCCAGCAGGGCCGCGAACACCGGCGGCGTGTCCAGGTCGGGCACGGGGAACCAGTCCACCCGCCCGTCGTCCGCGACCAGCGCGACCGTCCGGCCGTCGCCCAGCGCCGCGTACGCGCGCAGGTCGACGTACCCGTCGGTGCGCGGGGTCGGGTCGCGCGGCTCGTCCGCCGCCGCGTGACCCGACCCCTGCGTGCGCGTGCCGGCGTCGCCGTCGAGGTTCTCCAGCCCCGGCTGCTCCGTCACGCGCGCCCCGCCGGGCCGGTCGCCGCACCCGTCACGGGGTCGGCATCCCCCCGTTGACGTTCAGCGTCTCGCCGCTGACGTAGCTCGACTCCTGCGAGGCGAGGAACACGTACGCGGGCGCGAGCTCGGCCGGCTGACCGGCGCGGCCGTACGGCGTCTGCGTGCCGAAGTCCGGCAGCTTCTCCGGCGGCTGGCCGCCGGCGGTCTGCAGCGGCGTCCAGATCGGACCCGGCGCCACGACGTTGACCCGGATGCCCTTCGGGGCCAGCTGGCCGGCCAGCGCCTTGGAGATCGTGTTGATCGCCGCCTTGGTGGTCGCGTAGTCGACCAGGATCGGCGCCGGCTCGTAGGCCTGGATCGAGGACGTGGTGATGATGCTCGCGCCCTTCGGCAGGTGCGGCACCGCCTCCTGGACCAGCCAGTAGAGCGCGTACACGTTCGTCTTGAACGTCTCGTCGAACGACTCCGGCGTGAGCTCGGTGATGTCCTCGACGTACTGCTGGCGCCCGGCGATGATCGCGAGCGTGTCCAGGCCGCCGAGCTCGTCGAGCGCCGTGCGGACCAGCGACCGGGTGTAGTCCTGGTCGACCACGTCACCGGGCGCGAGGACGATCTTCCGGCCGGCGTCGCGCACGAGCTGTGCGACGTGGTCGGCGTCCTCCTGCTCCTCGGGCAGGTACGACAGCACGATGTCGGCGCCCTCGCGGGCGAACGCGATGGCGACCGCGCGGCCGATGCCGGAGTCGCCGCCGGTGATGATCGCCTTGCGTCCCTCGAGCCGCCCCGAGCCGCGGTAGGTGTCCTGCCCGTGGTCGGCCTTCGGCCGCAGGTCGGCGTCGAGCCCGGGGCCGTCCTGGCTCTGCTCCGGCGGCTCGGGCATCGCGTACTGCGCGATCGGGTCCTGGAACGTGTACTGGTCGGCCATGAGGCGTCCTTCCCGTCCGGCGATGAGAGCGAAAGGCGACGCCCGCCGGTGTCGTGCAACCGGCGGGCGTCGTCCCGCGTTCATCGTGTGCCGGTGGGCCGCAGCCCGCAACCGCGGGGCGGTCCGGCGGGCCGCTGCGGCGCGGCGTGGGCCGGGGTGCGCCGGGGTCGGCTAGAGGTCGGCGGGGTCCACCAGGAAGCCCGCCATGTCGGCGATCTCCCCGCCCACCTCGGCGTGCACCTCGCGCGCGACGCCGCGCACCACCCGCGCCGCGCGGCCGCGGGCGACCCGGTGCGGCAGCGACGGACGCTCGGACTCCAGCTGCTCGACGTCCGGCGCCTCCCAGCGGACCCGGTACGCGACGACCTCGCCCTGCGCCCAGTCGACCGCGGCCAGCGCCAGGGGCACCTCCGCCTCGGCGGCCACCTCGACGACCACGATGCCGTCGACCCCGAGGTCGACCTGCAGGCCGAACGCCTCGGACGGCGGCGGGTTCTCGCGCATGTGGGCGTCGAACGCGTCCGCCTCGGCGTGCAGCCGCCGGCGCTCCTCCGCGTCGGCGACGCCCGCCCCCACCCGGTCGCGCCCGGCCAGCGCGGCACCCGCCTGCTGCGGCGACGCCCGGCGCGCGTCGGGGGCGGGCGGCACGTCCAGCGCCGCCCGGGACGACACCCGGCGGGCGGCCTCGAGGACCGTCCCGGGCTCCACCCAGCGGTCGGTGAGCACCGTGAGGTCGAGGGCGGCGTCCATGTCCGGCTCCAGCACCACCCCCGAGTCGACCCGCAGCGCACCGCCGAGCCGGCGGGCCACGGCGACGAGCCACTGCACGACGCGCTGCTCCTCGCGCACCGGGCCGGCGGTCCCGAACGCCCGGCGCAGGCCGTCCCGGTCGCCGCCGAACGCGGGCTGCTCGGCGCGCTCCCGCGGGCAGTCCACGACCCAGGCGACGCGCGCGTCGGACGGCAGCCCCCAGCGCGCGAGCTGCGCGGGCTCCAGCGCGAACGGCCCGGTGAGGGTCGACAGCCGGCCGAGCCGCAGCACCCCGGGGGTCGCCGCCGGGGCCGCGGTGCGTGCGGCCCCCGACGCGCGCCGGCCGGACGGCACGCGCGGCGGGCGCTCCCACCGCGCGGCGGCGAACCTGCTGGTCGCGAGCACGTCCAGCTCGTCCGGCACGACGCCCTCCGGCAGCACGAGCAGGTGCCGCCCGGGCGGCGGCGTGACGCCCGCCGCGGCGGGGACCTCGGGCAGCGGCGGCAGCGACGCGGTCACGGCCGGGTCAGACCTGGGTGCGGTGGAAGTGCTGCCAGGAGCGGGAGGCCGTCGGCCCGCGCTGACCCTGGTACCGGGAGCCGGTGGCGCCCGAGCCGTACGGGGCGAGCGCCGGCGAGGACAGCCGGAAGAAGCACATCTGCCCGATCTTCATCCCGGGCCACAGGGTGATCGGCAGCGTCGCGACGTTCGACAGCTCGAGCGTCACGTGGCCGGAGAAGCCCGGGTCGATGAACCCCGCGGTCGAGTGCGTGAGCAGGCCGAGGCGGCCCAGCGAGGACTTGCCCTCCAGCCGGGCGGCGATGTCGTCGGGCAGCGTCACCTGCTCGAACGTCGAGCCGAGGACGAACTCGCCGGGGTGCAGGACGAAGGGCTCGTCGCCGTCGACCTCCACCAGCCGCGTGAGGTCCGGCTGGTCCTGCGCCGGGTCGATGACCGCGTACTTGTGGTTGTCGAACAGCCGGAAGAAGCGGTCGAGGCGGACGTCGACGCTCGACGGCTGCACCATCGCGGGGTCGTGGGGGTCGAGGACCACCCGACCGGAGTCGAGCTCGGCGGTGATGTCGCGGTCGGAGAGCAGCACGGGACCACGGTACCGGGGCGGGCGGGGCGGTTGAGATCGGGCTTCCGTCCCCGGACGATGCTTCGCTAGAGTGCCCCCATCGCCCGGGGAGCTGATCCTCGTGGAAGTCGAGGGCCCGAGACCCGTCCGGAGGACGTGGCGTTCGGGCCCTACGCACGTGCGGGGCGCCCCTCACACGTCGACGACCGCCGCCGTGAGCGGAGCGGCCCGCCGCCGCCGCTCGCCCCCGCGGGCCCAGCACCACGCCACAACGTCCGGGAGCGCGAGCAGCGGTTCCTGCCCGGCTCGCCGGTGCTCGTAGCTCAGCCCTTCTCGGCGCCCAGCCGCGCGCGTGATCTCGAGCAGGTCCCGGCGGTCGCGGGCGTCCTGGGTCTCGTCGGACTCCAGCACCAGCCGGTCGCACCCCGTAGCGAGGTCGGTGACCAGCCGCGCGAGGCAGGCGCGTCGCCTGGCGATCTGGGTCCGGGCGGGCGGTCCGCCCGCCGAGTAGATCGTCGTGCCGAGCCCGAGCTCCGCGAGGGCGCTCAGGATGATCCGACGGCGGCGGTCGGACTCGTGCTTCATGTGGACGCGCGACTGCCGCGGGAGCACCAGGCGGCGGACCTCCTGGCGGGCGCCGTGGACGCTGCCGACGTCGACGATCGTGGCCGCGAGGAGGTAGTCGCGCGCCTTCGACTCGTCGACATACGCGTGGGACGTCACGACCGGCCCCGCTGGTGTCCGCGCATCCCGGGACGGTAGGCGCCCGTTCCCGGCACTGAGTGGGACCTCCGCTCCGGGCCGGGACCACCGCCCGCCGGAAGCGTTTCGACCGTGCGCTACGCTGACCGACGCACGCCGCGTGGGAGCGCTCCCGCAGCGGCCACCACTGACGACCGGAAGGCGCGACGATGCGGTACGGCCACTTCGACGACGAGGCACGCGAGTACGTCATCACGACGCCGCGCACCCCGTATCCCTGGATCAACTACCTGGGCTCGGAGGAGTTCTTCTCGCTGCTGTCGCACACCGGCGGCGGCTACTCCTTCTACCGCGACGCGAAGATGCGCCGGCTCACGCGCTACCGGTACAACAACATCCCCACCGACGAGGGCGGCCGGTACTTCTACGTCCACGACGGCGGAGACGTGTGGACGCCGGGCTGGCTGCCGGTCAAGGCCGAGCTCGACCACTACGAGGCCCGGCACGGCCTGGGCTACTCCCGGATCACCGGCGAGCGCAACGGCCTGCGGGTCGAGACGCTGTTCTTCGTGCCGCTCGGCGAGACCGCCGAGGTCCAGCACGTGACGCTGACCAACACCTCCGACGCCGAGAAGACGGTCAGCCTGTTCTCGTTCGTCGAGTTCTGCCTGTGGAACGCCCAGGACGACCAGACCAACTACCAGCGCAATCTGTCGCTGGCCGAGGTCGAGGTCGAGCTGGACGGCCCGCACGGGTCGGCGATCTTCCACAAGACCGAGTACCGCGAGCGCCGCGACCACTACGCGGTCTACGGCGTGAACACCCGCGCCGACGGGTTCGACACCGACCGCGACGCCTTCACCGGCCCGTACAACGGGCTGGGCGAGGCGGCCGTGCCGCACGCCGGCAGTGCCACCGGCTCGATCGCGTCCGGCTGGTACCCGATCGGCTCGCACCAGGTCGACGTCACGCTCGCCCCGGGCGAGAGCCGGTCGCTGACCTACGTCCTCGGCTACGTCGAGAACCCGCACGAGGAGAAGTGGGCGCCCGCCGACGAGGCCGCCGGCGTCCCGGCGATGCAGCGGGTGAACCGCGAGCGCGCGCACGCCCTGCTGTCCCGGTTCGCGACGACCGAGCAGACGCTCGCCGCGTTCGAGGCGCTCCGGACGTCGTGGACCGACCTGCTGTCCACCTACTCGGTGACGAGCACCGACGAGAAGCTCGACCGGATGGTCAACATCTGGAACCAGTACCAGTGCATGGTCACGTTCAACATGTCCCGCTCGGCGTCGTACTTCGAGACCGGCATCGGGCGCGGCATGGGCTTCCGGGACTCCAACCAGGACCTGCTCGGCTTCGTGCACCTGGTCCCGGAGCGCGCGCGGCAGCGGATCATCGACATCGCGTCGACCCAGTTCCCGGACGGCTCGGCGTACCACCAGTACCAGCCGCTGACGAAGCGCGGGAACAACGACATCGGCTCCGGCTTCAACGACGACCCGCTGTGGCTGATCCTCGGCGTCGCCGCGTACATCAAGGAGACCGGCGACTGGGGGATCCTCGACGAGCCGGTGCCGTTCGACAACGAGCCCGGGTCCGAGGTGCCGCTGTTCGAGCACCTGACCCGGTCGTTCCGGTTCACCGTCGAGAACCGCGGGCCGCACGGCCTGCCCCTGATCGGGCGGGCCGACTGGAACGACTGCCTCAACCTCAACTGCTTCTCCACCGAGCCGGGCGAGTCGTTCCAGACGACCGAGAACCAGGCCGGCGGGGTCGCGGAGTCGGTGTTCATCGCCGCGATGTTCGTGCACATCGGCCCGGAGTACGCCGAGCTGGCCGAGCGCCGCGGGCTCGCGGACGTGGCCGCCGAGGCGCGCGCCGCCGTCGAGGAGATGCGCGGCGCGGTGCTGGAGCACGGCTGGGACGGCGAGTGGTTCCTGCGCGCCTACGACTTCTACGGCAACCCGGTGGGGACCGACGCCAAGCCCGAGGGCAAGATCTGGATCGAGCCGCAGGGCTTCGCGGTCATGGCCGGCATCGGCGTCGACCCCGCCGACCCCGCCTCGCCCGCCAGCCCGGCGGTCCGCGCGCTCGACTCGGTGCACGAGCACCTGGCGACGCCGCACGGGATGGTCCTCCAGTGGCCCGCCTACACGAGCTACCAGATCGAGCTCGGCGAGGTCTCCACCTACCCGCCGGGGTACAAGGAGAACGGCGGCATCTTCTGCCACAACAACCCGTGGGTGATCATCGGCGAGACGGTCCTGGGCCGCGGGGAGCGCGCGTTCGACTACTACCGCCGGATCACGCCCGCCTACCGCGAGGACATCTCCGACGTGCACCGGCTCGAGCCGTACGTGTACGCCCAGATGATCGCGGGCAAGGAGGCGGTGCGGCACGGCGAGGCCAAGAACTCCTGGCTGACCGGCACCGCCGCGTGGAACTTCGTGGCCGTCTCCCAGTACCTGCTGGGCGTGCGCCCCGAGCACGACGGCCTGGTCGTCGACCCGCAGATCGGGCCGGACGTGCCGTCCTTCACCGTCACCCGGGTCGCCCGCGGTGCCCGGTACGAGATCGCCGTGACCAACGCCGGCGCGCCGGGTGCGCGCGGGCGGCTGGTCGTGGACGGGGTCCCGGTCGAGGGGTCGACCGTCCCCTACGCGCCCGCGGGGACGACCGTGCGGGTGGAGGTCACCGTCTGAGGACGCGTGACGCGCGCTCCGGGCGCCTGCGTGTGCGGGCGTCCGGAGCCGCTATGCTGGACGCGCGTCCTCCCCGAGGGGACGCGTCGACCGCCCGGCTCGAGCAGCCGGGGACGGTCACGCGGGTGTAGTTCAATGGTAGAACTTCAGCTTCCCAAGCTGATAGCGCGGGTTCGATTCCCGTCACCCGCTCTCCCGACAGGGCCAGGCCGGCAGCCGCCGCGCCTGGCCCTTCGCCGTTCCCGGCGCCGCTCTCGCCCCGGCGCTCCCGTCGCCGCCACCCTCGGCCGGTCCCCCTCACACCGAATGAGGCAATCCCGTGTAACGCGGTGATTCCCCCTACTCAACGAGCGAGGGGCTGGATCGCCGCCGCCAACCTTCCCAGGGCCAGCCCGACGGAAGGACCGCATGAAGCACGAGATCTCCCGGATCGACCTGCGCCTGCCCGAGCGGTGGCGCGGGTGGCGGCCGGGCGACGCGCCGCGGGTCGCGCAGCGGTTCGCCGCCGAGCTCACCTCGGGCCCCGTCGCCGCCGCGCGGCTCCGCTCCGCCCTCGAGGCGGTCGACCGCGCCGTCGTCGGCCTGAACGCCCGGCACGTGCGCGCCGGCGCGTGGGTGCCGGAGCCCACCGGCGACGTGGTCGCGGGGCTCGCGTGCGAGATCCTGGCCGAGGTGCCCGCCGGGCCGGCCGCGGCGACGGCGCACCTGCACCGGGTGCGGCGCAAGATCGCCCGCTCCCGGCGCACGGCGACCCGCATCACCTACCACGCGGCGTCGCTGCGGGAGGTGCCGGCCGGGGACGCGGTGGTGACGCTGCGCAGCCACGGCGTGCTGCGCCACGAGGTGATCTGGACGGTGTTCCCGCCGGGAGCCGCCGAGGCGGTGGAGCTCCGGTTCGACACCCGGTCCTCCGAGCGCTACCAGGACGTCGTCGCCCACGCGGAGACGATCGCGCTCCGGCTCCGCGTGGGCCTCACGGCGCGGCGGGCGACGTCGTCCCGCCCCCTGACGACCGCGGTGCCGCGGCAGGCCGCCCGACGCACCGGCCCCGCCGCGACGCCGCCGTCCGCCGGCTCACCGCCCCCGGGGGCCCTCCCCGCCGGCGCGCGCTGACCGGACCGCGCCGGGCGCCGGGTCCACCCGGCGTCGGCGGATGTGCTCGAAGACGACCGAGGTCCGCACGTCCACGACCTCCGGGCGCTCGGTGAGCCGGTCGATGACGAACCCGTAGAGCGCCTCGTTGTCCGGCACGGCCACGTGCACCAGGAAGTCCTCGGTGCCGGTCGTGACGAACACCCCGAGGGTCTCGGGCAGGGCGACGACCCACGACCGGAAGCCCTCGATGTTCCGCCGGGTCGGGGGACGGATCCGCACGGCGACGAGCGCCTGCACGGGCCGCCCGATCGCCGCGAGGTCGACGTCGAGGGTGGCACCCCGGATCACGCCGCGGTCCCGGAGCGCGCGCGTCCGGTCCAGCGCGGTGGTCGGTGCGACGCCCACCGCGGCGGCGACGTCGCGGTTGGTGCGCCGTGCGTCCGCCTGCAGCTCCCGCAGGATCGCCGTGTCGAGTGCGTCGAGATCGGCCATGACGGGAGCCTATCCGTACGTCGTACGGAGTGACTCGACATCGGTCGTACCGGTGCCTAGCGTCACTGCTCGTCGCCGGACGGCGACCGCCGCGCTCCGCGGCGCCACCCGCCTCGAGAGGTCGCCGTGCCCGCCACTCCTGCGCCCGCCACCGCCCCCGCGCCCGCGCCCGTCCGCACCCCCGCCACCGCCTCCCCCGCCGCCGCGGCCGCGCCGTCCGTCGGCTTCGAGCCCGACGAGATCCGCCTCGACGAGCCCACGCGCTCCGCCCGGCTGAAGTGGGTGGTCGTCGTCGACGAGCAGCTCGACCCCGGCCGCGCCGCGAACGCGGTCGCCTGCGTGACCGCCGCGACGGTCACCGGCGTGCACGGCCTGCTCGGCCCCGCCGCCGCCGACGCCGAGGGCGGCCAGCACACCGGCCTGCCCTGGACCGGCTGCACCGTGCTGGGCGCGCCCCGCGCGGCCCTCGCGGAGCTGCGCGCGAAGGCCGCTGCCGCACCCGGCGTCCACGTGGCCGACATGCCGGCCATCGCCCAGCAGATCCGCGTGTACACGGAGTACCTGGCGGCGATGGCCGCGCGGCCCGCGGACGCCCACGACTACCTGGCGCTGAGCATCGTGGGACCGAAGAACCGCATCGATCGCCTCGTCGGGAAGCTGCGCCTGCTGTCCTGACCGCGCCCGTCCCCAGACCGGCGCCCCGTGACCGCCGCCCGTCCCCAGCCGTGCAGCACGCGTGCACACCGCGTCCACAGCTCGCTGTGGGCGTCCCCCGCACGATCCACGGCTCCGTGCACAAGGTGGGGACAAGTCCTGTGGACAGATCCGGGCATATCACCCGACCGCGTGGTCCGAGGGGCTGTCCGAGCGACACGAAGATGTGGACAACCCCGACCACCCTGTGGGTAACCCCGGCCCGGGCACGGAGAAGGGCCCCTCGGAGTAAGCGTCCGAGGGGCCCTCCCCGATCGTCGTCCCTACGCCCCCGACGGATCGGGGACCGGCGGCCGCTCTGACGGTGCGGCTCCGCCCCGGCACCCGGCGGCGACCTCGGGGGGCACCAGCCGCGGGCGGGGCGGCGACGATCCGACCCTCGGGGTCCTGCGGGCCGCTGCGTCGTCATCCGCAGCTCGTCGGGTCGCCCCGCCGAGGTGGTCCGTCGTTCTCCCTCCGGTCCCGACCCCGCCGGTCCCGCTCCGCCGGGCACCCGCCGAGGCGGGCCTCCCTGCGGTGGACGGTGCGTCCGTCGAGGTCGTTGGAAGAGTTCTAGACCAGCCGCGAGGACGGCCGCAAGGGCTTCCGGCGGCCAATTCTCGTCCACCGCCGGGTGCACATGTTGTCCACAGCGTCACCTGCAGGATCATGCGGTGTTCACAGGGTTGTGCACAGAATCTGTGGATGACGGCGCGATCTCGCGTCGGGCCAGGACGGGTCCGGCGCGCCTGCCGCCGGGACGCCGGTGCGGCCCGTAGCGTCGTCCACGGATCGAGGCCCCTCGGAGTAAGCGTCCGAGGGGCCTCGCCGCGCCCGAGGGGCCTCGCCGCTCCCGTCAGGCGCGCACGTCGTGCAGGTGGTGCACCACGTCGTGCAGGAAGTACTGCCCCAGCGTGGTCACCGTGAACGTCGAGCCGTTCGACCGGCGCCCGACGCGGTCCCACTGGTCCGGGCGGACCGCGGCGAAGCCGGCGGCGAGCGCCGCTGCGGCGTCCGCGAGCTCGTCCGACACCCGGCCCGGGTCCTGCCGGTCGTACCGCTCGGCGACCGCGGTGGCGTCCTGGTCCCAGTTGGGGAACAGCGGGTCGTCCTCGTCGAGCATCAGGCGCAGCCGCTCCGCGAACACCCGGTGCACGTCGCGCACGTGGGCGCCGTACTCGAGCGGCGACCAGGTACCGGGGCCCGGCCGGTCCCGGACGTCCAGCCGGTTGAGCGCCGCGCGCCACCGGGGCACGAGGTCGTGCACCGTCCCGGCGATGTCGGGGCCGGCCACGTCGGTCCCCGCGAACCCGCACTCCGGGCACCGCTCGGAGATGACCCAGGTCCAGTCCTTGGCGTCCGGGTCGGCGGGGCGGTACTCGTCGGCGGGGTCGGCGTCGGGGGGCGTCGCGGCGGTCACGTCACGCACCGTATCCCGAGCCCCCACCGGCCGGGCGGCGACGGCGGCGGCGCGGTGCACTACCGTCCACGGACGGAGGGTAGGCAATCCTTACTTGGTGCGGTACGTTCTGACGCGGCGTCATCTCGACGCCCGCCGCCGCCCCCGGGAGCACGCATGACCACGACGCAGGACCTGCCCGCCGCCACGCCGCGCACCCCGGGCGCCGCCCCCACCGACGCCGTCCCGCTGTCGGCGCTGCTCCGCGAGGGCACCCGCCCGGAGCACGAGGCGGCCGAGGGCTCGACGTTCGTCGAGGACCTGCTGGGCGGGCGGCTGACGACCGCCGCGTACGTCGACCTGGCGCTGCAGCTCCACGCGGTCTACACGGCGCTGGAGGAGGTCGGCGAGCAGGTGCGCCGCACCCCGGCCGGGTCCGGCGTCGTGTTCGACGAGCTGCGGCGCGTGCCCGCGGTCGAGGCGGACCTCGCGCACCTCGCGGGTCCGGGCTGGCGCGAGCGCGCCGTGCCGCTGCCCGCCACGGCCGCCTACGCGGCGGCGATCCGGGCGGGCGGCGCCGACGTCGGCGCCTACGTCGCCCACGCCTACACCCGGTACCTCGGCGACTTGTCGGGCGGCCAGGTCATCGGCCGGATGGTCCAGCGGCACTACGGCGTCGCGGACGAGGGCGTCGGGTTCTACGCCTTCCCCGCGATCCCCAAGCCCAAGCCGTTCAAGGACCTGTACCGCGCGCGGGTCGACGCGCTGGACCTGACGGACGCGCAGCGGGCCGCGGTGGTCGACGAGGCGCGGTCCGCGTTCCGGCACAACCGCGCGCTGTTCGCCGCGCTGGCCGACGTGCACCGGGCCGCCTGACCGCGCGGGGCCGGTACTCCCGCGACACCTGCACACCCCCGTCACACGCGCCAGGGCGATGTGCTGACGTTTCGTGCGAGGATGTCAGCATGCCCAAGATCATCGGCGGGTCGCTGCACGAGCACCGCGAGCAGACGCGGCTCCGCCTGTTCGGCGCCATGTCCCGGCTGATGGCCGAGCGCGGGTTCGACTCGATCACGCTCGCCGACATCGCGCAGGCGGCCGGCGTGGGCCGGACGGCGGTGTACAACCACTTCGCCGACAAGGAGTCGATGCTCGTCGGCTTCATCATGCACGAGACCGGGCAGTACGTGGCCGCGCTCGAGGCCGAGCTCGCGGGCATCGACGACCCGACGGAGCAGCTCCGCGCGTACGTCCGGGCGCAGTGCGAGCTCAAGCGCGACTACCACCTGGCCCCCGGCCCGGACCTGCGCTCGGTGCTGTCGCGCGGCACCCAGCAGCGGGTCCGCGAGCACGTGGTGCTCGTCGAGGCGCTGCTGCGCCGCGTGCTGTCGGCCGGCATCGAGTCCGGCGCGTTCCCCGAGCAGGACCTGGGCACGACGGTGTCGCTCGTCAACGCCTGCCTCAGCAGCCGGACGCTGCCGGACGACCAGCCCGCCCGCGAGCGCGCGATCGAGTCCACCGTGCTGTTCGTGCTCCGCGCCGTGGGCGCCGGGGAGCGGGCCGCGGCCGGGCTGCTCCCGGAGGCCGTGCCCGCCTGACCCGCGCCGACTCCGTCGTCCCGCGTTCACCCGCACGGCGGAGCGCCGGTGCGTCCACGTGTGGCGGCGAGCCCGACACGCGATGATGTGCGCGTGACCGACGCCCCGCCGCCGGCCCGGACGAGCGCGCCCCGCGGTGGCGGGGACGACGCCCGGCACTTCGCGCTGCTCGCGCACCGCCTCGGGGGCGCGACCGCGCTCGGCGAGGTGCACGAGGCCGCCGTGGTCGCCGCGCGCGACCTGCTCGACGTCGAGGTGGCCGCCGTCGCTCGGCTGGAGCAGGACGACTGGCACGTGCTCGCCGCCGAGCCCACCGACGAGCTGCCCGCGGCCGAGGACGTGCTGCGCGACGGCGAGGCCGTGCGCGCACTGGTCCGGCGACGGGAGACCTGGCTGTCCGCGCCGGGCGACGCCCCGGGCCGGCCGCGCCCCGCGCTGGTGGCGCCCGTGGTCGTCAACGGCGACCTCTGGGGCGTGCTGTGCGCCGTGCGCGACGAGCGCGCGCCCACGTTCACCGCGGACGACGCGGCCCGCGGCGAGGTGCTGGGCGCGCTCCTGGGGGCCCAGATCGCGCGGCTCGACCTCGCGGAGCAGGTCCGGCACCTGGTGTCCGACGACGCGTTGACCGGCCTGAGCACCCGCCGCGTGGCCGACGAGGCGGCGCAGGCCGCGATCGACTCCGGCGACGAGACCTGCATCGTGATGTGCGACGTCGACGGCCTCAAGCGGGTGAACGACGAGCTCGGCCACGACGCCGGCGACGAGCTGCTGCGCAGCGTGGCGGGCGTGCTGCGCCGGGCGGGCGGCGGGCTGCCGGGGTCGACGGTGGCCCGGATCGGCGGCGACGAGTTCTGCGTGGTGACGTCCGGCATCCCGCGGACCACGGTCGTGCAGGTGATGGACGCGACCGTCGGGGACAGCGCCCTGCCGTTCGGGGCGTCGCTGTCCTACGGCATCGCGTCCTCGGCGCGCGGCTCCCTCGGCGCGGCTCCCACCCCCCGGTCGCTGTTCCGCCGCGCGGACGCCGCGCAGTACCACGCCAAGCGGAGCCACGCAGCGGCGCGGGCCCGGCAGTACCGCGCCGACGACCCGGGAGCCGTGCTCGGCCGCACCGTCGCGGCCACCGTCACCGCCCTGTCCGCGACCGGCCCCGCCCCGCTGTCCCGGCTGTGCGCCCTGGCGGCGGCCGCGACCGAGGCGATGGGCGGGTCCGGCTGGTCCGTGCAGCGCGAGGACGGCCCCGAGCCGGTGCTCGTGGCGCGCGGCGGCACCGGCTCGCTGCACGTCTCGGGCGTCCGGCAGGTCGAGCTGCGGCGCGCGCCGTGGGCCGTCACCGTCGAGTCGACCCTGCCCGACGACCGCACCGTCACGACGACGCTGCAGACGCTGCTCTCGCTGGCGGTGCTGGGCGCGTCCTGACCCCGCGCCGGACGGGCGCGGGGCCGGGCGCAGGGCCGCCGGGCGCAGGGCCGCCGCCGGTGCGCGCAGGTCGCCGAGGGGGTACTCGACACGTCGAGCGAGTACCCAGCGGGTACTCGCTCGACGTGTCGGTTGCTCGCTCGGCGCTGGCAGCGGACGCGGCCGGCGCGGCGGCCGGCGCGGCGGGCGGCGCGCGGCGCGGCGGGCGGCGCGGCGCGGCGGGCCGTCAGCCGTGCAGCGGGAGGGACAGCTCCGCCGGAGCGCCCGCGGTCACGCGGACCGGCACGCCCCAGTCCTGCGAGTTCAGGTGGCACGCGGGGAACTCGATCGCCGGGTCCGCGTCGCAGCTCGCCGCGCGCGCGGTGACGTGCAGGACGCCCTCGGCCACCGCGGGGTTGATCCGCAGCGTCCGGGTGAGCGGCACGTCGTCGCCCGCGCCGTCGAGCAGCAGCTCCGCCGGCGTCGCGGACACCCGCAGCATCGTGGACGGGCCGAACCGGTCGTCGTACTTCTGCCCGGCGGCCGGCGTGAACACGACGTCGAGCGCCAGCTCGCCCGGGGCGATGTCGGTGACCGGACGCTGCGTCCGGTGCGCGCCGGCGTCGAGCACCTCGCCCGCGAGCGTCGCCGGGAGCGCGATCCGGGTCAGCCGGTGCGCGGCGGACTCGACGACGAGCAGCGTGACGCCGCCCGCCTCCGCGTCGGCCTGCACGACGATGCCGCTCGGCTCGGCCAGGCCCGTCGCGAGCGTGCTCACCTCGCCGGGGCCGTCGCCGCCGGTCGCCGGCGCCCAGCGGCGCACCGCCCCGTTGTAGGTGTCGGCGACGACGACGGACCCGTCCGGCAGCACCGCCACCCCGAGCGGGTGCTGCAGCAGCGCCTGGTCGGCCGCGCCGTCCCGGTGCCCGAAGTCGAACAGGCCCGCGCCGACCGCGGTGCCCACCACCGCACCGGACCAGGCGTCCGCGGGGCCGGTGGGCGCGGTCCGGGCGGCGGCGAGCGCGGCGCCCGCACCGACCAGGCCCGCGAACCCGCCGGTCGCCGGGGCGGCCTCGGCCGTCGCGACGGCCGGGGTCCCGGGGTCGATCCAGCGCAGCGCCGACACCTCGGAGTCGGCGAGCCACACCCGGCCGTCGGCGGCGAGCGCGGTCCCCGACGTCTGGGCGAACCACGCCTCGCGCGGGTCGCCGTCGGTCAGGCCCTCGTTCATCGTGCCGGCGACGGGCTCGACGACGCCGTCCCGGGGGTCGAACGCCCAGAGCTGGTGGTTGCCGGCCATCGCGACCAGCGCGGTGCCGGTCTGCGGGGACCACACGACGTCCCACGGCGAGGACAGCGGCACGGAGGTCGCGGCCCGGGCCCCGCCGGCGCGCCACAGGTCGGTGCGACCGGGCAGCGGCGACGGCACGGTGGGCTCGCCGACCAGGTACTGCTCGCCGGTACCCGCGACGGTCGTCACCGCGCCGTCGGACAGCCGGACGCCGCGCAGCGCGTGGTTCACCGTGTCGGCCACCAGCACGTCGTAGCCGACCTCCGCCGCGACGTCCTCGGGCAGCAGGGTCAGGCCGTTGGGCTCGCTGAACCGCGCGTCGTCCGGGCCGCCGTCGACCAGCCCGCGCTCGCCCGAGCCGATCCGGCGCAGCAGCGTCTCGCCGTCCGCCGCGAGCTCGGCGAGCGAGTGGTGCCCGGCGTCGGCGACCAGCAGCGTGCCACCCGGCAGCGCGACCGCCTTCGCGGGGAACCGCAGCGTGCCCGCGGTGGGCTCCGGCGGGACGTACGGGCCGCCGCCGCGGTGCAGCGTGCCCTTGGCCTCGTGCTCCGCGACCAGGTCCCGGACCAGGCGCTCGACGTTGCTCTGGTGCCCCTCGCCCGCCATCTGGGCGACGATGTAGCCTTCGGGGTCGATCACCACCAGGGTCGGCCAGGCGCGCGCGGTGTACGCGGACCAGGTGACCAGCTCCGGGTCGTCCAGCACGGGGTGGTGCACCTCGTACCGCTCGACGGCGGCCGCCAGCGCGACCGGGTCGGCCTCGTGCACGAACTTCGGGGAGTGCACGCCGACGATCACCAGGACGTCGCGGTACTGCTCCTCGAGGGCGCGCAGCTCGTCGAGGACGTGCAGGCAGTTGATGCAGCAGAAGGTCCAGAAGTCGAGCAGCACGATCTTGCCGCGGAGGTCCGCGAGCGCGACGTCCTGGCCGCCGGTGTTGAGCCAGCCGCGGCCGACGAGCTCGGACGCGCGGACCTTGGGGAGACGGGTGCTGCTGGTGGTCACAGGAGTAGTGAACACGACGCGGCCCGCGGATCGTCCCGCCGGCCGCGGACCGGGACCGCGCCGGTGCCGGGCGACCCGGACGCGGCGTCAGCCGAGCGGACGCACGGCGCCGACGACGCGCACCTGGACGGCGACGCCGTCGACCGCGGCGGGGACCGCGGCGGCGTCGGCGCTCGTGGCCACGCTGACCCGGAGGCGGTAGCCGCCCTCGGCCCGGGCGAGCCCGATCCCCCGCACGCCGGGGCGGCCGTCGAGCTCCCGCCGCAGCCGCAGCTTGGCGGTGCGGGCCCGGTCGATGTCCGCCACCTGCACCACCGCCCTCGCTCCGAGCCGGGCGGTGGTCGCCGGGTCAGGCGGCGGGCGAGCCCAGCAGCCGGGCGCCGAGCGCCGTCAGCACGGCGTCGATCGGGTTGACGTACGTCAGCCCGGTCCCATTGTCGCCCCCGGTCTCGGAGCCCGCAAAGAGCAGGCCGAGCGCGACGCCGTCGGCGCGGTAGACCAGGGAGCCGGAGTCGCCGCCGCGGGAGAACGGGCCCGTGCCGGTCGACTCGACCTCGATCTGGTCGTCGAACCGCAGCTCGCCCAGCTCCTCGCCGTACCCGACGACCACCTCGTCCAGCTCGATCGCGGACACGCGCCCGCGGGTGACGGCGGTCGTGCGGCCGATCTTCGCGACCTCCTCGCCGCCGACCGCGACCGCCGTCGTGGTGACGAGGCCGACCGGGTACGTCGGGTCGACACCGGGGTCGTCCAGCAGGGCGACGGCGGCGTCGACGGTGGCGACCCGGCCGGGCGCCAGCGGGACCGTCGCGGCGAGCGTGCCCACCCGGTCGGCCGGGGCGGTGCCGCCGTCGGCGGGCCCCGGTTGCAGGACGACGTCCCCCGCCCGCGCCCGCGGGGAGCCGGCGAGCACGTGGTAGTTGGACAACGCGTGCACGGCACCGTCGACGGTGACGAACGCGCCGAGCGTGCCGGCGGTGACGTCGACGTGCGCGATCGACACCCCGGGGCGCAGCGGGCGGACGCGGCCCGTCTCGCCGACGGCCTGCGCGGTCGCGACCGGGGGCCGCGGCGCGGGGACCCGGCGCAACGGCCGGATGCGGCCGGTGCGCCGCACGTCCGCGGCGGGACCCACCTGCTCCGCCACCCGTCGCGCGACGCTCCGCACGCCGGGCAGCCCGAGCCGGTAGCGCACCGCGACCCCGTACGACCCGTCGGCCCGCGGCGCCAGGCCGAGGGCGACGGCCGACCGGCCGGGTGCGCCGTCGTCGGCGGCCGCGGCGACGACGCCGTGCTGCGCGAGGTCCTGCAGGTAGCCGACCAGCTGCTGCTTCAGCCGGCGCGCCTCGTCCTGGTCCATGCGTCCTCCCCCTCGGCCGGTCGGTCGGTGGCCGGCGGGGACATCCTCACGCCGGCCACCGACACGCCCCTGCGGGTCAGGCCGCCGGGGGCGGGGTGCGGCCGTCGTACCGCTCGACGACCTCGCGGTGCGAGGTGTGCGCCCGCTGGCTGTTCAGGACCAGCGCGAGGATCAGCGCGAGCACGCCCGCGCCCATGCAGATGTAGCCGATGACCGTGAGGTCCACGTTCGCGATGTTGTCGCTGACGCCGAACGCGAGGATCGCGCCGATGACGATCAGGGCGATGCCGCCGCCGATGCCCATGGTCGGACTCCTTCCCGGCCCGGGCGGGGGTGCCCGGGGCTCCGGGACCGAGTCTGGCGGCGGACGCCCTGCTCCGCGCGTCGAGCGACCCGGTCGGGTGACCGCCCGGACGAGCCGGGCCGCCCGGGCCGCGGTCCCGCGGCCCGGGCGGCGCCCTCAGCCCAGGACCTCGGGCAGCGGCGGGAGCTCCTCGCCGCTGAGCCCGAGCACGTGCTCCGCGAGGAACGCGTCGACGACCTGGTACCAGACCTTCGCGTGCTGCGGGCTGAGCACCCAGTGGTTCTCGTCCGGGAAGTACAGGAACCGGTGCGGGGTCCGCCCGTTCTCGTCCGCGGCGAGCGCCGACCTCGACAGCAGCTCGTACCAGAGGCGCAGGCCCTCGCCGATCGGGACCCGGTAGTCCTTGTCGCCGTGCACGACCAGCATCGGGGTGACGATCTTCTCCACCGACAGGTGCGGGGAGTTCGCCAGCGCCATCTCCGCGGTCATCTCCCGCTCCCAGTAGAAGGAGCTGTCGGTGGTCGGCCCGAACTGGTCGAGGGCCCACAGGCTGGCGTGCGTGACGATCGCCCGGAACCGGTCGGTGTGCCCGGCGACCCAGTTGGCCATGTAGCCGCCGAACGAGCCGCCCATCGCGGCGGTGCGGGTCTCGTCGACGTCCGCGCGCGCGACGGTGGCGTCGGTGATCGCCATGAGGTCGGTGTACGGCGCCGCGCCCCAGGCGCCCCAGCCGCGCTGCACGAAGTCCTGGCCGTAGCCGGTGGACAGCGCCGGGTCCGGCAGCAGGACGGCGTAGCCGCGGGCCGCCATGATCCACGGGTTCCACCGCCAGGACCACGCGTTCCACGAGTTCAGCGGGCCGCCGTGGATCCACAGCAGCAGCGGCGCCGGCGACGCCGCGGACGCGCCCTCCGGCAGCACCAGCCACGCGCGGACCTCGGCGCCGTCCTCGGCGGTCGTGCTGACCTCCGTGAGGGTGCCGGGCAGCGCGGGCAGCGGCGCGGGCGCGGGCAGCGCCACCGCCTCGACCGGCTGCCCGGTCGAGAGCGCCGCCGCGAGGTCGATCCGGACCGGGTGCGACGGGGCCGCGTAGGACACGCGCAGGGCGTACAGCGTCGCGCCGTCCGGGCTCACCCGCAGGTCGCTGAACACGGCGTCGTCGGCGGTCACCTGCGTGACGACGTCCGCGCCGAGCGCGACGTGGAACACCGGACCGCGGCCGAGGTGGTCCGCGCCGACCAGCAGGCCGGCGCCGTCGCGGGTCCAGGCGATCTCGTGCGGCCAGCGGTCCCAGTCCGCGGCGACCCGGCGCGGGGCGGCGTCGGCGGCGTCCAGGTCGGCGACCCAGAGCTGCACCTGCGGCGCGGCGGTCGGCGTGGTGATCGTCTCCCGGAGGTACGCGACCCGCCGGGAGTCCGGGGACACGACGGGGCCGGCGACGTCGGCCGCCGTGTCGTCGACCAGCACGCGGCGGGTGCCGGTGGCGACGTCGATCGCCACGAGCTGCTGGCGGACGGTGCCGCGGGCGCCCGGGCGGGCCCAGGAGGTGACGAGGGTGCGGCCGTCCGGGGACAGCACGGCGTCCTGGTGCTGCAGCGCCGCGCCGGCGTCGGGGGCGAGGTCCCGCAGCACGAGCCGCGGCGCGGCGGCGCCGGCCTCGAGCGACGCGTCGACGGTGGTCAGGTCGCCCGCGAACAGCCGCGGCTGCGCCGGGCCCAGGTCGTGGTCCCAGTACCGCACGGGGTAGGAGGAGTGCAGGATCGCGGCGACCTTGGCGTCCTTGCGGGCGCCGATCAGCCGCTCGTCGTCGGCGTCGTCGGCCGCGCTGGGCAGCACGTCGGACGGGACGACGACCACGGGCGCGTCCTCGGCGACGACGACGCCCCCGATGCCCGCCCTGCGGGACGCGACGACCCGGGCCTCGGCACCGTCGGCCGGGAGCAGCCAGAGCGCGGCCGGCGGCTCGTCGTCGGGGGCGTCGGCGTCGGCGTCCGGGCGCGCGGACGTGAACAGCAGGTCCCCGGACGACGCGAACCGCGCGGACGACTCGCCCTTCGCGGACCGGGTCAGGCGGCGCGCCGGGCGGTCACCCTCGGGGTCCACCTCCCACAGCGCCGTGACGTAGCGCGTGCGCTTGGCGTCGAGCGTCGACACGGCGGTGACGAGCCGGGTGCCGTCCGGGGACAGCGCCAGCCCGGACATCCGGGGCAGGGCGACGTAGGCGTCGAGGTCGTGGAACGGGCTGGGCGGCGTGGATCGGCTCTCGGTCACCCCGCCGTCCTATCACGGCTCGCGGGGCGCTCCCCCGGCATCGCCCGTCCCGCGCGGGTCCCGCTGCGCCAGCCGGGCGAGCATCGCGTTGTACTCGTCCATCTCGGTGTCGCCGTCGCGCTCGACCTTGCGGTCCCGGCGCTTGGCGGTGCGCTCGTCGTCCCGTGCCCAGGCGAACGCCACGGCCACCGCGAGCGCCAGGGTCGGCAGCTCGCCGATGCCCCAGGCGACGCCGCCGCCGCGCTGCTGGTCGACGATCGCCGACGGCCCCCACTCGCGGCCCAGCAGACCGAACCAGTCCGGCACCAGGAGCACGTCACCCGTGGTGAGCGCGACGCCGAAGAACGCGTGGAACGCCATCGTGGCGAACAGCAGCAGGAGCCGCTGCGGGTACGGCGGGCGGTTGGGCCCCGGGTCGATGCCCACCAGCGCGTTGACGAACAGGTACCCGGCGAGCGAGAAGTGCAGCACCATCGCGTAGTGGCCGACCTCGGAGGTCAGCGCCCAGCGGAAGACGTCGGTGTAGTAGAAGACGATCATCGACCCGGCGAAGTTCACCGCGGCCACGACGGGGTTCGCGAGGAACCGGCCCCACCGGCTGTGCACCAGGCCCAGCAACCACTCCCGCGGCCCCCGCGACGCGTCGGCGCCGCCGCGCCCGGCACCCGACCGGCTGGCCCGCGACGGCAGCGCCCGCAGCGCCAGGGTCACGGGCGCCGAGAGCGCCAGCAGCACCGGGATCACCATGGCCAGGATCATGTGCTCGACCATGTGGGCGCTGAACAGCACGTGCCCGTACATCGCCGGCCCGCCGGAGGTGGTCCAGAAGAACAGCAGCATGCCGGCCACCCAGGACGCCGTGCGTCCCCAGGGCCACGCGTCCCCTCGACGGCGCAGCCGGAGCACCCATCGCAGGTAGACGACGATCCCGGCCACCGCCGCGGACGCGAGCAGCACGTCCCACCGCCACTGCGTGATCCAGGACAGCGTGGTCGGCTCGGGCGGCAGCGCGTGGCCGGTGACGATCTCCGCGGGGGTGGGGTCGGTGATCGGGTCGTCCGGCACCGGCGGCGGCGAGGAGCCGAGCGCGACGGCGACGCCGGAGACGGCGCCCATCACGGTGAGCTCGACCAGCACCAGGCGCCAGAACAGCCACGTGGCCGGCGCCCGCTCGTCACCGCGCAGCCGGCCGACGACGCGGCGGCGGTGCGCCAGGCCGAGCAGCCCGAGCACGCCGAACAGGGCGATCTTCACCAGCAGCAGCACGCCGTACCGGGTCGTGAGGTCGTCCCACGAGCCGAGCCGGATGACCGAGTTCACCGTGCCGGACACCGCGACGGCGGCGAAGCACCAGGCGGCGATGACGGAGAACCGCGCGACGGCCGGGGCGAGGTCGGCGCCGAGCCGGTGCGCGAGCGGGGACAGGGCGAGCAGGGTGCCGATCCACAGGGCCGCGCCGACCAGGTGCAGGAACATCGACGACGTGGCGAGGTCGTGGCTCGCGGCACCGGCGGCGTGCCCGGTCTGCGCCGACTGCCAGAGCGCCACCAGCACCAGGCCGGCGATCCACGCGGTGCCCACGGGCGAGGTGGTCATGAGCGCGAGCGCCGTCGTGACGGCCGCCGCCACCGCGACGAACAGCAGCACCCGGCCGAGCTCGAACTGGGTGACGAACTGGCCGAGCTCGCCGCCGAACGCGGGGTCGGTGGGCGACAGGCCGGCGACGTTCGCGTAGGTGAGGACGAGCTCGACCACGGCGGTGAGCGTCCACACCGCGGCCGCGACGGCGGTGATCCCGGACGCCGCGCGGACGACGGCCTCGTCCCGCCGCACCAGCACGGTGGCGAGCAGCACCAGGCCGCCGAGGGTCGCGGAGGCGGCGAGCTCGGCGCCCGTCGACGCGATCGGCAGCCCCCAGCGCACGAGGGCGCCGGGGTCGCGCAGGGCGGTGGGGGCGGCGGCGCCGGTGAAGGCGATGCCGGCGACGACCGCCGCCAGCGCGGCGACCGCGAGGGCGGCGAGGCGCAGCCAGTCCGCCGAGCGCCCCGGGCCGTCCGCGGCGCGCGGGCTGCGGGCGGTGCGGGGGCCCGCCGGGGCGGTGACGCCGGGCGCCATCAGCCCTCCGCCCGGCCGTCCCCGCCGGTGGGCCCGGTCGGGCCGGTCGGTCCGTCGGTGCCCGCGGGGCCGTCGGCCGGGTGCGACCGGCGCCGCTCCCGCACCACGAACACCGCCACCGCGCCCGCGGCGAGCACGGCCACGACGATCGCGGCGACCATCCCGGCGGCGATCCCGGCGTCCTCGTCCTCCGCGAGCTCCTGCTGCGGCGCGAGGGTCGCGGAGGCGGTGGCCTCGGCCCGGGGCTCGGCCGTCGGCGCGGCGGTCGGCTCGATCGTCTCGGGCGCGGCCGGGACGGCGGCCTCCGCGCCGGACGCCGCCGTGAAGGCGAGCGTCCCGGACAGCGGGTGGCCGTCCGCCGAGGTCACGCGCCACTCGACGGTGTACGCCCCGGCGGGCAGCCCGGTGGACAGCGCCTGGGACACGGTGTTGTCGACGAGCGCGGCGTCCCCCGAGCTCACCACGCCGCCGTCGGGGCCCAGCACGACGATCTCGGTGCCCAGCGACTGCGCCGGCTGGTCGAAGGTCAGCGTGATGCTCGCGGGCGGCGCGTCCACCGTCGACCCGTCCGCCGGGTCGGTCCCCAGCAGGGAGTTGTGCGCGTCCGCGCGGCCCGCGGTCAGCAGCACCGCCGCGAGCGCCAGCAGCACCGCGGCGAGGGCGGCGAGCGCACGGGGCACCGGGGCGGGCGCCGCGACGGCGCGGGCGGAGCGGGCGGGCGCGGCGGGGGTGCGGGTCGTGCGGTCGGAGGGGATCACGGCTCCATCATCACCCGGGGCCGCCGTCCGCCGCGCCACGGGTGGCGCGGATCACCCGCTGCGACGCCGGCGGCGATCGGGGGCGGTCGGGCGGGGAGCCGGCCTGTGGACAACCGGATCGGGGCCGGGTGCCGCCCCTAGGGTCGAGGAGGTGAGGACCCCGATGCTCGCCGACCTCGACCCGGACCAGCGGCCCCGGGAGCGGATGCTGCGCCTGGGCGCGGACGCGCTCTCCGACGTCGAGCTCGTCGCGCTGCTGCTGGGCTCCGGCCGCCGGGGCTCCAGCGCCCTCGACACCGCCCGGGACCTGCTCCTGGCGCACGGCGGCCTGGCCGGCCTCGCGCGCGCCGAGCCGCCGGACCTGCTGCGCTCCCCCGGCGTCGGCCCCGCCAAGGCGACCCGCGTCGTCGCCGGCCTCGCGCTCGCCCGCCGGTTCGGCACCTCGACCGACCGCCGGGCGACCGTGCGCACGCCGGCCGACGTCGCGCGGCTCGCGGCGCCCCTGCTCACCGGGCCCGCGGACGGGCGCGTCGTGGCCGTCGTCGGCGACCGCGCGGCCCGGCTGCTCGGCGCCGTGGTCGTGCCGGCCGCGTCCGCGCACGCGACGCCGCCCGCGGTGCGGGAGGTGCTGGCCGAGACGCTGCGTCGCGGTGGCGTGACGCTCGCGCTCGCCCACCGGCACGAGCCCGACGACCCCCGGCCGCACCCGGTCGACGCGCAGGCGGCGGACGCCGTCGCCGACGCGGCCGCGCACTGCGGCGTGCGGCTGCTGGACAGCCTGGCGCTCTGCGGCGAGGGGTGGACGTCGGTGCTGCCGGCACCGGGGGTGGGGGCAGGATGAGCGACGTGACCGACGCGCAGCCCACCCTCCGGATCGCCGCGGCGGTCATCGTCGACGACGCGGGCCGGTGGCTCCTCGTCCGCAAGCGGGACACCGCCGCCTACATGCAGGCCGGCGGCAAGATCGAGCCGGGCGAGGACCCGCGCGCCGCGGTGGTCCGGGAGATCGGCGAGGAGCTCGCGGTGGTCGTCGACCCGACCCTGGTCCGGGACCTCGGCCGCCGGGACGCCCCGGCCGCGAACGAGCCGGGGCACCGGCTCGAGGCGCACGTGTTCGCCGTCGACGGGGTGACCGGCGCCGTGCCGACCGCCGAGATCGCGGAGGCGGTGTGGGTGACGCCGGCCGAGGCGGCGCGGCTGCCGCTCGCGCCGCTGACCGTCGACCTGCTGCGCGAGGCGGGCGCGGCGTCAGCCCCACGATGAGCTCCTCCGGCCGCGAACGAGGACTCCCTCAGGTCGGACTGCCCAGCCTCGGAGCGTGCTCGCCCGGAGCCGCTGCCCGCCGCGGACTGGCGGCGTCCTCCGCCCGGCCTAGGGTCGGGGCATGGCCCGCTCCATCGCGACGAACACGACCGTCGACCTGCCCGCGCTGCTGGACTTCGTCCGCACCCGGCACCACCTGCTGCTCGCGACCGCCCGGCGCGACGGCCGCCCGCAGATCTCCCCGGTCAGCGGCGGCGTCGACGACCAGGGTCGCATCGTCATCTCGACCTACCCCGGCCGCGCCAAGGCGGTGAACGCCGAGCGCGACCCCCGGGTGTCGGTGCTCGTGCTGTCGGACGACTGGGACGACGCCTGGGTGCAGGTCGACGGCGACGCCGAGGTGCTGCACATGCCGGAGGCCGAGGACGCGCTGGTCGACTACTACCGGTGCATCGCCGGCGAGCACCCCGACTGGGACGAGTACCGCGCCGCGATGCGCGTGCAGGGCAAGAGCCTGATCCGCGTCACCCCGACCCGCTGGGGCCCGGTCGCCACGGGCGGCTTCCCGGCGGAGGTCGCCGCGCGCCTGGACGGCTGACCGGCCGCCGCGTGCGCGAGCGCGGCAGGTCGCGCCGAACGCGGGCGCCCGAGCTACCGCGGCCGGCGGGGACCACCGCGCTCGGCGGGGGCCACCCGCGCGGCGGAGGCTCCGGCGCCGGTCAGCCCCAGACCAGCGCCTGCGCCGGGTCCTCCAGGACCGCCGCGACGTCGGCCAGCACCATCGAGCCGAGCGCGCCGTCCACGAGGCGGTGGTCGACGCTCAGCGCGAGCTGCGTGACGTGCCGGACCTTGATCTTGCCCTTGTGCACCCACGGCTGCTCGCGGATCGCCCCGAACGCCAGGATCGCGGCCTCGCCCGGGTTCAGGATCGGGGTGCCGGTGTCGATGCCGAACACGCCGACGTTGGTGATCGTGATCGTGCCGTCCGACATGTCCCGCGGCGTGACCTTGCCCGCGCGCGCCGTGGACGTCAGGGCGGCGAGGCCCTCGGCCAGGTCGTGCAGGCCGAGCCGGTGGGCGTCCTTGATGTTCGGCACCACCAGGCCGCGCGGGGTCGCCGCGGCGATGCCCAGGTTCACGTAGTGCTTGTAGACGATCTCCTGCGCCGCCTCGTCCCAGGACGCGTTGACGTCCGGGTGCCGGCGGACCGCGAGCAGCAGCGCCTTGGCGGCGATCAGCAGCGGGGTGATGCGGACGTCCGCGAACTCCTTGTCCTGGCGGAGCCGCTGGACGAGCTTCATGGTCCGGGTGACGTCGACGGTCTGGAACACGGTGACGTGCGGGGCCGTGAACGCGGAGGTCACCATCGCCTCGGCGGTGCGCTTGCGGACCGACTTCACCGGGACACGGGTCTGCCGGCCGTCGGGCGACACGGTGCCGGACGCGAGCCACGGCTGGTCGTCGGCGGGGTAGGTCGCGAGCACGCGCGCCTCGGCCGCGGCCTGGTGCGCGAGCACGTCCTCGCGGGTGACGATGCCGCCCGGGCCGGTCGGCACCACGGAGTCGAGGTCGACGCCGAGGTCGCGGGAGAGCTTGCGCACCGGAGGCTTGGCCAGCGCGCGCCGGCCGGAGACGGCGGCGGGCTCGCCCGTGGCGACGGCGCCCGGGCGGACCGTCGGCATGGCGGCCGGCGCCGGGGAGGCGGACGGGGCCGCGGGTCCGCGCGAGGCGCCCGGCCCGGCGGTCGCGGGCCGCACCGGCGCCGCGCCCGTGGTGGCGTCCGGGCCGGCCGCGCCGGCGTCGACGTCGCCCTCGGCGGAGGTGAACCGGGCCCGGCGGGCGGTCGGCGCGGCGGCCGTGCCGTAGCCGACCAGCACCGCCCCGCCCGGCTCCTCGGACTCCGCGGCCGCGGAGGCCGCGGGCTCGGCGGCGACGGACGCGTGCCGTGCGACCGGGGCACCGGCCTGCACCGGGTCGGCGTCGGACGTCGGCCCGTGCACCGGCACCTCGGGCCCCGCGCCCGGCGCGGCGTCGGCGGGTGCCTCGCCGGTCGGGTCGGTGTCGATCTCGATGATCGGGGTGCCGACCTCGACCGTGGTGCCCTCCTCGACCAGCAGCCGCGTCACCACGCCCGCGAACGGGCTGGGCAGGTCCACCAGCGACTTCGCGGTCTCGATCTCCACGATCGTCTGGTTGATGGCGACGGTGTCGCCCACGGCGACGTGCCAGGCGGCGATCTCGGCCTCGGTCAGGCCCTCGCCCGCGTCGGGGAGGCGGAACTGCTGGAAGGACGGCACGGTCGGTGCTCCTCGGGGTGGTGCGGGCGGTGGTCGGCGGGGGCGCGGGCCGCGCGGGCGGCGCGGCGCGCCCGGCGGTCAGGAGGCGAGCACGCGGTCGACGGCGTCCAGGACGCGGTCGAGCCCGGGCAGGTACTCGTGCTCCAGCTTGGCCACGGGGTAGGGGGTGTGGAAGCCGCCGACCCGGAGGACCGGCGCCTCGAGGTGGTAGAAGCACTCCTCGGTGACTCGCGCGGCGACCTCGGCGCCGGTGCCGTAGAGCACCGGGGCCTCGTGGACGACGACGCACCGGCCGGTGCGCCGGACCGACGCGGCGACGGTCGTGATGTCGAGCGGCGAGATGCTGCGCAGGTCGACGACCTCCACGCTGCGGCCCTCGGCGGCCGCGGCGTCGGCGACGCGCAGGGCGGTGGCGACCGTCGGGCCGTGCGCCACGAGCGTGACGTCGGTGCCCGGGCGGAGCACCCGCGCGCCGTCCAGGACGGAGTCGGCGGCCAGCGGGTCGGCGTCCGTGTCGACGTCGCCCTTCTCCCAGTACCGGCCCTTGGGCTCGAAGAACATCACCGGGTCCGGCGAGGCGACGGCCTGCTGGATCATCGTGTAGGCGTCCTGCGGGTCGGACGGGCTGACCACGCGCAGGCCGGCGGTGTGCGCGAACAGCACCTCGGGCGACTCGCTGTGGTGCTCGACCGCGCCGATGCCGCCGCCGAACGGCACCCGGATGACGACCGGGAGGTTCAGCCGGCCGCGGGACCGGTAGTGCATCTTCGACAGCTGGGTCGTGATCTGGTCGAACGCCGGGAAGATGAACCCGTCGAACTGGATCTCGCAGACCGGGCGGTAGCCGCGCAGCGCGAGGCCGATCGCGGTGCCGACGATGCCGGACTCGGCGAGCGGGGTGTCGACGACCCGGTCCGTGCCGAAGTCCTTGGCCAGCCCGTCGGTCACCCGGAACACGCCGCCGAGCGCGCCGATGTCCTCACCCATGAGCAGGACCTTCGGGTCCCGCTCCAGCGCGGCCCGCAGGCCCGTGTTGATCGCCTTGGCGAACGTCATCCGCTGCGTGCTCACCGGTGCTCCCCTCCCGCGAACGAGGCCTCGTACCGCTCGAACCAGGCGCGCTCGGCGTCCACCACCGAGTGCGGGGTCGCGTACACGTGGTCGAACATCGTGCTGGTGGCCGGGCGACCGAGCGCCCGGACGTACGTCCGGATCTTCTCGCCGAGCGCGTCGGCCTCGGCCGACAGCCCCGTCCGGAAGTCCTCGGACAGCTCGCCGGTCGCGGCGAGGTGCTTCTCCAGCCGGTCGATCGGGTCGCGCTGCCGCCAGTAGTCCTCCTCCGCCGCCGACCGGTACCGGGACGGGTCGTCGGAGGTGGTGTGCGCGCCCATCCGGTAGGTGAAGGCCTCGACGAGGGTCGGGCCGCCGCCGGACCGGGCGCGCTCGAGCGCCTCGGCGGTCACGGCGTAGGTCGCGAGCACGTCGTTGCCGTCGACCCGGACGCTCGGCACGCCGAAGCCCGGGCCGCGCGCGGCGAGCGGGACGCGCGCCTGGCGGGTCGTCGGCTCCGAGATCGCCCACTGGTTGTTCTGCAGGAACAGCACCAGCGGGGCGTTGTTCACGGCGGCGAACACCAGCGCCTCGTTCACGTCGCCCTGCGCTGTCGCGCCGTCGCCGAAGTAGGTGACGACCGCGGTGTCGCGCTCGGGGTCGCCGGTGCCCACCGCGCCGTCGCGCTGCACGCCCATCGCGTAGCCGGTGGCGTGCAGGGTGTGCGACCCGATCACCAGCGTGTACAGGTGGAAGTTGAACTCCTCCGGGTCCCAGCCGCCGTGGTCGACGCCGCGGAACAGCTGGAGCAGCTGCGTGAGGTCCAGGCCCCGGGTGTGCGCGACGCCGTGCTCGCGGTAGGAGGGGAACACGTAGTCCTGCGGGGCCAGCGCGCGGCCGGAGCCGACCTGGGCGGCCTCCTGCCCGAGGGACTGCGCCCACAGGCCGAGCTCGCCCTGCCGCTGCAGCGCCGTCGCCTCCGTGTCGAAGCGGCGCACGAGCACCATGTCGCGGTACAGGCCGCGCAGGGCGTCGGCGTCGAGGTGCGCGACCCGGGCGCTGTAGTCGGGGTGGTCGACGCGCTCGCCAGCGGGGGTGAGCAGCTGGACCAGGCCGTCGTCGGTGAGCGGACCGCTGGTGCCCACGGTTCTCCTTCGGCTGGGTGGCGCCCCCGCGTTCTCCGGGGGCCGGTCGTAACCTACGCCAGCGTAGGCTACGCAACCGTAGGTCCAGGGCCCCGGGCGGCGTCAAGACGGGCGTGCCCCCGTTGTGGGGTCCCGACAACCCCCGTGCGCGGCTCAGGTGGGGCCGGGTCCCCGGCGCTGCTGCCCGGGCCACGCCGGGGCGGGGCCGGTCCGCGCGCGGCCGGCCGACGACGCGGCGGAGGGGTCCGCGCCGGGAGCCGCCGGCGGAACCGCGGGGGAGCTCGGCCCGGGCGGCGCGGCGTACGGCCCCGGCGCGGGCGGCCCGGCGAAGGGGCCCGGCCCGGGCGGCGCGGCGGAGGGGCCCGGCGCGCCCGGCGCAGGCGGGTACCCCGGCGCGGCGGGCGGGTACGCGGGGCCGACGGCGCCCGGCACCGGAGAGGGCGGAGCACCGTGCACCGCCCCGGCGCCGGGCGCCTGCTGGTAGCCGTCGGCGTACGGCCCTGCACCCGGCGCGGCGAGCCCGGGCGGCACGCCGTACCCGCCGGCGGCGGACACCCCGGGCACGGCGGCGCCGGGCAACCCCGGGGCGCCGCGCGCACCGGGGCCGGGACCACCGCCCGAGCGCGCCCTCCGGCCCTGCACCTGCAGCTCCATCACCCGCAGCTCCAGCTGCTCGACCCGGCGCTGCACCGGCCAGGCGCGCACCACGAACAGGATCATCACCACCAGCGAGACGACCGGCAGCACCAGTGCCAGGCACCACCACCGGGAGTAGCCCGCACGGGCCGCGACGGTCGCGTACGCCCACAGCCACAGCGCCGTGACCACCAGCGCGGACACCAGCAGGAGCTCCAGCGGCAGCTCGTCGACGAACGCGTACGGGTCCATCCCACCGAGACTGGCCCGCGCGGGCACCACTCAGCGGCCACCTAGCCCGGCACCGGAGCCGGAGGGCTCGCGCAGGTCAGCGCTGGGGCAGGCGCACGACCTCGACGAAGAACTCGTCGATCTGGCGGACGACCTCGATGAACCGGTCGAAGTCGACCGGCTTGGTGACGTACGCGTTGGCGTGCAGCGAGTAGGACCGCACCACGTCCTCCTCGGCCTCCGAGGTGGTCAGCACGACGACCGGGATGCTGCGCAGCGCGTCGTCGCCCTTCATCGCCTCCAGGACCTCGCGGCCGTCCATGCGCGGGAGGTTGAGGTCGAGCAGCACCAGGTCGGGCGTGGGGGCGTCGGCGTGCTCGCCCTCCTTGCGCAGGAACGCCAGCGCGCTCACGCCGTCGGAGACCACCTGCAGCCGGTTGGCGACCTTGTTGTCGTCGAACGCCTCGCGGGTCATCAGGACGTCGCCCGGGTCGTCCTCGACGAGCAGGACGTCGATCACCTTGCCGCTGCGTGCCACGTTCACTCCGATCCCTCGGCCCGGGGGCCGTCCTGGTCCTGACGGTCGGTCGGCTCCGGCTCCGGGTCCGCGACGGCGGGGAGCGTCCAGCGGATGCTGGTGCCCGGGCCGTCGGCGTCGCCGAGCCAGATCCGACCGCCGTGGTACTCGACGATCTTCTTGCACAGGGCCAGGCCGATGCCGGTGCCCTCGTACACGTCCTTGGGGTGCAGCCGCTGGAAGATCACGAAGACGCGTTCCGCGTACTGCGGGTCGATGCCGATCCCGTTGTCCCGGCACTCGAGCTCCCACGAGTCTCCCACCCGCCGGGCGGTGATCCGGACCTCCGGGGTCCGGTCGGGGTCGCGGAACTTGATCGCGTTGCCCACCAGGTTCTGCAGCAGCTGCACCAGCAGCGGGCGCTCGCCCCGCACGACGGGCAGGCCGTCGCGCGTGACGACGGCCCCGGTCTCCTCGACGAGGTTGTCGAGGTTGTCGAGCGCCGAGGCCAGCGCCTCGTCCAGCGGCACGTCCGCGAGCTCGCCGCCGACCCGCCCGACCCGGGAGAACCCGAGCAGGTCCTGGATCAGCTGCTGCATCCGCTTCGCGCCGTCGACGGCGAACGCGATGTACTGGTCCGCGCGCTCGTCCATCTGCCCGCCGTACCGCTTCTGCAGCAGCTGGGTGAACGAGGCGACCTTGCGCAGCGGCTCCTGCAGGTCGTGCGACGCGACGTAGGCGAACTGCTCGAGGTCGCGGTTGGACCGGCGCAGCTCCTCCGCCTGGTCCGCGAGCCGGTCGTGGGCGTCGGCGATCTCCGCGCGCTGCGCCTCGACGGCCTGCACCTGGGCGACGAGGCCCAGCCGCATCCGCTCGACGGTGTCGGCCAGGTCGGCGATCTCGCCCGGCCCGGTGGTCCGCACGGGGTGGTGCAGGTCGCCCTCGCTCACGGCGCGGGCGTCGGCGGCGAGCGCGTCGAGCGGCTCCGCGATCCACGAGCGCAGCGTGCGCCACAGCACCGCGCCCGCCACGGCGCCGGCGACCACGAGCGCGACGAGCGAGCCGATCACGACCCGCGTCCACATCGCCAGGTCCGCCGCGGCCCCGTCGCGGCGCTCCCGCAGCACGTCGAGGTACTCCTGGACGGCGGTGCGTGCCTCGTCGAACAGCGCGCGCCCGCCCTCGACCTCCTCGGCGGTGACGGCGGCCGGCCCGCCGGCGGCGACCGCCGCGATCGTCGGCTGCGCGAACTCCTCGTCCCACCGCTCCGCCGCGACGACCGCCGCTGCCGCGGCCTCCCGGACGGGCGCGGACGAGTCGCCCCGGGCGACCGCGTCGAACGCGTCGGTGGCGTCCTGCGCGTTCTCGTACGGCTCGAGCGTGCCGTCGAAGCCGGTGAGCGCGTAGCCGCGCACGGCCGTCTCGCCGTCGACCAGCTGGGTGTACGCGGTCTCGGCGCTGGTGATCGCGTCGAAGTACCGCTCCGTCACGAGGTCCTGGGCGTCGAGCATGCGCCACAGGGCGACCCCGGACCCGATGAACACGAGCGCGAGGACGACGGCGGCCGCGACGAGCGCCGCGCCGAGCCGGCGACGCAGCGTCGTGCGGGGCCGCGCGGCGGTGCCGGCGGCCGGTGCGGGAGCGGTCACGACGCGGGCCCGTCCCAGCCGAGCACCACGACGGCCGTGTCGTCGACCAGCTCGCCGCCGTGCCGGCGGCGCACCTCGCGCAGGACGTCCTCGACGGGGTCCCGGGCACCCGTCGCCAGCACCTGGTCCACCAGGTCGAGCAGCCCGGCCTTGCCGATCCGCTCCTGCGTCCCGCCGATGGTCGCCTCCAGCACGCCGTCCGTGTACATCATCAGCCGCCACCGGCCGCCCAGCTCCAGCCGCTGCGGGCGCCAGACCCCGTCGACCGGGATGCCGAGCGCGCGCCCCCGCAGCTCCCGCGGCAGCAGCTCGGACCGCCGGCCGGTCGCCGGGTCGCCGAGCAGGAACGGCACCGGGTGGCCCGCCAGGTACAGGTCCACCGTCGCGCGGTCGGGCGCGATCTCGACCATCGACATGGTGGTGAACACCTCGTCGCGGGTCCGCTCGGACGCCAGCACGCGCTCGAGCAGCGGCAGCAGGTCGGGGGTCGCGGTGCCGGCGAGCACGAGCGTGCGCCAGGCCGTGCGGAGCACCGCCCCGAGCGCCGCCTCGTCCGGGCCGTGGCCGCACACGTCGCCGACGATCGCCAGCACGGTGCCGTCGGGGCGCTCGAACACGTCGTAGAAGTCGCCGCCCAGCACGCCCTCCCGGCCCGCGCGGTAGCCGACCCGCACCTCCAGCCGCGCGTCCCGCACGGACGGGCGGGGCAGCAGCGCGCTCTCGAGCCGCACCGTCTCCTCGGCCCGGACCATGCTGCGGTACAGCTCCCGGTCGACGGCCTGCAGGCGACGCCGCTGGACCGCGTACCGCACGGACCGGCCGAGCAGCTCGCCGTCGACCTCGCCCTTGACCAGGTAGTCCTGCGCGCCGGCCGCGACCGCCTGCAGCCCGGTCTCGGTGTCGGTGCGGCCGGTCAGCACGACGACCGCGGGGGCGCCGGCCGCCAGCAGCGTCTGCAGCGCGCCGAGACCCACGGAGTCCGGCAGCCCGAGGTCGAGCAGGACGCAGTCGACGTCGAGGCGGGCCGTCGCCTCGTCGAGCGTCCGGGCCCGCACCAGGCGGACGTCGAGCCCCGCGTCGCTCAGGTGCTCCTCGACGAGCACCGCGTCGCCGTCGTCGTCCTCGACGAGCAGCAGCGCGATCGGGCCGCCGTCCACGGGGTCGACGGGGTGACCGGCGCGGCCGGGCCACGCGGGCGGCGTCGCCACGCCCGGCGTCGTGCTCTCGGTCACCCCTCCACCTCTCTGCTCGTCGCAGCATAGGCGAGGCCCGGACCGGCGCGCGGCGAGGACGCCGGGCTCGTCGGCCCGGTGACCTGCGCGCACACGGTCCCGGCCGCCGTCGGTCAGTGACGAAGGTCGCGCGCGACCCGCAGCACGACGTCGGTCGCCTCGGGCTCCCCGACGCTGATCCGGACGCCGTCACCCGCGAACGGCCGCACGAGCACCCCCGCGCTCGTCGCGGCGTCCGCGAACCGCGCGGTGCCCTCGCCGAGCGCCAGCCAGACGAAGTTCGCCTGGCTGTCCGGGACGTCCCAGCCGTGCTCGCGCAGACCGGCGAGCAGGCGGGTGCGCTCGCGCACGATGCCGTCGACCCGCTCCAGCAGCTCGTCCTCCGCGCGCAGCGAGGCGACGCCCGCGAGCTGCGCCAGGTGCGACACCCCGAACGGGGTGGCGGCCGCGCGGATCCCCGCCGCGAGCCGCGCGTCCGCGACCGCGAACCCCACCCGGAGACCGGCCAGGCCGTAGGCCTTCGAGAACGTGCGGAGCAGCACCACGTTGGGGTGCGCGGCCAGCACGCCGAGACCGTCCGGCGCCTGCGGGTCGCGCACGAACTCGACGTACGCCTCGTCCAGCACCACCAGCACGTCCCGCGGCACCGCCGCCAGGAACGCGTCCAGCTCGTCGGCGTGCACGGCCGGCCCCGTCGGGTTGTTCGGCGTGCACACCAGCACCACGCGGGTCCGCCCGGTCACGGCGGCCGCGAGCGCCGGCAGGTCCAGCCGGCCGTCCGCGCCGACCGGCACCGGGACGCCCGTGGCCCCGGCCAGGGTCACCGCGATCGGGTACGCCTCGAACGACCGCCACGGGTGCACCACCTCGTCGCCGGCGTCGCAGAACGCGCTCAGCACGTGGCCCAGCACCGCCACCGAGCCGCAGCCCGCGACCACCTGGTCCGCCTGCACCCCCAGGTGCGCCGCGACGGCCTCGACGAGCTCGGTCGCGTACATGTCCGGGTAGCGGTTCACGTCCACCGCGCCGTCCGCGATCGCCGCCACGACGGACGGCAGCGGCGGGTACGGGTTCTCGTTCGAGGAGAGCTTGAACGCGGCGGCGCCGACGGGGACCCGGGCGCCGGGGACGTACGGCGGGAGGCTCGCGAGGGCGGGGCGGAGGGGGACGCGCTTCACGCGGCCAGGATGCCACCGCCGGGTGCCGGCCGGGACCCGGGGTCACGGTCCGGGCAGGTCCCGTCCGCGGTGAGGGCTGCGGGTGAGGGTGCCTCGATGGCAGGATCGGCGCATGAGCTTCGTGCTGCGGGTCCTGATCAGCGGCGTCGCCCTGTGGCTGGCCGAGGTGCTGCTGCCGGGCATCAGCATCGTCGGCGCCGACACCACGTGGGGGCGGGTCGGCGTGCTGCTCGCCGTGGCGCTCGTGTTCGGCATCGTGAACGCCGTCGTCAAGCCGATCGTCAACATCATCTCGATCCCGCTCTACATCCTCACGCTGGGGCTGTTCACGCTGGTCGTCAACGCGCTGATGCTCATGCTCACCGCGTGGATCACCGAGCAGACCGACTGGGGTCTGCGGATCGACGACTTCGGCGACGCGTTCGTCGGCGCGCTGATCGTGTCGGTCGTCTCCTTCGCGCTCAGCGTGGCCATCCCGCGCAGCCGGGAGCGCTGAGCCCGCGGCTCCTTCCCCCGCGTCGTCGCAGGTCGCGGGCGCCGCGTCACCCGGACGGGGGATATCACCCGCTCCGATGTGTTGCCCGCCCCGCCGGGCGCTCCTACCGTCGACGGGGTCAGGGCCCGCCAGCGTCGGGGGGACCGCCACGGAGACTCGGGGGGAGTCGCCATGACAGCGCGACCGGGTGCCGCACAGCGTGCGCGCTCGCTCGCGTCGCGATGGGCCCGCCGAGGTCTGTACGCGGCGGGCGGGCTGACGCTCGCCGGTGCCGCCGTGGTCGCGCTCGCCCCTGCAGCCGCCGCCGACGAGGTGCCGCCGCCCACGTCCGGGACCACCTCGCTGCTCGGCGGGGTGGGCGACCTGGTCGGCGCCGTCGTGGAGCCCGTGGGCGAGCACGTCGTGGCGCCCGCGGTGCAGGCGGTGCTGCCGCCGGCCGCGGCCACCCCCGCTCCGCCAGCCCCCGCGGCCGACCCTCCTGCCCCCGCGCCCGCCCCGCCGACCCACGCGCAGCCTGCGGCGCCGGCCGCGCCGACACCCTCGGCGGCCGGACCCGCCTCGGCGGCGCCCGCCGCGGGGCACGCCGCACCGGCGGCCGGGTCGGGCGCGGCCGCGGTCGTGGCCTCGACGCCCGACGCGGGCACGCCCGCCGCGGACGCCCCCGGGCTGCTCGGCGCGGTGACGTCCGCCCTCGGCGACGCCGTGGTCGTTCCGGTCGTGGACGCCGCGTCCCCGCTGGTCGACGACGTGCTCGACGACCTGGTGGCCCCCGCCGCCCGGGCGACGGAGCCGCTGGCGCCGGCGCTCGGCCCGGTGACGTCGGGCGTCCTGGCCCCCGTGGTCGACGCCGTGCCGGTCCCGGTGCTCGTCGCGCTCGTCCCCGTGCTGACCCCCGTGGCCGACGCCGTCGCGCCGGCCCTCGCGCCCGTCGTCACCCCGGTGGTGACGGATCTCGTCGGTCCCGTGCTGGGGAGCGTCGGAGGCACGCCCCTCGGGGACGCGCTCGCGCCCGTCCTGGGCGTGCTGCGCCCGGTGACCGAGACCCTCGCGCCGCCGACGGTGACGCCACCGACGGCGCCGCCCGCGGTCCCGGCCGGCCCCGATGCCGCCGCGGCCGCACCCGGGGATCCCGACCTCGCGGCGCTGCAGCCCTGGACCGGTGCCGGTCCCGTCGCCCTCGGTGAGCGGACCGGCGCCCCGGCGGACGCCCCCGCCGACCGCGGGGCCGAGGCCCTGCGCCCCGCTTCCTCCGGCGTCGACGACGCCGCGCGCTCGGCGTCCGCGCCGGTGGGCGGCGGCGACCACCCCGTCCCGCCGGCACCGAGCGCGCCGGCCCCGTCCGGCACGGGCGCCTCCGGGAGCCCGCTGCGCACGTCGGCCGGCCAGGACGTCCTGGCGGTCCTCACGACCCTCGCGCTGGTCCTGGGCGGGTCGCGGCTCCTCGCCGTCGCCCGCGGCCGCGTCGAGCTCCCGCTGCGTCTTCGCGACGTCCCCGTCTTCCCCGCCTGAGTCGGGCCCCGGCGCCCGCGGCATCCGTGCCGCCGCGCCCCACGGGCCCTCGCGCCGCACGCCGGCGCACCGACTCAGGATCAGGGGAAGACCACCATGCACAGGAACATGAAGCGAGCGGTGCACACCGCCCTGCTGGCCGGCGGCCTCGTCGTCGCCGGGGCCGTGTCGGCGTCCGCCGCCGACGACGACGGCCTGCTGTCCGGCCTCGGCATCGAGGCACCCGTCGACGTCTCCGTGGACGTGTCCGGCCTCGCCGCCGGCGTCCTCGGCGACGCGACGACCACCACGGCGGCGGTGCCCGTCGAGCCCGCCGCACCGGCGCCGGCCCCCGCGGCCACCGCCGGCGGGGGCACCTCCGACGGGGTGGCCTCCGGCACCGCCGTCGCCGCCCCGGTGCACGTCCCGGTCGACGTCTCCACGGTCGCCGTCGGCGTCCTCGGCGACGCGACGGCCACCGCTCCGGCACCCGCGGCACCCGCGCCGGCTGCCGCGCCCGCCCCGACGGCGACGGTCGGGGGTGGGGACGCCGACGGCATCGCCTCCGGGACCGGGGTCGCCGCCCCGGTGAGCGTGCCGGTCGACGTCGACGGGGTCGCCCTGGGCGTCCTCGACGACGCCTCGACCACCGGCACCGGCACCGGCACCGGCGACGCGACGGCGATCGACGGCAGCACCGCCACGGTCGGCGGCGGCGACTCCGACGGGATCGCGTCCGGGACCGGCGCAGCCGCGCCGATCAGCATCCCCGTGACCGTCGGCGACGTGGCCCTCGGCCTGCTCGGCGACGCGTCCAGCACGTCGCCCGGCACCGGCACCACCGGCACCAGCACCGACGGCCCCACCGCCACGGTCGGCGGCGGCGACTCCGACGGGATCGCGTCCGGGACCGGCGCAGCCGCGCCGATCAGCATCCCCGTGACCGTCGGCGACGTCGCCATCGGCCTGCTCGGCGACGCGTCCAGCACGTCGCCCGGCACCGGCACCACCGGCGCCGACGGCCCCACCGCCACCGTCGGTGGCGGTGACTCCGACGGCCTGCTGGGCGGGATCGGCGTCGTCCTGCCGATCGAGGTCCCGGTCGCGATCGGGGACATCGCCCTCGGCCTCGTCGGCGACGCGACGGTCGCCGACGAGGTCGGCACCGACCCGGCCACCGACCCGGGCACCACGGACCCGGGCACCGGCCTGGGCACCGACCCGGGCACCACGGCCCCCGGCACGACCCCGGGCATCGCGGACGGCACCGGCACCACGGACGGCACCACGACGGTCTCCGCGGTGACCTCCCTGTCGGACGTCCTCGCGGCTGCCGACGTCGCCGCCGCGCTCGAGGACGCGGCCGGCACCGCCGCCACGGCCGGCACGGCCGTGGCGGCCACCGCACCGGCCGCGCTGGCCTCGACGGGGGGCCCGGCCGTCCTGACCGGCCTCGCCGCCCTGGGGCTGCTGGCCCTCGGCCTGCTGCTCCGCCGGGTCCCGCGGGTGGTGCTCGTCTGACCACCCGCCGCTAGACCCGTCGGCCGGCGGCGGGTGCGGGACCTCCGCCGGCCGACGGACTCACGTCCGCAGACCCCGCAGCCCGGGGACGGCACACGCTGACGCCGACCCCGGAACCGACGAGTGGAGTGCAACCGGCCACCGCGGCCGGCGACGGGTGCGGGCCCGTCGCCGGCCGGCGGCGCGCCTCGGGGCGACCGGAACGCGCCCCGGGGCTCAGGAGGCGCGGAAGGACCGCGCCATCTCGCGCTGCTCGTCGAGCACCTCGCCGATCCGGGCCTGGACCTCGTCCATCCGCCGGATCGTCGTGCTGACCGACTCGATGCCGCGGGACACCGCGGCGGTGTTCGCCTGGATGTCGGCGACCTGCTGCTCCACCCGCGACGTCGCGGTGGACGTCCCGCCCGCGAGCTCCTTGACCTCCGTGGCGACGACCGCGAACCCACGCCCCGCCTGCCCGGCGCGGGCGGCCTCGATGGTCGCGTTCAGCGCGAGCAGGTTCGTCTGGTCGGCGATCGACGAGATGACGCGGATGACGTCGCCGACCGCGGAGGACGACGCCTCGAGCGTGCGGACCTCCTCCGCCATGGCGGCGGTCTGCGCGACGGCCTCCTCGGCGACGCGCACGGCCTCGGCCGCGCTCTCCGACAGCCGGGCGACGCTGCCGAGCAGTGCCTCGGACGCCCCGCGGTCCCGCTGCGAGGCCCGGAGGATGTCGACGCGCTGGGACACCAGGCGGGCGACGTTGCGCAGCGAGCTGCGCCGGCTGTCGGTCAGCTCGATCGTCTCCGTGGTGAAGAAGTCCATCGTGCCGAGCACCTCGTCGCCGACGACCACCGGGATGCACACCCCGGACCGGACGCCGGCGCGCTGCGCCGCGGGGGCACGCACGCAGTCGGTGAGCTCGCCGAGGTCCCGGACGAACACCAGGTCCCGCGCCCGCCAGGCGCGACCCGCCAGGCCCACGCCCTCCGCGAAGCTCGCGGCGAGCGTCACCCGGCGGAACTCCTCGCCCGCGGTGCCGGACTCGACCGCGAACCGCAGCACCCGCGCCTCGGGGTCCACCGCCCAGTAGGAGCCGTAGTCCCAGCCGAACTCCTCGCGCACGGTGTCGAGGGCGACCCGCAGCGCCTGCTCCTCGTCGGTGCACTGGCCGACCTTGGCCACCGAGGTCGTCACGGCCTGCTGGTCGCGGGCCACCTGGGCGATGGACTCCGCCGCGCGACGCGCCTCGAGCGCCTGCGACACCGTGCGCGCGAGCACGTCGAGGACCAGCACCTGCGCCGGACCCTCGGCCCGCCGCTCGGTGGACAGGAAGTCGAGGACGGCGACGACCTCCCCGCGGTGCCACAGCGGCATCGTCATCGCGCCGCGCGCACCGGCGCGCAGGAACACCTCGCCGCGGGTGCAGTTGGTCGCGTGCTCCCGCAGGTCGGCCACCGGCAGCACCCCGTCCTGCTGCCAGGCGAGCCCGCACAGCCCGACGCCCTTCGGCATCCGGTACCCGGGCGTCATGTCCGTGAGCTCCCGGGACAGGTGGCCCGTCTGCGCGACGAACACCAGGGCGCCCTCTCCCGGGTCGACCTGCCAGGCCGACGCGTAGTCGAAGCCCAGCGCCGCCCGGATCGTCTCGACGATCTCGGGGAGGTCACCACCGCCCGACGACGCCCCGAGCGCCCGGACGACGTCGTCGAGCGCCCGGAGCTCCCGCTCGACCGCGACGCCCTCCGCCGGCTCCGTCGCGACGCCGCGGCGCCCCCTCAGTCCCGCCATGTCCGTACCCCTCGCTGCTGTGCCCGCGCGGCCCTGCGTCTGCTCCGCACGGCGTCCCCCTGAGTGGCCTCCGTATCGGCAGCGGCGGCGCACCTGTGAGGGGTCGGGCGAGCGCTCTCCGCCGACCGGCCCCGCGGCGTCACCCGCGCGGGCGGCCCCGACGACCGCCCCCGCCGCCCTGACCTGCCCCGACGGAGGACGCGCGTCCGCGGACCGCGCGGCCCGGATCACCCGCCTGCGCGCCGTGGGAGGATGCGGCCCATGCCCGCGCACGAGAGCAGCCCGTCCGCCGCGCCCGCCCGCACGTCGCTCGCCGACGTCGAGCCGCCGATCGCCCTCGGCCCGCTGGACGGGCGGTACCGCCGGACGGTCGCCCCGCTCGTGGACCACCTCTCCGAGGCGGCGCTGAACCGGGAGCGCGTGCACGTCGAGGTCGAGTGGCTGATCCACCTGACGACCCACGGCGTCGTGCCCGGCGCCCCGGCGCTGTCGGCAGCCGAGCAGGCGTACCTGCGCGCGGTCGTCACGGACTTCGGCGCCGCCGACGTCGCGCGGCTGGCCGAGATCGAGCGCACCACCGTGCACGACGTGAAGGCGGTGGAGTACTTCCTCAAGGAGCGCATCGCGGCCGCGCCCGCGGTGCTGGGCGAGGGCACCGTGCTGCCGGCCGTCTCGGAGCTCGTGCACTTCTGCTGCACCAGCGAGGACATCAACAACCTGTCCTACTCGCTCATGGTCCGCGGCGCCGTGCGCGACGTGTGGCTCCCGGCGGCGAGCGGGCTGGTCGACGACCTCGCCGCGATGGCGCGCGACCTGGCCGACGTGCCGCTGCTGGCGCTCACGCACGGCCAGCCGGCCACGCCGACCACCCTCGGCAAGGAGGTGGCGGTCCTCGCGCACCGGCTGCGTCGGCAGCTCCGCCGGGTGGCGGGCGCGGAGTACCTGGGCAAGCTCAACGGCGCGACCGGCACCTACGGCGCGCACGTGGTGGCCGTCCCGGGCGCCGACTGGCCGGAGGTCAGCCGGACGTTCGTCGAGCACCTCGGCCTCACCTGGAACCCGCTCACCACCCAGATCGAGTCGCACGACTGGCAGGCCGAGCTGTACGCCGACGTCGCCCGGTTCAACCGCGTGCTGCACAACCTGGCGACCGACGTCTGGACCTACATCTCCCGGGGCGTCTTCACGCAGATCCCGGTGGCGGGCGCGACCGGCTCCTCGACGATGCCGCACAAGGTGAACCCCATCCGGTTCGAGAACGCCGAGGCCAACCTCGAGGTGTCCTGCGCCCTGCTGGACTCGCTCGGCGCGACCCTGGTGACGAGCCGGCTGCAGCGCGACCTCACCGACTCCACGACGCAGCGGAACATCGGGCCGGCGTTCGGGCACTCGCTGCTCGCGATCGACAACGTGCGCCGGGGCCTCGCGGCGCTGTCGGTGGACCGGGACCTGCTGGCGCGCGAGCTCGACCAGAACTGGGAGGTGCTGGGCGAGCCGGTGCAGTCGGCGATGCGCGCGGCGTCGGTCGCGGGCGTCACCGGGATGGAGAACCCGTACGAGCGGCTCAAGGAGCTGACGCGGGGTCGCCGGCTGACGGCGGACGACATGCGGGAGTTCATCGCGGGCCTGGGCCTGCCGGCCGACGTCGAGGCACGCCTGCAGGCGCTGACGCCGGCGTCGTACACGGGCCTGGCCGCGGACCTGCTCCGCTACCTCGAGGACTGACCCCGGCGCGACGGCGGCCCCGCGCCCCCGGTCCGCGCCCGCAGACCTCGCCCGCAGACCTCGCCGAGATAGGGCCTCCGCGCCGACGTAGGACCGCGGGACGCCCTCTCTCGGCCGAACGGTCCTATCTCGGCGAGCGCGGGCGCGCACGGGGCTCGGCGAGCGCGGGCGCGGGCGGGGCTCGGCGCGCGCGGGGCTCGGCGCGCGCGCGGCTCGGCGCGCGGGGCTCGGCGGGCGCGGGCGCGGCGGGCCGCGGGGGTCAGCGCGCGGGGGTGGCGGCCGCCGCGGCGCGCGGGACCTCGACCGCCGCCAGGTCCGCCAGGGCCGCGGCGTAGGCGGCGGCGTCGCCGGCGCGGGCGGCCTCGCGGGCGCGCACGGTCGGGCCGTGCAGCGCGGAGCGGACCCGCCGGCGCAGCGCACGCGCGTCGGGCTCCGGCAGGTCCGCGACGGCCAGCCCGAGCTCCTCGAGCACGCGGCGGCGCTCGGCGACGACGGGCGGGTTCCACTGCCGGGTGCGCAGGTCGCGCTCGAAGGTGGCCGCCTGCTCCTCGACGAGCGCCCGGGCCTCCGCCACCGTCGCGGAGTGCCCGTCGGGGGCGTGCTCCGCGACCGTGGTGAGGCTGACCAGCCGGACGCCGGGCAGCTCGCCGACCGCCGGGTCGACGTCGTGCTGCAGCGCGAGGTCGAGGACCGCGAGCGGCCGCGCGCCGAGCGCCGCCTCGGCGGACCGGGACCGGATCAGCGCGTCGACGTCGAGCACCTTGCCGGCGGCGCCGCTGCACGCCACCACCAGGTCGACGCCGGCGAGGCTCGCGGCGAGGTCGTCGGTGGCGGCGGTGACCCCGCGCTGCGCGGCGAACTGCCCGGCGCGCCCGCTGGCGGAGTACACGAGGACGTCGCGGCAGCCGCGGGCCTTGAGCGCGGCGAGGCTGGCGCCGGCGTAGGAGCCCGTGCCGATCAGCAGGCAGCGCACGTCGGACCAGTCGGGCAGGCCGTCCTCGACCAGGTCGAGCGCGACGCCGACGACGGAACGGCCGGCCGCGCCCAGGCCCGTGCGGCCCTCGACGGCGCGGGAGGTCCGGGAGGCCGCCTGGAACAGGCCCTCGAGGTCGGAGGTCGTGGTGCCGTCGCGGCGGGCGGCGGTCAGCGCGCGCCGCACCTGGCCCGCGATCTCCCGCTCCCCGACGACCATCGACTCCAGGCCGGAGGCGACCGCGAACAGGTGCTCGACCACCCCGGGACCGGTGGCGGGGGCGAGGGAGTCGGCGACGCGCTCGGGGGTGTAGCCGGAGCGCGCGGCGACGGTCCCGGCGACGGCGGACCGCGCGGCGTCGGCGTCGGCGGCGTCGGCGACGTCCAGGTACAGCTCGAAGCGGTTGCAGGTCGCCAGGACGACCGCCCCCGCGATCGACTCCGACGCCGTCACGATCTCCCGCCCGACGGCGTGGGTGTCGGCGGACAACCGCTCCAGCACGGACAGGTCGAGGTCGTGATGGCTGGCCACCAACGACAGCATCACCACGCCAAGAATTTAATCACTCCAGGGAAGACGGGGCACAATCGTGGTGATGTCGACTCCGTCACGCCCCGACGCGCCCGCGAGCGCCCCGGCGACCCCCGCCCCCGCCCTCCCGTCGCACCCGGACGGCACCGGCCTGCCCGCCGACCACCCGCTGGTGGACGGCCGGACCGCGCACGCGCCCCTGGTGGACGCCTACCGCGGCCGGACCCCGGACCGGCGCCCGGTGTGGTTCATGCGCCAGGCCGGCCGGTCGCTGCCCGAGTACCGGGAGGCCCGGAAGGGTACGGCGATGCTCGACGCCTGCCTGACCCCGGACCTCGCGTCGGAGATCACCCTGCAGCCGGTGCGGCGGCACGGGGTGGACGCGGCGATCTTCTTCTCGGACATCGTGATCCCGCTGCGGCTGGCCGGCGTGGACGTCGACATCCAGCCCGGCGTCGGCCCGGTCATGGGCTCCGCGGTGCGGACCGCCGACGACGTGGCCCGGCTGCGCGCCGAGCACCCGGCGGAGTCCCTGACCCCCGAGGTGCTCGCCCCCGTCGTCGAGGCCGTGCGGCTGACCACGGCCGCCCTCGGGTCGACGCCGCTCATCGGGTTCGCGGGCGCGCCGTTCACGCTGGCCGCCTACCTCGTCGAGGGCCGGCCGTCCCGCGACCACCTCGCCGCCCGCACCCTGATGCACGCCGACCCGGCGACGTGGCGGTCCCTGACCGAGTGGGCCGCCGACGTCACGGGCGCGTTCCTCCGGGCCCAGGTGCTCGCCGGCACCAGCGCCGCGCAGCTGTTCGACTCCTGGGCGGGGTCGCTGTCGCTGGCCGACTACACCGAGCGCGTCGCGCCGGCCTCGACCCGGGCGCTCGCGCACGTCGCCGACCTGGGCGTGCCCCGGGTGCACTTCGGCACCGGGACGGGCGAGCTGCTCGCCGCGATGCGGGACGTCGGGGCCGACGTGGTGGGCGTGGACCACCGGATCGGCCTCGACGAGGCGGTGCGCCGGCTCGACGGCCGCGTCCCCGTGCAGGGCAACGTCGACCCGGCGCTGCTCGCGGCGCCGTGGCCGGTGCTGGAGGCGCACGTGCGGGACGTGGTGGCGCGCGGCGCGACCGCCCCCGGGCACGTGGTGAACCTGGGCCACGGCGTCCCGCCGGAGACGGACCCCGACGTGCTCACCCGCGTCGTGCAGCTCGTGCACACGCTCTGACGGACGGGTCCGGGGTCCCACGCTGCGTGGTGCCCCGGCGCGGCAGGCTGGACGGATGAGGAAGGACGCGGCCACGAACGACGACGACCGGGCAGCCGGCACGACGGGACCCGCCCCCCGGGGCGCGGACGCGGCGCCGGACCCCACCCCGGCACCGCCCGCGGAGCCGGGCGCGGGGCGCGGCGCGGGGGCGCCGACCGGGCCGTGGGACGCGGTCGTCGTCGGCGGCGGCGTCGCGGGCCTGGTCGCCGCGCGCGAGCTCGCGCTGAGCGGGCTGCGGCCGCTGGTGCTGGAGGCGTGGCGGTCCCCCGGCGGCGTCGTCGGCCGGCACGAGGTCGACGGGCTGGCGCTGGACGCCGGGGCGGAGTCGTTCGCGACCCGCGGCGGCGTCGTCGCGGCGCTGGCGGACGAGCTCGGCCTGGCCGACCGCGTGGTCACGCCCGAGCGGCACGGCGCGTGGGTGCGGCTGCCCTCCGGTGCGGGACCCCTCCCCCGCACCGGCCTGCTCGGCATCCCCGCCGACCCGTGGGCGGCGGACGTCCGCCGGACGATCGGGCTCGCGGGCTCGCTCCGCGCCTCCCTGGACCGGCTGCTGCCCGCGCGGCTCGGCACCGCCGAGGGCACGACGCTCGGCGCCCTGGTGCGCGCCCGGGCCGGTCGGCGGGTGCTCGACCGCCTGGTCCGCCCCGTCGTGGCGGGCGTGCACGCCGCGGAGCCCGACGACGTCGCCGCGGACGCCGTCGCCCCCGGTCTCGTCGCGGCCGTGCGCCGCGAGGGGTCGCTCGCCCGCGGGGTGACCGCGCAGCGCGCGCTCGCACCGGCGGGCTCGGCGGTCGCCGGGTTCCGCGGCGGGCTGCACGTGCTGGTCGACGCGCTGGCCGCCGACCTCGCCGCGCACGGCGGGGCGGTGCGCACCGGCGCCCCCGTCCAGGCGGTCACCCGCGCCGGCGACGGGTTCGCCGTCACCCTCGACGGGCCGGACGGGGCCGCGGAGACGCTGACGACCCCGCGCCTGGTGGTCGCCACCCCGCGCGCCGTCGACCTGCTCGCCGGCGTCGCCCCGGCGCTGACGGGCCTGACCACCGACCCGGGCGCGGACATCGTGCTCGTCACCCTGGTGCTGGACGCGCCCGCCCTCGACGCCGCGCCACGCGGTACCGGGGTGCTGGTCGCCCGCGGCGTGCCGGGCGTGCGGGCCAAGGCGCTCACGCACGCGACGGCCAAGTGGGCGTGGCTGGCCGAGGCGGCCGGCCCGGGCCGGCACGTCGTCCGGCTGTCGTACGGCCGCGCCGGCGAGGACGCCGGCGCGGCGGACGCGCTGCCGCGGGACCCGGACGCGCTCACCGACCTCGCGCTGCGGGACGCCGCCGCCGTGCTCGGCGTGCCGCTGCGCCGCGAGCAGGTGCGCGCCGCGGCCCGGGTGCGCTGGCGCCAGGGGCTCCCCGTGCCCAGCGCCGCCCACCGGGAGACCGTGCGGCGGGTCCGGGCCGCCGTCGCCGACGTCCCGGGCCTGGCCGTCGTCGGCGCGTGGGTCTCCGGCAACGGGCTCGCGTCCGTCGTCCCCGACGCCCGGGCGACCGCCGCCGCCCTGGTCACGGCGACCACCGGCCCCGCGGCCGCGGCCGCCCGCCCCGCCGCGCCGGGGGCCTGACCCGTGCGCGGCAGCCCGCGACCCGCGGTTTCGACAGATCCGCGCGGGGTGGCCGAGACTGGGGGCATGCCCCAGACGGTCCGGGTCGGCACCCGTGCGAGCGCGCTCGCCCTCACCCAGACGGGGCACGTGGCGGACGCGCTGACCGCCCTCGGCGCCGGACCGCACGAGCTGGTGCGGGTCCGCACGGACGGCGACCGGCTCACCGGCTCGCTCGCCACGCTCGGCGGCACCGGCGTGTTCGTCACCGCCCTGCGCGACGCCCTGCTGGACGGCCGGTGCGACGTCGCGGTGCACTCGTTCAAGGACCTGCCGACCGCCGTCGCCCCCGGCCTGGTCGTCGCGGCGGTCCCGGTCCGTGAGGACCCGCGGGACGCCCTGTGCGCCCGCGACGGCCGCACGCTGGCGACGCTGGCCGAGGGCGCGGCGGTCGGCACCGGCTCGCCACGCCGCGCCGCGCAGCTGCGGGCCGCGCGCCCCGACCTGCGGGTGGTCGACATCCGCGGCAACGTCGACACCCGGCTGCGCCGGATCGAGGACGACCTGGACGCCGTGGTGCTCGCGCGGGCCGGCCTGGCGCGCCTCGGGAGGCTGGACGCCGTGACCGAGGCGCTGCCGTTCGACGTGATGACCCCCGCGCCCGCGCAGGGCGCGCTGGCGGTCGAGGTCCGCGCCGAGGACGCCGTCTCGGGCACGCCGCTCGCCCGGGCGCTGGCGGCGCTGGACCACCGGCCGACGCACCTCGCCGTGCTCGCCGAGCGCGCGCTGCTCAGCCGGCTCGAGGCGGGGTGCGCCGCGCCCGTCGGCGCGCACGCGCGGATCGGTGCGGACGACGAGCTGACGCTGGAGGCGGTCGTGCTGCGCACCGACGGCACCGAGGCGCTGCGTCGCACCGCGTCCACCACCCTCGCGGGCGGCGCCTCGGGCCCCGCGGGCGCGGACCCCGCCGCGGCCGCCGGGCGCGCCGCGCTGGCCGCCGCCGCGCTCGGCACCCGGCTCGCCGAGGACCTCCTGGGCGCCGGCGCCGCCGGGCTCGCGGAGCTCGGGGCGTGACGGGCCTGCCGGCCGACGGCGCGCCCGCGACGGTGCCCGCCGGGCCGCTCGCGGGACGGACGGTCCTGGTCCCGCGCGCGACCGAGGGCCTGGACCCGCTGGTCATCGCCCTGCACGCGGCGGGCGCGGACCCCCTGGTGGTGCCGCTCATCCAGACCGTCCCGCCGTTCGACCCCACCGAGCTCGACGACGCGCTGCTCGCGCTCGAGGTCGGCTACTACGGCTGGGTCGCCGTGACGAGCGCCGCCGCGGTGCCCGTGCTCGAGGACCGCGCCGAGGAGACCGGGCACACGCTGGCCGGCCTGCTCGACGGCGTCCGGGTGGCAGCCGTCGGCGGCAGCACCGCCCGGGCGCTGCGCGAGGCGGGCGTCCGCGTCGACCTGGTACCCACGGGCCGGTCGTCGGCCCTGGCGCTGCTCGCCGCCTGGCCGCCCGCCGACGAGGAACCCGCCCGGGTGCTGCTCCCGCTCGGCGACCTCGCCGCCCCGACGATGGCCGAAGGGCTGGCCGCGCGCGGCTGGCCGGTCGACGTCGTCGTCACCTACCGCACCGTGCCCGGCCCCGCGCCGGAGCCGGACGTGCGGGACGCGTACGCCGCGGGGCGGGTGGGCGCCGTGCTGCTCACCTCGGGCAGCACCGCGCGGAACCTGCTGTCGATGCTCGGGGCGCCGCCCGCGGGCACGCTGGTGTGCTGCATCGGCGAGTCCACCGCCGCGGAGGCGCGGCGCGCGGGGCTGCCGGTGCACGCCGTCGCCGACGACCAGACCCCGGGCGGACTGGTGGCCGCGCTCGCGCGCGCCGCCGCGGCCGAGCACCGCGGGGACGACGCCCAGGACGCGGGCGCCCCCGCCGACGAGAGCCCGGTCGCGGCCCACCCCGCCGCCCCGGGCGACACCCCCGCCGCCGCACCCCCGGCGGCCCACCCCGACGGAGAGCACGCATGACCGCACCCGGACCCGACGCCCCCACCCTCCCGCTGCCCGCCGCCGCCGCGGCCGCGGCCGCCCGGCCCGGACGGGTCCGCCCCCGCCGGCTGCGCGGCACCGCCGCCCTGCGGCGCTCGGTCAGCGAGGTCCGCCTGCACCCGGCCGACCTGGTGCTGCCGATGTTCGTCAAGGAGGGGCTCGAGGAGCCGGCGCCGATCGCCTCGATGCCGGGCGTCGTCCAGCACACCCGCGACTCGCTGCGCCGGGCCGCCGCCGAGGCCGCCGCGGCCGGCGTCTCGGCCGTCAACCTGTTCGGCGTCCCGCTGATCCGCGACGCGGTCGGCTCCGGCGCCACCGACCCCGACGGCGTGCTCAACCGGGCCATCGCCGACGTGCGGGCCGAGGTCGGCGACGCGCTGGTGATCCAGGCGGACCTCTGCCTCGACGAGTTCACCGACCACGGCCACTGCGGCGTGCTGACCGCGGACGGCCGGGTGGACAACGACGCGACGCTCGAGCGGTACGCGGAGATGGCCCTGGTCCAGGCCGAGGCGGGCGCCCACATGGTCGCGCCGAGCGGCATGATGGACGGCCAGGTCGGCGTGATCCGCGACGTGCTCGACGCCGCCGGGCGGGACGACGTGGCGGTGCTGGCGTACGCCGCCAAGTTCGCGAGCGTCCTGTACGGGCCGTTCCGCGACGCGGTCGAGTCGACGCTGGAGGGCGACCGCCGGACCTACCAGATGGACCCGGCGAACCGCCGGGAGGCGCTGCGCGAGGTGGCCCTGGACATCGAGGAGGGCGCGGACCTCGTCATGGTGAAGCCCGCCGGCGCGTTCCTGGACGTGCTGGCCGACGTGGCCGCCGTGAGCACCGTGCCGGTCGCGGCGTACCAGGTGTCCGGCGAGTACGCGATGGTCGAGGCCGCCGCTGCGCAGGGCTGGCTGGACCGCCGCCGCGCGATCACCGAGTCCGTGCTCGGCATCCGCCGGGCGGGGGCCGACCAGGTGCTGACGTACTGGGCCGTCGAGCTGGCCCACTGGCTGCGGGAGGAGTGGCGGTGACCGAGGTGACGAGCACGAGCACGTCGAGCACGAACGAGGGGCTGTTCGACCGGGCGCGGGGCGTCGTGCCCGGCGGCGTGAACTCGCCCGTGCGCGCGTTCGGGTCCGTGGGCGGGGCTCCCCGGTTCCTGGCGTCCGCCCGCGGCGCGTACGTCACCGACGTCGAGGGCCGCGAGTACGTGGACCTGGTCGGGTCCTGGGGTCCCGCGCTGCTCGGGCACGCGCACCCGGAGGTCGTCGAGGCCGTCCGCGAGGCCGCGGGTCGGGGCCTGAGCTTCGGCGCCCCCACGCTGGCCGAGGTCGAGCTCGCCGAGGCCGTCCGCGCGCGGGTGCCCGCCGTCGAGCGGCTGCGCCTGGTGTCCACCGGCACCGAGGCGACCATGACCGCGATCCGGCTGGCCCGCGGCGTCACCGGCCGGGACACGGTCGTGAAGTTCGCCGGGCTGTACCACGGGCACTCCGACGGCCTGCTCGCCGCCGCCGGCTCGGGCCTCGCGACGTTCGCCCTGCCGGGCTCCGCGGGCGTGCCCGCGGCGATCGCCGCCGAGACGATCGTGCTGCCGTACAACGACGTCGCCGCCGTCGAGGCCGCGTTCGCCGAGCACGGCGCGCGGATCGCCGCGGTGATCACCGAGGCCGCGCCCGCGAACATGGGCGTCGTCCCGCCGGAGCCCGGGTTCAACGCCGCGCTCTCCCGGATCACCCGGGAGCACGGTGCCCTGCTCATCCAGGACGAGGTGCTGACGGGCTTCCGGGTCGGTCCCGCCGGCTGGTGGGGCCTGGAGGCCGCGCGCGAGGGCTGGTCGCCCGACCTGCTGACCTTCGGCAAGGTCGTCGGCGGCGGCATGCCGGTCGCGGCGCTCGGCGGCCGCGCCGAGGTGATGGACGCACTGGCCCCCGTCGGCCCGGTCTACCAGGCGGGCACGCTGTCCGGGAACCCGGTGGCCGTCGCCGCGGGCCTGGCCACGCTCCGCCTGGCCGACGACGCGGTGTACGCGGCGGTCGACCGGGCGTCGGCGACCCTGCGGGCCGCGGTGGACGAGGCGCTCACCGCAGCCGGCCTGCCGCACGCCGTCCAGCACGCCAGCAACCTGTTCAGCACGGTGCTCGGCACCGACGCCGGCGCGCGGGACTACGCCCAGATGCTCGCGACCGAGTCGTGGCGGTACCCCGCCTTCTTCCACAGCCTGCTGCGGGACGGCGTGTACGCGCCGCCGTCCGCCTTCGAGGCGTGGTTCGTGTCGGCGGCGCACGACGACGCGGCGCTGGGCCGGGTCGTCGAGGCGCTGCCGGCGGCCGCCCGTGCGGCGGCCGCGGCGACGCCGCCGGCGGCCTGACGCCTGACCCGGAGGGAGCCCGACCTACCAGGAGGTCGGTATTTCGTCGCGGCAATCATTCCTACTCATCAGTAACATCGCGCTCCGGGTGCCCTGACCTGGACCTTTTCAGTTCCGAAATGTCCGCGTAACACGGGAATGTTCGAAAATCTCACATCCTGTGCTACTCCTATGACCCACGTCACGGGCGCCCCGAGCGCCCGCGACCACGCGACACCCCCCACGCGACCGGGGACGCGCCGCCGGGTCATCCCGGGCGGCCGCGCCCCGGCTGGACCTCCTTCAGGGAAGAGGTACACGCAATGACTGCGGTTCCCCTCGGCCGCCGGCGCGGCATCGTCTCCGCGGCCGGCCTGGCCGCCACCGCCCTCGTCCTCGCCGCCTGCGGCGGCGGCTCGGACGGCGGCGACGACACCTCCGACGGCGGCAGCTCGTCCGGCGGCGGCTCGCTGCTGATCGGCACGACCGACAAGATCACGACGATCGACCCCGCGGGCTCCTACGACAACGGCTCGTTCGCCGTGATGAACCAGGTGTACCCGTTCCTCATGAACACGCCCTTCGGCAGCCCGGACGTCGAGCCGGACATCGCCGAGTCGGCCGAGTTCACCTCGCCGACCGAGTACACGGTGACCCTGAAGCCGGGCCTGACCTTCGCGAACGGCAACGACCTCACGTCCTCCGACGTGAAGTTCACGTTCGACCGCCAGCTCGCGATCTTCGAGTCGGGCGCGGACGACGGCAACGGCCCCGGCTCGCTGCTCTACAACCTGGACAGCGTCGCGGCCCCGGACGACACCACCGTCGTGTTCACCCTGAAGTCCCCGGACGACCAGGTGTTCCCGCAGATCCTGTCGAGCCCCGCGGGCCCGATCGTCGACGAGGAGGTCTTCGCCGCCGACGCGCTGACCCCCGACGACGAGATCGTCGACGGCCAGGCGTTCGCCGGCCCCTACACGATCACCGGCTACAGCCAGAACGACCTCGTGTCGTACGAGGCGAACCCGGAGTACCAGGGCCTGCTCGGCGCGCCGAAGAACGAGGAGGTCTCGGTCACGTACTACGCCGAGGCGTCCAACCTGAAGCTCGCCGTGCAGCAGGGCGACGTCGACGTGGCGTTCCGCAGCCTGTCCGCGACCGACATCGAGGACCTGCGCGGCGACGACAACGTCAAGGTCGTCGACGGCCCCGGCGGCGAGATCCGCTACATCACGTTCAACTTCAACACCCAGCCGTACGGCGCGACGACGCCGGAGGCCGACGAGGCCAAGGCGCTCGCCGTCCGCCAGGCCGTGGCCGACCTGATCGACCGCGAGGAGATCGCCGACCAGGTCTACAAGGGCACCTACACGCCGCTGTACTCGTACGTCCCCGAGGGCCTGACCGGCGCCACCGAGTCGCTCAAGCCGCTGTACGGCGACGGCGAGGGCGGCCCGGACGCCGACAAGGCCGCGTCGACCCTCGAGGCCGCGGGCGTCGAGACCCCGGTCCAGCTGTCGCTGCAGTACAGCAACGACCACTACGGCCCGTCCTCCGGCGAGGAGTACGCGCTGATCAAGGACCAGCTCGAGTCCACCGGCCTGTTCACGGTCGACCTGCAGACCACCGAGTGGGTGCAGTACGCCAAGGACCGCACCTCGGACGTGTACCCGGCCTACCAGCTCGGCTGGTTCCCGGACTACTCGGACGCGGACAACTACCTGACGCCGTTCTTCCTCACGGAGAACTTCCTGGGCAACCACTACGACAACCAGGAGGTGAACGACCTGATCCTGCAGCAGGCCGTCACCGCCGACGCCGGCGAGCGCACCGCGCTCATCGAGCAGATCCAGGACGCGGTCGCCGCGGACCTGTCCACGGTGCCGTACCTCCAGGGCGCCCAGGTGGCCGTCGTCGGCGCGGACGTGACCGGCGCCGAGGACACCCTCGACGCCTCGTTCAAGTTCCGCTACGGCGCACTCTCCCTCGGCTGATCCGACCGACACCACGCCCGGCGCGGGCCGCTCACCCGAGCGGCCCGCGCCGCGGCGTCACCGGGAAGAAGAGATGACCTCCACCTCCACCACCGGTCCGCTGCAGCCCACCGGCGCAGCGGACGCGACCGCCACCGGGGGCGGCGCGACGCCCGGCCGCAAGGAGCCGCGCACCCGCGGCGCCGGCGGCGGACTCGGCCGCTACCTGCTCGTGCGGTTCCTCCTGATCATCCCGACCGTGTTCATCCTGGTCACCGTCGTGTTCGTGCTGATGCGCGCGACCGGTGACCCGATCACGGCCGCCCAGGGCGGGCGCCTGCCCGCCGACCAGCTCGCCGAGCGGATCCACCAGGCCGGCTACGACCGGCCGATCCTCGTCCAGTACGGGGAGTACCTCGGCGACCTCCTGCGGGGCGACTTCGGCACGACGCTCAGCGACAGCCGGCCGGTCACCGAGGTGCTCACCACCTTCGGCGCCGCCACCCTCGAGCTCGCGTGCTACGCCCTGCTCGTCGCGTTCGTCGTCGGCATCCCGCTGGGCCTGCTCGCCGCCTACTTCCGCGACCGGTACCACGACGCCGTCCTGCGCGTGTTCGCCATCGCCTGCTACGCCACGCCGGTGTTCTTCGCCGGCCTGCTGCTCAAGCTGGTGTTCGCCGTCCAGCTCGACTGGCTCCCCGTCTCGGGACGCGCGTCGACCCGCTCCGAGATCGAGATGCGGCAGCTCGACGACCCGACCGGCATCTACCTGATCGACGCGATCCGCACCGGCAACGGCGAGGTCGTCGCGGACGTCCTGCAGCACGCCGTGCTGCCGGCCATCGCGCTCGGCCTGCTCACCGCCGGCGTGTTCCTGCGGCTCGTGCGCACCAACGTCATCGGCACCCTCGGCTCCGGCTACGTCGACGCGGCCCGGTCGCGCGGCGTCCGCGAGTCCCGGCTGCTGCGCAAGCACGCGTACAAGCCCGCGCTCATCCCGATCATCACCGTGGTCGGCATGCAGGTCGCGATGCTGCTCGTCGGCGCGGTGCTGACCGAGACGACGTTCGAGTGGCGCGGCCTCGGCTTCCAGCTGTCGCAGTACCTGCAGGCGCGCGACTTCGTCGCCGTCCAGGGCATCGTCGTGCTGCTCGCCGTGATCGTCGCCGTGACGAACTTCCTCGTCGACGTCATCGCCGCGCTCATCGACCCGAGGGTGAGGTACTGACATGGCGACCACCCCCGCCGCCCCCGAGGCGGCTCCGGCCGCTCCCGCCGCCCCGGCCCGCCGCGGCTGGCGGCGGCTGCCCGTCGTGCACCAGCTCCGGCAGAGCGTCGGCCTCCAGCGCGGCATGCTGATCGCCGGCCTGGTGCTCACCGGCCTGCTGGTCCTCACCGCGCTGCTCGCGCCGCTGCTCGCCCCCTACGGGTTCAACCAGCTGCGCGACGCCGACGGCCCGTTCGGCGCCCAGCAGCCGCCCTCGGCCGAGCACTGGCTCGGCACCACCGTCGGCGGCTTCGACGTGCTGTCCCGGGTGATCTACGGGTCGCGCACCGCGCTGCTCGTCATGATCATCGCGATCGCCGCCTCGCTGTTCGTCGGCGTGCTGCTCGGCCTCGTGTCCGGCTACTTCGGCGGCTGGCTCGACCGGGTGCTCGTCGTGATCGCGGACGCCGTGTACGCGTTCCCGTCCCTGCTGCTCGCGATCGTGCTCGCCATCGTCATCAGCGGCGGCCAGTCCGACATGTGGGGCGGCGTCCTCGCCGCGGCGCTCTCGATCACCGTCGTGTTCACGCCGCAGTACCTGCGGGTCGTGCGGGCGGAGACCATCCGGATCAAGTCCGAGGCCTTCGTCGAGTCGGCCCGCGTCATCGGCGCGAGCAACACCCGGATCATGACGAAGCACGTGCTGCGCAACGCGACCCGCACGCTGCCGCTGATCATCACGCTGAACGCGTCCGAGGCCGTGCTCACCCTCGCGGGGCTCGGCTTCCTCGGGTTCGGCATCGAGCCGACCCAGGCCGCCGAGTGGGGCTACGACCTCAACCGCGCCATCGCCGACGTCACGTCGGGCATCTGGTGGACCTCGGTGTTCCCGGGCGTCGCCATCGTGCTGTCCGTCCTGGGCATCACCCTGGTCGGCGAGTCCCTGAACGACCTGGCGGACCCGCGGCTGCGCACCCGCCGCGCGTCGGCCGACGTGACCGGCGACGTCGCCGCGACCTCGGTCGTGCCCGGCGGCGCGCTCACCGCCCCCGGCGGCCTGGAGGGCCTCGAGCCCGGGACGGAGGCGGCCCGATGACCGCACGCATCGACACCGCGCCGCACCAGGGCGCCCCGGCCGCGCCGGTCGTCGAGATCACCGACCTGTCGGTGTCCTTCGCGACCGACGCGGGCGACGTCCGCGCCGTCGACGGCGTCTCGCTGACCGTGGCGGCCGGCGAGGTGCTGGCCGTCGTCGGCGAGTCCGGCTCCGGCAAGTCGGTGACGGCCAAGACCCTCCTGGGCCTGCTGCCGTCCACCGCGACCACCCGGGGCGCGGTCGTGCTGTCCTCCCGGGACGGCGCCGTCCGCAGCGACGTGGTCGCCCTCGACGGCTCGGCGCTCCGCCAGGTGCGCGGCCGGGACGCCGCCATGGTGTTCCAGGAGCCGTCGACCGCGCTGAACCCGGTCTACCCGATCGGCTGGCAGATCGTCGAGGGCCTGCGCGCCCACCAGAAGATCAGCCGGTCCGAGGCCCGGGCCAAGGCCGTCGACATCCTGCGCCGCGTCGGCATCCCCGACCCCGAGCGCCGGATCGACCACTACCCGCACCAGTTCTCGGGCGGGCAGAAGCAGCGCATCGTCATCGCCCAGGCGCTCGTGCTCGACCCCGGCGTGATCATCGCCGACGAGCCGACCACCGCCCTGGACGTGACCGTGCAGGCCGAGATCCTCGACCTGCTCCGGCGCTGCCGCGACGAGTTCGGCGCGGCGATCGTGCTCATCACGCACAACATGGGTGTGGTCGCCGACCTCGCGGACCGCGTGGCCGTGATGTACCAGGGGAAGATCGTCGAGCAGGCGCCGGTGCGCGACCTGTTCGCCGCCCCGCAGCACGCGTACACCCGGTCGCTGCTGGACGCCGTGCCGCGGATCGGCGGCGGTGGAGCGCACGCCCGCGCCCGGGCCGCCGCCCGCCCCGTCGGCTGGGCCGAGGAGATGCCGGTGGTCGAGGCGCGGGACCTCGAGATCGTCTACCCCGGGCGGCTGCGGCAGCCCGGGTTCCGGGCGGTCGACAGGGTCTCGCTCGCCATCCGGCCGGGCGAGGTCGTCGGCCTGGTCGGCGAGTCCGGCTCCGGCAAGACGACGATCGGGCGGGCGATCGCCGGCCTCACCCGGGTCACCGGCGGGTCCCTGCAGGTGCTCGGGCTGGAGATGAACGGGGTGCGCGAGCGCGCCCTGCGGCCCGTGCGGCCGCGCATCGGGTTCGTGTTCCAGGACCCGGCGACGTCGTTCAACCCGCTGCTCACCATCGCCGAGTGCGTGGCCGAGCCGCTGGTCGTGCACGGCCGGGCGCGCGACGCCCGGGCGGCGCGGTCGCGGGTCGACGAGCTGCTGGAGTCCGTCCAGCTGCCGCGGTCCTACGGCGACCGGTTCCCGCACGAGCTGTCCGGCGGCCAGCGCCAGCGCGCGTCGCTCGCCCGGGCGCTCGCGCTCGACCCCGAGCTGCTGATCGCGGACGAGCCCACCTCGGCGCTCGACGTCTCGGTGCAGGCGCGGGTGCTCGAGCTGTTCTCCGAGCTGCAGGAGCAGCTCGGGTTCGCCTGCCTGTTCATCAGCCACGACCTGGCCGTGGTGGACCTGCTCGCCGACCGGATCGCGGTGCTGCACCGCGGCAGGCTGGTCGAGGAGGGCACCGGCGAGGAGGTGCTGGGCGCACCCCGCGAGGAGTACACGCAGCGGCTGCTGGCGAGCCTCCCCGTCCCGGACCCGGACGAGCAGGCCCGGCGGCGCGAGGCGTGGCGGGCGCTGGCCTGACCCACGCCCCGCCGCGGCACCCGCAGGGGCGCGCACCCGGGACACCCCGGGGGCGCGCCCCTGCGGCGTCCCGCCTCCGGGAGCCCGGCGGCAGCGGTCAGGCGGGGAAGACGCAGAACTCGTCGCCCTCCGGGTCCGCCAGGACCACCCACGTGTCGTGGTCGGCGACCACCGCCGCGCCGCGGGCCACCAGGTCCGCGACGCCCGCCGCGAGGTCCGGCACCGTCAGGTCGAGGTGCACCCGGTTCTTCACGGTCTTCGGCTCGGGGACGCGCTGGAACCAGATCCGCGGCCCGGGCCCGGGCGGAGCGGGCTCGACCAGCACCGTCGGGTCGTCCTCCGGGTCCTCGACCCCGGCGGCGCGCAGCCGGGCGAGCTCGTCCTCGTCGTACGGCGCCACGCGGTAGCCGTCGAGCGTCCCCGCCCACCAGCGCGCGAGCGAGGCGGGGTGCCGGCAGTCGACGACGACGTCGCGCAGGGCGGCCATGCGCCGAGCCTAGGGCGGGCCGCCCGGACCGCGCTTCCCCTCCGCGGCACCCGGATGCGCCGTTCCGCTCAGCATCCTGCCCCGGGGTGTCGATAGGTCCCGTGTGGAGCAGGGGATCGGCACCGAGCCGACCGCGCGGCGCACGCGCCGGCGCGGGCTGTGGCGCACGGCGGCACGCAGGGCGTCCGGCGTCCCCTCGGCGCGCCCCGAGGCCGACCGCTCCGACGACTGGTTCGACGCCTGGCTGACCGACGCCGCCGACCTGGCGGGCGCCCGGCGGGCGCTCGCCGAGGCGGAGGCCGCCGGGTGGACGGTGCTGCGCGACCTGCACCGGCCCGGCAGCACGGACGCCACCGTCGAGCACGTCGCCGTCGGCCCCGGTGGCGTGGTCCTCGTCGAGACGCTGCGGTGGACCGGCGAGGTCACGGCCCACGACGGCACCCTGCGGCACCGCGGCTACGGCCGGACCGCGGACGTGGCGGCGGTCGCGGACGCGGCGGGCGCCGTCACCGCGCTGCTCGCCCCGGCGCACCGGCGGGCCGTGCGCGCCGTGGTGTCGCTCGCCGGCCGCGACCTCGACCCCGCGGCGGTCCGGGGCGGGGCGACGGCGGTGGGCGAACCGCAGCTCGCGGCCCACCTGGCCGCGCTGGAGACGGTGTTCTCCGCGGAGGACGTGACGCTGGTCGCCGAGTACCTGGCCGCCGAGCTCGGCGGGGCCGCCAGCCCGGAGCAGCTCACCGTCGACGACGTGTTCCGACCCCCCGCGGTCTGGCAGCCGGACGTGCGAGCGACGGCCCCGTCGGAGCCGGCCGCGGCCCAGGACGGGCCCGAGGCGGGCACGGGCCCCGCGGGCCGGCCCCGCGCCGGAGGGCCGCCGCGGTACACGCAGCCCCCCAACCGGCAGGTCGCCGGCCTGCACGCCGGTCAGCACGAGGACGGCCCCGACCGGACCGCGGGGTCGCCGCGCGGCGCCGTCGGCGACGGGCTGCTGCGGGTCGGCCTGCTGGTGCTCGGCCTGCTGACGGCGGGCAACGTCCTGCTCGCCTGGCTCGACGCCGCGCGCTGACGAGATGCGCGTCGGCACCGTGGGTGCGCGCACCGTGTGACCTGCGTCACCTGCGCGCAGCGACGGGATGACGGGCGTCGCCCGCACGGTTCGATCCAGACGTGAGCCTCCTGATGAGCCCCCTGACGCTGCGCGGCACCACGTTCCGGAACCGGGTCTGGCTGGCGCCGATGTGCCAGTACTCCGCCGCCGGCGACGGGGTGCCCACCGACTGGCACCTCGCGCACCTCGGCGCCCGCGCGGTCGGCGGGTTCGGCCTGGTGCTCGCCGAGGCCACCGCTGTCGTCCCCGAGGGCCGGATCTCCCCGGAGGACGTCGGCATCTGGGGCGACGAGCACGTGGTCGCGTGGCGCCGGGTCACCGACTTCGTCCGGAGCCGCGGCGCGGTCGCCGGCGTCCAGCTCGCGCACGCGGGCCGCAAGGCGTCGACCTACCGCGGGTTCGGCGAGGGCTCCGGCACCGTCCCCGTGGCGGCCGGCGGCTGGGACACGGTCGCGCCGTCCGCCGTCGCGTTCGACGGGTACGCCGCGCCGCAGGAGATGACCCCCGAGCAGGTCGCGGCCGTGCCGGGCCAGTTCGCCGCCGCCACCCGTCGCGCCCTGGACGCCGGCTTCGACCTCGTCGAGGTGCACGCCGCCCACGGGTACCTGCTGCACCAGTTCCTGTCCCCGCTGTCGAACCACCGCGACGACGCCTGGGGCGGCGACCTGGCCGGCCGGGCCCGGCTGCTGCTCGACACCGTCGACGCGGTCCGCGCCGTGCTCCCCGAGGACCGCCCGCTGCTCGTCCGCGTCTCCGCGACCGACTGGACCGAGGGCGGCCTGACCGTCGAGGACGTCGCGCAGGTCGCCGTCTGGCTGCGCGAGCACGGGGTCGACCTGGTGGACGTCTCCACGGGCGGCAACGTGCACGCGCGCATCCCGGTCGGCCCGGGCTACCAGGTGCCGGCCGCCCGGACCATCCGCGAGACCGCCGGCGTCGCCACCTCCGCGGTCGGCCTCATCACCACCCCGGAGCAGGCGGAGCAGGTGCTCGCCGAGGGCTCCGCCGACGTCGTCATGCTGGGCCGGCCGGCGCTGTTCGACCCGCACTGGCCGCTGCGCGCCGCGCACGCGCTGGACGACAAGACGCCGGCGCTCGACCACGCCGGGGACGCCGCCGCCACCGTGCTCCCGGGCCAGCCGACCGGCTGGCCGGTGCAGTACGCGCGGGGCTCCTGGGGCTGAGCGGGACGACCTCGCCGCGCCCGCCTCAGGCGGTCAGGGCACCCGAGGCGAGCAGGTAGGCGAGCAGGCCGGTCGCGGCCGTCCCCACGACGACGGCGAACACCCCACGCCCCCGGCCGTGGCCGCCCGCGGCGCCCCGGCGGACCGCCCACAGCCCGAACCAGATCGCGAACGGGCCGAGCGGCCAGATCAGCAGCGCGAACAGACCGACGTAGCCCGCGACGATCGACTGCCAGGACCGGCCCGTCGGGAGCAGCCAGTGCACGGGGTCCCGCGGGCCGGCACCGAGGCGGGCGGGCTCCGGCTCGGGGTACCAGGGCCCCGCCGGTGCGGCGTGCGCGTACCCCGGGCCGTACGGCGGGCCGGCGAGGGCGGCCGTCGCGCTCGGCGACCGCGGCGCGTACGGGTTCGCCCCCGACGACGGTGCCACGGGTGCGCTCGCCCCGGTCGCAGCCGCCCCCGAGCCCGGCCGCCGGACGTGCGCCGGGCTCCCGGCGGCCGCCGCCGCGTGGGCCCCCGGCGGGCGGTGCACCGGGGCGTCCGGGACCGGCTCCGCGACCGGCACCCGTGCGGGAGGCGGCACGGGCACCCGCGCCGCCGGGTCCGGCGCGGTGTGCTCGGTCCAGCCCGCGCCGTCGAACCAGCGGAGCACCCCGGACGTCACCCCGTCGGGGTACCACCCGGCGGGCGGGAGCGGCAGCGCCTCGGTCATGCACTCCCTCTCGGCGGGTCGGGCCGCCGTGATGACCCCGCGGCGGGCCAGGTCCCCCGTTCGGACCAGCGGGCGACGCCGTGGACCACCCCGGGCCCGCTGGCGCGCCGTAACCCCCCGGACACCTTCCGCGCGTACGGTCCCGTCCACCGGTCGCGCCGACGCGCCCGGACGGCCGGGCCCGACGGGAGGTGACGCGAGGTGTTCGAGCACGTCGACCCGTTCATCGGGACCGAGGCCACCGCGCTGCCGCCGCAGAGCGGGCTGGCCGCCACGTGGTGGTGGCCGAAGCCGCAGGTGGGCAACACGCACCCCGGGGCGACCTACCCGCTGGGCATGGTCAGCGCCTGCGCCTACTCGGGTGCCTACCCCACCGGGTACGGCCGGTACGACCTGTCGACCGAGGGCGTCCCGCCCGCGCTGCACGCGAGCCAGCGGGCCTCCGGGTTCACGCACTTCCAGCAGTCCGGCACCGGCGCGATCCGCAAGTACTACAACTACGTGCGCGTCACGCCGATGCTGCAGCCGCTCGACGACCTGGGGCAGCTCTGGGAGGTGTCCGACGAGCGCGCCGAGCCGGGCTACTACGCCGCGACGCTCGACTCCGGCATCCGGTGCGAGGTCACCGTCGGCCCGAAGTCCGCGGTGCACCGGTACACGTTCCCCGCGCACCGGGACGCCCGGCTGGTCATCGACCTCAGCCTCGGCGGCCTCGACATCCCCTACGGCCGGACCGTGCCGCTGCGGGCGCACCTGGAGTCCGTCGAGCCGGGCGTCGCGCAGGGTGAGATCACCGTCGAGGGCGCGCCGCTCGCCGTGCACGTCGAGTGCGACACCCTGCACTGGCGCCAGCTGCTCTGGTACGACCGCCGCCTCATGCCGGGCGGCACGCGGCTCGACTTCGACCGCATCCGCCCGACGACGCTGCGCCCGTTCGGCCTGATGTGGGCCGGGCCGACCGAGCCGGGGCAGGTGGTCGAGCTGCGGTTCGGCTTCTCGCTGCGCGGCGTCGAGCAGGCCCGGGCGAACCTCGTGCGCGAGTGCGGGCCCGGGCCGTCGAGCTTCGCCGAGCGCCGCGCCCGCACCGCGCACGAGTGGCGCCGCCAGCTCGGCAAGGTGCAGGTCGACACCCCGGACGCCGGCAAGCAGACCGTGCTGTCCACGGCGCTCTACCACTCGCTGATCAAGCCGTGCCTGGCGCCGGACGAGAGCCCGTTCTGGCCGACGGACACGCCGTTCGCCTACGACATCGCGACCATGTGGGACATCTACCGCACGCAGCTCCCGCTGCTCACGGCGCTCGTGCCGGACAAGGCCGTCGAGCTCGCCACCGCGATCCTGCACATCGCCGAGGAGGAGGGGAACTTCCCCATCGGGTACCGGATGGCCCGCGGGGCCGACCGGTTCTCCCGGCAGGGCAGCGCCCTGGCGCACACGTTCCTGGCCGACCTGTGCGCGCTCGGCCTGCCGTTCGACTGGGACTGGGCGCTCGTGCACCTGCACAACGACCTGCGCCGGACGTACGGCGAGGAGTTCCTGCTGCACGGCCGCACGCACCCGATCAGCCACACCCTGGACCTCGCGTTCGGCTACTTCTGCACGGCGGTCATCGCCCGGCAGGTCGGCGACCGCACGCTGCTCGAGCAGTTCGCGCCGCTCGCCGGCCGGTGGCGCAACGCCTTCGACCCGGCGACCGGCCTGCTGCGGGACTCGACGTTCTACGAGGGCGGCCGGTGGAACTACTCGTTCCGGCTGCTGCACGACATGGCGGGGCGGATCGACCTGGCGGGAGGCGACGACGCCTTCGTGGCGCTGCTCGACCGGTTCTTCGGCTACGGGGCCGAGCCGGTGAAGCAGCCCGGCCTGGCCCCGTCCGAGGACGAGATGCTCGCCGGGTACGGCCTGCACCGGTTCGAGGGCCTGAACAACGAGCCGGACATGGAGGCCCCCTGGGCGTACCAGTACGCCGGGCGCCCCGACCGCACCGCCGAGGTCGTGCACGCCGTGACCCAGCAGCAGTTCGGCACCGGGCGTGGCGGGCTGCCCGGCAACGACGACTCCGGCGGCCTGTCGTCCTGGTACGTGTGGGCGTCGCTCGGGCTGTTCCCGGTCGCCGGGCAGAACCTGTTCCTGGTCAACGCACCAGCGTGGCGCGAGTCCCGGATCGAGGTCGGCGGGAAGGCGTTCACCGTCGAGACCAGCGGGTTCGTCGAACCCGAGCCCGACGGTTCCGCGCAGTACGTGCAGCGCGTGCGGCTCGACGGGGCCGACCTGGACCGCACGTGGCTGACCGGCACCGAGCTGCACGCCGGCGGCCGGCTGCAGGTCGACCTGGGTCCCGAACCGGGCCCGTGGACCGCCGCCGCCCGCCCGCCGTCGCACAGCACCCGCGCCTGACGGCCCGCACCCCGCACTCCCCACCCCTTCCGCACGACCCTCCCGGAGGCCTGCCGTGACCGACGCGACCCTCAGCCCCGCCACCGACGCACCCGCGCCCCGCCGGGTCGACCGCCGCCTGGTGATCGTCGTGCGCGCCGACCCGGTGATCTGCGGCCACTCCGGCGAGGCGCGGAACCTCGCCGAGGCGGCGCTCGACCGCGGGTTCGACGAGGTGCGGATCGTCACCTGGCCGATCGACCGGCTGCAGGCCGCCGGCCTGCCGCTCAAGCCGCTCGACCGGGTGCTGCCCTACCGCGAGGGCGTGATCGTCGAGCGGCCCGGGCCGGTCGGCGACTACAAGGTCCCGGACGGCCGCTGGGTCGCCGGGCTCATCGGCCGGCTCGTGGAGCTGTTCACCGACGGGGTGCCCACGGTGGCGCTGTCGCTGTACCTGAGCCCGCACGCCACCGCGGTCGCGGACGCGGTGCACGTCGCCCGGCGCACCGGGCTCCCGGTGAACGTGACGACGGTCGCCGAGGCGGTCGGCTCGGACGTCACCAACGTCGTGCGCGCCTGCGTCGAGGCCGACCAGTTCGGTGCCGCCGCGCACGTGCTCGCGTCCTACCTGGAGCACGACGTCTGCCTGGCGGTGTCCGAGTACACCCGTGCCCTGATCGTCTCCGAGGCGGAGGCCCTCGACGCGAAGCACGGCACGACGTTCGCCGCGCAGTGCCGCGAGCGGGTCCGGATCTCGTACCCCGCCGTCGACGTCGCGCAGTACCTCGCGCGCGACGACGCCGAGACGGACGCAGTGCTCGGCGCGCGGGGCCTGGACCGGGACGGGTACGTGCTCTACCTGTCCCGGCTGGCCGCCGCCAAGGGCGTGGACGACCTGATCGACGGCTACGCCGCCAGCAGCGCCCCTTCGACGCACCGCCTGGTGATCGCCGGCAACGGGCCCGAGGCGGCGCAGCTGCGCGCGCACGCCGCCGCGTCGCCCGTCGCGGACCGCGTGCTGTTCCTCGACGACGTGTCCGACGACGAGAAGCCGCACCTCATGGCGGGCGCCGCCGCGTACGTGCTGCCGAGCAAGCCGCGGCCCGAGTTCGTCGAGACGTTCGGCATCGCGCTCGTCGAGAAGATGCTCTCCGGCGGCGGCCCGGTCATCACGACCGACACCGGCGGCATCCCCGAGGCCGTCGGCGACACGGCGATCATCGTGCCGGTCGAGGACCCCGCGGCGATCGCGGCGGCGCTGGACCGGGCGCTGGCGGTCACCGGCGCCGACCGCGAGGAGTGGGCCGACGCGGCGCGGGAGTTCGCGCTGCAGTTCGACCGCGCGGTGGTGCTGGACAAGATCCTCGAGGCGGTCGACGCGGTGGTGCCCGTGCGGGGGTGAGCGGGGGGCGGCGGGGTTGCGGCGGGCCGCTCCGGCGCCCGCCGAGATGGGGCTGGACAGCGCAGAGCGCGGTGCGGCTAGCGTGATCGGCGTCGGTCCGGCAGCCGCCCCGAGGGACCGTCCGTCGACGTCGAGGAACGACGACCATGCAGGTCATCCCCAAGAGCTACGGTGAGCTCGTCATCATGACCGAGGAGGAGATGCGCGAGAAGCGGGAGCAGGAGCTCGCGAGCATCGGCCTCGACCTGGAGACGATCGAGGAGCGGTACGAGACCTGGCAGCTGTCCCGCGAGCAGCGCATCGCGTACGAGGAGTACCTCACGCTGGGCAGGCTGCTCGGTGAGTGACCGGGAAGCGGAGGGGGGCGCACCGCCCGGGACGGGCCCCGAGGTGGGAGACGACGACCTGGCGACCGTCGCGGAGCGGTTCGCCGAAGATCTGCGCAGCACCCTGCGCGGGGTCCTGGCGGGCGACGACGTCGGGACCTTCCGCGTCCGGCCCACGGCCACGCCACGGTCGCGCCTGATGGTCGAGCAGAAGCCGGCCGACGGGATCCCGCTGGCCGTCGACGGCCTCGTCGTGCTCCGGGTGCGGGCCTCCTTCGACTGCGGCTGGGACCACACCGGCCGGTTCCTCGCCGTCCGCCGCTCCACGATCGCGGCGGTCGCCGAGGGCACCGAGGAGCCGCTGTTCCGGTACGACTACGACGCGGGCTCCGACGACAAGGTCCCCGCGGCGCACCTCAACGTGCACGGCCACCGCGACGAGCTGGTGTTCGCGATGATGGCGGCCGGGCACCGGCTGCGCGGCCGGGCCCGCACCTCGGCGGTCCGCCGGGGCCGGGTGCCGCGGGTGTCGACGCTGCACTTCCCGCTCGGCGGGCACCGGTTCCGGCCGTCGTTCGAGGACGTGCTCGAGATGCTGGTCCGGGAGTTCGGGCTCGACACCCGGCCCGGCTGGCGCGCGGCGGTCTGCGCCGGGCGTGCGCGGTGGCGTGCGGTCCAGCTCCGCGCCGCCGTCCGGGACGACCCGGCGGGCGCGGCCGAGGCGCTCGTCGACCTCGGGTACGCGGTCCGCCGGCCCGTGGGGGGCGGGGCACCGGCGGTGTCGCGGTAGCGGCTCAGCCGCAGCGGCGCCTCACCCGCAGGAGCGGCCCGGTCGCAGGAGCGGCTCAGTCGCAGTAGTCGCAGATCCCCGTGCCCGGGAGCACCATCGAGCACGTCGGGCAGGTCTTCGTGAACTCGACCGGCTCCGGCTTCCTCGCCCGCGGAGTGGCGGCGGCCCGCGGCGCGCGCGGGGCCTTCGGAGCGGCCGACCGCGCCCGGGCCGGGGCCGCGGCGCGCGCGGTAGCAGCCGCCTGCGGCACGTCGAACCCGCGCCGGGCCAGCAGCGCCTGCGCCGCGTCCTCGCCGCCGTGGAACTCGTCGGCGCCGGCGAGCCGCCCGGTCGCGAACCGGTGGGCGACCCCGAGGATCGCGGTCGTCGGGTAGGGGCGGTCCTCGTGGAGGAAGAAGCCGCCGCCTGCGGGGAAGCCGTAGACGCCGAGGAAGGCCTCGGCCCCGCGGGAGTCGTGCTCGGCGATGGCCTGGAGGATGTGCGCGCGCGTCACGGCGGAGAAGGTCGCCACGTCGCAAGAGCCTACGTCGTCCCCTCGGACCGATCCGCGGCCGAAGGGCCCGGGGCGCTGTGACGTCCCTTGCACCCCGTTCCGCCCCGACGGCGCCGCCGCGCCCTCGGCACGCGCGTCCGGCACCGCGACCGGCGGCCGGTTCGGCGCACGCTCGGCGCGCGGACCCGTCCCGCAGCCGGTAGGAACAGGAGGCATGACCACCCGCGTCGGCTTCCACAGCTCGCACGAGCAGGTCCACCCGTCCGCACTCCTCGCGGCCGTCCAGCACGCGGAGGAGGCCGGCTTCGACGCCGCCATGTGCTCCGACCACTGGGCACCGTGGGGCACGAACCAGGGCCACTCCGGCTTCGCCTGGACCTGGCTCGGCTCCGCCCTGGCCACCACCCGGCTGCCGTTCGGCACCGTCAACGCGCCCGGCCAGCGGTACCACCCGGCGATCATCGCCCAGGCGGCCGCCACCCTCGCCGCGATGTACCCGGGGCGGTTCTGGGTCGCGCTCGGCTCGGGCGAGAACATGAACGAGCACATCACCGGCGACCCCTGGCCGCCGAAGCCGGAGCGGGACGCCCGGCTGCGCGAGTGCGTGCAGGTCATCCGCGCGCTGCTGGCCGGCGAGGAGGTCACGCACCACGGCCTGGTGACGGTCGACCGCGCCCAGCTCTGGACGCTCCCCGAGGTGCCGCCCCGGCTGATCGGGCCCGCCGTGACGCCGGAGACCGCCCGGGCGCACGCCGACTGGGCCGACGGCCTGGTCACGGTCAACCAGGACCTCGAGACGATGCGCCGGGTCGTCGGCGAGTACCGGGACGCGGGCGGCCGCGGGCCGATCGCGCTGCAGGTGCACGTGTCGTACGCGTCGGACCCCGACGAGGCCTGGCGGCTGGCGCGGGAGCAGTGGGCGGGGAACGCCGCCGGGCCGCCGGCCGCGTGGGACATCGCGACGCCGGAGGCGTTCGACGAGCTGGCCGCCAACGTGGACGACGACACGCTGAGCACCGGGGTGGTGATCGAGCACGACCCCGCCCGGCTCCGGGACCGCCTGGTCGAGCTGGTCGAGGTCGGCTTCGACGAGGTCTACCTGCACCAGGTGGCCACCGACGTCCGGCCGGACCACGGCAAGCACGACGACGCCGCGCCGACGGTGACGCACCCGCCGTCGTCGCTGGACGCGTTCATCGACCTCGCGGCCGAGCACCTGCTCCCGGCGCTGCGGGCCGTCGACGCCGGAACCGAGGGGACGGACGCCGCATGAGGATCCGCGACACCGGCGACCTGTGGTGGAAGAACGCCGTCGTCTACTGCCTGGACGTCGAGACGTTCATGGACTGGAACGACGACGGCGTCGGCGACCTGCCCGGGCTGGTGCAGCGGCTCGACCACCTGGCGGACCTCGGCATCACCTGCCTGTGGCTGATGCCGTTCTACCCGACGGCCGACCGGGACGACGGCTACGACATCACCGACTTCTTCGGGGTCGACCCGCGCCTCGGCGACGCCGGCGACCTGGTCGAGCTCATCCGCACCGCCAAGGACCGGGGCATCCGGGTCATCGCCGACCTGGTCGTCAACCACACGTCCGACCGGCACCCGTGGTTCAAGGCCGCGCGGAGCAGCCCCGACAACCCGTTCCGCGACTTCTACGTCTGGCGCACGGACGAGCCGCCGCCCACGGGGGACGAGGTGATCTTCCCCGACCAGGAGCAGGGCATCTGGACGTACGACGAGCAGGCCGGCGCCTGGTACCGGCACCGGTTCTACCGGCACCAGCCCGACCTCAACACGGCGAACCCGCAGGTGCGGGACGCGATCGCCAAGGTCGTCGGCTACTGGGCGGAGCTCGGGCTCGCGGGGTTCCGGGTGGACGCGGTGCCGTTCATGCTCGCCGACGCCGCGAACTCCCCCGCCGACGACATCGAGCACCCCCACGAGTTCCTCAAGGCGCTGCGGTCGTTCCTGAGCCGGCGGACCGGCGACGCGATCCTCATGGGCGAGGTCAACCTGCCGTACGAGCAGCAGCGGATGTTCTTCGGCGACCAGGACGGCGACGGGTCGGCCGAGGGCGACGAGCTGAACCTCCAGTTCGACTTCGTGGCCATGCAGCAGATGTACCTGGCGCTGGCCCGGCAGGACGCCGGCCCGCTGGCGCAGGCGCTGCGCGACCGGCCGCACATCCCGCACGACGCGCAGTGGGCGACGTTCGTCCGCAACCACGACGAGCTGACCCTGGACAAGCTGTCCGACGACGAGCGCGCCGAGGTGTTCGCGGCGTTCGGCCCCGACGAGGACATGCAGCTCTACGGCCGCGGTCTGCGCCGCCGGCTGCCGCCGATGCTCGACGGGGACCCCCGCCGGATCCGGATGGTCTACTCCCTGCTGTTCACGCTGCCCGGCACGCCCGTGCTGTTCTACGGCGAGGAGATCGGCATGGGCGAGAACCTCGCCGCCGACGGCCGGCTCGCCGTGCGGACGCCGATGCAGTGGACGTCCGGACGCAACGGCGGGTTCTCCGCTGCCGCCCCGCGCCGGCTCGCCGGCCCGGTCACCGACGGCGGGTACGCGCCCGCGCACGTCAACGTCGCCGACCAGCGGCGGGACCCGGACTCCCTGCTGTCGTTCATCAAGACCCTGGTCCGGCGCTACCGGGAGTGCCCGGAGCTCGGCTGGGCGGAGCGGGCGGAGATCCTCGACCAGCCGCACGCCGCGGTGCTCGCGCACCGGTCGACCTGGCAGGACGCGTCGATGGTCGCGGTGCACAACCTCGGCCCGGAGGCGGTCACCGTGCCGCTGCGGCTGCGGGACCTGGTCCGCGAGCCCGGCGACGCCGGACCGGCGGACGGGACGGCCACCGAGCGCAGCGCGGCGGGCGACGACGACCCGGTCCGCCTGGTCGACCTGCTGGAGGACGGGGCGTGCGAGGTCGACCCCGACGGCCGGGTCGAGGTCGAGCTCCCGGCGTACGGCTACCGCTGGCTCCGCGTCGTGCGCCCCGGCTCCCGCCGTCTGCTCTGAGGCAGGTCCGCCGAGCGCGGGGGTTCACGCCGAGCGCGGTGGCTCCGGCTACCGCGCTCGGCGCGACCTGCCGCGCTCGGCGGGCGCACGGGCGCGCCCGGTCAGGGGCGGGTGACCGTCCGGCGGCCCGCGGCCAGGTCCAGCAGGCGCGGGAGGATCACGTCGCCCGCGGCGCGGAGGCCGTCGTGCAGGTACTCGTTGGTCACCCAGACCTGCGTGTTGCCGACGGCGTCCGCGGTCGCCGTCGCCAGGTCGAGGTCCACGTACGGGTCGTCGACGTACTGCACCGCGGCGACCGGCACCTCGTTGGCCGCCAGCCGCTCCGGGTCGTAGAGGGCGGGCCAGGACGTGCGGGCCGCGAGCGCCTCCGCCGCCGCCCGGAACGGCCGCAGCGCCCGGACCTCGTCGAACATCCACGGGAACACCGCCTCGCCGGTCAGCGCGAGCGGCCGGGCGTCGGGCGCGTGGTCGGGCCGGCGGTCGACCTCGGCCTGCGCGGCCCAGCCGCCGTCCCGCTCGCCCTGGTGGTAGATGACCTCCTGCAGCACCGCGTACAGCGGGTTCGCGTCGAACCCGGTCTGCGTCTGCACCGCCAGCGCGAACGCGTCGTCGGGCGCCCCGTCCGCGTCGAGGTCGACGGTGTCGAGCAGCCAGTGCAGCCCGTCCACCCCGGTGCTCATGCCGAGCGGCATGCCGAGGGTCTGCAGCCGGCGCACGGTGAAGGGGTCGCCGTCGGGCAGCGTCACGTCGCCGGCGGCGAGCCGGTCCGCGAGCGCCCCGAGCAGCTGGACGTCCTCCGGGTACCGACGCGCGAACGCCGCGACCCGCGCGGCCTGCCGCGGGAACGTCCGGGCGTAGACGTCCTCGGCGGTCGCCGCGATGCCCGGCAGGCCGCCGGTCACGTAGCAGGCGGTCAGCGCCTCGGGGTGCCGGGACAGGTAGGTCAGCGTGAGGAAGCCGCCGTACGACTGGCCGAGCGTCGACCACCGCCGCCCGCCGTACACCGCACGGCGCACCGCCTCGGCGTCCTCGACGATCGCGTCCGCCCGGAAGCACGCCAGGTAGTCGGCCGCCTCCTCGCCCGAGCCGAACCGGGCGATCGTGCGGCCGTCGGCCCGGGACGACCGCCCGGTCCCCCGCTGGTCGAGCAGCACCACCCGGTGCGTGCGCAGGGCCGTCGACCACCAGCCGCCGCCGAGCGGGCGCGGGCCCATGCCGCCGGGCCCACCCTGCAGGAACAGCAGCAGCGGCAGGTCCTCCCCGTCGCGCGCCGGGTCGACCAGCTCGCGCGCGAACACCTCGATCGTCGGGTACCGGGACGGGTCCTCGCGGTCGACGGGCACCCGCACGCGGTGGTCCCGGACCAGCACCGGCGGCACCAGGCGCGGCTCGGAGGTGCGGACGGCGGACGTGCGGGCGCGACGGCGGGCGGCCGGGGAGGCGGGGGTCACGGCAGCACCCTAGGGTGTCGCGGACCGCTCCGGACCCGGGTCGGCACCCCGACGGCGGAGGACCCCGTGCCCGGACGGACGATCGTGATCACGGGCGCCAGCGACGGCATCGGCGCCGCCGCGGCGCGCCGGCTGGCAGCCGATGGCGAGCGGGTCGTGCTCGTCGGGCGGGACCCCGTGCGCACCGCCGGCGTCGCCGCGGAGCTCGGCGCCCCGCACCACCTCGCCGACTTCGCCGAGCTCGACCAGGTGCGCCGCCTGGGCGCCGAGCTGCGCGAGGCCTACCCGCGGATCGACGTCCTGGCCAACAACGCCGGCGGCATCATGGGGCCGCGCGCGGTCACCGTCGACGGGTTCGAGCGCACCCTCCAGGTGAACCACCTCGCGCCGTTCCTGCTGACGCACCTGCTGCGGCCGACGCTCGTCGCGAGCCGGGCGTCCGTGATCGCGACGTCGAGCGTCGCGGCCGCGCGCTGGGGCCGGATCGACCTCGACGACCTCGGGAACGAGCGTGGCTACCGCCCCGAGCGGGCCTACGGCGACGCCAAGCTCGCGAACGTCCTGCACACGGTCGAGCTCCAGCGCCGGTACGGGCCCGAGGGCCTCGCCGCGGTCGCGTTCCACCCGGGCATCGTCGCCACGAGCTTCGCGAAGGAGACGAGCAGCCTGATGCGGTTCGTCTACCACACCCCCCTGCGCCGGCTGCTGACGATCACCCCGGAGCAGGGCGGCGGCTACCTGGCGGCGCTCGCGGCCGGCACCCCGGGCGTCGACTGGGAGCCCGGCGGGTACCTCGAGCAGGGCCGCGCCGCGGTGCCGCCCCCGCAGGCCGCGGACCCCGACCTCGCCCGACGGCTCTGGGACGTGAGCGCGTCGCTCGTCGGCGTCTGAGGCGGCCCGGGGACGGCGGTGTTTCCGCGGCGTCACCGCCGCCGATCCCGGGTGACACCTGCGTGAAATCCCGGGCGGGCCCCTGTCCCGGCGCGCCGCGCCCCCTCGACACTCGGCTCGGGCCGCACGGCCCGGCGACGACGCGAGCACCCGGGGGCAGACCATGACGACCGACGACACGCTCGGGAGCACCGGGCTCGCGGAGCCGGACCCGCCGTTCGGGCGGCTGGCGGTCGGCGCCCCCGCCCCGCGGTGGTTGCACGCCGCCCTGTGCGCGGCGTGGGGGTGGGACCCGGCCCGGACGGCGATCGCCCTCCTGGCGCTCTCGCACAACGCGACCTTCCGGGTCTCGGTCGGCGGCCGGCCGGTCGCGGTCACCCGGGTCGCGCCCCCGGCCTACATGGAGGACACCGCGGCCGTCGAGTCCGAGGTGGCCTGGATGGCCGCCCTGGGCGAGGCGGGGCCCCTCCGGGTGCCGGTCGTGGTCCCGCCGGTCGACGGCCGGGACGTCGCCGTCGTGCCCGACGACGAGGACCGGCACTGGGTCTGCCTGACCTGGCGGTACGTGCCCGGGCCCTCGCTGGAGGACGCGCTCGCGGGCGCACGGCCCGGCGCGGGGCCCGGTGCCGCGGACCCGGGCGCGTGGCACCGCCGCGTCGGCACCACCGCCGCGCTGCTGCACGAGCACGCCCTGGGCTTCCACCGTCCCCGCGACTTCGTGCGTCCCACCTGGGAGCCCGCGGACCTGGTCGGACCCGGGAGCCGGTGGGGCGCGTGGGAGCAGGCCCGCCTGCCCGCCGCCGACCTCGCGCTGCTGGGCCGCGCCCGCGACGCCGCCCTCGACATCCTCCGCGAGGCGTCGCGCGCGCCCGACTCCTGGGGTCTGGTGCACGCCGACCTGCGGCCCGGGAACCTGCTGCTCGACGGCGACGACGTCACGCTGATCGACTTCGACGACTGCGGGTTCTCCTGGTTCGTCCTCGACCTGGCCGCCGCGCTGTCCTACGTCGAGCACCTGCCCGACGCGCCCGACCGCGCGCAGGCGTGGGTGGCCGGGTACCAGGAGGTGCGGCCGCTGACCCGGCAGGACGCCCGGAACGGCTGCGCGCTGTCGCTGCTGCGCCGGCTGCAGCTGCTGGGGAGGACCGTGACCGACCCCCGCGGCGGACCATCGGGCGCGCTCCGCGCGGAGCAGCCGGCGGGCTCGGTCCTGGTGGCCGAGCGCTACCTGCGTTCTCCGACCTGGCTCCTCGCGTGAGCCGCTGCGGGGGCGTGCCAGGCTGAGGGCGTGACCGACGCATCCACCACCGGGGGCGGGACCGGCGACCTCGCCCGGCTGACCGCGCTCATCCGCGAGTTCAGCGACGAGCGCGACTGGGGGCAGTTCCACGACCCGAAGTCGCTCGTGCTCGCCCTGGTCGGGGAGGTCGGCGAGCTGGCCGAGCTCGTGCAGTGGCTGCCCGCCGGCGACGCGGTCGCGCACTTCGCCGATCCCGACCGCCGGCGGCGCGCCGGCGAGGAGATCGCCGACGTCCTGGTCTACCTGCTGCGGCTCGCGGACGTGCTCGGCGTCGACGTCCTGGCCGCGACGCTCGACAAGCAGGCCGAGGCGCGACGGCGGTTCCCCGTGGACGACGTGCGCGGGGTCGCGCCGCGGCGGGACTGAGCCCGCGTCACGCCGTCGCGCGGCGCCGGGGCAGGCCGAACCGGTCCAGGTCGTGCGCGACGTGCACCGCGGCGGAGCCCGCGGTCGCGCGCGCCTGCTCCCCCAGCGGCCCGAGGTCCTCGTACCGCCCGGAGAAGTGGCTGAGCACGAGCGTGCGCGCGCCGGCCCGCGCCGCGAGCGCCCCGGCCTGCCCCGCCGTCAGGTGCCGGTACTCCGCGGCGAGCTCCGCGTCCTCGTCGGCGAACGTGCACTCCGCCAGCAGCAGGTCGGCGCCGTCCGCGAGCGCCTCGGCACCCGGGCACGGGGCCGTGTCCATGACGACCGCCACCCGCTGCCCGCGCCGCGGCACGCTGACGTCCGCGAGCCGGACCGCCCCCAGCCGCCCGGCGCGCTGCAGCTCGCCCACCGCGGGCCCGGTGATCCCCGCCGCAGCGAGCCGGCCCGGCAGGAGCGTGCGCCCGTCGGGCTCCGCGAGCCGGTAGCCGAACGTCTGCACCCGGTGCCGCAGCGGCTCGACCGCCAGTCCCGGGGCGACCTCGCCCGCCGTCCCGTGCGGGTGCAGGCGCAGGTCCAGCCCCGGCGTCGCGAGCCCGACCAGCGCCCGCACCACCGCCCCGCCCTCCGCCGGGAAGTGCAGGTGCACGGGGTGCTCGACCCGGTCCAGCACCATCCGGGACAGCACCCCGGGCAGGCCGTAGCTGTGGTCGCCGTGCACGTGGGTCAGGCAGATGCGGGTGATCGACGGCGGTGCGACGCCCGCCAGCGTGAGCTGGCGCTGGGTGCCCTCGCCCGGGTCGAACAGGTACGCGTCCCGGTCCCAGCGGAGCAGGTAGCCGTTGTGGTTCCGCGTGCGGGTGGGGACCTGGGAGGCCGTCCCGAGGACGACGAGCTCGCGCACCACGCGGCCAGTGTGGCCGGGCGGGCGGACGGGCGCGAGGCCGTGCGGGAGCCCGGCGACCCGGGCACCGAGCGGGGACCGTCCCGTCGGGTCCCCCGGACGGCGGCACCCGGACGCCGCGCGCTCAACCACCGGCACCAGCCTGCCGATGGGGACCGGGACACGGCCGCGCGGGTGCGGCCCGGATCAGGGGGCACACCATGGCACGTCCGTCCGACCTCAGGCCGGTCCCGCCGGCACCGCACGCAGGGCAGACGGCCGAGGTCCCGGTGGCACCGTCGCCCGCCTCCCCGTGGTCCGGGCCGCCCGCCCCGGGACCCGCCCGCCCGGCACGTCGTCGGCGCGGCGCCCTGCTCGGGGCGGGGGTCGCGGGGCTGGTCCTCGGGCTGGTCGCCGGGATCGGGATCGGCGCAGGCAGCCTGTCCGACGAGCGCGCCGCGGTCGCCGCGGAGCAGGAGCGCCTCGCCGACGTGGACGCCGCGCTCACCGACCGGGAGGCCGACCTGGACACCCGCGACGACGAGGCCACCCGACGGGAGCAGGCCCTCGCCGACGGCGAGGCCACGCAGCAGGCCACGGCGGACCAGCAGGCGGCGCGGGCCGACGAGCTGGCGGCTCTGCAGGCGCAGCTGGACCAGCGCTCCGCCGAGCTCGACACGACCGCCGCGGACGTCGCGGCCCGGGAGTCGGCCGTCGCCGCCCGCGAGGCCGCCGCGTCGAGCGCGCGGGCGTCCTCGTCAGCCGGCACCTCCTCCGGGGGCGGGTCGACGACGGCCTCGTCGGGCGGCGGATCGGTGTACTTCCAGAACTGCGACGCCGCCCGGGCCGCCGGCGCGGCGCCTGTGCACTCCGGCGACCCGGGATACCGCCCCGCGCTGGACCGTGACGGCGACGGCGTGGGCTGCGAGTAAGCGGGCGCGGGTCAGCTCGGAGACGCGGTGCCCTCGGACGCGGGCACCGCGTCCCCGACCCACTCCTGCAGCCGCGCGATGAGCGCGTGCACGTCGAAGCCGCCGAACCGCACCGGCCTGCCGCGACCAGCCACGGTGATCACGACCGACTCCGACCAGGACGGGCGGCCGTGGACGGTGCCGTCCACCGCCCGGACCGCCTCCCGAGGTGCGCGCAGCGGGCGCACCGCCGCTCGACGAGCAGCGCGTCGTCGGTGAGGACGAGCGTCGCCCGGAGGTCGACGACGGCGAGGACCACCGCGTCGTCGCCACGATGCCGCGGGCGCACCGGGACGACCACAGCCCGCGGAACCGTCCTCGTCCCCAGGCCGCGGGCACGTGCCCTCGCGGCGAGCGGTCCCTCGCGTCAGCCTCGGGAGACCGCGGCGCGCCGGGCGCCGCCGATCCGAGAGGCGAGCGCCGTGCCGCACGAGGCGAGCACCACCCCGACCGCGTACCAGAGCAGGTCCGTGGCGACGAACGTCGTGCCGAGCAGGTACCGCAGCGGCGGCCATGCGTCCGCGGCGGCCGCCGGGACGCCGGTGAGCTGCGCCAGCTCGACCGCCCAGCACAGCCCGACTGCGAGGCCGGCCCGGGCCGGGGTCGACCACCGGGGCACGGCGAGCCCGACGAGCAGCGCCACGAGCGCCGCGTACAGGGCGTCCCCCAGCCCGTCGGCGACGGCCCCGGTGCCGTACCGCGCGGTCGCGAGCCCCGCCGCCACGACGAGCACGGCCGCCACCGTGGTTCCCGCCCACGGGCGTCCGCCCTGGTCACACCACGTCCGCACCGCGCCACCTCCCGCACCGACGCTAGGGCGTCCTCGCGGGTCCGGGGCGGCGCGCCGGCCCGGGTCGGGAGGAGGTGTCGTGTCGGTCCCGTGTGCGACGGTTCCGCGGTGACCAGCACCACCCGCACCTCCCGCTCCGCGCTCCCCGCCTCGCCCCGACGCCGGCCGCCGGCGCGGAACCGGAGGGGCCGCGGCGGCGGTCGGCTGGGCTGGGTCTGGCTGGTGCTGGTGGTCGCGGTGGCCCTGGGCGCCGGGATCCCGGTGTGGTCGGACGCCCGCGAGTCCGCGCGGTTCCCGGTCACCGCCGCCGACCTCGACCGTGCCCGCTCCGAGCTCGCCGGCCTGGACGTCAAGGGCCGCGCCCCGAGGACCGGGTACGACCGCGAGCAGTTCGGCCCCGCGTGGGCGGACGTCGACCGCAACGGCTGCGACACCCGCAACGACGTGCTCGCGCGTGACCTCACGGACGTGACGTTCGAGGAGGGGACGCACGACTGCGTCGTCCTCACCGGCACGCTCGCGGACCCCTACACCGACGAGGTGATCGAGTTCGAGCGCGGACCCCGCAGCGCGGAGGTGCAGATCGACCACGTCGTCGCGCTGTCCGACGCGTGGCAGAAGGGCGCGCAGCAGTGGGACGCGGAGACCCGCCGACAGTTCGCCAACGACCCGGCCAACCTGCTCGCGGTCGACGGCCCCGCCAACGGCGCGAAGGGCGACGGCGACGCCGCCACCTGGTTGCCGCCGAGCACCGGGTACCGGTGCGCGTACGTCGTCCGGCAGGTCCGGGTGAAGGCGGCGTACGGGCTGTGGGTCACTCAGGCCGAGCACGACGCGATGGGCCGGCAGCTCGACGGCTGCGCGGTGGCGGGCTGACTCCCCGTCGTGAGGTCGTCACAAGTCGGTCAGGTCGTCACACGGGAGTGACGACCTCAGCAGGGTGTGACGACCTCACGGGTCGCCCCGGCGGAACCGGCCGCACCGACCTCAGAGCAGCGGACGCTCCAGGATCCACGAGCCGCCCAGCACCAGCGCCCCGCCGCACACCAGCAGGAACACCGTCACCCACACGCCGCCCGGCACCCGGGTCAGCCGCGCCAGGACGTCCGCGTCCGAGGTCCCGCGGCCGCGCGCCCGCCGGCGCTGGGACTGCATCTCCAGCACCGCCCGCGGCGCCCCGAGCAGCAGGAACCAGGTCACCGCGTACGCGACCGCGACCTGCACCGCGGCGCTCCCCCACCACGAGACGCCCACCAGCACGACGCCCGTCGCCAGCACCGCCCACAGCCCGTACCAGTTCCGGATCTGGACCAGCACGACCACCAGCACGACCAGCAGCGCCCACAGCAGCCCCACGGCGTACCCCCGGCCGAGCAGCCACGCGGCCCCGAGGCCGAGCAGCGCGGGCCCCACGTAGCCGGCGAAGGCCGTCGCCACCATGCCCGGACCGCGCGGCCTGCCCACGGACACCGTGAGGCCCGAGGTGTCCGAGTGCACCCGGATCCCGGACAGCCGACGGCCGGACAGCACCGCGACCAGTCCGTGCGCCGCCTCGTGCACGATCGTCAGCAGGTGCCGGGAGACGTGCCAGAGCGTCGGGACGGCGAGGCAGAGCAGCGCGGCGCCCAGCGTCCCGAGCAGCACGGCCTGGCCCGGCGCGGGCTGGACGGTGGTGGCGCGGTCCCAGATCTCCCCGGGCAGCGTGCGCAGGGCTTCGAGGAACCCGGTCACAGGCTGTCGAGGGTCACGTCGGCGAGCTCCACGGTCAGGTGCAGGCCGTCCGCCTCGATCACGGCGCCGGTCACCTCGGCGCCGGCCGGCAGCTGGTCCGCGACGTCGACCTCGGCGATCCGCGAGGCCAGGCCGTCGGGGAGCAGCCCGGCGTCGATCGAGAACCCGCCCAGCGACGCGCTGGTGATGGTCGCGACGAGGCCGTCGGCGCCCGCCGGCGCGAGCGCCAGGGTCACGCCGACCGGGACGCCGGCGACGGCGCCGGTGGCCACCAGGGCCTCGCCGTCGACCGCGAGCGCCAGGTCCCAGCCGGTGCGCTCGCGGAGCAGGGACTCCAGCGATGCGGTCGGCACGGTCGCGGTCGCGACGACGTGCTCGGCGCCGCGCGGCTCCCGCACCGCCACGCCGGTCGCGACGACGTCGAGGTCCGTGACGTCGAGCCCGCGCAGCGTCGCGCCGGTGGCGGTGAGGTGCACGTCGTCGAGCGTGCCGCGGGCGAGCTGGGTGAGGAACGGGAAGCCGGTGACGTCGACCTGCGGGTCGGTGGCCCCGAGCTGGGACCGCACCGCGTCGGCGGCGACGTCCTCGGCGATCGAGTGGGTCACGCGGTCGGCGAGCAGGGTCCCGCCGACGAGGACGAGCACGGCGGCGGTCAGGCCGACCACGCATCCGACGCGACGGCGGGGGCTGCGGGTGCGGGTCACGCCCCGAGGGTACGGGCCGGCCACCCCCGCCGGGACCCCGGACGTGGCCCGGCGCAGGACCTTCACCCCGACGACGCATCCGGGTGGTCGCGCGCGTCCACCGGCGCGAACCCGCCCGGATCGGGACGAACGACCCTGCCGACCGCCTGGTCGGTATCCGACGATCGAGGAGTCTCGCTGATCCGTCAGGAATCCCGGCGCCACCCCAGCCGCGCCGCACCCGCCCCAGGAGGACCCGACATGACCGCCACCTTCGACCACGTCCTGCAACCCGGCCGCATCGGCTCGCTCGACCTGCCCAACCGTGTCGCCCTCGCCCCCATGGGCACCGAGATGGGCACCCACGAGGGCCTCATCACCGAGCGCGAGATCGCGTACTACACCGAGCGCGCCAAGGGTGGCACCGGCCTGGTGATGACCGGCATCTCGGCCGTGTCGCAGGACTACGAGGTCATCAACCCGGGCCTGTGCCGCGTCGACACCGACGCCGCGCTGCCGGGCCTGACCGCACTCGCGGAGTCGGTCCACCGCGTCGGCGGGAAGATCTCGCTCCAGCTCACGGCCGGTCTCGGCCGGAACATCAACAACGTGGACCCCGAGCGGCTGCCGATCTCGGCGTCGGACAACCCGCACTACGCGCACCCCGAGGTGCTGTGCCGACCGCTCGAGGTCGACGAGATCCGGGTGATCGTCCGCCGGCATGCCGAGGCCGCCGCCCGCGCCGCGCGGGCCGGGATCGACGCCCTCGACATCCACGGCCACACCGGCTACCTGGTCGACCAGTTCCTGAGCCCGGTGTGGAACCGGCGCACCGACTCCTACGGAGGCTCGACGGAGAACCGGTGCCGGTTCGCCGTCGAGATCATCCGGGCCGTGAAGGAGGCCGCACCCGGCCTGCCGGTGTCGTTCCGGCTGTCCGTCGACCACCGGTTCCCGGGCGGCCGCACCGTCGAGGAGTCGCGGAGGATCGCCGTGGTGCTCGAGGCGGCGGGCCTGGACCTGCTCATCGCCGACGACGGCTCCTACGAGGCGATGGACTACGTGTTCCCGCCGTACTACCTGGGCGACGCGTGCATGGCGCCGGCCGCGAAGGCGATGAAGGAGGTCCTGTCCATCCCGGTGATGGCGGTGGGCAACCTGACCCCGGAGAACGCCGAGGCCGTCATCGCGGCGGGCGAGGCCGACTTCGCGGGCATCGGCCGCGGCCTGATCGCGGACCCCGAGTGGGCGAACAAGCTCCGGGAGGGCCGCCGGGGCGACGTGCGCCCGTGCATCCGGTGCAACGCGATGTGCGTCGGCCACGCGTTCTTCGCCGAGGCGCTGGGCTGCGCGGTCAACCCGCAGGTCGGCTTCGAGCGCGAGCGGGTGCTCACGATCGCGCCCCGGCCGAAGCACGTCGTCGTCGTGGGCGGCGGCCCCGGCGGGCTGGAGGCCGCCCGGGTGGCGGGCCTCCGCGGCCACCGCGTGGACCTGTACGAGAAGGGCTCGAACCTCGGGGGCGTGCTGTGGCCCGCCGCGACGCCGGAGTTCAAGAAGGAGCTGCGCGGCATGGTCGGCTGGTGGGAGCGGCAGCTCGCCGACCTGCCCGTCACGGTGCACCTGGGCACGGAGATCACCGCCTGCTCCCCGGAGCTCGACGGCGCGGACCAGATCATCGTCGCGACCGGCTCGCTGCCGATCGTGCCGCGGTCGATCCCCGGCATCGACGGCCCGAACGTGGTCGAGGTGCTGGACTTCCACCTCGGCACCCCGGTCGGGCAGCGGGTCGTCGTCGCCGGCGGCGGCCTGTCCGGCGCGGACTCCGCTCTGGAGCTCGCCCAGGCCGGCCACGAGGTGACGATCGTCGAGATGGCGTCCGAGCTCGCGAAGGACATGATCGTCATCAACCGGATCACGCTGCTCCGGCAGCTGGCCGAGGCGGGCGTACGGATCCTCACCGGCCACACCGTCACCGCGATCGACGAGAAGGGCCTCTCCGCGACCGGCCCCGACGGCGAGCAGGTCCACGTCGACGCCGACACCGTCCTGTCGGCGTTCGGCGTCCGCCCGAACACCGCGCTGCCGGAGGCGCTCGCCGGCCGCGCGGACGTGGTCCCGGTGGGCGACTGCGTCAAGCCGGCGAAGGTCGGCGAGGCGATCAACGCGGGCTTCCTGGCGGCCTACGCGATCTGACCCGCCGACTCTCCTCGCCGAGATAGGACCTCTCGTCCGAGGTAGGACCGCGCACGGTCCTATCTCGGCGCGGCGGTCCTCTCTCGGCGAGGGAGGGGACCGCCGCCCGGTTGCGGGGGTCCGGGGCCCGACGTTGACTCGTGGCAGGCATCCACCTGCGCCACGACGGGAGCGGACATGGGCATCGGGGACTTCGTCGACAAGGCCAAGAAGGCCGTCGCCGGCAACGAGGACAAGATCGCGGGCGCGATCGACAAGGCCGCCGACGCGGTGAAGTCCCGCACCTCGGACTCCACCGACCGCAAGGTCGACCAGGCCACCGCGAAGGCGCGCGACTTCCTCGAGAAGCAGAAGCGCGAGGGCACCCACGAACCGCCGGTGCGGCACCCGGAGCGCACCGACCCGCCCGCCCTCTGAGCCGCGGCATGGCACCCACGACGCCGGTCGAGACGCCGGTCCTGTTCGTCCTGCACGGCGCCCGCGGCGACCTCGCCGAGCGCATGGTCTACCCGGGCCTCGCCCAGCTCGCCTCGCGCGGGCTGCTGCCGGAGCGGTGGGCGCTCATCGGCACCGGCCGCAAGCCCATCGGCGACGACGAGCTCGCCGACCTGGTCCGGTCCTCGCTCGAGGAGCACGGCGAGCCTGGGCACGCCGACGCCCTCGACGGCCACGTGTCCTACGCGCTGACCTTCACCGAGGACGACCCGGGCGAGCTGGTGGACGCCGTGCGGGACGCCCGGCGCGACCTCGCCGGCGGTGACGACGGGGACGTGACCGTCGTGCACTACCTCGCGGTCCCGCCGTCGGCGTTCGCCCCGACGACCCGCGCCCTGCGCGCGCACGGGATGGCCGAGGGCGTCCGGGTGGTCTACGAGAAGCCGTACGGCACCTCCCCGGAGTCGTTCGAGGAGCTCGACGCCCTCGTGCACGAGGTGCTCGACGAGGACCAGGTGTTCCGGATCGACCACTTCCTCGGCAAGGAGGCGACCCAGAACCTGCACGTGCTCCGGTTCGGCAACGAGCTGTTCGGCGGGGTGTGGAACCGGCGGCACGTGGCGCAGGTGCAGGTCGACGTCCCGGAGACGCTGGACGTGGCCGACCGGGCGGACTTCTACGACGAGACCGGGGCCGCCCTGGACATGCTCGTCACGCACCTGTTCCAGATCGCGGCCGAGGTCGCGATGGAGCCGCCCGCCGCGCTCGACGCGGACCACCTGGCGACGGCGCGCGAGGCTGTGATCGGCTGCTTCCGCCCGCTCGACCCCGCCGAGGTCGTCCTGGGCCAGTTCGACGGCTACCGGGACATCGACGGCATCGCCGACGACTCGACGACCGACACGTTCGTCGCCGCGCGGCTGTGGGTGGACAACGACCGCTGGCGCGGCGTGCCGTTCCTGCTGCGGACCGGCAAGCGCATGGCGGTGTCGGCGCAGCGGGTCACGCTGGTGCTGAAGACGCCGGACGAGCTGTTCGGCGAGCCGGCCGGCCCGGGCCGCATCAGCCTGTCGCTGGCGGGCGACGGCGCCATCGACATCACGACGACCGTCAAGCAGCCAGGGCCGGACCTCCGACTCGCCACCGGGACCGCGTCGCTGGGGCTGGACGACGTCGAGCCCGGCGACCCGATCGCGCCGTACGCGTCCCTCCTGCACGACGTGCTGGTGGGCGACCGGACGCTGTTCACCACGCCGCACGGGCTGGAGGCGGCCTGGCGGGCGTTCGCCCCGCTGCTGGGGCCGGACCGGCCCGAGCCCGAGCCGTACGCGCCCGGTTCCTGGGGCCCCGCCCGGGCCGACGACCTCGCCGGCCCGGACGGGTGGGTGCTCACTCGTAGCTGACGGCGTCCAGCACCCGCATCCGGGCCGCCCGGGTGCCGGGCCACAGCGCGGCCAGCACCCCGACGACGACGGCCAGCCCGAGCATGCCCACCAGGTTCCCCCACGGGATCACCAGCTCGGACAGGCCGTCGTCGGCGTACACGGACGGCAGGGCGGACGCGAGCGCCACCCCGACCACGAGACCGACGACGGTGCCGAACACCGCTGTCAGCACGGACTCCACCGTGACGGTGCCGGCGAGCTGGAGCCGGCCCAGGCCCACGGCCCGGAGCAGGCCGATCTCCCGGGTGCGCTCGATGACGGACAGGGCGAGCGTGTTCACGATGCCCAGCACCGCGATCACGACCGAGAGCCCGAGCAGCGCGTACAGGATCACCAGCACCTGGTTGACCTGGTCGGCGATGCTCGACACGAACTCGTCCTGGGTCAGCACCGAGACGACGACGTAGGGCGCCACGGCCGCGGTCACGGCGTCCTTGAGCGCGTCGGCGCCGACCCCCGGGGCGGCGTCGACCGCCAGGAGGTCGACCATCTGCTGCTCGGGCGGCACCAGCGCGTCCAGGACCTGGGTGCCGACGACCACCGGGGCGCCGATCACGTTGCTGGTGAACACCGCGCCGATCGTGACGTCCCGCGGGCCGGTGGCGCCGGCGATGCGCAGGGTGTCGCCGACGGCCCACCCCTGGTCGTCCGCCGTCGACTCCTGGACAGCGGCCTCGCCGTCGGCGAGCGACGCCAGGTCGCCGTCGATCGTCTCCGCCTCGATCGTGGTGTCGAACAGGTCGTCCCGGGCCCCGGCGACGTACTGCGTCCCGGCCTCGTCGCCGTCCGAGGACACCTGGAGCGGCGCGAACGCGAACGCCGCCGTGTCCCCGACCTCCGGGAGCGCGTCGACGTCGGCGATCACGCCCTTCGGCAGGTCCCGGGTGGCGGACTGCAGGACGAGGTCGGTGTGCAGCTGCGACTCGACGACCCCGGCGACCGAGGCCTGCGCGGAGGCCGCGATCACCGACACGCCGCCGACCAGCGCCATGCCGATCATCAGCGCACCCGCCGTGTTGGCGGTGCGGCGCGGGTTGCGCACGACGTTGCCGCGCGCCAGCCGGCCGACGGGCCGGAGCAGCCGCACGACCGGCCACGCGAGCGTCCCGACGACGGTCCGCGCGAGGCTCGGCGCCAGCATGAGCACGCCGACCAGGACCCCGGCGGCGCCCGCCCCGAGCGCGGCGTCCAGCGTCTCCTCGCCGGTGTTCAGGACGGCGGCGAGCACCGCCGCGGCGCCGAGGCCGGTCAGGAGCGTGCCGAGGACCGCGCGCACCCGGATCGAGCGCTCGGGCACCGCGACGTCGTCGCGCATCGCCTCGACCGGCGGCACCAGGGCGGCGCGGCGCGCGGGCACGGCGGCGGCGAGGACGCTGACCACGGTACCGACGACCAGCGAGACGCCGATCGTCGCACCGTCGACCGGGATGTCCCCGGCCAGGTCCATGCCCATCGCCTCGAACACGGACTTGAGCCCCTGCACGAGGCCGAGCCCGCCGGCGATGCCGAGCGCGGAGCCGATCAGGCCGACGACCGCCGCCTGGACCAGGATCGAGGCGAACACCTGCGCCGGCGACGCCCCGACCGCGCGGAGCAGCGCGAACTCGCGCATCCGCTGCCGGACCGACATCGCGAAGGTGTTGGAGATGATGAACGCGCCCACGAACAGCGCGATCGCCGCGAACACCAGCAGGAACGTCGTGATGAAGCCGAGCATCTCGCCGATGGCGTCCTTGTTCTCGTCCCGCAGCTCCTGCCCGGTGACGACCTGCAGGTCGCCGGGGACGAGCGGGGCGATGGCGTCGACGAGCTCGGCCGGCGTGGTGCCGTCCTCGGCGTAGACCGCGATGTCGGCGACGTCGCCGTCGGGCGCGAACAGCGCGTAGCCGGTGCCGGGGTCGACCACCACGAGCGTCGCGCCGGCCATGGGCGCGCCCATGTCGAACCGGCCCACGACCTCGGCGTCCGACAGCTGCCCGCCGAGGACGACCTGCGTGCTGTCGCCGACCTCGAGGCCCGAGGAGGCCAGCGTGGCCGTCTCGAGCGCGATCTCGCCCGGTCGCTCCGGGCCGCGGCCCTCGACCACGTCGAGCGACGGGTCGTCCGGCAGGTAGGAGAAGACCAGGCTGGGCGCCTGCGTGCTCTGGACGGCGGTGCCGTCCGCGCCGACGAGGACGATCGAGCCCTGCGCCTCGGGAATCGCGTGGGCGACCCCGTCGAGGGCGGCGATCTCGTCCGCGAGCGTCATCGGCACCGCCGGGCCGGCCGTGGTGCCCTCGACCACCGACGAGCCCTCGGCGGGCTCCGCGCGGACGTAGGCGTCGCCGGGGGTGCCGGCGTCGACGATGCCGTCGAAGGTGCTCGACATCATGGTGCGGAGCGAGAACGTGCCCGCGACGAAGGCGACGCCCAGGGCGACCGCCAGCAGGGAGAGCAGGAACCGGACGAGGTGGGCGCGGATGCCGCGCAGCGCCACCCGCAGCATCAGCGCCGCCCGTCGGCGGCCGCGACGGCGACCGGGGCGGCGGCACCGGCCGGGACCGGGCGCAGGGCCGCGAGCGCGGCGAGGACGGAGTCCGGGGTGGGGTCGGCGAGCTCGCCGACGAGGCGCCCGTCCGCGAGGAACAGCACCCGGTGCGCGTAGGACGCCGCGGTCGGGTCGTGGGTCACCATGACGACCGACTGGCCCAGGTCGTCGACCGAGCGACGCAGGAAGCCCAGCACCTCGCCCGAGGAGGTCGAGTCGAGGTTGCCGGTCGGCTCGTCCGCGAACACCACCGAGGGCCGCGACACCAGGGCGCGCGCGCAGGCCACGCGCTGCTGCTGGCCTCCGGACAGCTCCGTCGGCTTGTGTCCGAGCCGGTCCGCCAGGCCGACGGCCTGCACCACGGCGTCCAGGTGCGCCCGGTCGACGGGGCGGCGCGCGATGTCCAGCGGCAGCGTGATGTTCTCGAGCGCCGTCAGGGTCGGGACCAGGTTGAACGCCTGGAACACGAAGCCGAGGTGGTCGCGGCGCAGCCGGGTCAGCTTCCGCTCGTTCATCGCGCTGACCTCGAGGCCGTCCACCACCACGGTGCCGGCGTCCCCGCGGTCCAGGCCCGCCATGCAGTGCATGAGGGTCGACTTGCCGGACCCCGACGGGCCCATGATCGCGGTGAGCTCCCCGCGCCCGAAGTCCACGTCGACGCCGTCGAGCGCCCGCACCGCCGCTTCACCCGTGCCGTACGTCTTCACCAGACCGCGCGCGCTCGCGATCGGCGTGCCGTCGTTCGTGGCCATGATCCCCATCCCTGGTCGTGGTCGCTCCCCTGCCAACCTGTGGATCGTCCCGCTCTCCCCTCGCACGCGGGCATCCGGGAGCACCCTGGTCCGTCCCTGATCCCGTCCCCGAGGGACCGAGGTCCCGACCCGCCCCGACTGTGGCGCGGGTCACACCCTCGGCCTACGCTGGTCGCGAGGTGCTCCGATGGCGTGGTGGCTGGTGCTCTGGCTCGTGCTGCCGGCGCTGACGTTCGCCGTCGTGCTCAGGCTGATCCCGGGGGCGGAGTCGTCGCCGCGACGGAGCGCTGCCCGCGAGCGGCGCCGCGCCCGGGTGGCAACCGTGCTGGACCGGGTGGCCAGCCGTGTCCGGCACGGGCGGCACGGCGGGCCGCCCGCCCCCGACCCCTTCGACGCGCTGCACGTGCAGGTCCGGCTGGGGATCGTCGCCGACCACCTCCGGCGTCTCGAGGAGGACACCCACGCGTGGGCGCGGGCCGAGCGCATCATCGCCAGCCAGCTCGCCTACGACGCGCTGCTCGCGGAGGCCTGCCGGCTCGCGGGGGTCGAGGTGCTGCCGCGGGCCAAGGGCGACCCGTGGGAGCGGATGCGGGAGGAGGTCGAGCTGGCCTCGCGCGGCTGGACCTGGTGACGCGCGGCTCGGCGCGGCTGCCGGCGGGCGACCGCGGTCGGGCGGCGGCCGCGACCGGGCGATGGCGACCGTCAGCCGGCCACCACGGTCAGCGTGCTCGACCCGTCGACCCGCCGGCGCACCTCGATCCGCTCGGCCACCGCCTGCTTGAGCGCCTCCACGTGCGACACCACCCCGACCACGCGGCCGCCCGCGCGCAGCCGACCGAGCTCACCGAGCACCGCGTCCAGGGTGTGCGGGTCGAGCGTCCCGAAGCCCTCGTCGATGAACAGCGTGCCGAGCTCGACGCCGCCCGCCTCGGCGGTGACGACGTCCGCCATGCCGAGCGCCAGGCACAGGGACACGTAGAACGTCTCACCCCCGGACAGCGTGCGGGGGTCGCGGGCGGCGCCGGTGGTGTGGTCCACCACCCGCATCGCGAGCCCGGTGCGCCGGGTGCGGACGTCCTCGCGCTCGTCGCTGCGCTCCAGCTCGTACCGGCCGTCGGACATCTCCCGCAGCCGGTCGTTCGCCGCGGCGACGACGTCCTCGAACCGGCGCACGAGCACGTAGGTCGCGAGGGACAGCGCGCGGGCGTTGTCGGCGTCCGCGCCCCCGGCGAGGCGGGCCATGCGGGTCACCGGGGCGGCCTGCTCCTCGGCCGCGGCGAGGGCGGCGGCGGACCCGGTGACGTGCCGCGCGGCGTCCGCGGCGCGCGCCGCCCGGTCCCGGACGGAGCCGAGCCGCGCGCCGGCGGCGTCCGCCGCGCCCACCGCGTCGGCCAGCGCCTGCTCCAGCTCGGCCACCTCGGCGGCGAGGGCCCGCGGGTCCCCCGCCGCGAGGTCCGCGAGCTCCGGGTCGCGGAGCCCCTGCTCGACGCGCGCGACCGCGGTCCGGTACGCCTCGACCGCGCGCTCGGTCACGGCGACGTCGGCGGCCTCGGCGACGGCGGCGCGAGCGGCCGCCTCGTCGCCCAGGTCCTGCTCGGCGAGCACGCGGGCGACCTCGGCGTCCCGGTCGGCCACCGCGCGGGCGGCGGCGGCCCGGCGGTCCAGCGCCGCCAGGACCCCGTCGGCGGCGTCGACCCGCGCCTGCTCGGCACCCTGACGGGCCAGCACCGTCGGGTGCCCGTCGCGCGCCGCCTCGACCTCGGCGGCGTCCCGGGCGAGGTCCTCCTCGACGCGGACGAGCGCGTGGCCGGCGGCGACGTGCTCCTCGCCGAGCGCGGCGCGGGTCAGCCGCAGGTCGTCGGTGACCCGGTCGTGCTCGGCGACCTCCGCGCGGAGGCGGTCGCGGGCCGCCTCGGCGTCCCGGGCACCGGCCAGGGCCACCCGGGCGCGGTCGACGGCCGCCGCGGCCTCGGCCCCCTGGTCCGCGCGCAGACCGCCGGTGCGCTCGCGCAGGGCCGAGCACCGCTCGGTCCGCCCGACGACGCGGACCTCGGCGGCACGCACGGCGTCCTCGGCCGCCCGGCGCGCGTCCTCGGCCGCCGCCACGTCCTCCTCCGCCACCGGGGCGTCGCCCAGCGGGGCCGGGTGCGGGTGCTCGGTGCCGCCGCAGACCGGGCACGGCTCCCCCGGCACCAGACCGGCGGCGAGCTCGCCGGCGAACCCGGCGAGGCGCGCGCGGCGCAGGCGGGACTCCTCCTCGACGGCGGCGACCGCGGCGTGCGCGGCGGCCGCGCGGGCGTCCGCGGCGACGGCGAGCTCCGCCTCCGCCGCGGCGAGGTCACGGACCGCCGCGGCGACGGCCTCGGCGTCGGCCAGGTCGCGCGCGCGGGTCGGGACGGTCCCGGCGAGAGCGGTGGCCGCCTCCAGGTCCGCGACGAGCGCCGCCCGGCCGTCCGGTCGCACCGCGAGCAGGTCGTCGGCCTCGGCCATCGTGCGCGTCCGGGTCGCCTGGACCTCGCGCAGCCGGTCCCGGTCGCGTGCCCGCTGGGGGAGCGTGCGCTCGAGCCCGACCACCCGCGTGAGGGTGGCGACGAGCGCGGCGCTCGTCGCCCGCACGGCGGCGAGCGCGGCGGGCAGTCCCGCGTCCGCGAGCGCCGCCTCCGCGTCCGCCGGGGCGAGCCCCGCCGGTGCGGCGTCGAGCGCGGCCCGCAGCTCCTTGTCCGCGCCCGCGAGCGCGCCCCGCGCGTCGTCCAGGCCGCGCAGGACCGGCCGGGCCACGGCAGCGCGCCGCGCCCGGTCCACCCGCGCCACGTCCGCGGCGTGCTGCTCGGCGGCCTCGGCCAGTCGGGCGCGCTCCTCCTCCAGCGCCGCGCGGCGCCGGACCAGCCGCAGCCGGGCGCCCGCCCCGTCGGACGCGGCGCGGGCCTCCGCCACGCGGGCCGCGGCGGCGTCGGCGGCGGCGCGGGCGGCGACCTCGTGCGCGTGCAGCGCGGCGAGCCGGTCGGCCACGAGCGGGGTCAGGGCGGTGACGTCCTCCGCGGCGGCCGCGCGCAGCGCCGCGACGCCCTCCTCGTCCGCCGCGGCCGCGCCGGCGAACCGCGCAGTGCACTCCTGCACCTCGGTCCGGGCCTCGGCGACGGCGCGCTGGGCCTCGCGGCGCAGCTCGTCCAGGCGCTGCTGCACCCGCTCGTACACCTCGGTGCCGAAGATCCGCTGCAGCAGCCCCCGCCGCTGCTCGGGGTCCGCGCGCAGGAAGGCGGCGAACTCGCCCTGGGGCAGCACCATCGTCTGCACGAACTGGGCGCGGTCCAGGCCCACCACCCGGGCGAGCTCGGCGCCGGCCTCGTCGAGGCGGGTGGAGAGCAGCTCACCGGGCGGGTCGCCGACGTCCGTGGCCGCGCGCTCCGCGCCGCCGTCGGCGCCCGGGACGTCGTCCGCGAGCGGCACAGGAGCGCTCTCCGGCGCCGCGGTGAGCCGCCACAGCTTGACGGTCGCCTGCTGCTTCGCCCGGCCGGTGCCGCGCTTCTTGGCCCGCTCGTAGGCCGGCGTCCGGCGCACCCGGTACACGCCGGACCCGGTCTCGAACACCAGGTCCACGACCGTCTCCACGTCGTCCGCGGCGAACGCCGACCGCAGCCGGTCCTCGCTCGCGGACGCCGAGGCGACCTTGCCGTACAGCGCGAACACGACCGCGTCGATGACGGTCGACTTGCCCGCCCCGGTCGGCCCCTCGAGGAGGAACAGGCCGCCCGCGGACAGCGCGGCGAAGTCGACGGTGTGCCGGCCGGCGAACGGGCCGACCGCCTGGATGGTCAGGGTGTGCAGCCGCATCAGGCGCTCCGCTCCGCGGCGACGACCTGCTCGTAGGCGCGGCGCAGCACGGCGGCCTCCGCCGCCGTGGGGCGGGACCCGCTCACGTGGTGCACGAACTCGGCGGCGACCTCCAGCGGGTCGCGCGCCGCCGTCACCTCGGCGACCCGCGGGCCGGCCTCCCGGGCGGGCGGCTGGTGCTGCACCACGAGCGCGTGGGGGAACCGCGCCCGCACGCGCCGGTACAGGTCGGCCGGCCGGTGCGCGTCGGTGACGGTGACCCGCACCCAGTCGTCGACGTGCGGCTCGCCCGCGGCCCCGAGCAGGTCGTCGAGCGGGCCGGTCAGGTCGGTGAGGCGGCGCGGCACGGGAAAGGGCACCAGCCGGACCGCCGGGACGCCCGTCGCGCCCAGCTCCACCAGCACGGTCGACTTGGCGTGCCGGGCCTCGGAGAACGAGTACGCGAGCGGCGAGCCCGAGTACCGCAGCACGGTCGGGCCGTCGCCGTCGCCGACCCGCTGCGGGCCGTGCAGGTGCCCGAGGGCGACGTAGTCCACGCCGTCGAACACCGCGGCGGGCGCGTGGTCCACGCCGCCGACCCGGATGTCCCGCTCGGACTCGCTGGCCGCGCCGCCGACCACGAAGGCGTGCGCGAGGACCACCGACCGCGGCGCGCCCCGGCCCGTGGCGGCCGCCTCGGCCGTCCGCGCGGTCAGGTCCGAGCGGACCCGGTCCATCGCGGCGCCGAGCACCGCGGCGTGCGAACGCGGCAGCGGGCCACCGGCACCCGGGTCGGCCAGCGCGTGCCGCGCGGCGTCGGGGTCGAGGTACGGCAGGCCGTAGACCAGCACGTCGTGCCCGTCGCCCGGCAGCACGACCGGCCGTGCGAGGTCGTCCAGCCGCGCGAGCACGCGGACGCGGTCGCGCATGAGGTCCGCCCCGAAGCCGAGCCGGATCGCCGAGTCGTGGTTGCCCGGCGTGACGACCACCGCGGCGTGCTCGGACAGCCGGCGCAGTGCGTCGGACAGCTGGGCCACCGACTCGACCGGCGGGATCGCGCGGTCGTACACGTCGCCCGCCACCAGCACCGCGTCCACCCGCTCCTCGCGGACCACGTCCACGAGGTGGTCGAGGAACGCCTGCTGGTGCGTCGTGAGGTCGACGCCGTGCAGGGTGCGGCCCAGGTGCCAGTCGGAGGTGTGCAGGAGCCGCATGCGTCGAAACTAGCCGCCACCACCGACATCCCCGCGCACCGCCCGCGTCGCCTGTGGACGACGGGCGTGGCGCCCGCGCCGGTCCCGGGGGTCGTCAGGCGATCGCGCGCTCCGGCGCCGGCTCCGGCTCCGGCTCGAGCGCGAACTCCCCGGCCATGCCGAGCATGTCGAGCTTCTCGAGCACCTGCCGGTGCGGGTCGCGCAGGGTCAGCCCCTGCCGGGTCTCCCCCGCCGCCAGGTTGAGCTGCAGGACGAACGCGAGGCCGGACGAGTCGATGAACGTCACGTCCTGCGCGTCCACGACCACGGGCGCCGGGCTGGCCAGCGCCTGGGCCATCGACATGCTGGCCTCCGCCCGCAGCGCGCCGTCGACCTCGCCCCACAGCCGGACCACCGTGCGCCCGTGCGCGGCGGTCACGTCGATCCCCCCGACGGGGGCGGGATCCTCGGTCAGGTTCATGTCCTCGTTCTCTCCAAGTCTGCGTGGGGCCGCCCGATCATGGACCCCCGAGCACGTCCGCGCATGCCGAGCGCGTCTCGCGGGGTCCGCCGGTGTTCGACCGGTGCGTTCTCCGCCGTGGACAACGCGCCCGCGGGCCGCTTCGTTCCCCGATCCGAGGATCAGTTCTTGACCGGACCTTGACCGTCCGGTCGGGATCGCGGGGGCGGGCCCGTCAGGCAGCGTCCTCCGGCAACGGCTCCGTCACGTCCGCCACCGTCGCGCCCAGCACCCGCACCAGGTCGTCGCCGTCGACGCGCGCACCGACGCCGTGCCCGCCGCCACCGATCGACGCGGGCCGGCCGGGCACCCGCTCGTCGGCCACGACCGGCCAGGCGCGCAGCGACCCGAACGGGGTGATCGTGCCGCGCTCGTAGCCGGTGACCTCCCGGGCCGTGGCGGCGTCCGGCATGGACATCCGGCTCACGCCGAGCAGCGCCCGGAGCTTGGGCCAGGAGATCGTGCGGTCGCCCGGGACGAGCACGAACAGGTAGTCGTCGTCCCCCCGGCGCACGACCAGCGTCTTGACGATGCCCGACGGGTCGATCCCCCGCGCAGCCGCCGCCTCGGCCAGCGACCGCACCGGGCCGTGCCGGACGATCTCGTGCGCGATGCCCGCGGCCGCGAGCGCCTGCGCGGCGCGCCGCTCGCCCTCGGTGGCCCCGCCCTGGTCCTGCTCGCTCGTCATGCCCGCCACCCTACGAGCCGCCCCCGACACGGAACCGGCCGTCCACCACCTCGGCCGTCGTCCCGTGCCACGTCCGGCGCAGCCACCGGTCGTGCGACGCGACCACCACAGCGCCCGGCGCCGCCCGCAACGCGTCCGCCAGCTCGTCCGCGAGCGCGAGCGAGATGTGGTTCGTCGGCTCGTCCAGCAGCAGCACGTCCGGGGCCTGCGCGACCAGCAGCGCGAGCACCACCCGTCGCCGCTGCCCCACCGACAGCTCGCGCAGCGGCCGGTCGACGTCACGCGCCGCGACCAGCCCGAGCTCGGCGAGCGGCACCGCCCCCGGAACCCCGGCCGTCACCAGGCCGTACACGTCCCGGGGCGTGCGGGGGTCGTCCGCCAGGCCGACGTCCTGCTCGAGCAGCGCGACCCGGACGTCCTGCGCGCGGCGCACCGTCCCCGCGGCGGGCACCAGGTCGCCCGCCAGCAGGTGCAGCAGCGTGGACTTGCCCGACCCGTTGGCCCCGGTGACCAGGAGGGCGGTGTCCCGGTGCACGTCGAGCGCGTCCACCCGCAGCCGGCCCGGCACCTCGGCGCCGCGGACGGCGAGCGCGGCGCCGTCGCCCCGGCTGCCGCCGGTGAGCGCCCCGCGGAACCGCAGCGGGCGCGGCGGCCGGGGCACGGGATCGGCCTCGATCTCGTCCAGCCGGCGCCGTGCGTCGCGGACCCGGCGCGACACCTGCTGCTCCACCCGGTCGCCCGCGCGGCCGTAGGCCATCTTGTTCCGGTCGGCCATCTCCCGCCCGGGTGCGAGCGTCCGCGCCGCCCCGCCCTCGCCCAGCGCCAACCGGAGACCGGCGACCTCGTCCTGCTCGGCCGCCCACCGCTCCTGCCACCGCTCGCGGGCGGCCTGCCGCGCCGCGCGGTAGTCCGCGTAGCGGCCCCCGACCACCCGCGGCCCGCCCAGGACCGGATCGAGGTCGAGCACCTCCGTGACCACCTCGTCCAGGAACACCCGGTCGTGGCTGGCCAGCACCACCGCGCCGGGCAGCGCCGCGAGCGCAGCCGCCAGGAAGTCCGCTGCCTCGTCGTCCAGGTGGTTGGTCGGCTCGTCCAGCAGCACCGCGCGCGGCCGGCGGACCAGCACCGCGGCCAGCGCGAGCCGGGACCGCTGGCCCCCCGACAGCGTCCCGCTGGGTCGACCCGGGTCGACCCCACCGAGGCCCAGGCCCGCCAGCACCCGCTGCGCGCGGGCGTCGGCGTCCCACACGCCGACCGCCGCGGCGCGGGCCAGGGCGTCGTCGTAGCGACCGGCGGCCCCCGGGTCGTCACCCGCGAGCGCCGCGGCGGCGTCCTCGAGCGCGGCCGCCACCGCGTGCACCTCGGCGAGCGCCGCGCCCAGCACCTCGTCGAGCGTCGCGTCCGGCCCGAACGGCGGCTCCTGCGCCAGGTGCACGAGGTCGGCAGGGCGGTGCACCGCGCCGGCGTCCGGCTCCTCGACGCCGGCCAGCAGCCGCAGCAGCGTCGACTTGCCGATCCCGTTCTCCCCGACCAGCCCGAGCCGGTGCCCCGGGTCGACCGCGACGGACAGGTCGGTCAGCACCCGGCGGTCGCCGTAGGCGCGGGACACGCCGACGGCCCGCAGGACGGGCGCGGGTGCGGGAGGGAGGGCTGGCACGGGGATCACCACCGGCTGCCGACGCGCGCGGTGGGCACCGCGGGAGGTCGGCGGGGAGTCGGGACGGGGACTCGGGGCCGGTCAGATCCGCATGGTGGCGACGGTACGCGCGTGGTGGCGCCCCGCGCGAGGGATATGCGCGGGCTCAGGGCAGATCGGCACCTACCCGGGCCGGAAAGCCCCTTCGGGGACGTTCGTGCGTCCCTAGCGTCGGCCGGGCGGGTCGCCGACGCGACCCCCTGCGCAGCGCGGCTGGAGCGAGCATGGTCCGGAACCGTCCCGTCCCCTCGACCCTCGACATCCCGGTGCGTGGTGGCAGGCATCGGCGCGTCGGCGTCCTGACGGCCGCCGCGCCCGCCCTCGCGCCCCTGCTCGCCACCGCCGGCCCGGCCGGGGCCGCCCCGGGGGAGGACGCGGGTCACGTCGCCGACGAGGAGGGCGAGGACGTGCGCTCGGGTGGCGGCGCCGGCGCCACCCATACCGAGCAGGCCGGGCCGGCCGTCGCCCGCGACGCCGCACCCAGCGGTACACCGGACTCGTCCGGGCGAAGCCCCTCCTCGACCGGCGCCGCGCTGGCATGGGCGGCGGCCGCCGCAGAAGCCCTGCTGCTCGCCGGGGGGACGGCGCGCTTCCTCTCCCGGGACCGGACGGGGTCTGACACATCCACCGACGGGTCCTGACCGCCGTGACAGGCCCGGAACGGAGCGCTCGCCGGGACGTGCGCCTGCGTGCCTGGCTCCTGCGTCGGTACGAACACCCGCCGTCGGCGCGCGGGCAGCGCCGACGGGTGCGGCTGGCAGCCCTCGTCCTCGTCGTGCTCTACGCCGTGGTCGGATGCCGGGCCGAGTCCGCCCGCACCTGGACCCAGGTCGACATCCTGCGCGACGCCCTCGCCGACGGTGCCTGGGACCACCGGACCAAGAGCACGATGAATGTGGGTTCGGGTTTCGTGGACAACATCGTCAGGGGCGCGTGGGGAGTCGCGAAGGTCCACCAGACCCCCGAGGAGGTCCTGGACAACCTCGCCGCCGGCTCGCGCGCCGCCGGGATCAGCCCACCCCTGTGCGTCACGCTGGACGCCCGCAAGCGGGCCGACCTCACGAGCATGCGCCCGGACGCCAAGTACGCCACATACGCCTGCGAACCCATCCGCCACCGACGCGCCTTCGGCTGGCTCCTCATCATCCCCTACGGCAGGAACGAGGCCGGCAGACCGAACACCCAGGTGCAGTACGGCCTCGGCCCCAACGCCGGCGGCCTCCGCCTCTTCTACCGCTGGCCCGACGGATGACCGACCTCGCGTGCTCCACCCGCGCGCCTTCCACATCGTGACCCCCCACGATCCGTTCCCCGGACACCCGCCCCGCCTCGCGCCCGGGGTCTCCGTCGGCGCGCGGATGCCCCCGACCCGCGACCCCGGAGGCCAGTCCCCCGCCGCCCCCGCGCGACCGCCCCCGCGCCCCGGTTGCCCCCGGCAAGCGCCCCTTGACCGTCACCCGAACGGGTGACCTACTGTCCCGACGACGCGACGGCCGGCCGCAGGACGCACGGGCGGCCGCGATCCCAGGGGGTTCGACGATGCACCCACGTTCCCGGCGCGCAGGCGCGACCGCGGTCCTCGCGGCACTGGCCCTGACCGTTCCCGTCGGAGCCGCCGCGGCGGCCTCGCCCGACGACGATCCCGCGGTCGAGACCGCGGTCACCGAGGCCCTGCAGGAGGGCCGGTCGTTCCCGTCCGACTTCTGGTGGGACGAGTCACCGGACGACACGGCCCGGGCGCGAGCGATCCTCCGGCAGATGACCCTCGACGAGAAGGTCAACATGATGCACGGGGAGCTGAACAACTTCTTCGGCTTCTACAACGCCCCGATCGAGCGGGTCGGCATCCCGGCCCTGACCATGGCCGACGGGACCGCGGGCGTGCGGATCGCGAACCCCGACGTCAACGGCAAGCTGTCCACCCAGCTGCCGTCGCCGCTCGCGCTGGCCGCGACGTGGGACGGCTCGCTGGCGCAGGAGTACGGCCGGCTGGCCGGCGACGAGGCGCACCGCACCGGGCACAACGTGCTGCTCGGGCCGGCGCTCGACATCGGGCGCGTGCCGCAGGGCGGTCGCAACTTCGAGGGCTTCGGCGAGGACCCGCTGCTGTCCGGGACGATGGCCGCCGCCGAGGTGCGGGGCATCCAGTCGAACCCGGTGATCGCCGACCTCAAGCACTACAACGTCTACACGCAGGAGCAGAACCGGCTGATCGGGGGCAACGCCGTCCTCGACGAGCGGACGCTGCAGGAGATCTACACCCGGCCGTTCGCGATCGCCCAGGCCGACGGCCGTGCCGGGTCGGCGATGTGCTCGTTCAACGGCATCAACGGCGTCCGCGGCTGCGAGAACGACGAGACGCTGAACCAGATCCTCAAGCAGCAGCTCGGCTTCCAGGGCTGGGTGATGAGCGACTACGGCGCCACGCCGAGCACCGTGCAGGCGGTCCTGGCGGGGATGGACCAGGAGATGCCCGGCAACTTCACCCCCGAGGTCGGGCCCGGTGACTGCTTCTTCTGCGGGCCGCTGCTCGACGCGGTGCGCGCGGGCCAGGTCCCGGTGTCGCGGATCGACGACGCCGTGCTGAGGATCCTGCGGCCGATGGTCGCCCTCGGGCTGTTCGACAACCCGCCGACCATCAGCCCGCTGCCCGAGGACGCGAACTCCGCGTTCGCGCGGCAGGTCTCCGAGCGGGCCTCGGTGCTGCTCAAGAACGAGGGCGCGCTCCCGCTGGGCGCGAACGTCGGGTCGATCGCCGTCGTGGGCGCCGACGCCGACGTGGTCGTGCAGGGCGGCGGCTCGTCGCTGGTGAACCCGACGCGGACGATCAGCCCGCTGCAGGGCATCCAGGACCGCGTGGGCGCGGGCGTCACCGTCACGCACACGCCGGGCACCGACCCCGTCACCTCGGCGTCGCTGCTGGCCGGACCGGACCTCATCCCGTCGGACTTCCTGACCTCGGCCCTCGGGGACGGCGCGGGCGTCCGCGTCGAGTACTTCGACAGCGACGACCTCTCCGGGTCCCCCGCGGTGGACCGCACCGAGCCGTACGCGGGCATCAACGGCGGGTTCTACCTGTTCGAGGGGCTCAACTCGCAGTCGCCGCACTTCCCGCTCCAGACCAACGAGCACACGGCGTCGATCCGGTGGACCGGCACGCTCACCGCACCGGTGAGCGGGACGTACGAGCTCGCCGCCACCACCAACGGCACCAGCACCGTCTACCTGGACGACCAGCCGGTGCTGACCACCGGCCCGTCCGGCGACCCCGCCGCGGTCACCACGGCGCCGGTCGAGCTGACCGCCGGCCAGACCTACGCGCTGCGGGCGGAGTACACGAACGACTCCCCGGGCGGCACCGACGCCGGTGCCGTGTTCCGGCTCGGCTGGACCCCGCCGGAGCCCGTCGTCACCCCGAGCGTCCAGGCGGCCGCGCAGGCCGCCCGGTCCGCCCAGGCGGCGGTCGTCGTGGTGCGGGACTACTCCTCCGAGGGCGGCGACCGGCCCAGCCTCGACCTGCCCAACGGCCAGGCCGAGCTGATCCGGCAGGTCGCGGCGGCCAACCCGCGCACGATCGTCGTGCTCGAGGTCGGCAGCGTCGTGCAGACGTCCGACTGGGACGCCGGTGTCGGCGCCGTCCTGCACAACTGGTTCGGCGGGCAGGAGCAGGGGGCCGCGGTCGCCGGGATCCTGTTCGGCGACGTCAACCCGTCCGGCCGGCTGCCCGTCACCATCCCGGTCGACGAGGAGTCGACACCGGTCAGCGACCCGTCGCAGTACCCCGGCGACGGACTCGACCAGCAGTTCAGCGAGGGGATCTTCGTCGGGTACCGCGGGTACGTCGAGAACGGCATCACGCCGCAGTACGCGTTCGGACACGGCCTGTCCTACACCTCGTACGAGTACACGAACCTGCGCACCGCGGCCGTCCCCGGGCCCGAGGGCGGCACGCAGCTGCAGGCGACGGTGGACGTCCGCAACACCGGGGCGGTCGCCGGGACCGAGACCGTCCAGGTGTACGTCGGGAACCTGCCGACCCGCCGGGTCAGCAGCGCACCGGTGTCCCTGGCCGGCTTCGGCACCGTCACGCTCGCTCCCGGCCAGACGCAGTCCGTGACCGTGACGCTGAGCCCGGAGTCGCTGTCCTACTGGGACGTCGGCCTGGACGAGTGGCGCACGCCGACTGGCACCATCCCGGTGCTGGTGGGGGCGGCCTCCGACGACATCCGGCTCACGGGGCGCCTGGCGATCTCGGACGCGCTCGTGCGCTGAGCCGCCTGGGTCCCTCCGAGGTCGAGATAGGGCCTCCGGCACGAGGTAGGACCGTCCACGGTCCTACCTCGGCGCGGGGGCCCTATCTCGGCGTCCGGGTGCGACGGGGGTGGCGCGTGATCGCCCTGCGCGAATCGAGATCGCGTCACCGGGGGCCGTGCGGTGACAATGGACCGCCGATGACAGCCGCCGACCCCACCAGCCCCGCCCCTGCCCCCCGTCCCGCGAGCGGCGACGGCGGCGACGCCGCACCCGGGCGCCCCCGGCGGCGACGCGGCGGACGCGGGCGGCGCCCCGCCGGCGACGGCCGCGCGCCGGAGCAGCGCGGCCCCGACCAGCGCGCCCAGGACCCCCGCCGCGGCCGCGAGGCCCGCGCCCGCCGCCTGACCGCCCTCGCCGACGCCCGCCGCGCCGTCGTCCTCCCCCCGGTCGTCTACCCCGAGCAGCTCCCGGTGTCGGCCCGTCGGCGCGAGATCGCCGACGCGATCCGCGACCACCAGGTCGTCATCGTCGCCGGCGAGACCGGGTCCGGGAAGACCACGCAGCTGCCCAAGATCGCCCTGGAGCTCGGCCGCGGCCGGGACGGCCAGATCGGGCACACCCAGCCCCGCCGGATCGCCGCCCGCACGGTCGCGGAGCGGATCGCCGAGGAGCTCGGCACCACGATCGGCGAGCTCGTCGGCTACCAGGTGCGGTTCACCGACGAGTCGTCGGACCGCACGCTGGTGAAGGTCATGACCGACGGCATCCTGCTCGCGCAGATCCAGCGCGACCCGGAGCTGCGCGCCTACGACACGCTGATCATCGACGAGGCGCACGAGCGGTCGCTCAACATCGACTTCATCCTGGGCTACCTCGCCCAGCTGCTGCCGCGCCGCCCCGACCTCAAGGTCGTCATCACGTCGGCGACGATCGACTCGGCGCGGTTCGCCGCGCACTTCGCCGGCCCGGCGGACGCCGAGCACCCCGACGGCGTCCCGGCGCCGGTCGTCGAGGTGACCGGGCGGACCTACCCGGTGGAGATCCGGTACCGCCCGCTGTCCCCGGACCGGCCGACCGACGACCCGGACGACCTGGACGCCGACGACGTCCGCCCGCGCGCCGGCTCCCGCGGCGCCGCGTCGAAGGGCGCGAAGACGCCGCCGCCCGCCGAGGACCGCGACCTCATGTCCGCGATCTGCGAGGCCGTGGACGAGCTCGCGGCCGAGGGCCCCGGCGACGTGCTGGTCTTCCTGTCCGGCGAGCGGGAGATCCGGGACGCCGAGGAGGCGCTGCGCGGCCACCTCGGCGTGCGGGTGCAGGACGCCCGCCGCCCCGACGCGGTCGAGCTGCTGCCGCTGTACGGCCGGCTGTCCGCCGCGGAGCAGCACCGGGTGTTCCAGCCGCACGGCACCCGCCGGGTCGTGCTGGCCACCAACGTCGCCGAGACGTCGCTGACCGTGCCGGGCATCCGGTACGTCGTCGACCCGGGCACCGCGCGCATCTCCCGGTACTCGAAGGCCACGAAGGTGCAGCGGCTGCCGATCGAGCCGATCTCCCAGGCGTCGGCGAACCAGCGGTCGGGCCGGTGCGGTCGCGTCGCCGACGGCATCGCGATCCGGCTGTACTCGGAGGACGACTTCGGCTCCCGCCCGCGGTTCACCGAGCCCGAGATCCTGCGCACGTCGCTCGCCTCGGTGATCCTGCAGATGATCTCCGTCGGGGTCGCGACCGGGCCGGACGACGTCGCGTCGTTCCCGTTCGTCGACCCGCCGGACACCCGCGCCGTCCGCGACGGCGTCCAGCTGCTGACCGAGCTGGGCGCGCTCGAGACCGGCCCGTCGGGCACCCGGCTCACCGACACCGGCCGCGCGCTCGCCCAGCTGCCGATGGACCCGCGGCTGGCCCGGATGATCGTCGAGGGCGGTCGGCGGGGCGTCGCGCGCGAGGTGATGATCGTCGCCGCGGCGCTGTCGATCCAGGACCCGCGCGAGCGCCCCGTCGAGCAGCGCGCGCAGGCCGACCAGCTCCACGCGCGGTTCGCCGACCCGACGTCCGACTTCCTCGCGTACCTGAACCTCTGGCAGTACGTCCGCGACGCGCAGCGGGACCTGTCGGGCTCGGCGTTCCGCCGGCTGTGCCGGTCGGAGTACCTCAACTACCTGCGGCTGCGGGAGTGGCAGGACGTCGTCACTCAGCTCAAGGAGCTCGCGAAGCCCCTCGGCATCACGATGAACCCGCCGCGCCGCACCGACCGCGACCTCTCCGAGGAGCGGGACCCGGCGACGGAGGGCCGCGGCGCGCACCGGCTGGAGTGGGACGCCGACCGGGTGCACGTCGCGCTGCTGTCCGGTCTGCTGTCGCAGATCGGCATGCAGGAGGCGTCGGACCTGTCGGGTGCGTCCGCTCCCCGCGGCAAGGGCCGTAGTGACGGCGGCCGGACGCCCGACCGGCGCGGCCGCAACGAGTACCTCGGCGCGCGCGGCGCGAAGTTCGCGATCTTCCCGGGCTCCGGGCTGGCCAAGAAGCTGCCGGCCTGGGTGATGGCGGGCGAGCTCGTCGAGACCTCCCGGCTCTGGGCCCGCGACGCCGCGCGCATCCAGCCCGAGTGGGCCGAGGACCTGGCCGGGCACCTGGTGAAGCGGTCGTACTCCGAGCCGTCCTGGTCGTCCAAGCAGGGCGCCGCCATGGCCCTGGAGCGGGTCATGCTCTACGGCGTCCCGATCGTCACCGGGCGGCGGGTGCTGTTCGGCAAGGTCGACGCCGAGCACGCGCGCGAGCTGTTCATCCGGCACGCGCTGGTCGAGGGCGACTGGACCACGCACCACGCGTTCTTCGCCGAGAACCGCCGGCTGCTGCGGGAGGCGGAGGACCTGGAGGCCCGGTCCCGCCGTCGCGGCCTGGTGGTCGACGACGACGCGCTGTTCGACTTCTACGACGAGCGGATCCCGGACGACGTCGTGTCCGCGCGGCACTTCGACCAGTGGTGGAAGGGCGCCCGCCGGAGCGACCCCGACCTGCTGACCTTCACCCGCGAGCTCCTCGTGACCGACGAGGGCGGCGTGGACGAGTCGTCCTTCCCGTCGACCTGGCCGCAGGGCGACCTCGCGCTGCCGCTGACCTACCAGTTCCAGCCGGGCACCGACGCGGACGGCGTCACCGTGCACGTCCCGCTCGTCGCGCTGGCCCGGGTCCGTCCGGAGGGCTTCGACTGGATGGTCCCGGGGCTCCGCGAGGAGCTGGTCACCGCGACGATCCGCGCGCTGCCGAAGCCGGTCCGGGTGCAGCTCGTGCCCGCACCGGACGTCGCGCGCGACGTGGTCGGGTGGCTCGACGCGCACACCGCCTCCTGGGAGGACACCGTGCGGGCGGCGGACGCCGCGCCGTCGTACGAGACCGCCTTCGGGCAGGCCGTCCGGGCGCTCCGCGACGTCGTCGTGCCCGACGGCGCGATCGACCTCGACCGGCTGCCGCCGCACCTGCGGATGACGTTCCGGGTGTCGGACGACCGCGGCCGCGTGCTCGACGAGGGCAAGGACCTCGCGGTGCTGCAGCGCAAGCTCGCCGCCCGCACCCAGGACGCGGTGAGCACCGCCGTCAGGACCGCGGTGCGGGACGCGATGGTGGACGCGCGGGCGCGCTCGGGCGCGGCGGACGGCGACGGCGGCCCTGCCCCGGCGGCCCCCCGCGGCGGGTCGGCCGCCGTCCCCGGTCCCGGGGCCCGGGCCGCGACGCCCGCGCTGCCCGGCTTCGACGGCGCCGACCTCGACACCTGGCCCGCCGACCTGCCCGGCGGAGCGCTGCCGGAGCGCGTGGAGACGCAGGACGCGAGCGGGCTGACGGTGCGCGGCTACCCGGCGCTCGTCGAGCACGGCTCCGGGCCGGCGGCGACCGTCCGGGTCGAGGTGCTGGCCGACGCGGGCGACCAGGCCGTCCGGCACCGCCGCGGCCTGCGCCGGCTGCTGGTCCGCGACGTCGGGCTCGCCGCGGGCCGGATCACCTCGCGGTGGTCGGGCACCCAGGCGCTCACGCTCGCGGCCAGCCCGTACCCGAGCACCGAGGCGCTGGTCGCCGACGTGCAGCTCGCCGCCGTCGACCGGCTGCTGACCGAGCACCTCGCCGGTCGCCCGGCGACGGCCGTCCGGTCCGCCGACGCGTACGCCGCGGCGCGCGGGTTCGTCCGCGACCGCCTCGAGGACGCCGTGCACCGCGTGGTGCAGGACCTCGTCGCCGTGCTCGCCGCGGCGCGGGACCTCGACGGCGCCGTCCGCGGCACCCGGTCGCTCGCCCTGCTCGGCACGGTCCGCGACGTCCAGGAGCAGGCCGAGCGCCTCGTGCACGACGGGTTCGTCTCCGACACCGGCGCGGACCGGCTGCCGCACCTGGCGCGCTACCTGCGCGCCGCGGCGTACCGGCTCGACAAGGCGGCGGCCAACCCGGCGCGCGACGAGCAGCTCGCCTGGCAGGTCCGGGACCTGGAGCAGCTGCTCGGGCAGACCCGCGCGCGGGTGACGAGCCGGACCCTCGTGCCCGCCGACCTGGCGGCGCTCGACGACGCGCGGTGGCTGCTGGAGGAGCTCCGCGTGAGCCTGTTCGCCCAGCAGCTCGGCACCCCGGTCCCGGTCAGCGAGAAGCGCATCCGCAAGGCCCTGGCGGCGCTGGCCTGAGCCCGGCGGTCCGGCGGGCCTGCGGCCCGGTCTCCCTCACCCGGCCAGCACGCGCCGCACGGGTGCGGCGTGAGGCAGGGTCAGTCCGCGTGCGAGGACCTCGCGTAGTCCTGGTCCTTCGTCTCCTTCGAGAGGACCAGCGCGAGCAGGGTCAGCACGCCCATCGCCGACAGGTACACGCCGACGAGCCAGGTGCTGCCGTCGGCGGCGGCCCACAGGGCGAGCGCCACGATCGGGGCCAGCGCGGCGCCGAGGATCGACGACACGTTGTAGGCGACCGCGGAGCCGGTGTAGCGGACGTTCGTCGGGAACAGCTCGGGCAGCAGCGCGCCCATCGGGCCGAACGTCGCGCCCATGAGCAGGAACCCGAGCACCAGGAACGCCTGGGTCAGCGCGCCGGTGAACACGAGGTCGTCCCGCACGGTGAGGAACAGCGGGAACGAGAACCCGAACACGATGATCGCCGACGTGACCCCGATGAGCAGGCGCCGACGCCCCAGCCGGTCGGCCAGCGGGCCGGACAGCATCGTGAAGATCCCGAAGAACAGCACGCCGATGATCTGCATGAGCACGAAGTGCACGTACGGGATGCCCAGGCCGCCGGGCTCGCCGTCCTCCGGCGCGACGGCGCGGGTGCCGTAGGTGAGCGTGAAGTTCGTCATCAGGTAGAACAGCACGTAGGTCGCCAGCATGATGAACGTGCCGAGCAGGGTCTCGCGCCAGTGGAACCTGAGCGTCGTGCCGAGCGGCACCTTGGTGATGGTGCCCTTCTTCTCGGCCTGGGTGAACGCCTCGGACTCGACGAGCTTGAGCCGCACCCACAGGCCGATGATCACCATCACGGCGGAGAACAGGAACGGCACGCGCCAGCCCCAGGACATGAACGCGTCCGAGCCCTGGCCGAGGACGCCGTTGATGACGAGGAAGATCCCGTTGGCGATGATGAAGCCGAGCGGGGCGCCGAGCTGCGGGAACGTGCCGTACCAGGCGCGCTTCCCGGCCGGGGCGTTCTCGGTGGCGACCAGCGCGGCGCCCGACCACTCGCCACCGAGGGCGAAGCCCTGCGCGAGCCGCAGCACCAGCAGCGCGACCGTGGCGCCGACGCCGATGTGGCCGAACGTCGGCAGCAGGCCGATGAGGAACGTCGCGACACCCATGGTGAGCAGCGAGTAGACCAGCGTGGTCTTGCGGCCGCGGCGGTCGCCGAGGTGGCCGAAGAAGACCGCGCCGATCGGGCGGGCCACCATCGCGGCGCCGAACACCGCGAACGACGCGAGCAGCGCCGTGGTGTCGTTCCCGGTCGGGAAGAACAGCTTCGGGAACACGAGGACGGCGGCCGTCGCGTACACGTAGAAGTCGTAGAACTCGATGGTGGTGCCCACGAGGCTCGCCGCGATGACACGGGACGGCGAGTTGAGCGGCCGGGACGCGGCCGGCGGCGTGGTGGTGGGCACGGTGGTGGCTGACATGCGGGGCTCCTCGACGATCCGGGTGGCGCGGACCACCGGCGGTCGTCGGGGGTCGGCTCCAGGGTCGGCTCGGACGGGTCGGTGCTCCAGCGCCCGGCCGACCTTACGCCGTCTCACAGGTCAGACAAGTCGCGACCGGATGATGGACACCTCGACCGCTGTCGTCCCCAGCCGGGCGGGGCGGTGCGGGTTGTGGAGGACGGCCGCCGCGTGTCGGACACCTGCGGCAGAGTGGCGGCATGACGAGCAGCGACGCCCCCGCAGACCGCCGCCGGTGCTTCGGCGACGGCGACCCGCTCTACGAGCGGTACCACGACGAGGAGTGGGGTCGCCCCGTGCACGGCGAGCGGGAGCTGTACGAGCGGCTGACCCTGGAGGCGTTCCAGTCGGGCCTGGCCTGGATCACGATCCTGCGCCGCCGGGAGGGCTTCCGCGCGGCGTTCGACGGGTTCGACCCGGCCGTGGTCGCGGGGTACGACGACCACGACGTCGAGCGGCTCATGGCCGACACCGGGATCATCCGCAACCGGGCCAAGATCACGGCCGCCGTCGCCAACGCGCGCGCCCTGCTCGACCTGCACGGGCGCGGTCTCAGCCTCGACGAGGTGTTCTGGTCGGCGGCGCCGGTCGCGGCGGAGCCCCGGCCGCGACCGCGCACGTTCGCCGAGGTGCCGGCGGCCACGCCGGAGTCGGCCGCCCTGGCCAAGGAGCTGAAGCGGCTCGGCTTCCGGTTCGTCGGGCCGACGACCGCGTACGCGGCGATGCAGGCCTGCGGCGTGGTCGACGACCACCTCGCGGGCTGCCCGGTCGTCCTGGACCGCGCCGCGGGGTGACCGGTGATCGGGAGAAGCCTGGGCGCCCGGACCCGACGCACAGGTCGTCTAGGTCGATGTTGCCTTGAGTGTCTAGGCTGGGCCGGACTACGCTCGTGAAGCGGACGGCAGTGCTCCGGCGCCTGCGACGGGCGGCCCGCGACGCGGGCGTGTCCTACGAGGTCGTCGAGCTGACGAACCACACCGGCGTCGTCGTCGGCGGGGTGCGCTCCACGCTCGGGCGGCACACGGAGATCGACGACGTCACGGTGCGGAAGTTCTTCGACCAGTACGCGGCGGTGCTCGGGAAGGGGTGGTGGCGGTGACGCGGTACACGGTGACGGCCGAGCGCGGCCGGCGTTGGTGGGTGCTCCAGTGCGTCGAGCATCCCGGCGCCATCTCCGAGGTGGCCCGGCTCGACCAGGCCCGGGACGCCATGCGCGAGGTGATCGCGTTCGTCGCGCAGGTCGATCCCGTCGAGGTGGAGATCGACCTGCGGCCCACGGTCCCGGACGAGGTGGGCGCGCACGTGCGGACGGCGGCGCGCCTGCGCGAGGAGGCGCACCGCGCCAACCGGGAGGCCGCAGCGGAGTCACGCGCGGCGGCGCGGGTCCTGCGTGAGGCCGGGCTCTCCGTCCGCGACGTCGGGACGGTCCTCGGCGTCTCGCACCAGAGGGCTCACCAGCTGCTCACCCGCTGAGCTCAGCCGCGGAGCCCGGGCACCGCGCCCTCCCCGAACGCCCGCACCGGCAGCCCGTCGACCGCCACGTCCACCCCGAGCACGGCCCCCGCCAGCGGGTCCCCGTCCGCGTGCGCGGTCGTCACGTACGCCCGCCCGGACCCGGGCGCCCCGAACCCCAGGCAGGTGACCTGCGCCGTCGGCACCCGCACCGCGCCGAGCGGGCTGCCGTCCGGCGCGAACCGCAGGACCGCGCCGCCGCCGTACAGCGCCACCCACAGGCAGCCGTCGGCGTCCACGGTCGTGCCGTCCGGCTGCGGGCCGGAGGGATCGAAGGACAGGAACGCCTCCGGCGCCCCCGCGCTGCCCGTCGCCTGGTCGTACGGCGCCCGGTACACGGTCCAGGTGCCGGTGTCGGTCAGGTAGAGCGTCGCCCCGTCCGGGCTCCACTGGACGCCGTTGCCGCAGCCGACCCCGGTGACGGCCGCGGTCACCTCCAGGGCGCGGCCGCCCTCGCCGCCCGCCACCACGCGGTACACGGTGCCGTCGCCGACCGAGCCGTCGCGCGGCATGGTCGCGACCCACAGCCGGCCGGCCGCGTCGCAGGCGCCGTCGTTGAACCGGTACCCGGCGGGCATCCCCTCCGGCCGGGTGAGCGGGCCGAGCGTCGTCCCGTCGTGCAGCCCGAGACCGTCCGCGGTCGCGAGCAGCAGCCCGCCCCGCGCCGCGGGCCACGCGAGCGAGACCGGCGACGGGAGGCTGGTCACGGCGTCCCGCGCGTGGTCGCCGTCGGCCCACCGGTGCACGCTGCACGCGTCGATGTCCACCCACACGACGGAGCCGTCGCGGGCGTCGTGCACCGGCCGCTCGCCGAGGCGGGCCCGGACCTCACCGAGGACGACCCCCTCCGGCGCGTCCGGCGGGATCAGGTCACGGGTGTCGATGCGGCGGTCGGGCAGCGGGACGGTGCGCAGGTCGGTCACCCCCGGCAGCCTCGCACGGCCGCGCCCGGTGCGCGCGTCACGCGGCCCGGGCCGAGAGGGTGCGGGCGCGCAGCAGGTCGAACAGCCGGTCGACCTCGTCGCGGGTCTCGCGGTCGAGCACGAAGCCGTGCGGCGCGCGCGCGTCGGTGCGCTCGAGCACGCCCTGCCGGACCAGCAGGTGCTTCTCGACGGCCACGAACACGTCGATCGAGGTCTGCAGCGCGACGAGGGCGGACAGCGGCCCGCTGATCTCGTACGCGGTGTCCCACCGCCCGGCCTCGACGAGCTCCCAGAGCCGCACGATGGCCCAGGTCACCTCCGCGCCCGGCATGGTCCCGACGACGCCGCGCCGGTAGGAGTCGACCAGCGCGGCGCCGCCGGTGCCCTCGAAGACGCGGGCGCGCCCGCCGGTCGCCTCGCGCAGCTGGGTGAGGCGCTGGCCGATCGGGGCCGCCTCCGGCTTGAAGTACACCCGCTCGCCGTACCGGTCGAGCAGCCGCATCTGCAGGTCGATGGACAGGGACCGGCCCACGTACCCGGACGCGTCCTGGACGACCACGCCCAGACCGGTGGCCTCGACGATCGCGGAGTAGTAGCCGAACAGGGCGTCGTCCTCGAGCTGCACCGTGATCGGCGGGATCGCCATGACGGCGTCGGCGCCGACTGCCTCGGCGTGCCGCGCGGCCTCGACCGCGCCGAACGTGGACTCGGCGCCGCAGCTCACGACGGCCAGGGCGCCGCGGGCGCGCGCCTGCTCGGCGACCACCTCCGCGAGCCGGGCGCACTCGGTCGAGGTCATGCGCAGGATCTCGCTGACCATGCCGGTGGTGACGCCGTGGGCGCCCTGGTCGACGACCCAGTCGACCTCGCGGCGCAGCGCGGCCTCGTCGATCGTCCCGTCGGCGGTGAAGGGGGTCTGGACGACCGGCAGGACGCCGGCCAGGGGCCGCGGTGCGGACATCGGGTCTCCTCGGTGAGTGGGTCGTGCGGTCGGGTGGGGGTCGCGGGGCGCGGTCACGAGCGGCCCACGACGGGTTCGACGAAGGTGCGGTGCGCCGGGGTGGGCGCGGTCAGGAAGTCCAGGTCGGCGCCGCGGTCGGCCTGCAGCACGTGGTCGGCGTACAGGCGGGGCCAGCCGCGCAGGTGCCGCGCCCCGGCCCGCGGGCCCGCCTCCCCGCGCGCGGAACGCCGGCGTGCCAGCTCCGCCTCCGGCACGAGCAGGTCGAGGCGCCGCGCCGGGACGTCGAGCCGGACGCGGTCACCGTCCTCGACGAGCCCGAGCGGGCCGCCCACGGCCGCCTCGGGGGCGACGTGCAGCACCACCGTGCCGAACGACGTGCCGCTCATCCGGCCGTCGCTGACGCGCACCATGTCGCGGACGCCGCTCTCCACGAGGCGCTGCGGGATCGGCGCCATGCCCCACTCGGGCATGCCGGGCACCCCGACGGGGCCGCAACCGCGGACGACGAGCACGTCGCCGGGGTCGACGTCGAGCGCGGGGTCGTCGAGCCGGGTCCGCATGTCGTCGTAGGAGTCGAAGACCACGGCCCGCCCGGTGTGCGCGAGCAGGTCCGGGCTCGCGGCGGCGACCTTGATCACGGCGCCGGACGGGGCGAGCGTGCCGGAGACGGCCGCGAGGGTGGGGGCCGGCAGCACGGGGTCGGCGAGCGTCCGCACCAGCGAGCCGTCCGCCCCCGGCGCGGGGTGGCCCGGCAGGACGTCGCGCCACGCGCGCCCGTCGCCGGCCACGGCGTCCAGGTCGACCAGGCCCCCGGCGCCCAGCGCGGCGAGCACCGTCGGCAGCCCGCCGTCGCGGCGCAGCCGGTGCACCAGGCCCGACCCGCACGGCTCGACGTCCGCGAGCAGCGGCACGTCCCGCCACAGGGCGTCGAACCGGTCGAGGGACGCGTCGAGCCCCAGCCGCCCGGCCACCGCGGCCAGGTGGATGACGGCGTTCGTGGAGCCCCCCACGGCGGCGAGCACCCGCGCCGCGGTGTCCAGCGCCGCCTGGGTCAGCCGGGCCGACGGGCGCTCGTCGGCCCGCACCATGGCGACGAGCCGCTCGCCCGTCGCGCGGGCCGCCGCCTCGATGTCGGGGCCCACGGCGTCGAGCAGGGCGGTCCCCGGCAGGGCCATGCCCATCGCCTCGGTCAGCATCGCGAGCGTCGACGCGGTGCCCATGACGTTGCAGGCGCCGGGGCCGGCGCACGCCAGGCACTGCTCCAGGCCGCGCCAGCCGGCGTCGTCGAGCACCCCGGCGCGCCGGTCGTCGAGCGCGCGCCACAGGTCGGTGCCCGCGCCGAGGGCCCGGCCGCGGAACTCCGGCGCCGAGCGCGCACCGCCGAGCAGCAGCAGGGCGGGCACGTCCGCGCTGGCGGCGGCCATGAGCGCGGCGGGGACGGTCTTGTCGCAGTTGGCGAGGTGCACGACGCCGTCGAGCGGGTACGCGCGGACGGTCTCCTCGAGCTCCATCGCGACCAGGTTCCGGTAGAGCATCGCGGACGGCTTCATCAGGTCCTCGCCCAACGACATCACGGGGAACCGGACCGGGACGCCGCCGGCCGCGCGGACCCCGGCGGCGACGTGCCCGGCGAGCGCGGTGAAACCGGCGTTGCACGGGTTGAGGTCGGAGGCGGTGTCCGCGATGCCGATCACGGGGCGGCCGGCGTCCTCGGGCCCCAGCCGCAGGGCCACGCGGTGCAGCACCGCCACCTCGTCGTCCCCGGCGAACCAGCCGGCGCTGCGCAGCGTCACGCGCCCACCCCCGACCGCCGCGCGCCCGGGTCCTCGGGGTCGGCCCCGAGCGCCGCGGTCCAGCCGCCGTCGATCGCGATGGTCTGCCCGGACACGTACGACGCGTCGTCGGAGAGCAGGAAGGCGACGACGGCGGCGACCTCCTCCGGCTCGGCGATGCGCAGGGCCGGCGACCGCCGGGCGAGGAACGCCTCGGCGGCCGCGGGGTCCGGGGCGCGCCCGAAGGACGCCTCGAGGGCCGGGGACCGCACGGCCCCGGGCGCGACGGCGTTGGCCCGGATGCCGCGGGCCGCGTAGGTCACCGCCACCGACCGGGTCAGCGCCTCGACCGCGGCCTTGGTCATCTCGTACACGGTGTGCTCGGGGTAGGCGGCGCGGCCGTGCACGGACGACATGGTGACCACCGACCCGCCGAGGCCCTCGGCGACCCAGTGCGCGACGGCGGTCTCGCAGCCCCACAGCGAGCCGAGCTGGTTCCCGCGGACCATCTCGAGCGTGACCTCCTCGGACAGCTCGGTGAGCCCGTTGCGGACGGTGGTGCCGGCGCAGTTCACCCAGCCGCCGAGCGGCGCCAGCCCGAGCGCCGCCGCGAGCAGCCGGGGGTGCAGGGCCCGGTCCGCGACGTCGCCCACGCACCCGGCCGCGGTCCCGCCGGCGGCCTCGACCTCGGCCACCACCGCGTCCACCCGCCCGGCGTCGCGGCCGACGACCACCACGGCCCAGCCGTCCGCGGCGAGCCGGTGGGCGATCGCCCGGCCGATCCCGGAGGACGAGCCGGTGACGACGACGGAGCGGCCGGACGGGGCCGGACCGGACGGGGCGGCGGGAGCGGTCATGCGGTCACCTCGCGGGGTCGGGGCAGGGCGGCGACGAGGGCGTCGGCGGCGTCGGTCAGGTCCTCCAGGCCGCCCGGAGCCAGGAGCGTCTGCCACACCTGGTACCGGTCGCGGTCGTAGGAGGCCCGGTCCGGCAGGTAGACGAACCCGGGGCCGTTGGTGAGGTTGAGGACGAGCACCGCGCGGTCGGGGTGCCGGCGGCGCAGCTCGGTCTGCAGGGCGGAGAACGCCTCGCCCGGGTGCGCCACCAGCACGGCGTCGCCGAGGCCCCAGACCCACAGCGGGTGGGCGGCGACGCCGTCCGCCACGTAGCCGTCGGCCAGCCGGGTGGCGCGGCGCACGCGCTCGGCGGCCGCGACCGGGTCGATCCCGGCCCACTGCTCGGCGACCTGCGCCGCGGTCGGCGCCGGCCGCGCCGCGAGCGGGACGGTGCGCGCGACGCAGCGCACCCCGGCCGGGTCGGGGGCGGGCTCGCGGACCCAGAGCCCCAGCGGGGCGCCGGACTCGACCACGCCGTCGAACCGCAGCCGGGTGCCGGGGTCGCCGAGCTGCTCGAGCACGGCGACCGCCGCGTGCCCGAGCGCCCGGCCGTTGCGGTCCGCCTGCTCGGTGCCCGGCCCGTACTGCTCGCGGGGCGACAGCTCGCCCGAGGCGCCCTGCAGGAACAGGCACGGCGCCCCCGTCGCGGCCTCGACCACCTCGCGCGCGGCCCCCACGAGGTCGGGCGACACCAGGCTGTTGCGGTGCGCGAGCGTGGTCGGGTGGCAGGCGTAGTTGAGCAGGACGCCGAGCGGCGCGCCGCCGCCGGCCGGCGACACCCGCCCGACGAGGAGGGTGCCGTCGGCGGGCGTCCCCGGGTCGAACGCGACGACGTCCCGGTCCCCGCACGGCAGGTTCCGGGCGACGGCCAGGTCGGACCACCCCGAGCCCCAGGTGACCACGGCGTCGACGGCGGCGTCCCGGGCCGTGCGGCAGGCGGTGCGCGCGCCCGCCTCCAGGCTGCGCTGGTAGCCGTCGAGCAGGTCCGCCCCGGGCAGGTCGAGCCCCAGGTCCGACACCGACGGGCCCGCGTGGGTGTGCACCAGGTGCAGCAGCAGGTCGTCGGGCTCCGCCCGCAGGGCCCGCAGCAGCGGGTCGCGCAGCCGTTCGAAGGACGCCGCGTCCCGCCACCAGCCCAGGTCGAGCGTCAGCAGGTACCGCCACCGCCCGGCGCCCGGGTCGTGGAAGGCGAGCGCGGTGGCGGTCAGCGGCCGGTGCACACCGGTGGCGACCTCGGTGCGGGACGCGCCCCAGTTGTGCGCCCGGACGCCGACCGGAGGGGTGATGTCCGCGCGGCCGACGCCGGCGCGCAGCCGGGACTCCCGCGGGGTCCAGGTGGTCACGGCCGGCGCGACGTCCCGCAGCACGGGCGCCCCGGTCACCGCGCACCCCCGGGCGACGCGGCCGGCGCACCGGACCGCGGGTCGCCGCCGGCGCGCGCGAGGGCGTCCGCCGAGCCGGTCCGCAGCAGGGTCGTGTCGGTGGCGACGGTGAGCATCCGCACGCCGCGGTCCTGCCAGTACGCCGCCATCTCGGGGGTCGCGCAGTGCAGGCCGAGCACGGTCCCGGCGCCGGCCGCCGCGGCGACCAGGCCGTCGAGCGCCGCGTGCACGTCCGGCGAGGTCGCGTAGGTCGCGCGGCCGTGGCCGAGGGACAGCGCGAGGTCGTTCGGCCCGACGTAGACGGCGGCCACTCCCGGCACCGCCGCGATCGCGGCGGCGTTCCGCAGCCCGGCCGCCGTCTCCACCATGACGACAACGAGCCGGCCGGCGTCCGCTTCGGCCGGGGCGGGCGTCGCGCCGTCGACGTCGCCCCACGCCGGGCCCCAGGACCGGACGCCGCCGGGCGGGTAGGTGCAGGCGGCGACCGCGGCCGCCGCCTGCTCCGGGGTGTCGACCATCGGGACGACGACCCCGTCCGCGCCCAGGTCCAGCGCGCGCATCATCAGCTCCGGGTCGGGCCCGGGCACCCGGACGAGCGTCGTCGCCGGCGCGTGCCGCAGGGCCTGCAGGACCGGGAGCACCGTGCCGGGCCCGGTCATCCCGTGCTGCAGGTCGACGCACACGTAGTCGTAGCCGGCCCGGCCGAGCAGCTCCGCCACCACCGGGTCCGGCAGCGTGCTCCACACGCCGCGCGCCGGCTCCCCCGCCGCCCACCGCTCCCGCACCCGTGCCTCGTGCCCGCTCATGCCATCCGCTCCAGGTCCTCGTCCGTCACCGCGTGCCGCAGCGCGTCGCCGCGCGCGTACCGCGCCACCTCGTCCACCACGATGCCGCCCTGTCGCAGCCGGCTCTCCACCGTGCCCGCCGCGTGGTGCGGCGTGAGCAGCACGTTGGGCAGCCCGCGCAGCGGGTGCCCGACCGGCAGCGGCTCCTCGTCGAACACGTCCAGCGCCGCGTCGATCCGACCGGAGCGCAGCTCGGCCAGGAGGGCCGCCTCGTCCACCAGCCAGGACCGCGCGGTGTTGACCAGGCCGGCCCCGTCGGGCAGCAGGGCCAGGCGCCGGGCGTCGATCAGGTGGTGGGTGCCGGGCAGGGACGGCGCGTGCAGCACCACGATCCGCGAGCGCCGCAGCAGGTCGTCCAGCGCCGCCGGTTCCACCCCCAGCGTCGCGGCGTCCTCCGTCGTCAGGTACGGGTCGCTGACCAGGACGTGGGCACCGAGCGCCCGGAGCATCGCGATGTTCGCCCGGCCGGTCCGCGAGGCGCCGACGACGCCGATCGTGGTCCCGAGCACCTCGTGCCGCGGGGGCGCCGCCTCCGCCGCGGCCCAGGGCGCGCCCGCGTGCAGCGCGTGGTCGAACCGCGGCACCCGGTGCAGCAGCGCCAGGGTGAACGCGAGCGCCACCTCGGCGACCGACCGCGCCATCCCCTGCCCGGCCTGCGTCACCGCGATCCCCCGCGCCGCGACGGCGGGCGTGCGGAACGGCCGGACGGTCGCGCCGGTGTGCGCGACGAGGCCGAGCGCCGGCAGCCGGTCGAGCAGGCCGGCGTCCAGCGGCGGCTGCCCCCAGGTGGTGACCAGCACGCGGGCCTCCGGCCAGCGGGTCGCGCCGAGGAGCGCCGCGCCGCCGTCGAGCCACGTCACATCCCCGCCCAGCGCGGCGGCGGCCGCGCGCAGCCGAGCGGTGGCGGCGTCGTCGAAGAACGCGGCCCGGAGGTCCGGCGGCACCGCGACCAGGACGGCCGTCACGCCAGCCACCCGTCGAGGTGCTCGGCGACGAACGCGTCGTCGGACAGCCAGGGGTGCAGCCGGAGCACCCGGTCGATCTCGTCCGCCTGCCCCGGGGACAGGGTCTCGTCCGGGTCGAGGCACCAGGTCCCGGCGAGCAGGCCCTGGCGGCGCAGCACCTCGTGCACGCCGGCGATGCAGCCCGCGAACCCGTGCTGCGGGTCGAACAGCGCCGCGTTGGCGTCGGTGACCGCGGCGGACCGCGCGACCAGGTCGGCCAGCGCCTCCCGGTCGCCGGCGCGTGCCCGGCCCACCTGCGCGTGCAGCTCGACGGCGCGGCGCGTCCACACCGACCAGTGCCCGAGCAGCCCGCCGACCACCCGCCGCGTGACCGGCTCGCCGTCCGGACCGTCGAAGGTGAGGTCGGCGAGCAGGTCCGCGACGATCGCGTCGTCGTTGCCCGTGTACAGGGCGATCTCCGCGCCGCGGGACGCCCCCGCGACGGCGCGCGCCACGTCGAGGGTGCGGTAGCGGTCGAACGGCGCCGCCTTGATCGCCACCACCGCCTCCAGCTCCGCGAACCGCCGCCAGAAGTCGAGCGAGAGCCGAGGCCCGCGGATGGCGGACTGCAGGTAGAAGCCGATCACCGGCAGCACCTCGCCGACGGCCGCGGCCCGCTCGATCGCGTGGTCCTCGAGCCGGGCGGCGTCGGCGAGCAGGGGGTCGCCGGGGGCGGGGCGGGGCGGGCTCAGCAGCACCGCGTGGTACCCGAGCGACGCGGCGACCTCGGCCTCGGCCACCGCCTGGGCGGTGGGACCCGCGACGCCGGCGACCCGGACGAAGGGTCGCGGGTCCGCGGCGAGCGCGCCGTCCAGGGTGTCGGCCGCGAGCGCGAGCACCGGCTCGTACAGGCCGACGTCCCGGATCTCGAACTGCGTGGTGTGCACCCCGACGGCGACCCCGCCGGCGCCGGCAGCGGCGTAGTACCGGGTCAGCGCGCGCTGGTGCCGCTCGTCGAACCGGCGGTCCTCGGTGAGCGCGAGCGGGTGCGCCGGGATCACCGTCCCGGCGCGGAGCAGCGCCGCGACGTCGCGCGGCAGGGCAGGCGCGGCCATCAGAACCGCCCGTCCCGGACGGCCCACTTGGTGGGCTTCCCGCTGGTCGGCAGGCCGGCGGCGAGCCACTGCGCCTGCCAGTCGACGAGCGTGCCCGCGGTGACGTCGGGGTAGCCGAACAGGTCGAGGCACCGGCTGGCGTCGTTGAGCAGCGCCGTGCCGGCCGGGGCCCCGGTGAACGCGACGTCGCGCCCGAGGCCCGCGGCCAGCCGGCGGGCGACCCGCTCGACCGGCAGCACCTCCGGACCGGTGAGGTTCAGCGTGAACACGTCGGGCGACGCGTGCGCCGCGGCGCGCAGCGTGACCTCGTTCGCGTAGCCCTGCCACACCACGTTCACGTGGCCGGTGGTGAGGTCGACCGGCTCCCCGGCGAGGATCGTCGAGGCGATGTCGTAGAGCACGCCGTACCGCAGGTCGACGGCGTAGTTGAGCCGGATCAGCGACACCGGTGTGCCCCGCGTCAGCGCGCCGTGCGCGAACACCCGCTCCCGGCCCAGGCAGGACATCGCGTACTCGCCGACCGGCCCGACCGGGTGGTCCTCGGCGGCGCCCTGGCTGCCCACCGGCACCAGCGGGTAGACGTTCCCCGTGGAGAACGCCGTGATCCGGCTGTCCCGGTACCGGCGCGCCACGCGGTCCGGCAGCGCCGCGTTCACGGCCCAGGCCCAGGAGGGCGCGGCCGTCGCGCCGAACTTCGCCCCCACCATGAACAGCACGTCCGCGCCGTCCGGCAGCGCCGCGAGGTCGTCGTCGCCGAGCAGGTCGGCCGTCACGACCCGGACGCCCGCGGCGCGCAGCCGCTCGGCCTGGGCGGGGTCGGACCACCGCGACACGGCGTGCACCGCGTCGCCGTCGCGGCCGGCCGCGTCGAGGGCGCGCCGGGCGAGCACGGCGAGCGTGGGGCCCATCTTGCCGCCGGCGCCGAGGATCACCAGGTCGCCTGCGCCGGGGGCGAGGTCGGCGACCAGGGCGGGCGACGGCGTGGTGAGCCGGTCCTCGAGCTCCTGCTCGGACGTGAACATGCGGGTCCTTCCGGGTGGGACGTGCGGGGAGGGAGGGCGGGTGGCGGCTCAGCCCTTGATGCCGGTCTGCGCCACGCCCTCCTGGAACGAGCGCTGCGCGACGGCGTAGGCCGCGAAGATCGGGACGAGCGCGACGACGGAGCCCGCCAGAACCACGGACAGCGGCACCTGCTGCTGCCGCAGGGAGGCGATGCCGACGGTCAGCGTCCACATGTCCGCGCTCTTGCCGATGATCAGCGGCCACAGGAAGTCGTTCCAGTGCCAGAGGAAGACGAACGTGCCGAGCGTCGCGAGCACCGGCTTGCACAGCGGCAGCACGATCGTCGCGAAGGTCCGCCACTCCCCCGCGCCGTCGATCTTCGCCGCCTCGAACAGCTCGTCCGGCAGCCCCTTGATGAACTGCCGCATGAGGAACACGGCCTGGGCGTTCGCGAGCGACGGCAGGATCAGCCCCCAGTACGTGTCCACGCCGCCGAGCTTCGCCATCACGATGAAGGTCGGGATGAGCGTGACGTGGTACGGCACCATCACCATCGCGAGGAACGACCAGAACATCGCCTCCCGGCCCGGGAACCGCTTCTTGGCGAACGCGTAGCCGGCCATCGACGCCATCACGAGCACCGCGACGACGGACACCACCGAGTAGACGACGCTGTTCAGGGTCCAGCGCAGCATGTCCTGGCCGGCGAGCACCTCGCGGAACGCCGAGGTGTCGAGGTTCCACGGCAGCAGGGAGGACGGGAAGTCGATCGCCGTCTCCGGCCGCAGCGCGATGACGACCATCGCGTAGAACGGGAAGATCGTGAGCACCGAGCCGGCCGCCAGCAGCAGCCCGCGCAGGACCTTGCCGCGGCGGGTGGGCTCGAGCGCACGGTACGGGCGGCGGCGCGCTCCGGCGGCGGCGGGCGGGGTGGCCGGCGGGGCGCCGACCGGCAGAGTGGGGGCGCTCACGATTCCCTCCCGAGGAAGCGACGCTGGATCACGGCCACGACGAGGGTCATGGCGAACAGCGCGACGCCGATCGCCGCGGCGTAGCCGTAGTCCACGTACTTGAAGCCCTGGTCGTAGAGCATGTAGACGAGGGTGTAGCTGCCGCGCGCGGGGCCGCCCTGGGTCATGACGAAGATCAGGTCGAACACCTGGAACGACGCGGTCGTCTCGATGACCGCGAGGAAGAACAGCGACGGCTTCAGGTGCGGCAGCACGATGTGCCGGAACCGCGCCCACGGGCCGGCGCCGTCGGTCAGCGCCGCCTCCTCGAGCTCGCGCGGGACCTCCTGGAGGCCGGCGAGCAGGATGAGCATCCCGTAGCCGAACCGCGACCAGACGCCGACGAGCACGAGCGCCGGGACCACGAGCAGCGACGAGGAGAGCCACGACTGGCCGCTGCCGCCCAGCCACTGCGAGATCGTCGACACCGGGCCGTCGGTCGAGAACACCCAGACGAACACCGTGCCCGCGAGCACCAGCGACGTGATGACCGGCAGGAAGAACACCGAGCGGAAGAACCCGACGCCGCGGAACCGGCGGCGGACGGCGAGCGCCATGACGAGCGACATCCCGAGCGACAGCGGGACCGCGAGCACCGTGTAGAGCACGGTGACCCGCAGCGCCTGCCAGAACACCGGGTCCCCGACCATGCGCTCGAAGTTGGCGAGCCCCTCCCACTCGAGGGTGCCGGAGATGTCGTAGTCGAAGAACGACAGCCCGACGCCCGCGATGGCGGGGCCGAACCGGAACGCCAGGAACAGCAGGAACGTCGGCAGGGCGAACAGCAGACCGATGCGAGCGTCCCAGCGCGCCATCACGGAGCGCCGGCCGGCCCGGGCGGGCCCGCCGCGGCGCGCGGGCGCCGCGGCGGGCTCGTGCAGTGCGGAGGTCATCGCCTGGTCAGCCCAGCATCGCGTCGGCCGAGGCGGCGGCGTCGTCCAGCGCCTCCTGCGCGGACTTCTGCCCGAGCAGCGCGGCCTGGATCTCCGGAGCGAGGACGCCCATCACCTCGCGCGCGTGCTCGTTGACCGGGCCGACCGTGGTGTCGGGGATGGTCTGCTCGATCGCCCCGTACACCGGGTCGTCGGCGTAGAGCTCGCCCGTCGAGGAGAGCGGGGAGAACATCTTCGCGGTGGTGACGAACTCCGTGACCGGGTCGGCCGAGGTGACGAAGTCGATCCACGCGCCCGCGGCGGCCTTGTTCTCCGAGCCCTTCAGCATCGACAGCGACCCGACCGTGCCGTAGCCGACCGTCTCCTCGTGGGTCAGCGGCGGCTGGATGACGATGTTCTCCGTGCCCCAGTAGGACTCGACGTCCGCCGGGCCGGACTGCCAGGTGCAGGCGACCTTGTTCTGCGCGAGCGCGGTCTGCTCGATGCTCGGGGTGGTGGTGATCAGGTCGGGCTCCAGGTAGCCGCCCTCGTTGAGCTCGACCAGGAACTCGAGCGCCTCGACGCCCTCGTCGGAGTTGAACGCCACCGACGTGCCGTCCTCGCTGAACACGTCGCCGCCCGCCTGCCACAGCAGGGGGTAGAACGTCATGTTCAGCGTGACCTCGGGCGAGCCCCAGTAGTTGGTCGCGTAGATGCCCTGCTCGGCGAGCTCGGGCGCGAGGTCGAGCAGGTCGTCCCACGTGGCCGGGTACTCGGTGGCGCCGATGGCGTCGAACGCGGCCTTGTCGCACACCAGCGGGTTGGAGCTGGTCAGCAGGGGCGCCCCGAGCATCTGGCCGTCGACCGTGATCGAGTCGGCGACGTTGGGGAGGATGTCGGCGACGTGCTCCGCGGACAGGTAGTCGTCGACCGGCTCGATCGACGACTGGTACGTCGCCAGCTGGTCGGGGATCAGGTAGACGACGTCCGGGCCGGTGCCCGACGCGATGGCGGTGGTGAGCGACTCGTCGCGGCCGGCCCACGGGTACACCTGGACGGTCACGTCGACGTCCGGGTTCTCCTCGGTGAACGCCGCGACCTGCGCGTCCCAGAAGCCGGTGTGCGCGGCCTCGTCCGCGATGATCGGGTAGATCCACATCGTCACCTCGCCGGACAGCGCGCCGTCCTCGCCACCGCCGGCGGAGCCGCCGTCGGAGGAGGAGGAACAGCCGGCGAGCAGGACGGTGCAGGCGGCTCCGGCCGCCACCAGCGACTTCGTCGCGAGTCTCATCGCATCTCCTTGGTCAGGACCCTGGGGTCGGGGGAAGGCAGGGACTGCTGGGGGACGTGCGGGTGGTGCGTGGTGCCCCGGTCGGCGGCCGTCACGCGGCGCCCACCTCCCGGACCTGGCCGGTGCGGCGCGCCTGCTCGGCGGCGAACACGACGAGGTGGCTGTCGAGGGACTCGGCCGCGCCGGACCGGACCCAGGTGCGGTCGCCGGTGGCGACCGCCGCGGTGAAGGCGTCCATCAGGCCGGCGTCGCCGCCGCCGTGGCCGTCCGCGGCGTTCGACCCCGCGGTGCCGGTGTCGAGCACGCGGACGGTGTTGTCGCGGAAGTCCACGACCCGCACCCGCTCGCCGTCGCCCTCCAGCGACCCGTGGGTGCCGAACACCCGGGTCTGCCGGTGGGTCTGCTCCGAGAACGCCGTCATGGTGAACGTGGCCGCGGCGCCGCCCTCGAGCCGCATCGCGACCACCTGGTGGTCGACGACGTCGTTGTCGCAGTCCCAGACGCACCGCCCGTACGGCCCGGTGCGCAGCGCGTCGACGACCCCCTGCTCGTCGGTGCGCGGCGTGACGACCGTGACCGGCCACACCGGGCCGTCGGCCCGCAGCGTGCCCAGGTAGAGCCGGGGCGCGGAGTAGGGGCAGGTCGGCTCGAGCGCGCAGTCGAGGCACCGGTCCGCCGCACCGGCCGGCCGGTTCTCGGGGCGGAACTCCGTCAGCGACCCGAAGGAGGAGACGGACTCGACCCGCAGGCCGGTCACGTAGCGGATCCAGTCGACGTCGTGGCACGACTTCGCCAGCAGCATCGGCGCCGACTCGTCCTCCCGCCGCCAGGGGCCGCGCACGTACGAGTGCGCCATGTGCCACCAGCCGACCGGCTCCAGGTGCTGCACGTCGACCACCCGGCCGAGGACGCCGGAGTCGACGACCTCCTTCACCAGGTCGGTGTACGGCGTGTACCGCAGGACGTGGCACACCCCGAACAGCACGCCGGCGCGCTCGATCGCGGCGACGATCCGCCGGCAGTCCGCCTCGGTGGGCGCGATCGGCTTCTCGAGCAGCACCGCGTAGCCCAGGGCCGCGAAGGCCTCCGCCGGCTCCGCGTGGTCCCGGTCCTGGGTGGCGATGACCACCATGTCCGCGACCCGGCCCTGCGCGGCGAGATCGCGCCAGTCCGCGTAGTGCGCGACGCCGGGGTCGCCCGCCGCCACGAGGTCGCGCCGGTGGCGCTGGGGGTCCGCGACCGCCACCAGCCGGGCCCGGCCGGGGTGCTCGCGCGCCCACGAGAGGTACGTCTGGCCGCGGTTGCCCGCACCCACCAGCGCCACGGTGACCGGCGGGAGGCCGGCCACGGCGTCGGCGGGCTGCCGTCGCGGGGACCGCCGCCAGGTGCCCGGCGCGGGGGCGGCAGGCGCCGTGGGCGACCGCGTCCCGGAGGGCGCGGCGGCGTCCGCGGGCGCACCCGCCGTGCCGCGGGACGTCTCGCTGCTCGTTGCCATGCCGACCGCCTGGGGACTCGTCGCGTCTGGACTCGTCCGCGCGGTGCGCGTCGTGGCGTCGGGGGCGGTGCTGGCGGTCGTCCTCCCCGTCGAGGGCGACCGTCTGGCGGAGCGCAGGGGGCTGGCCTGCGTCGCGACGACCCTCCCGGGCTGGGGCGGGTCGTGCAGTGGGACGGGACGCTAGCCCGGGGGCGCCGGTCCGTCAACCACCTCGGGACCGCCGACCGTGGTCACCGCGGGGGCGTCCGGGTCGTACCCGAGGTCGCGCGAGATGCGCCCGGCCGCGTCCCGCACCGTGCGGCCGAGCTCCTGGTAGTGCCAGGACGGCTGGTCGAGCTTGAGGCCGGTGATCGAGATCGCCCCGACGCACGCGCCGTCGTGCCCGAGCAGCGGCGAGCCGATGCAGAACACCCCCTCGGCGTCCTCCTCGTCGTCGATCGCATAGCCCTGGGCGCGGCTCTCGGCCAAGTGGGCGACCAGCGTCCCGGCGTCGGTGATCGTGCGGGACGTGCGGCGCAGCAGGCCGACGCGACCCACCAGCTCCCGGACCTGCTCCGGGGGCAGGCAGGACAGGATCGCCTTGCCCAGCCCGGTGGAGTGCGGCAGCTCGTGGCTGCCCATCCGCAGGTCGAGCCGGACCCGCTCGTTCCCCCCGACCTGGTCGATGACGACCGCCTGGTCCTGCACGAGGGTCGCCAGCCGCGCGGTCGCGGCCGTGGTGCGGGCGAGCGCGACGAGGTGCGGGCGCGCGACGTCCCGCAGCGACGTCTGCGCGAGGGCCTGCGAGCCGAGCCGCGCGAGCGCCATGCCGAGCCGGTACCGCCGCGACATGCCCGCACCGTCGTCGGCGACCAGGCCCCGGCGGGTCAGCGTGTACAGCGTCGCGAAGGCCGCGCTCTTGGACAGGCCGAGCGCCTGGCCGATCTCGGTCACCGACATGCCCTCGCCGGGCGGGCGCGCGGCGAGCAGCTCGAGGACGTCGACGGCACGGGCCACCGAGCGCACCCAGTACCGGGAGTCCTCGGGCTCGGGCGGGCTGGGCTCCATGCGGTCTCCCCTGCTGGCCGGGGCGCCGCGCCGGCGCCGTGCTGCCAGGCTAGCCGCTGTTCGGTATCGCCGACTAGTGTCGTCGCCAGCCGCGCGGGCCGCCCGGGCGGCGCGGCCGGGCCGATGAGGCGGAGCGCCGCGAAAACCGTTCGGCACTCGCGAACGAGGGGTGGTGCAGTGCGACTGGCGATCGTCGGCGCGGCGTCCTCGCACGTCGACCAGGTCCTGCGGCTCGCGCGCGCGGACGCCCTCGGCCTGGAGGTCGACGTCGTCGTCGTGGCCGCCCCCGACGCCGAGCCGGTGCCGGACGACCGCCTGGCCGCGCTCGGGGTCCCGGGCGCGCCGGTGGTGCGGACGGGGGGCCCGGCGGCCACGGCGCGCGCCGTGGTGCGGCACGGGGCGGACGCGGTGCTGGTCGCCACCCGGGACGCCGCCGGCCACCGGGCCCTGACGGCGGCGCTCCTGCGCGCGGACCTCCCCGTGCTGGTGGACAAGCCCTTCACCGCCGACCCCGACGACGCCGCGGCCCTGGTGGCGCTCGCGGCGGCGCGCGGCGTCGGGCTGACCAGCGCCTCGGCGCTGCGGTTCCACGCGGGCGCGACGGCGCTCGCCGCGCGCTGGCGCCCGGCGCCCGGCGGCCTGGCCGTCCACGCCGCCGGTCCGGCCGACCCCACCTCGCCGCACGGCGGCCTCGCGTTCGCGGCGGTGCACGTCGTCGAGCTCGCCATGGCCGTCCTGCGCGACCGGCCCGCCGGGCCCGTGTCCGTGGCCGCGGCGGCCGGGGTGCGGACGGCGGTCGTGCCCGCGGGCCGCGACGTCGCGACGATCACGGTGACGACCCCGCTCGATCGCGCGAGCACCCCGTACCACCTCGCCGTCACGGGCCCGGCCGGCCGCGAGGACCTCCGGGTGGACCTGGCGGACGACTACCTGGGGCCGGTGCTCGCCCGGTTCGTGGCCGGCGTCCGGACCGGCGTCGTCGCACCCTCCGGCGCCGCGCTGGTCGACTCCGTCCGGGTCCTCGCCGCGCTGTGCGCGTGACGGGGCCGGACGCGGCGGAGGGCAGCACCCGGTCGGGGTGCTGCCCTCCAGGGGTGCGGTCCAGCCCGGCCGCGGCCCCGAGTACTGCCTCGCGCTCCGCCAAGAGCACTTACCAAACGCCATTCGGCACAACCGAACGGACGCTTCATTCAAGCGCTCGGTCCCCGGCGGGGCAAGGGCTGGGCGTTACGGTTCTGTAAAGCCTGTCGGTGTTCGGCAGAGCCGAACCCGCTCTCACACGACGAGGTTGCCGTCCGTGAGCACCCGGTCACCCGTCGCCGGGAGCGCCGTGCGGACGACCCCCCGCTCGACGTTCGCCGTGTGCAGGAGGGAGGAGCCGGCCCCGAACGCGCCGTCGCCCAGCTCCAGGCGCCCGCCCTCGAAGGTGCACCCGGTCGCCCGGTAGTGGTTCGTCCCGCCCGTCAGCGCCACGTGCGCGACCTCGGCCGAGCCGACGGCCGACGTGCAGCCGTCGAAGGACCACGTCGACGTCCCGGCGCCGGCGGCCCGGCCGAACACCACCCCCGACGCCGGCGCACCGGTCACCCGGGAGCCCCCGGTCACCGCCAGGGTCTGGTCGCCGGTGCCCGCGAGCAGGACACCCGTCCCGTCCAGCACGGTGCCGTCGAGCACCAGCCGGGACGCGGCCACCGTGATCGCCGCGGCGCCCTCCCGCCCCGCCAGCGTGCAGCCCGTGAGCGTGAGCGGCCCGGTCCCCGCGAACAGCGCCGTCGCGCCGTCCAGCCCGGTGATCGTCGTGCGCACCAGGTGCACCGGCGTCGTCACGTTCGCCGCCACGAACGGCATCGACGCCTGCTGGTCGGCCAGCCCGATCACGCAGTCCTCGATCACCGTCGGCCGCGCCGACAGGTCGGTGGCCTGCGACAGCTGGAACCGGCCGTCCACCCGGCACCCGCGCATCTGCAGCCCGTCGGCGTTCACCCACATCCAGGAGACGTAGTCCGGCATGCTCGGGTCGCGCACCACCTGGCAGTCCTCCAGCGTGAGGTCGACGACGCCGACCCGCGCGAAGAACAGCGCCGCCACCTGCTGCCGGACCGTCACCCGCTTCGCGCGACCACCCCAGGTGGCACCCGAGTTGGCGAACGTCATCAGGCCCGAGTTCCCGACGTAGGTCAGGTCGTGCTCGTACTGGCCGTGCGTCACGAACGGACCCTGCACGTCGCCGTCGCCGTGGCAGTTCTCGACGGTCGAGTACGCGGCGCAGGTGAAGTCGTTCAGGTGCCGCGCGTTCGACGTCCGGCAGTCGACCACGTGCGCGTACAGGCAGGAGATCTGCTGGGTGAGGTAGCCCGCGCCGCCGAGGGTGACGCTCACCGGGTTGGCCAGCGAGCACTGCGACGTCACGTACGAGGTGTTCCAGCGCCGCATGACCACCGGCCAGAACGTGTGCTCGGCCTCCACCTGGTGCACGTCGCAGCGCGTCGCGTACTCGAAGGCGACCGGGTGCGAGCCGGTCACCTGGTCCGTGCCCGTCCCGCGGAACCGCATCCGCTGCACGGTGACCCGCTGGACGGGCTCGACCCGCGTGAACGTCAGCACCCGCCCGGCGTCCAGCGGCCACCCGGTCTTGTAGCCGAGCCGCACGTGCGTGCCGTCGACCAGCTGCGTCACCTGGACCAGGTACATCAGCTCGCGCTCGGCGCTGCCGCCCCCGGGCCGCGTGTCGGTCTGCACCGCGTACCAGTCCCCGACCGCGAACGCCGCCGAGTCCGGCACGGGCACGATGTCGACCAGCTCGGGCAGCGGCGCGGCCAGGGTCGACGTGACCACCTGCTCCGTGACGGCGCCCCGGAAGAACAGCACCGCGGCGAACGGGTCGTTGGCCGCGGCCGGCTCGATCCCCTCCGTGGTGACCAGGCGGCCCCCGAAGTCCAGCACCAGGTCGGAGCGGGTGAACCGGTGCCGGCGCACGAAGTTCAGGTCCGTGTGCGCCTCGATGCGGTGCACGCCGGGGTCGCCGACCATCGCGTCGAGGGCGTCGTCCGCGGGGGTCGACGCGTCCAGGACGCCGAACTGCCGGAAGTCGAGCGTCCCGTCGTGCACCAGCAGCCAGCGCCCGCGGGCGCGCCGGTCGGACGCGATCACCGTCCCGCCGTTCGGCTCGGCGGTCGACCCGCCGTCCCACCGCGCGACCATCCCGCCGCCGTCGCCCGGCGCCGCGTACCCCGCGACCAGGACGACGTCGCCCGCGGAGGGCGTGCGGCGCCGCAGGTCCGCGACGGTGGCGACGGTCGCCGCGGGGGCGGCGGACGCGGGCAGGGGCGGGGCGGCCGGGGCGGCGGACGCGCCGCGCGCGGACCCGAGCGCCACGGCGGTGGCGAGCAGGCCGGCGCCGCCGCCGCGCAGCAGCGCGCGGCGGGAGGACCGGGCCGGGACCGGGCCCGGCGCGCTCGGGGACGTCGGGCCGGGCGTGACGGTGTCGTCGGGGGTGGTGCGCATGCGAGGACCTCCAGGACGAGTCGGTGCGGACCGTCCGTGGGAGGTGCCGGGGGCGTGCGGTGGTGCGGGTGGCGGAGCGCCCGGGGCCGGGCGGCCGCGGCCTCGCGCCGGCGGGCGCCCGCGACCCGCCGAACGTAGGGCCGGCCCGGAGAGGGTGTCAACGGTTCGACCTCGGTCGATGACACGTCAGGGGCAGTAGACGGCGCGCTCGTCGCGTCCTACTGTGGCGGAACCCATCCAGAGCGACCGAGAGACCTGGCTCGTCGACGTCGCAGCAACCCCCCTCCTCACCGAGGGTGCGGGTGCTTCCGCCAGGACCGATGGAGCTGACGATGACCAGTCACGACGTACCCGCGCACCCGGCGGGGACCGCCGTGCCCGACGGCCTCGGGGCCGTGGACCGCCCGACCGTCTCGTTCGAGCTGTTCCCGCCCCGGAACCCGGACGCCGCGCCGCGGCTGTGGGCGACCGTGCAGCAGCTCGCCTCGGCCCGCCCGGACTTCGTGTCGGTCACCTACGGCGCCTCGGGCAGCACCCGCACGACCACCCGGCAGCTGGTGCGGCGGCTGCTCCGCGAGACGTCGCTGACCCCGATCGCGCACCTGACCTGCGTGGCGAGCTCCCGGGAGGACCTCGCCGCGACGGTCGAGGAGTTCCTGGACGAGGGCGTGCGGTCGTTCCTGGCGCTGCGCGGCGACCCGCCCGCGGACCGCTCGTGGGAGCCGCACCCCGAGGGGCTGCCCACCGCGAGCGCCCTGGTCGAGCTGCTGCGCGACGTCGAGCGCCGCCGCTGCGCGAGCAGCCCCGCGCAGGCGGTGCGCGCGGCGACCCGCCCGCTGTCGGTCGCGGTCGCGGCCTTCCCGCGCGGCAACGCCGGCGCGGGCAGCACCCGGGAGCAGGACGTCGCTGCCCTGCTCGCCAAGCAGCAGGCCGGCGCGGACTTCGCGATCACCCAGGTGTTCTACGACGCGGGCTCGTACCTCGAGCTGGTGGCCCTCGCCCGCGACGCGGGCGTCACCATCCCGATCCTGCCGGGCATCATCCCGACCACCGACCCGGCCCGGCTCCGGCGGGTGCAGCAGCTGACCGGCGTGCCCGTCCCGGAGCGGCTGCTCGCCCGGCTCGACGCCTTCGACCCCGACGACCCGGCGGACCTGGCGGCGCGGCACCGCCTGGGCACCCGGCTCGGCGTCGACCTGGTGAACGCCGTGCTCGACGGCGGCGCACCCGGCGTCCACCTGTACACGTTCAACGCGCACGGCCCGGCGCTCGACCTGCTGGACGGCGCGGGGCTCGGCGGCGACGCCCCCCGCGCGCACCTGCGGGTGCCGCCCCCCGAACCGGCGGCGACGTCCGCCGCCGCCACGACCACCCCGACCCCTGTCCCCACCATCTGAGGCGAGAGATGACCGACCTGACCCACCCGTTCCCCGCCGGCACCGTCCTCGGCTACCCCCGCATCGGACCGCGCCGCGAGCTGAAGAAGGCCCTCGAGGCGTTCTGGGCCGGGCGCGCGAGCGCCGAGGAGGTCGAGGCCACCGCTGCCGACCTGCGCCGCCGCACCCGCACGCGCCTGGCCGGGCTCGGCCTGGACACCCGGCTGCCCGCGATCCCCAGCGCGTTCTCGTTCTACGACCACGTGCTCGACGCCGCCACCGTGCTCGGCGCCGTGCCGGAGCGGTTCGCCGACCTGGTGCCCGCCGAGGGCGGTCTCGACCTGGCCGGGTACTCCACCGTGGCCCGCGGCCGCGGGGACGACCTGCCGCTCGAGATGACCAAGTGGTTCGACTCCAACTACCACTACCTCGTGCCGGAGATCGGCCCCGCCACGGCGTTCCGGTACGCGAGCGACCGACCGGTGCGCGAGCTGGCCGAGGGCCTGGCCGACGGCGTGCTCACCCGCCCGGTGCTGGTCGGCCCCGTGACGTTCCTGGCGCTCGCCAAGGCCGCCGAGGGCGCGCCGGAGGACTTCTCCCCGATCGACCGCCTCGCGGACGTGCTGCCGGTGTACGCCGAGCTGCTCCGCGACCTGGCCCGCGCCGGCGCCACCTGGGTGCAGCTGGACGAGCCGGCGCTCGTCTCCGACTCCACGGGCGTCCCGGCCGACCGGCTGCTCGCGGCGGCGACCGATGCCTACCGCGCCCTCGCCACCGACCTGCCGGCGACCGAGCGCCCGGCGATCCTGGTCGCGGCTCCGTACGGCGACCTGCGCGACGCCCTGCCGGTGCTCGCCGGCACGGACGTCGAGGGCCTGGCGATCGACCTGGTCCGCGGCGCCGTGCCCGCCGGGCCCGTCCCCGGCCTCGCGTCGAAGGTGCTCGTCGGCGGCGTGGTCGACGGCCACAACATCTGGCGCGCGGACCTCGACGCCGCGCTCGGCTCCCTCGAGTCGCTCGAGGGCCTCGGCGCCCGCCAGGTCGCCGTCGCCACGTCGACGTCGCTGTTCCACGTCCCGCACGACGTCGAGGACGAGCCGCAGCTCGACCCGACGCTGCGCTCGTGGCTCGCGTTCGCCGACCAGAAGGTGGCCGAGGTCGTCACGCTCGCGACCGGGCTGACCGAGGGCCGCGAGGCCGTGCACGCCGAGCTGCTCGCCGCCGCCGACGCGCGCCGGTCCCGGGCCGAGGCACCGGGCGTGGTGCGGCCGGAGGTCCGCGAGCGCCTCGCCGGGCTGCCCGCGGACGCGTTCCGCCGCGGCGACTTCGCCGCCCGCCAGGTCGCCCAGGCCGAGCGGTTGCAGCTGCCGGTCCTGCCGACCACGACCATCGGCTCGTTCCCGCAGACCCCGGAGATCCGGGTGGCGCGGGCCGCCTTCGGCCGCGGCGAGCTCACGGCGGAGCAGTACGAGGACGAGATGAAGGCGGAGATCCGCCGCGTCGTCGAGCTGCAGGAGCAGATCGGCCTCGACGTCCTGGTGCACGGCGAGCCCGAGCGCAACGACATGGTGCAGTACTTCGCCGAGAACCTCGACGGGTTCGCGGTGACGGCCAACGGCTGGGTCCAGTCCTACGGCTCGCGGTGCACCCGCCCGTCGATCCTGTGGGGCGACGTGTCCCGGCCGGCGCCGATCACGGTGCCGTGGACGACCTACACGCAGTCGCTGACCGCGAAGCCGGTCAAGGGCATGCTCACCGGCCCGGTCACGATCCTGGCCTGGTCGTTCGTGCGGGACGACCAGCCGCTCGCCGACACCGCGAACCAGGTCGCGCTCGCCCTCCGGGACGAGATCGCCGACCTGGAGGCCGCCGGCACCGCGATCGTGCAGGTCGACGAGCCCGCCCTGCGCGAGCTGCTGCCCCTGCGCGCCGAGGACCACGACGCCTACCTGGACTGGTCGGTGCGGTCGTTCCGGCTCGCGACCGCGGGGGTGCGCCCGGACACCCAGATCCACACGCACCTGTGCTACTCGGAGTTCGGCGAGATCTTCGGCGCGATCGACGGCCTCGACGCGGACGTGACGTCCATCGAGGCCGCGCGGTCGAAGATGGAGATCCTCGGCGACATCGCCTCCGAGGGCTACCCCCGGGGCATCGGCCCCGGGGTGTACGACATCCACTCGCCCCGGGTGCCGAGCGAGGCCGAGGTGACCGAGCTGCTGACCGAGGCGGTCCGGGTCGTCGACCCCGCGCAGCTGTGGGTCAACCCGGACTGCGGCCTCAAGACCCGCCGGTACGCCGAGGTCACGCCGTCGCTGGAGCACGTGCTGGCGGCGACCCGCACCGTCCGCGCGTCGCTGGCGGTGCCGACGGCCTGACCGCACCACCCGGGCACGCGACCGCCCCGGTCCCCTCGCGGGGGGCCGGGGCGGTCGCCGTGGGGCCGCGTCGGGCGGTCAGGCGCTCGCACGCTCCTGGGGAGCGGCGTCGGCGCCCGCCTCGATGGTCGCCGGTGTCCCACCGGTGCTGACCTCGATGCGGCGCGGCTTGGCCTCCTCGGCCACCGGGATGGTCAGCGACAGCACGCCGTCGGTGTAGGACGCGGTGATGGCGTCCAGGTCGAGCCCGCGCCCGACGGTCAGCTGCCGCGCGTAGGTGCCGACCGGGCGCTCCTTGGCGAGCCACTGCACGCCGTCCTCCGTGCGCGCCGTGCGCTGCGCGCGGATCGTGAGCGTGCGGTCGTCGACGGCGACGTCGATCGAGCCGGGGTCCGCGCCGGGCAGGTCGACGTTCAGGACGTAGTGGTCGCCCGAGCGGAACAGGTCCATCGGCATCGTGGCCGAGGCGCGCTGCTGGCCGAGCACCTGGTTCATCAGCCGGTCCATCTCCTGGAACGGGTCGAATCGCGTAGCCACAGCCCGTCACCTCCTCGAAGCGTCACGGCGGTCCGGACGGTCCGGGACCGCTGCTGCCCCGGCGCTGCCGCGCCAGGAGGGCTACGAGACATGTTCTAGCACTCTCGGCTGGCGAGTGCTAAGCGGAACGGCGCGCTGTTCGCCAAGAGATGAACACGCAGGTCAGACGGTGTGCGAACCGGCATCCGCGCGGTCCGTCGCCGCCGCGAGCGCGGTCACGATCCGCACGTCCGCGTCGAGCCAGGGCACCGTCAGCCACTGCCCGCGCGGGAGCCAGCGCAGCGCGTCGTGCTCGACGAGGGGGCGCGGCTCGCCCTCGGCGATCCGCGCCTGCCACAGCCGCATCACGTACCGGTCGCTCAGCCGCCAGGCGCCACCGTCCGGGCCCGGGAGCTCGCTCCCGAGCTCGATCGCGACGCCCAGCTCCTCGCGGATCTCCCGGTGCACCGCGTCCTGCGGGGACTCGCCGGGCTCGACCTTCCCGCCGGGGAACTCCCACCGCCCCGCCAGGCTCACCGGCGCGCTGCGCCGCGCGGCGAGCAGCGCACCGGGGGCGGCGAGGTCGTCCACCAGAGCAGCGGCGACGACGAGCACGGGCCGGTCCATGCCCCGCAGTCTCCCACCGCACTCGCCGAGCGTGCAGAAGGTGCGGGGTTCCGGGCGCCGGAACCCCGCACCTCGTGCAACCTCGGCGAGCGCGAGCGCGAGCGGGGCGGGGGGTCAGTTCTGGCGGAGCTCGTTCTTCAGCTCGCGCTGCGCCTGGTCCAGGGCGTCGCGGGCGGGGACGCCCGACTCGTAGATCTCCGTGAGCGTCACGGTGCCGAACCGGCTGTTCACCGCGGGCAGGTCGGGGCTGCTGAACGACTCGAAGTGCTCGATGCCGTCCTTGACCTCGTTCAGCACGTCGAACAGGTTGGTCGTGAAGTACTGGTTGAACTGGTTGTCCGGGTTCCGGGTGACCTCCTCGTCCTCCCACACCGCCATGTTCACCGGGTCGAAGCCGAGCACCTCCCACACGGCGACGTTGGCCTCCGGAGACAGCTTGGCGAAGGCGAGCCAATCGGCGGCGAGGTCCCGGACCGGCGAGTCCGCCGCGACGGCCGTGCCGGTGCCGCCGCCCCCGATGGTGACCGTGTCCGACCCGGCGACGACAGGCGCGGGCGCGATCGCCACCTTGCCCGCCAGGTCCGGCATGTAGTCGACGAACCGCGAGGTGTACCAGGCGGGATACACGATCGCGGCGAAGTCACCGCGCGCGATCGAACCGTAGGCCTCCTCGTCGTCCGGGCTGGACCCCGGGATCGGCGAGATCGCGCCGGCCTCGACCATGTCCTGCATCATCTCGAAGGACTCCACCACGACCGGGTCGTCGACCTGGACGGTCCCGTCCTCGGCGAACAGCTCCCCGCCGTTCTGGGCGATGACGAGCGGCTCCACGAAGAACACGTCGGTGTTCGCCGTGCCGAACGCCCGGCCCGTGGCCGCGTGGTACTCCGCGCCGGCCGCCGCGAAGTCGTCCCAGGTCACGATGGTCGAGTAGTCGATCCCGGCCTCCTCCAACAGCTCGGTGTTGTAGAAGGTGACGAACGCGCCGACGTGGGTGGGGTAGCCGTAGACCGCGTCGCCCCGGCTGTACAGGTCCAGCCGGGCCTCCACCACGTCCTCGCGGTAGGGCTCCGCCGCCGCGGACAGGTCCATCAGCGGCGGGTCGTCCCCGCGCACGAAGTTCGCGAACTTCGTGACCTCGATGTCGGCCAGGTCGGGCATCCCGGCGCCCGAGTTGGCGGCGAGCTGCAGCTTGTTGTGCATGTCCTGGTAGGGGTAGACGGTGAGCCGCAGGTCGATCGCCCGGTCGGGGTGCAGCTCGTTCCACCGGTCGGCCATCTGCTCGTAGAGCACCCCGTGCAGCTCGCCGAAGATCCACATCTCCATGGGCGTGGCGCCGTCGGCGTCGGCCGTGGTGCCCGCCCCCCCGCCCGGGCTCCCGCCGCCGCACCCGAGGCACGCCGCCAGCACCGCCGCCACGGTGGCCGCGGACGCCGTCGTCCTGATTCGTGACATGACTTCTCTCCTTTGTGTGCGTCGCACGGGTCAGCCCTTGACGGCGCCCGCGGTCATTCCCTCGACGAAGAAGCGCTGGAAGGCCAGGAAGAGGACGAGGATCGGGATCAGCGAGAAGAAGGACCCGACGATCAGCAGCCCGTAGTTGTTCGCGTACGGGGTGATGAGGGTGTTCAACCCGATCGGGAGCGTGAACTTCTCCGAGGAGCGCAGCACGAGGAGCGGCCACAGCAGGTTGTTCCAGCACATCATCCCGTTGAGGATCGCCATGGCCGCGACGGCCGGGCGGGCGATCGGCAGCACCAGCCGGAAGAAGATCCCGAACTCCGTGACCCCGTCGACGCGGCCGGCCTCGAGGATCTCCTTCGGGACCCCGAGGAAGTACTGCCGGAAGAAGAAGATCGTCACCGCGGCGGCCAGGAACGGGATGACGATGACCGCGTAGGTGTCCGCCAGGCCCATCTCGTTCACCTGGACGTACAGCGGGAGCATCACCATCTCGAACGGGACCGCCATGATGGCGAGCACCGCGATGAACAGCGGCGTACGCCCGCGGAAGTCGTACATCGCGAAGCCGTAGGCCACGAACGAGCTCACCAGGAGCGTCCCGACGACCTGGAGCACGGTCACGACGAGCGAGTTCGCGAACCAGCGGAAGTACGGACCCGAGTCGGTGAACAGCATCGCCCAGTTGTCCAGGCTGAGCGTCGCCGGGTCGACGGCGAGCGAGATGCCGCCGCGCATGATGTCGGCGCCGGTCTGGAACGTGGCCACGAAGATCGCGAGCAGGGGAACCAGCGCGATCAGCGCGATCGTGACGAGCACGACCGACTGCAGGACGGACAGGGTCCGCGGGGCCCGGGGCTGGCGCCGACGGGTCGGCGGGCGGGTGCGCAGGGCGTTCGCGGTCATCGCACGTTCTCCTTCCGGAAGGTGCCGGCGAGGGTGAGCTGCGTGAGGTTGATCGCCATGACCGCGACGAGGAGCACGATCCCGACCGCGGAGGCGAAGCCGAGGTCGTTCTGCTCGATGCCCTTGCGGTAGAGGTAGCCGACGACCGTCAGGCCCTGGTTGTTGGGCGAGGCGTTCCCGCCGTAGAGCATGAAGCTCTCGAGGAACATGGCCAGGCCGCCGTAGACGCTGATCGTCGTGACGTAGACGATCGTCGGGCGCAGGTTCGGCACCGTGATCCGCAGGAACTGCTGGCGCCGGTTCGCGCCGTCGAGCGCGGCCGCCTCGTAGTACTCCTCGGGGATCGACTGCATCCCGGCGATGAAGTACATGGTGTTGACGCCGGTCCAGCGCCACACCGCGAGCGCGAGCAGCGCGGCGAGCCCCGTCAGGTCCTCCCGGAGCCACCGGACCGGGCCGATCCCGATCACCTGGACGACCTGGTTCATCAGGGCGTTCTCCGACTCCGAGAACATCAGCCGGAACACCAGCCCGGCGACGACGACCGACGTGAGGGCGGGGACGAACATCGAGGCCTTGAAGAACGCCTTCACCCGCGGGCTGCCGATGCGCGAGCTGACGACGGCGGCGAGCAGCATCGGGATCGGGATGAGCAGCAGCAGGCTGAGCACCATGTACCGGGCGCTGTTGGACATCGCGGTCCAGAACACGCCGTCGTTCCACAGCCGCGCGTAGTTGTCCATCCCGACCGAGGTGGTCTGGCCGTACATCACCTCCTGGGTGGACATCACGAACGACCGGGCGACCGGGATGATCCAGAACAGGGCCAGCGTGGCCACGAACGGCAGGACGAACAGGTACGGCGCGAGCTTCTGGGAGTACAGGAGCCGCCTCGCGGACGCGGGCATGACGGCAGGACCTCCTGGGGACGGGTGGCGGAGGGGTCGCACGGTGGTGCTGCGACCCGCCGGTCACGCCGTCCGGGCACGGCTGAGCCCGCGGAGACGGATGCCAGGACGGACGGTCGGTGCACGGCTGTGTGCACCGGACGTAGGCTGGAAACTCTTTCGTGTCGAGTGGATGTGGCGTCAACGTATCGACGCCGCACAGCGGCGTCAACCACGAGTTTCACCCGGCTTCACGGGCGGCCTGGGCCCACCGAAGCGCGTGGAAACTCTTTCGTCGCGTCAGCCCGTCGCGAGCAGCCCCGCCAGGCTCACGGTCATCGCGACCGCGGTCGCCGCGGCACCCAGGGCGAGGGGCCGTGCCCCGGTCCGCACCAGCCGGCCGAGGTGGATCTGCGTGCCCAGGGCCGTCATCGCCGCGCCGAGCAGCAGGGTGGTCACCGGCTTCACCGCCGGGAGCACGGCGTCCGGCACCAGCCCGGCCGACCGGACGGCGACCGCCGCGACGAAGCCGACGACGAACAGCGGGACGAGCGGCGCCGCACCCCGTCCGGGGGCCGCCGCGACGCCGCCGCCGCTCTCGGCCGCCGCGCGCGCCGTCGCCCGGCGCCGCACCAGCCCGACCCCGGCCACCAGCGGCGCCAGCAGCACCACCCGCGCGAGCTTCGCGACCACGGCGACCGACAGCGCCGCCGCCGACACCGTGCCCGCCGCGGCCACCACCTGCGCCACCTCGTGCACCGACATCCCCGCCCAGAGCCCGGCCGTCCGGTCGGCCAGGCCGAGCGCCCCGGCCACCAGCGGCACGACGACCAGAGCCAGGCTCCCGTACACCGTGACCAGGGCGACCGCGGTGGCCACCTCGTCCTCCTCGGCGTCGGCGACCGGGCTCATCGCGGCGACGGCCGCGGCGCCGCAGATCGAGAACCCGGAGGCGACGAGCAGCGTCAGCCGCCGCCCGACGCCCAGGCGGGGCCCGAGCCAGGAGGTCGCCGCGAACGTGGCGGCGACGGTCACCACCAGGACGAGCGCCTCCCGGGCGCCCAGCCCGAGCAGGTCACCGACCGACAGCTGCAGGCCGAGCAGCACCACGCCCGCGCGCAGCAGGCGGCGGCCGGTCCAGGCGAGGCCGGGGTCGAGGGCGGCGGGCAGCCACCCGGCCGATCGGGCGACCGCGCCGACGAGGATCGCGATCAGGAGCCCGGGCACCACCGGCACGGCCGACGCCAGGGCGAGGCACGCGGCACCGACGGCGAGCGCGGCGACCACCCCGGGCGCCTGCGTGCGACCGGGGAGCGTCGCGCGCAGCCCGGCGAGCGCGCGGGCCCGGCGCGTCGGGGCCGGCGCACCGGGGTGGGCCCGGGTCGCGAGGGCCGGGTCGGGAGCAGGGCGGGGTTCGGGCACACCCCCAGCCTCCGCCGCGCACCCCGCCCACCGGAACGCCGACCTGTCTCGCGGGATCTAGCCTGAGGCTATGCCCGACACCGCCGCGACCCCGGGCGCCGACGCCGTCGGCGCACCCACGGCCGGCCGCCGCATCCCCCTCGCGGCGCTCGAGCTGCTCGCCGCCGTCGACGCGCACGGGTCGCTGTCGGCCGCCGCCCGCGCCCTCGGGCTCGCCCAGCCCTCGGTCAGCACGGGCCTGCGTCGCCTCGAGCGGCAGACGGGCCTCACCCTGGTCGCCCGCGCCGCCTCCGGCACCCGCCTGACCCCGGCGGGCCGGGCCGTGCTCGCCCGGGCGCGCGACGTGCTCGCCGCCTCCGACGCCCTGGAGCGGGAGGTCGCGGCCCTGCGCACCGCCCGGCAGGGCCGGGTGCAGGTCGCGGCGAGCCTGAGCATCGCGGAGTACCTGGTGCCGGGGTGGCTCGCGTCGCGGCCGGCGGGGTCGCCCCTCGTCGACCTGGTCGTGGCGAACTCCCGGGACGTGGTGGACGCGGTGCTGCACGGCCGCGCCGACCTCGGCTTCGTCGAGGGCCCCGACGTCCCCGACGGCCTCAACGCCCGGTCCGTGGGCGAGGACGAGCTGGTCGTCGTCGTGGCCCCCGGCCACCCCTGGGCGCGGCGGCGCCGGCCCGTCACGGCCGCGGAGCTGGCCGGCGCCCCGCTCGCCGTCCGGGAGGCGGGGTCGGGCACCCGCGCGGTGCTGGAGCGCGCGCTCGCCGTGGCCGGCCACCCGCTCTCCGGCTCGCCGGCGCAGCTCGGGTCGACGTCCGCGGTGAAGAACGTGGTGCGGGGCGGGGGCGCCGCGGCGGTGCTGTCCCGGCTCACCGTCGCGGACGAGGTCGCCCGCGGCGACCTGGTCCGGGTGCCCGTCGAGGGCGTGGACCTGAGCCGCACGCTCCGCATGGTCTGGGCCCGGTCCCGCCGGCCCGCGCCGGCCGCCCGGGAGCTCGCCGCGCACGTGGCCCGCGCGACCGCCCGGGGCTAGGGCCGCGGGGCGACGACGAGGAGGTCGCCGACCTGGCAGCCGAGCACGTCGCAGACGGCGGTCAGCGTGGAGAACCGGATCGCGCGCGCCCGGTCGTTCTTCAGCACCGACAGGTTCACGACGGTCACGCCGACGAGCTCGGCGAGCCGGGCGAGCGTCATCCCGCGCTCCGCGAGCAGCTCGTCGAGCCGGCAGTGGATCCGGCCCGCGTCGTCCTGGGGCGGCATCAGACGAGGCCCTCGGTGTCGCGCTGCAGCTTCTCGCCCGCGTGGAACGCCGCCGCGAGGGCGCCGACGGCCATCGAGGCGAGGATCGGGGTCCACGACACCTCGAAGGTGATCTGCTCCGCGAACGCCCGGTCGGCGACCAGCGCCAGGACCCCGTTGGACGCCAGCACCGAGCAGCCGAACCAGGCGGCCCAACCGCCGGCGATCAGCAGCGACACCGCCGTGATCAGGCGGGTGATGGTGCCGGAGAAGAACTGACCCGCGAGCATCCGGCGGCACAGCAGCAGGACGCACACCGTGACGCCGATGGTGGCGAGGGGCGGCACGGCGGCCGCGCCGATCGCCGCCAGGTGCGTGGCGACCGGCATGTCGGACACGGTCAGCGTCGCGGACTCGACGGTGGCCGCGACGGCGGCGCCGTCGGGGCCCAGCGGCAGGTCCACCGGGACGCCCATGAGCAGCACGTCCACGGGCGCGTCGCGGTTCGGCACGATCCTGGCCACCGAGACGACCAGCCCGATCGCCTGCCAGACGATGACGACCCCACCCACCACCAGGACGGACAGCAGGTCGGACCGGCTGGTGAACCACGGCGCGCGGGTGGTCGTCATGTCAGCTCCAGACATATCGAGGATCGATGTTATCGACTGACGATATGCCATGGCCGCGACCTCGTCGACCTCGCCCGCGCGCGACCGGGACGACGCAGGGCCGCGACCCGCCGTGGTGGCGGGTCGCGGCCCTGGGACCACGCGCCCCCGGCGAGGGGGGAGGGTCGGTCAGCGGATGCCGGCGGCCTCGGCCCAGGCGACCGCCTCGGCCCGCGTGGAGACGCCGATCTTGCGGTACACCGACCGCACCTGCGACTTCACGGTGTTGCGCGTGACGAACAGCTTGCGGGCGATGTCCTCGAGGGTGACGTCCTCCGCCAGCTCGGCGAGGACGACCCGCTCACGGGTCGTGAGCGGCTCACCCAGGATGCTGGTGGACGCGGTGGGGGCGATCTCCAGGGTGGCCATCTGGTCCTCCGGTTGCGTGTGGCGAGTCCCGGCTGCTGGGGGTCTCCGGCGGCCGTCTACCGGTGTTGATCGGCAAGTGTGGCCGCCGTGATCGCAGTCGATTCTCACCCGTTCTGCCGAGGGTCCGGAGGATGCGGGACCGAGGGCCCATGTGCTAGGACCGAAGTCCCTGGTCACCGTCCGGGAAGCGATCTCCTGAGAGTTCTCTCAGAAACACCCGAACGGGCTAACCGCCGTCCGGGGGAGTCTCAGTCCGTGAGCGTCGCCGCGTACTCGTCCGCGGACAGCAGCGGGCCGGTGCTCGTGACGTCCACCCGGAACAGCCAGCCGGCGCCGTACGGGTCGGCGTTGACGACGGACGGCTCGTCGACCGCCTCCTGGTTGACCTCGACCACGGTGCCGGCGACGGGCGAGTACAGCTCGGACACGGACTTCGTGGACTCCACCTCGCCCACGACCGCGCCGGCCGCGATCTCGCTGCCGACCGTCGGCAGCTCCAGGTAGACGATGTCGCCGAGCGCGTCGGCGGCGTTCTTCGTGATGCCGACCGTGGCGGGCTCCGCGCCGTCGATCCACTCGTGCTCGGCGGTGTACTGCAGGGTCGTGGGGACGTCGCTCATGGGTGCTCTCCGGGGTTCTCGCGAGCGGGACGCTCGGCGGGCGGGGGAAGGGGGGGACGGGCGCGGTCAGGACCGACGGTAGAACGGCAGTGCGACCACGCGGACCGGCTCGCGCCGACCGCGCACGTCCACGGCGAGCTCCGTGCCCTCGGCGCTGACCTCGGGCGTCACGTAGGCCATCGCGATCGGTGTGCCCAGCGTCGGGGAGGGCGCACCGGAGGTGACCCGGCCGACCGTCACGGCGTCGTCCGCGGTCGAGGTCAGCACCTCGTACCCGTGCCGGGCGGCGCGGCGGCCGGAGCCGACCAGGCCGACCAGGACCCGGGACGGGTTCGCGTGCGCCCGGGACGCCAGCGCGGCGCGCCCGACGAACGGCAGCGGCTCGCCGTCGGCGGTCGTCTTGTCCAGGCGGACCACCCGGCCCAGGCCCGCGTCGTGCGGAGCGGTCGTGGTGTCGAGCTCGTTGCCGTACAGCGGCATCCCGGCCTCCAGCCGGAGGCTGTCCCGGGCGGACAGGCCGGCGGGCACCAGGCCGAGCGGGGCGCCGGCGGCGAGCAGGTCGCGCCACAGGCCCGGGGCCGCGTCCGCGGGCACGAACAGCTCGAAGCCGTCCTCGCCGGTGTACCCGGTGCGGGCCACGAGGGCCTCGACGCCGCCCACGGTCGCGGGGACGCCCGCGTAGTACTTCACGTCGCGGACGGCGTCGGCGTGCGCCGGGTCGGTGAGGCCGACGACGATCTCGGCGGCGCACGGGCCCTGCACCGCGATGAGCGCCGTCTCCAGCGACCGGTCGGTGAGCGAGGCGTCGAACGGCGCGAGCCGGTCGGCCAGCGCGGCGGCCACGACCGCCACGTTCGAGGCGTTCGCGACGACCAGGTACGCCTCGTCGCCGAGCCGGTAGACGATCAGGTCGTCGAGGATGCCGCCGTCCTCCTGGACGATCATCGTGTAGCGGGCCCGGCCGACCGCGAGGCCGGAGATGTTCCCGACCAGCGCGTGGTCGAGCCCGGCGCCGGCACCGGGGCCGTCGACGTGCAGCTCGCCCATGTGCGACAGGTCGAACAGCCCGGCCGCGGTCCGGACGGCCTGGTGCTCCGCGAGGTCGCCGGCGTAGCGCAGCGGCATCAGCCAGCCGGCGAACGGCGTCATCGTGGCGCCGAGCGCGACGTGCTCCGCGTGCAGCGGGGACAGCACGGCGCCCGACGCGGCGTCGGTGGCGGGGGTGGTGGTCGGCTCGGTCACAGCGCGGCTCCCTCGGCGTAGGCCTCGATGGGCGGGCAGGCGCACACGAGGTTCCGGTCCCCGTGCGCCCCGTCGATCCGCCGGACCGGCGGCCAGTACTTCCCGGCGCGGAGTCCCGCGACCGGGTACGCCGCGAGCTCGCGGCCGTAGGGCTTGTCCCAGTCGTCCGCGACCAGCGACGCCGCGGTGTGCGGGGCGTTCCGCAGCGGCGACTCCGCGACGGACCAGCGCCCGGCGGCGACCGCGTCGATCTCGGCGCGGATCGCGACCATCGCGTCGACGAACCGGTCGAGCTCGGCGACGTCCTCGGACTCGGTCGGCTCGACCATCAGCGTCCCGGCGACCGGGAACGACAGCGTGGGCGCGTGGAAGCCGTAGTCCATCAGCCGCTTGGCGACGTCCTCGGCGGTGACCCCGGTCTGCTTGGTGATCGCGCGCAGGTCGAGGATGCACTCGTGCGCCACCAGCCCGGCGGGGCCGGTGTAGAGCACCGGGAAGTGCGGGGCCAGGCGCGAGGCCAGGTAGTTGGCCGACAGCACCGCGGTCTCGGTCGCGCGGCGCAGGCCGTCGCCGCCCATCAGGGCGACGTACGCCCAGGAGATCGGCAGGATGCCGGCGGACCCGAACGGCGCGGCCGACACGGCCGGGGCGGCCCCGCCGGCCAGCGCGCCGGTGTCCCCGGTGAACACCGCGTCGGTCGCCGGCAGGTACGGGACGAGGTGGGCCGCGACGCCGATCGGGCCGACGCCCGGGCCGCCGCCGCCGTGCGGGATGCAGAACGTCTTGTGCAGGTTGAGGTGCGAGACGTCGCCGCCGAACTCGCCCGGCCGGGCCAGGCCGACGAGCGCGTTGAGGTTGGCGCCGTCGATGTACACCTGGCCGCCTGCGGCGTGCACCAGGTCGCAGACCTCGCGCACGTCCTCCTCGTAGACGCCGTGCGTCGACGGGTACGTGATCATGATCGCGGCCACGCGCGGGCCGTGCTGCTCGAGCTTCGCCCGCAGGTCGTCCAGCTGCACCGAGCCGTCCTCGGCGGTCGCGACGACGACCACGCGCATCCCGGCGAGAGCGGCGGAGGCCGCGTTCGTGCCGTGGGCGGAGGCCGGGATCAGGCAGAGGTCGCGCACGGGGACGTCCTCGGGTGCGGCGCCGGCCGCGATCGCCTCGGCGCGGCGGCCCTCGTGGTACCCGCGGATCGCGAGCAGCCCGGCGAACTCGCCCTGCGAGCCCGCGTTCGGCTGCACCGACACCGCGGCGTACCCGGTGATCTCGGCGAGCCAGGCGGTCAGGTCGCCGATCAGCTCGGCGTAGCCCGCGGCCTGCTCGGCCGGGACGAACGGGTGCAGCCCGGCGAACCCGGGCCAGGAGATGGCCTCCATCTCGACCGTCGCGTTGAGCTTCATCGTGCAGGAGCCCAGCGGGATCATCGTCCGGTCGAGCGCGAGGTCCTTGTCGGACAGCGCGCGCAGGTACCGGAGCATCGCGGTCTCGGAGCGGTGCCGGTGGAACACCGGGTGCGTGAGGTAGTCGCTCGTCCGGCGCAGGTGCACCGGGATCGCCGGGGCGTCGAGGCCGTCGGCCGGGCCGGTGGCGAGCGCGCCCGCGTCCGCGTCGGCGAACGCGGCCAGGACCTCGGCCACGTGCGCCTCGGTCGTCACCTCGTCGCAGGTCACCTGGACGTGGTCGTCGTCGGCCGCCCACACGTTGATCCCGCGGGTGGCCGCGGCGGCGACCACCGCGCGCGCCCGGCCCGGCACGACGGCGCGGACGGTGTCGAAGAACTGCGCGTGCTCGACGGCCACGCCGCCGGCGCGCAGCCCGTCCGCGAGCGCGACGGCCCGCCCGTGCACGCGCTCGGCGATCTCCCGCAGGCCGTCGGGGCCGTGGTAGACCGCGTACATCGAGGCGACGATCGCCAGCAGCGCCTGCGCGGTGCAGATGTTGCTGGTCGCCTTCTCGCGGCGGATGTGCTGCTCGCGGGTCTGCAGCGCGAGCCGGTACGCGGTGGCGCCGTCGGCGTCGATCGACACCCCGACCAGGCGGCCGGGCAGCGAGCGCTCCAGGCCGGTGCGCACGGCCATGTAGGCGGCGTGCGGGCCGCCGTAGAACAGGGGGACGCCGAACCGCTGCGCCGAGCCGACCGCGATGTCGGCGCCCTGCTCCCCCGGGGGCGTGAGCAGGGTGAGCGACAGCAGGTCCGCGGCGACCGTGACCAGCGCGCCCGCGTCCTTGGCGGCGGCGACCAGCGGCGCGAGGTCGCGCACGGCGCCGGACGCGCCGGGCGCCTGCAGCACGAGGCCGACGAGCGCCTCGTCGCCGAGGTCCGGCAGGCCGTCCGTCAGGTCGGCGACCCGGACCCCCAGGCCCGCGGCCTCCGCCCGGCCCAGCGTCACCGCGAGGGTCTGCGGCAGGCAGTCGGCGTCCAGCACGACGACGCCCGTGCGGCCCTTGGCGGCGCGGTGCATGAGCGCGACCGCCTCGGCGACCGCGGTGGCCTCGTCGAGCAGCGACGCGTTCGCGACCGGCAGCGCGGTGAGGTCGGCGACGACGGTCTGGAAGTTCAGCAGCGCCTCGAGCCGGCCCTGGGAGATCTCGGGCTGGTACGGCGTGTACGCGGTGTACCAGGCCGGGGACTCGAGGACGTTCCGGCGGATCACCGGCGGGGTCACGGTGTCGTGGTAGCCCAGGCCGATCATCTGGGTGAGCACGGTGTTCTTGTCCGCGATCGTCCGCAGCGCGGACAGCACCTCCGACTCGCCGCGCGCCTCCGGCAGCGCGAGGGGGCGGTCGGTGCGGATGCTCGCCGGGACCGCCGCGTCGATCAGCGCGTCCAGGCTCGGCCAGCCGTCGCCGACGTGCGCGAGCAGGCCCGCGACGTCGCCCGGGCGGGGGCCGACGTGCCGGTCGGCGAAGCCGCGCGCGGCGTCGGTGCGGTCCGCGGGCGCGGCGGCGCGCGGGGTCCCGGCGGCCGTCGTGCGGGCGTCGGTGGGGAGGTCCTCGAGGTGGGTCACGCGGCTGCTCCGGGCGGTCGGACGTGCATGGGCGGACGGGCGGGTGGTGCGCGTCTCCCCGCTCTGTCATCCGCCGGCCGCGGTGCGTCCGCGGGCGTGCGACCTGAGAGTTTTGCCGGTCCGCCGTGCCCGTGAGGGCCGGGGCGCGCCGACTTGCACCGTCGGTGGGCCGGCGTGCGCCGGCCGCTTTCCAGAGTTGCCTCGCCACGGCGGTACGGGGGCCTGAGAGATTCCCGGGGAGGGTTGCTCCTTCGGCGCCTCGCGGTCACGGCCGCCCGGGGGCGGTCGCGCGGGAGGGCTCTCCCGCCGCGGTTCGAGCAGCGTGTTGAGTTGTCCGGGTCACAGCCTAACCGCGGTCGCGGGTCTTTCGTCCCGACGGCCGCCCCCGGGCCGTTACGGCTCGGTGAACTCTGCCGCGGGCAGCGGCAGCACGACCGTGGCGGCCGAGTCGGCGCCGCGGGCGCGGGCGTGCGACACCACGCGCTCGACCTCGGGGAGCGGCCCCTCGACCAGCACGGGCTGCCCGGCGGACGGGTCACCCGACCAGCGCACCACGGCACCCTCGGGCGGCGCGAACGGCCCGGCGGCGGCCGGCAGGTGCACCACGGCGGCGGCGCGCACCGCCGGGTCGTCGACCGCGCGCACCTCGGCCGACCGGACGGCCGCGAGCCGTCGCACGGTGCGCATGAGCAGCCGCTGCCGGCGCTCCGACGCGGTGAACGTGACGACGATGAGGCCGACGCCGTCGGCGACGTCACCCGTGGTGAGCGAGTCGAACGAGACGCCGCGGGTGGAGAACACGCCGGTCAGCGCGGTGAGGGTGCCTGTCGCGTCGGCGCCGGCCACGAAGGCGACCCAGCGGCGGTCGGGGCCCGGCACGGCCGCGGCGGCGCCCGTGGGACCGACGGCGGTCACCGGCCCGCCCCCGCGCCCAGCCCCCACGGCGCGAGCATCGCGTCGATCCGGCCGGCAGAGGCCAGCAGCCGGCGCGCCTCGTCCGGCTCGGGCTCGTCCAGCAGCACGCGCGTCCAGCCCTCGGGCCCGAGCACCACCGGCACCCCGAGCACCCCGCGCAGCGGCGTCCCCGCCACGGCCCCCTCCCCGTCGAGCGCCACCTGGCCCGCGACGACGATGTCCCGCCCGTCGAGCACGGTGTCCACCAGGTCGACCGTCGCGTTCGCGGTGGCCGCCGCCGTCTTGGCGCCGCTCTGGTGCGTGAGCCACGGCCGCGCGACCCCGCGGAGATCCGGCGGCCAGGTCTCGACCAGGTCGAACGCCGCGGCCACGTCGTCGGCCATCAGGCCGCCGAGGTCCCGCTTCGCGTCCTCGATCTCGGCCGCGAACCCGTCGAGGGTCCGCCCGCCGCGCAGCGCCGCCACCGCGCGCCGCCGCTCCTCGACGTCGAGGCCGCTGATCCGGACCGTCGACCACAGCGGCACCAGGTCGTCCCCGTGCTGGCCCGCGACGAAGCCGCCGACGCGGTGCCGGCGCACGCCGAGGGACACCGCGACCTCGCGGCGGAACCGCAGCGTGTCCAGCCAGGCGCCCATGCCGATCACCCGGTGCCGGCCCAGCTCGCGGGCCACCACCGCGACGCCCAGCTCCACCGGATTCGACACCACGACGACGACCTCGTGCCCCGAACCGTGCCGGGCGATGGCGCGGGCGTAGGAGGCGAACACCTCGTGGTTCTCGGCCGCGAGCGCCGCGCGGTCGGCGACGGCACCCGCGCGCGCCGGGGCCGTCCTGCCCGCGGTCAGCACCACGACGTCGGCGACCACGTCCTCGGGGTCCAGGGCGACGTCGATGAGCGGCGCGTGCTCGTCGTAGGCGTCGACCAGGTCGGCGCGCAGCCCGTAGGACGCGCGCCCGGACGCGCCGCCCGGGCGTCCCACGAGCTGCAGCCGCGACGAGGTCGGCAGCACCCGCCGCTCGATCAGCTGCGCGCACACCTGCCGACCGACGTCACCCGTCGCTCCCAGCACCGCCACGTCCACGGGGCGACCCTAGGTCACCGCGGTGGCCGGCGATGCTCAGGAGCCCTCAGCCGCGGCGCCCGGCCGCCGATGGACACACCACGTCGACGTCGCCCTCCGAAACACCCGTCGGACCAGGCCCCCACCGGGCATGATCACCATCGACGGGGCGATGCCGGTCGTACCCGCAGCCGCCCGCCCTCGCGAGGGGCCCCAGGAGGACCACGTCATGAGCGCTCTGATCGCCCGAGGAGGCGTCGCGCGCCGCCGCCTCGCCGTCGCCGTCGTGACCGCGGCGGGCGTCGCCCTGTCCGCACCGGCGGCCGGCGCCGACGACCTCACCGCGCGGTACGAGGTCGTCGGGCGGGTGGTCTACCTGACCGCCGACCTCGCCTCGCCCCACGAGGACCAGCACTTCGCGGAGGGGTCCGTGACCACCGCGTACTCGGACGTCGACGGCACGCTGGTCGACCTCTCGGCGGTGCAGGAGCCCCGTGTCGGCACGGCACCGGCGGCCCCGGAGAGCCTCCCGGCCGGCGCGGGGGTCGCGGTCACCATCGAGGCTCCTGCGGGACTGGCGGACCCGGAGGCCGCCGCTCTGGTCTCCGGGGGCGGCGCGGCCGCGGAGACGGGCACTGCCGAGGTCGTCGCGGCGGTCGTGACCGACGAGGCCACGACGCGGGACCCGGCACCCACCGCAGCGATGGCCCTCGGCGTGCACCAGCTGGTGATCGTGCCCGTCCGCTGGACGGACGCGGACAGCGTGCCGGTCGCCGCGCTCACGACCGCTGCCGCGGGGACCGAGTCCTACTGGGAGCGGCAGAGCGGCGGGCAGCTGGACATCCAGCAGTCGGTGCGAGCCGCGGTGACCGTCCCGAAGCCGGCGACCTGCGACGTGGACGGTCTCCTGGAGGCGGTGATCGGGGCCACCGGCCTCGCGCCGACCACCCGGCTCCACGTGGCGCTCGCGCTCCCCGATCACCCCGGGTGCCCGTGGGCCGGCCTCGCGTCCATCAACGGCGGCGCGATCTGGCTGAACGACGCGCCCTTCACCTATGTGCTCGCGCACGAGCTCGGGCACAACTTCGGCCTCGGGCACGCGAACACCCTCACGTGCACCGCGCCCGGTGGCAGCCGCGTCCCGCTGAGCGCCTCGGGCACCTGCTACGAGAAGGAGTACGGCGACAACACCGACGTCATGGGCCAGGGACGCAACCTGGACACGCCGGGCAACCTCAGCTCGGCTCCGAGCTTCGCCCTGGGCTGGTCGAGCGTCCACCTCGTCGGGAACGCCGTGCAGAGCACGACCTCGCTCGACCTGCCGCCGCTGTCGCAGGCATCGGGGACCCGGGGTGTCAGGTTCCAGTCGGAGATGGGCACCGTGTTCGTCGACTACCGACCCGCCGTCGGAGCGGACGCCCTGCACGAGCCGGGCTGGGCCGGGGTCCAGGCCCGCCTCGCCGTGACGGACCCCGTCTACGACTTCCTCACCACGTACCTGCTCGACCTCCAGCCGGAGCGGCAGCCGTTCACCAACCCCTCGCTCCCGGTCGGGCGTTCGTGGGAGATCGCCGGTGCCGGTGCGACGCTCACCACGACGACGCTCGGTGCGACGGCCCGCGTCACCATCTCCCCCACGTCCGCCACCACCGCGCTCCAGCGGTACGTCACCCGCGTCTACGAGGACCTGTTCGACCGCCAGCCCGACCCGCAGGGCCTGACCACCTGGACCTCCGGGCTCGCGGCCGGCACACCGCGGGTCGCCGTCGCGAACGCGATCACCTACTCCGACGAGTACCGGTCCCGGTTGATCGCCGCCACCTACCAGACGTACCTGGGGCGCGGGCCGGACCCCGCCGGCGCTGCGGGCTGGCTCGACGGCATGCGCGCCGGCAGCACCATCCAGCAGCTGGAGGTCGGGTTCGTCGCCTCCGACGAGTACTACGCGAAGGCCGGCGGGACCGACACGGCCTGGGTCGGCCGGCTCTACCAGCACGTCCTCGGCCGCTCCGCGGCGCCGTCGGAGATCCGGGGCTGGACGACGGGCCTGGCCCGGGGGGCGTCGCGGAGTCAGGTCGCCCTCGGGTTCCTGGTCTCGACGGAGCACCTGACCACGGTGGTCGACGGGTACTACGTGGACCTGCTCGGCCGGCACATCGACGCGACCGGGGCCCGGTCGTGGGTCGCGGCGATCCAGGCGGGCACCCGGGTGGAGGCGATCATCGGCGGCATCATCGCCAGCGACGAGTACTTCGGCCGGCCCTGATCACGCAGGAGGGGGTCTCCGCCCGGGCGGAGACCCCCTCCGCGCCGGTCAGTCGAAGTCGAGCAGGTCGCCGAGCCAGGACTCGCGCTTCTTCTTCCTGCCGTACGGCGAGCGGGGGTCACGGCGGTCGTCGTACCGGCGGTCGTCGCGGTACCGGTCGTCGCGGTACCCGCCGTCGCGGTAGCCGGGCTCCCGGTACCCGCCGCCGTCCCGGGGACCGGGATCGCGGTAGCCGTCGTAGCCGGGTGCCGGCGGAGGCGGGTAGCCACCGGGGGCCGCCGCGGGGCCCGGGTCCGCCGGCCCTGGGGCGCCGGCGGCGCGGTCGAGGATCTTGTCCAGCTCGCCGCGGTCCAGCCAGATGCCGCGGCACGAGGGGCAGTAGTCGATCTCGACGCCCTGCCGCTCCGCCATCACCAGCTCCGCCCCGTCCGTGGGACACCTCATGCCGACCTCCTCGCCCGTGCGCGCCCTCGCGGCCGCGCGTCCTGCCCCGCCCAACGGACGGGCGCGGGGGTCGGTTCCTCCGCCGGGACCGCTACAGCGTGCGCTGCCAGGCGACGACCCGGTCCACCGCCTCCGCGACGACGTCGGGCGCGGACGCGAACGACAGCCGCACCCAGTCGTGCCCGTCGACGGAGTCGAAGTCGGTGCCCGGGGTCAGCGCGACGCCGGCCTCGTCGAGCAGCCGGGCGCACCAGGTGCGCGAGTCGAGGCCGGCCGCGGACACGTCGGCGTACACGTAGAACGCCCCGTCGGCGGGCGCGACGCGGGACCAGCCGAGCTCCGGGAGCCGGTCGAGCACCGACCGCCGCGACGCCGCGTACTGCGCGACGTTGGCCTCGGCCGCGGCGTAGCCCGCGGGCGTGAACGCCGCGACGCCGGCGTGCTGGGCGAGCGCGGGCGGGCAGAGGGCGACGTTCCCGGCGAGCGCGTCCACCGGCGCCGCCAGGTCCTCGGGGAGCAGCAGCCAGCCGAGCCGCCAGCCGGTCATCGCCCAGAACTTGGAGAACGAGTTGACCACCACCGTCCCGGTGCCGAGCGACGTCGCGGCTGTCGGCGCCCCGGCCGGCCCCGGCTCGGCGGCGACCGCGTCGGGGTAGGTGATGCCGTGGTAGATCTCGTCCGACACCAGCCGGACGCCGCGCTCGGCGCACCACGCGGCCAGGCCGTCGAGCGCCGCGCGGTCGATCAGGGTGCCGGTGGGGTTGGCGGGGCCGGCCACCACGAGGCCGTCCACGGGGCGGTCCAGCGCCTCGAGCTGCTCGACGGTCGGCTGGTACCGGGTCTCCGGGCCGCACGGCAGCTCGACGACCTCGCAGCCGAGCGACGCGAGGATGTTCTTGTACGCCGGGTACCCGGGCCGGGCCAGGGCCACGCGGTCGCCCACGTCGAACGCCGCGAGGAACGCGAGCATGAACCCGCCCGACGACCCGGTGGTCACGGCCACCCGCGCGGGGTCGACGTCGACCCCGTACCAGGACCGGTAGTGGCCCGCGATCGCCGCACGCAGCGCCGGGCTGCCCAGCGCCTCGGTGTACCCGAGGTCCCCGCCGGCCAGCAGCTGCACCGCGCGCTCGCGCACCACGTCCGAGGCGCCGGTCGACGGCTCGCCGACGCACAGGTTGAGCACCGACTGGCCCGCGGCGCGCCGCGCGTTGGCGGCCGCGACGATGTCCATCACGGCGAACGGGGGCACCTGGGACCGCGCGGAGACCTTCACCCGACCCATCCTGCCCCGGCCCGCGCCCGGCGCGCCCGCCCGCGCGCCGGTGCCCGCCGAGCGCGGCACTTCCAGCCGAGCGCGGCACTTCCAGCCGAGCGCGGCACCTCCAGCCACCGCGCTGGGCGCGAGCTGCCGCGCTCGCAGGGAGCCGCCTACGGTCTCCTGCGCGGACGACCCCGATCCGCGCGGGCGGCGCCGGAAGGCGTAGGCAGCGCCGCCGCGGCCGCCGCGACGCGCGCGCCCGCGGTCAGGCCCGCGCGGCGTCCCGGTCCGCGAGGGCCGCGCGGACCGCGTCGACGACGCCGTCGGCGGCCGCCTCGATCTCGTCGAGGCAGTGCTCGAAGTTCTCCGGCCCGCCGTACCAGGGGTCGTCGACGTCGAGGAGGTGCTCGTCGTGCACGTCCGCCACCCGCGGCGCCGCCGGGTCGAACGTCCGGAACATCACCACCCGCCCGGCCGCCTCGTCGTCGCCGGCGATCCGGCGCAGCGCGCGGGCGTGCGACGCGGTCATCGCCAGCACCAGGTCCCGGTCGGCGAGGTCGGCCGCGCGCACCTGGCGCGCCTCCCGCCGCGGGACGTCGTAGCCGCGCGCCGCGAGGGCCGCCCGGGCGCGCCGGTCGATCGGGTTGCCGTGCTCCTCGTCGCTGACCCCGGTGGAGTCGACGACCACCCTCTCGCCGAGGCCGGCGTCCTCCAGGCGCGCGCGCAGCACCACCTCGGCCATCGGGGACCGGCAGATGTTGCCGGTGCACACCGTCATCACGCGGTAGCGGTCGTCCGTCACGCCGGGTCCTCCCAGGGGTCTTCGGTCCGGCGTCCATCCTGGCACCCGGACCGGGGCCCCGGCCCGGGCGACCGGGCGGCTCAGTGCCCGCCGCCCCCGAGCGCCGCCGCCAGCCGCCCGAGCCGCCGCGCGCTGTCCGCGTTCAGCCCGACCACCTCGGCGGTCTTCCCCTTGGCGGCGTACTTGGTGACGATCGCGTCCAGCGTCGCCGCCGTCGACGCGTCCCAGACGTGGGCGTCCGCCAGGTCGATCACGACCCGCGCCGGGTCGCCGTCGTAGTCGAACTGGTAGACCAGGTCGTTGGACGACGCGAAGAACAGCGCCCCGGACACCGCGTACCGCCGCACGCCGGGGTCCTCCCCCGCGTCCAGCCGGGTCACCGTCGTCAGGTGCGCCACGCGCCGGGCGAACAGCACCGTCGCGACGAGGACTCCCGACACCACGCCGTACGCGAGGTTGTGCGTGGCGACCGTGACCGCGACCGTCACGAGCATCACCGCGGTCTCGCTCAGCGGCATCCGCCGCAGGGTCGACGGCCGCACCGAGTGCCAGTCGAACGTCGCGACGCAGACCATCACCATGACGGCCACCAGCGCGGCCATCGGGATCGCGCCGACGACGTCGCCGAGCACCACGACCAGGACCAGCAGGAACGCCCCGGCCAGGAACGTCGAGATCCGGGTGCGCGCGCCCGAGACCTTCACGTTGATCATCGTCTGGCCGATCATCGCGCAGCCGCCCATGCCGCCGAACAGGCCGGACAGCACGTTCGCCGCGCCCTGACCCCAGGCCTCGCGGGTCTTGTCCGAGTGGGTGTCGGTGACGTCGTCGACGAGCTTCGCGGTCATCAGCGACTCGAGCAGCCCGACCAGCGCGAGCCCGACGGCGTACGGCGCGATGATCCGCAGCGTCTCCAGGCTCAGCGGGACGTCGGGCAGCACGAACCCCGGCAGGCTGTCCGGCAGCTCGCCCTGGTCGCGCACCCGCGGCACGGCCAGACCGGCGACGACCGTCACGACCGTCAGCAGCACGATCGCGACGAGCGGTGCCGGCACGACGGTCGTGAGCCGCGGCAGCAGCGCGATGATCCCGATCCCCACCGCTACCAGCGGGTAGACGACCCACGGCACGTCGACCAGGTGCGGCAGCTGGGCGACGAGGACCAGGATCGCCAGCGCGTTGACGAACCCGACCATCACCGAGCGCGGGATGAACCGCATGAGCCGGGCGACGCCGAGCAGCCCCAGGGCCACCTGGATCACGCCGCCGAGGACGACGGTCGCCAGCAGGTACTGCACGCCGTGGTCCCGCACGACCGGGGCCACCACCAGCGCCACGGCCCCGGTCGCCGCGGAGATCATGGCCGGCCTGCCGCCGAGGAACGCCAGCGACACCGCCATGACGAACGACGAGAACAGCCCGACCCGCGGGTCGACGCCGGCCACGATCGAGAACGAGATCGCCTCCGGGATCAGCGCGAGGGCCACCACCAGGCCGCCGAGCACCTCGGTGCGCAGGCGGGCCGGCGAGCGCAGCGCGGTGCGCACCGACCACGAGGTGTCCGCCTCGGGCACGGCGGGGTGCCCGCCGTGCGGCGGCGCGGGGGCGGGCTGGGGGGTCGCTGGCACGCGGGATCCGTTCGGGGTCGGTGGGTGGCCGACCGGATCGTACTCTCACGCGACGTCAGGGTTGCCCCGCACCCCCGTCGCCGACGAGCCCACGCACCGCTACCGTCGCTGCCAGCCGGGGCACGCGCCCCGCGGGCCGACCGGTGCGGAGGAGACGCATGGACGACGACCTGATCGTGGTGACGGGCGCCTCGGGGCGGGTGGGCCGGCGGCTGGCCGTCCGGCTCGCCGCGGAGGGGGCGCACCAGCGCCTGGTGGTCCGCTCCCCCGACCGCGCCCCGACGATCCCGGGCATCGAGACCGAGGTCGCCCTCAGCCCCGGCTACCGCGACGTGGCCTCGATGCGCGCGGCGTTCGCGGGCACGCGCACGGTGTTCCTGGTCTCGGGGCGCGAGTCCGCGGACCGGGTCGCCGAGCACCGGGCCGCCGTGGACGCGGCGGTGGACGCCGGGGTCGAGCGCGTGGTCTACCTGTCGTTCATGGGCGCGGCGCCCGACGCGACGTTCACCTTCGCCCGCGACCACTGGGCCACCGAGGAGCACATCCGCGCGTCCGGCCTGCGGTTCACCTTCCTGCGGGACTGCCTCTACCACGACGCGATCGTGCACTTCGTGGGCGAGGACGGCGTGATCCGCGGCCCGGCGGGCGACGGCCTGGTCGCGGCGGTCGCGCACGACGACGTCGCGGACGTGGCCACCGCGGTGCTGCTCGACGAGCGGGCGCACGCGCACGACGGCGCCACCTACGACGTCACCGGCCCCAGCGGGTACACGCTCGCCGAGGCGGCGCAGGTGCTGTCCTCCGCGACCGGGAGGGAGATCACCTACCACCCGGAGACGGTCGAGGAGGCCTACGCCTCCCGCGCGGGGTACGCCGCCGAGCCGTGGGAGGTGGATGGCTGGGTGTCGTCGTACACGGCGATCGCGGCCGGCCAGCTGGCGACCCCGTCGCCGGCGGTGCGCCGGCTGTCGGGCCGGCCCGCCCAGTCGCTGCAGGAGTGGCTGGCGCTCAACCCGCGGGAGTGGGCGCACCTGCGCGCGTGACGCCCGGCGTCGCGTGCGGCGGAGAGGCGGGGGCGGCGCCCGACCTCCCCCGAGCGCGCGCCGCCCCCGCCCGTCCAGGCGTCCGCGCGGACCGCGACGGGCGTCCGGCCCACGCTCGCCGACCGCGCTGGCCGGGGGGCGACCCCGGGGTGAACGCGGGGCGTCGGTCGCGCGTCGGTCCCGCGTCGGCCGCCCGCCGCGTCAGCCCTTGCGCGCGGTCAGGACCAGCGGCCCGTCGGGCGTGATCGCCACGGTGTGCTCGGCGTGCGCGGCGCGCGACCCGTCGGCGGTGCGGATCGTCCAGCCGTCCGGGTCGATGACGTAGCCGTCGCCGCCGGCCATGAACCACGGCTCGATGGCGATGACCAGGCCCGCCTTCAGCTTGAGCCCCGTGCCGCGGCGGCCGAGGTTCGGCACGTGCGGCTCCTCGTGCATGGTGCGCCCGACGCCGTGGCCGCCGAAGTCCGCGTTGATCCCGAGCCCGGCGGCGCGGCCGACCTCGCCGATCGCCGCGGAGATGTCGCCCATCCGGTTGCCCGGCCGGGCCTGCGCGATGCCGGCCGCGAGCGCCTCCTCGGTGACCCGGATGAGCCGCTGCGACTCCGGGTCCGGGGTGCCGAGCTGGAAGGTCAGCGCGGAGTCGGCGACCCAGCCGTTCACCTGCGCCGCGAAGTCGATGCTGAGGACGTCGCCGTCCGCGAGCACCTGCTCCGACGGCAGCCCGTGCAGCGCCGCGTCGTTGACGCTGGTGCACAGCACGCCGGGGTAGGGCATCGCGCCGAACGACGGGTGGTAGCCGAGGTAGACCGAGTGCGCGCCGGCGTCGTCGATCAGCCGGTGCGCGTGCGCGTCGAGCTCCTTCAGCGTCATCCCCACCCGGGCGACGTCCTGCAGGCTGGTGAGCACGCGGGCCACGAAGGCGCCCGCCGCCCGCATCGCCTCGATCTCGCGGGGTGTCTTCAGGTCGGCCACGCGCCCACCCTAGACGCGCACGCGGTGCGGTTCAGCCGGCCGCGCCCGCCGTCCCGGCGGCGAGCGCCGCCACGCCGGCGACCAGCATCCCGACGAGCACGTCGAAGCTGCGGTCGCGGTCCTGCGGCATCCGGAACCCGCCGCCGAGCTCGAGGGCCACGAAGCCGTGCACGCCCGCCCGCACGGCCCGCACCGCGTCGACCGACCGGTCCTCGGGCAGGTCGAACCCGCGCAGCGCCGCGGCGATCACCTCGACGGTGCGCGCGGCCGCCGCGGCGAGCGGCGCGGCCTCGGGGTCGTCCGGGTCCGGCGCGACCTGCACGGCCGCGTACCGGCCGGGGTGCGCGTGCGCGTAGTCGCGCATCGCGTGCGCCAGCGCCCGGAGCGCGTCGGGCCCGGACCGCCCGACCGTGCTGTCGACCAGCCGCGCCGTGAGGTCCTGCACGGTCAGGACGGCGACCTCGCGCCGCAGCGCGGCCAGCGAGCCGACGTGCTTGTACAGGCTCGGCGTCGCGACCCCGGCCCCGGCCGCGACCTTGGCGAGGGTCAGGTCGGCGAACCCGGTCGGCCCACCGCCGTCCACCAGGTCGAGCGCGATCCGGACGACGGCCTCGCGGGACAGGCCGGCCCTAGGCACCGGGCACCGCGTCCACCGGGGCGACCTCGGCGAGCAGCCCGAGCACCGCCTCCGCCACCACCTCCGGCGCCTGGTGCTGCGGGTAGTGCCCGGCGTCGTCGACCAGCAGTGCCCGGGCGCCGATGGCGTCCCGTACCCACGCCAGCTCGGCCGCCGGGTCCGACCAGTCGGGGTCGAGCGCCCCGACGACGGCGAGGGCCGGTGCCTGGATGCGCGCCACCCGCGCCTCGACCGGTGCGTGCGTGAGCGCCAGAGTCAGGTGCCGGAAGGCGCGCAGGTACCCCGGGCGGCGCAGAGCGGCCCGGATCGCGTCGGTGTGCGCGGCGAGCCGGGGCGAGCGCGTGCCCCGGTTGAGCGACCGGTAGTACGCCGCCCAGACGGCGGCGCCCCACGGCCCGGAGAACAGCACCCGGTACGCGACGGGCAGCAGCGCGCGCACCGCGGCGGGCTGGGCGGGGTCGCGCAGGAACGGGGCCAGCAGGACCAGCCCGCGGACCAGCTCCGGCCGGTCCGCCGCGACCACGGCCGCCGCGGCCGACCCCATCGAGTTCCCGACGAGGACCGCCGGCGCGGCGCCCAGGTGCTCGACCAGCGCGGCGACGTCTCCCGCGGTCGCCTCGTCGCCGTGCGCGGGGAAGCCCGGGTCCGAGTCGCCGTGGCCGCGCAGGTCGGTCGTCACGACCCGGTAGCCGGCGGCGAGCAGCGCGGCCCGGAGCTCGTCGTAGGTGGACCGCAGGTCGCCCATCCCCGGGACCATGACGACGAGCGGGCCGGTGCCGGCGTCGTCGTACGCGACCCTCCCCCCGGGCCGCGGCAGGTGCAGCGTGCGTCGTGCGTCGTTGATGTCCATAGCCCACAGGCTAATGCCATTAGCCTTCGCCGACAAGAGCGGTGTCTGGGATGCTCCTCGGGTGCTGCACGACCTCGCCCTCGAGGGCCACGGAACCCGTCTCGTCCCGCTCGACCTCCCGCACGCCGAGGCGCTCGCCGCGTTCGTCGACGCGCGGGTGTGGGCCGGGATGTCGTCCGCGCTGCCGGAGGGCGTGGCGGGCTGGCGGGACCACATCACGGCCGCCCGGGAGGCGCCGGGACGGCTCGCGTTCGCGGCGCTCGACACCGCGACGGGCGAGGTCCGCGGCAGCACGTCGTTCTACGACTGGGAGCCGCGCGTCCGGCGGGTCGAGATCGGCCACACCTTCTTCGCCCCGCGCTGGTGGGGCACGTCGAACAACCCGGCCTGCAAGCTCCTGATGCTGGAGCACGCGTTCGGGACCTGGGGCTGCGCGCGGGTCGCGCTGCGGGCCGACACCCGGAACAGCCGCTCCGTCGCGGCGATCACCCGGCTCGGCGCCGTGCCCGAGGGGGTGCTGCGGAACCACCGGCTCGCGCCCGACGGCACCCGGGGCGACACCGCGTACTTCTCGATCCTGCCGGCCGAGTGGCCGGGGGTGCGCGCGGGCCTGCTCGCGCGGCTCGGCGCCGCCTGACCCCGGGCAGGGAACAGCCCGTGGGCCGGGCCTCCTGCTGGAGGGCCCTGCCGCGAAGGACGAGGTCGCGGCTCCCACGGGCTGCGGTGACTGCGGGGATTCGCCCGTCGCGGCCGCCGGTCGGACCGGCGGGGCGGCGAACGGATCGCAATCCGTCCGAACACTGCTGTCCGCGACTAGCGGGCAGTCACCTCACGCGTCCAAGAAGACTTCATGTCTCGGACCACCTCCTTCCCGTGTGCCTCGACCGTACGTCCGCACCGGCGCGTCGGCCAACGGTTTTTCCGCACGGCGGAACCGGGACGCCTGACCAGGAACAACGGGACTGCCCAGCCCGTTGGCCCGACATGACCACGATCGGATTCATCGGCGCCGGCCACATCGGCGGCGCCCTCGCGCGCCTGGCCGTCCAGCACGGGCAGTCGCCCGTCGTCAGCAACTCCCGCGGCCCGCACACGCTCGTGGACCTGGTGTCCGACCTCGGCGACGGCGCGCGCGCCGGCACCGCCGAGGAGGCCGCGACGGACGGCGACGTCGTCGTCGTCACCGTGCCGTTCCACGCGTACGCGCAGGTCCCCGCAGCGCCGCTGGCGGGCAAGGTCGTCATCGACACCAACAACTACTACTGGGAGCGCGACGGCCACGTGGCCGCGCTCGACGACGGCTCCACCACCAGCGCCGAGCTGCTGGCCGACCACCTGGGCGGCGCCCGGGTCGTCAAGGCGTTCAACCACATCACCGCCGCCGACCTCGGGACGAAGGGCACGCCCGCCGGGACGCCCGGCCGCCGCGCGCTCGCCATCGCCGGGGACGACGCGGACGCCAAGGCCGAGGTGACCGCGCTCATCGACCGGTGGGGCTTCGACGTCGTCGACGCGGGGCCGCTGTCCGAGGGCTGGCGGTTCCAGCGGGACACCCCGGCGTACGGCGCCGAGCTCGACGCCGAGGGGCTGCGCGCCGCGCTCGCCGCGGCGACCCGCTGACCCGACCTCCCGCGGCGCCCGGGCCGGCGCGGCGGCGGCGCGGCTCAGCCCGCGGTGCCGTCGCGCTGCTCCGGGACCCGGACCTCGGGCGTCAGCCGGTAGCCCAGGCCCCGCACGGTGCTGATCGCGGTCCGGTCGCCCGACCCCTCCGCGAGCTTCCGGCGCAGGTTCGCCATGTGCACCTCGATGCTCCGCCTGTCGGCGTCCGTCGGCGTCGGCACGGCGTGCGGCCCGTGCACCGCGACCGCCACTGCGAGCTCGTCCTTCGACACCGGCTGACCCGCGCGCTCCGCGAGCGCCACGAGGATCTCGAACTCGCTGCGCGTCAGCGGGACCGGCCGGTCCGCGACGCGCACGCACCGCGCGGGCACCTCGACCACGAGGTCCCCGCGCACCAGCACCCGGCCGTCGTCGAGGCCGGAGTCGTCTCCGATCGCCATCGGCTCACGGTACGTCGGGTGCGTCGCGGCGTCGCGCGGTGCCGCGTCGCCGCCGGTCGGCGCCCCGCGGCCCCGGGATCGGGGTGGTACCACCCACGCGCGCGGAACCGAACCTCAGAATCCCTGACGCGTCCCGCCCTCGCGCCGATGAGGCCCCCGTTCAACGAGCACGGGGATCGCTCCCCGTCCGACAGGGGGAGAACCCAGTGCACACTTCGCGCACGCGATCGGGGCGCATGAGGCGTCCTGTGGCCCTCGCGACCGCCGCGGTCGTCGCGGCGATGCTGATCCCGGCAGGCGCCGCGGTCGCCGACGAGGGCGAGACCGACCCGAACGCCGTCGTCGAGACGCAGCCCGTCGCGGACCCGCAGCCGCCCGCCGACCCGCAGCCGCAGCCGGACCCGCAGTCCGACGCCCCGGAGCAGGGCTCGACCACGCCGGTCGAGTCGACCCCGGTCGAGTCGACGCCGGTCACGACCGGGTCGGGCTCCGAGGAGGACACCTCGCCGACGCCGGACACCCCGGCGCAGGGCGACACCTCGGACACCGACCTCCCGGCCGGCACCACGCCGGTCACCAGCCAGCCGTCGACCGGCACGACCACCCCCGAGCAGGACGCCCCGGACACCGACCAGGGCTCCACCGACGCCGGTCCGTCGTTCTCCGCCGGCGGCTTCCGCGTCTCCGGCTACTCGCTCGACCAGCAGGGCAACCGCGTCGCCGTCGCCGGCCGGACGCTCACGCTCGAGCGCACCGAGCCGACGCCCGAGGGCACCGAGTACTCCTGGGACTGGCGCACGAACGCCGGCTGGCGCGGGGCCTCCGCCCAGTTCACCCCGACGTCGGACGACATCGGCGAGGAGCTCGTGCTCACGGTGATCGCGTACACGGACGGTGGGTGGTACCCCGTCCTCACCGAGAACCTCGGCATCGTCCTCGCCGAGGCGCCCGCCTCCGGCCCGGTCACGACGCAGCCGAGCACGCCGGTCGACACCACCCCGGTCGACGACGGCCAGCAGGCGGACGACCGCGTCGAGGCGCCGGACGAGTGGACCGACTTCGTCTTCTCCGGCACGACCGCCGACGAGTGGGGCGACCCCGTCGCCACCCTCGGCACGCCGATCACCGTGCGCCCGACCACCAACTGGATGGCCGGCACGACCTTCACCTACGAGTGGCGGCTGGACGACTGGGACGGCCCCGTCGTCGGGGAGGGCACGAGCTACGTCCCCACCGCGCTCAACCGCATGATCTACCTGGTCGCCGACCCGACGTCGCCCGACGGCAGCACCCGCGGCGCCGGCACGATCGTCGCCTGGAACACGATCGACCCGACGATCCCGGGTGACTCCGACGACTCGGACGACTCCGACGACGACCCGGGCCTGAAGCCGATGCCCGAGGGCTGGTTCCAGATCGACGCCGCGAACGGCTACGAGCTGGCCTACGGCAAGGAGTACACCGCCACGCCGACCGGCTTCGCACCGGGCGCCGAGTACACGGTCCGCTGGACCGTCGACGGCGTGCAGGTCGGCTCGGGCCGCACGTTCACCCCGGCCGCCGGCCAGATCGGCCAGTTCGTCGACCTCGAGTTCGAGGTGCGCGCCGAGGGCTACGAGACCTACACGTCCGTGCGCTCGGCCGGCTGGGTCCAGGCGCAGCCCACGGTCACCGTGTCCGCCCCGACCATCAGGGCCGGCGCGGCCGCGACCGTGACGATCTCGGTCACGGGCCCGGCCAAGGGTCCCCAGGTCACCGGACCGGTGGACCTGTCCGTGCACGGCAACGGCTACAGCCTGCCGCTCACCGGCCAGTCGCTCCAGAACGGCGTCGCGACCTACCGCGTCCCGAACCTGCCGGCCGGCTCCTACGAGCTGACCGCGTCCTACACGGGCGACCAGATGTGGGCACGCTCGCTCTCGATCCAGTCCGTCTCGTTCGGCGGCTACACGTCCGCGCAGGGCGAGGGCACCCTGACGGTCCTGCCCGCCGTCGCCACGGTCACCGCCCCGGCCACGCTCACGGTCCCGGTCGCGATGCGCTCCATGTTCGACGCCACCGTCTCCGTGCCGGGCTCGGTGCTCCCGGCCTCGTGGACCCTCCGCGAGGGCACGACGGTCCTGAGCCACGGCGCGACCCACGACGGCCGGTTCGCCGTCACCGTCCCGGTGCTGACCGCCGGCACGCACACCCTGGTGCTCGAGGTCCCTGCGACCGAGTTCTCGGCTGCGGCCGCCGCGACCATCACGGTCACCGTCGTCGGCGAGCCCGTCCGGACCGGCACCGCGCCGTCCGCCGTGCTCGACACCCCGAAGGCCGCCACGGCCCCGGGGCAGCAGATGGAGCTCGTCGCCGAGGGCTTCCAGCCCGGGGAGACGGTCGCGTTCTACCTGCACTCCGAGCCGGTGTTCCTGGGGACCGCGGTCGCCGACGCCAACGGCGTCGCCCGGCTGATGTCCACGGTCCCCGCCGACGTCCCGACGGGCGCGCACACGGTGTTCGCCACCGGCGGCGCGACCGGCCGCTGGGCGACCCTCGCAGTGCAGCTGGCCGTCCCGGTGCCCTCGGTGGTCACCCCGGTGGCCGCCCCCGAGGCCGCCCCCGAGGCCGCTCCCGTGGCCGCTCCGGTCGCTGCGGCCCCTGCGGCCGCCACGCCGGCGGCGACCCACGCCGGTGAGCTCGCGGTGACGGGTTCCGAGGGCGGCGCCCTCGGCGTGGCCGCGGCGCTCCTCCTCGGGCTCGGCGGCGCCCTGGTGCTCGCCACCCGCCGGCTGCGCGCCGCGCGCTGACGTCCGCCGCTCGACGGCCCCTCGACCCGCGGATCGGGTCGGGGGGCGTCGTCGTCCCCGGCGCCCGTCCCGACCCGACCCGATCGTCCCGCCGCGCCCCGGTCGATCGGGTGGCTGCGCGCCGGGCGAGTGGGGATCGGCGCGCGACCGGCGCGGGCCCGGGTCTCCCCCGGTCAGCAGGCGTCGAACGCGTAGCCCGGGCCGTCCGGGGTCGTCAGGTCCCGGTCGCGGCGGATCGTGGACGCCGGGCGGCGGGGATCGGCGCACGCCGCCGCGAAGCCCTCGTCCGTGTACTCGACGTCCAGCACCGCGTCGCCGTAGACCGCGGTGTACGCCGCGCACTCGTCGTACTGCGCGCACTCCTCGGCCACCGCGAAGTCGAACCCGGCCTCGTCCCGCCCGCGCACGCCGAGCTGCGGGGTGTTCTTCTGCCCCGCGGCCAGCCCGGCCTCGTGCGCGACCGCCACCAGCCGCGCCGCCAGGTCGACCGCCCCGTCCTCGTCCAGCCGGCCGCCGGACCGCGTCCAGGAGTCGAGGTTGTCGAGCTCGACGGCGGCGAACCCGCGTTCGGCGCACGCCCGCACCTGCCGGCCGACGACCTCCGCGAGCGCTTCCCGATTTGCGGGGGTCGACGTGTCGAGCAGCAGCTCGTCGGGCCACCCCTCGTCGACCACCGGCTGGCCCGCGTCGTCCCGGAGCACCAGGTCGGGGTGGTCGGCGAGCCACGCGTCCCGTTCCCCGGGCTGGGTCTGGAAGCCGTTGACGTAGCAGGCGGACCACAGGCCGGGCGCCGGCTCGCCGGTGACGTCGCGGACCACGCCGCCGACCCCCGCCGCAGGCGGGTAGCCGCCGCCGAGCTGGTAGTCGACGACCACGCCGGCGGGCGGACCGCCGGGACGGTCCTGCCGGGCGCCGGGACCCGTCGCCGGCGTCGACCGCGTCGCCGCCCCGGTCGTCGCCCCGTCGCGTGCCGCGTCGGCGCCTCCCCCACCGGCGTCCCCGGCCGCGCACGCCGCGACGAGCGCCAGCACCAGCGCCAGCACCCCCGCGCGCGCCGGCCGGCTCGTGCGCCCTGCGCTCACAGCACCGCCGCGAGCCCCTCGAGCGCCGCGAGCGGGTCGGGACCGGCGGGCGCGAGCACCACCGCGTCCGCCCCGGCCAGCGCGAGCCCGTCCAGCCGCGCCCGGGCCTGCTCCGGCGTCCCGACGACCGCGAGCCGGTCGACCCAGGCGTCCGGCAGCGCGGCCGCGAACGCCGCCCGGTCCGGGGTCCGGTCGCGGAGGTCGCGGAACTCGGTCGCGAAGTCCATCGGGTCGATGTGCGGCGCCCAGCCCGGGTCGCCGATCCAGGCCAGCGCGGGGCGCACCCGGTCGCGCGCGGCGGCCGCGTCGGCGTCCACGGCCGCGACGTCGTAGGCCACCACGCGGTGGCCGGGGGCGTGGCCGATCTGCGCGCTCGCCGCGGCCAGGTACTCGGGCCCGACGGGCTCGGCGAGCACCGTCCCGTCGGCGCACCGGCCGGCCGCGGCGAGCGACTTCGGGCCGCGCACCCCGGCCAGCACCGGCGGGACCTCGGCCGGCGGGTTCTCCAGCCGCACGCCGTCCAGCCGGACGTACCGGCCGTCGACGGTCACCTCCTCGCCCCGCAGCAGCGCGCGCAGGGCGGTCACGTACTCCTCGAACGCGGTCACCGGGCTCGCGGGCCACGCGCCGACCTGGCGCATCCAGTCCGGCATGCCGTGGCCGATGCCGAGGTGCAGCCGGCCGGGGAACAGCTCGGCGACCGTGGCCGCCTCCATCGCGGCGAACGCCACGTTGCGCGCGCCGACCGGGAGGATGCCGACGCCGACCCGGATCCGCTCCGTCGCCGCGAGCGCCGCCGCGGCCTGGGCCATCCCGCCGCGGAAGCCGAGGTCCTCGACCACCCACAGCTCGGCGAACCCGAGGGCGTCGGCGCGCCGCGCGTACGGCAGCACCTGGTGGGCGGGCAGGTCACGGGGCAGCAGGACGCCGACGTCGAGGCTCATGGCCCGACCCTACGGGCGGACGGGGCCCGCGTGTGCTGTCCTGGTGCCCTGACCCGCGGCGTCGCGGGACCCGCCCACGCCGGGAGGTCGGCCATGGCCAGGCTCGTCTACTCCGCGATCACGTCCCTCGACGGCTTCGTGGCGGACCGGGACGGCCGGTTCGGGTGGAGCACGCCGGACGAGGCGGTGCACCAGCGGGTCAACGAGCTGCACCGGGGCGTCGGCACGTACCTCTACGGCCGCCGGCTGTACGACGTCATGGTGGCGTGGGAGACGATGGAGACCGCCGACGAGCCGCCCGCGGTCCAGGAGTACGCGCAGCTCTGGCGCGCGGCGCACAAGGTCGTCTACTCGACCACCCTCACCCAGCCCCGCAGCACCCGGACCCAGGTCGAGGCGACGTTCGACCCGGAGGCGGTCCGCCGCCTGCTGCACAGCTCGCCGCACGACGTGCTGGTCGGCGGCGCGCACCTCGCCGGGCAGGCGCTGCGGGCGGGGCTCGTGGACGAGGTGCACCTCTTCGTGTCGCCGGTGCTGGTCGGCGGCGGGACGCGGGCGCTGCCGCGGGACGTCCGGGTCGACCTGGAGCTGCTGGGGCTCGAGCGGTTCGCGAACGGGGTGGCGCACCTGCACCACCGGGTGCACGCGGTCCACTGACCGCGCGGGCGGGACCTCAGCGCCGGACGGGGAAGCTCAGGTGCGTGACACCCCGGGACGGCACGACCGTCGTCGGGTCGTCCAGCGCGACCGGCCCCGCGTCGGCGGTGAAGTACGGCCGGCCCGACCCGAGGAACACCGGCGCGAGGTCGACGTTCACCGCGTCCAGCAGGCCCGCGCGGTGGGCCTGGGACGCGATCGTCCCGGCCGCGACGCCCACGACCCGGTCCCCCGCGAGCTCCTGCGCCGCGGCGACAGCCTCCCCGATGCCCTCGTGCATCACCACCAGGTCGGGCGACCCGAGGGCCGCCGAGTCCCGGACCGGCCGGTGCGTGAGCAGCACGTACGGCACCCCCAGCGGGTGCGTCCCGCCCCAGCCGTCGGTGAGGTCGAACAGCTCGCGGCCCACCACGAGCGCGCCGAGCGACTCCCGCCAGGCGAGCCAGTAGGCGGCGCTCTCCTCGGTCAGCCGGAAGGGCGGCAGGTCGCCGTGGTTCTCCACCACGACGTCGCCGGCGTCGTACCAGCCGAACAGCTCGTCGATCCCGTGGTCCTGCCGCGCGATGAAGCCGTCGAGCGACGTGGTCGCCGAGGCGATGACCTGGCCCATGCCGCCGACGGTAGCCGCAGGGCCTCGCGAGGGGCAGCGGGTCAGACCTTCGCGTGCCGCGCCCGCCCGAACCCGTACACCCCGTACGCGGCGAACCCGAGGGCCACCAGCGTGAGCAGGACCGCCCCGAACGGCAGCCCGGCCAGGGCGTGCAGCGCCGCGTCCAGGCCCGACGCCTTCTCGGGGTCGGCCTGGACGGCGGCGACCACGAGCAGCACGCCGACGACCGCCAGCGCCGCGCCCTTGCCGATGTAGCCGACCCTCCCGGCCTTCCGCACCCAGGGCGCCGGGCTGGACTCGAGGTCCTCGAGGAACGTCTCCTTCCAGCCCTTCACCACGTGGTACCCGCCGACCGCCACGACGCCGAGGCCGACCAGCCCGACCAGCACGCGCCCGATCCCGGAGGACAGCAACCCCGACGTCGCCCCGCCCGAGGATCCGCCGGACCCGCTGGTCAGCACGGACACGGTCGTGACCGCCAGCACCGCGTAGACGACCGCCTTGGCGGCGGCCCTGGCCCGGTCGGCCGCCTTGCCCCAGGCGATCGCCTCGGTCGCCTGCCACAGCGCGAGCAGCACGAACCCGACCAGCAGCACCCAGAGCAGCGCCTGGCCGAACCCGTTGCCGGCGAGCTGCTGGAGGGCACCCTGCTGGTCCGCCTGCTCCCCGCCGGAGGTCCACGCGAGCTGCACCGTCACCCAGGCGAGCAGCAGGTGCAGGACGCCGCTGGCGGCGTAGCCGAGGCGGGCGCCCTTCTCGAGGAGCGGGTGGTCACCGGCGCGGGCGGCTGCGTGCTGGACATCTCCGGTCATGCGCTGAGCGTGGCACCGGGCGGGCCGGGGCGCGCGGCGAGCGCGGCGCCGCGCCGGAGGCGCGCGTCACACGCCACCTGGGCCGATGGTCGCAGCCGCCGCCCGTGGTCGGGGGAGCAGGGTGGGCCCGTGCAGTCGGACGAGTGGGCTCAGCCGGACGGGCTCGGGCAGGACGGGCTCGAGCAGGACGTCATCCAGCAGGCGCGGCACCGCGCCGAGGTGGTGCGCGACCACGTCGCGCACGCCATCGACCTGGCCGAGCGCGACGGCGGCCCGTTCGACTTCCTGTCCATCGCCATCGCCGCGCACTGCTCCGTGTCCTACCTGCGGCAGCACCGGGAGTTCGCGGCGCGGATCCGCGCGCTGCAGGCCACCGTGCCGCCGGAGCCCGTCGACCGGCGGGACGCCGCGCTCCGGCGCCGGCTCGCGGACGCGCAGCACCGCGCCGCCGCGCTGGCCGAGCGGGTGGGTCTGCTGGAGGCGGAGAACGCGCGGCTCCGGGACAGGCTGGCGTCGAGCCGGCGCGTCGCGCCCGTCCGCCTCGGCCCGGGCGTGCGCCGCCCCGGGACGCCGCGGTGACGCCGCGCTACTCCCCGGCCAGCGCCCGCACCGCCCGCGCCACCCGCTGCGCCCGCACCTCGGGGGTGGGCGCGACCATCAGCGGGTGCAGCACCGAGTACCGCGCCTGGCGGTCCAGGGCGTCGAACGCCGCCCGGGCACCCGGGACCGCGTCGAGCGCCGCCAGCAGGTCCGCCGGCGCCTCGGCGGTCGCCGAGCCGGCGTAGGCGCGGTCCCACCGGCCGTCCGCGCGGGCCAGCTCGACCTCGCCGTGGCCGCGCGGCCGCATCCGGCCGTCGGCCGTGAGCCGGGCGACGTGCTCCACGTTGCGCTGCGACCAGATCGACCGCGCCCGCCGCGGCGTGAACCGCTGCAGGAAGGTCGCGTCGTCCCGGCTCCGCTTCTGGCCGTCGATCCACCCGCTGCACAGGGCCTCGTCCAGCGCCTCGGCGTAGGTCAGGCTCGTCGGCTCGACGGTGCCCTTCTTGGCGAGCACGAGCCAGACGCCGTCGGTCTCGTGCTCGTGGGTGTCGAGCCACGCGCGCCAGGCGGTGGCGTCGGCGACGACGAGCGGGGCCGGGGCCGCGGCGGGCTCGGGGGCGGTCATGCGCCCAGCCTGGGGCGGTCCCCGGCCGGGCACAAGCACCCCGCCGCGCGCCGCGCGCTCACCGGTCGGCGGTGATCGCGAACGGCAGCCGGAAGGTGAGCCGCCCGCCGCCCTCGGGGTTGGTGCCGAGCGAGAGCGTGCCGCCGCGGTGCTCGATCCGCTCGCGGTGCCGGTGCAGGCCGTGCAGCGTCGGGTCCGGCCGGGTGGGCCCGGTGCCGTCGTCATCCACGACCGTCGTGAACACCCAGCGCAGCGGGTCGTCGGTCGGCTCGGCGTCGGCCCGGACCCGGACGGTGCCCGCGTGCCCGTGCTTCAGCGCGTTGGTCACCGCCTCCTCCACCGTGTAGATCACGACGAGCCGCTCGGCCATCGGCATGCGGGCCGCCCCGCTCTCGACGAGGTCCCGGTAGGTGGGCCCGACCTCGATGGACGTCCGCACCTGCGGCGGCAGGCGGTGCAGCAGGAGGGCGATCGCCTCCTCGGTACCGAGGTCGGCGCCGCTCGGGAACACGGCGTGGCTGAGGGAGCGGACGTCCTCCTCGCGGATCTCCTCGAGCGTCTCCGCCCACCGGCGCAGGTCCGCCGCCCGGTCCCGGTCCCCCTGGGCGGCGAGCTGGGCGGCGAGCCCGTCGAGCCCCGCGGTCACGCTGACCAGGTGGTACTGCAGGGTGCCGTGCAGCTGGTCGAAGACCATGCGGCGGACCCGGATCTCCTCGTCCTGGAGCGCGTCGACCGCGCGGCGCGCTCGCGCGGCCTCGGCCTCGCGACGACGCTCCTCGCTCCGCGCGCGGTCGACGAGCGTGGCGGCGAACAGCGCGGCGAGCATGCCGACGACGCCGGAGAGGATCCCGAGCGAGCCGATCGCGACGACGTAGGTCGTGCTGGCCGGCGTGCTGCTCACGGCCACCAGCGCGACCATCCGCGGCACCGAGGCGACGGCCGCGAGCGCCGCGGTGATCAGGACGCGGGCGCCCCACCCGCGCCGCAGCACGCCGAGCGCGAGCGAGCCCGCCAGCACCAGCAGCCCGTACGCCAGGTTGATCACGACGACGACCACGGCGTCCGCGACCACGCCGACGACGCTCCGCTCGTGCTCGACGGCCTCCTGCAGGCCGCCCCACGCGACCCAGGCGCCCATCGCCATGAACGCGTACAGCGTCACGTTGGTGACGCCGACGATGATCGTGATCCGCCGACGGTCCCGGTCGTCCCGGGCGGCCGCCGCCGCGCGGTCCCGGGCGGCCGGTCGCGTGTCGGCGGCGTGCGTCGCGGTCACGCCCGCCACGCCCGTCCGGTCTGGTCCAGGAACGCGAGCACCGCGGCCACGCGGCGGTTGTGCCCCTCGCCGTCGATCCCCAGCCGCTGGTAGATCGACTTCAGGTGGCTCTCGACGGACCGCTCGTTGATGCCGAGCCGCTCCCCCGCCGCCTGGTTCGACAGTCCCTCCGCGACGAGCCGCAGCACACCGAACTGCGCGGGGGTCAGCTCCGCCACCGCGGAGCCCGCGCGAGGCGTGGAGCGCTGGACCAGGTAGGGGTCGAGGACGACCTGACCGCGCGCGCTGGCGACGACGGCGCGCACCAGGACGTCGCGCGCGAAGCTGGACCGCTTGGACAGGTAGCTCCACGGGCGGCTGACCTGCTCCTGGACCGTCGTGAACAGGCCCATCACGTCCTCGCTGGACAGCAGCATCACCGCCAGGCGGGGGTCGGCCCGCTGCAGCGCGACCCCGAGCGCGACGCCGTTCCCGTCCGGCAGGTTGACGTCGAGCAGCGCGACGTCGCACGAGCCCGGGGTGAACACGAGTCGGGCCTCCGTGACCCCGGGCACCGCGTGCACGACGCGGATCGACTCCTCGGCGGACAGCGTCTGCTCCAGCATGCCGCGCAGCAGCGCCTCGTCCTCGACGATGCCGACCCGTGTGATGGGCGTCACCATGCGGCGATCGTAGGCCGGGGGATCACGCCGTGGTGAGCTCCACCGGGAGGTGCTCCGCGGGCAGGTGCCCGACGACCGGCCGCGCGACGAGCACGGGGCAGTGCGCCCGGTGCAGCACCTGCTGGCAGGTGGACCCCAGCAGCAGGCCGCGGAACCCCCCGATCCCGCGGGAGCCGACGACCAGGAGGTCGGCCGACGTCATGCACTCGAGGAGCCCGCTCGGCGCGGTCGCCTCGACGACGGCGCCCTCGACGGGGACGTCCGGGTGGTGGGCACCCAGCCGGTCGGTCACCCGCGCCAGGTCGGCCCGGGCGGTCGCGACCAGCTCGTCGCGGACGCCGGACCGCTGCCACGGTGCGCGCCGCCAGGTGCCGGTCGGCACCGCCCGCACCACCAGCAGGGACGACCGCCACGCGCGCGCCTGCTGCACCGCGTGGTGCAGCGCCTCGGAACCGGGCGACCCGTCGACGCCGACGACGACGCGCCCGTGCCGCGGGGCCTCCTGCCGCGCGGACGGGGCGCCGCGCCGCACCGGGTGGTGCCGCGCCGGCACGACGACGGTCGGGCAGTGCGCGTGCGCGGGCAGGGTCGCGGAGACCGTGCCGAGCAGGCGCTCCGCGACGCGACCCGCGTTGCGCGCGCCGACGACGACGAGCGCGTGCTCGGCCGACCGCTCCACGAGGACGGCCGTCGGCTCGCCCTCCGCCACCTCGGTCGACGCGGAGACGCCGGCGCGCTCGGCGCGCTCCCGCCCCTCGTCCAGCACCTGCTCGACCCGGCGGCGGACCGCGCAGTCCTCGATGAGCGGGTGGGCGTACGGCCAGTCGCCGCGGGGGTGGGTGTCGGGCAGCTGGTAGCTGCACACGAGGTGCAGCGAGCGCCCGGTGCGCCGCGCGTACGCGGCCGCCCAGTCCAGCGCCTGCCGGCTCGGTGCCGTGCCGTCGATCCCGACGAGCACGGTGTCGCGCCGGCTCACGACCGCCACCCCCCTCGGTCGGTGGTGGGCGTCGCCGCGGTGGACGCGGTGGTGGACAGGGTCAGTGACATCGGGACCTCCTGGGACGGGTCGGGTCGGGTCGGTGCGTCAGGCCGCGCGGGACTCACCGGGCGCGGGAGCGGCGGCCGCGTCCGCGGTGCGCGACCACAGCCGGTCCATCGCGAGGTCGAGCGCGTTCGTGACGGCGGCGGAGCGCCGCAGCGCGGCGGCGACCGGGACGGGGACCGGGGCGTGGTGCCGGTAGGCGAGCCGGTGCTCCAGGCACGCCCAGAAGTCCATGGCGACGGTGCGGAGCTGCATCTCGACCGTGACCTGACCGGCGCCGCGGACGGGGACGCCGACGACGAGGTGCAGGCTGCGGTAGCCGCTGGCCTTCGGCCGCGCGGTGTAGTCCCGCTCCTCGAGCAGCACCAGCCCGGGGAGGGCGAGGACCGCGTCCCGGACGTCACGCAGGTCCGAGAGGAACGCGCACACGACGCGCAGCCCCGCCAGGTCCTGCATCTCGCGGCGGAGGGCGCCGTCGTCCAGCGGGATGCCCTTGCGCCGGGCCTTGGCCTCGATCGACGCGGCGGACTTGAGCCGCCACGTCATGTGCTCCACCGGGTCGTGCGCCCGGCCGTCCCGGACCTGGTCGCGGAGGCCGGCGATCTCGAGGAGGAGCACCGCGAGGGCGTGCCGGTGGTCGAGCAGGAGCCGGTCGGTGTCGACGGCGCCGGTGCGGGCGGCCACGGGGACCGCCGCGACGGCGGGGTCCTCGAGCGCGGTCCCGGCGAGGGCGGGCGGGGCGGTCAGGGTGGCGTGCACGGTGGTCCTCGGTGGTGGTCGGGGAAGGTGACTCCCTGATCTCACGCGGGGACGGCACCGCGTCGGCCGCGCTCTGCGTGGAACCACGCACGCGGGGTCCGGCTACCCGGACCCGCCGTCGTCCCGCGTGCCCGTCGCGCGGCCGGCCGGCTCAGATCCAGCCGCGCTCCTCCGCGACCAGCACCGCCTGCTGCCGGGTGGCCACCCCGACCTTGCCGAGGACCGACGACACGTGGTTCCGCACCGTCCCGGGCGACAGGTGCACCGCCGCCGCGATCTGCGCGATCGTCTCGCCCCGCCGGCCCGCGCGCAGCACGTCCAGCTCGCGGTCGGTCAGCGGGCTGCGCTCGTCGGCCAGGGCGTCCGCCGCCACCTCGGGGTCGACGTACCGGCGTCCGGCGGCCACCAGGCGGATCACCTCGGCCACGTCCTGCGCGGGCCGGGACTTCGGCAGGAACCCGTCGACGCCCGCCTGCAGCGCACGGCGCAGCACCCCGGGGCGCGCGTGCCGGGTGACGACCAGGCAGCGGGTCGGCACCGTGCGGGCCAGCCGCGCGGCGGTGTCGATCCCGTCGGTCCCGGGCATCTCCAGGTCCAGCAGGCACACGTCCGGCCGGGTCCGCACGGCCGCCGCCAGCGCCTCGTCGCCGGAGGCGCACTCGGCCACGACGTCGAGGTCGGGCTCCAGCCGGAGCAGGGCCGCGAGGGCCGTGCGGATCATGTCCTCGTCGTCGGCGATCAGCACCCGGATCACGCGCCCACCCCGTCCGCCGCGCCCTCGGGCCCCGCGCCCTCGGGCCTAGCGCCCTCCGGCACCGCGACCTCGGGCACCGCGACCGTCAGCACGAACTCCTCGTCCGCCCGCACCTCCACCGTCCCGCCGAGGGCGGCGATCCGGTCCCGCATCGCGGCCACCCCGGTCCCCCGCGACGCCCCGGCACCGGGTGCGGCCGGGTCCCGGTCGTTCGCGATCGCGTACCGCCACATGCCGCCCTCCCGGCGCAGGCTGATCCGGGCACGGCCGCCGGCGCCGTGCTTGAGGACGTTCGTCACGCTCTCCCGGACGAGCGGGCCGAGCACGTCGGCGGGCGCCCGCTCCGCGCCGCGGTCGAGCTCGACCTGCACCTCGTGGCCCGCCGCGCGGAGCAGGTCGGCGGCGTTCGCCAGCTCGTCCGGGAGCGGCACGCCCCGGAACCGGGTCGCCAGGTCGCGGGTGCCGGCGCGGGCCTCGTCGACCGACGCCCGCGCGGTCCGGATCTGCTCCGCCGCCGCGGCGGGGTCGCGGTCGATCAGCCGCTCGGCCAGCTCGAGCTGGAGCGCGACGACCTGGAGGTGGTGGCCCTGCAGGTCGTGCACCTCGCCGGCCAGCCGCAGCCGCTCGCGCATGGCCGACACCGCCGCCGCGGCCTCCCGGGCCCGGTCGAGCTCCCGCACCAGGTCCCACCACCACAGCGAGAAGGCGGACAGCGCCGGCAGCAGCAGGATCAGCGTGGGCGGCAGCGTCGACAGGTCGGCGTCGGCGGTGTCGATGCCGAGCCGCGGCGCGTCGACCACCCACAGCCCGCCGAGCACCAGGGTGAGCAGCGCGACGAGCCGCCACCGCACGCCCCGGGGCCAGGGCAGCAGGCTGAGCAGGAACGCCAGCACGCCGACCCCGAGCATCCAGGAGCCGGTCGTCACGCCGAGCAGCGCCGCCCCGGCCGCGCCGACCGCCAGGGCCACCGCGCCCCGGCGGCGGCGGGGCGCGGTCACGGTGTCCTCGGCGTCGGCCGGCCGCACCGCGACCGGGTAGTCCCGCACGAGCACCGCCGCCGCGCCGAGCTGGAGCGCCACGCCCAGGGCCGCGAGCGCCGGCCCGCCGGGCAGCACCGCGTGCGCCGGGAGCTGGCCCAGCCACAGCCACCAGTTCATCAGGACGACGAGGTCGAGGAACACGAGGCCGGCGACCGTGTACCACCAGGTGGCCCGCACGCCGCCGGCGTACGGGCTGCCGACCGCGGCGCCCACCCCTGCCGCCCGAGAAGCCATGCCGCCGACCGTACGGCCATGACATCCGTCACGGGCGGACGCGCGCGACCCCACGTGCGCCGGTGACACCGCGGCACTGCCGCGCGACCCGGCGACCACGTTGGCTGGAGGCACCGAGAAGCACCACCCCAGCCGCACCCCCGGAGGTCACCATGGCAGGTCTGCCCGACATCGTCCCCGAGTTCCAGGAGCTCGTGGCCCAGCTGCCCGACTGGCTGCAGCCCGCGGGCGTCGCGCTCGCCGGCGCCGTGCCGTTCGTCGAGGGCGAGGGCGCCGCCGCGATCGGCGTCGTCGGCGGGATCCACCCCGTCGCCGCCGTCGTCGCGGCGATCGCCGGCAACTTCCTCGCGGTGCTGCTCGTCGTGACGGTCGGCGTCCGCACCCGCGCGGCGGTCGTCACCCGCGGGGGCCGTGCGCCCGTCGCCCCGAGCCCGCGCCGGCAGAAGTTCGACCGCGCGTTCGCCCGGTACGGCGTCGCCGGCGTCAGCCTGCTCGGCCCGCTGCTCATCCCGACCCACTTCACCGCCGCCGCCCTCTCCGCGTCCGGGGTCTCCCGAGCCCGGATCCTCACGTGGCAGGGCGTCGCGATCACCCTGTGGACCGTCGCGATCAGCCTGCTCATCACGGGAGTCGTCGCGTTCGCGCGGTGACCCAGGGCGCGCTCCCCGGCGCCCGCGCTCCCCGCGTCCGCGCGGTGACCGCGGGCGCTGCCACGCGTCCGCGCGCATGCTGGACGGGCCGGGTGCAGCGCTGCCGCCCGGCGCCCAGCTCGGACGAGGAGACGTCATGACGACGAAGGTCGAGGAGTCGGTCCTGGTGAACGTGCCGGTGAGCGTCGCGTACAACCAGTGGACGCAGTTCGAGGAGTTCCCGCGGTTCATGGGCGGTGTGAAGTCCGTGACGCAGCTCGGCGACGACCGGCTCCGCTGGGTCGCCGAGATCGCGGGCATCAAGCGGGAGTGGGAGGCGCGGATCCTCGAGCAGGTCCGGGACAGCAAGGTGGCCTGGGCGGCCACCGAGGGCGCGACCAACGCCGGCGCCGTGACGTTCGAGGACCTGGGCGGCGGGCAGACCTCCGTGCACCTGTCGCTCGAGTACGAGCCCGAGGGCCTGGTCGAGAAGGTCGGCGACAAGCTGAACGTCGTGGAGAACCGCGCCGCGAAGGACCTCGAGCGGTTCAAGGAGTTCATCGAGGCCGAGGGCTACGCCACCGGTGCCTGGCGGGGCGAGGTGCACGAGGGGGCCGGCGTGGGGACCCCCGGGGTGGCGGACGCCGCCGCGTCGCAGGGCGACTCCGGCAAGGCCGGGCTCTCCGGCAAGGCCGTCGCCGCGGGCCTCGGCGCCGCTGCGGCGGGTGCGGCCGCCGCCGTGGTCGGCGCCGCGAAGGCGGGCGGGACGAGCGACCGGCCGACGGCCGACGAGGTCGAGCCGGTGGAGCCGGTCGTCGTCGAGACGGAGACCCTGGTCGTCGAGACCGAGCCGGTGGTGGACGTGCCGCCGCCCGGCACGACGCCGGACGACGGGACCGACCCCGCCGCGCGGATCTGACCCGGAGGCACGACCGCGGAGACGCGGTCCCCGGCCTGATCGTCCCGGCCGGGGACCGCGTCGTCTCAGCCCTCGCCCCCGGCGCCCCACACGGTCGCGCGCGGGGGCACCACGACGCCGCCGGGCTCCGCGGTCGCCGGCGCACTCGCCACCACGACCTCCCCGACGCCTGCGACGGCGTACGGCTCGTCCCCGAGGTTCGCGACGACGTGCCAGCCACCGGGCCGGACGTAGTGCAGGACGTCGTCGCGTCCCGTCTCCACCCAGGTCAGCCGCTCGGCGCCCTGGAGCCGCCGCCGGGCCGCGAGCGCCCGGCGGTACAGCGCCAGCGTCGACCCCGGGTCGGCCTCCTGCGCATCGACGGCGTGCTCGGCGAACCACGCGGGCTGCGGCAGGTGCGCGCGGCCGTCGCCGAACCCGAACGACTCGCCGTCCGCCGTCCACGGGATCGGCACCCGGCAGCCGTCCCGGCCGACCTGCGCCCCGCCGGTGCGGAAGAACGTGGGGTCCTGGCGCTGCGCGTCCGGGATGCCGGCGACCTCGTGCAGACCCAGCTCCTCGCCCTGGTAGAGGTAGGTCGACCCGGGCAGGCCCAGGACCAGCAGCGTCGCGGCCCGCGCGAGCCGCAGGCCCCGGTCCCGGTCGAGTGCCGACTCCGGGCCGCCCGTCAGCAGCCAGTCCGCGGCGCGCTCGCGCGGCGCCCGCCCGTCGCCGGCGGGGCCGATGCCGTACCGGGTCGCGTGCCGCACCACGTCGTGGTTCGACAGCACCCAGGTGCTCGACGAGCCGGACCGGGCCGCGAGCGCCAGGTTGTCGGTGATGATCCGCCGGAACTCCCCCGCGTCGGGCTCCGCGAGCAGCAGGTCGAAGTTGAACGACTGCCCCAGGCTCTCGGGCCGCGCGTACAGCGGCACCCGCTCCGAGTCGACCCAGGCCTCGGCGACCGCGGCGCGCGGCGGGTCGTAGGAGTCGAGCACGGCGCGCCACTCGGCGTAGACCTCGTGCACGTCGTCCCGGTCGTAGAGCGGGTGGTTCCCGTCCCGGGGCAGCGCCTCGATCTCCGCCGCGGACGGCAGCGGCTCCGTCAGGTCCTTGGTCAGCATGTGCGCGACGTCGATCCGGAACCCGTCCACGCCCCGGTCGGACCAGAACCGCAGGGTCCGGACGAAGTCGGCGCGCACCTCCGGGTGGTCCCAGGCGAGGTCCGGCTGCTCGGGGGCGAAGCTGTGCAGGTACCACTGGCCGTCCGGGACCCGGTCCCAGGCCGGCCCGCCGAACGTGGACTCCCAGTCGGTCGGAGGCTCGGACCCGTCCGGGCCGGACCCGTCGCGGAAGATGTACCGGTCCCGCGCCGGGGACCCCGGGCCCGCGGCCAGCGCCTCGCGGAACCACGCGTGCTGGTCGGAGGTGTGGTTGGGCACGATGTCGACGACCACCCGGATGCCGCGGGCGTGCAGCGCCTCGACCAGCGCGTCGAAGTCGTCGAGCGTGCCGAGCCGCGGGTCCACGTCGCGGTAGTCCGCCACGTCGTACCCGCCGTCGGCCAGCGCCGAGGGGTAGAACGGGCTGAGCCAGACGGCGTCCACCCCGAGCGCGGCGAGGTAGTCCGCGCGCCGGGTGATCCCCGCGAGGTCGCCGAGGCCGTCGCCGTCGGCGTCCGCGAAGCTGCGCGGATAGACCTGGTAGACGACGGCCTGGCGCCACCACGCCGGGACGTCCCCGGGCGGGGTGCCGGCGGCGGGCGGCGGGGCGGGGGTGGTGGTCGTGTCCGGTGCGGTCATGCGGATGCGTCCTCCTGGCGGGATCGGCGGGGGGTGGTCCGGTGCGGTCGGGTGTGGGCGCGGGCGCGCGCTCAGCCCTTCACGGCGCCCTGGGTGACGCCCTCCATCACCCAGCGCTGGGTGAACAGGTAGGCGACGATCGCGGGCGCCATCGCCATCAGGTACGAGGCGAACGCCACGTGGTAGTTGTTGCTGAACTGGTTCTGGAACAGGTTCTGCCGCACCGGGAGAGTCTGCAGCGCCGGGTCGGAGATGATCAGCGACGGCATCATGAAGTCGTTCCAGGCGTACAGGAACGCGAAGATGCCGACGGTCGCGCTCATGGGCGCCAGCAGCGGGAAGATCAGCCGCCAGAACGTCTGCCAGGTGGTGGCCCCGTCCAGCCGCGCGCTCTCCTCCAGCTCCTCGGGGATCGACCGCAGGAACGCCGTGAACAGCAGCACGCTGAAGCTGAGCTGGAACATCGTCGCCAGCAGGATCACGCCGAACGGGTTGTCGAGCCCGACCCGGCCGGTGAGCTGGATCTGGGGCAGCGCGACCACCGGGAACGGGATGAACATCGCCGCGAGCAGGTAGTAGAAGGAGTACCGGAACAGCCGGTGGTCCCAGTTCCGCATGATCGCGTACGACGCGAACGCGGCCAGCAGGATGGTCGCCACGACCGTGCCGGCCGTCACGAGGAGCGAGATGCCCGCGCCGACCGGGAACTTCGTGAGGTTCCACGCCTCCACGAAGCCGTCGACGCTGAACGGCGCCGGCAGCGAGAAGGCCTGGCCGTCGACGGCCTGCCCCTGCGTCTTGAACGCCATCGACACGGTCACGTAGAGCGGGAGCAGCACCGTCACCGCGCACAGCACGAGGACGACCGTCCCGGACCAGTTCGTGCGCTCGGACCGGACCCGCCCGGTGCCGCGGGCGGGCGCGGCCGCCGCTGTCGTCTGCGTCGCCATCACGAGGCCTTCCGGGTGCGCGTCAGGGAGAGCTGCAGGAGGGAGATGAGCACGGCGACGACGAAGAAGATCGTCGCGTTGGCCATCTGGTAGGCGTAGTCGCCGCCGTTGAAGCCCGCGATGATCGTCATGGCGACGCTGCGGGTCGCGGTGCCGGGGCCGCCGTTCGTGAGGCCGACGATGATGTCGTAGGCGTTCAGGTACCCCTTGAACCCGAGGATCACGTTGATGACGACGTAGCCGGCCACCAGCGGGACGGTGATCCGGAGCAGCTGCTGGACCTTGCTCGCGCCGTCCAGGTCGGCCGCCTCGTACACGTCGCCCGGCACCGACAGCAGCCCGGCGATGTAGATGAGCATCGTGCCGGGGATCGACTGCCACGCCGTCACCAGGACGATCGCGACCCACGCCAGGTCCGGGTTGGCCAGCAGGCTCGTCTCGAGCCACCCGATCCCGGTCGCGGCGCCCGCGGCGGGCAGCGAGTTCGAGAACAGGAAGTTGAAGACGTACGCGATGATGATGCCGCTGATCACCATGGGGACCACGAACACGGTCCGCAGCGCCGTCTTCATCCGGATCCGCGAGGTCAGCCCCACCGCGAGCAGGAACGCCACCAGGTTGACGACGACCACCGTGGCGACCGCGAAGCCGAAGGTGAACAGGTAGCTCTGCAGGATCGCCGGGTCGCTGAACATCGCGACGTAGTTGGTCAGCCCGACGAAGCTCCAGTCCCCGATGCCGATCGAGTCGGTGAAGCTGAAGAAGATGCCGATGATCCCCGGGACCGTGATCGCGAGGGTGAACAGCACGACGGTCGGCAGCAGGAGCAGGTAGTAGATCGGCTCGACGCGGCGCCGCGGACGCCTCGGCGCCGGGCTCGCGGCGGCCGCGCGGGCGGCGGTCCCGGTCGTGACGGTGTCGGTCATCGCGTCGGCTCCTTCGTCTCCGTCACCGGGGCCGGCTGCCGGAAGGCGAGCCGCGCCCAGTCCGCGTCGAGCGTGCGCAGCATCCGGGCCGGGTCCTCGCCGAGCAGGACCGCCTGCGCGTAGTTGTTGACCGGGATGGTCTTCGGGATGAGGACCGAGGGGCCCTGGTACACCCGGTTGTCCTCGTAGTACGCGGCCATCCCCGCGACCCGCGGGTCGTCCACGGGGGCGGCGTCCGTCGTCGGCGTGAAGCCGAGCTGCGAGGCGTTGTAGGCCTCGATGACCTCCGGCCGGTACAGGTACTCGAGGAAGTCGCGCGCCGCCTCCGGGTGCTTCGCCTCCACCGGGATCCACGCGGCGAGGTCGACGTTCACCCGGACCCGCAGGTCGTCCGGGTCGTCGGTCATCGGCAGCGGGAACGTGCCGACCGGGAGGTCCGGCGCGGTCTTCGCGATCTCGCTGAACGCCCAGGGCCCCTGCAGGTACATCGCCGCCTCGCCCTGCGCGAACGCGAGGTTGCCGTCGCCGTAGCCGCGGCTGGCCGCGTCCGGGTTCACGTACTGCGCGAGCTCCGTCGCCTGCTCGAGCGGACCGGTGAAGTCCTGCTGGAACGACACCGCGCTGCCCGGACCGACGTCGGTGCCCTGCTCGGCGAGCCGGTCGAAGAAGTCGAGCACGTCGACCTGACCACCGACGGCGTAGTCGAACCACCCCTGCGCGACGGTCCAGTCGTCCTTGAACGTGGCGTAGATCGGGGTGATGCCGGCTGCCTGGAGGGCCTCGCACGCGGCGATCAGCTCGTCCCAGGTCTGCGGCACCTCGATCCCCTGCTCGGCGAAGATCTGCTCGTTGTAGATGACCGACGCCGCCATCACCGAGTACGGCAGCGCGCTGGTCCGGCCGGGGTACGACCCGTACTGGTCCATGAGCGGCTGCAGGTCCGGGCGGATCCGGGTGGCCGCCTCGGTGTCCGACAGGTCGCTCAGCGCCCCGCGCTGCACGAACCGCGCGGACTCCATGTTGTAGTTCGCCAGGGCGATGTCCGGCGGGTTGCCCCGCACGAAGCTCGCCGACACCACGTCGACGCCCGAGGTGTCCAGCACCACCCGGGCGTCGTCCTGCGAGGCGTTGTACTCGTCGACCAGCTCCGTCATGAAGCCGATCGCCTCGCGCTTGCTGAACGCGAACCGCACCTCGTCGCGGCCGTCGCCGGCGCACGCGCCGAGCAGCACCCCGCTCACCAGGACCACCAGCCCCGACGCGACGGCCCGGCGCACGCGCCGCACCCGTCCCGCCCGTCGTGAGATCTCCCCCACCATCGTCCCCTCCGTCGCGGACACCGGTCGGGCGACGTCATCGTCACCCACTAGATCTACTTGGCAAATCAAGTCTGCTCGGGCAGTGTGTCAGCGCCGAGGAAGGACGGTCAAGACCTGTGACGACGCAGACCCCCCGCACGGCGGCGCGGCCCGCGAGCCTCGACGCCGTCCTGTCCTGCGCCTGGGACGCCGCCGAGCTCACCGCCAGCGACGTCATCGCGGCGACCGGCCTCACCCGGTCGACTGCCATCGAGGCGCTCGACGCGCTCACCACCGCGGGACTGCTCCGCGAGCTGCCGAACGCGCGCGCGGCCGGCGCGTACCGCAAGGGCCGCCCGGCGCGGCGGTTCGGGCTGCGGGCCGACGCGGCCGTCCTCGTCGGGGTGGACAGCGGCCAGGTGCACGTCACCGCCACCGTCGCCGACCTGCGCTGCACCCCGCTCGGCACCGCGCGCACCGTCCTGGGCGCCGCCCACGACGACCCGGACGAGCGGCGCGCCGCCGTCCTGGCGACCGTCGACGCGGCCCTCGCCGACGCCGGCCGGCACCGCGCGGACGTCCTGGCCCTGTGCGCCGGCGTCCCGGCCCCCGTCAACACCCGCGGGGACTCGCCCCCGCACCCCGACGGGTTCTGGGACCGGATGAACCCCGGCCTCCGGGACGCCCTCGCCGACCTCGCGCCGCTCGTGCGGGTCGAGAACGACGCCTCCCTCGCCGCGATCGCGGAGGGCACCCGCGGCGCGGCGGTCGGCAGCCGCAACTACGTGGCGCTGCTCGCCGGCGAGCGCCTGGGCGCCGGCGTCGTCGTCGACGGCCGGGTGCTGCACGGCGCGCACGGCGGCGTCGGCGAGATGGTGGCGTTCGACCTGGTCGAGGGCGTCGGCGCCGCGTACGGCCTGGGTGCACGCGCCGCGGAGTGGGCGGCCGAGGCGGTCGCGCGCGGCGAGGTGGCGCCGGACGGCCCGCTCGCGGCGGCCGCTGCCGCGGCTGCCCCGCTCGACGGTCGGCAGGTGCTCGAGCTCGCGGCCGGCGGCGACCCGGACGCCCTGCGCGTCGTGCAGCGGGTCGGCGCCATGCTCGGGCGGGTGGTCAGCGTGCTGGCCAGCATGTTCGACCCCGAGCGGATCGTCGTCTCCGGCGCGGTCGCCGCCGGCGTGCACCAGGTGGTCGACGCGGCGCGGGCGGCCCTGCCCCCGGGCCTGCACCTCCCGGCGCCGGCGCTGGGCATCTCCCCGCTGGGCGCCGACGTGGTGGTGACCGGGGCGATCGCGGAGGCCTGCGCGGCGGCGCGGCGGCACGCGCTGGACCTGTGGGCGGAGCGCGGGGCCTGACCGGCGCCGACCCTTCCTCTTCGCCGAGATAGGGCCTTCCCGCCGAGATCGGACCGTACAAGGCCCTATCTCGGCGGGAGGGTCCTATCTCGGCGCGGTTCGCCGCCGCGCCGGCGGACCCCCGGGACGCGAAGAACCCCCGGCCGGATCTCTCCGACCGGGGGTTCCCCGTCATGTGTGCGCGAGGGGGGATTTGAACCCCCACGCCCTTTCGGACACTGGCACCTGAAGCCAGCGCGTCTGCCGTTCCGCCACTCGCGCGCCGCAGAAGATTAACACGATTCCGAGGGGCCTCCTGACCACTCCCCGGACGGGGCTCCCGACGCCCCCGGCGGCCCCGCCTGCACAGCGCGCGCACACCCGCCGCGACCTCTTCACCAGGGACGCGCCACTCCCGTCGTCCACAGGGAGAGCCTGCGCACCTGGTCCGCGGCTACCATCGACGCAGTGTGTCGGGTGCACGTCGGTGCCCGACCGTTCGCGCGTGCGGTGAGGAGGTGGTGGGCGTTGGGCATCCTGGACCGGTTCGAGCACGGTGTGGAGCGCGTCGTGAACACCGCGTTCGCCAAGGCCTTCCGCAGCGAGGTGAAGCCCGTCGAGCTGGCGAGCGCCCTGCGCCGCGAGGTCGACGACCGGGCCGCCGTCGTGGGCCGCGACCGCACGGTCGTGCCGAACGAGTTCACGCTGGAGCTGTCCCCGTCGGACTACGACCAGGTGGAGGCGTGGGGCGCCGAGGCGCTCGCCGACGAGCTGGCCGCCAACGTCACGGAGCACGCGACGGGCCAGCGGTACGCGTTCGTGGGTCCGGTGACGGTGGCGTTCCACGAGTACGAGGACCTGGAGACGGGCCGGTTCCGGGTGAAGTCGGCGACGGTGCGCGGCGCGGCCGCCCCGGCGACCACCGCCGCCCCGAGCCCGCGGCACCCGCTCATCGACATCGACGGGCAGCGCTACCTGCTCACCGGCCCGGTGACGGTCATCGGCCGCGGCTCGGAGGCGGACATCGTCGTGGACGACCCGGGCGTGTCCCGGCGGCACCTCGAGATCCGCGTCTCCCCGCAGGGCGTCGTCGCCTCCGACCTCGGCTCCACGAACGGGTTGTTCGTGGAGGGCCACCAGGTCCCGGCCGCGACACTCCTGGACGGGAACACGCTGACCATCGGCCGGACCCGCATCATGTTCTGGACGGGCGACGGCGACGGACAGGACCAGGACGAGTGAGCCACGGCACGCAAGGCACGCATGAGTGAGCTGACGGTCACCCTGCTCCGCCTGGGCTACCTCGTGCTCCTGTGGGCCTTCGTGCTGTCCGCGATCGGGGTGCTGCGCCGCGACCTGTACGGGACCCGGATCACCAGCCGCCGCAAGCCGCGCGCCGCGGCCCCGGCCGCCGGCCCCGCGGCCACCCCGGCCCCGGCGCCCGCCGCCGAGCGCGGCCGCGGCCGGCGCGCCGGTCCGACCCGGCTCGTCGTGACCGAGGGTCCGCTGCGCGGCACCACCCTGCCGCTCGGGTCGACGGCGGTCCTGATCGGCCGGGCACCCTCCTGCACGCTGGTGCTGGACGACGACTACTCGTCCTCGCGGCACGCCCGGGTGTACCCCGAGGGCGGGCAGTGGCTGGTCGAGGACATGGGGTCGACCAACGGCACGTTCCTCGACGACCAGAAGGTGACCTCCGCGGTCCAGGTCCGCCCCGGTGCGCAGATCCGCATCGGGCAGAGCGTCCTCGAGCTGCAGGGGTAGCGGGGATCGTGGGCATCGCGCTGCGGTACGCCGCCCGGTCCGACGTCGGGCTGGTCCGGTCGAACAACCAGGACTCGGCGTACGCCGGGCCGCACCTGCTGGTGGTCGCGGACGGCATGGGCGGGCACGCCGGCGGCGACGTCGCGTCCTCGGTGGCGATCGCCGCGCTCGCCCCCCTGGACGGCGAGTCGCACGGCCCCGACGACGCGCTGGACGAGCTGGAGCGCGCGCTCGAGGAGGCCCGCGAGGAGATCATCAGCCGCTCGGAGTCCAACCCCGAGCTCGCCGGCATGGGGACGACGGTCACGGCGATCCTGCGCGCGGGCAACAAGCTCGCGATGGTGCACCTCGGCGACTCCCGCGGCTACCTGCTCCGCGACGGCGTGCTGACGCAGGTCACGACGGACCACACGTTCGTCCAGCACCTGGTCAACACGGGGAAGATCACGCCGGAGGAGGCCGAGACCCACCCGCAGCGCTCCGTCGTCATGCGGGTGCTCGGCGACTTCGACGTCGACATCGCACCCGACCTGTCCGTCCGCGAGGCGCGCGCCGGCGACCGGTGGCTGCTGTGCTCCGACGGGCTCTCGGGCTTCGTCAGCGGCGAGACGATCGCCCGGACGCTGTACGAGCTGCCCGACGTCGACACGTGCGCCGAGCGGCTGGTCCAGCTCGCGCTGCGCGCGGGCGGCGGCGACAACGTCACGGTCGTCGTCGCGGACGTGCTCGAGCTCAACGACGTGCGCGACGGCGCCGGGCCCACCACGAACGCCGTGGTCGTCGGGTCGGCGGCCGTCTCGCGCAACCGCCCGACCGCGGCGCAGGACGGGCCCGCCGCCCGCGCCGCCGAGCTGTCCCGCCAGGCGAGCACCCCCGGCGGGGGCGTGGCCGTGGTCGACGACGCCGACGACGCGGAGGACGACCCGGACGAGCGCCGCGCGCGCCGTCGGCGCCGGGTCCGCCGCGTCGTGCTGAGCGTGCTCGCCGTCGCGGTCGTGGCCGCGGCCGCGTTCGGCTTCTACCGCTGGACGCAGACCCAGTACTACGTCGGCGTGGACGGCGAGGTCGTCGCGATCTACCGCGGCATCCCCCAGTCGGTGGGCCCGCTGTCGCTCTCCGAGGTCGTCGAGACGAGCGACGTCGTCGTCGACGACCTGCCGGCGTTCGTGCGCGAGCGCCTCGACCAGACCATCCACACCGCGACGCTGGCCGACGCACGCGAGCGGGTCGCGTCGCTCGCCGAGGACGCCGAGCCGGAGCCGAGCCCGACGCCGACCCCGACGACACCCACCGCCCCGGCCGCCACGCCCGGTGCCACCGCCCCGCCGGTGGGGCCCTGATGGCGACGGTGGAGGCGCACCGCGTGCGCGCCGGCCGCGGCACGGAGCTCGGTCTGCTGGTCCTGGCGCTGGCGATCGCCATCGCGGCGTACGCGCTGGTCGGGCTGGGCGCGACCGACGAGCTGCCGGCCGACGTGCTGGGCTACGGCGCCGGCCTCGCGGGTCTGGCCCTGGTCGTCCACCTCGTGCTGCGCTGGCGCGCGCCCTACGCGGACCCGGTGATCCTGCCGTCGGTGATCGCGCTCAACGGCATCGGGCTCGCGATGATCTATCGCATCGACCTGGCCCGCCAGGCCCGCGGCGGCACGGAGATGTTCGCCGGCAAGCAGCTCGCGTGGTCGGCGATCTCCGTGGTGCTCGCGTGCGTGGTCCTGGTCGTGCTGCGGGACCACCGCACCCTGCGCCGCTACACCTACACCGCGATGGTCGTCGGCCTCGTGCTGATCGTGCTGCCCCTGGTCCCGGGCCTCGGCGTGACGATCAACGGCGCCCGCATCTGGGTCCGCGCGCTCGGGTTCTCGCTGCAGCCCGCCGAGCTCGCCAAGATCGCCCTCGCCGTGTTCTTCGCCGGCTACCTCGTCACGCACCGCGACACGCTCGCGCTGGCGGGACCCAAGGTGCTCGGCCTGCAGCTCCCCCGGCTGCGCGACCTCGGCCCGATCGCCGTGGTCTGGGCCGCCTCGATCGCCGTCCTGGTGCTGCAGAGCGACCTCGGCACGTCGCTGCTGCTGTTCGGCCTGTTCGTCGCCATGCTCTACGTCGCGACCGAGCGGCTGTCCTGGATCATCATCGGCCTGGTGATGTTCGCGGGCGGCGTCGCCTTCGCGACCACCGCGTTCGGGCACGTCGCGGCGCGGTTCCACATCTGGTTGCACGCCCTCGACCAGGATGTCTTCGAGCGGGCCCCCGGCGGCTCCGGCCAGCTCGTGCGCGGGCTGTTCGGCCTGGCCAGCGGCGGGCTGTTCGGCACCGGCTGGGGCCAGGGGCGCCCGGACCTGGTGCCGTTCGCCGAGTCGGACTTCATCATCGCGTCGCTCGGCGAGGAGCTCGGCCTGACCGGGCTCATGGCGATCCTCACGATCTACCTGGTGCTGTGCCAGCGCGGCCTGCGTACCGCGATCGGCGTCCGGGACGGCTTCGGCAAGCTGCTCGCCGCGGGCCTCGCGTTCGTCATCGCGTTCCAGTGCTTCGTCGTCGTCGGCGGCATCACGCGGATCATCCCGCTCACCGGCCTGACCACCCCGTTCCTCGCCTACGGGGGCTCCTCGCTGCTCGCCAACTGGATCGTCGCCGCGCTGCTGCTGCGGATCTCCGACGACGCCCGGCGTCCCGCGCCCGAGCCCGGCGGCGAGCTGCTGTCGACCCCCGCCGGGGGCCTGCCGCTCGACGAGGACGCCCGCAACCCCGTCGCCGTCGCCGGCGACGACCAGCCCACCGAGCAGCTGCGCCGCACGTCCGGAGGTGGTCGCGCGTGAACACCGCCCTCCGCCGCCTGGCGACCGTCGTCGTCGTCATGTTCCTGGCCCTGCTCGCCGGCACCACCTGGGTGCAGTTCGGGCAGGCGTCCGCGCTGAACAACGACTCGCGCAACGTGCGGACCCTGTACCGGGAGTACGGCAAGCCGCGCGGCCCGATCATCGTCGCCGGGCAGCCGATCGCGCAGTCGACCCCCGTGGACGACCCGTTCGGCTTCCAGCGCTCCTACAGCCAGCCCGAGCTCTACTCGACGGTCACCGGCTTCTACTCGGTCGTCAACGGCGGGTCGCAGCTCGAGCGGGCCATGAACGACGTGCTCACCGGCCAGGCGGACTCGCTGTTCTGGTCGCGCATCCAGGACCTGATCACCGGCGCCCAGCCGCAGGGCTCGTCGATCGAGCTCACCCTCGACCCGGCGGCGCAGCAGGCGGCGTACGACGCGCTCGGCGGCCAGCAGGGTGCGGTCGTGGCGGTCGAGCCCTCGACCGGCCGGATCCTCGCGATGGTGTCGACGCCGGGCTTCGACCCCAACGCGCTGGCCACGCACGACACCACGGCGGCGAACGCCGCGTACCAGCAGCTGCTCGCGGCCGACGGCGACCCCCTGATCAACGCCACGACCAGCGAGAACTACCCGCCCGGGTCGACGTTCAAGCTGGTCACCGCCGCCGCCGCGCTCGAGTCCGGCGGCTACACCCCGGAGTCCGTGCTGTCTGCCCCCGACGTCTACACGCTGCCCGGCACCCGCACGACGCTGCCGAACTTCGGGGGCTCCTCGTGCGGCGCCAACCAGCAGACCACCCTCGCCGACGCCCTGCGCATCTCCTGCAACACCGCGTTCGCGTCCCTCGGGGTCGACCTCGGGGACGACGCGATCCGCGCCCAGGCGGAGAAGTTCGGCTTCGGCCGGACCGACCTCACCGTGCCCATGCGCGTCGCCGCGTCGCAGTACCCCGACGACCTGAACGACGCCCAGACCGCGCTGTCCGCGATCGGGCAGGAGTCCGTCCGGGCGACGCCGGTGCAGATGGCGATGGTCGCCGCCGGGATCGCCAACGGCGGCACGGTCATGACGCCGTACCTGGTGCAGACGGTCCGCACCGCGAACCTCGACGTCGTCAGCGAGGCCGAGCCGGCGGAGCTGTCCCAGGCGGTCTCCGCCACCACCGCGCAGCAGCTGACCGACATGATGGTCGGCGTCGTGCAGTCCGGCTCCGGCACCTCCGCGCAGATCCCGGGCGTCAGCGTCGCCGGCAAGACCGGCACCGCGCAGACCGGCGTGGAGGGCGACGCCCCGCACGCCTGGTTCACCGGGTTCGCACCCGCCGACGACCCGCAGGTCGCCGTCGCGGTCATCGTCGAGCACGGCGGCTCCGTCGGCTCCGAGGCCACCGGCGGCCGGGTCGCCGCGCCGATCGCCAAGGCCGTCATGGAGGCGGTGATCAACCAGTGAGGCCCGCACCCGGCGTCGTCCTCGGCGGCCGCTACCGCCTGACCCGCCAGATCGCCGTCGGCGGCATGGGCGAGGTCTGGGCCGCCCACGACGAGTCCCTGGCCCGGGACATCGCCATCAAGGTGCTCCGCGAGGAGTACGCCGGCGACACCGGGTTCCTCGAGCGGTTCCGCACCGAGGCCCGCAACGCCGGCAGCCTGTCGCACTCCGGCATCGCCGCGCTGTTCGACTACGGCGAGCAGGACGGCTCCGCGTTCCTCGCGATGGAGCTCATCGTCGGCGAACCCATGAGCGACCTGCTCGAGCGCGAGCCCGTGCTGCCCCCGCGCCGGCTGCTGCCGATCCTCGCCCAGACGGCGCGCGCCCTGCACGCCGCGCACGAGGCCGGCGTCGTGCACCGCGACGTCAAGCCCGGCAACATCCTCATCACGCCCACCGGCAAGGTGAAGATCACCGACTTCGGCGTCTCGCTGTCGAGCAACCAGGTCCCGATGACCGCCACCGGCATGGTCATGGGCACCGCCCAGTACCTCTCCCCCGAGCAGGCCGTCGGCGGCCCCGCCACGGCGGCGTCCGACATGTACGCGCTCGGGATCGTGGCCTACGAGGCGCTGGTCGGGCACCGGCCGTTCACCGGGCCGACGGCCGTCGACATCGCGGTCGCCCACGTGAACACGCCCGTGCCGCCGCTCCCGCCGTCGGTCGACCGGCAGATCGCGCGGCTCGTCATGCGGCTGCTGGCGAAGGACCCCGCCGACCGGCCGCGGACCGCCGAGGAGCTCGCGGACCTGTTCGACGCGCTCGTGCCGCACACGCCCGCCGGCGGCAGCCCGCCGGTGTCGATCGTGCCCGGGAGGGCGGCGTCGTCCGCCGGCGGGGCGCGCGCGACCTCCGGGACCGGCGCGAGCACGCGCGGTGCCGACTCCCCGGCGCGCGGCGTCACCGGCTCGCGGCCCAGCGAGGCCGGGGCGATGCGGGTGCGCGGCTCGGCCGCCCCCGTGCACGCCGCGACCGCCGCGGCGCCGCCGTCGTTCGACCCCCGGACCGGGCGGCCGACCACCGGCGCCGGTGCGGCTGCGCCCACCTACCGCGCGACCGCGGGCCGCGGGGGCGCGCACAGCAACCCGACGACCCGGGCGCACGCCCGCGTGCAGGCGGGCGCCGGCGGCGGGCGGTTCCACGTCCGCTGGCCGCTCCTGGTGCTCGCCGTGCTCGTGGTGGCGCTCCTCGGCGCCGCGCTCGCCGACCGCCTGACGGGGGACACGGGCTCGCTCGCCCCCGTGGGTACCAGCGAGGACACCCGGGCAGCCGCCGAGGGTGGGATGATCTGGCGAGCACAGTCCGGCGCAGCCGCGCCGGACGCGCAGACGACGACAGCGAAGGACGCCTAGTGGTGGACGACGGATCCCGGATCCTCGCCGGACGGTACGAGGTCGGTGAGCTCATCGGCCGCGGTGGCATGGCCGAGGTGCACATCGGGCACGACGCGCGCCTCGGGCGCACCGTGGCGATCAAGATCCTGCGCTCCGACCTCGCGCGCGACCCGTCCTTCCAGGCGCGGTTCCGCCGCGAGGCGCAGGCCGCCGCGGGGCTCAACCACCCGTCGATCGTCGCCGTGTACGACACCGGCGAGGACGTCTACACCGAGCCGACGGGCGCGACCGCGCACGTGCCGTTCATCGTCATGGAGTACGTCGAGGGCCACACGGTCCGCGACATCCTCCGCGACGGGCAGGCCGTGCCGATCGAGGAGGCCATCGAGATCACCGCCGGCGTGCTGTCGGCGCTCGAGTACTCCCACCACGCCGGCATCGTGCACCGCGACATCAAGCCGGCGAACGTCATGCTGACCCCCACGGGCGCGGTCAAGGTGATGGACTTCGGCATCGCGCGCGCCGTCGCCGACTCCGCGGCCACCATGACGCAGACCCAGGCCGTCATCGGCACCGCGCAGTACCTGTCGCCCGAGCAGGCCCGCGGCGAGACCGTCGACGCCCGCTCCGACCTGTACTCCGCCGGCTGCCTGCTGTTCGAGCTGCTCACCGGCCGGCCCCCGTTCATCGGCGACTCGCCCGTGGCCGTCGCCTACCAGCACGTCCGCGAGATCGCGCCGGCGCCGTCCTCGGTCGCCTCCGACGTCCCCGAGGTGCTCGACCGGATCACGGCCAAGGCGCTGGCCAAGGAGCGGGACGCCCGCTACTCGTCCGCCGCGGAGTTCCGCGCCGACCTCGAGGCCGCCGCCCGCGGCGGCGCCGTGTCCGCGCCCGCCGTGGCGCCCGCGCTGCTCGGAGCCGGTGCCGCGACCCAGGTGCTCACCCCCGACGCCGGTGCGACCCAGGTCATGCCCGGCGACGCCCCCGCGTGGGCGCCCACCGGCCCCGGGACCTCCGTGCTGCCCCCGCAGGACGGCGAGGAGCCGGAGGAGGAGAAGAAGTCGAAGCGGTGGCTGTGGATCACGCTGAGCGTGGTCGCGGTTCTCGCGGTCGCCGGGATCGTCTGGCTGCTCACGCAGGACCGGGAGCCGGACGTCCGCATGGTCGAGGTACCCGCGGTCGCGGGCCAGGCCGAGGCGGCCGCGACCAGCGCGCTCACCGACGTCGGCTTCGAGGTCGTCCGCCAGGAGGAGCCGAGCGCCGACGTGCCGCAGGGCAGCGTCACGCGCACCGACCCCGCCGGCGGCGAGGACGCCGAGGAGGGCTCCGAGGTCACCCTCTTCGTGTCCACGGGACCGACCGCCGTCACCGTGCCGGACGTCTCCGGGCTCACCCAGGACCAGGCGCGGCAACAGCTCACCGACGCCGGCCTCACCGTGGGCTCCGTCCGCGAGGACGACAACCCCGCGCAGCCCGAGGGCCGGGCGCTGGGGACCGAGCCCGGGGCGAACCAGTCGGTCGCCGACGGGTCGTCGGTGACGCTCGTGATCTCCTCCGGCCTGGTCCAGCTCCCCGACCTGTCCGGGCAGACCGAGGACGCCGCGAAGCAGGCGCTCAACGGCCTCAAGCTGACGGCGAACACCTCGACCGAGGAGAGCGCGGACGTCGCGCCCGGCACCGTGATCCGGCAGGACCGCGCACCCGGCCTCGTGCCGCAGGGCACTCCGGTGAGCCTCGTGATCGCCACCGCACCGACGACGGTGACCATCCCGAACGACATCGTCGGCAAGACCGAGGCGGACGCCACCGCGCAGCTCCAGGGCCTCGGCCTCACGGTGGACGCGGTGTCGTCCGACGACCCGTCGAGCCAGCCCGCGGGCACGGTCATCTCGTCCGACCCCCGCGTCGGATCGAAGGTCGCGATCGGCAGCACCGTGACGCTCACCCTGTCCTCGGGCCCGAACCCCACGGGCGGCAACGAGGGCAACGGCGGCGGCAACGCCGGCACCGGCGGCTGACCCGCACCCGCACCCGCGCGGGCCCCGGCCCTCCCCCCTGGGGAGGGCCGGGGCCCGCGCTGTCTCCTCCCTGCCTTCCGCTCCCCTCCCCGCGCCCCCTCTCCGCCGCCCTCCCCCTAGCGCCGAGATAGGACCCGCGTGTCGACGTAGGGCCTTCCGGGGCCCTATCTCGGCGCGCAGGCCCTATCTCGGCGAGCGCGACGACCGGGCCGCGCGGCGGAGGGCGCGCGTCAGGCGGTCACCGACGGCGCCGAGGTCCGCGAGGTCGGACCACGTGACGCGGACGACCGTCCAGCCCTCGTCCTCCAGCGCGTCCTGGCGCCGCTTCTCCTCGAAGACAGCTCGCGCCGCGGTCGCGCGATCCCGGCCGTACTTGATCCGTCCGTCGAACTCGACGGCCACGCGCTCCGCCCGCCATCCCAGGTCCACCCACCGCCAGCCGAGGCGGGTCGCGACGGCGACCTGCAGGTCCGGCGCCGGGAGCCCCGCAGCGATGACCGCCCACCTCGTCAACGACTCGCCGGCCGACTCCGCCCGGCCGTCGGCATGCTCGAGCACCTCACGCGCTCGGCGCACGCCTCGACGGCCGACCGCCCGCTCGGTGATCTCGGCCAGCAGGGCCGGGTCCGCGCCGGCACGCAGCGCTGAGTCGGCCACCACCAGTCCGGGCCCCGGCGGCAGGATCGCCGCGCAGTCGAACGCGGTGCGCTCCAACGGCGACACCGGGAGGGTGAGGGCGCGGCTCACCTCGGAGGCCCGGTCCGCAGTGCTCGTCCAGTGCCAGGCGACCTCGGCGCCGTCCTGCCGACGGCGGACGTGCGGGTTCATCGGGCTGGTGACGTGCACCCGACGCGGGACCGACCCGACGTCGCAACCCCACAGCACGGCGGCGGTCGTGTGGCTGAACCAGTGCTCGCCGGTGAGCACGAGGTGCAGCGCCGCGGCGCGCGCGAGCAGCGCGTGCCTCTGCGCGGTCCACGGTGGATCGGAAGGGCCCGGCGCACCGTAGACGCCGCGGAGCACCCGGACGAGAGTCCCGTCGCGCACGCGTCGGCGGATCTCGTCGGGCCGGAGGCCGGCAGCACGCACGACCGGCGGAACCTCGGGCCGCACGACCGGTGGGGACGGCCGACGGGGCGGGCCGTCTCCGTGCGCGAGCTCGGACGCCCGGCCGGGGCGGGGCGTGCGGTCGGTTGCGCGCGTGCGGTCGGGTGCGGTCGTGCGGTCGGCGTCCGGGTTCACCCACCCACCGTCCGCTCACGACGGTGCCCGCCCCGCCGGTCGTCCACAGGGAACGCTCGCCCAGCACCGTTCCGGCCCCTGTGGTCGTCCCGGCACCCGCTGATCGGGCGGGCTCCCGCTCGCCGAAGTAGGACCCCCACCTCGAGATAGGACCGTCCTGGGCCCTATCTCGGCCGGGCGGTCCTATCTCGGCGAGGGGGCGGGCAGGGTCGCGGGGTGCCGGTGCCGGACCGGGAGGGCGTCAGGGGCGGACGAGGGGGTGGAGGTCCGCGGAACGGGCGACCGCGTCCCGCTCACCCGTCAGGGTCAGCCAGTTCGCCAGGAGGCGGTGGCCGCCCTCCGTGAGGACGCTCTCCGGGTGGAACTGGACGCCGTGCAGCGGGAGCGTCCGGTGCTGCAGGCCCATGATGATCCCGTTCGCCCGCGCGGTGACCTCGAGCTCGTCGGGGACCGTGCCGTCAACGACGGCCAGCGAGTGGTACCGGGTCGCGGTGAACGGCGTCGGCAGGCCCTCGAAGACGCCGTGGCCCTCGTGGGACACCAGGCTGGTCTTGCCGTGCATCAGCTCCGGGGCGTGGGTGACGGTGCCGCCGAACACCTCGCCGAGCGCCTGGTGCCCCAGGCAGACCCCGAGCATGGGCGTGCCGGACTCGACGCAGTCGCGGATCACCTGCATGGACGCGCCGGCCTCGGACGGCGTGCCCGGACCGGGCGACACGAGGACCCCGTCGAACTCCCCGCGCTCGGAGACCGGCGGCACGGCGTCGTTCCGCACGACGACGGTCTCGGCGCCGAGCTGGTCCAGGTACCCGACGATCGTGTAGACGAACGAGTCGTAGTTGTCGACGACCAGGATGCGGCTCATCGTCAGCCCTCCCCCACGGTGGTGTCGTTGAACGGCATGTAGGGGGCGAGCCAGGGGAACACCCACGTGAAGCAGGCGGCCAGGACGGCCACCGCGAGGACCAGCAGGATCAGGACGCGCACCAGCGCCGGCCCGGGCAGGTGCCGCCACAGCCACCCGTACATCAGGAGACCTCCGCGAGCTCGGCGGGCACGCCCTCGGAGACGGGGGCCCAGTAGTCCAGGACGCCGTGCACGATGTACCGCTCGCGCGCGGAGAACATCGGGTGGCAGGTGGTCAGGGTGATGAACCGCTCGGTCGGCTCGGCGTCCGGCTGGTCCGGCACGGGCGCGATGACCTGGACGTCGTCCGGCATCACGATCTGCGAGGACGTGACCCGGTAGACGTACCAGGTGTCCTCGGTCCACACGACGATCGGGTCGCCCTCCTGGAGCTCCGCGATCCGGTTGAACGGCTTGCCGTACGTGGTGCGGTGCGCGGCCAGCGAGAAGTTGCCGACGCCGCCGGGCATCGCGGTGCCCTCGTAGTGCCCGACGCCGAGCGGGTTGAGCACGTTCGGCCGGTCGGTGCCCTGCGTGATGGTGCGGGTCGGCTCGCCGTCCCAGCGCGGCACCCGCATGGACGCGAACGTCGTGAGGTACTCGGGCTCGGCCGGCACCGGGGGCTCGTCGTACCGGGGCGTGACGATCGCAGGGCCGTCGGACGCCTCCAGCGGTGCCAGCGGCTCGTCCCAGCCCTGCTCCTGGACGAGCTGCGCCTGCTCGCGGTTCGACTCGACGTCGGTCCACCACAGCTGCCAGGCGAGGAACGCCAGCAGCAGCACGCCCGCGGTGATCAGCAGCTCGCCGAGCACGCCGACGGCGCCGAGGACCACACCGCCCCCGCGGGAGGGCCGCCGGTCGCCCGACCCGTGCGCGCGGTGCGCGGACCGCCGGCCCCCGCCGGAACCCCCGGGCGTCGCGGGCTCGTCGCCGCGCCCGCCCACCCCGTGCGGGGCGGTCTCCGTCCCGCTCATCCCTCGGTGCCCTCCTGTCGCGCGCCCGTGCCGGTCGCGGTGCCCTCCTCGGCGACGAGCCCCGGGAGGACCTCCGTGCCGGAGGGCACGCTCGCGTACCGCATGTCGACCGCGCCATCGTAGGCGGGCACCTGGACGCCCTGGTCCGGCCGGGTGACCTGGTACCCGAGCCCGACGGCGTCTACCCAGGACCGGTACGCGCGCACGGCGGGGTCGGTGGCCAGCGCGGCGAGCAGGTCCTCGGGGTCGCCGACGGCGGTGACGACGTAGGGGGGCGAGTACCGGCGGCCCTGGAGCGACAGCACGTTGCCGATGCACTGGAAGGCGCTGGTCGAGATGACGCGCTGGTCCATCAGCGCCATCGCCTCCGCTCCCCCGGCCCACAGCGCGTTGATGACCGCCTGGAGGTCCTGCTGGTGCACGACCAGGTCGTCGGGGCCGGTGCCGGCCGGGCGGGGGCCGTCGGCCGGGGCGTCGTCCAGGCTGACCGTGATGCCGGTGCCGGTCACGGCGACCTTGCCCGAGGCGATGTCGAACGCCTCGCCCGCGGACTGCCACTCGAGCCCCACCGAGTCGGTCTGCTCCTGGGTGAGCTCGTCGACCTCGGAGCGCAGCGCGGCGACCTGGTCCGCCAGGTGCTCCCGGCGGGCGTCCTCGTTCGACTGGAGGCCGGCGAGGTCCTGCGGCTGGCGGGTGTCGGTGCCGCTGGCGAGCCGGGCGTTCGCCGTGAACAGCGCGCCCGCGAGCGCCATGACCAGGCCGATCGACAGCGTCCCCCGCAGCGCGCGGCCGCGGCGGTGCCGCTGGATGCGGTGCTGCGCGTGCTCCCGGGCGGCCCGCAGACGCGCCGACGGCTCGGCGGGCTGCGCCGGCTCCGGGGCGTCCGCGGGCGCGCCCGGGCCGGCCGGCGCGTCTGGCGCCGCCGGCGCCGCGTGGACCCCGTGGGCCCGACGCTCAGGGTGCTGCTCGGGCACGCTCATCCCCCTCGGTCATCCGCCACTACGCTAGGCCACGTCCACGCGGGTCCGTGCGCGCGTCCGCTGCGCGGCGCGGGCGAGATCCGCCGAGCCAGACGGTCGACGTCAGGAGCATCCCGTGCCCAAGTCCAGGACGCGGCAGAAGTCGCACTACACCGCGCCCACCGAGCGCCCCTCCGGCCCCACGGTCAACCCGCCGTGGTTCGTCCCGGTGCTGGGCGGCCTGCTCGTGGCGGGTCTGCTGTGGATCGTCGTCACCTACCTGACGAACTTCGACTACCCGATCCCCGGCATCGGCTCGTGGAACCTCGCGATCGGGTTCGCCTTGGCGCTGGTCGGGCTCGGGATGGCCACCCGCTGGAAGTGACCGCGGCGCCGGTACCGGGACGACGACGCCGTCCCCCGGACCGGCGCCCGGGCCCCCGTCGCCGCCGCGCCCGGTGGTCCCGCGGCGCGGCGCGCGCGACCGTCGTCCCCAGGCCGGACCCGGTTGTCCCCAGCTCGTCCCCGGGTGATCTCGCGGTGGACCGGGACGATCCGGGCCCGTGTCCCCAGCGGTGCACAACCCTGTGGATAACTACACGGTTGTAATTCCACACCTGTGAGCAGCGCTGGGGATCGCGCTCAGACCCGCGCGTAGGTCACCAGGGCCGCTCCCACGAGCAGCACGGCGACCGCCACGCACGACCCGACGGCGACCGCGGTGCGCCGCTCCCGCGGGGCGTAGGCGAACGCCGCACCGAGGGCGGCGCCCACCACCAGGCCGCCCAGGTGCGCCTGCCAGGCCACGCCGGGGAGCACGAAGCCCAGGACGGCGTTGATCACGAGGACGCCGACGATGCCGCCGGCGGACCGGCCGACCCGGCGCAGCACCACCAGCACGGCGCCGAACAGCCCGAACACCGCGCCGGAGGCACCCACCAGCACGGTGAACCAGGACGCCGCGTACGGCGTCGCCAGCAGCAGGAACATCACGGACCCGCCGATGGCACTGAGCAGGTACAGCGCGAGGAAGCGCCAGCGGCCGAACGAGGCCTCCAGGAACGGACCCACCGACCAGAGCGCCACCATGTTGAACAGGATGTGGAACAGGCTGCTGGGCGAGTGCAGGAACGCCGAGGTGAGGAACCGCCACGGCTCCGTCTCGCCGAGGAACGGCACGAACGCGAGGTCGATCGTCCAGCGGTCGCTGACCTGCTGGAGCACGTAGCTCACCACGCAGAGCCCGATGAGGGTGAGCGTGACGACGGGGCGTCCCCCGGTGATCCGGCCGCCGAAGGCCGTACGGGCGGGGCGCTGCGCGCGCTGCCCCTCCCGCACGCAGTCGACGCACTGGATCCCCACCGCAGCCGGGCGCTGGCACTCCGGGCACGTCGGCCGGCCGCACCGCTGGCACCGCACGTAGGCGATGCGGTCGGGGTGCCGCGGGCAGACGGGGGGCGGGGTGGGCGCAGGGCCCGGCTGCGGTTGGGTCATCGAGGCGTCAGGACTCGAACGAGACCGACTCGATCACCACGTCCTCGACCGGGCGGTCGCCCGGGCGGGTGCGCGTGGTCGCGATCGCGTCCACGACCGCGCGGCTCTCGTCGTCCAGGACCCTGCCGAAGATGGTGTGCTTGCCGTTGAGGTGCGGCGTCTCCGTCACGGTGATGAAGAACTGCGAGCCGTTCGTGCCGCCCACCTGACCGGTGATCGGGTCGCGGCGCAGGCCGGCGTTCGCCATCGCGAGCAGGTACGGCTCGGAGAACCGCAGCTCGGGGTGGATCTCGTCGTCGAAGGTGTAGCCGGGGCCGCCGGTGCCACGACCGAGCGGGTCGCCGCCCTGGATCATGAAGCCGTCGATGACGCGGTGGAAGATCACACCGTCGTACAGCGGGGCACCGGTGCGGGCCTCGCCCGTCGCCGGGTCGGTCCACTCCTTCTCCCCCGTCGCGAGGCCGCGGAAGTTCTCCACGGTCTTCGGGGCGTGGTTCTCGAACAGCTCCAGGCGGATGTCGCCACGGTTGGTGTGCAGGGTCGCTCGCATGCCCGTCATCCTGTCACGGTCCACGGGACGGTGACCCGGTGAGGATCGCGTGTTCACGCGGGACGAACACACGCCTGCCACCTGCGCGGGAGGCCGGACGGTGGCAGAGTGGGAGGTCACCTGACCAGCCCGAGCAGGAGAGTGTGGACATGGCGTTCCTGACCCGACGGAGCAAGATCGAAGCCGTCACCGACCACCTGACGTCCGAGCGCCTCAAGGGCCAGGCAGCCGCGGCCCTCGCCGACGCCGGCTCCAAGGCCGCCGACGGCGCCGGCAAGCTCGCCGCGACCGCGAAGATCCAGGCCGGCGAGGCGGCCGTCCTGGCCAAGGGCGCGGCCGAGCAGGCGGTCGAGTGGACCCAGCCGCGCGTCGAGGCGGCGGTGGAGTGGCTCATCCCGCGCATCGACCACCTGTACAAGGAGAGCGTCAAGGCCGCCGCGCCGCGGGTCGAGAAGGCCGCCGAGAAGGCCAGCCCGGTGATCGACACCGCCCACGACAAGCTGGTCGACGACCTGCTGCCCAAGCTGGTCCAGGCGGTCAACGAGGCCGCCGAGCGCGCCGGCTCGGCCGTCGAGCACGTCGCGGACAAGGAGGCGGGCAAGAAGAAGGCCCGCGCCGCCGCCGCGGCCGCCGCCGCCGCTGCCGCCGCCAAGAAGGCGGACAAGAAGCAGCACAAGGGCGCCAAGCGCTTCTTCCTCGTCGCGACGCTCCTCGGCGCGGGCGCCGCGGTGTTCGCCTGGACCCGCTCCCGGACCACCACGGACCCGTGGGCCGAGCCGTGGGAGCCCGAGGCCCCCGCCGGCGACCAGCTCCGCGCCCGCGCGGGTGACGCCGCCGACGCCGTCGGCCAGGCCGCCGGGGAGGCGGTGGCCCGCGGCCGCGAGGCCACCCACAAGGCCGCCGAGCGCGTCGCCGAGGTCCGTGAGGCCGCCGAGGAGCGCGTCGCCGAGGCGACCGAGAAGGTCACCGAGGCGGCCAAGAAGGCGACCCCGCGCCGCGCGGCCCCGAAGAAGCCGGACACGCCGGCCGAGGGCACGACGGGCACGACGGGCACGACAGGCACGACAGGCACGACAGGCACGGACGAGGGTTCGACGCCCGCCTGAGCCTTTTCAGCACGCCGCGACGACGGCCCGGCCACCCGCGAGGGTGCCGGGCCGTCGTCGTGCAGGATCGATGACCGCGCCTGGCCGAACCTGGACATATGCGGCATTTGCTCGGGACATTTCACTCGTTTACGTACATATCCCCGGAATGTCAGACCCTCGCAATACGGTCACCACACACAGCCACCGCTGTGTATACCGGCCGTAGGCAAGGAGACGGACATGAGTGACTACTGGCTCGCAGTACTCGTAGGCGCAGGTCTCGGCGTCGTTGCCGTCGCAGCACGGTTGCTGCACACGGCGATCGTCCGGCACCGGCACACCCGAGGAGCGCTGGACCCCGCGAAGATCGACTTCGAGTCTCAGGCCTTCCTCGCCGCCCTCTACGCGACCACGCACGAGCCGGGCGCCGAGGTGCCCGTCGGAGGCTACTGGCGGGCTCGCGGCCTCGACGCTCACCAGGCCTACGTCGTCGTCACCGAGCTGATCCAGCGAGGCTCGGTCGTCGTCAGATACAGCGACCAGTGGTCGATGCAAGCCGCACGCTTCCTCTGCCTCGCACCGACCAGGGTCATCCTGGCGAGACGCGAGTACGACGAACGCTCCGTCGCAGCCGGCATCGGACGGGCACTGGGTCCCCACACCCGCGCATCCATCTCATCACTCAGCACGGAGCAACTTGAGCACATCGCGGCAGCGCTTGCGCAGGACGGTGCGCGAGGGATCGCCGACGCCGTTGTTGCGGCCATCAGGGCTGACAACAAGCCGTCCGCCGTGGACACCGTGCTCAAGGTGGTGTCGGCGATCTCCGACGGTCAGGCGCTGTGGCAGATCACCGCGAACGTTGTCACCGCGATGGCACGCGCCTTCTGATCCTCCCCGCGCGAGAGTCGGCGCGGTCGCGCTCTAAGCGGGTGGAGTTTGCCGGCAAGGAAGTCGCGCCTGCCGGCAGTGCGCCCCGGCGACCACGCCCGCGCGCCTCCCGGAGTCAGGACGCCGGCGAGGTTCGTCGACACGAGCGGTCGGCAGCCTCTGTCACGCAGACCGCGGCCCACCGGACAGAACGACGACCCCGGCAGCCCTTGGGGTACCGGGCCGTCGTCGATCGTGCTGGTGGAGCCAAGGGGACTCGAACCCCTAACCCCCTGCTTGCAAAGCAGGTGCGCTACCAATTGCGCCATGGCCCCGCGCGGCCGTCCGCCCCGGGGCGGCGGCCAGGTCCCGCGGCCCAGGGGCAGCGGGGTGCGGGCGGGTCCTACTCGACGGAGTCGGTGACCTCGGCCCACAGGTCGCGGTCGTCGCGCTCGGCGGCGTACCGCGTCCAGAGGACGTAACCCGCGGCGGCGACCGCCACGAGGAGCAGCAGCTTCTTCACGGAGTCCTCCAGCGGGTCTTCGGGAGTGGGCCTAAGAGGACTTGAACCTCTGACCTCTTCCTTATCAGGGAAGCGCTCTAACCGTCTGAGCTATAGGCCCTCCGCACACCAGGCGCGCTGGCGTGCCGGACGAGACTACCCCAGCCGGGGCGTCCCGCCCAAACCGGGGGTCACTCGTCCGTCATCGTCACGTGCACGCCGCCGACCAGCGCGGCGGTGATGTTGTACAGGAACGCGCCGATCGTGGAGAGCGCGGTGATGAGGAAGATGTCGACGACCGCGACCAGCGTGGCGATCGACAGCACCCGGTCGAACTCGACGTACTGCATGAGGTTGATCTCGGAGTCCGCGAGGATCTCGGTCACGAGGTCGTTGATCGTGGCGAACACGTGCAGCGAGTCGAGCGTGATCCACACGACCGCCGTCGCGACGACGATCATGATGCCGATCGCGACCGACATGAGGAACGACAGCTTCATGACCGACCACGGGTCGACGCGCGAGATCGCGAGCCGCACCCGGCGCGGGCCGGAGCCGGTGAGCGCGGTCGTCCCCGAGGGGCGCGCGGCGGTGGCGGTCGACGTCCCCGCACCGGACGTGGCGGCGCCCGAGGCCGCGGCCGTCGACGCGGCGGCCGGCTTGGCCGACCCGCGGGCCGCGGACCCGCCCGCGGCCGGGCGGACCGGCTCCTGCGTGGTCGTCGTCGCCGCGGCGGGCGCGGACGTGCGCCCGGAGCCGCCGGGGGCGGCGGCCGGCGTGGCCTTGGTCGCCGGGCCCTTGGCCGCGGGGGAGGCCGCGGCGGGGGCCTTCTTCGAGGCCGGAGCGGTGGCGCGGTCGGCCTGCTCGGTGGCGGTGCGGCCGGTCGGCTTGTCGCCGGCGTCGCCCTTGCGGGGCGGGATCGACGGAGGCGTGTCGGTCACGCGTCCTCCTCGGAGGTCTCGTCAGCCACCGGGGCGTCCGGAGCTGTGGTGGCGCTGGTGTCCTCGAGGGCCGCGGACGTGGTCACGTCCGGCTCGCCCGACTCACCCACGGTACCCGCCTCGTCACCGAGGTGACGCTCGATGTTCCGCGCGACCGCGATGATGCGGTCCCCGTTGTCGGGCTTGGCGAAGATGACACCCTGGGTCGTGCGGCCCGTGGCGTTCACCTCGGAGGTCGCGGAGCGGACGATCTTGCCGCGCTCCATGATGACCAGCACCTCGTCGTCCGCGTCCGTGACCAGCGCGCCGACCAGGTCGCCGTTCGCCTCGGGCAGGTTGGCGACCTTGATGCCGAGGCCGCCGCGGCCCTGGACCCGGTAGTTCTCCACGGTGAGCGCGGTGCGCTTCGCGATGCCGCCCTGGGTCACCGTGAACAGGAACGCCTCCTCGCGGACGACGTCCATGGCGAGCAGCTCGTCGTCGGCGCGGAACTTCATGCCGGTGACGCCGGACGTGGCCCGGCCCATCGGGCGCAGCGCCTCGTCGGTCGCCGTGAACCGCAGCGACTGACCCTTGCGGGACACCAGGATCAGGTCGTTCACCGAGTCGACGATGCGGGCCGACACCAGCTCGTCCGGCTGGCCGTCCTCGTCCTCGCGCAGGTTGATCGCGATGACGCCGCCGGACCGGTTGGAGTCGTACTCCGACAGCCGCGTCTTCTTGACCAGCCCGCGCTTGGTGGCGAGCACGAGGAACTCGGCCTGCTCGTAGTCCCGCAGGTCCAGGACCTGGGCGATCTTCTCGCCGGGCTGGAACGCCAGCAGGTTCGCGACGTGCTGGCCCTTGGCGTCGCGGCCGCCCTCGGGCAGCTCGTAGGCCTTGGCACGGTAGACGCGGCCCAGGTTGGTGAAGAACAGCAGCCAGTGGTGCGTCGTCGTCACGAAGAAGTGGTCGACGATGTCGTCCTCGCGCAGCTGCGCGCCGCGCACGCCCTTGCCGCCGCGGCGCTGGGCCCGGTAGTTGTCCGAGCGGGTGCGCTTGGCGTAGCCGCCGCGGGTGATGGTGACGACCATCTCCTCCTCGGCGATGAGGTCTTCGACCGACACCTCGCCGTCGAAGGGCAGGATCGTCGTGCGGCGCTCGTCGCCGTACTTGTCGACGATCTCGTCCAGCTCCTCGCGGACGATGCCGCGCTGGCGCTCGGGGGACTCGAGGATCGCCCGGTAGCCGAGGATCTCCTGCTCGAGCTTGGCGTACTCGTCGAGGATGCGCTGGCGCTCCAGGGCGGCCAGCCGGCGCAGCTGCAGGGTGAGGATCGCGTTGGCCTGGACCTCGTCGATGTCCAGGAGCGCCATCAGGCCCGAGCGCGCCTCGTCGGCGTCGGGGGAGCGGCGGATGAGCGCGATGACCTCGTCCAGCGCGTCCAGCGCCTTGAGGTAGCCGCGGTAGATGTGGATCTGCTCCTCGGCCTTGCGCAGCCGGAAGCTGGTTCGCCGGACGATGACGTCGAGCTGGTGGGTCGTCCAGTGCCGGATGAACGCGTCGAGGCTGAGCGTGCGCGGCACCCCGTCGACCAGCGCGAGCATGTTGGCGCCGAACGTGTCCTGCAGCTGGGTGTGCTGGTACAGGTTGTTCAGCACGACCTTGGCGACGGCGTCGCGCTTGAGCACGATCACCAGGCGCTGGCCGGTGCGGCCGGAGGTCTCGTCGCGGATGTCCGCGATGCCCTGGACGCGGTTCTCGCGGACCAGGTCGGCGATCTTCTTGGCCAGGGTGTCCGGGTTGACCTGGTACGGCAGCTCGGTGACGACGAGGCAGATCCGGCCCTGGATCTCCTCGACCTCGACGACGGCGCGCATCGTGATGGAGCCGCGGCCGGTCCGGTACGCCTCCTCGATGCCCCGGTGGCCGAGGATCGTGGCGCCGGTGGGGAAGTCGGGGCCCTTGACGCGCGTGAGCAGCGCGGCGAGCAGCTCCTCCTTCGACGCCTCCGGGTTGTCCAGGTGCCACCGGACCCCCTCGGCGACCTCGCGCAGGTTGTGCGGCGGGATGTTGGTCGCCATGCCGACGGCGATGCCGGCGGAGCCGTTGACCAGCAGGTTCGGGAACCGGGACGGCAGGATCGACGGCTCCTGGGTGCGGCCGTCGTAGTTGTCCTGGAAGTCGACGGTGTCCTCGTCGATGTCCCGGACCATCTCCATGGCCAGCGGCGCCATCTTGCACTCGGTGTACCGCGGGGCGGCGGCCGGGTCGTCGCCGGGGGAGCCGAAGTTGCCCTGGCCGGCGACGAGCGGATACCGCAGCGACCAGTCCTGCACCAGGCGGACCAGGGCGTCGTAGATCGCCGTGTCGCCGTGCGGGTGGTACTTGCCCATGACGTCGCCGACGACGCGGGAGCACTTGGAGAACTGGCGGTCGGGTCGGTAGCCGCCGTCGTACATGGCGTACAGGACGCGGCGGTGCACCGGCTTGAGGCCGTCGCGGACGTCCGGGAGCGCGCGGCCCACGATGACGGCCATCGCGTAGTCCAGGTAGGACCGCTGCATCTCGAGCTGCAGGTCCACCTGGTCGATGCGGCCGTGCTCGATGTTGTCGCCGGTCAGCTCTGTCACAGGTCAGTGTCCTTCGGGTGGTGGCGCGACGGGACGTCGGGAGAGCGGGGTCAGATGTCCAGGAACCGCACGTCGCGCGCGTTGCGCTGGATGAACGAGCGGCGGGACTCGACGTCCTCGCCCATGAGCACCGAGAAGATCTCGTCCGCCGCGGCCGCCTCGTCGAGCGTGACCTGCAGCAGCGTGCGGTGCTCCGGCGCCATGGTGGTCTCCCACAGCTCCGAGTAGTCCATCTCGCCCAGACCCTTGTACCGCTGGATGCCGTTGTCCTTCGGGATCCGCTTGCCGTTCGCCTGGCCGTCGGCGAGCACGGCGTCCCGCTCGCGGTCCGAGTACACGTAGTCGTGCGGCGCGTTCGACCACTTGATGCGGAACAGCGGGGGCTGCGCCATGTAGACGTGGCCCTTGAGGATCAGCTCCGGCATGTACCGGTAGAGCAGCGTGAGCAGCAGCGTCCGGATGTGCTGGCCGTCCACGTCGGCGTCGGCCATGAGCACGATCTTGTGGTACCGCAGCTTGGACAGGTCGAAGTCCTCGCCGATGCCGGTGCCGAACGCGGTGATCAGCGCCTGGACCTCGGCGTTGCCGAGCGCGCGGTCGAGGCGCGCCCGCTCGACGTTGAGGATCTTGCCGCGCAGCGGGAGGATCGCCTGGGTCTGCGGGTTCCGGCCGCGGACGGCGGAGCCGCCGGCGGAGTCGCCCTCGACGATGAAGATCTCGCACTCGGCGGGGTTGTTGGACTGGCAGTCCTTGAGCTTGCCGGGCATCGAGTTGGACTCGAGCAGGCCCTTGCGGCGGGTGGCCTCGCGGGCCTTGCGGGCCGCGAGCCGCGCCTGGGACGCCTGGATGGCCTTGCGGATGACGTCCCTGGCCTCGTTCGGGTGCGAGTCGAGCCAGTCGCCGAACTGCTCGTTGACCACGCGCTGCACGAAGGTCTTGGCCTCGGTGTTGCCCAGCTTGGTCTTGGTCTGGCCCTCGAACTGCGGCTCGCCGAGCTTGATCGACACGACGGCGGTGAGGCCCTCGCGGATGTCGTCGCCCGTGAGGTTGTCGTCCTTCTCCTTGAGGATGCCCTTGTCGCGCGCGTACCGGTTGACCAGCGAGGTCATCGCCGCGCGGAAGCCCTCCTCGTGCGTGCCGCCCTCGGTGGTGGAGATGGTGTTCGCGTAGGTGTGCACCGACTCGGAGTAGGCGCTGGTCCACTGCATCGCGACCTCGACCGAGATCTTGCGCTCGGTGTCCTCGGCCTCGAAGTCGATGACGTCGGGGTGCACGAGGTCGACCTTCTTGGCCGAGTTCAGGTGCTTCACGTAGTCGACGAGGCCGCCGTCGTACTTGTAGGTGACGGTGCGGGCCGCGTGCGCGTCCGTGGCGGGGGTGTCGTCGCCGGCGACCTCGTCCTCGGTGTCGCCGTGCTGCGGGCGCTCGTCGGTCAGCGAGATCTGCAGGCCCTTGTTGAGGAACGCCATCTGCTGGAACCGGGAGCGCAGCGTCTCGAAGTCGAACTCGACGGTCTCGAAGATGCTGGGGTCGGCCCAGAACGTCTGCGAGGTGCCGGTCTCCTCGGTGGCCTCGCCCTTGCGGAGCTCGCCGTTCGGCTTGCCGCCGTCCGCGAAGTCCTGCTCCCAGGTGAACCCGTCGCGCTTGACGACGGTCTGCACCTTCGTGGAGAGCGCGTTCACCACGGAGATGCCGACGCCGTGCAGGCCGCCGGACACGGCGTAGCCGCCGCCGCCGAACTTGCCGCCCGCGTGCAGGATCGTCATGACGACCTCGACGGTGGGCCGGCCCTCGGTGGGGTGGATCGCGACCGGGATGCCGCGGCCGTTGTCGACGACGCGGACGCCGCCGTCGGCCAGCAGCGTGACCTCGATGTGGTCGCAGTAGCCGGCGAGGGCCTCGTCCACGGAGTTGTCGACGACCTCGTACACGAGGTGGTGCAGGCCGCGCTCTCCGGTGGAGCCGATGTACATGCCGGGACGCTTGCGGACGGCCTCGAGGCCCTCGAGGACGGTGATCGCGGACGCGTCGTAGGCGGGAGTCCCGTTCACCGTCCCCCCGGGTGCGGCGGAGGAAGGTCCGGTGGAGGGGCTCTGGTCAGCCACGGGCGGTGGTGCTCCTCAGTTCTCACACGCGGCGGAGGCGGCCGTCCTCCGCGCGGGAGGGCGGATCACTCCACGACGACGGAGATCGTGCGTCCTGGACCGGCGCAGACGCGCCAGAGATGTCGATTCCCAGTGTACCCGGCCCCGCGCCGGAAACCCCTGCGAACCGCCCTGCCTGTGGACGCGCTCCACCGCGTCGTCGTGCGGGACGGGCGCCGCCTCGTCAGCCCCAGGTGTCCCGGGGCCCGCGGCCCTTGACGGAGCGGCGCCCCTTGCCGAACCCCGGGCCCTGCGGACCGAGCACGCGCACGTCCTTCACCACGCCCTCGCCCACGTCCTCGGCCATCCGCCGCACGAGCTGCGGCGCCAGCATCTTGAGCTGCTGCGCCCACGCCGAGGAGTCGGTCCGGACCACCAGCACCCCCTCCGCGAACGTCTCCGGCGTGCAGTGGTCGGCGATCTGGTCCCCGACGACCTCGCGCCACCTGCCCACGACCCCGCCGACCGACACCTCCTGCACCCAGCCGCGGTCCCGGAACAGCGACGCCATCGTCGCGGACACGGTGAGCGGGTCCCGCGGGTGCACGCCGGCGCCCCCGAGCTCGGCGGGGGAGAGCGGTGACCGGCCGCGGGGCGCCTGACCCGGGCGGTAGCCCTTCGCCCGCGCGACGGAGCGGAACCGGGCGAGAGACAGCCGGGCCATCTGCGCGGCCGGCGTGACGTCGAGCTGCTCGGACACCGGGACCGCGGGGTCGAACGACGGGGCGTCGTCGGCCGAGGCACCGGCAGCCGGGTCCGCGCCGGCGGGGGACGTCACGTCGTCAGGCGACACGGGCGACCTCCGACGCCAGCACGTCGTAGCGCGAGCCGGCCAGCCGCTCGGGCACGTCGCCCGGGACCGCCGCCGTGACGAACACCTGCCGCGCGCCGGCCACCATCTCGGCCAGCCGCTCGCGCCGCTTCGCGTCCAGCTCGGCGAACACGTCGTCCAGCATGAGCACCGGCTCACCGTCGGGCCCGGAGTCCGCGACCCACAGCTGCGCGGCGTCCTCGGTGGTGCCCGCCTGCGGGCCGTTCGTGAGCAGCTCGTAGGAGGCGAGCCGCAGCGCGAGCGCGACGGACCAGGACTCGCCGTGGCTCGCGTACCCCTTCGCGGGCAGGTCGCCGAGCGTGAGCACCAGGTCGTCGCGGTGCGGGCCGACCAGGCACACGCCGCGCTCGAGCTCCTTGGGCCGGACCCGCGCGAGCGCCTCGAGCATCTGCGCCTCGACGGCGCGGGCGGGGGTGGCGGAGTCGGCACCGGGCTGGGCCGGTCCGGCGGCGGGCGGCAGCGTGTCACGCTCGGCGTCCGCGCCCGCCAGCGCCGCGGCGAGCGAGGACCGGTAGCCGACCTGCGCCGCGCCCTGGCCGTCGCTCACCCGCTCGTACGCGTCGCCGACGTAGGGGTCGAGCGCGGCGACCACAGCCTGCCGGGCGACGATCACGTGCGCCCCGAGCTCCGCCAGCTTCGCGTCCCAGACGTCGAGCGTGCTCAGGTCGAGGTTCGACCGGGAGCCCCGGAACCCCGCCGCGGACTTGAGCAGGGCGGTGCGCTGCTTCACGACCCGGTCGTACTCGGAGAACACGCCCGCGAGCCGGGGCGTCACCTGCACCGCCAGCTCGTCGACGAACCGCCGGCGGCCGTCCGGGTCGCCCTTGACGAGCGCCAGGTCCTCGGGCGCGAACAGCACCGAGCGCAGCGCGCCCACCACGTCGCGGGCCCGGGACGGGGCGCCGTTGAGCTTCACGCGGTTCGACCGGCCCGAGCCGAGCTGCGCCTCGATGACCAGCGCGCGCTCGGAGCCGTCGTCCTGCGCGCGCACGATGCGCGAGCGCACCACGGCCGCCGACGCCCCGGCTCGCACGAGCGGGGCGTCGGTCGGCACGCGGTGGCTGCTGAACGTCGAGACGTAGCCGATCGCCTCGACGAGGTTGGTCTTGCCCTGCCCGTTCGGCCCGACGAGCGCGGTGATCCCGGGCTCGAAGGTGAGGTCGACCTGGTGGTACGACCGGAAGTCCGTCAGGGACAGGTGCGAGACGTACATCGGCGGGGCGTCAGCCCTCCGAGCGCACGCCGGACGGGGCGTCGCCGGAGATGGGGGCGCCCGCGGCCTTCACCGCGTGGCCGCCGAACTGCTGGCGCAGCGCCGCGACCGCCTTCATCGCGGGGGACTGCTCCTGGCGGGACTGGAACCGGGCGAACAGCGCGGCCGTGATCACCGGCAGCGGCACGGCGGCCTCGATCGCCTCGTCGACGGTCCACCGGCCCTCGCCCGAGTCGGCGACCCAGTCGTCGATCGCCTCGAACTGCTGGTCCTCCTCGAGCGCCTTGACCAGGAGCTCCAGCAGCCAGGAGCGCACGACCGTGCCGCGCTGCCAGGCCTTCATCGTGCCGGCGACGTCGGTGACGATGTCCTTGGCCGCCAGCAGCTCGTAGCCCTCGGCGTACGCCTGCATGAGGCCGTACTCGATGCCGTTGTGCACCATCTTGGCGTAGTGGCCCGCGCCGACCGCGCCGGCGTGCACGAAGCCCTCCTCGCGGGGGCCCTCGGGGCGCAGCGCGTCGAAGACCGGCATCACGCGCTCGACCTGCGCCTGATCGCCGCCGACCATGAGGCCGTAGCCGTTCGCCAGGCCCCACACTCCGCCGGAGACGCCGACGTCGACGAAGTGGATGCCCTTCGCGCCCAGCTGCTCGGCGTGGCCCTTGTCGTCGCCGAAGTACGAGTTGCCGCCGTCGATGACCAGGTCGCCCTCGGCCAGCAGGCCGCCGAGCTCCTCGATCACGGAGTGCGTGACGGCGCCGGCCGGGACCATGACCCACACGACGCGCTCGCCGGCGGGGAGCGCCTCGACGAGCTCGGCCAGCGACGCGACGTCGGAGACCTCGGGGTTCCGGTCGTAGCCGGTGACCTCGATCCCCGCGTTCCGCATCCGGTCGCGCATGTTCGCGCCCATCCTGCCCAGACCCACCAGGCCGATCCGCATCGCTCCACCTCTCCTCGCCCGACCGCCGCCGGGACGGCTTCGCGTCCCGCGGCGTCCTTGTCGCCCGCCATTCTCCTGCGGCGACGAGGGTGCTGACGACCGGTGGGCTCGTCTCGCAGGTCACACCCGGTGCGCGCCCGGCCCGGCCGGGTGCGCCCTCGCGTCAGGACGCGAAGCGGATGGGGACCAGCAGGTAGCGGTACTCCTTGAGGTCCTCGCCCTCGAGCGACTCCTGGCCGGTGAACTCCACCGGCTTGTTCGGGTGCGTGAACGACAGCCGCACGAACGACGTGGTCAGGGCGCCCAGCCCGTCGAGCAGGAACTGCGGGTTGAACGCCACCGCGATGTCCTCGCCGACGAGCGTGGCCTCGAGCGCCTCGGACGCCTGCGCGTCGTCGCCCTGGCCCGCGTCGAGCACGACCTGGCCGTCGGTGAACGTCAGGCGGATCGGGGTGTTCCGCTCCGCGACGAGCGCGACGCGCTTGGCGGCGTCCGCCAGCAGCTGGGTGTTCACGACGGCGTGGATCGGCGACTCGTCCGGGAACAGCCGGCGCACGGCCGGGTAGTCGCCGTCGACCAGCAGCGACGTGGTGTGCCGGCCGCCGGCCTCGAAGCCGATGAGGTCGACGCCCTGGCCGGTGGCCAGGCCGACGTTCACCGAGCCGGAGGCGCCGAGCGACTTGGCGGCGTCCGACAGCGTGCGGGCGCGGACCAGCGCGACCTCGGAGATGCCGGGGTCGGACGGGTGCCAGCGGAGCTCGCGCAGCGCCAGGCGGTACCGGTCGGTGGCGAGCAGGGTGACCTTCTCGCCCTCGATCTCGACGCGGACGCCGGTCAGCAGGGGGAGGGTGTCGTCGCGGCTGGCGGCGACCGTCACCTGCGCGACGGCGCGGGTCAGCTCGTCGCCGTCGACCGTGCCCGTCAGCGCGGGCATCGCGGGCAGCTGCGGGTAGTCCTCGACCGGCATGGTGAGCAGGGTGAACCGGCTGGCCCCGCAGGTGACCGAGACCTTGGTGCCGTCGAGCTGGACGTCGACCGGCTTGTTGGGCAGGGCGCGCGAGATCTCGGCGAGCAGGCGACCCGAGACCAGGACGGTGCCGGGCTCGCTCACGTCGGCGGGGATCTCCGAGCGCGCCGACACCTCGTAGTCGAAGGAGGCGAGACGGAGCGTGCCGTCGGCCTCCGCCTCGATGCGGACCCCGGCCAGCACCGGGACCGGCGGGCGGGTGGGCAGGCTGCGAGCGATCCACGTGACGGCTTCTGCGAGGACGTCACGTTCGACGCGGAACTTCATGCCCCACCCTCTCGGTCTGGGGGATCGCGAGGATCCCGTGCGCGGTGCTGAACGACCCCGGCCGGTGGAGGGCAGGGGTCGCCCCGAACACTACGCGAGTGACCAGGGCTCCGGTACCGAGACCGGGAGGGCTGTGGACGGGTGCGAAGGGGCCGGAACGTTCGCCAGGACGGCACCAGAGCGGGTCCCGGCGGTCGACCGCGACCGCGTGCGCGGGAGGCACCCCGCGCACGACGGCGCTGGGCGAACGATTCGGGCCTTCGCCCGTCATGCACAGGCCTGGTGGTCGCGGGCCTCGTCCGCAGACGGTCGGGCAGCCCGGCCGGTCGGGCGCAGGTCGGGCCGGCAGGGCACTGACGGGCTGTGGATCTCTTTCCTAGGGATCGGTCGTCGTCATCGTCGCTTCTGTGCACTCTGGGGATGACCGGTCTTCGTGCTGGTCAGCGCAGTAACGAGCGTGTGCACGGTGGCTGTGGACCGGTTGGGGACGACGCGCCCGGACGTGGACAGTGCTCCAGGCGTCCTTCTCCGTCCACCGTGACCGCAGGAGCCATCCACACGAACCCGGGGGGTCATCCACCGGTTTCCACAGGCGTGTCCACAGGTGTGCACATTCGTCCCAGGCCTGCTTTCTTCGCCCTGCGGGCACCGGAACGCGACGACCCGCCGCCGGCCGGAGCCGGGGCGGGTCGTCGGGGGCTGGCGGTGGTCAGCCGCGGCTCTCCTGCTTGATCCGGTTGGTCAGCTCGGTGACCTGGTTGAAGATCGACCGGCGCTCGGCCATCAGCTCGCGGATCTTGCGGTTCGCGTGCATGACGGTGGTGTGGTCGCGCCCGCCGAACGCCTGACCGATCTTCGGCAGCGACAGGTCGGTCAGCTCGCGGCACAGGTACATGGCGATCTGCCGGGCCGTGACCAGCACGCGCGACCGCGAGGAGCCGCACAGGTCCTCGATCGTCAGGCCGAAGTACGCGGCGGTCTGCCCGATGACGGCGGTCGCGGTGATGTCCGCCTGGTCGTCGTCGGTGATGAGGTCCTTCAGGACGATCTCCGCCAGCGACAGGTCGACCTGCTGGCGGTTGAGGTTCGCGAACGCGGTGACCCGGATCAGCGCGCCCTCGAGCTCGCGGATGTTGGTCGAGATCTTCGACGCGATGTACTCATGCACGTCGTCCGGCGCCTGCAGCTTGTCGTTGGCCGACTTCTTCCGGAGGATCGCGATGCGGGTCTCGAGGTCCGGCGGCTGCACGTCCGTGATCAGGCCCCACTCGAACCGGGACCGCATCCGGTCCTCGAAGCCGTTGAGCTGCTTGGGCGGCAGGTCGGACGTCAGCACGATCTGCTTGTTCGCGTTGTGCAGGGTGTTGAACGTGTGGAAGAACTCCTCCATCGTCTGCTCCTTGCCCTGCAGGAACTGGATGTCGTCGATGAGGAGCACGTCCACCTCGCGGTAGCGGCGCTGGAACGCGCCCGCCTTGCCCTCGGAGATGGAGTTGATGAAGTCGTTGGTGAACTCCTCGGAGTTCACGTAGCGGACCCGCACCGAGGGGTACAGGTTCCGGGCGTAGTGCCCGATCGCGTGCAGCAGGTGCGTCTTGCCCAGGCCCGAGTCGCCGTAGATGAACAGCGGGTTGTAGGCCTTGGCCGGCGCCTCGGCCACCGCGACCGCCGCCGCGTGCGCGAACCGGTTGGAAGAGCCGATGACGAACGTCTCGAACAGGTACTTCGGGTTCAGCCGCGCCGGCTCGGCGCTCGGGGTGGGTCCGGCGGGCTCGCGGCGGAACGGCTCCGCCCGGGACGGCTCGACCTGCGCGGCCTCGCCCGTGCTCGGGTGGCCGGTGGCGGCGTGCGCGACGACGGGCGTCGGGCCGGACTCGGGGCCGCGGGCGGGCGGTGCCGTCGCGAGGCCGGGCGCGCCGGTCTCGAGCGACGGGTCGACGGTGATGGCGAACCGCGCCTCGCGGCCGAGGGCGGCGGCCAGGGCGTCGGACACCTCCTGGCGGACGCGCGTCTCGAGGTAGTCCTTGGTGAGGTCGTTGCCGACCGCGAGGAGCATCGTCCCGTCGAGCAGGCCGAGCGGCTTGGCCAGGCGCACGAAGGCGAGCTGGCGCGGCGTGATGTCGGGGCTCACCTCGAGCTGCGCCATCGCGGCCGACCAGACCTGCGTGAGCTGATCGTCCTGTGCTGACACCTGTACCTCGCTGCCGTCGTGAGTCGCGTGGTCGAGTGTCGCACGCCCCGGTGACGTGTCCACAGACTTGTCCACACCTGTGCGTGACGGTGGATCACGCAGGATCTCGGGCCCGCCGTGGCGCGTCCGGTCGTCCGGTGCGGCGTCGTCCACAGGCTCGGCCGGCTCTGTCCACGGGGTGGGGACCGGGTTGCTGCGGGACGCGTCGGTGGACGATGCTAATCGCCGCGGGGACCGCGCGGGAGGGGACCGGGACGATCCGTCCGGCGCCCCGGGCCTCGCGGTTTGACCCGTGAGCGCGCGCGACGTAACGTTGACCAGCCTTGAGATGGCTCCTGCTGGCGTGCCCTGACGTCGGCCGCGTCGCGCGACGTGGGTACCGGAGCAGTCGAGCAACGGGCACCGAGACCTGGCCGGACGTCGGCCGATGTACCGAAGTACTTGGAGACCATCGTGAGCAAGCGGACCTTCCAGCCGAACAACCGGCGGCGCGCCAAGACCCACGGCTTCCGTCTGCGCATGCGGACGCGTGCCGGCCGCGCGATCCTCGCCGCCCGCCGGCGCAAGGGTCGCGCCGAGCTGTCGGCCTGACCCACCCGACGCGGTGCTGCCCGCCGCGCACCGGATGCGCCGGTCCGCCGACTTCGAGCGGGCCGTGCGCGGCGGTGCTCGCGCCGGGCGGAGCACGCTGGTGGTGCACCTCGTGACGCGAACCGACCCCGGACCTGGTCCGGCGGTCGGTTTCGTCGTGTCCAAGGGCGTCGGCAACGCCGTGACCCGGAACCGGGTGAAGCGGAGGCTGCGGGCCCTGACGGGCGAGCGCCTCGCGTCGCTGCCGTCCGACGCCGACCTCGTGGTCCGGGCGCTGGCCCCGGCGGCCGAGGCCGACTACGCCGCGCTCGGGCGGGACCTCGACGGGGCGCTGCGCACGGCGTCCCGGCGCCGCGCCGAACGCGCGGGCGCCCCGGCGGGACCGGGCCGATGACGTCCGACCGGGCGGGCGCCGTGGCCCGCGCCCTGCGCGCCGTCGTGCGGCTTCCGCGCCGCGTGCTCGTCCTCCTGATCCGCGGGTACCAGCGCTTCCTGTCCCCGCTCACCCCGCCGACCTGCCGGTTCTACCCGTCGTGCTCCGCGTACGCCGTGATCGCCCTCGAGCGGCACGGCGTCGTGAAGGGCACGCGGCTGGCGGTCTGGCGGATCCTGCGCTGCAACCCGTGGAACCCGGGCGGCGTCGACGACGTTCCACCGGCGGGGTCGCACCGTCGACACCCGCACGACGCGGTCGCCGCCGCGCACTGACCACCTGGAGAAGTCCACGATGTCCTGGTTCGACAACATCCTGTACCCGATCATGGTCGCGGTCGCCTGGATCATGGTGCAGTTCCACTCGCTGCTGACGTGGCTGGGTCTCGACCCGGCCGGCGGCGCCGCGTGGGGCTTCTCGATCGTCGGCCTCGTGATCGTGATGCGGATCATCCTGATCCCGCTGTTCTTCAAGCAGATCAAGGCGTCCCGCGGCATGCAGATGCTCGCGCCGGACATGAAGAAGATCCAGGCGAAGTACAAAGGGAAGACGGATCCGGCGTCCCGCGAGGCCATGAGCCGCGAGACGATGGAGCTGTACCGCAAGCACGGGACGAACCCGTTCTCGTCCTGCCTGCCGATCCTCGCGCAGTCGCCCATCTTCTTCGCCCTGTTCCGGGTGCTGAACTCGCTCCCGCAGCTCGCCAGCGGCGACTACCCGCGCCCGAACCTCGGCCCGCTGACCCAGGAGCTCGCCGCGCAGGCCGAGAGCGCCAGCATCTTCGGCGCGCCGCTGTCGGCGACCTTCATGAACGCCGCCCAGTTCGGGACCGCCGCCGCGAACGTGCGCTGGGTGACCATCCTGCTCGTCGTCGCGATGTCGCTCACCACCTTCACCACGCAGCGCCAGCTGACGATGAAGAACATGCCGCCCGCCGCCCTCGAGGGCCCGATGGCGCAGCAGCAGAAGATGCTCATGTACGTCTTCCCGCTGATCTTCGCCTTCTCCGGCGTGAACTTCCCGATCGGTGTCCTCATCTACTGGACCACCACGAACCTGTGGTCGATGGGCCAGCAGTTCTACACGATCCGCCGGATGCCGGCGCCGGGGTCGCAGGCGGAGGCCGCCCTCAAGGCGCGGCAGGCCAGGAAGGCCTCGCACAAGGGCCTGGCCATCGAGGAGTCCGACACCCTCACGATCGAGGAGAAGCCGGTCAGCGGTCAGCGGCAGCAGCCCGTCGGCAAGGCGCGCGCGAAGAAGCGCCCCGTGGGCACGCCGGGCGCTGCCGTGGGCACGTCGGCCGGCGCGAGCGCTCCGGGTGGTGCGGCGAAGGCCGTCTCCGGTGCTGGTGACGCCTCCGGTGCCAAGGGCGGCGCGGGCGCGGCCACGGGCGCTGCTGGCACGACGAAGGGCGCCGGTACGACGAAGCGCGGTGGCGCGGCCAAGGGCGGTGGCGCGGCCAAGGCGTCGGGCTCCGGCTCGTCCGGCTCGGGCACGCCGCAGGGCAGCCGGCCCGCGGGTGGCGCGGGCTCGGGCCAGGCGACCTCCGGCAAGAAGAAGCGGAGCGGCACCGGTCAGGGCACGAGCGGCTCGGCTCAGCGCCGGCCCGGCAGCACCCCGTCCGGCAGCGCGACGGACGACTGAGACCTCCGCGCCTCGGCGCGACCCCGACCCTCCCAGCAAGGAGAGCCCCACATGACCACACCCACCGACGCAGCCGGTGAGGCCGGCGCCGTGACCCGCCTCGAGGAGGAGGGCGAGATCGCGGCCGACTACCTCGAGGAGCTGCTCGACATCGCCGACCTGGACGGGGACATCGACATCGACGTCGACCACGGTCGCGCCGCGGTGGAGATCGTCGCAGAGGAGGGCACCGAGCGCGCCCTCCGTCGGCTGGTCGGCGAGGACGGCGAGGTCCTCGACGCCCTGCAGGAGCTGACCCGGCTCGCGGTCCAGGCGAAGACCGGCGATCGCAGCCGGCTCATGCTGGACATCGCCGGCTACCGTGCCGGCCGCAAGACCGAGCTCGTCCAGGTGGCCGAGCAGGCGATCGCGCAGGTGCGGTCGTCCGGCTCGGAGGTGGCGCTGGAGCCGATGAACCCGTTCGAGCGGAAGGTCGTGCACGACGCCGTGGCGGCGGCGGGGATGACCTCCGACTCGGAGGGCGTCGAGCCGGCGCGCTACGTCGTCGTGAAGCCCGCGAGCTGACGCCCGCCGACGTTTCCGCAGGAGTCATCGAGAGGCCGGTCCCGAACGGGGCCGGCCTCTCGGCGTTTCGTCGACGGCCGGAGAATACGTCCCAGGGAAGTCGTTTTCTGGTGAACGAACGACGGAAACGTGGTGAACCGCGGAAGTCTGCCACACCCCCCAGCGGAAGCACGTTCGCGCTCTCAGCTCCTCCCTCGGCCGGCGGCGGGGGTCACCAGGTCGAGATCGGTGAGTGAGCGCGAGATCGGTCGGTGGGACCGGCCTCCCCGCGACGCGCCGGTCGCGCGGGTTGCTCATGATCGGTCCTGTGGCAGTGGGTGGAACCCCGAACGGAATCGGTAGGACCTGTCCGACGCGTTCGCGAGACTCGGAGCCCGGGCGGCCACCCTCCCGGGTGGATCGGCCGCGGGTGCACCTGCGCAGTGGGGCGCACCGTCGACACAGCGGCGAGCCGGGGGGTGGGACCGGGGACGAGCGGGGAGGTGCTCGGGGTCGCCGTGCACCGGCCGGTCGAGATCCCCGACCCTCGCCGTCGAACCCGGCGCACGCTGGACGCTGCGGCTACGCGGGAGGTCCTCCAGAGCCTCGGCGCGCGCCCCGACGCCCGGCACGTGCAGCGAGACGTGGCGGGTGGCGTTCGCGATCGCACGTCGTCGCAACCCGACGCGGTGCCTGCGTGGCAAGCGCGACGTGTCGCGCCGCACGCCTGGCACGTCGTCGGCTGTGGAGCGGGGAGGGAGGTCACGACACAGTCGCCGCCTCGGCCGCACCTGGGTATCCGTTGCAACGTCATGGGCTGGGCACGGCGTGAGCGCCTGAAGCCACGGGGGCATGAGCGGCGTGCGGCGTGCGACGCGCGGCGTTCGGCGTGCGGCCGTGGATGGTGCGGCGTGCGGCGTGCGGTCTCGCGTGTCGGCGCCTGCCGGATGGCACACGTTCCACGTGGAACGGGCCGCCGAGATGATCGCACTCCCGGCGTTGGTCCGTGGGACCACTGCGCGCGGCGGGCGAGCGCCGGCCGGGGGAGGGAGCTCCGCGTCCGCGACGCGAAGGCGTGCCGTCGGGCACGTGCGTCGCGGGATAGCGAGCGCGGACGTCGCGCCGTGCGGGACGGTTCCACGTGGAACACGCGCGAGTGACCACTCGGTGGCGCGGTGCCCTTCGCACCCTCCCCGCGTGCACGCCGCCCCGGGCGCCGCCGATGCCGGTTGCCCGGGCGGGACGAAGGGAGCGGACCGCGCGGCGATCCGCGCCGACCTGACAGTGCGCACGCGTTCCACGTGGAACGAGCGGGCCCGGTCGGAGCGGTACGTCGGCGGCAGGCGGCGCGAAGTCGGTCACGCATCCACGTGGGACGACGCCTCCACGGAGCGCGTCCTCGACGGAGGGCGACGCTCGGGGCGCGCCCACGTCACGTGGAGCAAGGGCTCGACGGCACTCGCACGCGACGCGGGCAACGGCTCAGCGGGGTCGCTCACTGCGTGGTCGCGGCCTACCCGACCCGACCGTGGCTCGCACCTTGCGGACGGCGCCCGGCAGGGCCCGTGCGTCGCGTGGACCGTGGGCCGACCCCGGCGTACCGGCCGGACCGGGGGGCGACGACCCTTCGAAGGCGGGCGGAGCGAGCCGGGCCAGCCCCGGGGCGGCGGCGGGTGCACGAGCGGGCCCGTCTCGGCCGAGGAGTACTCCGCGAGCAGGTCCGCCCGCACGAGGGCTCAGACCGGGGGAGGCGGGGCCGGGCCAGGGGGAGTAGCGGCGGGATGCTGGGGAACCACCGCCACGAGCGGTCGGGTCTGCAGCGCATGCGACGGCATACGCGCGAGCGCGGGGTGGGATGCCGGCGCGCAGTGAGGCCGATGTCGGATGCCCGCGCCCAACGGTGGTGGTGGGTGCCGGCGCCCGGTGCGCGGGCACCGTGTTTCACGTGGATCACCGCCCCTCTCCCACCGGAGGCAGCGCGGACGGTGTGCATCGCCTGGCGCTCCCGCGCCCGGGTGTCCCCGACACCCGCTCTGGTCACGGCGGAGGATGTCCCGCGCCACCACCAGGAGTGCGCAGCGGCCCTGAGGATCCTCCTGGTCCCGGCAGGACGGGCGACCACCCGGAAGACCGAGACCATCCGCGTCAGCCCGTACGTGCCGGTCTTCGCCTCGGCGTCGCCGACCCGCGCGGATGTCCGAGGTTCCACGTGGAACCGGAGTTCCACGTGGAACCGGACCCCCGCCACGCCCGTTCCGGCGCCGGGTGCGTCGGAGCCGCGCGGTACCGTAGGACACCAGTGCGCACCGGTCCCGGACCGCCCCCCGCGCACCACCCGATCCCGAGACCAGGGGAGTGCTGTGCGGCCTGAGTCCGCCCCCGAGCGTGACGACGAGCAGCGTGACGCGCCCGTCGACCCCCTGGACGGCGACCCGCGCCTGCCGGAGCTCTTCGGCTCCGCGTGGCCGGTCGTCGAGGGGTTTCACGCCATGCTGCGTGACCAGGGCGTTCTCCGTGGTCTGGTCGGTCCGCGCGAGGTCACGCGACTCTGGGAGCGGCACCTGGTGAACTCCGCCGCCGTGGTGCCGTTCCTCCCCGAGACCGGGACGATCGTCGACGTCGGCAGCGGCGCCGGCCTGCCCGGGATCGTCGTGGCGGCGATGCGGCCGGAGGCGGAGGTCGTGCTCCTGGAGCCGATGGAACGCCGGACCGACTGGCTGTCGGAGGTCGTCGACACCCTCGGGCTGTCCAACGCCCGCGTGCTGCGCGGTCGCGCCGAGGACCAGATCGGTCACCTGCAGGCGGGCGCCGTCACCGCGCGCGCCGTCGCGGCGCTCGACAAGCTGTACGGCTGGACGCTGCCGCTGCTCGCGGTCGGCGGCCGCCTGGTGGCGCTCAAGGGCGGACGGGCGCAGGACGAGGCGGAGGCGGCCGCCTCGGTGGGGGAGCGGTACGGCGGTGGACCGGCGGCGATCGAGGTCGCGCCGACCCTGCCGGGACTGGAGCCGACCAGCGTCGTGCTGGTGACCCGGACGGCCGCCGGCACCACGCCGGCCCCGGCGGCCGGCCGCGTTTCACGTGGAACGGAGGGCCGGTCCCGCCGACCGCGCCGCTCGACGAAGGGACAGGGCGCGTGACGACGGACCCCAGCCGCTGGGAGATCGAGGACCCCGACGAGCGGCGCCGCGCCGCGCTCGTCGAGAGCCTGCCGCCCGCGGACGACGACACCCCGCTGATGGCGGAGCTGCGCCAGGACGCCCGCCGCCGCATCGAGCTGCGCGGCCGGACGTTCCCCCGGCCGGACCGCACGCGCGTGATCACCGTCGCCAACCAGAAGGGCGGCGTCGGGAAGACGACCACGACGGTGAACCTGGCGGCAGCGCTGGCGCAGTCCGGTCTGCACGTCCTCGTGATCGACAACGACCCCCAGGGCAACGCGTCGACGGCCCTGGGTGTCGACCACCGCGCCGGGGTGACCTCGGTGTACGACGTGCTCGTGGACGGGACCCCGCTCGCCCAGGCGGTGTACCCGAGCCCGGACGTGCCCAACCTCTGGTGCGCCCCGGCGACGATCGACCTCTCCGGAGCCGAGATCGAGCTGGTGTCGATGGTGGCCCGCGAGACGCGGCTGCGGAACGCGGTGCACGCCTACCTGGAGGAGCGCGAGCGCCGGGGTGAGCCCCGGATCGACTACGTCCTCGTGGACTGCCCGCCCAGCCTGGGACTGCTGACGGTGAACGCCTTCGTGGTCGGCGACGAGGTCCTGATCCCGATCCAGTGCGAGTACTACGCCCTGGAGGGCCTGAGCCAGCTGCTCAAGTCGATCGAGCTGATCCAGGCCCACCTCAACCGCGGGCTGCACGTGTCGACGATCCTGCTCACCATGTACGACGGCCGGACCAACCTCGCGCAGCAGGTGGCGCAGGAGGTGCGGGAGCACTTCCCCGACAAGACCCTCCGGACGACGGTGCCCCGGTCCGTGCGCGTCTCGGAGGCGCCGTCCTACGGGCAGACCGTCCTGACGTACGATCCCGGCTCGAGCGGTGCGCTGGCCTACCTGGAGGCGGCGCGCGAGCTCGCCGAGCGCGGCACCACGGCCGACCGGAAGAAGGAGGACGCGTGAGCGACAAGCGGCGAGGTCTCGGGCGCGGCCTGGGCGCGCTCATCCCCACCGGGGCGGAGCCCCGCGAGGGGGACCGGCCCGTCGACGTCTTCTTCCCGGACCGCACCATCGCGGACTCCGACGGGCGCGCGACCGCGGACGGCCGCGAGGCGCGCGAGGCGCGTTCCGACGCTCTGACCAGCGAAAATATCGGGAGCGCCGTCGACGCGACTGCCGCGGGGGCCCCGGCGCCCGCCACCCCCGCCACGCGGTCCAACGGCCGCAAGGGTGTCCCGTCGCTCACGGTGCGGCAGCCCACGCGCACCCGGGCCCGGACTGCCGCCGAGCGCGCCGTCGCCCAGGACCCGGCGCCCGCCGCCGAGGTGCCCCCGATGCCACCCACGGCCGAGGTCGACGACCTGGTTCCCGTGCCGGGTGCGACTTTCGCCGACCTCCCGGTCACCGCGATCCGGCCGAACCCGCGCCAGCCGCGCTCGGTGTTCGACGAGGACGCGCTGGACGAGCTCGTGGGGTCCATCCGCGAGATCGGCGTGCTGCAGCCCGTCGTCGTGCGCGCGGTCGACGACGGCTACGAGCTCATCATGGGGGAGCGGCGCTGGCGCGCGACCCAGGCGGCGGGCCTCGACACCATCCCGGCGATCGTGCGGCAGACCGAGGACGGCGACCTGCTGCGCGACGCGCTGCTGGAGAACCTGCACCGGTCCCAGCTCAACCCGCTGGAGGAGGCGGCCGCGTACCAGCAGCTGCTGGACGACTTCGGCTGCACGCACGACGAGCTGGCGCAGCGGATCCACCGCTCCCGCCCGCAGATCTCCAACACGCTGCGTCTGCTCCGGCTGCCCCCGCTCGTGCAGCGCCGGCTCGCCGCGGGCGTGCTCTCCGCCGGACACGCCCGCGCCCTGCTCGGTCTGAGCGACGGTGCCGCCATCGAGCGCCTCGCGCAGCGGATCGTGGCCGAGGGGCTGTCCGTGCGGGCGGTCGAGGAGATCGTCGCGCTCGGGGCGGAGGACGGTGCCCCCAAGAAGCGCCGTCCGCGCGCCGGGCTGCGGAACGAGGCTCTGGACGACCTCGCGAGCCGGCTCTCGGACCGGTTCGAGACCCGGGTGAAGGTCGACCTCGGCAAGCAGCGGGGCAAGCTCACGGTGGAGTTCGCCTCGGTGCAGGACCTCAACCGCATCCTGTCGAGCCTCGCGCCCGACGACCCGGGCATCCTGCGCTCCTGACGATCGGCGCCGCGGGACGCCGGCCGGGCAGAGGCCCGCTCAGCGCCCCGCTCCCGCCACGAGGCGCCGGCACCCTCCCCGGGGTTGCTGGCGCCTCGTCGTGCGGCTCCAACGGGGCCTGGGCGCCTTCAGCGCCCCGACAGACCCGCCTCGACGAGCCGCCGGTAGAGCGTCGGCAGGTGGTGGCCACCGGCCTCGGCACCCTGCGGGAACAGCGACGTCTCCGTCATCCCCGGGGCGACATTCACCTCGAGGAACCACGGCTGCCCGTCCGCGTCGATGATGAGGTCCGTCCGGGACAGGTGCCGCAGGCCCAGCACCTGGTGCGCGAGCACCGCGGTCTCGGCGGCCCGCGCCGCGAGGTCGTCGGTGAGCCGGGCCGGGGCGAAGTACTCCGTGCGGCCGGGGTTGTACCGGGCGTCGTAGTCGTAGGGGCCGTCGGTGACCACCTCGACAGCCGGGAGGGCTACGGGGGAGCCGTCCAGCTCGACGACGCCGACCGCGACCTCGACGCCCTCGACGGCGCGCTCGATCAGCGCGGTGTCGCCGTAGGCGAAGCAGGCGACCATCGCGCCGGGCAGCTCCTCGGCGGTGCGGACGAGCGTGACGCCGAGCGCGGAGCCGCCCCGTGACGGCTTCACCACGAGCGGCAGCCCCAGCTTCGCGACCACCGCGTCCATGACCCGCCCCGCGCCGAGATCCCGGAACAGGCTCTGCGGCAGCGTGACGAACTCCGGGGTGGCGATGCCGGCCCGGGTGACGGTGGTCTTGGCGATCGGCTTGCTCCAGGCGACCCGGCTCGCGCGGGGACCGGTGCCGAGGCTCGGGACGTCCAGCAGCTCGAGGACGTCGCGCACCGAGCCGTCCTCGCCGCTCGCGCCGTGCAGCAGCGGCCACACGAGGTCCGGCCGGGTCTCCGCGAGGGCGGGGACCAGGTCGGCGTCCACGTCGTGCACCGACACGTCGACCCCGGCGGTGCGCAGCGCCTCGGCCACGCGCCGGCCCGAGCGGAGGGAGACGTCCCTCTCGTGCGACAGGCCGCCCGCCAGGACGACGACGCGCGGAGCGGCGGGGACGGGGTCGTGCGGCACGGTTCGGGTCCTCCTGGTGCGGCCGCGGGGGCCGGTCGTCGACGGGCGGTGTGGTGCCGGTGCTCGGGGCAGCGGGCGCCGCCCCGACCGTACCGGGTCCTGGGCCGCGGCCGGTCGGTCCCGGCCGCGGCCTGCGTCAGGCCAGGTCGGGGCCGGGCGACTGCACGTCGCCACGCGACGCGCCGCCGCCGGTGCCGAACAGCGACACGAGCTCGCTCTCGGCCGAGACGACGCCCGCCAGCCGGCGGACGCCCTCCCGGATGCGCTCCGGCGTCGGGAAGCAGAACGACAGCCGCATGTGGTCGGTCCCCTGCCCGTCGAAGTAGAACGCCGTGCCGGGCACGTAGGCGACCCGGGCGGTGACGGCCCGGGGCAGCATGGCCTTGGCGTCCAGGCCCTCGGGCAGCCGGACCCAGGTGTAGAAGCCGCCGTCAGGGACCGTCCACGTGGCGTCGGGCAGGTGCTCGGCGAGGGCGCCGATCATCGCGTCCCGCCGCTCGCGGTACAGCTCGCGGAAGGCCTTGACCTGGCCCTTCCAGTCGCAGGTCGCGAGGTAGGCGCTGATGGCCAGCTGGGAGGCGTTCGAGGGCGACAGGATCGCCGACTCCGAGGCCAGCACGAGCTTCTCCCGGACCGCGTGCGGCGCGACGGCCCAGCCGACCCGGTACCCCGGGGCGAACGTCTTGGAGAACGACCCGAGGTAGATGACGCCCTCGTCGCTCATCGACCGCATGGCCGGCAGCGGCTCGCGGTCGAAGCCGAGCAGCCCGTAGGGGTTGTCCTCGAGCACGAGGACGCCGTAGCGCGCCGCGATCTCGAGGATCCGCGGACGGCGCTCGGCGGACAGCGTCACGCCGGCGGGGTTGTGGAAGTTCGGCACCGTGTACAGGAACTTGACCCGGCGGCCCTGGCGGGCGAGGTCGGCGAGCGTGGTCTCGAGCGCCTCGGGGATCAGGCCCTCTGCGTCGAGCGGCACGTGCACCACGTCGGCCTGGTACGCGCGGAACACGCCGAGCGCGCCGACGTAGGACGGGGCCTCCGCGACGACGACGTCGCCCGGGTCGACGAACAGCCGGGTCACGAGGTCGAGCGCCTGCTGCGAGCCGGTCGTCACCACGACGTCGTCGGGGTGCGCCTCGATGCCCTCGAGCCGCATCACCTCGAGGATCTGCTCGCGCAGCGTCTCGTCGCCCTGGCCGGAGCCGTACTGCAGGGCGGTGGTGCCGCGGGTGGCGACGACGCGCTGGGCGAGGTCGCCGATCACGTCCAGGGGGAGGCCCTCGAGGTACGGCATGCCGCCGGCGAGCGACACCACCTCGGGGCGGTTCGCGACGGCGAACAGCGCGCGGATCTCCGAGGCGCGCATGCCGTGCGTGCGCTCGGCGTAGGAGCCGAGCCAGCGGTCGAGCCGCGTGCCGGCGGCCGGGGTCGGGTGGGGGCCCGACGCCATGCCGTCGGGCCGCTCGAGAGCGGTCATCTCCCGAGTGTGCCACGCCACTCCTGGCACTCTCCGCCCTGTCCACCACGGGCGTGCCGCACGCGCACGAAGCCTCCCCGTCCGGCGGACGGGGAGGCCCCGGGGTCAGCGGGCGGCGCGGGGCGCCGTCACCAGGTGGCGATCTCGGCCAGCGCGGCGTCGAGCTCGGCCGCGTAGGCCCGCTTCTCGCGCGCTCCGACCAGCGTGCGGACCAGGTCGCCCTGGTGGAAGACGTACAGCGTCGGGATCGAGACCACGTTGTACCGCGCGGCCAGGTCCTGCTCCACCTCGGTGTCGACGGCGACGAACCGGAGCCGCCCCGCGTAGGTGACCGCGAGCTCCTCGAGCACGGGGGTCACCATGCGGCACGGCACGCACCAGTCCGCCCAGAAGTCGACGACCACGGGCAGCTCGGACCGCAGCACCTCCTGCTCGAAGGTGCCGGCGGTCACCGCGAGGGCGGCGGCCACGCCCGGGCTCAGTGCCCGGCGGCGGCCGCGGCCGAGGCGGTGTCGGCGCCCTGGGCGTCCAGCGCGTCCGCGGCGTCGACGTCGGCCTGCTCGACGGCGGCGGGGATCTCGGCCGGGGAGGCCGGGTCCACGTCGCCGAGCGCGGCCAGGTAGTGCTGCGCGTCGAGTGCCGCGGAGCAGCCCGAGCCGGCGGCGGTGATCGCCTGGCGGTAGGTGTGGTCGACCGCGTCGCCCGCGGCGAACACGCCCGGCAGGTTGGTCCGGGTGGACCGGCCCTCGACGACGATGTAGCCGTTCTCGTCCAGGTCGACCTGGCCCGCGAGGAGCTCGGTGCGCGGCACGTGGCCGATCGCGACGAACACGCCGGTCGCGCCGTGCTCGCGCGTCTCGCCGGTGACGGTGTCGCGCAGGGTCACGCCGGTGACCTTCTCGTCGCCGTGGATGCCGACGACCTCGGAGTTCCACGCGAACTGGATCTTCGGGTCGTTCTTGGCGCGGTCGGCCATGATCTTCGACGCCCGGAGCTCGTCGCGGCGGTGCACGATCGTCACCGACTTGCCGAACCGGGTGAGGAAGGTGGCCTCCTCGACCGCGGAGTCGCCGCCGCCGACCACGATGATGTCCTGGTCGCGGAAGAAGAACCCGTCGCAGGTCGCGCACCAGGAGACGCCGCGGCCGGAGAGCCGCTTCTCGTCGTCCAGGCCGAGCTCGCGGTACGCGGAGCCGGTCGAGAGGATCACCGCGCGGGCGCGGATCGTCTCGCCGCCGCCGGTGACGATCGTCTTGACCGGGCCGGCCAGGTCGAGCTCGACGGCGTCGTCCCACAGCACCTCGGCACCGAACCGCTCGGCCTGCTTCTGCAGGTTGTCCATGAGGTCGGGCCCCAGGATGCCGTCGGGGAACCCGGGGAAGTTCTCGACGTCCGTGGTGTTCATGAGGGCGCCGCCGGCGGTGACGGAGCCCGCCACCACGTAGGGGGCCAGGCCCGCGCGCGCCGCGTAGATCGCGGCGGTGTACCCGGCGGGGCCGGAGCCGACGATGACGATGTCGCGGACGGGGGTCTCGGTCACGGTGCTTCCTCGAGGTCGGGGAACTCTGCTGTCGCTGCGGAGAACAGATCCTAGGCGCGGGATGTTCCGCGCCGTGGTGCTGCCTGGTGGGACGGGGTCAGGACACCGCGAGGTTGGTGATCTCGATGCGGTTCTGGCCGTCGGGCGTCTGCGCGAGCGAGGGGAACCAGAGCACGAGGCTCTGGGTCTCGGTCGGCTGGGACAGGGTCAGGACGGTCTGCGGCGCGAGCGCTCCGGAGGCCAGGACGTCGCCCGCCGTCGGGTTCGCGGCATCCGTCGACCTGACCTCCACGGCGCCGCCGGACCCGTTGACGTCGAGCGTGATCGCCGTGACGGTCGCGGGCGCCTGCAGCGTGACGACGAGGCCCACGGCGTCCTTGAACCCGGCGTAGTCGGGCCGGTTGTAGGTGTGGGTGTACCAGGAGGTCGCGGGGTCGCCGTCGGTCAGCCGCCCCACGAGCTCCTCGTGCTCGCCGTCGCCGTCGGACGGGTCGATCGTGGTGACGGCGGCGATGGCGGGTGCCACTGCGGCAGGGGCGGGCTCCTCGCCGGCCGGCGGCTGCTCCTCCGCGGGCGCCTCGGCGGCCGGGGCCGACGTGGCCGGGGCGGGCGTCGGCTGGGCGGTGCTGTCGCCCGGCGACCGGAACGGCGCGAGCACGTTGCTGATCGCGATGACGACCCCGATGACCACCGCCAGCGCGACGCCGCCGAGCACCCAGCGCGTCGGGTCGATGCGCCGCTCGGCGACGGGCGTGGCGCGCTCCTCGGCCGGGAACGGCAGGTCCCAGCCCGGCCGGCCGGCCGCGACGTCGGCGGGCGCCGAGGCCTCTGCGGTGCCGTCGGGCTCGGAGCCGAACGGGGGGAACACGGGCGGCTCCCCGGCCTCGGGGACGGCCGGGAGCCAACCGCCGGAGGGCACGGGCTCGACGGGGTCGGGTGTCGCCGCACCGGCAGGGCCGGCGGGCTGGACGGCGGCCGCCGCACCGGAGGCGGCGGCACCCGCGGCGCCGGCGGAGGTCGCCGCCGACCGGTTCGTGGACCGGCCGAACGCGGAGGTGGTGCGGCGCACCGGCGGCGCTCCGGCCGGGGTGGCGTCGTGCGCGGTCTCCCGCGCGTCGGGGACGCGGTCGGCCGGGTCGGACCCGGGCTCCCCCGAGCGACCGGCGCCGACGCCGGTGATGCCGGCGACGGCCAGGTCCGCGGCAGCCGGCTCGCGCGGCGCGCCGTCGTCGCTCGCAGTCGTCCCCGGGGACGCGGGGGCGGCGGTCGCGGGCTCGGCGGCGGGGGCGGGCTCCGCGGGGGACCCGGAGCGTGCCGGGGGGACCGCGGGCGTGGCTGCTCCGGGGACGGCGGGGCCCGTGCTCGCCTCGGCGTCCGCCGCAGCCGGGGCGGGCGCCGGGGTCGGGGCGGGCGCCGGGGTCGCGGCGGGGGCAGGGGTCGCGGCGGGGGCGCCTGCGCGGTCGGCGGCGGCACCGCTGGGCGCGTCGGCGCGAGGGGTGTCGGCGGACGCGGGCCCGCCTGACGTGGCCTCGGGCCGCGCGCCCGCCGCGGCGTCCGCGGGGCGGGCCGCCGGCACCGCCGCGGTCCCACGGCTCGAGGTCCGCACCGGACCCCGTCCCGCCGGCGGGATCGAGGCCGGCTGGCTGGCCGGGGGGATCGCCGGGGGCGGCGTGCCCGGTCGGCGCGCGCCGGCGCTCGGGGTGCTGGTGCTGAACGCGGAGCGCACGGACTGCCGGGCGACGCTGCCGGCCGCGGCACCGGCGGCTGCCGTGCCGGCGGCGGCGCCGGTCGCGGCGGCGCCGGTCGCGGCGGCGCCGGCCGTCGTGCTCGCGGTTCCGGGAGCACCCGCACCGGCCGCGCCCGTCGCACCGGCGGAACCGGCCGCGCCCGCGGCCGCGCCGCCCGCGCCCGTCGCACCGCCGCGCGGCGCGCCCTGCGCCGGCGTCGTGGTGTCGTCCGCTGCGGGCTTCTGGTCGTCGGTCATCGGGCTGCTTCCCGTCGGAGGTGCGGTGGTCGTGCCGTCCGGCGCCGCGGCGGAGGCGCCGGCGGCACCGGCTCCTGCGGCTGCCCCGCCGGCGGCCGTCGCGGACGCCTGACCCGGCAGGGCGGGCCAGCGCCCGGCGTCGGCGGCACGGAAGATCTCGTCGGCGCGGACGGCGCGCCAGGGCTCGAGCTCGCGGACGAGCTCGCCGGGGCTGTGCGGCCCGTCGTCGTGCGGCCCGAGCGTGACCGCGCACAGCGTGTCGAGGTCGGCGGGGACGCTCGGCACCAGGTCGACCGGCGGCAGCGCCGCGCCGTCGTGCTCGGGCGCGAGCGGCAGTCCGGCGTCGAGCTCGACGGCCGCGCGGGCCGGGGGCCCGCCCGCCGACCACTCGGCGAACGTCGGCACGGCACCCTGCCCGGAGGCGGACACCGAGGGCCACCGGCCGGTCAGGGCGGCGTAGAGCACGCGGACCAGGCCGACCGCGTCCGCGCGGCTCATCGCGTGGGCGGTGCCGCCGGCGGCACCGAGCAGCTCGCCGTCGACCGCGAGGCCCTCCAGCACCACCCGGCCGGCGGCGGTGAGGACGACGGCGTCGGGACGCAGGGCGAGGTGGTGCACGCCGCGACGGCGCGCGGCCTCCAGGGCCGCGGCGACCTCGCCCACGACGGCGCGCGCCTGGTCGGCGGGCAGCGGGGCGCGGCCGGCGAGGGCCGCCAGGCTGCGGCCCTCCACGGCGGCCGTGACGACGTACCCGGTGCCGTCGGCCTGGCCGACGTCGAGGATGCGGGCGAGCCGGGGCTCGACGACGAGCGCGGCGCGCCGGGCGGCGTCCAGGACGGCGGCGGTGCGCGGGCCGGACACCAGCGTCACGGTCACGGGCCGCGCGAGGATCTGGTCGGTGGCCGTCCAGCGCTCGGCGCCCGGCAGGTCGGTGGGCCGGCGCTCGTCGAGCCGGTAGCGGCCGGCGATCGTGCCGCCGAGCCGGCCGAGCACGGGGGCGTCGGGGCGTCCGGGGTCGCCGGGGCGGGCCTGCACCACTCGTCCTCCGTCCGGTCGTCGGTGTGCGTCGAGCCCGGCCGCCGGGGGCCGAGGCTCCTTGCCATGCTAGACGGGCAGGGGGTCCCCGCGTCCGACACGCGCCCGGCCCCGGGACCCCGGACGGGCCCGCGCGCCGGCGGTCACGAGCGCCCGATCCGGCGGAGCACGGGGGCGGCCAGCGTGCGCAGCTCGTGCACACGGAGCAGCACCAGCACGCCGACGTAGACGCCCGACATCACGACGGCACCGAGCACGCAGGCGAGCACCGCCTGTCCCCAGGTGTCGACGGGCCCGAGCAGCGCGAGCAGGCCGAGGCCGGCGCCGGCGGCGAGCGCCGCGCCCACCGCCGCCTTGGCGTGCAGGACCAGCACCCGGCGCCCGTCGATCCCGCCGAGCCGTCGGTGCACGGACACCAGCGCGACGCCGGCGCCGACGGCGTAGGACACCGCCATGGAGAGGCAGGCCGCCGCGACCCAGTACCGGTCGTCCAGCGTGGCGCGCCCGAGCTCGGTGCCGCCGACCACCACGGCGGCCATCAGCACCTGCACGGGCACCATCGACCGGGCGTCCTCGTAGGCGTAGTACACGCGCTGGCAGAGCGACCAGATGCCGAAGGCGACGAGGCCGAGCACGAGCGCCACCACGGTCGTCGCGAGCGCGTGCACCTCGCCGTCCGGCGAGTCCGGGAACAGCGCCCGGCCGAGCGGGAACGCCAGCACCGCGATGCCCGTCGTCGCGAGCACCGTGAACACGCCGACCGTGCGCAGGCCGAGCGACAGGTCGGACCGGACGGCCGCCGTGTCGCCGGCGGCGGCGCGGCCGGACAGCCGGGTGAACAGCGCCGTCGCGAGCGACACCGTGACCAGCGAGTGCGGCAGCATGAAGATGAGGAACGCGCGGTCGTAGACCGCGTTGCCCGCGGCGCCCTGCGTCGCGACCGAGCTCGCGACCACGCTGATCCGCCAGACGCCGACCTGGCCGACGAGCAGCCCGAGGAACGTCCAGCTCGCCACCCGGCCCGCGTTGCCCAGGCCGGAGCCGCGCAGCCCCCACCGGGGCCGGTACCGGAAACCGCTGCGGTACAGCGGCACCAGCAGCACGAGCGCCTGCACGACGATCCCCAGCGTGGCGGCGCCGCCGAGCAGCGCGGTCTGACCGGCGCTCCAGTCGCCGACCTCGGCGCCGTCGGCGTTGCGCCCGAACACCTGCGCGAGCAGCAGCAGCCCGGCGATGAACACGACGTTGTTGACGACGGGCGCCCACATGTACGGGCCGAACGAGCCGCGGGCGTTGAGCACCTGCCCCAGCAGGGAGTACAGCCCGTAGAAGAACACCTGCGGGATGCACCAGAACGCGAGCGCGGTCGCGAACCGCGTGACCTCCGGGTCCGGGAACGAGGAGTAGAACGCGACGAACAGCGGCGCGGCGGCGGTGAGCACGACGGTGAGCCCGCCGAGCAGCACGATGCCCACGGTGAGCAGCCGGTCGACGTAGTGCTGCCCGTCGGCGCGCTGGTACGCGCGCACCACCTGCGGCACCAGCACCGCGTTCAGCACGCCGCCCGCGATCAGCAGGTACAGCGTGTTGGGCAGCTTGTTCGCGACGGAGAACGCGTTCGCGACCTCCCCGGTGACCCCGATCGCCCAGCCCAGCAGGGCCGTGTTCACGACGCCCAGCACGCGGGAGGCCGCCGTGCCGGACGCCATGATGAGCGAGGACCGGCGCAGGCCCGGCGCGCGGGTGGCGGTGGCGCCGGCCGGCGCGCCGGGCCCGGTGTCCGTGCCGCCGCCGGCCGTGGTGCCGGCGGCGGTGCCGTCCGGGTCCGGTGCGCCCGCGTCGGGGACGGGGGAGGTCATGGCTGGTCCTGTCGTGAGGGGGGTGCGCCGCCCGGGCCGGTGCCGGGTGCGGGCGTGGGCGCGGGGTCGTCGTCGGCGGCGGCGTCCCGGACGACCCGGGCGCCGCGGCGGGCGGTCTGTCCCCGGCGCACGGTGCGCCAGATGCCGAACGTGAGCGCCAGCGCCAGCAGCACGCCGACGACCACGCCGCCGACGCTCTCGATCGTCGGGGCCACCCGCGCGGAGAACTCCTGCGGCGTGGCGAGCTGGCGCCCGGTCTCGGACACGAGCGACACGTCCACCGTCACGTCGCAGTTCGCGCTGGCGCGCAGGGTCATCGTCACCGTGGTGTCGGCGTTTGGCGCGACCTCGGTCACGGGCGAGCGCGCGGTGTCCAGGCACGCCTTCTGCGGGCGGAGCTCGACCCGGACGCGCGCCGGCTGGTCGAGCGTGCTGCGCACGGCGACGCTGATCTGCGCCGAGCTCGAGATGACGGTGAACTGCTCGTTGAGCACCACCTCGAGCCCGGACTGCCGCTGCTGCGACTCGGCGATCGCGTCGTTGATGGCGGCCGCGCGGCCGTCCGGGTCCGCGCGCCACGCGACGGCCAGGGGGGCCACGAGGTCGGCGTCCAGGCCCGTCAGCAGCGCGGCCGGGTCGGGGACCACGGCGGCGAACTCGCCCGCGGACCGCCACTGGGCCGCGAGCGCGTTCACCCACGCGGGCGTCAGCTCGGTGTCCGAGCGCTGCGACGCGGGCAGCTCGGCCCGCTCGGCCTCGTCCCCGTCCGCCCGGCCCGCCGCGTGCGCGGTGAGCATCTCGGCCACGGTGGTCGTCTCGACCCAGGGTGCCGACCCGAGGGCGGCGAGCTGGGCCTGGGTGACGCCCGCCGAGGGCTGCCAGTCGCGCGGCGTCGCGGCGAGCACGTAGGTGGTGCGCGACTCCTCGGACCGCGCGAGGACGGCCGTCTCGGCGAGTACCCGCTGCGCCGCCGTGGCCGCGGTGACACCCGGCTGGGACGCCGCGGGGTCGGACAGCAGGTCCGACAGCGTCGGGTCCGGGACCAGCGCGGTGAGGTCGCCGGCGGTGGTGCGGACCGTCGTCGGCGAGCTCGGCGACTCGGAGTCCTCCGCCGGCATCGCGTCCGAGCCCACCACCAGCGGCGTGCCGGGGTCGGACTGCGCGGCGCGCGCCGCGGTGACCTGGTCCGGGACGTCGTCCGCGGTCCACAGCACGGGGTCGGCGTCCGCCCACAGGTCCGCGCCGGCCTGCGAGGGGACGCCCCGGGCCAGCGCGAGCAGGTCCGCCGCCCCGTCCGCCGCGCCCGCGTGCGCCACCGCGGCGAGGTCGGGGTCGGCCCACGGCAGGCGCAGCACCTCGCGGTCCGCGGCCGCGCCGGTCAGCGCGGACAGCCACGCCTGGTCCGCGCGGGAGCCGGTCGCCGCGCTGTCGACCAGCGCCGGGTCGATCGCCCAGGAGACGAACGGGTGCTCCCCGGTCGCCTGGAGCAGCTTGCTCAGCCGGCCGCCGGCCGCCGTGAGCGCCGCGAGCCGGTCGTCGGTGGCGGTGCCGTCGTCGCCGCTGGTCGCGGCGGCCTCGCCCCCGGTGGGGGTCGGTGTCGGGGTGGGCGCGGCGCCGTCGGCCGCGCCGTCGTCGGCGCCCTCGTCCTCCTCGTCGTCGAGCGACGGGTCGGTGGCGGGCCCGACGACCGCGGACAGCACGCCGACCTGCGCGGTCGGCAGCTCGGTCGCGGAGTTCCAGATCAGGTAGGAGCGGTCCAGGCCGACCCGGGTGCGGCCGTCGGCGACGTCGAGGGTGAGGCCGCGCGGGCCCCAGGCGTCGTCGGTGCGCAGCAGCCCGATGTCGGCCGCGGGCACGGTCACCTGGACGGTGGCGCTCGCGCCGGGCTCGAGCGGGGCGTCGAGCGTGGTCACGGCGGCGACGTCGCCGATGGGACTCGCGTCGCCGGCCTCGGCCCACGCGGCGACCTGCTCGCGGGTGGACATCCGGTAGCGGTAGATGCGGACCGACGCGCGCGGGGACTCGACGACCTCGTCGCCGTCGTTGCGCAGCGTCGCCGTGACGGTGAGGTCGTCGCCGGGTTCGAGCACCTGGGGCGCGACCGCCGTGATCGCGACGGAGACCGGCAGGTCGTCGGTGGACGGGGCGGCGGGGGCGACGGGGGTCGCGGGAGCGGGCGCGCCCGCCGGGAGCGGCGCCGCGGGGACGGAGCCGAGCGCCGGGACGCCCGAGAGCGCGACCACGCAGGCGGCCAGGACCGCCGCCGTGACCGCCCGTGCGCGCCCCGCGGTGCCGCGCAGCCTCATGCCTCGCCGACGAGGACCACGTGGGCGGCCTCGGCCAGTCGTCGCTCGTTGGGGTACGCGAGCCGCCCCGGCAGGTCCACCACCGGTACCCACGCCACGTCCTCCGCCTCGCCGTCCGGGTCGCCCTCGACGGTCAGCTCGCCGCCGACCGCGCCGAGGAGGTAGTGGTGCACCATCTTGTGCACGCGGCGGTCGTCCCCGGTGAACCAGTAGTCGATGACGCCGAGGCGGCGCACGATGCGGCCGACGATGCCCGTCTCCTCTGCGATCTCGCGGACGGCGGCCTGCTCCGGCGTCTCCTCGCCCTCCAGGTGCCCCTTGGGCAGGCACCACTCGAGCCGGCCGGCCCGGTTGCGGCGCGCGATGACGGCGGCGACGTGCAGCCCGGCGTCCAGGCGCACGACCAGTCCCCCCGCGGAGGTCTCCTCGACGACGGGCAGGTGCGGGTGCCGCGGCCGGGTCGCGCGAGGGTCGATCCGCAGCGCGTGACCGCCCGGCGGCGCGGGGACGCCCTGCGGGGGCAGGGCGCGCGCGGGCTCGGGCATGCAGGCCACTGTAACGACTCCGTCACGGCCCCCGGACGGACTCGGCGTGGAGGACCTGTGCGTGCCGACCGGCGGCGGAGCCGCGGAGGGACCTCCGCGCGGCGGTGCTCGCGACCGCCCGGGCCCGCGACCGGGACCCCGGTCGGGACGGGCCGCCGCCCCGATCTGGCAGGCTTGGTCGTCGTGCCGTCCGACGACCTGACACCCCGTACCGCGCCCGACGACTCCCCGGACGCGGCGGACGTCCCCGCGCCCGCGGGGGCGGGGACCGGCGTCGACGCGGAGGCCCTGCTCGCCCTGCAGAAGCGTGCGCTCGGCGTGATCGCGGGGCTGGCGCCGGCGGCCCTCGAGCTCGGCGAGCTGTTCCGCGCGGCGGGCCACGAGCTCGCCCTGGTCGGCGGACCCGTGCGCGACGCGTTCCTCGGCCGGCCCAGCGCCGACCTGGACTTCACCACGTCGGCCACGCCGGACGAGACCGAGCGGATCCTCGCCGCGTGGGGCGACGCGCACTGGGACATCGGCCGGGCGTTCGGCACCATCGGCGCGCGGCGGCACGGGCGCCGGGGGTCCGAGGACGTGGTCGTCGAGGTGACCACCTACCGGACCGATGCGTACGACCCCTCCTCCCGCAAGCCCGAGGTCGCGTTCGGCGACTCGCTGGAGGGCGATCTGTCCCGCCGTGACTTCACCGTGAACTCCATGGCGATCCGGCTGCCGGACCTCACCTTCGTCGACCCCTTCGACGGCCTGCGGGACCTGGCGCGCGGGGTCCTGCGCACCCCGGTCGACCCGCGCCAGTCGTTCGACGACGACCCGCTGCGCATGATGCGGGCCGCCCGGTTCGCCGCGCAGCTCGGGTTCCACGTGGAACCGGCGACGCTCGCGGCCGCGACGGACATGGCGGACCGGGTGGCGATCGTGTCGGCCGAGCGGGTCCGCGACGAGCTGGTCAAGCTGCTGCTGTCCCGGCAGCCGCGCCCGGGTCTGCGCGTGCTCGTCGACACCGGCCTGGCGCAGCAGGTGCTGCCCGAGCTGCCCGCCCTGCGGCTCGAGATCGACGAGCACCACCGGCACAAGGACGTCTACGAGCACTCGCTGACGGTGCTCGACAAGGCCATCGCGCTGGAGACGGGTCCCGACGGCCCCGTGCCCGGGCCGGACCTCGTGCTGCGGCTGGCGGCGCTGCTGCACGACATCGGCAAGCCCGCGACCCGCCGGTTCGAGTCGGGCGGCGGCGTCTCGTTCCACCACCACGAGGTCGTGGGCGCCAAGCTCGTCGCCAAGCGGCTGCGGGCGCTGCACTTCGACAAGGCGACCGTCCAGGCCGTCGCGCGCCTGACCGAGCTGCACCTGCGGTTCCACGGCTACGGCGAGGGCGCGTGGACGGACTCGGCAGTGCGCCGCTACGTCACCGACGCCGGCCCGCTGCTGGAGCGGCTGCACCGGCTGACCCGGTCCGACTGCACCACCCGGAACGTGCGGAAGGCCCGACGGCTGTCCGAGGCGTACGACGACCTGGAGGAGCGGATCGCGCGGCTCGCCGAGGCGGAGGAGCTGGCGTCGATCCGGCCCGACCTCGACGGTACGCAGATCATGGCGGCCCTCGGCATCGGCCCGGGCCGCGAGGTCGGCGAGGCGTACAAGCACCTGCTCGAGCTGCGGATGGAGCACGGGCCGCTGGGGGAGGAGCGCGCCCGCGCGGAGCTCGCGTCCTGGTGGGCGGCCCGGCAGGCCTGACGCGCCCGTCCGTGCCCCGTGCGCGGGGCGAGCGCGGGCTGGGTCAGGCCGGGGCCGGGACCTCGGTGGGCTCCGTGGCGCGCGTGCGGTACACCAGCGCGGTCGCCAGGTAGCCCGCGGCGATCAGCGCGAACACGGCGGGGGACCACCCGGTGTCCGGCAGCGCGACCGCGGCCAGCGCCGCCGCGCCCACGAACGCCGCGTTGAACAGCACGTCGTAGAGCGCGAAGGCCCGGCCGCGGAACGCGTCGGCCGTGTCGCGCTGGACGATCGTGTCGACGGCGATCTTCGCGCCCTGCGCCGCCAGGCCCAGCACCAGCGACCCCGCGAGGACGGCCGGGTAGGCGACCGTGAAGACGAGCAGCACCTGGGTCGCCGCCGCGAGGAGCAGGCAGACCGTGATCCAGCCGTGCGGCCCGATGAGCGGTGACACGACCGGCGTCACGACGATCGCCAGCGCGAACCCGACGCCCGTGACCGCCGCGACGGTGCCGAACGTGACGAGGCCGGCGCGCGCGTCCGTGGGGTCGGAGAGCAGGTTGCGGGAGATGAGCAGGCTGGCGATGAACACGGCGCCGTAGAGGAACCGGTGCACCGCCATCACCCCGAGCGCGCGGGCGGGGGTGCCGCGGCGCACCAGGTACCGGGCGCCGTCGACGAGGCCACGCGCCAGCGTCCCGAGGGCCTGGCGCAGCTCGGCGGCGTCCGCCCGGACGTCGGGTCCCAGGCGGTCCTTGCCGAGGCGCGTGGCCAGGAGCGACGCGACGCTCATCAGCACAGCCGCGGCCAGCAGCGAGGCGACGTCCTGGGCCCCGCCGTCGGGCAGGGCGAGGCTCAGCAGGAACCCCACGCCCCAGCCGACCCCGGAGGACACCGTGCCGAGGGTCGGGGTGATCGAGTTCGCGGTGAGCAGCAGCGGCCCGGCGACCACCCGCGGCTGGGACGCCGACAGGGCCGACAGCAGGAAGCGGTTGACCGACAGCGTCGCCAGCGCCAGGACGTACACGGCGGGCCCGACGCCGGCCGTCGCCATGACGAGCGCGACGACGAGCGTCAGCCCGGCGCGGACCAGGTTGCCCACCAGCAGTACCTGCCGACGTCGCCAGCGGTCGAGCAGGACGCCCGCCCACGGCCCGACGACCGTGAACGGCAGCAGCAGCACGGCGAACGCGGCGGCGACGCCGGTCGCGGTCGTGGCGTTCTCCGGCGAGAAGAAGAACAGCGTGGCCAGGCCGGCCTGGAACAGGCCGTCGGAGCACTGGCTGACCAGGCGGACGGTGAGCAGCCGCCGGAAGTCCACCAGGGGCCACAGCTGCTTCAGATCGGAGACCACCTGCACCGGGCCAGGCTATCCGGGCCGCCGCCTAGACTCGGCGGACCCCCGGAACCGAGGAGACGCATGACCACCGAGCCCCAGGACGCCGCCCCGCTGCCCGAGGGCTGGCACCTCATCCCGCCGGAGACGCTCGGGACGCCGGGCATCGCCTTCGCCGCCGCCCACGAGACCCCCGACGCGGGCTTCACCGCGAACGTCACGGTCGGGGTGCAGCGCTCGGCCGACCCCGGTCTGGTCGTCGCGCTCGGTGCCGAGGCGGTCCGGGCGATCGAGGCGACCGAGCAGGAGGTCGTCGTGGCGCGCCGGGAGCAGCGGGGCGACTCCGCGGTCGCGCAGGAGGTGCACTTCACCACGACCGTCGACGGCGGGGCGGTGCCGATGACGCAGGTGCAGGAGTTCGTGGCGGTCCCGGTCGGAGACGGCGGGCCCGACCGGGTGTGGACGGTGTCCGCCACCGCGACCCGGGCGCAGGCCGAGGTGCTCGCGGACGGGCTCGCGACGCTGCTCGACCAGCTGCGCGCGGAGATCGCGGGCTCCTGAGCGGCGCTCAGCCCCGGGCGGGCGGCGCCGACGAGCCGAACGGGTGCGCCCGCCGGTAGGCGCACACCGGGCACAGCCCGCCCTCGCCGCCGCCGAACGGCGCGCGGCAGCGGGCGCAGGTCCGGGTGAGCACACGGGCGACGTCGTGCACGCCTGCGCCGACGACCGCGGCCCAGGGCGGGGCCGGGGCCAGTCGCAGCGCGCCGGTCGGGCACAGCTCCGCGCACCCGCCGCAGCCGGTGCAGGCGGCCACGTCCTGGCGCAGCACGACGGCGGCGGGTCGGTCGTCGGTGCCGACGAGGCGCAGCGCGTCCTCCGGGCAGCCGCGGACGCACACCCCGCACGCCGTGCAGCCGGGGGCGCCGAGGACGAGGACCGACCGGTCGGCGCCCCGGCCCGGGCACGCGTCCCCGGGGCCCGGTGACGCCGACCCCTGTCCGGCTCGTCCGTTCCCCGGCGCCTCCTCCGGCACGTCCGCCGGCCGGTCGGCCGGCACGCCCAGCGCGGCGAGGGCGTCGCGCAGCCGGGCCGGCTCGGTGCCCGCGCGCCTGCGCCCACCGGGCCGCACCGCCGCCGCGGGGGCGAGCGCCGCCCGCCTCGGCAGACCCAGCCCGGCGGCGTCCCTGACCGGGCGCGCCCGCGCACCGGGCGGGTCGCGCGGAGGGACGACGAGCACGCGCTCGGGCCGGCCCGCGCGGCGCAGCACGTCGTCGGCCGCCGCCGCGCCCGCGCCCGGGTGCACGTCGTGCACGGTGACGGACAGCGCCCCGGCCGCGACGAGCTCGAGGAACGCGGACGCCGGGAGGTCGGCGCCGCACCCCGCCAGCCGCACCGCGACGGCGCGGCGCGGCGCGCGCAGGCGGCCGGGCGTCCCCGCGCAGAGCAGGTGCAGGTGGACCGGGTCGGGGAGCCGGGCGAGCCAGCGCAGCACAGGACCGAGCGCGTCGGAGGCCTCCTGGGTGCCCCCGGACCCGCCGGCCACCGGTCAGCCGTCCGCCGTGAGCAGGGCCGCGTGCGCCAGCACCCCGGTGCCCAGCAGCGCCACGCCGCGGAAGAAGTCGGTCCGCGCGTGCCGCTGCACGAGGGCCAGGCAGTCGCGGCCCCAGGCGAGGGGGTGGTCGACAAGGAACTCGCGCAGCGCGACCGCGGTCGCGATCGCGCGCGCCTCCTCGCCGGCGTCCAGGGCGTCGAGCACCCGCAGGCTCAGGTGCGCGACGAAGTCGAGCTCGAGCCCCAGGTGGTCGTCGGGCTCGCGGTTGAGCGCCGGAGCGACCCGGTCGAACGCGCGGTAGGCGGCCCGGACCGCGAACGTCGGCGCCTCAAACAGCAGCCGGTCGCGGCTGCGGTGCACGGACTCGTACGGCGGGGCGAGGAGGGGTCCCGGGCCGGTGAACAGGGTCTGGTGGTCGCGGCGCAGCGCGGCGAGGTCGTGGCCCGCGCCGCTGCTGAGCAGTGCCGCCCCCTCCCGGGACCCCGGGTCGGTGAGCGGCCAGCCGTCCATCAGGCCGGGTGCGCGCAGCCGCCCGACGAGGCCCGCGTCGGGCGGCTCGAGCAGCAGGCGGGACAGCAGGACGCAGCAGCCCGCGAGGTCGTCGAGGTGCCGGGTCCACGCGCGGGGCCCGGCCGTGCCGGCGGGGGGATCGGCGGCGGTGCGCTCGGTGGGGGTCACGGCAGGGCTCCTCGGTGGGTGGGCTCGGCGGCGGGCGGTCGCGCGGGTCAGGTCCTCGTCACCTCCACCAGGTTCGTGTGCTGCGCGTTCCCCTTGGCCAGCGGTGACGGGTGCAGGCTCGTCAGCGTGTTGACGCTGCCGCCGAGGTCGACGCCGTCCTCGTCCGGCGCGAACCACGCGCCCTGCGGGATGGAGACCACCCCGGGCGCGATCCGCGGCGTCACGCGCGCGACGATCCGCACCCGCCCGCGGTCGTTGACCACGTCGACCGTGTCCCCGTTCTGCACGTCGCGGTCAGCCGCGTCGGCGGGGTTGATCCACATCTCCTGCGGGTGCGCCTCCTGCAGCCACGGGACGTTGCCGTAGGTCGAGTGGGTCCGGGACTTGTAGTGGTGCCCGATGAGCTGCAGCGGGTACCGCTCGCGCAGCGGGTCCTCGGGACCCTCCCGGGAGGCCAGGTACTCCGGCAGCGCGGTGATCCGGTCGCCGTCCGGGAGCACCCAGGTGTCGGCGATCTCCTGCAGCGCCGCCGAGTAGATCTCGATCTTCCCCGACGGCGTGCTCAGCGGGTGGGCCTCGGGGTCCGCCCGGAAGTCGGCGAGCGGCACCACCGGGCCGTCGGGGTTCATCTCCTTGTAGATGCCCTGCTTCCGGAACGTCTCGTAGTCGGGGACGCCGGGGGTCAGCTCGCGCGTCTCCGCCAGCACCGCGCGCACCCACTCCTCCTGGGTCTTGCCCTCGGTGAAGTCGTCCGCGACGCCCATCCGCTCTGCGACGCCGGTGAGGATGTCGTACACCGGCCGGCACTCCCACATCGGCTCGATCGCCCGGTCCGCGAACACCAGGTAGCCGAGCGCGCCGGCGGAGCCCTGCTGCGCGAGGTCGACCTGCTCCGCCGTGGACGCGTCTGGCAGCAGGATGTCGGCGTACCGGGCGGAGACAGTCATCTGGTGGTCGATGACGACGATCGTGAGGTCGTCCGGCTCGGACAGGATCTCGCCGGTCCGGTTGATGTCGGCGTGCTGGTTGACCAGGGCGTTGCCGGCGTACTGCCAGATGAACCGGATGGGGGCGGTGAGCCGGTCGGCCCCGCGGATCCCGTCGCTGAGCGCGGTCATCTCCTCGTGCCGGACGATGGCGTCCGTCCAGTTGAACACCGACACCTCGGTGCTCACGGGGTTCTTCAGGGTGGGGAACGCGGCCGTCGCCATCGAGTACGCCGCCTCGCGGCCGCCGGTACCGCCGCCGGGCACGCCGATCTGCCCGATCATCGCCGCGAGCGTGAACACGGCGCGCGCGGAGTTCTCCCCGTTGGAGTGCCGCTGCGGGCCCCAGCCCTGGTTGATGCTGCACGGCTCGGCGCTCGCGATCTCCCGGGCCAGCCGCGTGATGGTGCCGGCGGGCACCCCGGTGACCGCGGCCGCCCACTCGGGTGTCTTCGCCGTGCCGTCCGGCCCGCGGCCCAGCACGTAGGACCGGTAGGAGGACCCGGGGGCGGCACCGGCCGGCAGGTGGTCCTCGTCGAAGCCGACGCAGTACCGGTCGAGGAACGCCTGGTCGTGCAGGTCCTCGGTGATCATCACGTGCGCGAGGCCGGCGACCAGCGCCGCGTCGGTGTTCGGCCGGATCGGCACCCACTCGTCGGCGAGCGTCACCGCGGTCTCGGACTGCCGCGGGTCGATGACGATCGTGCGCACCTGCGACGCCTGCTTGGCCCGGGTGGTCACGAACAGCTCGCCGCCGCCGCTCATCCGGGTCTCGTGCGGGTTGTTGCCGAACAGGACGACGAGCTGCGAGTTCACCAGGTCGTCGAACGAGTTGCCCGACACCCACTCGCCGTAGTGGAACGGGTAGGCGGTGGTGATCTGCGCGGTCGAGTAGTCGGAGTAGTGGTTCAGGTAGCCGCCGAGCAGGTTCATCAGCCGGGCGACGCCGGTGGCGGCGGGCGGCCAGGAGCAGGCGACGGTGGCGCCCAGCACCCCGGTGCCGTAGTTGAGGTAGACCGCCTCGTTGCCGTACCGGTCGATCGTGGCGCGCAGCGCGTCGGCGACCGCGTCGAGGGCCTCGTCCCAGGAGATCTGCTCGAACTCGCCGGAGCCGCGCGGGCCGACCCGGCGCATCGGGTGCTTGAGCCGGTCGGGGTTGTGCACCCGCTGCCGGATCGCGCGGCCGCGGACGCACGCGCGGATCTGCGGCAGCTCCGGGTCGTCGCCGCCGGTGGGGTCGGAGTCGACCCGCGTGATCTGGCCGTCCTCGACGGTGAGCAGCACCGGGCAGCGGGAGCCGCAGTTCACCATGCAGGCGGACCACACCTGCCGAGGGCCGTCGGGGTCCTGCGCGGCCCGCGCCGGGGCGAGCGGCAGCAGCCCGAGGCGCGCGCCGGCCGCGCCCGCCGCGGCGGCCCCGCCGGCGGCGGCGCTCCAGGCCACGAACGACCGCCGGCTGACCGGGGCCTCGAGCGGGGTGCGGGGGGTGGTGGTCGTCATGGCGGGCTCCCTCAGATCCCGATGCGGGCGTAGGACTCGAAGAACTGCACGCGGCCGACCGTCTCGGCGACGAGCACGAGGACGAAGGCGCTGCTCGCGGTGACCAGGAGCAGCCGGCGGCCGCCCGCCGCGGCGGCCCGGTAGAGGAACAGCGCGAGCACGCCGGCGCCCAGCACCGCGAGCACGAGGCGCAGGTGCAGCCAGCCGCCGGCGGTGAGCGCGGCCGCCGCGGCGGTCGCCGCGGGGCTGCCGTCGTTCGCGAGGCCGAGCAGCCACGCGGGCAGGACGAGCAGCTCGACCGCGAGCACGCCGATCGACGCGAGGCCGATGCCGCGCAGGCTGCTGCGTAGCATCGCGTCCAGGACCGCCTCGGCGCCGTCGGCCCGCTCCGCGCCCTCCGCCCCCGGGCGCCGCGCGCGGAGGCTCGCCGCGACGACGAAGGTGGCTCCCACCGCGAGGCAGCCGAGCAGGGACGTCGTGGCGAAGAACGCCACCGGCGTCGTCCAGGTGTTCCAGGCCGGCACGGTGGGGATCAGGTACACCTGCGCGCTGGCCCAGACGAACGCGAGCCCGACCAGCGCCGTCACCGCGGCGACCGCCTGCCGGATCCCCGGGGTGAGCCAGCGCCGCCACTGGCAGAGCGCGAACCCCGCGCCCAGGGCGGTGAACACGCAGCCCAGCAGGATCTCCCGGGACAGCCACGACGAGCCGAGGTTGTTCAGGACGTTGAGCAGGTTCACCGGGTTGCCCAGGTGCAGCAGCGACACCGCCAGCGCGGCGACCATCACCGGGCCGATCGCGTAGAGCGCGGGGTCCGAGAGCCGGTCGACGGTCGCGGCGGGGTACCGCCGGCGGGCCAGCACCTGCACCGCGCCGAGCACGACGAACGAGCCGACCGACATCTGGGTGAGCAGCGTGAACAGGACGAGCGGGAGCTCACCGACGTGCATCAGATCTCCTCCGGGTTCGTGATGGAGCCGGTGCCCGCGTCCGCGGGCTCCGCGTGCCGGTGCGGGGTGATCACGAGGTTGGGCCGGGTGATCGACGGGTCGGGCAGCGGGGCGACGTCGGCGCGGTCGCCGTGCGCCGCCCGCAGGTCCGTGATGTCGCCGTAGTGCAGGACGCGGGACGGGCACGCGGCGACGCACGCCGGGTCGCGGCCCTCGGCCAGCTCGTCCGCGCACAGGTCGCACTTGGTCATCACCCCGGCGGACGGGTCGAACTGCGGCGCCGAGTACGGGCACGCCCACTCGCAGAACCGGCAGCCCACGCACTTCGCCGGGTCGACCGAGACGATGCCGTCGGCGCCCTTGTGCATCGCGGTCGTCGGGCAGACGGCCACGCACACCGGGTCGTCGCAGTGGTTGCAGGAGATCGACGTGTAGTAGGTGAACACGTTCGGCGTGAAGGTGCCCGCGGCCGGGTCGGTGGACCAGCTGCCGCCGGAGTACTCGACCACCCGGCGCCACGTCACGCCGAGCGGGAGGTCGTGCTTGTCCTTGCAGGCGACCTGGCAGGCCTTGCACCCCGTGCAGTACTGCTGGTCGATCCAGAAGCCGAGCTGCTGCGCCATCGTCGTGCCCTCTCGTCTCGACGGGATCGCTGTGCTGCGACCCGTCGGGCTCGGTGGGCTCGGACGGCGGACGGCACAGGCTGGACCCGTGCGGGCGTGGCGACGTCGGTGTCGCCAGCGGCTGTGCTCGCGCGAACCCGTCCAGTCTCCGAGCGCCACGCCGAGACCCCAGGGACGAATGTCCCGGTCGCCGCGATGACCTGCGGTGACGTGGGGTGGACTGAGGCTGCCCTTCGTCGCGGCCGAGCACGACGAAGGGCCCGGCACCAGGAGGTGCCGGGCCCTTCGGCCGTCGATCAGCGGATCAGCGCTCGATCCCGCGGTCGCGCTGATCCTGCGTTCCGCTACGGGCGGGTCAGCGCTCGATCTCGCCGCGGATGAACTTCTCCACGAGCTCCCGGCCGTGCTGGTCCTCGTGCTGGACCGGCGGGGACTTCATGAAGTAGGTCGACGCCGACAGGATCGGGCCGCCGATGCCGCGGTCCAGCGCGATCTTCGCGGCGCGGACGGCGTCGATGATGATGCCGGCCGAGTTCGGGGAGTCCCAGACCTCGAGCTTGTACTCCAGGTTCAGGGGCACCTCGCCGAACGCGCGACCCTCGAGGCGGACGTACGCCCACTTGCGGTCGTCGAGCCAGGCGACGTAGTCCGACGGGCCGATGTGGACGTTGCGGTCGTCCTTCTTGCCGGCCAGCGGGCCGTCCTCGAGGTTCGAGGTGACGGCCTGCGTCTTCGAGATCTTCTTGGACTCCAGGCGCTCGCGCTCGAGCATGTTCTTGAAGTCCATGTTGCCGCCGACGTTCAGCTGGTACGTGCGGTCCAGGATGACGCCGCGGTCCTCGAACAGGCGGGCGAGCACGCGGTGCGTGATCGTCGCGCCGACCTGCGACTTGATGTCGTCGCCGACGATCGGCACGCCGGCCGCCTCGAACTTCGCCGCCCACTCCGGGTCGGAGGCGATGAACACCGGCAGCGCGTTGACGAAGGCCACGCCCGCGTCGATCGCGGCCTGGGCGTAGAACTTGTCGGCCTCCTCGGAGCCCACCGGCAGGTAGGAGACGAGGACGTCCACCTTCGCGTCCTTGAGCGCCTGGACGACGTCGACCGGCTCCGCGTCGGACACCTCGATCGTCTGCGCGTAGTACTTGCCGACGCCGTCGAGGGTCGGGCCGCGCTGGACGGTCACGCCGAGCGGCGGGACGTCGGCGATCTTGATGGTGTTGTTCTCGGACGCGACGATCGCCTCCGACAGGTCGAAGCCGACCTTCTTGGCGTCGACGTCGAACGCCAGGACGAACTCCAGGTCGGAGACGTGGTAGTCGCCGAACTGCACGTGCATGAGGCCCGGGACCTTGGTGCTCGGGTCGGCGTCGGCGTAGTAGTGCACGCCCTGGACAAGCGACGAGGCGCAGTTGCCCACGCCCGCGATCGCAACGCGGATGGCGGTCATCCTCGCTCCTTCTGAGGGGGTTGTGCCGCGACGATGGAGTCATCCTCGACAGCGTTCGTGCGGGGGTCGGCCGGACGGCCGGCACCCCGGGGACGGGCGCCGCGGTTGCTGCGCTCGTGGTCGATGAGGTCGTCGAGCCAGCGGACCTCGCGCTCGACCTGCTCGAGCCCGTGACGCTGCAGCTCGAGGGTGTACTCGTCCATGCGGACGCGGGTGCGGGACACGGAGTCCTTGATGAGCTCCAGCCGCTCGGTCATCCGGGTGCGCCGGCCCTCGAGGATCCGCAGCCGGGTCTCGGCGTCGGTCTGCCCGAAGAACGCGAACCGGAAGCCGAAGTTCTCGTCCTCCCAGGCCGCGGGCCCGGAGGACGCCAGCACGTGCTGGAACTGCTCCTTGCCCTCCGCGGTGAGCTGGTAGACGATCCGGGCGCGCTTGCCGGCCAGGCCGTGCGCGGGCGCCTGCTGCGGGTCGGACCCCGCGATGAGGCCGCGCGCCACCAGCGACTTGAGGGCCGGGTACAGCGAGCCGTACGACAGCGCGCGGAACGAGCCGAGCAGCAGGTTGAGCCGCTTGCGCAGCTCGTACCCGTGCATCGGGGAGTCGTGGAGCAGGCCGAGGATGGCCGACTCGAGCACGTCGGAACGTCCGCGCACCGTGGCCTCCCTCCCGCTGTCCGCATCGCGATGTATCGAACTGATACATCGGGGAGGGTAGGACGAACGGGGTGATCCGGGCAACACCTGGCCCGCGCTCGGCGTGGCGCCCGGCGCCGTCGGCGGTTCGCGGCCCAGGTCACGTCCTCGCGGGTCGCCGGACTGCCAGGATGTTCAGCGGGCCGGGAAGCCCCGCGGGGGGCCTCGTGGCGATCAGGTGAAGGTCGCCGGGAGGGGTCGCCCGCCCGCGGGCGCGGCACGCCCGCTCGCGCATACTGATCCGGGCCCGGACGGCTCCCTGCCGCCCGCCCTCCCCCCAGCAGTCCACAGGAAGGCAGTGCCGTGGCAGGCTCCACCCGACGATCCACCGGGACCCCCGCGCGCGGCGCCGCCGCGTCCGGCGGTCGGCGGCGGATCATCGACTACCCCCGGCGGGGCTACCGCGGTCTGCACCGCTGGCTGCCGTCGTGGCGGTTCGTCGTCGGCGCCGTCACCGGCTTCGTCTTCCTGTGCCTCGGGCTCGCGGTCGCCGCGTACGCGCTCACCGACGTGCCCGCCCCCGACGAGTTCGCGGAGGAGCAGGCGTCGACCGTCTACTTCGCCGACGGCACCACCGAGATCGGGACGTACCCCGGGCCGAACCGCACCCTGGTGGACTACGAGACGCTGCCCGCCCACGTCGGCGAGGCCGTGGTGTCCTCCGAGGACCGGACGTTCTTCGAGAACTCCGGCGTCTCGATCACCGGCATGGCGCGCGCGTTCTGGAACAACGTCCGTGGCGGGGCGACGCAGGGCGGGTCGACGCTCACCCAGCAGTACGTCGAGCGCTACTACGTCGGCGAGACCACGGTCAGCTACGTCGGGAAGGCCAAGGAGGCCCTGCTGGCGATCAAGATCGCGCAGTCCGAGACCAAGGAGCAGATCCTCGGCCGGTACCTCAACACCATCTACTTCGGCCGCGGCGCGTACGGCATCGAGGCCGCCGCCCAGGCGTACTTCGGCAAGCCCGCCGCGGACCTGTCCGTCTCCGAGGCCGCGCTGCTGTCCGGCATCATCCCGTCGCCCGGCAACTGGGACCCCGCGGTCAGCCCGGAGAAGGCCGAGCAGCGGTGGAACGGCGTGCTCAACGGAATGGTGCGGGACGGCTACCTGACCCAGGCCGACCGGGACGCCCAGACGTTCCCCCCGACGGTCGAGTACACCCAGAGCGACCGGCTCGGCGGCACCAACGGCTACCTGCTGAACTACGTCCAGCAGGAGCTCGTCGCGACCGGGACCATCACCGAGGACATGCTCGAGCGGCGGGGCCTGAAGATCGTGACGACGATCGAGCCGCAGGTCCAGCAGGACGCCGTCGACTCCGTGATCAAGCTGCTCGACCAGGACGACGACATGTACGAGCACGCCAACGGCGAGGTCCCGTCGCCCAACCTCAAGGTCGGCGTCGTCTCGATCGACCCGGCGACGGGCGGCATCGTGTCGATGTACGGCGGCCGCGACTTCCTGACGGACCAGATCAACCGCGCCACCCGCGGCACCCAGCAGGCCGGCTCGACGTTCAAGCCGTTCACGCTGATCGCCGGGCTGGAGAACGGCGTCCCGCTCACGAAGTCGTACCCGGGGTACTCCCCGCAGGAGTTCGGGGACTGGAAGGTCAACAACTTCGGCTTCGAGGACTTCGGCACGATCGACCTCGTCAAGGCCACCGAGCAGTCGGTCAACACCGTGTACGCCCAGCTGAACCTCGAGGTCGGCCCGGAGAAGACCGCCGAGGTCGCCCAGCGGGCCGGCGTGAAGTCGCCGGTCAACAGCGAGCGGTCGAACGTGCTCGGCACCGACGCGGTCACCACGCTCGACATGGCGTCGGCGTACGCGACGATCGCCGCCCAGGGCGTCTACCACAAGCCGTTCATGGTCGCGCAGGCCACCTACCCCGACGGCGACGTGGCCTACTCCGGCCAGACGCAGCCGGTCCAGCAGTTCGAGGCCGACGTGATGGCCGACACCACCTACGCCATGACCCAGGTCGTCGAGAAGGGCTCCGGCCGGGCGTACGTCAAGCCGCTCGACCGCCCGATCGCCGGCAAGACGGGTACCTCGAACGACAACAAGTCCGCGTGGTTCGTCGGCTTCACCCCGCAGATCGCCACCGCGGTGTCGCTCAGCCAGGTCGGCGACAACGGCAGCGACCCGGTGACCATCACCCCCTGGGGCGAGGACGCGTCCGGCCGGTCGCTCACGGTCAACGACCGCGGGATCACGGGCGCCACCTGGCCCGCGGCGGTGTGGGCCGACTACATGGGCAAGGTCTTCCAGGTCGAGAAGTACGCCCCGGTGGTCGACTTCCCGGAGCGCGCGAACGTGAACCGCGCGGCGGCGCCCACGTCCACGCCCACCACGCAGGCGCCGGTCGAGACCCAGGCGCCGGAGCCGGAGCAGCCGACGACGGTGGCGGTGCCGTCCGGGCTCACCGGCCAGCTCTCCGGCGACGCGCAGGCCGCGCTGCAGAACGCGGGTCTGGTGCCCTCCGTGGCCGAGGAGTTCAACGCCGCGGCCCCCGGGACCGTCCTCGGCGCGAGCCCCGGCGAGGGGTCGCAGGTGGCGCCCGGGTCGACCGTCACCCTCCGGGTGTCCAAGGGACCGCAGCCGCAGCCCCAGCCGACGCAGCAGCCGACCCAGGGCGCCGGCCAGGCCGGCAACAACGGGCAGGGCGGCAGCAACCAGGCGAACCCCGGCACCGGCGGCTGAGCCGCGCACCAGGACCCGCACCGTCCACCCGGTCGGGCGGCCCCGAGGGGTCGCGCGACCGGGTAGACTGGTGCGCTGCTGTGCCCGCCCCACCGTCGCCATCGACACCACGGGGCCCGGGGGCAGCGACGCAACGACACCCTCCTGCCACGGAACGACCGTGGCCGCCGAGACCAGAGGAGGTGGGTATGAGCCTGCGTCAGTACGAGATCATGATCATCCTCGACCCCAGCATCGACGAGCGCACCGTCGCCCCGTCGCTCGACAAGTACCTGTCGGTCGTCAAGACCGACGGCGGCTCCGTCGACAACGTGGACATCTGGGGCCGTCGCCGCCTGGCGTACGACATCAAGAAGAAGTCCGAGGGCATCTACGCCGTCGTCGACTTCTCCTCGACGTCGGACACCGCCAAGGAGCTGGACCGTCAGCTGGGCCTGAACGAGGTCGTCCTGCGCACGAAGGTCCTCCGCAAGGAGTCCTGACGCGTCAGACCGCGCGCGTACCGTGCGGGACACCCCTTCGACGAGCATCGACGAGAACGAGGAGCTGGCATGGCTGGTGACACCACCATCACGGTGATCGGGAACCTGACCGCCGACCCGGAGCTGCGGTTCACGCCGTCCGGCGCCGCGGTCGCGAACTTCACCGTGGCGTCCACGCCGCGCACGTTCGACCGCCAGAGCAACGAGTGGAAGGACGGCGACACGCTGTTCCTCCGCTGCTCGATCTGGCGGGAGGCGGCGGAGAACGTCGCCGAGTCGCTCACCAAGGGCACCCGCGTGATCGTCAGCGGCCGACTCGTCCAGCGGTCCTACGAGACCCGCGAGGGCGAGAAGCGCACCGTCTACGAGCTGCAGGTCGACGAGGTCGGCCCGTCGCTCCGCTACGCCTCGGCCAAGGTCACCCGGACCCAGCGGTCCGGCGGTGGCGGCGGCGGGTTCGGCGGCGGCGGTGGCGGCGGCTTCAACGGCGGTGGCGGCGGCGGTGGCGGGTTCAACGGCGGCGGCCAGTCCGCGCAGCAGGACGACCCGTGGGCCACGCCCGCGGGCGGCGGCGGCGCGGGTGGCTACTCCGACGAGCCCCCGTTCTGATCGAGCACCGCTGACCGCCAGGTCGGCACCGGCGCCGCGCGCGCCATCCCGAACATCCCATCCCGGGGCATGGCAACGCCCCGGGCTCCGTACGTAGAACAAGGAGCACCACGATGGCCAAGGCCGTTGTCCGGAAGCCCAAGAAGAAGCAGAACCCGCTCAAGGCGGCGAAGATCGAGTCGGTCGACTACAAGGACACCGCCCTGCTGCGGAAGTTCATCTCCGACCGCGGGAAGATCCGCGCCCGCCGCGTGACCGGCGTGTCCGTCCAGGAGCAGCGCGCGATCGCGCGGGCCGTGAAGAACGCCCGCGAGATGGCGCTCCTGCCGTACTCGTCGTCGGCTCGCTGAGAAGGAGCAACAAGATGGCCAAGCTCATCCTGACCCACGAGGTCACGGGCCTCGGCGCTCCCGGCGACGTCGTCGACGTCAAGGACGGGTACGCCCGCAACTACCTCGTCCCGCGTGGTCTCGCGACCGCGTGGAGCAAGGGTGCGGAGAAGGAGATCACGGCGATCCGCCGTGCTCGCAAGACCCGCGAGATCGCGACCCTCGACGAGGCGCGCGCCGTGCGCGACTCGCTGCAGGGCAACCCGGTCACCGTGGCGGCGAAGTCCGGCGACGCCGGCCGCCTCTTCGGTGCGGTCACGACCGCCGAGATCGCCGACGCGGTCAAGGCCGCCGGCGGCCCGTCGATCGACCGCCGCAAGATCGAGGTCGCGCAGCCGATCAAGGCGACCGGCGAGTACGCGGTGCAGGTCCGCCTGCACCCGGAGGTCTCCGCGAAGCTGACCGTCAAGGTCGTCGCGGCCTGACGCCACGCGCCAGCGCGCACCGCGCCCCCGTCCCGGTCCCCGGGGCGGGGGCGCGGTCGTGTCCGGGGCGCGCGCTCGGTGCGTGCGCCGAGATCGGTGGTTCGGTCCGAGATCGGTGGTTCCAGGGACCGATCTCGGCGCGAGGCACCGATCTGGGCGCCCGACGCGCCGGATCTCCGCCGCGCGGCCGAGGCGCGGCGCACCCGGGTCGGCCTACGGTCGAGGCATGTCGGACGAGCGCGCACCCGCCCCGCCGGACGAGCCGGGCGGTCCCCGGACCGGTTCCGCCCCGGAGCCGGAGCAGGACTCGGCGGGTGCCGGTGCCGCGTACCTGCCGATCGGGATCGTGTTCCTCGTGCTCGGCATGTCCGGGCTGCTGAACGACTCCATGCGGTACGCGTCGTTGGCGTTCTTCCCGGTCGGCGTGGTGTTCCTCGTCCTCGCGATGCAGGGCCGCTCCGCCGAGAGCGCCGACCCCGAGGCCCACCCGGGTGAGCCCTCTGCGGACGACGAGAGGCCGCCGCGGGTCTGAGCTCCCCTCAGGCCCCGGTCACCATCCAGGTGTCCCGACGCGCGCGCAGGCCCGTCGTGACCGCGCGGGCGAGCATGAACACCCCGGCGAACGCCGCCCACAGCCACGCCAGCCCCGCCCAGCCGTCCGGCGCCCAGGCGCGCACCGCGAGCGCGAAGGGCACGTAGACGGCGAGCGTCACCATGCCCGCCGCGGCGAGGAACCGGCCGTCGCCGGCCCCGATCAGCACGCCGTCCAGCACGAACACCCACCCGGCCATCGGCATCAGCACCGCCGCCACCGCCAGGCTCAGGGTCACCGCGTGCCGCACGTCGGGGTCCGAGGTGAACAGTGCCGACAGCCACCAGCCGAGCCCGCCGGTGACCACCCCGAGCACCACGCCGGCACCGACGCCCCAGGCCAGCGTGCGGCGGAGCAGCGCGCGCACCAGCCCGGTGTCGCCGGCGCCGAGGGCGTGGCCGATGAGTGCCTGCGCGGCGATGGCCAGCGCGTCCAGCGCGAACGCCACGAAGCCCCAGATCGCGTTGACCACCTGGTGGCCCGCCAGCGCGACCGGTCCGAGCCCCGTGGCGACCCACACGGTCAGCAGGATCGCCGCGCGCAGCGAGAGCGTGCGGAGCAGCAGCGGGGTGCCGGTGCGGACCCCGGCGAGGATGCCGCCCGGCGCGGGCCGCAGCGAGGCGCCGGCGGACCGCGCACCGGGCACGACGACCACCGTCAGCACGATCCCCATGCCCACCTGCGTCGCGGCGGTGCCCGCGCCCGAGCCCGCGATGCCGAGGTGCAGGCCGTAGACGAGCACGACGTTGAGCACGGCGTTCACGGCGGCGCCGACCCCCGCGACCACGAGGGGCGTCTTTGTGTCCTGCAGCCCGCGGAGGGCGCCGGTGGCCGCCAGCACGACCAGCATGCCCGGCAGGCCCGGGGCGGACGCGCGCAGGTAGAGCACCGCCTGGTCCGCGACGTCGCCCGTCGCGCCCAGCGCGCCGACGGCCCACGGCGCGACGAGCACCGCCACCGCGGCGAGCACCACGCCGAGCCCGGCCGCGAGCCACAGCCCGTCCACACCGACCTGGAGCGCGCCCGAGCGGTCGCCGGCGCCGAGCCGGCGCGCGACCACCGCCGTGGTGGCGTACGCGAGGAACACGCACAGGCCGACGACGGTCACCAGGAGGGTCGACGCGAGCGACAGCCCGGCGAGCTCCGTGGTCCCCAGCCGACCGACGATGGCCGAGTCCACCAGCACGAACAGCGGCTCGGCGACCAGCGCGCCGAGCGCGGGCACCGCGAGGCCGAGGATCTGGCGGTCGACGGTGGACGGCATCTGTCCGAGGCGTGAAATGGCGGCCAACGACTTCTCCGTCCACATGGGTTCACCGTGTTTGCGCCGGTGAGAACGCCCTGATCACAGGCGTGCCCGGCTTCATCCACACCTGTGTCCACGACCTGTGGACATCTCGCGGCGTGCGTCCACAGCCTTCCACAAGGTCGTCCCCACCCCCTGTGGACGTCTCGCTCGACGGACCGTCCCCGGCGGCCCTAACCTCGCGTCGGCGCGCGTACCGGACACGGTCGCCCGCCCTCCCCGGACGTGTGGGTGGGCGGTGCTAGAACGGGTGTTCGACGGCAGTCGCCGGGGGACGAGCGAAGGTGGGGCGGGCAGCAGCGTGACGATCGAGGAGCTCGAGTACGGAGCCCCCGCGGGGCAGGGCCGCGCGGCGTTCGACCGGACCCCGCCGCAGGACCTCGACGCCGAGCAGAGCGTCCTCGGCGGCATGATGATCTCGAAGGACGCCATCGCGGACGTCGTCGAGGAGATCCGCGGCAGCGACTTCTACCGCCCGGCGCACGAGGCGATCTACGACGCCGTCCTCGACCTGTACGGCCGCGGCGAGCCCGCCGACGCCGTCACCGTCGCGGACGAGCTCACCAAGCGTGGCGAGATCGGCCGCGTCGGCGGCGTGCCCTACCTGCACACCCTCATCTCGATGGTGCCGACGGCGGCCAACGCCGGGTACTACGCCCGCATCGTCCGGGAGCGTGCCGTGCTGCGCCGCCTGGTCGAGGCCGGCACCCGCATCGTCCAGCTCGGCTACGCGACCGACGGCGGCGACGTCGAGGAGATCGTCAACAACGCCCAGGCCGAGGTGTACGCCGTCAGCGACCGCCGCACGACCGAGGACTACCACCGCCTCGGCGAGGTCGTCGCCGGCACCCTGGACGAGATCGAGTCCGCCGGGCACCGCGGCGAGGGCATGGTCGGCGTGCCGACCGGCTTCGCCGACCTCGACCGGCTCACCAACGGTCTGCACCCGGGCCAGATGATCGTCATCGCAGCCCGCCCCGCCATCGGCAAGTCGACGCTCGCGCTCGACTTCGCGCGCGCCGCGTCGATCAAGCACCAGCAGGCGTCCGTCGTCTTCTCGCTCGAGATGAGCCGATCCGAGATCACCATGCGTCTGCTGTCCGCCGAGGCGCGCGTCCCGCTGCAGAAGATGCGCAACGGCTCGATGGGCGACGACGACTGGCAGAAGCTCGCCCAGATCCAGGGCAAGCTCACCGAGGCGCCGCTGTTCATCGACGACTCGCCGAACATGTCGCTGATGGAGATCCGCGCGAAGTGCCGGCGGCTCAAGCAGAAGCACGACCTCAAGCTCGTGATCATCGACTACCTGCAGCTGATGTCGTCCGGCAAGCGCGTCGAGTCCCGCCAGCAGGAGGTCTCGGAGTTCTCGCGTGCGCTCAAGCTGCTCGCCAAGGAGCTCGAGGTCCCGGTCATCGCGCTGTCGCAGCTGAACCGTGGCCCGGAGCAGCGCACCGACAAGAAGCCCGCGATGTCCGACCTGCGTGAGTCCGGGTCCATCGAGCAGGACGCCGACATGGTGATCCTGCTGCACCGCGAGGACGCGTACGAGCGGGAGTCCCCGCGCGCGGGCGAGGCGGACCTGATCGTGGCCAAGCACCGCAACGGCCCCACCGACGTGATCACGGTGGCGTTCCAGGGGCACTACTCGCGGTTCGTGGACATGCAGGCCTGAACAGCCCTCGTCGCGAAAGACCGTACCGGTCATGTGTACAGACGTACACATGACCGGTACGGTCGTGCACCTGGCTCCGACCACGCACCACCGAACCGGAAGACAAGCCCACCGTGTACTCGCTCCTCCTGGCGGTCATCTACGTCGCCTTCGTCAGCCTCGGGCTCCCGGACTCCCTCATCGGGGCCGGCTGGCCGGTGATGCACCGGGACCTCGGCGTCCCGGAGGCCTTCGCCGGCCTCGTGACCATGATCATCGCCGGCGGCACGATCCTGTCCAGCCTCGCGTCGGAGCGGGTCACCCGTCGGTTCGGAGCCGGCCTCGTCACCGCGGTCAGCGTGGGCCTCACCGCCGCCGCGCTCGTGGGGTTCTCGGTCTCCGGCTCGTTCTGGATGCTCTGCCTGTGGGCCATCCCGTACGGACTCGGCGCCGGTGCCGTCGACGCCGCGCTGAACAACTACGTGGCGCTGCACTACGCCGCGCGGCACATGAACTGGCTGCACAGCTTCTGGGGGCTGGGCGCGTCGATCAGCCCGTTCATCATGAGCTACGCCCTCACCTCCGGCCTCGGCTGGTCCAGCGCCTACCGGACCGTCGGCATCGTCCAGGTGGTGCTCACGATCGCGCTGGTCGTGAGCCTGCCGCTGTGGGGCAAGGTCAACCCGCGCGTCCCGGCGGGGCCCGCCGACGCGGGTGGCGACGCCGCGGAGGGCGAGGACGAGGAGCACGGGAGGGGCGCCGGCCACGTGCCGCTCGGGCGCGCGCTGCGGATCCCGGGCGTCGTGCTGATCCTGGTCGCCTTCTTCGCCTACTGCGCGCTCGAGAGCACCTCGATCCTGTGGGCATCGACGTTCCTCGTCGCCGACCGCGGCGTCGCCCCGGCGACAGCGGCGGCGTTCGCGTCGCTGTTCCTGCTGGGCATCACCGGCGGTCGGTTCCTCGCCGGGTTCTTCGCCGACCGGGTCGGCGACCGTCAGCTGATCCGGGGCGGCTTCCTGACGGTGGCGGTCGGCGTCGGCATGATCGCGGTGCCGCTGCAGGCCGACCTGCTCGTCCTGATCGGGCTGGTGGTGACGGGTCTCGGGTGCGCGCCCATCTACCCGGCGATCATCCACTCCACCCCGGTCAGCTTCGGCCGGCGCAACTCGCAGGCCATCATCGGCATCCAGATGGCGGCGGCGTACACCGGCTCGACCCTCGCGCCGCCGCTGTTCGGCGTCCTCGCCGCGTGGACAGGGATGTGGATCTTCCCGCTGTTCCTGGGGGTGCTGGTCGTGCTCGGCCTGGTGATGTCCGAACGGCTCAACCGGCTGGTGGGGCGCCGAGCAGCGGTGGACCCGGTCCCCGCGCGGTCCTGAGCCGCGACCACCCCGCCGCTCACCAGGACGGGCGCGCCCGAGACCCGACGCCTACCGTCGGCAGGGTCGTCCGAGCCGAGGGAGCACCATGCGCGTCGTCGTCATCGGCGGGAGCGGCCACATCGGCTCGTTCCTCCTCCCCCGCCTGGTGCGGGCCGGCCACGAGGTGGTCACGATCAGCCGCGGCACGTCCGCGCCGTACGTCGACGCGCCGGAGTGGCGGGACGTCGAGCGGGTCGTCGCCGACCGGGAGCAGGAGGATCGCGCCGGGACGTTCCCCGACCGGGTCGTGGCGCTGCGCCCGGACGTCGTGATCGACCTGGTGTGCTTCACCCGGGAGTCGGCGGAGCGCCTGGTCGAGCGGCTGCGCGGGCAGGTGGGGCACCTGGTGTTCTGCGGGTCGATCTGGCGGTCCGGCCCGAGCCGCACCCTCCCGGTGTCCGAGCGCACCGCGACCCCGCCGCTGGGGGAGTACGGCGTCCAGAAGGACGCGATCGCGCGGATGCTCGCCGCGGAGACGGCCGCGGGCGGCCTGGTCACCACGTCGCTGCACCCCGGCCACATCAGCGGGCCCGGGTGGGCGCCGATCGGCCCGACGGGCAACCTCGACCCCGCGGTGTGGCGGACGCTGTCAGCGGGGGAGCCGCTGCGCGTCCCCGGGATCGGTGCGGAGGCGATGGCCCACGTGCACGCCGACGACGTGGCGCAGGCGTTCGAGCGCGCGGTCGCGCACCGGGAGGCGGCGGCCGGCGAGGACTTCTTCGTGACCGCGGCGGACGCGTTGACGGTCCGCGGCTACGCCGAGCTGGCCGCGTCCTGGTTCGGGCGGACCGCGACGCTGGAGCCGGTGACCTGGGACGCCTTCCGGGCTGGTCTGACTCCCGAGCACGGGGAGCAGAGCTGGGAGCACCTGGTCCGCAGCCACGTGTTCACGGTCGAGAGGGCGGAGCGGCTGCTCGGCTACCGGCCGCGGTACACCGCCGGCGAGACGGTGCTCGACGCCGTGCGGTGGCTGGTGCAGCAGGGCCGCGTCGAGGTGGCGGCGCCGATGGTGGTCTGAGCGCGCGGACGCCGCCGGTCCGGGCCCGGTGGACGGGGTCCGGACCGGCGGCAGCACGGGGCGCACGGCGCCGGCGTCGTGTCTCAGCGGTGCCGGCGACGCCGCGAGACCGCCGTGAGCGCGACACCGGTCGCACCGACCAGGCCGGCGACCAGGGCGGTCGCCGCCGCACCGGCACCGGTGACCGCGAGCGCCGGGATCGTGGCACGCGCCGCGGCGGCCGGGACGGTGTCGGCAGGCACGGCCGTGGCGGCGGGGACCGCCGTGCTGGCGGGCACCTCGACCCCGGGGGTCCCGGGCTGCTCGGGCCGGATCGGCTCGGACGGCTCGTACGGTGCCGACGGCTCGCCGGGGTCGGTCGGGTCGGTCGGGTCCGTGGGGTCGGTCGGGTCGGTCGGGTCCGTGGGGTCGGTCGGGTCGGTCGGGTCCGTCGGGTCGCTCGGGTCCCCCGGGACGCAGTACTCCCAGCCCCGCTCGTCGACCCCGCCGCGGCCGGAGTTGTCCTCACCGAAGTGGTAGTTGTACCCGTTCGACTCGGTCCAGGCGATGCACATGCCCGGCTCCAGCCCGAAGTACGACCACGGGACGAAGGTCGCGCCGATGAGCTCGCGGTGGATGTCGACGTTCAGGTTGCTCGCGCCGGGGATGTTGATGTTCACGTATCCGTTGGCGGGGATCGGGTCCCGGAAGTGCAGGCCGTCGCTCTCCCACCAGAACGGGCGCTCGTAGCCGTCGTCCTGGTACCCGTCGGTCACGGGCGTGCCCAGCGTGCTCGACTCGCCCGCCAGGTCGCAGGTGACGCACGCGGTCCCCGCTGCGTCCTCGGGGCCGAGCAGGGTCTCGGGCAGGTCCGACGGGGTGGCGACCTCGGGCTCGACGGTCTCGACCGCGTCCGCCTCGACGGTCTCGGCCTCGACGTCCTCGCTCTCGACCACCCCGCTCTCGGCCGCCCCGCTCGCGGCCGGCGCGCCGCCTGCCTCGACGGGGTCCGCCGGGGCGGAGGCCTCGGCGCTCACGACGGGGGTGCCGGCGGGGGTGGGCTCCTCGACCGCGGGTGCCGCGGTGGGAGCCAGCAGCAGCGCCACGGCGGCGGCTGCTGGCACGGCGATGGTGGACATGGTTCCTCCTCGCGGATCGGTGGGGCGGACGCGGGCGTCCGGCTGCTGGGGGTCGCGGGCCGCTCGCGCGGTCGCGGTGACGTCTCCATGTGACGGCCGCGGCGACCTCGCACAGCCGCGGGACGACGAGGTGGAGCAGCTCCGGGGGTGCGGTGGAGCACCCGGGTCGGCGGCGTTGAGCAGGCGGGAGGCCGGGCTGAGCAGCGGGCACGCCGGGCGCGCGCGGGTTGGGGCCCGCCTCGGTAGCGTGGTCCGGGTGCAGGGGGAGTCCTGGAGCGACGACGTGGTCGGCCAGGTCCTGGACGCGCTGCGTTCCGGCACCGGGGTCCTGCTGACGGGGGTCGCGGGCGCAGGCGCCGGGGCGCTGGCCGAGCGCGCCGTGGGCGTGCTCGCCGAGGACGGGTGGCAGGTGGTCCGGGTGCCCGGCCGGCCGGGGGTGCGGGGCCGGCCGCTCGGGGCCCTGTCGCTGGCGGGACCGGCGGCGCGTGCCGCGTCCGGGGAGCCGCTCGCGCTCGCGGTGTCCCGCGTGCAGGAGGCGGTCGGCGCCGGGCGCGCGGTCGTGCTCGCGCGGCGTGCGGACCTGCTGGACGAGGAGACCCGCGCGGTGCTCGCGACGGTCGTCGACCGGACCGCCGCGCGTCCGCTGCTCACCTCGCGCCCCGACCGGAGCAGCCGGCTCGCCGCGCTGCGTGCCGCCGGGGAGGTGCCCGTCGCGGCGCTCGCGGTGCCGTCGCTGCGGTTCGACGACCTCCTCGCGGTGCTGGCGGACGAGCTCGGTGCCCCGGCGGCGCCGGACGCGGCCGCCCGGGTCTACGCGCTGTCGGCGGGCCTGCCGGGGGTGGCGCGGGCGATCGCCTCGGGCGCGCGCCGGGCCGGCCGGCTGGTGGAGGCGGGTGGTGCGTGGACGGCGGTCGCGGACCTGCGCACGCCGGGCCTGGAGACCGTGGTCGACCAGCTGCTGGAACGGCTGGACGGGGCGGCGCGGTCGGCGCTGGGCGTGCTGGCCACGCTGGGCCCGGCGAGCCCCGACGTGGTCCGGCGCGTGCTCGGCTGGGACGAGCTGGCCGCGCTCGAGGACGCCGGGGTGGTCCGGCTGGTCGAGTCGGGGGACCGGACGGAGGTGGTGGTCGTCCCGCCGCTCGTCGCCGAGCACCTCGTGGCGTCGCGGAACCGGGTCGAGGAGCTGCGGGCGCGCGACCGGGTGGAGCAGGCGCTCGGGGTCGCGCCGGCGGACGTGGCCGACACGCGGGCCGGGCTGACCGTGACGGGGTGGGCGGCGTCCCGCGAGGGGGTGGCGGTGCTGGGCCGGCGGCTGCGGCACGCGGCGGGCATCCGCCTCGCCGTCCGCCGGGCGGAGTGGCAGCACGACCCGACCCCGGCGACGACGGTGCGCCTCCTCGACGCGATGGCGCAGGCCGGGGTCGGCCGCGCGGACGTCGAGGAGGTGGTCGCCGCGGCCCGCGAGCGTCCCGGGCCCGGGGGGACCGGCCCCGTCGACGAGTGGTACGCGCGCTACCTCGGCCTCGCGTGCGGCGAGCCCGACGCCGCCCTCGCGGTGCCGGTCCCGCCCGGCGCCGACGGCAGGCGCGCGCGGGCGCGCCTGGAGCTGCTCCTCGGCCGCCCCCTGCCGTCCGCGGAGCCGACGGAGACCGCAGCAGCCGCCGACGCCCCCGAGGACGACGGCGTCCGGGGTGACGCGACCCCGCCCGACCCGGCGGGCGGCGCGGCCGCGGACGCCTGGCCGCTGCTCGCCCGCGGCCGGGTGCGGGACGCGCTCGAGGCGTCCGGCCCGGAGGGCGGCCGGGAGCAGTCGCCGCCGACCGCCGAGGACCGGGCGGTGCACGGGATCGCCGCGATCCTCGCGGGCAGCATCGACGCGGCGGTCCGGGACGCCGGCCGCGCCCAGGACGCGGCGCGCGCGGACCTCGACGGGCCGGCGGTGGAGATCAGCGCGGCGGTGGCGGCGTTCGGCCTCGCGCTCGCGGGCCGGTCCCGCGAGCTGCGGGAGCACCTCGCCGCGGCGCTCGCGCTGGGGCCGACGGCGCCGCTGCAGCCCTGGGCCCGGGCGGGCCTGCTCTGCGTCGGCGCGGCGCTCGCCGCCGCCGACCACCGGGTGGTGGCCGCCCGGGCCCTGGCCGACGGGCTCACGGCCCTGCGGCTCCCGCTGAGCCCGGTGCCGCTGACGTCCGCCGCGCTGGCGCGGCTGCGGGTGTCCGTCGTGGCTGGCGAGGACCCCCGGGAGGGCGCGGAGGCCCTGTGGCGGGAGGTGGACCAGAGCCTCGACCGCGGGTTCGTCGCCGCGGCGGTGCTCTCCGGCGCGGCCGCGGCGGAGGTGCTCCCGGACCACCCCGTGGCGGCGCGGGTCGCGGCGGCGGGCGCCGCGAGCCAGGGGACAGTGCTGCCGCTGCTCGGCCGGTACGTCGGCGCGCTGGCGTCCGGGCGGCCGGACCGGGCCGCGGAGGTGGCCCCGGCGCTCGGCTCCGCCGGGCTGCGGATCCACACCGTCCGCGCGCACGCCCGCGCGGCGTCCCTGGCCGCGCTCCAGGGCGACCCGGCGTCGGCGCAGTCCGAGCTCGCCGCGGCGGACGCCGTCGTCGCGCGGGCCGGCGGGGACCTCGACGGTGCGGTCGACGCGCTGGGCCCGGTGTCGGGGCTGAGCGGCCGCGAGCTCGAGATCGCCCGCCTCGTCGCGGCGGGCTCGTCCAACCGGCAGGTCGCCGAGGCGCTGGGTGTCTCGGTGCGGACGATCGACAACCACCTGTACCGGATCTACCGGAAGGTCGGCGTCAGCGACCGCGAGAGCCTGGCCCGGCGCATCCACTGACGCTGAGCAGGCCACCCGGCGGTCGCTCGCCGTCGTGCCGCGCGCTGCTCCCCGGCGGAGCCGGCCCTGCTCCACCCCCCGGGGCGGGCCGCTGAGCACCGCGCCCGCGGCGGTCGGATGGAGGCACCACGCGCCCGGTCCGACCGACATCCGGGCGCCCCAGACCTCGGAGGTCCCCGTGCCCGGTGCCGCCGGCATCCGCCCCCACGACCAGCCGCGGCGGGTCAGCGCCCGGCGGACGGTCGACCACGCCCGTTTGGTGGTCCTCGTCCCCGCGCACGACGAGGAGCAGGCCCTCCCCGGTGCCCTGCGCGCCCTGCGGCGCCAGACCGTGCGCCCGTCGGCCGTGACCGTCGTCGCGGACCGCTGCACCGACGGCACCGCGGAGGTCGCCCGGTCGTTCGGCGCCCGGGTGCTGCCGACCCGGGACAACGAGCACCGCAAGGCGGGCGCGCTCAACCAGGCGCTCGCGGCGCTCGCGGTCGCCCCGCCGGAGTACGTGCTGGTCCTCGACGCCGACACCCGCATCGCGCGGACGTTCGTGGAGACCGCCCTCGCGCACCTGGACTCCGACCCGTCGCTCGGCGCGGTGAGCGGCATCTTCCACGGCGACGACCCGCACGGGACGCTCGAGCGCTGCCAGGCCAACGAGTACACCCGCTACGCGTCGAAGATCCTCACCACGGGGCGGGTCAGCGTCGTCACCGGGACGGCCTCGATGTTCCGCTACCGGGCGCTGGCCGACGTCGCCGACCACCGTGGCACGGGGCTGCCGGGGTCGCCGGGCGACGTGTACGACCGGGGGGCGATCACGGAGGACTCCGAGCTCACCCTCGCGCTGCGCACGCGCGGCTGGCGGCTCGTGGCGCCGTCCCACTGCCGGTGCAGCACGGAGCTCATGCCCACCCTGGCGACGCTGCACCGGCAGCGGGTGCGGTGGTACAGCGGGATGCTCGACAACCTGCGCGCCCACGGCCTGACCCGGGTCACCGCCCCGTACCACCTGCAGCAGGCGGCCCTGACGCTCGGGACGCTGACGTGGTGGCTCCTGCTGCTCCTGATGCTGCTCGCGGCGGTGGGCGGGACGTTCGCGTGGCAGACGCTCTGGCTGGCCGTCGGCGGCGTCTTCCTCGTCGAGCGGCTCGTCTCCGTCTGGGACGGCGGCCGCCGGGCCCGGTGGCTCAGCCTCGCGGTGCTGCCCGAGCTGCTGTACGACACGGCGCTGCAGCTGGCCTACCTGCACGCCTGGGTGGCGCACGTCCGCGGCCGGCAGCCGAACTGGGGGCACCTCGCGCCGGCGCGCGCCTGACCGTGCGGCGGGCCCCGGCCGCCCTCGCCGTGCGGGCGCTCTCAGCCGCGGGGGCGCCCCGCACGCAGGCGCCGGTGCGCGACGACGGCGCACCACCCGGCGCCGGCGGCCACGACCGCCCCGAGCACCGCGCCGAGCGCGACGTCGTGCAGGTAGTGCACCCCCTCGAGCACCCGCCCCGCCGCCACCAGCAGCGCCAGGACGACAGCGGCCCACGTCGCCCGGGCCGACCGGGTCGCGAGCGCCACCACGACCACGGCGGCGACCGCGACGGTCGCGTGGTTGGACGGCAGGGACCAGTCGCCGGCGGGCGGGCAGTCCGCCGCACCTGCCCACCGCGCGCAGGGCCGCGCCTGCGTCAGGAGCGCCTTCGCCGTCTCGCTCGCCGCGTAGGCGAGCACCACCCCGGCGGAGGCGCCGAGCACGGCCGGCAGCCGGTCGCGGTGCGCGCGCCGGACGTGCAGCACGGCCGCGGCGGTCACCGCGCCGAGCACCCCGATCGCCCCCAGGGACAGCAGGTCGATCGACGGCAGCGGTGCGGTGGACGACAGGGCCCACCGGGAGACCACCACGCTCAGGCTCCCCGGGAAGGGCAGCAGCAGGGCCACCAGCGCGAGGGCGGCGAGGAGCAGGAACGGTGCGAGCGGGGCGCGTGTCGTCGTCGGCATGGCCCCGACGCTAGGAGCGCGCGTGCCGGCGGTCGTCGCCCCGCGGTGGGACCCCGGCACGGCCCGGGTGCGACCGTCGTCGGACCCGATAGCGTGCCGGGCATGGCAGCAACGCGGCTCCTCGTCATCGGCGGCACCGGCGTCATCAGCTCGGCCGTCACCCGGCTCGCGGTCGAGCGGGGCCTCGACGTCACGGTCCTGAACCGCGGGTCGAGCGCGACCCGTCCGCTCCCGGAGGGCGTGGAGGTGGTCCAGGCCGACGTCCGGGACCCGGCGTCCGTCCGCGCCGCGCTGGGCGACCGCGAGTTCGACTCGGTCGTCGACTGGGTGGCGTTCACCCCGGAGCACGTGCAGACCGACGTCGACCTGTTCGCCGGGCGGACCGGGCAGTACGTGTTCATCTCGTCCGCGTCGGCGTACCAGACGCCCCCGGAGCGGCTGCCGGTCACCGAGTCGACGCCGCTGCGCAACCCGTTCTGGCAGTACTCCCGGGACAAGATCGCCTGCGAGGACCTGCTGGTGCGGGCGTACCGCGACCACGGCTTCCCGGCGACGGTGATCCGCCCGTCGCACACCTACGACCGCACGCTCGTCCCGCTCGACGGCGGCTGGACGGCGATGGAGCGGATGCGGCAGGGCCGCGAGGTCGTGGTGCACGGCGACGGCACCTCGCTGTGGACGCTGACGCACCACGAGGACTTCGCCCGCGGCCTGGTCCCGCTGCTGGGGCACCCGCGCACGCTCGGTGAGGCGTTCCACATCACCTCGGACGACGTGCTGACCTGGGACCAGGTGGTGCGGGCGCTCGCGGCCGCCCTCGGGGTGGAGCCGCGGATCGTGCACGTGCCGTCGGGCGCGATCGCGGCCGCGGACCCGGAGTGGGGCGCAGGCCTCCTCGGCGACAAGGCGCACTCGATGGTGTTCGACGCGACGAAGCTGCGCCGGCTGGTCCCCGACTTCGCGACGACGATCCGGTTCGAGCAGGGCGCGCGGGAGATCGTCGCGTGGCACGACGCGGACCCGGCGCGGCGCGCGGTGGACGCCCGGCTGGACGGGGTGATGGACGACCTGGTGGCGCGGTACCGGGTGGCCTGAGGCGCGCGCCGGGCCGCCTCAGGGCATCGGGACGATCCCGGCGGTGGCCCGCCCACCGGCGTCGAGCAGGTGCCCCAGGTGCTTGGTGGTCCGCAGCACCACGGACCGGTCGGCGATCGTCACGCCGGGCAGGCGCTCCTCGACGACGGCCTCGAGCCTTCCGACGTCCTGCAGGGTCCGCAGCCAGACGGCGACGATCACGTTGTACTCGCCCACCGTGGTGACGACCAGCCGGACCTCGTCCATCCGGCCGAGCTGCGGGCCGACGCGCGCGACCATCGCCGCCGGCACCCGCAGGAAGTACCAGGCGTAGATCGGCCACGGGGTGTGCGCCCGCGCCACGTCGACCCGCATGACGAACCGGCCGGACGCCCGCATCGCCGCGAGGGCGTCCCGGGTGCGGCGGGGGGTCATCCCGACCCGGGCGGCGAGCTCGGCCACGCCGATCCGCGCGTCCTCGGTGAGCGCCTCGCTCAGCGCCCGCGCCTCGTGCGGGCGCACGGCGACCGCCCCGCCGGTCGGCCGGGCGTCCAGCGCGGCGACCCGCGCGACCTCCTCCTTCGACAGCGCGCGCATCCGCCAGCTGCGGGCGTCGGTGACGACGTCCGACACCAGGTGGGTGCGCATCGCGCGGACGCCGGAGACGCCGCGGATCCGCTCGAGCGTCCAGGACGCCACGGCCTCGGTCCCGGTGGAGCCGAGGCTGAGCATGATGTCGCGGCCCCCGGCGGTGAGGTCGATGGTGAAGGCCTCGCCGTCGGCCGCCAGCGCGTGGGCGACCGCGAGGGTCTCGCCGGGGCTGCACTCGATCTCGATCAGGGACAGCTGGGTCTGGTCCCCCCAGCCGTACCCCGTGACGTAGACGAGGCCCTCGCGGGTGAGCCGGGCCCAGCGCCGGGACAGGGTGACGGGGTCCGCCCCCAGCACCGGCGCGAGGCCGGACCACGGCGCGCGCGGGCTGATCTGCAGCGCATGGATCAGGCGCTGGTCCAAGTGGTCGAGAGCCTCATCCTGCACAGAGCACCGCCTTTCGGTCTGTTTCCGGCAGTCTGCACCATCGACGCCGGTGCGCCTCCTAGCGTCGCGCCACCTCGTCGGCCCGTCCCAGGAGACCTCATGACCGCCTCCGCACCTCCCGGCACCGCCCAGGCCCGCCCCGCGCTCCGCGGGGTCGTCGGCTTCCTCGTCGTCATGGAGCTCGGCTCCGGCATGCTGCAGGGCTGGTACCCCGTCCTGCTGTCGGCCATCGGGTCCGAGTTCGGCGTCACCGCGGCCTCGCTCAACTGGGTCAGCGCCGCCTACATGCTCGCCACCGTCGTGTGCGTGCCGATCATCGCGAAGCTCGGGGACCGGTACGGGCACCGGCGGATGCTGACCGTCGCCGCCGCGCTGGTCGCGCTCGGCTCGGTCGTCGTCGCGCTCGCCCCGAGCTTCGCGGTGCTGCTGGTCGGGCGCGCCCTGCAGGCTCCGCTGGCCGCCTTCCTGCCGCTGGAGTTCGCCATCGTGCGGGACCGGGACCCGAAGTCCGCCGGCCGGTCCATCGGCAAGCTGGTCGGGGCGCTGACGTTCGGTGCCGCGATCGGGTCGCTCGGGGCCGGCGCCCTCTACGGCGCGGTCGGGGACCTGCGGCTCGTGCTGTGGGTGCCCGCGCTGTTCCTCGCGGTCTGCGTCCCGGTCGTCGCGTTCCTGGTGCCCGAGTCCCGGGTGCGGGCGAGCGGCACGACCGACTGGCTCGGCGCGGCGCTGCTGGGCGTCGGCCTGCTCGCCGTGCTCGGCGGGATCTCGAACGCCGCGTCCTGGGGCTGGACGAGCCCTCTCACGGCGCTGGCGGTGCTCGGCGGCCTCGTCCTGCTCGTCGCCTGGGTGGCCGTCGAGCGCCGGGTCGCGCACCCGCTGGTCGACGTGACGCTCCTGGTCCGCGGCGGCATCGGCCTGCCGATCGTGATCGCGTTCCTGTTCGGTGCGCAGCTGTTCGGCAGCCAGACCGCCTCGACCCTCTTCATGCTGAGCGACCCCGGCGCGGTCGGCTTCGGCCTCGGCCTCACCTCGGCGGCGGTCGGCATCGTCTCGCTCGTCGTGGCGCTCGCCGCGTTCGTGGCCTCCAGCGCCGGCGACCGGGTCGCGACGCGGCTCGGCGTGCCGGGCGCCGTCGCGCTCGGCGGCGCCCTGCTCACGGTCAGCTACGTCGGCCTGCTGCTGGGATCGGGGTCCGCCGTGGTCGTGGTCGCCGCGATGCTGGTCGGCGGGCTCGGCAACGGCGTCCTGATCTCGGTCCTGCCGACGATCGTCGTGACCCGCGCCCCGGCCGACTCGGTGGGGATCGCCTCGGCGCTGTACAACACCTCGCGCACCGCGGCCGGCGCGGTCGCCGGCGCCGTGTTCGCGCTCCTCATGGCCAGCTTCGTCGCCACCGTGGGGTCGGGTGACGCGGCCGTCACCACCACGTCGTTCACCGGGTACGTCGCCGTCTGGGCGGTGTGTGCCGCGATCGGCGTCGCGGTCACCGCCCTCGCCCGGTTCCTCCGCGGACCGGCGCCCGCCGACCCGCTCGCGGCCGCGCCCGCCGAGGCCGCGCCCGCCGAGGCCGCGCCCGCCGCCACCGTCCCCGCCGTCCAGCCCGTCACCGCAGGAGAGCACGCATGACCCTCACCGGATCCGTCAGCCCGACCACCCCGACGCCCGCCCCGGCGCGCATCGACGTCGGCGAGGCGCGGCGGCGCACCGCCGAGGTCGTCCGCGGCTGGGAGCAGCGGCTGCTCGCGGTCAGCCACGAGATCCACGCGCACCCGGAGGTCGCGTTCGCGGAGCACCGGGCGGCCGGCCTGCTCGCGGACGCCCTGCGGGACGCCGGGTTCGACGTCACGGTCGGCGCCTTCGGGCTCGACACCGCGATCGACGCGACGGCCGGCTCGGGGGAGTTCGTGGTGGCGGTGTGCGCGGAGTACGACGCCCTCCCGGGCCTCGGGCACGCCTGCGGGCACAACATCATCGCCGCGGCCGGACTCGGGGCGGCCGTCGCCCTGGCGTCCGTCGCGGACGAGGCGGGCCTGACGGTCCGGCTGCTCGGCACGCCGGCCGAGGAGCACGGCGGCGGCAAGGTGCACATGCTCGAGGCCGGCGCCTGGGAGGACGCGACGATCTCGCTCATGGTGCACGGCGCGCCCGGCGTCGACGTGCGCTGCGACGAGTTCACGACGCAGGCGGTCGACCGGTTCGAGGTCGTCTACACCGGGCGGGCGGCGCACGCGGCCGCCGCGCCGCAGGCGGGGATCAACGCGCTGGACGCGGCGACGATCGCGCTCGCCTCGATCGGGCTGCTGCGCCAGCAGCTGCCGGGCACGGTGCGGACCGCCGCCGTGGTGACCTCGGGCGGCGAGGTCACCAACATCATCCCGGCGCGGGTCGTCCTGCAGGCCGAGGTCCGCTCGTTCGACCTCGACGAGCTCCGCGACGCCAAGCGCCGCGTCCTCGCGTGCTTCGAGGCCGGGGCGATCGCCTCGGGCTGCACGTGGGAGCAGCGCCGGACCGAGCCGCGGTACGACCCGCTGCGGCAGGAGCCCGTGCTGGCCGAGGCGTGGAACGCGGCGCTCGCGGACCTGGGTCGCCCGACCGTCTCTCTCGGCGGCGCCGCCGGGGGCTCGACGGACATGGGCAACGTCTCGCAGGTGGTGCCGTCCATCCACCCGGGGATCGCGGTGCGGGGCTCGACCGCCGCCCCGCACACCGTCGGCTTCGCCGCCGACGCGGCCTCCCCGGCGGCGGACGCCGCGGTCCTGGACGCCGCGACGGGCCTGGCGTGGGCGGCGTGCGCCGCGGCGCTGTCGCCGCAGACCCGCGCCGACCTCCTCGCCCGGCAGGCGGCCCGGCCGGCGGGCGCCACCACGACGCCCCAGGGACGCGAGTGACGGCGGCGCCGGTCGGGTCGCGCGAGGATGTGGGCGTGTACGTCTCCGCCCTCGACCTGTTCTCCATCGGCATCGGCCCCTCGTCGTCGCACACGGTCGGGCCCATGCGGGCCGGGGCGGACTTCGCGCGCCGCGCGCTGGCCGCGCTCCCGGGCCGCGTGACCCGGGTCGGCGCGGTCCTGTACGGGTCCCTCGCCGCCACCGGGCTCGGGCACGGGACGCCGGACGCGCTGGTCGCCGGCCTCGCGGGCCTCGCGCCGGAGACCTGCGACCCCGCGGCCGTGCGCGGCGCCTGGTCCGCGCACCCGGAGGGCCAGGTCCTGCTGCTCGGCGGCGTGCTGCCGGTCGCGTTCGCGGCCGCCGACGTCGTGCTCGAGCCCCGGGTGCGGCGACCCGGGCACCCCAACACGCTCGTGCTGCGCGCGTGGGCCGACGGCGCCGACGAGCCCGCGCTGGAGAAGACCTACGAGTCGGTGGGCGGCGGCTTCATCCGGTGCCTGGGGGACGAGCCGGCGGAGCCCGTCGCCCCGGTGGCCGCCGCCCGGGAGGCGGCCGCCGCCGACCTGCCGGTGTTCCGGTCGGGTGCCGAGCTGCTGGCGCGCTGCCGCGGCGGGCGGACGATCGCGGACGTCGCCTGGGCGCACGAGGTCTCCCGGCGGGAGCCCGCGGACGTGCGGGCGGGCCTGGACGCCGTGTGGGCGGCGATGCGCGCGTGCGTCGAGGCGGGGACCACGACCGAGGGCACGCTCCCGGGGGGCCTGCGCGTCCGGCGGCGGGCCGCCGCGATGCGCGCGAGCCTCGAGGCCGCGGAGGCGGGGGGCCGGCGCACCGGGAGCGAGTGGCTGCAGGTGTACGCGCTCGCGGTGAACGAGGAGAACGCCGCCGGCGGGAGGGTCGTCACCGCACCGACGAACGGCGCGGCCGGCATCCTGCCCGCGGTGCTGCACCACTACTGGGCCACGGAGCCCGGGGCGTCGACCGAGGGCGTGCACCGGTTCCTGCTCACCGCGGCGGCCGTCGGGTCGCTGATCAAGGCGAACGCGTCGATCTCGGGCGCCGAGGGCGGGTGCCAGGCGGAGGTCGGGTCGGCGTGCGCGATGGCCGCCGCCGGGTACTGCGCCGTGCTGGGCGGGACGCCGGAGCAGGTGGAGAACGCGGCCGAGATCGCGATGGAGCACCACCTCGGGCTCACCTGCGACCCGATCGCCGGGCTGGTGCAGGTGCCGTGCATCGAGCGGAACGCGATCGCGGCGACGACCGCCGTCACCGCCGTCCGGCTGGCGCTGCACGGGGACGGGTCGCACATCGTCTCCCTCGACGCCGTGGTGGAGACCATGCGGCAGACCGGCGTGGACATGAGCGACAAGTACAAGGAGACGAGCCGCGGCGGTCTCGCCGTCAACGTCGTGGAGTGCTGAGCGGCGTCGGGATGCTCCCGGCGGGCGGCGGCGGGATGCTGGACCCCGGCCCCGCCGCAGCCCGCCGCGGGGCAGCACCCCGCGCGAAGGAGCACCCGTGCAGCACCGCAGCATCGGCCCGTACACCGTCTCCGCGATCGGCCTCGGCGCCATGCCGATGTCGATGAACAACGACAAGGTCTACCCCGACCACGACGAGGCGATCGCGACGGTGCACGCCGCGCTCGACGCGGGCGTCACGCTGATCGACACGGCCGACATCTACGCGCCGTCCTGGGACCAGATGGGGCACAACGAGCGCATCGTGGCCGAGGCCGTGCGCACCTGGGGCGGCGACACCGACGGCCTGCTCATCACGACGAAGGGCGGCATCACCCGCAGCGAGGGCGAGCGGTGGGGGCGCGACGGCTCCCTCGCCTACCTGCGCTCGGCGGTCGAGAAGTCGCTCCGCGAGCTCGGCGTCGAGGCGATCGACCTCTACCAGTACCACCGCCCCGACCGGTGGCTCGTCTACGGCGAGATCATGGAGCACCTGGCGACGCTGAAGCAGGAGGGCAAGATCCGCGAGATCGGCATCTCCAACGCCAGCGTCGAGGAGATCGAGATCGCGCAGCAGGTGCTGGGCGAGGGCGGCCTGGTCAGCGTGCAGAACGAGTTCTCCCCGCGGCACCCCGGCAGCTACGACGAGCTGCGGTACTGCGAGGAGCACGGGATCGCGTTCCTGCCGTGGAGCCCGCTCGGCGGCACGGGCGGCGGCGGCCGCGGCGTCGGCGACCGGTTCTCCGTGTTCCGGGAGGTCGGCGAGGCGCACGGGGTCAGCCCGCAGCAGGTCGTCCTCGCGTGGGAGCTCGCGCTGAGCGACGTGCTGGTGGCGATCCCCGGCGCCCGGCGGCCGGCGTCCATCACCGACTCCGCGCAGGCGGCCGACCTGGCGCTCACGGCCGAGGAGGTCGAGCGCTGCTCGCGCGCCGTGGGGCTCGACGTCGGCTGACGCCTCGCGCCGACGACGCGCCGCCCCCGGTCACCGCAGCCGCGTGACCGGGGGCGGCGTCGTCCCCGGGGGCGGCACCGCCCGCTGCGGGGCCCCGGCGCACGCGATCCGTCAGGAACCGGCGGCGGCCCGTATGGAACCCGTGAGGATGGCCGCCGGCGCGGCCGGGCGGGAGTCGGATGGGACACGACCCGGGGAACCGACCCGGGTCCGCCGGCAGGGCGCCCACCCCGGGCCCCGCCGGCGCGGTTCGACGTCTGGAGTCCCCCCGTGCTGGACCTGGTGTTCGTGGCGGCCGCGGTCGCCCTGTTCGCGCTCGTGAGCGCCGTCGCCGCGGGGGTCGAGAGGCTGTGATCGTGCTCGACCTCGTCGCGGCCGCCCTCGGCGTCGCGGCGGTCGTCTACCTCGTGTGGGCGCTCGTGAAGCCGGAGCGGTTCTGATGGCCGGCTGGCTGGCCGCGGGCCAGCTCCTCCTGGTCGTGGCCGTCCTCGCCGCGCTGTACCGCCCCCTCGGCGACCACCTGGCCCGCGTGTACACGTCGCCGCGCGACCTGCGGGTCGAGCGCGTCCTGTACCGGCTGGTCGGCGTCGACTCCCGGTCCGAGCAGTCCTGGCGCTCCTACGTCCGGAGCGTGCTGGCGTTCTCGCTCGTCGGGCTGCTGCTCGTCTACCTGCTGCAGCGGGCGCAGGCCTGGCTGCCCTGGGACCTCGGTCTGCCGGCGGTCCGCCCCGACCTGGCGTTCAACACCGCGGCCTCCTTCGTCGGCAACACCAACTGGCAGTCGTACTCGCCGGAGCAGACCCTCGGGTACTCCGTGCAGGTCCTCGGCCTGGCGGTGCAGAACTTCGTGTCGGCGGCCGTCGGGATGGCGGTCGCGGTCGCGCTGGTGCGCGGGTTCGCCCGCCGCCGCGCGGGCACGATCGGCAACTTCTGGGTGGACCTCACCCGCGGCACGCTGCGCGTGCTGCTGCCGGTCTCGGTGCTCGGCGCGGTCGTCCTGATCGCCGGCGGCGTCATCCAGAACTGGGCCGCCCCCACGGACGTCACGACCCTGGCCGGCGGCGTGCAGTCGATCCCCGGCGGCCCCGTGGCCTCGCAGGAGGTCATCAAGCTGTTCGGCACGAACGGCGGCGGGTTCTTCAACGCCAACTCCGCGCACCCGTTCGAGAACCCGACGGGCTGGACCAGCCTGTTCGAGGTCGTGCTCATGCTCGCGATCCCGTTCTCCCTGCCGCGCACGTTCGGCCGCATGGTCGGCTCGCACAAGCAGGGCTACGCGGTCCTCGCCGCGATGGGCGCGATCTTCCTGGCCAGCACCGTCCTGCTCACGGTGGTCGAGAGCCACGGCGCGGGCACCGCCCCGCAGCTGGCCGGCGCGGCGATGGAGGGCAAGGAGCAGCGGTTCGGCATCGCCGCGACCACGCTGTTCGGCAGCGTCAGCACGCTGACGTCGACCGGCGCGGTCAACGGCATGCACGACTCGTTCACCGCGCTCGGCGGGCTGTTCCCGATGCTCAACATGATGCTCGGCGAGATCGCGCCCGGCGGCGTCGGGTCCGGGCTGTACGGGATGCTCGTGCTCGCGGTCATCGCGGTGTTCGTGGGCGGCCTCATGGTCGGCCGCACCCCCGAGTACCTGGGCAAGAAGATCGGCCCGCGCGAGATCAAGCTCGCGTCGCTGTACATCCTGGTGACCCCGACGCTCGTCCTGGCCGGCACCGCGCTGTCGTTCGCGATCCCGGCGGTGCGGGAGTCCGTGGAGTCCACGTCGATCTGGAACCCCGGGGTGCACGGCTTCTCCGAGGTGCTGTACGCGTTCACGTCCGCGGCGAACAACAACGGCTCGGCCTTCGCGGGCCTGACCGCGAACACCCCGTGGTTCAACACCGCGCTGGGCGTCGCGATCCTGCTCGGCCGGTTCGTCCCGATCGTGCTGGTGCTGGCGCTCGCGGGCTCGCTCGTCGCGCAGGACAAGGTCCCGGCCACCGCCGGCACCCTGCCCACCTCCCGGCCGCAGTTCGTCGGCCTCCTCACGGGCGTCGCGGTGATCGTGACCGCCCTGACCTACTTCCCCGTTCTCGCGCTGGGTCCCCTGGCGGAAGGTCTGTGACGTCGATGAGCACTGCCCTGCAGCACGACGCTGCCCCGACGACGGGCCCGGCCGACCCGGCCGCGCCCGCCCCGCGCCGCCCCCGCGGGCTGAGCTCCGCCCAGGCCCGGGAGGCGCTGCCGGACACGTTCCGCAAGCTCGACCCCCGCCTGATGTGGCACAACCCGGTGATGTTCGTCGTCGAGGTCGGCGCGGCGCTCACCACGGTCCTGGCGGTCGTCGAGCCGTTCACCGGAGGCCCGGAGCAGTCCGGCGGGACCGACACCCCGGCCACGTTCACCGCCGGCATCGCCGTGTGGCTCTGGCTCACGGTGCTGTTCGCGAACTTCGCCGAGGCCGTCGCCGAGGGCCGCGGGAAGGCCCAGGCGGACAGCCTCCGGCAGACCCGGTCGAGCACCACGGCCGCGGTGGTCGACGGCTACGACCCGGTGCGCGACCCGGGCGCCGAGCGCGCCCGCACCCGGCCGGTCGCCTCGCCGGACCTGGCGCTCGGCGACGTGGTGGTGGTGACCGCCGGGGAGCTGATCCCGGGCGACGGCGACATCGTCTGGGGCATCGCCTCGGTCGACGAGTCCGCCATCACCGGCGAGTCCGCCCCCGTGGTCCGGGAGTCCGGCGGCGACCGGTCGGCCGTCACCGGCGGCACCCGCGTGCTGTCCGACCGGATCGTCGTGCGGATCACGTCCAAGCCCGGCGAGACGTTCGTCGACCGGATGATCGCGCTGGTCGAGGGCGCGGCCCGGCAGAAGACGCCGAACGAGATCGCGCTGAACATCCTGCTGGCGTCGCTGTCGATCGTGTTCGTGGTCGTCGCGCTGACCCTGAACCCGATCGCCGGGTACTCCGGGGCGTCGGTGAGCGTGCCGGTGCTGACCGCCCTGCTGGTGTGCCTGATCCCGACGACGATCGGGGCCCTGCTGTCCGCGATCGGCATCGCCGGGATGGACCGGCTGGTGCAGCGCAACGTGCTGGCGATGTCCGGCCGCGCCGTCGAGGCGGCGGGCGACGTCACGACCCTGCTGCTCGACAAGACCGGCACCATCACCTACGGCAACCGCCGGGCCGTCGCCTTCCTGCCGCTGACCGGTGTCGACGCGCACGACCTGGTGCGGTCCGCCGCCCAGGCCTCCGCCGCCGACCCGACGCCGGAGGGGAGGTCGATCGTCGACCTCGCCGCCGGGCAGGGCGTGGCGGGCGACGCCGCCACGATCGCCGCCGGCACGGAGGTCGTGCCGTTCACCGCGCAGACCCGGATGAGCGGCGTCGACCTGCCGGACGTCACCCGGATCCGCAAGGGCGCCGGCAGCGCCGTCGTCGCGTGGCTCGAGGAGGAGGGCACCCTGCCCGCCGCCGTGCGCCGCGAGCTCGACGGCCACGTGGAGCGCATCTCGTCCGAGGGCGGCACCCCGCTGGTCGTCGCGGCGAAGGACTGGTCCGGCCGCGGCCGGGTCCTCGGCGTCGTGCACCTCAAGGACGTCGTCAAGGACGGCCTGGCCGAGCGGTTCGCCGAGCTGCGCGCCATGGGCATCCGCACCGTGATGATCACCGGCGACAACCCGCTGACCGCGAAGGCGATCGCCGCCGAGGCCGGGGTCGATGACTTCCTCGCGGAGGCCACCCCGGAGGACAAGCTCGCGCTGATCAAGCGGGAGCAGGAGGGCGGCAACCTGGTCGCGATGACCGGCGACGGCACCAACGACGCCCCCGCGCTCGCGCAGGCCGACGTCGGCGTGGCGATGAACACCGGCACCTCGGCCGCCAAGGAGGCCGGGAACATGGTCGACCTCGACTCGGACCCGACCAAGCTGATCGACGTCGTCCGGATCGGCAAGCAGCTGCTCATCACCCGCGGGGCGCTGACGACGTTCTCCATCGCGAACGACGTGGCGAAGTACTTCGCGATCATCCCCGCGCTGTTCGCAGGGGTGTTCCCCGGGCTGGCGGCGCTCAACATCATGCAGCTGTCGTCGCCGGCGTCCGCGATCCTCTCCGCGATCGTGTTCAACGCGCTGGTCATCGTCGCGCTGATCCCGCTGTCCCTGCGCGGGGTGCGGTACCGCGCCGCGGCCGCGTCGTCGATCCTCGGCCGCAACCTCCTGGTCTACGGCCTCGGCGGCGTCGTCGCGCCCTTCCTCGGCATCAAGCTGATCGACCTGGTCGTCAGCCTGCTGCCCGGCTTCTGACCCCCTCGGACTGAAGGAGAGAGCCGTGAGCTCCCCTCGCACCACCTGGTCGCACCTCGTCGTCTCCCTGCGGGCGATGCTGGTCCTGACCGTCATCCTCGGGGTCGCGTACCCGCTGCTCGTCACCGGGCTGGGCCGGCTGCTGCCGGCGCGGGCCGACGGGTCCCTGGTGACCGGGGCGGACGGCGCCGTCGTCGGGTCGTCGCTGATCGGCCAGTCGTTCACCGACGCCGACGGCGCGCCGCTGCCCCAGTACTTCCAGTCCCGGCCGTCCGCGGCCGGCGACGGGTACGACGGGGCCGCGTCGTCCGGGTCGAACCTGGGGCCGGAGAACCCGGACCTGGTCGCGGCGATCGAGGACCGCCGCGCCGCCGTCGCGGACCTGGAGGACGTCGACCCCGCCGCGGTGCCCGCCGACGCCCTGACCGCCTCGGCCTCGGGCCTCGACCCGCAGATCAGCCCGGAGTACGCCGACCTGCAGGTCCCGCGGGTCGCCGCCGAGCGCGGCCTGTCCGAGGACGAGGTCCGCGGGCTGGTGGCGGCGGCCACCACCGGGCCGGACCTGGGCTTCCTGGGCCAGGCCGGCGTGAACGTGCTCGAGCTCAACCTCGCGCTCGACCGGCTGGCGGGCTGAGGCGTGCCGAGGGGGCGGCTGCGGGTCCTGCTCGGCGCGGCGCCGGGGGTCGGCAAGACCTTCGCGATGCTCGAGGCGGGGCGGGACATGCACCGCGACGGCAAGGACGTGGTGGTCGCGGTCGTGGAGACCCACGGCCGCGCCGCCACGGCCGCGCTGCTCGACGGCATGGAGGTCGTGCCGCGCGCCGAGGTCGAGCACCGCGGGGTGCGGCTGGCGGAGATGGACCTGGACGCGGTCCTCGCCCGGCGCCCGGTGGTGGCGCTGGTGGACGAGCTCGCGCACACGAACGCCCCGGGGTCGCGGAACGAGAAGCGCTGGCAGGACGTGGCGGAGCTGCTGGACGCGGGGATCCACGTGGTCACCACGGTGAACATCCAGCACATCGCGTCGCTGAACGACGTGGTGCGCACGATCACGGGGGTGCCGCAGCGCGAGACGGTGCCCGACGCGGTGCTGCGCGCCGCGGACGACGTCGAGCTGGTGGACCTGGCGCCGCAGTCGCTGCGCGACCGGCTGGCGGAGGGCAACGTGTACCCGGCGGAGCGGGTGGACGCGGCGCTGTCGAACTACTTCCGGCTGGGGAACCTGACCGCCCTGCGGGAGCTGGCGCTGCTCTGGCTGGCGGACGAGGTGGACTCGGCGCTGCGCTCGTACCGTGCCGAGCACGCGATCGAGGCCCCGTGGGAGGCCCGGGAGCGGGTGGTGGTCGCGCTGACCGGGGGACCGGAGGGCGAGACGCTGCTGCGTCGCGGCGCGCGGATCGCCGCGCGGTCGGCCGGCGGGGAGCTGCTCGCGGTGCACGTCTCCGCCCAGACCGGGCTCCGGGACGCGAGCCCCGGCGCGCTGGCGGCGCAGGCGGCGCTCGCGGAGCAGCTCGGGGGCAGCTTCCACCAGGTGGTGGGGGAGGACGTGCCCGACGCCCTCGTGGGGTTCGCGCGCGGGCAGGACGCGACGCAGCTGGTCATCGGGCTGAGCCGGCGGAGCTGGCTGAAGGCCGCGCTCACCGGCCCGGGCATCGGCGCGACGGTCATCCGGCAGGCCGGTGCCATCGACGTGCACATCGTCAACCACGCCGCCGCCGGCACCCGGCTCGCGCTGCCGCGGCTCACCGGGGCGCTGACCGTGCGCCGCCGGGTGCTGGGCTTCCTGCTCGCCCTGGTGCTCGGCCCGCTGCTCACCTGGCTGCTGGTCGTCGCCCGCAACGAGCAGTCGCTCGCCGGCGACGTGCTGGCCTACCAGCTGCTGGTCGTCGTGATCGCGCTGGTCGGCGGCCTGTGGCCCGCGCTGTTCACCGCTCTGATGTCCGGGCTCACCCTCAACTACGTGTTCGTCGCGCCGGTGCACACCATCACGGTGAGCGAGCCGGTGCACGCGCTCGCCCTCGCGCTGTACGTGGCCAACGGGGCGCTGGTCAGCCTCGTCGTCGACCAGGCCGCGCGGCGCAGCCGGGTCGCGCAGCGGGCGGCCGCGGAGTCGGAGATGCTGATCGGTATCGCCGGCGGCGTGCTGCGGGGCGAGGACGCCCTCGGCGCGCTCCTGGCCCGCACCCGGGAGGCGTTCGGCCTGGACGCCGTGCGGTTGCGGGTGGCGGGTGCCCTCCGGGTGGAGAAGGGCGACGCGGCGGCGGGGTCCGCGCCGGTGGTGGTCCCGGTGACCGCGGACGCGACCCTCGAGCTGGCGGGCCCGCCCCTGGACCGCTCGGCGAGCCGGCTGCTCCCGGTCGTCGTCACCCAGGCCGCGGCAGCCCTCGAGCACGAGCGGCTCACCGCGACGGCACGCGAGATCGCCCCGCTCCTCGAGACCGACCAGGTGCGCAGCGCCCTGCTCTCCGCGGTGAGCCACGACCTGCGCCGCCCGCTCACCGCCGCCGCGACCGCCGTGAGCAGCCTGCGCGCCGACGACGTCGTCTGGTCGCCCACCGACCGCGCCGAGCTGCTCGCCACGGCCGAGGAGAGCCTCGACACCCTGACCGTGCTGGTGACGGACCTGCTGGACGTCAGCCGGGTGCAGGCCGGCGTGCTCGGCGTCTCCTGCACCAGCACCGACGTGGACGACGTGATCCTGCCCGCGCTGGACGAGCTGCACCTCGGCCCGGACGACGTGGAGCTGGACCTGGACCCCGACCTGCCGCGGGTGCAGGCCGACCCCGCCCTGCTGCGCCGGGTGGTGGTCAACGTGCTGGCCAACGCCGTGCAGTTCAGCCCGCCGGGGTGCCGCCCGCGCCTGACGACGAGCGCGTTCGCGGACCGGGTGGAGATCCGGGTCGTCGACCACGGGCCGGGCGTGGCGGCCGAGCGGCGCGCGGACCTGTTCGTGCCGTTCCAGCGGCTCGGCGACACCGACAACACCGCCGGCCTCGGGCTCGGGCTCGCCCTGTCCCGGGGCTTCGCGGAGGGGATGGGGGGCACGCTGACCCCCGAGGACACCCCCGGTGGCGGCCTCACGATGGTCGTCGGGCTGCCGACCGCCCTCGACCCCGCGGAGGTCCGGCCGTGAGGATCCTGGTGGCCGACGACGACCCGCAGATCCTGCGCGCGCTGCGGATCACGCTGCGCGCCCGCGGGTACGAGGTGCTCACCGCCTCCGACGGCACGGAGGCGATCGAGCGCGCCGCCGCGCACCGCCCCGACCTGTACCTCGTCGACCTCGGCATGCCCCGGCTCGACGGCATCGCACTGATCCAGGCGCTGCGCGGGTGGACGCAGGCGCCGATCCTCGTCGTCTCCGGCCGCACGGGGTCGGACGACAAGGTGGAGGCCCTCGACGCGGGCGCGGACGACTACGTGACCAAGCCGTTCCACCTGGACGAGCTGCTCGCGCGGCTGCGCGCGCTCGGGCGGCGCTCCGGCGCGCCCGACGACGAGGCACCCGTCGTCACGTTCGGCGGGGTGCGGGTGGACCTGGCGGCCAAGGTCGTGACCCGCGACGGCGTGGGCCCGGTGCACCTCACGCCGACCGAGTGGCAGGTGCTGGAGATCCTCGTCCGGAACCCCGGCCGGCTGGTGACCCGGCGGACGATCCTGTCGGAGATCTGGGGCACCCACCACGTCACGTCGTCCGGCTACCTGCGGCTCTACCTGTCGCAGCTCCGCAAGAAGCTGGAGGCGGAGCCCGGCGCGCCGCGGTACCTGCTGACCGAGCAGGGGATGGGCTACCGGTTCTCGCCGGAGGGGGCGGCGGAGCCGGGAGAGCCGCCCGGCCCGACCGGGGCGGCCCGGCGGGGGTGACCAGGATGCCGGTGACGGGGGCGCGGTCGCGTGAGAGGCTGGCACGGACCCCGGCGCGCGCGTGCTCGGTCCGTCCGCCGGGCAGGGAGCACCCGAGCCGTTCGGAGGGACGAGCGTGAGCAGCACCCCGCAGCACCAGCCGGCCGGTGACGACCTGCACCGCTGGGTCGCGGCCCAGGCGGCGGCCCTGAGCGTGGACCCGGCGGTGGCGGACGTCGGGGTGCTGCTCGGCCTCGCGCGCGACGTCTCGCACGGCGTCTCACGGCCGGCGGTGCCGCTGACGGCGTTCCTGGTCGGCTGCGCGGTCGGCGGGGGGACCGGCGACCGCGCGGCGCTCGACCGCGTCGTCGCGCAGGTGACGGCGGACGCCGCGCGGTGGGGCGGCACGGCACCCGCCGCGCCGCCGGAGGAGGCCCCGTGATCACGGTGCGCTACTTCGCGGCCGCCGCCGAGGCCGCGGGCACGGGGACCGAGGAGGTCCCGGCGCTGACGGCGGCCGAGCTGCGCGCGGCGCTCGTCGAGCGGCACGGGGACGGCCTGCGCCGGGTGCTCGAGCGGTGCGCGCTGCTGCACGAGGGCGAGCGCCTCGACGACCCGCGGGCGCCGCTGCGGCCCGGCGGCCTCGTGGACGTGCTGCCCCCGTTCGCGGGCGGCTGACCCGCGGCGCCGGCCGGCCGGCCCCGCGGTGCGGGGTCACCCCGGCCGGCGGGCGAGCACGCGCCCCTCCGGCGGGTCGCCGTCCGGGTCGCGCACCGCCTGCAGCTCGACGGTGAGCCCGGCCGCCCGGACCCACCCGGCGACCCGGTCGACGGGACGGCGCTGGGACCGCAGGACGACGGGGATGCCGCCGTACGCGTGCGACGGGGCGCGGACCTCGTCCCCGACCTGGAAGCCGAGCAGCAGGACGCCGCCGGGACGCAGCGCCCGTGCGACCCGCGCGATCACCCCGGGGGCGGCGGCGTCCGGCACGTGGATGAGCGAGTACCAGAGCAGCGCGCCGCTCAACGACCCGTCCTCGAGGTCGATCCGGGTCATGTCGCCGACGTCGAACCGCACGCCCGGGTGGGCCGCCCGGGCGATCTCGACCATCCGGGGCGAGACGTCGACGCCGACCACCGGGACGCCGCGCGCGTGCAGGTGGCCGGTGACGTGGCCCGGGCCGCACCCGAGGTCCGCGACCGGGCCGCCGCCGACCGCCGAGGCCAGCTCGCCCGCGAGGTCGAGCAGCGCGCGGTCCTGGGGGTCGCGCTCGGGGTAGCCGCGGGTCACCAGCTCGACGTAGGCGTCGGCGACGGCGTCGTAGGAGGTGCGGCTGCGCTCGACCCAGTCCTCGGTGTCCACGCGGGGGACGCTATCGGCCGCCACCCACGGGCCCGGTCGACGGGATCCGCCGGGTCACCGGGGAGAGCGGACGGCCCCCGCCACGGCGGGCTCCCGGCGCCGCGACCGGGTCGCCCCCAGCGCCATCGCCGCCAGGACGACCGCGATCCCCAGCACCTGCCGCCACGTCAGCACCTCCGCCGCGAGCACCGTCCCCAGCAGCACGCCCGTCACCGGGTTGAGCAGCCCGACCAGCCCGACCGTCGACGGCCCGAGGTGCCGCAGCGCCGCGAACCAGGCCACGTTCGCCACCGCCGTCGCGACCAGCGAGACGTACGCGAACCCGAGCACGGCCGTGCCGTCGAGGGCCGGCGGCGCCCCCTCGACCGCCACCGCGACCGGGAGGAGCACGAGGGCCCCGGCGACGAGCTGCCAGGCGGTGAGCGGCAGCACCTCGACCTCGCCCTGCCAGCGGTTCGCCAGGACGTAGCCGACCGACGACATCAGCATCGCCGCGACCGAGGCGACGATCCCGCGGGGGTCCAGCCCGGCTCCGTCGCCGCCGCCCAGCAGCATCACCGCGACGCCGACGACGCCGAGCACGCCGCCGACGACGGCCCGCAGCAGCGGCCGCCGGCCCAGCAGCACCCAGGCGGCGAGCATCATGACGACCGGCCCGACGGCCATGACGGTCGACGCGATGCTGCTCGGCAGCGCCTGCGCGGCGACGTAGACCAGCGCGAAGAACGCCCCGACGGTCAGCGTCCCGAGCACGAGCGACCGCCACCACCACGACCCGCGGGGGAGCCGGCGCGCCAGGACCAGCAGCACGATCCCGGCGGGGAGGGCGCGGAGCACACCGCCCCACAGCGGGCTGTCGGCGGGGAGGGTGTGCCGCGTGACGTAGTACGTGCTGCCCCAGAGGACCGGCGCGATCGCGGCGACCGGGAGCCAGCGGCGGTTGTCTTCCACGGAAGCGACTATACCTTCCGTGGAAGATACGATGGCGGCATGGGACCGGACCACGTCGACCGCATCCAGCAGGAGTGGGCTCGCGAGCGCCCCGACGTCGACGTGCGCCCGCAGGGAGTGATCGGGCGGCTGCACCGGCTCGCCCTCGCCCTGACCGGCGAGATCACCGCGGTCTACCGCGAGCACGAGCTCGGCGAGGGGGAGTTCGACGTGCTCGCCGCGCTGCGCCGCGCCGGGGCGCCGTACGAGCGCGCGCCGGGGGACCTCGCCGCCCACACGATGGTGACGACCGGGGCGATGACCAAGCGGGTCGACCGGCTGGAGCGCGCCGGCCTGGTCACCCGGCGGCCGAGCGCCGAGGACGGGCGCGGGCGGGTGGTCGCGCTGACGCCCCGCGGGCGCGAGGTCGTCGACGCGGCGTTCACGGCGCACATGGCCAACGAGCGGCGGCTGCTCGACCTGCTCGGCCCGGAGGAGGACGCCGCCGCGCTGGAGGGGCTGCTGCGCCGGTGGCTCGCGGCGCTGGACGGCGGAGGCGGCCCCGGCCGCACCGGGGTGTGACCTCGGCCACCGCGCCTTGATCTCAACCACGGTCGAGGTCGTAGCGTCGGGGTGGCTCGGCCGCCGGGGCAGCGGGCCAGGACGGAGGCCTCGTGACGTACGTGATCGCCCAGCCCTGCGTGGACGTCAAGGACAAGGCGTGCATCGAGGAGTGCCCGGTCGACTGCATCTACGAGGGCAAGCGGTCGCTGTACATCCACCCCGACGAGTGCGTGGACTGCGGCGCCTGCGAGCCGGTCTGCCCCGTCGAGGCCATCTACTACGAGGACGACGTCCCCGAGCAGTGGAGCGCGTACTACCAGGCGAACGTCGAGTTCTTCGACACCCTCGGGTCGCCCGGCGGCGCCGCCCGCACCGGGGCGCAGGACGTCGACCACCCGCTGATCGCCACGCTGCCGCTCCAGGTGCGCGAGGACTGAGGTGGCGCGTCCCGAGCCGGACGACACCCTGTCCGTCGGCGAGGTGAGCCGGCGCACCGGCGTGCCGGTGTCGGCGCTGCACTTCTACGAGCGCCGCGGCCTGATCGTGTCGACGCGCACGGCCGGGAACCAGCGCCGGTACGCCCGGCACATGCTGCGCCGGATCTCGCTGATCGTCGTCGCCAAGCGGCTCGGCGTCCCGCTGGCGGAGCTCACCGAGGTGTTCGCGACGGTGCCGCACTCCCGAGCGCCCACGGCCGGCGAGTGGCGGCGGCTGTCGCGGGCGTGGAAGGAGCGGCTCGAGGAGCGCCGCCGCACGATCGAGCGCCTGGAGCGGGACCTGGCGGGGTGCATCGGCTGCGGCTGCCTGTCGCTGAAGGCGTGCGCGCTGCTCAACCCGGACGACGTGTTGGGCGAGCACGGGGCAGGGCCGGTGCGGTTCGACGCGGAGGTGGCGGGGGACGCCGCACGCGGCGACGGTCAGGCCGGGAACGCCTCGCGCAGGTAGCCGGCGTACCCGCCGGGCGTGCGGCCGACGGTCCGGCCGGACGTGACCACGTCCACCTCGTCGGCCGCCCGCACCACCGTGCCGCGGTCGGCGCGCAGCCGCGCGACGAGGTCGACGTCCTCGTGCTCCACCAGCGGGCCGAACCCGCCCGCGCGCAGGTAGGCGTCGGCACGGACCCCGAGGTTGGCGCCGTGCACGTGCCCGTTGGGGCGGCCGGCGACGCGGGTCGCGCGCCAGGCGGCGAGCTGCCGCGGGGTGAGGTCGCGCGGGTCGGGGCGGACGGTCCCGACCACGACGTCCGCACCGGCGTCCGCGAGCGCCCGGTGCGTCCGGAGCCAGTGGGGCGGGACGACGGTGTCCGCGTCGGTGCACGCGATCCAGACGGCGCCCGGGTCGCCGGCGCACCGGTCGAGTCCCGCGGCGATCCCGGCGGCCCGCGCGGCGCCGACCGCGCCGGCCCGCACGGTGACCGTCCGGACGCCCGCCGCCCGGGCCAGCGCGGCGGACCCGTCGCGGCAGTCGTCGAGGACGACCACGACGTCGACCGGCACCCCCGCCCCGTCCGCCGCCGCGCCGACGGACGCCAGGCACGCGGCCAGCAGCTCCTCCTCGTCGTGCACCGGGACGACGACGAGCACCCGGGCCACAGGGGGCCGCGGGGTGGCACGGGCCGGCCGCGGGTTCACCGGAGCAGGCCCTCGCGCTCCGCCACCGACGCCGGGTCGGCGCTCCACACGTCCAGCGCCACGTCGGCGTCCCGGTAGGACGCCACCCGGGCCAGGCCGAGCGCGCGGTCGAGGACGGCCTGCACGTCGTCGCCGGTCTGCGCGTGCTCCGCGACCGGGTGCCGCCAGTGGCAGCCGAGCACGGTCGCGCCGGGGGCCAGCTCCGGGCGCAGCCGCTCCACGAGGTCCAGCAGCTCCGGCCGGGTCAGGTAGTACGCCACCTCCGACAGCACCACCAGGTCGTAGGGGCCCGCGGGGACCCCAGACCGGACGTCGTGCCGGCGGACCGTGACGTGCGGGTGCCCGGCGACGCGCTCGCGGGCGGACTCGACCGCGGCGGGCACGACGTCGGTGGCCAGCAGCCGCTCGCTGCGCCCGGCGAGCTCCGCCGTCAGCGTGCCGACGGAGCAGCCGACCTCCAGCACCGAGCCGTACCGGCGGGCGGGCAGCGACGCGAGGGTGAGTGCGCGCTTGCGCTCCTCGTACCACCGCGACGCCAGGTGCCAGGGGTCGTCGCGCCGCGCGTACTTCGCGGTGAAGTACTCCGGCGGGACGGAGGCCGGGAGGTCGTCGCCGACGACGAACGGCTCGACGTCCCGGTCGAAGTTCCGCAGGAACTCCGGGTGCAGGGGCGCGGCGTCCTCGGGCGCCGCCGACCAGGGCTGGGTCTGCGTGACGTGCTGCGCGAGCGCCCGGCGCTTGGCGGTGAGGTCGCGGTCGTCGAGCGGCAGCGCCCGGAGGCGGTCCCACGGCACGTCCGCGTGCTCCGGGGTCGCCCAGTGCCACAGCCACACCGGGTACTCCAGCAGCCGGGCGCCCGTGGCGGCGGCGAGCTCCGCGCACACCTCGCCGACGACGCGGTGGTCCCGGTGCCCGTCGCCGCGCCACGGCGCGACCAGGACCGCGAGCGGCTCGTCGCCGACCGCCGCGCGCAGGGCCGCCGTGACCGCCTCGCGGTGCTCCCGGGTCCCGCCGTCCGGGAAGCCCAGCGCCGTGACGGTGGAGCCCGGCGACAGCACGGCGACCCCCGCCGCCAGCTCGCGGGCGCGCATCGGCACCAGGTCCTCCGGCGCCAGGGTGGCGGAGCCCGCGTGCGACCCTGCGCCGTCGGTCACGACCACCACGTCCGCCGGACGCCCGGCCTCGGCGAGCCGGTGCAGCAGGCCGCCGGCGCCGAGCGTCTCGTCGTCCGGGTGCGCGGCGACGACGACCGTGCGGCCGACGGGCAGCGCCAGCCCGGGCAGCGCGGCGAACCGCGCCGCGGCCTCCCAGATGCCGGCCGGCGTGCCGCCCGCCCGGCCGTCGAAGATCACCACGGCGCCGGCCCCGACGCGAGCAGGCCGCCCAGGGAGGCGTCATCGCGCTCCGCGTGCTGCTGCCGCACGTAGACCTCCAGGTCCGCGACGCGCTTGGCGTGCTCGTCCTCCTGGGTCAGCGGCCCGGGGCCGAGCGCGTGGCCGGAGAGCCGCAGCACGTCCTCGCAGGTGCGGGCCACGGTCGCGCGCACCCGCTTGGCGAGCACCCGGCCCGCGGCGCGCGCGTCCTCCGGCTCGGGGTCCCGTCCGCCGCGGGTGGCCGCGCCCGACGCGTCGACCCGCGCCGCCGCGTCGGCCAGCAGGACGCGGGCGGCGGACAGCCGCTCGTCGACCGCGCCCAGGTGCATGGCGAGCAGCCGGTCGTCGGGCCGCGCGGCGGCGTGCGCGTGCAGGCGGCGGGCGACGCCGACCGCGCCCCCGAACCAGCACGCCGCGACGCCGATCGCGCCCCACCAGAAGCCGGGCCGGTCCAGGTACCAGGACCCCTCGGCGACCAGGGTCGCCCGCGCCCGGTCGAACCGGACCGGCGTGCTCGGGATCTCCGCGAGGCCTCGGGACGGCCACGGGGCGTCGACCGGCTGCACCTCGGCGGCGCGCAGGTCGACGGCGAACAGGCCGCGGCGGCCGTCGTCGCCCGCCAGGCGCGCGGTGACGAGCGCCGCGTCCAGGTGCCGGGCCAGCGAGCACCACGGCTTCGTACCGTCCAGGAGCCAGGCCTCGCCGGTGGCGCCGGGGTCGCCGGCGGTCGCGACCGGGCTCGCGGTGAGCGCCGCACCGGGGCCCTCGGCGGCGTAGACGCCCCAGGTGGACGCCGCGCGGTCACCGGGGACCGTGCTCGCGGCCTGGTCGAGGACCGCCCGGGCGTCGAGGTGCGGCTCCACGGCCCGCGCGACGGCGAGGTCGTGCGCCGCGAGCGTGGCGAGCACCTCCCAGAGGGCCGCGGTCGCACCCGCGCCGGGGCGCAGCCCGCCCGGCCAGGTGGTGACCGCGCGCAGCGCGTCGGGGACCGTCGCCGGCAGCGGGGCGAGGAGCAGGTCCGGCGGCGGGCTGCCGTCCTGGAGGCGGACGGGGCGGGTGCCGTCGGGCATGGGTCTCCTCGCAGCTGGTCGGTCGGCGGCCCGCCGGGGGTGCGGATCCGGTCGCGATCATCGCCCGGGAGGGGGCCGCCCGCCAGCGGGGGAAGCGCTGACCAGCGGGATCGCCCGTCCGGGCTCCGGGCCCGGGTCGGCCGGAGGGACCCGGTCGCTCCGCCCCAGGGCGGATGCGGGCGGCGCGGCCCGCTGGTTAGCGTGGCCGGACCACCCGCCGACCCCCGGAGGACCCGACATGCCGTCCACCCCGCCGGCCTCCCGCGTGCTGAACGCCGCGGTGACCGGACTGGCCTCGACCGCCTACTACGCCACCCCGGACCTCATCCGGTCCCGTGCCGCGCGCGGCTGGGCGAAGGTCGCGCTGACCGGCGTCGTCCTGGCGGCCTCGGTGCCCGACCTGCGCCGCGGGCTCGAGGAGTCCCGTGCCCGCCGCGCCGCCGCGGCGCAGGACCCGGAGGAGGAGCAGGTCGACTGGGGCGAGCTGTGGGGGTCGATGACGCCGCGCCGCCGCGCCTCGGTGTGCGCGGCGGGCGCCGCCGCGCTCGCCGTCTCCGTCGGGTCGGTCGTCGCGATCGAGCGGGCGGTGTTCCGGCGCGGGGAGCGCCGCCGGGCCGCGGGCGTGCGGTTCGCCCACACCCGCCCGGCGGTGGTCTGGGGCGTTCTGGGCACCGCCCTGTCGCTCCTCCCCGACGACACGGGCACCCCGCCCCGCCCGCTCCCGCACGCCTGACGCGCCGCGCCGGTCACCGGTCCGGCGGGCCGGTCAGCGGCCGACCAGCGACATCCCCGCGTCGTCGTAGCGGTTCCCCCGGACGCCCAGGGTCGACGCGAGCGCGTCCAGCTCGGCTCGCTCGTCCGCCGAGAGGGCCACGGTCGTCGCGTCCGCGTTCTCCTGGACCCGCGACAGCCGCCGGGTGCCCGGGATCGGCACGATCCACGGCTGCCGGGCGAGCAGCCACGCGAGCGCGACCTGCCCGGGCGTCGCCCCGCGGGCCTCGGCCAGCGTGCGCACCCGCGCCACGAGGGCGGCGTTCGCGTCCCGGTTCTCCGCGGTGAACCGCGGCACCCGGTGCCGGATGTCGCCCTCGGCGAAGGTGGTGGTCGCGTCGACCGTGCCCGTGAGGAACCCCTTGCCGAGCGGGCTGAACGGCACGAAGCCGATCCCGAGCTCCGCGCAGGTCGGCAGCACCTCCGGCTCGGGGTCCCGCGTCCACAGCGAGTACTCCGACTGCACGGCCGTCACCGGGTGCACGGCGTGCGCGCGCCGGATCGTGACGGCGCCGGCCTCGGACAGCCCGAGGTGGCGGACCTTGCCCTCGGCGACGAGCTCGCCGACCGTCCCGGCGACGTCCTCGATCGGCACGTCCGGGTCGACCCGGTGCTGGTAGAAGAGGTCGATCGTCTCGACGCCGAGCCGCCGCAGCGAGGCCTCGGCGACCGCGCGGATCTGCTCGGGCCGCGAGTTCAGCCCCACCATCCGGCCGTCGGCGATCTGCCAGCCGAACTTGGTGGCGAGGACGACCCGGTCGCGCAGCGGCGCGAGCGCCTCGCCGACCAGCTCCTCGTTGACGTACGGGCCGTAGACCTCGGCGGTGTCGACGAACGTGACGCCGAGGTCCACCGCCCCGCGCAGGACGGCGATCATGTCGTCGCGGGTGCCGGGGTTCGGGCCGTAGGACATGGACATGCCCATGGCGCCGAGGCCGACGGCCGAGACCTCGAGCCCCTGTCCGAGCGTGCGGGTGTGCATGGCGGGTCCTCCGTGGGGTCGGCGGGACGCACCCGGCCGGGTCGGACGGGCGCGAGGTGGGGTGCGGCCGCGGTCAGCCGACGGCGGTCGTGGGGCTCGTCCCGGGGGCGGGGGTGGCGGCGGGCGCGTCGCCGCTCGCCGCCCAGCTGGCCAGCAGCTGGAGTGCGTCCGCGGACGCCGTCCCGGGGGCCGCCGTGTAGACGAGCATCGTCAGCCCGGGAGCCTGCGCGATCGGCAGCGTGTCGTACATCAGGTCGAGCCGGCCGGCCACGGGGTGCTGGATGTGCTTGAGGCCGCCGCGGTGCAGGTGCACGTCGTGCCGCGCCCAGCGCTCGCGGAACTCCTCGCTGCGGGTGGACAGCTCCCCGACCAGGTCGTGCACCGCCTTGTCGTGCGGGTCCCGGCCGGCGGCGGTGCGCAGGATGCCGACGGTGTCCCGGGCGGCCTTCTCCCAGTCGACCCAGTAGTCGTGCGCGGCGGGGTCGAGGAACGCGAACCGGGCGTGGTTGGCGGGGCGGCCCTCGACGTGCGACGGACCGCTGAGCAGCGGCGCGTACAGCGCCCGGCCGAGCGCGTTGGTCGCGAGGATGTCGAGCCGGTCGTTCCGGACGACGGCCGGCGCGCCGGTCATGGCGTCGAGCATGACCTGGACGCTCGGCGGCACGGGCGGCGTGGGTCGGCGGCGGGCGCGTGCGGTGCGGGGCCCGGCGGCGCGGGCGAGGTCGTGCAGGTGCAGCGTCTCGGCCTCGTCGAGCTGCAGCGCCCGGCCGATCGCCGCGAGCACCGAGTCCGAGACGCCCGAGAGGTTCCCCCGCTCCAGGCGGACGTAGTAGTCGGAGGACACCCCGGCGAGCATCGCGACCTCCTCGCGGCGCAGACCGGCGACGCGGCGGTTCGACCCGTAGGCGGTGAGCCCGGCCTGGGCGGGCGTGATCCGCGCCCGGCGGGACGCCAGGAAGTCACGCACCTCGTCGCGGTTGTCCATGCCTCGACGGTACGTCCGCCCCCGGTCGCGGAGGCAGGTCCTGCCAGTACCCGTCACGCCGGGACCTCCCGGACCGGCGCCGCCGGGTGTCTGCTGGGACGGTGCGCGACGGACCCGCCGCGCACGACGCCCAGGAGGTACCCGTGGAGATCCGCACCGAGGAGCCGACGACCGCCGGCCCGTCCGCCCTGTTCACCGGCGACGTCTGGTTCGACGTCCTCGCCGCGCCGCCCGCGCCGTCCCGCCTGCGGGTCAACGTCGTCCGGTTCGCCCCGGGCGCCCGCACCCACTGGCACCGCCACGCCGCGGGCCAGTCGCTGCACGTCACCCAGGGCGTCGCCCGCGTCGGCACGCGCGACGGCCGGGTGCTGGAGGCCCGTCCGGGTCAGACCGTGTGGTGCCCGCCGGGGGAGGAGCACTGGCACGGCGCCGGACCCGACGCCTTCATGGAGCACCTGGCGATGTGGGAGACCACCGACGCCCGGGACGGCTCCGAGACCACGTGGGCCGAGCCGGTCACGCAGGAGCAGTACGCGGGGGGCGACGCGCGATGAGCACCTGGACCGCCGACGAGCTCGACCGGGTCGGGGCGGCCGAGGAGCTGCGGCTCGCGTCGTACCGCCCGGACGGCACCCTGCGGCCGGCCGTGACCATCTGGGTCGTGCGGGTCGGCGGCGACCTCGTCGTCCGCTCGGCGTACGGGCCGGGGAACGGCTGGTTCCGCCGGGCGCAGGCGTCCGGGCGCGGGCGGGTCGAGGCCGGCGGGGTGACCAAGGAGGTGCGGTTCGCGGCCGCGGACCCCGGCACGCACGAGGCCGTGGATGCGGCGTACCACGCGAAGTACGACCGGCACGGGCCCCGCATCGTCGGCACGGTGGTCGGGCCGCAGGTCGTGGACGTGACGCTGCGGCTGGAGCCGGCGGAGGACTGAGGCCCCGGGGCCCGGCGCCTCAGCGCGGGTCGACCACGCGGACCATGCCGGTCATGTCGCCGACCTCGAACCCCGCCGACCGGTACAGCGCGCTCCCCTCGGCGGTGGCGAACAGCGTCACGAACGCCGGGGCCGGTGCGCGCTCGGCGATCAGCTCGAGGACCCGCGCGACCAGCGCCCGGCCGATGCCACCGCCCTGCCGGGCGGGCAGCACGACGACGTCCTGGACCATGAAGTACTTGACGCCGTCGCCGACGACCCGGGCCATCCCGACCGCCCCCCCGTCGTCGACCGCGACCACCCCGAGCGTCGACCCGGCGAGCGACGCGGGCTGGGACGGCCAGTCGAAGGCGTGCCCCCAGCCGACGGCCTCGGCCAGCCGGCGGTGCTCCTCGGGCGTGGGCAGGCGGTCCTCGAGGGCGACGGCGGCGGTCATGCGGTCCATGGTCCCGCACGCGGACGCGCCCGTCGGCGGGGTAGGTGGTGGCCGAGACCGGGGCGGGTGCGCCCCGAACCGTGCCTAGGCTGGCCGGGTGACCGCGCTGCACGAGATGACGGCCGTCGCCCTGCGCGACCTGCTCCGGTCCGGCGACCTCGCTCCCGCCGACCTGACCGAGCACTACCTCCGCCGGATCGCCGACCGCGACCCCGCGCTCGGCGCCTTCGCCACGGTGACGCCCGACCTGGCCCGGGAGCGCGCGGCTGCGCTGGGCCGCGGCACGGCCCCCGGCCCGGACGCGCCGCTGTGGGGACTGCCGACGGCCGACAAGGACCTCACGGACCGCGCGGGCGTGCCGACCGGGTTCGGGTCGCGGGCGTTCGCCGGCCCCTACCGGTACGTGCCCGAGGTCAGCAGCGACATCACGCAGGTGCTCGACGCCGCGGGCATCGTGTCGCTCGGCAAGACCGCGGCGCCGGAGCTCGGCTTCCCGTCGTACACCGAGACGCTGGTCGGGCCGCCCGCGCGCAACCCCTGGGACCTCGGGCGCGGGTCGGGCGGGTCGAGCGGCGGCGCCGCGGTGGCCGTCGCCGCCGGGCTGCTGCCGGTCGCGCCCGGGTCCGACGGCGGCGGGTCGGTCCGCATCCCGGCCGCCGCCTGCGGTCTCGTCGGGCTCAAGACCACCCGCGGGCTGCTGCCGGCCGGCGGCGGCGTGGAGTCGCTCGGCGGCCTGGTCGTGCACGGGCCGATCGCGCGCACCGCCGCGGACGCCGCGCTGCTGCTGGAGGGCATGCTGCCCCGGCGGGCGGACGGGACGGTGGACCACCCGCGGACCCTGCGCACCGCGGCGGGACCCCGCGGGTCCTACCTCGACGCCGCCCGGCGGGGCCGCACGCCGGACGGGCGGTCGGCGTTCCGGATCGGGGTCAGCACGTTCAGCGCGTGGGAGGGTGCCTACGACATCGTGCTCGGGCCGGAGGCACGCACCGCGCTCGACACCGGTGCCGCGACGCTCGACGCGCTCGGGCACGCCGTGCGCGATGCCGGCACCTGGGAGCCCGACCCCGCCTACGCGCCGGCGTTCCGGACCCTGTGGATGGCGGGTGCGTCGGCCGTCCCGATCGACGACCCCGAGCGGCTGGCGCTGCTCGAGCCGCTGACGCAGTGGCTGATCGCGCGCGGTCGGGCGGTCCCGGCGCGGCAGCTCGTCGAGGCGGTCGGGGCGCTCGCCGCCTTCGAGCGGACGATGGTCGCCCGGGTCGAGAAGTACGACGCGGTGCTGCTGCCGGCGATGGCGCTCACCCCGCGGCCGGTCGGCTGGTACGACGCCGAGGACCCGGAGCGGAACTTCGCGCAGCAGTGCGAGTACACCCCGTACACGTCCATGCTCAACGTGTGCGGCCTCCCGGCGATCACGGTGCCGACCCACTGGACCGAGCCGGACGCCGCCGCGCCGGCCGGCCTGCCGATGGGCGTGCAGCTGGTCGGGCGACCGGGCGGCGAGCACGTGCTGCTGGCGCTCGCGGCGCAGCTGGAGGAGCGGCTGCGCTGGCCGGAGCGGCGGCCGCCGGTCTGGTGAGGCGCCGCGGGCAGCCGACCGTTGTGTACGAACGTACACAACGACGCGTACCATCGTCCGCATGACGACGACCGACTACTTCGCCGACGACCCGCGCAGCAACCTCGAGCGGATGCTGGCGGGCGATCTGTACATCGCCGACCAGGAGATCGAGGACCTCACCCGCCGGTCCGCCCGGCTCGCCGAGGCGTACGGTCGCGTCGCGCTGCTCGACGACGAGGCCGCCCGCGCCATCCTCGCCGACCTCCTCGGCACGCTCGGCGAGGGCGCCGGGATCCGCCCGCCGCTGCACGTCGACTACGGCAAGAACATCCACGTCGGCGCCCGCACGTTCGTGAACTTCAACCTCACCGCGCTGGACGTCGCGACCATCCACATCGGCGACGACTGCATGATCGGCCCGAACGTCCAGCTGCTGACCCCGATCCACCCGATCGAGCCGCAGCCCCGCAAGGACAAGCTGGAGGGCGCGAAGCCCATCGTCATCGGGGACAACGTGTGGCTCGGCGGCGGCGTCATCGTCTGCCCGGGCGTCACCATCGGGGAGAACTCCGTCATCGGTGCCGGCTCCGTCGTCACCAAGGACATCCCGGCGAACGTCGTCGCGGTCGGGAACCCCGCGCGGGTCATCCGGGAGAACATCGACCGATGACCCGTCGCCACGACCCGGGCCGGCGCGACCGCATCGTCGACGCGTGCCTCGACGTGCTCGCCGCCGAGGGCGTCGCGGGCACCTCGCACCGCAAGGTCGCCGCGGCCGCGGACGTGCCGCTCGGGTCGATGACGTACCACTTCGACGGGTTGGACGACCTGCTCCGGGCGGCGTTCGACCGGTACGCCCGGGGGTTCGGCGAGCGGTTCGACGCGCTGATGGCCGCCGCGCCCGACCGCGCGGCCGCGGTCGACGCGCTCGTCGCCTACATCCGCGGCGAGGTGATGGGCGACCCGCGCGACCTGGTGCTCAGCCACGAGCTCTACACGCTGGCGGCCCGGGACCCGGCGTACCGAGACCTCACCACCGCGTGGATGGCCCGGAGCCGTGCGTCGCTGGAGCGCTGGTTCGACCCGACGACGGCACGGGCGCTGGACGCGCTGGTCGAAGGGCTCGGCATCCACCGAGCCCTCGACACCGGACCCGGCGACGACGCGGCGGTCGAGGCCGGGGTGCGGCGGGTGGCGGGGACGGGCTGAGGCCTGCGAGCGCGGGCGGCGCCGCGCCGCGCGCCGGTGAGGCCCTCCCGCCGCCGCGGGGGTCGGCTCGGGCGGTGCGGCCGGGTCAGGTCGGGCGGTGCCGCCAGGTCAGGTCGGGCGGTGCGAGCGGGTCGGCTGGTGCGGTGCCGCCCTGTCGACTCGCGCAGCGCCGCCGGGGTCAGCTCGCGCGGCGCAGCTGGGCGTACGTCGCGGACATCCGCTCGAACTCGTCCCGGGTCAGGCCCATCGCCTCGATGAGCTCGGCCTCGAGCCGGTCGTAGGCGTCCTGCTCCGCGACCGTGCGCGGCGGCGGCGTCGCCGAGAACCGCGCGTGGATCTCCCGGAGTCGCTCGTGGTCGATGGCCCGCCTGCTCATGTCCCGAACCGTACGGCCGACCACTGACACGCCCCCGTGCGCGCGCCGTGGGCGGCCCGCGAGGGCCACCCGAGGCGACCCGAGGGGTCGGCCCGAGCGCCCGTCAGAAGGGTGGGGGTGCGTCGTAGGGGTCGGTGGTGGCGTCGTGGTTGCGGCCGGTGCCGGGTCGGGTGAGGTAGCGGTGCCCGGTGGG